>JBCCDY010000004.1:0-357587 GCA_039030555.1 Bacteroidota bacterium
CCCAATTGCTAAACAAGCAGTATGAAAATGCTCTTACTTCTTTTGATGAAGCTATCGATAAAGATTCTGACATGGCTTTAGCGCACTATTGTTCTGCAATTGCGTCGGCTAGACTTGGAAAAGAAGCTCAAGGCTTAGATCATTTAAAAAATGCCGTTTCTGCAGATCCTACTTTAAAGGATAAAGCTCTTTCTGATTTAGAGTTCAGTAAATATGCTTCAACTGATCAGTTTAGAGATGCTCTGAAGTAAATATTATATTCAAGAGAAATAAAATTAAAAGCCCTGACTAGTCAGGGCTTTTTTGTTTTCAAGCTTTTGTAAATGAAGGATTAGTTTCTAATTTTAATTGAATTCAAAAACCAGTTCCATAATGAGAGAAATACAATTCAGGCAAGCACTCGGTGAAGCAATGAGCGAAGAAATGAGAAGAGACGAAAAAGTCTTTCTTATGGGGGAAGAAGTAGCTGAGTACAATGGGGCCTACAAAGTAAGCCAAGGAATGCTTGACGAATTCGGAGCAGATCGAATAATAGATACCCCAATAACTGAACTTGGTTTTTCAGGAGTCGGAGTTGGTGCGGCTATGAATGGCTTAAGGCCTATCATCGAGTTTATGACGTTTAACTTTTCGCTTGTAGCAATAGATCAAGTTATAAATAGTGCCGCGAAAATGTATTATATGTCAGGCGGCCAGTATAACATTCCTATGGTTTTTAGGGGACCTACCGGAAATGCAGGACAATTATCAGCTCAACATTCTCAAAACTTTGAAAACTGGTATGCTAATACACCCGGACTAAAGGTAGTAGTTCCATCTAATCCTTACGATGCAAAAGGCCTGCTTAAATCCTCTATAAGAGATGATGATCCTGTGATTTTCATGGAATCGGAATTAATGTATGGAGATAAAGGCGAGGTTCCGGAAGAAGAGTATTTAATCCCTATAGGTGAAGCTGATGTAAAAAGACAAGGAGAAGACGTAACTGTAGTTTCTTTTGGTAAAATAATGAAAGTAGCTCTTGAGGCTGCTGAAGAAATCCAAAAAGAAGAAGGCAAATCAGTAGAGGTTATTGATCTTCGCACAGTTCGTCCTATAGATTATCAGGCGATAGTAAATTCTGTTAAGAAAACCAATCGCTTGGTTATTGTTGAAGAGGCGTGGCCTCTATCATCGATAGCATCTGAGATCACATATCACGTCCAAAAGCATGCTTTTGACTATCTTGATGCTCCTATACATAGGATCAACAATATGGATATTCCATTGGGTTATGCTCCTACGCTTATAGAAGCTACGTTACCCAATGTTAAGAGAACAGTTGATGCAATAAAGTCTGTACTTTATCTTTAGAATTAATAAAGGCTAGTCAGCTAATTGCCAAGCATATTACCAAGGCTAGCCATAGCGTTCTTACCACCCATTTTATTCATGGTCTTCATCATTTTGCGCATCTGTACGAATTGCTTTAAAAGATTATTAACTTCCTGAATCGAGGTCCCACTTCCATCAGCTATACGCTTCTTTCGGCTTCCATTCATCAAATCAGGATTAGCTCGTTCATCTTTCGTCATTGAACGTATGATTGCCTCTACGGGCTTAAAAGAGTCATCATCAATATCTAATCCTTTAATCGCCTTCCCTACGCCCGGAATCATTGCCATCAGGTCTTTAATGTTACCCATTTTCTTGATTTGCTCCAGTTGAGAAAGAAAGTCATCAAAATCAAATTGATTCTTTCTCATCTTTTTGGTCAGGCGCCGAGCTTCGTCTTCATCAAAAGCCTGCTGTGCCTTTTCAACGAGGGATACAACATCTCCCATACCTAGGATCCGTTGCGCCATTCGATCTGGATAGAAAGTATCAATGGCGTCCATCTTTTCTCCTGTGCTGATGAATTTTATAGGCTTCTCGACAACCGACCTAATGGACAGAGCAGCTCCACCACGTGTATCACCATCCAGTTTGGTAAGGACAACTCCATCAAAATTCAACCTTTCGTTGAAGGTTTTTGCAGTATTTACCGCATCCTGACCCGTCATAGAATCCACCACGAATAGGGTCTCTTGAGGGTTAAGTGCTTTTTTGAGATTTGATATCTCTTGCATCATCTCCTCATCTACAGCAAGCCGACCTGCGGTATCGACTATAACAGCCTTTTTATTATTTTTCTTCGCAAAATCAATTGCATTTTTAGCGATCTCAACAGCGTTTTTATTTTCAGGCTCTGCATAAACCTCTACCCCAATTTGTTCTCCAAGAACTTTTAACTGGTCAATAGCAGCTGGCCTGTAAATATCGCAAGCTGCGAGAAGTACATTTGTTTTACTTTTAAGATGACTAGCCAACTTCCCACTAAAAGTGGTTTTACCAGAACCTTGAAGACCTGAAATTAGTATTACAGCAGGGTCACCTTGAAAACTGAATTCGGACTTAGTTCCACCCATCAATTCAGTGAGCTTCTCTTGAACAATTTTCGTAAGTAATTGCCCTGGTGAAACTGCAATTAGAACTTCTCTACCGAGTGCTTCTTTTTTAATATCATCAGTGACTTCTTTTGCCACCTTATAGTTAACGTCAGCATCGATCAGAGCCCTACGGATTTCTTTGACCGTTGTAGCCACATTTATCTCAGTAATCCTACCCTGCCCTTTGAGGGTTTTAAATGCCTGATCGAGTTTAACGCTTAAATTATCGAACATCTACTTTCTTTTTATACTTTTGAATCTTCGAAATTAATAAGATTTGATCGCCAAATGAAGCTAAATGCATAATGGCACAAATGAATTTTTAGAGTATGGTCAAAATTGATTTTAAAACTGATGTTCTACCGCATTTAATAGCTCTGTTAATATTCCTTTTCGTATCGGTTACCTTTTATTATCCTATGTTCCTGGAGGGGAAAGAGTTCGGCCAACACGATATTCTGCAAGGTATAGGTGCTAATCAAGAAGTTAGAGATTTTAGAGCGGAAACAGGCGAAGAAGCTTTATGGACAAATTCTATGTTTTCAGGTATGCCGGCTTATTTAATTAGTGTAAGGTGGTCTGGTGAGCTTATCAGGTATGTTCAACAAATTATTTCTTTTGGTCTTCCGCGAGAACCTGCACTTACTTTCATTAGTTTTTTATCTTTTTATATACTTCTTCTCGCTTTTAATATGAAGCCTGGAATAGCCCTTTTCGGAGCTCTTGCTTATGGTCTTAATACCTTTAACATTATAAGCATTGAAGCTGGTCATATTTGGAAAGTGAGGGCAATGGCATATATGCCATTGGTAGTAGCAGGAATCCATTTAGTCTTCAAAGGAAGGAAAATACTCGGTTTTGCTTTAACAGCATTAGCTATGGCACTTGAAATTCAAGCCAATCATCTCCAAATAACCTATTATTTAGCCTTACTGTTGCTTATTTATGGTGCTTATCATCTTTATGAGGCTATTCAAAACAAAGAATTAAAGTCATTAAGCTTAAAAGTAGGTATTATTATTCTTGCAGTTGTTTTAGGTTTTGGAGCTAATTTCGGTCGGTTATGGTCAACTTATGAATATGGAAAGTATTCTAGCCGAGGACCATCGGATTTAGTTTCGGAAAACCGGCCTAAAGAATCTGGCTTAGATCGTGATTATGTATTTAGATGGAGCCATGGTATCGGAGAGACTTTTACTTTTTTAATTCCAAATTTCTACGGTGGCCCTTCACAAAGCGAACTGAGCCCTGACTCTGAGTTAGGTAAAGCTCTGAGGAAGAATGGTTTAAACCGAAATCAGATTGATCAACAGCTTAAAAGTGTTCCAACTTATTGGGGACAACAACCGATTGTTGCGGGACCTATTTATCCTGGTGTAATTATGATATTTTTCTGTGTTTTAGGTTTTTTAGTCTTGCCAAAACGTACTTATCTCTGGCTTTTAATAGGAATAATTCTTTCGCTAATGTTGGCCTGGGGGAAAAACCTTTCCTTCTTCAACTATTTTATGTTCGACTATTTTCCCGGATATGATAAATTTCGATCTGTTTCTATGGCTATGTCCATCGCATTGCTTTGTATACCTTTATTTGCAACACTTTCCGTAAATAAATTCTTACAAGGAGAGTTTTCAAAAGAAAAAATAAAAAGCCTGTTGATTGCTGGCTCAATAGTATTAGGCTCAATTCTAATCTTAATAATTTTCTCAAGCGGGTTTAATTTTAAAGGTGCTGTCGATTCTCAATTGGGAAATTTACCGGATTGGTTCATTAGGGCATTAAAAAAAGATAGGCAGGGCCTTCTGACTAGTGATGGAATTAGATCTCTTTTTTTCATCGCCTCCTCAGCTGCAGTAATTTATTTTTGGGCTAAAGGAAAGATAAAACCTGTTTTAGGAACCGCTCTATTAATCACATTAGTACTGGCTGATCTATGGCTGGTCGACCGAAGATTCATAGAAGAGGAAAATTTCATTCGAAACCGAAACAGGCAATTCTTCTCTGAGTCGGCTGCAGATAAGTCTATACTTAATGATCAAAATTTACATCATAGAACGCTTAATCTTTTAAATCCCTGGAATGAATCTACAACCTCCTATTTTCATAAATCTGTTGGAGGTTATCACGGCGCGAAAATGAAGCGCTATCAGGAGTTAATTGACGCTTGCCTAAGCAATGAAACACAAGAAGTAATTACCAAGCTTCAATCCGGGAGTACTGATTTTTCTTCACTTTCAACTTTGAATATGTTGAATGCAAAATATTTTAAGTTTGGAGACCAAGCTCAGCAAGTTATCCCAAACGGATCAGGTTATGGTAATGCCTGGTTTGTTAAAAATGTGACCCATGTCAACTCAGCCAATGAAGAGTTGGAGCAAACTTGTGAGTTATCAACAAAAAATAGAGCGGTTGTAGATGTATCCAGATTTGAAATCTCCTCTCAGAATTATAGCACAGACGGAGATATAAGGTTGCTTGAATACAGGCCAAACTATCTTAAGTATGAGTTTAGTAATTCTGGTAATGGCTTTTTGGTATTCTCAGAGGTATATTATCCGGAAGGCTGGATCAGTAAAATAGATGGAGAAGAGCAAGAACACATAAGGACTAACTATGTCCTTCGCGGTATGGAAGTGCCTTCAGGAAAGCACGTTATTGAATTTGAATTTAGGCCAGAAGCCTATTATGCGGGCAATAAAATTTCACTGGTCTCATCAGTATTACTTTTGTTAATTACGGTAGGTGTTATTTTTATTGAGTTTCGGAAGACAAAGTCCGAATGAAACGTGTACTTATCATTAGTTACTATTGGCCTCCTGCCGGAGGTGTTTCAGTTTTAAGAAGTCTGAAAATTGCCAAGTATCTTCGCAATTATGGTTGGGAGCCCGTTGTGTATACGGCAAGGAATGCCCAATACCCTTATTTTGACGATAGTAACTCAAAGCATGTTCCATCTGATATTGAAATTATTAGGAAGCCTATAATTGAACCTTTTAACTTTTTTAAAAAATTCACGGGTAGGAATAAAAATGATATAGTCGATAACGTCTTAAGTATTGAATCCAAACAAAAAGGCTTAAAAGACAAGTTGGCAATATGGGTAAGGGCTAACTTTTTCATACCTGATGCACGAGCGTTATGGATTAAGCCATCGGTGCAGTTTCTATCTTCTTATTTAAAGAAAAATCCTGTTGATGCTTTATTTACTGACGGTCCACCGCATACAAATACGGTTATAGGCTGTGAGCTGAAGAAAAAGATGGCAATACCCTGGTTAGCAGATTTTCAGGATCCTTGGTCTCAAGTGGATTATTATGATCGGTTTCCTATGACTAAGATGGCTGATAAAAAGCACAAAAAAATGGAACAAGATGTATTTAAGCATGCAGATAAAATAACTATAGTAAGCCCTTCATGGAAAGAAGATATTGAGAAAATCGGGGCGAAAAATGTAAGCGTTATCTATTGGGGTTACGATGAAGATGAATATTCAGAAGTAGCTGCCGAATTGGACACTAAATCCTTTACAGTATCACATAGCGGCTCATTAGGAAAGGATAGATTTCCAAAGGTATTATTGGATGTTTTAAAAGAAGTTACCAAAGAAATCAGTGAGCTTAAAGAAAAAATGAAATTTGAAGTTTTCGGTATGGTTGACCATTCCATTTCGGAATACATCAGTTCTATAGATTTTATAGGAAATTATGTTAACCATGGTGTCATATCAAGAAATGAAGCACTTCAAAAAACATTCGCATCTGACTTACTCTTATTACTTTTAAATAAAGCAGATAACAGTAAAGGAAGATTACCAGCAAAGCTTTATGAATATTTAAGAGCTGGAAAAACAATTCTATGTTTAGGTGATCCCGAAAGCGATGCTGCACGAATTATCTCCAAAACTCAATCTGGCCAAACCTTTCATTATGATGACTACAGCAGAATCAAAGGTTTTATAAAGAAGTTGGTCATAAAAGAAAACATCAAAGCTCAAAAAGTAGACCCAAGCATAGAAGCTTTTGAAATAAGAGCTCAGGTAAGTAAAATAGCAGATTTTTTAGACGAAATAGCAGCTTGAAAGACCGTTTATTATTTTTTACAGACCGAGATAACGGTAGAGATGTAGAGATGCTTCTTCCTTTGAGGTTTTTCGCTGAAGAACTTCTTGGATTATCTGTTCAACATGCATTTTTATATGATTACGATGCTATAAGAAGATATAAACCCATTACCGTAGTCCTACCTAATACTATAGGATCTCACGAATTCTTTTTTATATCAAAGTATTGTTTCGATCAAAAAATACCTGTTTTTGCATTGGACTCAGAGGGAAATTTCAGGACTGATGGAACATTTAATCATTGGGGTTATAATACTGACCAAACATATTATCAAGAATACATTTGTTGTTGGTCCAACAGGACAAGGGATTACCTAATTTCTAAAGAACCTCTCTATAAAGAGAAAATTGTCACCGTAGGAGGTGTTGGTTTCGATCGGTATAAAATATATCGTTTCATGGAAAAGGACGATTATTTTAAGCTGAGAAAAACTTCTAAATATGATTACGTAGTTGGATATGCTTCCTGGGCTTTCGGGAAAATGCATTATAACAAAGGGCGTGATAGTCTGGTAAGTTATTTTAAGGGGGATCGTTCCAAGTTAAGTATTATGGAACAGCAAAGAAAAGAGGTTGAAGAAATTTTAAAGCATTCGATAGAGCACAATCCGGATGTGTTATTTATTCTTAAAAAACATCCCCTAGAAAGGAGACCTACAGAGCTAGGAGATGCTCGAAATGAAATCAATAACCTTCGAGATTACCCTAATGTAATTATTGAAGAAGGTGAGATAAGCATTGGAGATTTAATCAATGTTTGTGATGTATGGCTATCATTTGAAAGTACTACAGCCATTGAGGCTTGGTTGCTTAATAAACCCACAATTCTCATCCGTACTAACCCTCAATTCACAAATACATTAGAGGAAAAAGGGCTAGTCGATAGTCAGTGTATTGCGGATACATCAATAAGCCTTCAGAATTATATCCATAACCTTAAAGAAAAAGGATTAATATCCGAGTTTAAGGATGAAGAAAAACATAAAAACCGGAAGGAAGTAGTTAATAAAAGTATCGGCTTCGATGATGGTTTTAATCACATTAGAGCCGGAATATATCTGTATAAGACAACGCAAGCATTTAGCCAGAAAGAGGTGAAATATCGTTTTAGAGTGAAGAGCTTTATAATTTGGCTTCTTATATTACTAGGAAGAACATTCTACATCAAAAGCATATATAAACGATTCCCTTTGGTTAAAAAATTTGTTTGGGTATTTGAAGAATATGGATTAGAAAATGTTGCCCAGCTCTACGAAAGGAAAAAACCTTATCTCAAAGAATTCTATAATGAAAATAAAATCAAAGAGCTTTATGATTCCGGAAAATTGGAAAAGATGCTATTTGAAAATGTTATGAACTAATGGATCTAAAAAATAAATCACTACTGATAACCGGAGGAACGGGATCCTTCGGGACTGCTCTCATCAAGAGAATAGTTACTGATCAGCCCGATATTGGCCGGCTTATTATTTTTTCAAGAGATGAACTAAAGCAATTCGAGTTAAGTCAGAAATTTCCAGTAGAAAAATACCCTTTCATTCGATATTTTCTTGGCGATATCAGAGACCAGGAAAGGGTTCGAAGGGCTTTTAACAGAGTAGATTATGTTATTCATGCAGCAGCTTTAAAGCAAGTTCCTGCCGCTGAATATAACCCTATGGAGTTCATAAAAACTAATGTAATAGGAGCCGAAAATATCATTAACGCAGCTATTGATTCAGGAGTTAAACGAGTAGTGGCATTGTCAACTGACAAAGCAGCTGCCCCGGTCAATCTTTACGGTGCTACCAAACTATGTTCGGACAAGCTCTTTGTAGCTGCTAATAACATGGCTGGTGGCCATGATATTAAGTTTTCAGTGGTGCGTTATGGTAACGTAATGGGTTCAAGAGGTTCAGTAATTCCTTTTTTCCTTAACAAAAGGAACTCCAAAGAATTGCCCATCACCCATCCTGAAATGACTAGATTTAACATTACCTTAAGTGAAGGAGTAGATTTAGTTCTCAAAGCACTTGAACATAGTTGGGGTGGAGAGATATATGTACCTAAGCTACCCTCCTTTAAAGTAACCGAATTGGCCGAAGCAATTGCACCTAATGCCAGCCAGAAAGTGGTTGGTATAAGACCAGGGGAAAAAATTCATGAGGAAATGATCACCATTGCAGATTCCACCCAAACATATGAGTCAGAGAATCATTTTGTAATTTTACCGAACCAAGCACGCTGGAAATTGGAAGATTACCTAGCTCAACAAGAGTTGAAAAAAGTAGATGATGGCTTTTATTATAATTCAGGAGAAAATAGCGATTTCTTAAACAAAGAGGAGCTTAGGGGCCTTATTAAAAGTCATATAGATAAAGACTTTGAGCCTTTATAAAGTGATCGGAAATCCTATTCCATATGGTCGTCAAAATATAACAGAAGAGGATATCTCTTCTGTAGTTGAAACGCTACGTTCTGACTTTCTTACCCAAGGACCAAAGGTTGAATTATTCGAGAGGCAGTTTTCTGAATATGTTGGTTCTGAATACGCTGTAGCTGTTTCTAATGGAACTGCCGCACTTCACCTGAGTGCTATGGCATTGAACGTGAATAATGAAAGTAAAGTGATCACTTCACCACTTACTTTTGCTGCTTCCGCCAACAGTGTCATCTATTGTGGGGGTGAAATCTCCTTTGTTGACGTAGACCCTGAAACAGGATTAATGGATCTAAATGAGTTAGAAAGTAAACTAAGCAGAAATAATACACAAACAGCATATAGTGGAGTGATTCCAGTTGATTACGCCGGTTACCCTGTAAATCTTGAAAAGGTTAAGGGAATCGCTGATCATTACAGTCTCTTTGTCCTGGAAGACTCTTGTCATGCTCCGGGAGCTTATTTTAAAGATAGCAATCAACAGGTACATAAATCAGGAGGAGGAACGTACAGTGACCTTTCTATTTTTTCCTTTCATCCTGTCAAACACATTGCTACGGGAGAAGGTGGTATGATAACCACAAACAATAAAAGCCTTTATGAAAGAATAAAAAGGTTAAGAACGCACGGAATTACAAAAGACCCGGAGTCGCTTCTAAACAATGATGGCGGGTGGTACTACGAAATGCAAGAACTAGGCTATAATTATCGACTGAGTGACTTACAATGTGCCCTGGGGGTATCTCAACTCACAAGGGCTGAAAAAAATCTTGCCCGAAGAGAAGAAATAGCAAGTAAGTATGACGAAACACTTAAAAAGCTACCTATTTCGCTTCCCGCAAAACCCGAAAATGGCAGGCATGCCTATCACCTTTATGTGATTAGAACAGATCGTAGAAAAGACCTTTATGACTTCCTAAGATCAAAACAGATTTTTACACAGGTCCATTATGTTCCGGTACATGTTCACCCCTTCTATAAAAAATTAGGTTGGAAATATGGAGACTTCCCGAAAGCTGAAAACTTTTATGAAAGTTGCTTGAGCCTGCCAATGTATCCTTCTCTATCTCAAGAACAACAAGATTATGTTATCGAAATGATATATCAGTTTTTTAATTGATATTACCCACTTAATTTTGACTCATCATTGTTTAGAATATTAAAAGCTATTTGCTGAAGTAAAAATATGAAAGCAGCTATAAGTGATAGAATTATAAACCAAAAAACACAACCTGTTTATATTGTTTTAGAAGCAGGGCCAACGCATGAAGGTATAGAAAGTGCAAAGAAGCTTGCTGAAGTAGCCAAAGGGGCGGGAGCTGATGCCGTTAAATTTCAATTACTTTACGCTGATAGACTCCTTGCCGATAAAACAATCAATTTTCCTTATCAATATTTGAAAATTGAAGATCAGATAGAAGTTTTCGTTCCAATTGAAGAGCCCCTGTATGATATTTTAAAAAGACGCGAATTATCAAAAGAAGAATGGGTAGAACTATCTAAATATTGTAATGATCTTGGTATTACATTGTTCACAACGGCTACCTATGTAGATGAAGTTGATTTTGCTATTGATCAATTGGAGCTGCAAAGCATAAAAATCAACTCTTCCGACGTTAATGAGCTAGGCTTTATCAAATATTGTGCTTCGAAGAATGTTAATCTTCAACTAGATACCGGGAATGCTGATATTTGGGAAATTGAACGAGCAGTTATAGCAGCGGAAGAAGAAGGATGTGATAACATCATTATTCATCATTGCCCTTCAGGTTATCCAGCGAGAGTTGAAAGTATTCACTTAAATATGATCCCTACTTTGAAATCTATGTTTCCAAAGCATGGAATAGCGTTCTCCGACCACTCTCCGGGATGGGAAATGGATATTGCCGCAGTAGCTTTAGGGGCAGATATGGTCGAAAAAACCATAACTCTGGATAGGACTACTAAAAGTTGTGAGCATTCGTTTTCATTGGAACCGATAGATGCAAAGAAATTTGTTGAATCAATACGTGAAGTTGAAAAAGCCATGGGGGATTCGCGAAGAACTATTCCTAAAGATTTGCGAAAAAACAGGCTGAAAACCCGTAGATCTCCCTACGCACTAAAAGATGTTTCGGAAGGTTCTGTTATCCAAGAAGGGGATTTTGAGCTGAAACGTCCGGGCTTTGGAGTGACGAGCGATGATTTCAAATTTATGATTGGAAAAAAATTATCAAAAACTGTAAAAGCAGGATCGCCCTTAACTAAAGATGTCCTTTAGAAACCTTTGTTTTATTCCAGCCAAAGGAGCTTCTACTCGCCTCCCAAAAAAGAATTTACTTAAAATCGATGGCGAAGAACTATTATTCTATCCTATAAAAGCGGCCAAGAAGTCAAATCTATTTTCCACTGATGACATTATTGTATCCACAGAATCGGAAGAAGTCAAAAAAGTAGCTCAAAAACATGGAGCAAATGTTCCATACCTCAGAGAAGATCATTTAGCTAGAGATCCATACGGAGTCTCGGAAGTCGCTTTTGATTTTCTAGAATCTTTCAAAGACTATCAGAAATACGATTATATATTCTTTTTACTTCCAACTTCTCCCCTTACGCAATCAGGAGATATTTTAAATGGGTTTGACCTCATAAGAAATGAAGGTTTCGAAACCGTAATGTCAGTTACAGAAACAGAGCACAATGCCCTTAGAAGTAATTTTGTTAAAAACGGTCGTTTGGAGCCGATACATCCTGAAATGATCAAGAAAAAAAGTCAGGAGTTAGAAAAGACCTATCATATTAATGGGGCTGTAATCGTGGTTAAAATGAGTGCTTTCCTGGAACATAGGTCATATTATACTTCTTCAATCGGGGCATTTGAGATTCCAAGAAACCGTTCGGTTGATATTGATACCTATGAAGATTTCATGCTTGCAGAGTATCTCTTTTCACAAATGTAAGAATGATTAGCGTAGCCATATTCACAGAAGGAGGCAAAAAGTACGGATATGGCCACATAAGTAGGTGTAAAGCCCTTCTACAGGCATTTGACCATTTAGGATTTGAAGTGAGGATGGTTATTGACGGAGATGAATCCGCTTTAAACAATGCATCATCATATACGATCTTGAATTGGAAAAATGAAAGTCTAACATCTCTGACTAATAATGACGATATAATTGTTTTTGATTCTTACTATTTCGATGCTGCAAAGGAAAGTAAAAATTTGGATGAGCATAAAACTATTCTAGTAATCCAAGATCATCAAGATTGTGATGAATCGAATGATCATTTTATCCTCGCCCCTATCTCTTCGAAGGGATTCGCAGCAAAAAATGTACTTTCGGGTATTGAATATGCACTTTTACGCAAATCTTTTTGGCAAACTCCTGAAATCAAAATATCTGAGGAGATAAAAAGGATATTAATTATTCCTGGTTCCGGGCTCTCCAATTCATTTTTGAAGTCGATCATTGAAACCGCTCACTACAAATTCACAAATGCTTCCATTTATTACGTTGGCCCAGAGAATGATTTTCCTGATTTCATAGAAAAATATACTCATTTATCAGAAAATGAAATAAGGGGTATTATGACCTCCTCAGATTTGGCTTTAACAGCCGGTGGACAAACCCTGAATGAATTGATGGTTTTAGGTATTCCTTCTTTGGTATTTCAAACTGCCGAAAATCAAAAAGAACAGATAGCTTATTGGCGAAATGCAGGTACCATTACGTATTTTGATATCACCGAAGGCTTTAATCAAAATAAATTTGAAGTCCTCTTGACAGAATATTCGGGTTACAATTTTCGAAAACAGGTATCAGAACAAAGTAAGCTCTTGATTGATGGTTTGGGAGGCATAAGGATTGCTAAAATTATGGTAAACGATTTCGTAGCAAAGAACGGGCTTCTTCGAGTTGTTGAGGCCAAAGATTGCTGGCTTTTATATGATATTTCCAACCACCCCTCCATCAGGGAAATATCATTAAATCCTGATCCAATATCAAAGCAAACACATCAATCGTGGTTCGAAAAAGCTTTGAGCAACCCAAATCTATTTTATTATTGTCTTGAACTTAAAAATGAGATTATCGGACAGATTCGATATGAGATAGGGTCGGAAGAAGCCGAAATAAGCTTAAGTGTTCACCCTAAGTATTCAGGTTTTGGAATTGGTCAAGTGCTTTTCAATAAATCCTTAAATCTGCTATTGAAAAGTGCTAATAACCTTCAGAAAATTATAGCACAAGTAAAAGAAGATAACCAACCTTCCATCAGGTTCTTTGAAAAGAATAGTTTTGAAAAAGTTGAAAGAAAAGGTGTGCTAACTTACGAACTGAACCTGTAACATGAGTATCAAAATTGGAGATAGAATTATTGGCCCTGGCAATCCAGTATTTTTGATTGCTGAGTTATCCGCCAATCATAATGGGAAAATAGATATTGCCAAAAAGACTATAAAAGCTGCAAAAAAAGCTGGCGCAGATGCAATCAAATTTCAAACTTATACACCCGATACCATTACCATCGATAGCCAAAAAGACTATTTTAAAATTAACGAAGGGACATTATGGGATGGGAAATATCTTTATGATTTGTACAAGGAGGCCTATACTCCTTATGAGTGGCATGAAGAACTATTCCAGACTGCAAAAGACGAAGGATTAATCTGTTTTTCTTCTCCTTTCGATTTTTCCGCAGTTGATCTTTTAGAATCTTTAAATACCCCCGCTTACAAAATCGCTTCTTTTGAGATCAATGATATCCCATTGATCGAATATGCCGCCTCCAAAGGAAAACCAATGATCATTTCTACGGGAATTGCTACTGAACAAGATATCTCAGAAGCCATTAAAGCATGCAAACGACAAAAAAATGATCAAATCATTCTATTGAAGTGTACATCATCATACCCTGCTCCGATTGAAGAAGCAAACCTTCTTACCATGAAAGATTTCAAAGAAAGATTTGGCGTAGATTATGGATTATCGGACCATACCACAAACAATATTACTGCTATTTCATCCGTTGCTTTAGGCGCTTGTCTCATTGAAAAACATTTTATTTTAGACCGTTCGTTAGGTGGGCCAGATGCTTCATTTTCCTTAGATCAAAGTGAATTCGAGAAGTTAGTCGAAGATGTAAGAAACGCTGAAGCGTCAATTGGAAGGGTTAATTATGAGCTAACACCGAAAGCTGAAAAAAATATCAAATTTACAAGATCACTTTTTGTTGTTTCAGACATTAAAAAGGGAGAAACTTTAACTCCGGAAAATGTAAGGTCAATCCGGCCTTCTCACGGATTAAAACCTGAATATTATAATCAAGTACTCGGGATGAAAGCCTCACAAAATATAGAAAAAGGAACTCCACTATCTTGGGATTTAATCAATAACTAATGAATTATCCACAAATAACCCATGTGCTCTCCGATGTTGATGGTGTTCTTACCGATGGAGGAATGTATTATACCGAGTCTGGTGATGAGTTCAAGAAATTTTCTGTTTACGATGGAATGGCCTTTGTAATTCTGAAAGAAAATGGAATTAAAACCGGGATTTTAACAGCTGAAGATCGACAGCTTAATCGTAGAAGGGCGGATAAATTGAAATTGGACTATCATTTTCATGGAGTTAAGGACAAACTCCAGTTTATGGAGCAGTTTTGTGCCAGAAATAAGGTTAGCCTCAATGATGTTGGTTATTTAGGAGACGATCGTAACGATCTGGAACTCTTAAAAGAAGTGGGTGTTTGTGCTTGCCCAGCTAACGCAATAAAGGAGGTAAAGGCTGTTCCTAATATTCATTTGCTAAAAAAAACAGGTGGAACCGGTGCTTTGAGAGAATTTGTGAATGAAGTCTTAGGCCTACCCAATTGATTGACTTCATTCCGAAACATTATTATTCAATACCCGAAAGTGTTATTCTCATTTCACATAAATTAGAGACTTGGGTATTGTAATCAAACAAAGCTTAATTAGCTCAACTATTGCATATGCCGGAGTGATCCTGGGAGCAGTAAACACACTATTTATTTTACCGGCTTATCTTTCATTTGAGCAAATAGGATTATACCGCGCCATAATAGCCATTTCAACCATCTCTTTTCCATTTGCACTCGTTGGGTTATCGAGCATCACTCTGAAGTACATCCCTCGATATAAGGAAAATGAAGAGTTAAAACACAGATTCTTTCAATTTCTTCTATTTCTTCTGGTACCAGCTTTCCTTATTTTCCTGGTGTTATTTAAAGTGGCTCGTGAGCCTCTTTTTGGCTTTATGGCCAAAGAGTCACCAGAGGTAGCGAGGTACGATTTCCTGATTATCGTTTTGGTTTTCATTAATGCCTCTACTACCCTTTTTGATTCGTTCACTCGTATTCATCTCAATATTGTGGTAGTTAATATTGCACGGGAAGTAGTAATTAAATTGATGACGGGAATTTTGGTTTTATTGTATGCAGTAGACCTCTTAACCTTCGATCAACTTCTCAATTCGCTAATTTTAAACTACAGTGCTGCTTTAATTTTATTGGCACTTTACTCGGTTAATAAAGGCCACTATAAACCTTCATTAAAGCCTTTCTTGATCCCGGTTGATTTTTGGAAAAGTATCATGCCTTTCGGGCTGATCAGTATGTTAGGATCCTTTAGTGCACTAATCGTAAGTAATGTTGATATTCTGATGGTTAGCGCAATGCTTGGTCTTGATAAAAATGGAATTTACTCGACCGTAATGTATATGGCTATTGTTATTGAAATTCCAAGAAGAATCTTAACGCAAATAGCAAGCCCACTTGTATCCCATGCCTTTGAGAAAAATGATCTGAAAGAAGTAAACAATATCTATAAAAAGACTTCTCTTAATCTATTGATAGGTGGAGCCTTATTCTACTTAGGCATCATTCTTAATTTAGATGGTATTCTCAGGTTACTTCCTAGTGGCGAATCACTCTCAGCGGGTAAATATGTTGTAATTCTACTCGGGCTGGGAAAACTCATTGACATGGGAGCTGGGGTAAATGGTGAAATCGTAGTCCTTTCTAAGTATTACAAATTTAATCTGGTTTCAATTGCTGTTTTAGCAGCTTGTACTATTGGTTTTAACCTCCTTTTTATACCAGTTTTCGATATGAATGGGGCCGCGATAGCTACTCTGGTAAGCCTCTTTTTATTCAATCTTTCCAAGTTTACCTTTCTGTTTGTGAAATTTAAGATGCAGCCTTTTAATTTGAACACGCTTAAGGTCATATTCATTACGCTTGCCGTATACTTTATAGGATCATGGCTGCCTGTGATCGAGATAGCAATTCTGGATATTATCCTCAAGTCTCTTTTCGTATTGCTGATTTTTGGAATATTGATTTATTGGAGCAAAGCTTCTGAAGACGTAAACCAGGTAATTGAAAAAGGACTTTTAAAGCTTAAAAGCTACTTTTAATAGAATCGCAAACCAGTTTTATATGCTCTTCTGCAAGTCCGGGATATATCGGTAATGACAGAATTACCCTTGATAAAGAACTGGAAATTAAGTAATTATCGTTCCAATCGTTTTCAAAAAAAGGTTTCATGGAAGGAATAATATGAGGGTAATGGATTTTAGTCTCTATTCCAGCTTGTTTTAGGGTTTGAATAGCCGTTTCCCTTTCTTCAATCATCAGTACAAATTGGTGATAAACATGACCATCAATCATTTCTTTCTCAAACTCTACATTTTCGAAGTCAGCTAATTCATTTATATAATATTGTGCAGTAACCCGTCTTTCCTCATTCCATTTATCCAAATATTCCAGCTTCACGTTTAGAACAGAAGCCTGGATATCATCCATCCTGTAATTTCTGCTCAACGTAATATGTTCATCCCGTTTTAGCTGTCCATGATTACGAAGGATCTTTAGTTTTTCTGCATACTCCTCTGAATTGGTCAGAACAGCACCAGAGTCGCCCAATCCCCCAAGGTTTTTTGTGGGATAAAAGCTGAAGCAACTCAAGTCGCCAAAAGAACCAAGCTTTTTACCCTTCCAATGGGCACCATGGGCATGCGCACAATCTTCAATAATTTTAATATTCGATTTTGAGCTGATTGCATGCAATCGATCCATATCCAACGGCCTTCCATAAAGGTGGGTAGCAACAATAGCCTTTGTTCTGGCACTTATTTTCTTTTCAAGCTCCTTGAAATCAACGTTGAACGTGTTTGCATCAACATCAACAAATACGGGTTTTGCTCCAATAATTTTAGTTACCTCAGCTGCCGAGACCCAGGTATTAGCCGGAATTAGGACTTCATCATCTTCATTAGTTCCTATAGCTCTTAAGGCTAGTTCCAGGGCATCAGTTCCACTGGAACAACCAATTCCATACTTAACCCCTATATACTTGGAAAATGAAGCCTCAAAGGACTCGACAAAATGACCTAAGATATAATCCGATTGGTCGATGACTTTACTGATAGCCTTTTCCAATTCAGGTCGAATAGGCTCATTAACAGCTCTTAGATCATTGAAAGCGACTTTCATTCTTTTAGGCTTTTTTTAATGTAATTGATGATAGAAGAAATATCATCTGGAGAAAACCATTGTGTATTTTCGTCTCGTTTAAACCAAGTAAGCTGGCGTTTGGCATATCTTCTTGAATTTCTTTTTAGAAGGCGGATGCATTCTTCTTTATCGTAGATATCATCTAAAAAGTTGAAAATCTCCTTATAACCCACCGTATTAAGTGCATTCAAATTCTTGTAAGGATAAAGCAATTTAGCCTCTTCGAACAATCCTTTTTGTATCATTTCATCCATTCGATGATTAATACGATCGTATAGAATATCCCTTGGAAGAGCTAACCCTATTTTTATCACTTTAAAAGGTCGCTTTTTGACTTTCTTACTTCGTAATGATGAATACTTTTCTCCTGTATGCTTTATGACCTCTAAAGCCCTAATAATTCGATGTGGGTTGTTCTGATCTACGATTTCAAAATATTCAGGATCTTTTTTTTCTAACTCTGTTAAAAGAGATCCAAGGCCTTCATGGTACAGTTTATTGTTAAAGAGATCTCTTATTTCATCAGGAGCTCTCGGAATATCGTCTAATCCACGACACAATGCATCGACATAGAGTCCCGATCCTCCTACAGCTATCTGAACTTTCTTTTTCTTAAATAATTCATCCAGTAAAACCAACGACTTTTCTTCAAATTTACCAGCACTCATTTCTTCACTTATATCAAGGATATCGATAAAATGATGCCTGACTTTATCAAGCTCAAGTTGGGTGGGTTTTGCTGTTCCTATGGTTAAGTCTTTGTAGAATTGCCTGGAATCTGCTGAAAGGATTTCAGCGTCGAAGTGCTCAGCAAGTTTTATAGAACATGCTGTTTTTCCTACCGCTGTAGGGCCGACAATCACAACTAAAAAGTTTGACATCACTTTGGAAGCTTGAGTTTTATGTAAATCTATAAAAGTAGATTTTAGAATAAACAGTAGCAGTTTTAATGATGGCTTAGCTTTCTTACCTTCGGTATGTCCCTGATTGGTTTTTAAATCGTGGGAACTGATTAGAGTCTATCAATACTAGAATGAATGATAACCCAGTTAAAGATGTAGGTTTAGGATCGCTTTATAAAGCGGTATCTACCCTTTCCTTTTCTCAGGATAGGCTTAGCATATGTTCCAAAGAGGTATTTAATGCCTTAAGTTCGAAGTTCAAGCTTGAACAGTTGGTACTAATTATTCCAGGTCTATCTGGTGACTGGATTTTATATCAATGTTCAGATTGGGATTCAAACGAAAAAAAATGGATGCCAGGGGGTGATTTTTTTTCTCAATTGATCGATGAAGGATCTGAATCATTTTTAAGCAGAGAAGATCTCACTCTCCAAAAAAAAGGGCCCTCTGAAGATCTCAGTAAGTTTTCAGGTTGGGTATCAGTTCCAGTAAATCTTAAAGAAGAGATTGGCTTATTGGGTATTTTTATGGATACCAAAAGTCTGAAGTCTAAAGCAGAGATAATTGACCTACTTGGATTTATAGCTCTTCAAACGGCCATTTGGCATAATAATGAAGCCGGGGAGCGAAAAATCAAAGAGCAATCTGCAAGATTAAATGCCATATTCCAGAGCTCTAACCATATGATATGGTCTGTTAATAAACACTTTGATGTAACCTCCTTCAATAAGAATTTTCACCAGTTTATCTATGGTTTTTACGGCGAATCCCTAAGAGCCACATTTAGAGGTGTCCCCATAAACAATCAACAATACAGTAACTTCTGGCATAATAAATACGACGAAGCTTTTTCAGGGAAAAGGATTCATTTTGAAACCAGCTTCGGAAAAGAAGAATCTCTCAAAATATGGTTGGATGTCTATTTAAATCCAATTTTAGGTATAAACGGGCAAATCGAAGAGGTTTCCGTTATAGCACATGATATAACTAACAACAAAATAGCTGAAAAACACCTTCAGCAGAGCGAAGCTAAGTTCAGGACAATTTTTGAGTCTTTTCAGGATATTTACTTTCGGTGTGACTTCAAAGGGCATATTACTATGATCAGTCCCTCAGTTTATGATCTGGCAGGATACGAAATAGATGAGGTTTTAAAGAAGGATATCACAAACCATTATCTATATAACTCAAAGACCAAGGACCTCATACGTCAATTGATTCGCTCTAAATCCGTACGGAATTTTGAAGCCTCGGTCATAACTAAAACCGGAGAAATCCTGAATTGTATTTGTAACGTAAGACTTATCTACGATCGCAATAACAGGCCGTTTGAAATTGAAGGTGTGGCAAGGGATATTTCCAGTCTCAAAAAAGCTAATCAGGAGTTAGTCAAACAAAAAGAAATAGCTGAAAAATCACTTAAAGTGAAAGAGCAGTTCTTGGCTAATATGAGCCATGAGATAAGAACTCCAATGAATGGAGTGATCGGTATGATTGATTTAATGTCAAGGACCCGGCTTGACGACAAGCAAGAATACTACGTTCAAACTATAAAACGATCTTCCGAAACCTTAATGTCGATTCTTAACGACATTCTGGATCTTTCTAAAATCGAAGCTGGTAAAATGAGGCTTAGGAAAGCTCCTTTGTCCATAAAAACACTACTCGAAAAAATAATAGCACTCTTCCTTCAAAAAGCTCTTTCCAAGTCTATAAAATTGGAATTTAACGTAAATAAAGAAGTTCCTGAAACAGTAAAAAGTGATGAAACCAGACTTATACAGGTATTAAGTAATCTCACTTCTAATGCGATTAAATTCACAAATGAAGGAGGTCATATAGAGATTAGAGTCACCCTAGATGAAGAGAAGAAAAGAGGAAAACAAAAAATCTTAAAATTTGAAATACATGATAACGGCATAGGAATATCTAAGAAAAATCAATCTATGCTCTTCAAAAATTTCAGTCAGGTTGATGGCTCTTCAACGAAATCTCATGGTGGAACCGGTTTGGGCTTGGTAATCTCCAAACAGCTCACGAGGCTTATGGGTGGGAAAATTGGAGTCGAATCCGAAGTTGGGAAAGGAAGCATTTTCTGGTTTACCATAAAAGCTGAAGAAACGCAAGAAAAGCCGGAGGTTGGAGAGGATAAAAGTGATGCATCTGATTTTTCTGATATTATAGATGCCATTAAAGAAGTTGAGCCTAAAATTTTACTTGTTGACGATAACAAAGTCAATCGGGATGTGGCCAGAGAAATTCTTAAATCTTCTGGAGCACAAGTGATAGAGGCAAAAAATGGCCATGAAGCTATAGAATTCTTCAAAAAAAATGAATTCAGTACTGTTCTAATGGATATACAAATGCCCGGAATTGATGGAGTGGAAACAACCAAAAGAATAAAGAAGCTTCATAATAAAAAGGTAACGCCTGTAATAGCCATGACTGCATACTCCATGAAAGAAGATAGAGATAAGTATCTCAGGCTTGGTATGGACGAATATGTTTCAAAACCAATTAAGGCTGAAAACTTATTATCTACCGTTGCAAAATCCATAGGACTCGTCAGCAATGAAAAAAATAGCTCAACTGGTTCATTTAAAGAACTGAAAGAGAAATTAATCGTTGATCAGGAAGTACTGGAACAACTTAAGAAGTATGGAGGTCTTGAGATGGTAAAGGAAGCTTTAGAGGATTTCGAGAAAGAAACCGACGAATTACTCAATAAGGCCGAAGAACTCTTTCAAGAAAACAGTATAAAAGAGCTTGAGCGTTCTTTTCATACAATTAAAGGAAATGCAGGTACGTTAGGAGTAAACAAGGTAGCAGGGTATGCTGCTACCGTTGAGAAAAAAATAAAAGAAGAAAAGACAGAAGATTTATTTGCTTTTATCAAAGAGTTAAGATTAAGTTTCGAAGAGTTTAAGGAATACTTAAAGCAGAATTTTTAATTTTTCTAGAAATGAGCCAGACCAAGAAAGTCTTAGTTGCAGAGGACAGTTCAGTGATACAAAACCTGACAAAGAAAATTTTACAATTTCAAAATTTCGATATTATTCCTGCAAAAAATGGTAAGGAAGTGCTTCAAAAGCTCGAAAAAGACCATTTTGATATAATTCTTATGGATATCAATATGCCTAAAATGGATGGTATGGAGTGTAGCAGACAGATTAGAAGTAATCCAAAAAAAGAAATCTCTGAGATACCGATCATCGCTATTACAGGTAATGCTGCCAATTATTCTATGGAGGATTTTAAAGAAGCAGGCATTAACGATTATCTTCCCAAGCCTATCAATTTTGATGAGCTTGTAACAAAAGTTAAGGAACTAACTGAGTAAATGCAGGTTAAGTACACTAACCATTTTTTAAACAAGCTGGAAGATATTTTTGCCGAGTCCGACTATATTCTCAGATACGAAAAAGGACAGTTTAAATCCGGTTATTGTATTTTAAAAGATACCAACGTAGCTATAGTCAATAAATATTTCACTATTGAAGGAAAAATCAACTGCCTCATCGAAATACTACAATCCATAAACCCAAACCCCGAACCTTTCTCCGATAAGAACAAGAAACTACTTCTAGAAATCAAACAAACTGACCTTAAGGTTTGAGAGTAACATTTCTAGGCACCGGAACATCGCAGGGAGTACCAGTAATCGCTTGCGACTGCGAAGTTTGTTCCTCTATAGACTATCGGGATAAAAGATACCGCACCAGTGTGCTGGTAGAAGTAGATGGAAAAAATCTGGTTATTGATACCGGGCCCGATTTTAGAAGTCAAATGTTGAGGGAGCGTGTCGCAAAACTTGACGCTGTTCTTTTTACCCATGAGCATAAAGACCATACGGCTGGAATGGACGACGTTCGAAGCTTTAATTTTAAGCAACGAAAGGACATGCCTGTCTACGCCCGAAAAAATGTGATTGAACAACTTAAAAGAGAGTTTTCCTATGTGTTCAGCGAGAAGAAATATCCTGGAGTTCCGAGGGTTGAAGTAAACGAAATTGACTCCACTCCTTTTCTCGTTGACAAAGTCAAAATCACCCCGATCAATGTCTTGCATTATAAGCTACCTGTGTTTGGGTTCAGGATAAAAGACTTCACATACATCACCGATGCCAACTACATTTCACCTGAAGAAAAGGAGAAAACAAAAGGCTCAAAAGTACTAGTGGTCAACGCGCTTCAGAAAACAGAGCATATTTCACATTTTACCTTAGCAGAAGCTATTGAGTTAGCAGAAGAGGTGAAAGCTGAAAAAACATACTTCACTCACATCAGCCATAGAATGGGATTGCATAGTGATGTTTCAAAAGAGCTTCCCGAGAACATGTTTCTAGCATATGATGGCCAACAAGTGAAACTTTAGAGTAGATAACTCAGCATCTATTTTTAAGATTGTAATCAGCGGGTGGGAAATCTTGATTTTATCGCCTTTCACTTTTAGGTGATAAGATCTTGCTGTAATTCCAAACGAATGACATTACATTCGTAATCAAGATCTGTTTACCTGATGAGGTAGGTTAATGCATAATAATTATTTCTTTCTTAGGCATCTTTCAAGAATTTTAGAGCACAAGCTCATAGGGTATGAACTTATAAAATCTTACTCTCAAAATAAGGATGAGCTGGTTCTTGCTTTCTTGTTGGGGGAGGACGAATTCTACATCAATGCTGCATTAAGAAGTGATTTTAGCTGTCTTTATTTTCCGGAGAATAGAGCTCGTTCAAAAAGAAATTACGCTTTCCTTTTCAAAGACCTTGATGGAAAGAAAGTTATAGCGGTAAAGCAAAATCGATATGATCGTTCTTTTCTGATCGTTTTTGAGCAAGATTATGAGCTTCTGTTTAAAATGCATGGAAACAGAGCCAATGTTCTACTTTTCAGAGGCAATAAGTTGGTCGAAATTTTCAAAAGCGTTTTAAAAAATGATTTGACGCTAGATCCATCTGAACTCGAAAAGAGTATCGATTTAAGCCTCGAAAATTTCGAAAGTAAAAACGGCGATATCGCTAAAATCAGCCCGGTTTTCGGTAAGGAAATCCAGAACAGAGCTGATAAAGATAGATATTCAAAGCTTTCTATCGAGCAAAAATGGATATACTTTAACAACCTTTTAAAAGAGCTTGAGGAGCAAAGCTTTTATCTAACTAAAAGTCCCCACAAGAACCCATCTTTAAGCTTATTCCAAACAGAAAATTCCATTTTTTACGAAAATCCCATTCATTGCATCAACGATTTTTTCATCGAATTCAGCAAAAACCATCAGTACAACATACTCTTTGACCGCCTTCAAAAAGAATTGAATGGTAGAGTCAAGAAAGCTAAGAGTTATATTCAGGCTGCTGAGAAAAGTCTCAAAAAGATTGGAAACGAAAGTAACTATAAACACTGGGCCGATTTGGTTATGGCTAACCTCCATCTGATTGAAAAAGGTGCTTCTTCAACAATACTCGATGATTTTTATTCGGATCAGAAGATCAAAGTTCCTTTGAAAAAACACCTGTCCCCTCAAAAAAATGCAGAGAACTACTATCGAAAGTCAAAAAATCAAAGGATAGAAATTGAAAATCTGGAAAAGAACATTTCAGAAAAGAAGGCTGAACGGTCCAACGTGGAAAATGAGCTAACCGAACTCTTGAAGTATCCTGATCTCAAATCCTTAAGAGATTTGGAAAACAAGCATCTAGTTAAGTCAAACGATAAGTCATCACATCTCAATGCTAATAAACCTTTTAAAGAATTTATAAAAAGCGGCTTTAAAGTATGGTTAGGAAGAAATGCTAAAAAAAATGATGAGCTCACCCTGAAGTATGCCTCAAAGAATGACCTTTGGCTTCATGCAAAGGATGTTTCTGGCTCACATGTAGTCATAAAGGAACAAGCCGGAAAAACCATTCCTAAAAATGTTATTGAATATGCTGCTTCACTAGCTGCAGCTTACTCCAAAAGAAAAACAGAATCTCTTTGCCCTGTTATCGTAACTCAAAAGAAGTTCGTAAGAAAGCCCAAGGGTTTTCCTCCAGGGGCTGTTAAAGTAGAAAAAGAGGAAGTCATTATGGTTCCCCCCCTAACTTGATTCTAGTGTTAAGGTACTTGGCTCACAGACGGGAAGCAAAACAATCAAGATTAGGCCTTATGCCAAATTATAGCGCCGAGCTCAAAATTTTACTGGGTAACGTTGATTTTAAACATATTCGTCCTCCCTTTCCAATGAATAGGCATGCTGGCCATCGTCACGAAAACGTCTCCGGTTTGTAAGTAGTCCTTTGATCTTAGTACACCTTCCACATCAGAAAATGTAGAGTCAGTGCTTTTAAGCTCATCGTAATAAAAGCCTTGAACACCCCAATATAGATTCAGTGTTTTCAAGAGCCTTTTATTCGGAGTGAAAATAAATATCTTCGATTTAGGCCTATGTCCCGAGATTTTGATTCCAGTATAACCTGATTTGGTCATCCCGATGATCGCTTTGGCCTTGATCTGATTACTTAGCTTACATGCTGTTGCAACCAGATTATCACTATTAAAATTTTCTGAGGCTTCATCAAGATCATAGTATTTATCGAAAACCAGATTATGATTTTCAGTCGAAGCTATGGTCTTGGCCATACTGGTTACAGATTCGATGGGAAACTTGCCAGCAGCTGTTTCAGCTGAAAGCATAAGAGCATCTGCACCGTCTAAAACAGCATTAGCAATATCGTTAGTTTCTGCTCTGGTAGGTCTAGGGTTTTCGATCATACTTTCGAGCATCTGAGTAGCAATAATCACAGGTTTATTAGCTTGGTTGCATTTGCTAACCAACTCTTTTTGAACCATTGGAACATCTTCCATTTTAATTTCCACTCCTAAGTCTCCTCTGGCTACCATCAGGCCATCTGTCTCTGCGACAATTTGATCAATATTAGTTAAGGCCTCTGGCTTCTCGATTTTAGCTACAACTCTAATGTCCTTGCCAGATTCTTTGATTGTTGTTTTTATATCAATGATATCTTCAGCTCTTCTAACGAATGATAATGCAATCCATTCCACTTCATTTTCTATACCGAAGATCAAATCTTTACGATCTTTCTCGGTGAGGGAAGGTGCAGAAATTTTTGTATTCGGAAGATTTATGCCTTTTTTTGACTTAAGCCACCCACCATAAATTACTTCTGTAGTAACCTCATGTCCTTTTACACCTTTAACCCTTAATTCAATTTTACCATCATCAACCAGAATTGTATCTCCTTTCGATACGTCTTCTGGCATTGCTTTATAGGTGGTACTCACTTTTGTTGCGTCACCTAATATTTCTTCTTCGTTGGTGATTATAAGTTCTTCACCTTCCCTAATTTCAACCTTTTCGCCTTTAATTTTACCTATCCGGATTTTCGGCCCCTGAAGATCTTGCAAGAGGCATACATTGGTATTTAATTCTTCATTGATTTCCCTGACATATTCTATGACTTTCTTGTGATCGTCATGCGATCCATGAGAAAAATTAAGCCTGAAAACATCTACACCTGCATGGACTAATTCGATAAGTGTTTCTTTATCGTTGCTTGCAGGACCAACAGTGGCTACAATTTTGCTCCTTTTCTGTTCTTTCATTAAGTCTTTCATAGGTCGTCGAGTTTCTTTTTAGTACAGGGTAAAAGTGATCTGTAAAATATTCCTTTTGATAGAGATTAACTTCAAAAGGTTTGATTCAAAGCTCAAACATCCAAAAACCAGCATTAAAACAATAAGTTATCTTTTGAATTCAGCTTACTCAAATCAATTTTGGTTAAATACTCTACCCCTGAACATTTATTCAAGCAATGATATAGGTTTTCAATAGGAAATGTGTCGTCATCTGAATCGATAATGAAAAAATAATCGATTTTTTTCAATTCCGGAACAAGATAAAAAATTGCTTTTTCCGCTATGGATTTATTCTTGAGCAAACGTATAACTGAATTTTCAGAAGAAGATTTATAATTAACAATACTTAAGCTCATTTTTTCTGAGGATACTTTTATATCTGCTTCCCTCATGAGTTCAAGAGGGAAAGCATTGTTGATCTGCCAGGCTAGCTTATATTCTTTAATAGATGAAACGATGCCCCAGAGCTCAAAATCGTATTCATAATCAATAATGAGTTTTTGCTTTTTCATCCTTTCGGGAAATTACGGGAGAATTGCTTAATTCCAGTAAAAAAAGCCCGAAAAAGGCGTTTAAATTCAAAAAAGAAATAGTTTGATTTTAATACAATTAAACATTTCTTTGCAGTTGTTTTAACTAAAGATTAAAAGGATGTCAGAAGTATCACAGAAAGTAAAAGCAATTATTATTGACAAATTAGGAGTTGAAGAATCAGAAGTAACTCCTGAAGCTAGCTTCACGAACGACCTTGGTGCAGACTCATTAGATACTGTAGAACTTATTATGGAATTCGAAAAGGAATTCAATATTTCTATACCAGATGATCAAGCCGAAAACATCGCTACTGTAGGCCAGGCTATTTCTTACCTGGAAGAAAACGTCAAGTAATTTTTGCCTTCATACATGGAATTAAAAAGAGTTGTTGTAACTGGGTTAGGTGCCCTTACACCTATAGGTAATACTGTTGATGAATATTGGCAGAATCTTACCAAAGGTGTTAGCGGTGCAGCCAGAATAACTCGTTTTGATCCCGAAAAATTCAGAACTCAGTTCGCGTGTGAAGTAAAAAACTTCGACGCGAACGAGTATTTTGACAGGAAAGAAGCCAGAAAAATGGATCCTTTCTGCCAGTACGCCCTTGTGGTGGCAGATCAGGCTATCTCCGATTCAGGAATAGACCTCGAATCTCAAGACCTCGACAGATGTGGAGTGATTTGGGGTTCCGGAATAGGAGGTATCAGAACTTTTCAGGATGAAGTAACCTCTTTTACGAAAGGAGACGGAACTCCAAGGTTTAATCCATTCTTCATTCCTAAAATGATCTCGGATATTGCTCCGGGATTGATCTCCATAAAGTATGGCTTTAGAGGGCCTAATTTTCTTACGGTCTCAGCTTGTGCTTCTTCAGCGAACTCGATAATTGATGCCCTTACTTACATCAGGTTAGGGAAAGCAGATTATATAGTCACCGGAGGTTCGGAAGCTTCTGTAGTTGAAGCCGGAGTAGCCGGATTTAATGCCATGAAAGCACTTTCTGAGCGTAATGATTCACCTGAAACGGCATCAAGGCCTTTCGATAAGGAAAGAGATGGATTTGTCTTGGGTGAAGGTGCTGGCTCCCTCATATTGGAAGAATATGAGCATGCAAAGGCAAGAGGTGCTAAAATATATGCAGAGGTTTATGGTGGCGGTATGTCGGCAGACGCTCACCATATGACGGCTCCTCACCCGGAAGGTTTGGGGATTATCCGTGTTTTGAATGAAACACTAAAAGATTCTGATATTGCTCCTAAAGAAATTGATTATATCAACGTACATGGTACTTCAACACCTTTAGGCGATCCCGGAGAAATAAAAGCGATCCAAAATGTGTTTGGTGAGCACGCTTACGATCTCAATATCAGTTCTACCAAATCGATGACCGGACACCTTTTAGGTGCTGCCGGAGCTATAGAAGCTATAGCTAGTATAAAAGCCGTGGAAAATGATAAAGTACCCCCTACTATAAATCATTTTACTGATGATAATTCTTTCGATCCAAGATTGAACCTCACCTTTAACAAAGCTCAGGATAGAACGGTAAATGTAGCATTGAGCAACAACTTCGGGTTTGGTGGTCACAACTGTTCACTAATTTTCGGTAAAATCAGGTCTTAGCGAGTGGCTAACTTCCTTGCTCTTTTTAAAGGAAAGCAAAAAGCAGAACTTCGAAAGCTATCAATACAAATAAAACGTGTTACGGGCTTTAAGCCTAAAAACGTTGAACTATATAAGCTCTCGCTTATTCATAGCTCTGCAGCAGAAGTTGACTCAAAAGGATTCAAAATATCAAACGAAAGGCTGGAGTACCTTGGTGATGCTGTCTTAGACCTGATTATCGCTGAATACCTTTTCAAAAAATATCCTTTCAAAGAAGAAGGCTTTCTCACAGATATACGCTCCCGGGTAGTAAACAGAGAGTCTTTAAACGAGCTCGCCAGAAAAATCGGACTGCAAAAACTCATCGTGTACAGTAAAGGGTCAACCAGGGGGAATGCAAATAAATCCATGCTAGGCGATGCCATGGAGGCATTTATTGGAGCCATTTACCTGGACAGAGGTTATAAGTTTTGCAGAAACTTCGTATTGAACGACCTCTTTCTTCCCAACATAGATTTTTCGAAGAGAATAAAAGAAGACCCTAATTATAAAAGCAGGATTATAGAATATGCCCAAAAAAAGGGTATAAATATTCGTTTCGAGATCGTAGAAGTAGACGAAGGAATATATAACCGAAAAGAGTTTACGGCTCAAATCTTCCTCGATGAAAAACCTCAAGGCATTGGACATGGTTCTAATAAGAAAAAGGCGGAACAGAGTGCTGCTAAAAAAACATTGGAATCGTTAAATCTAAATGTCGGTTAATGAGAAAAATAAAACTTGCCGGTGCTTCTCTCAATCAGACTCCCATCAGTTGGTCACACAACAGAAAAAACATAAGCTCAGCCATTCATATGGCAAAGCAAGATAAGGTCGACATTCTTTGCCTGCCAGAGCTCTGTATTACTGGTTACGGATGTGAAGACTTGTTCTTAAGCGAATGGTTACCTCAAAGAGCCTTAGATGAACTCTTAAATATTGTATCTGAAACAAAAGGAATTGCTGTTTCCCTTGGACTTCCTTATCGACTGGATGGAAGGTTGTTCAATTGTGCGTGTTTTATAAAAGACGGGGAAATCCTTGGATTTAATGTTAAACAAAATCTGGCCAATGAAGGGGTTCATTACGAGCCAAGGTGGTTTACCCCCGGACGAACTGGTGAAGTTTACGAGATCGAAATTGCGAGTCAGAAATATCGATTAGGTGATTTAACCTATGAAATCGATGGGGTAAAGATCGGTTTTGAAATCTGTGAAGATGCCTGGAGTGGAGATAAAAGGCCAGCGTGTAGGCTTCTGGAAAAAAATATTGATCTCATCATCAACGGCAGTGCAAGTCATTTTGCAATTGGAAAGTCCAAAAGCAGACAGGAGTTATTCAGGAAGAGCTCGGAAGATTTCAATTGTACCTATTTATATGTTAACCCACTTGGAAATGAAAGCGGTAGGATAATCTTCGATGGAGAAATCATAGTGGCACAAAAAGGGCAAATGCTCATGACAAATGAGTTATGCTCTATGCGGGAGATCGACTATAAATCCATTGATATCGACTTTGATGAAGCAAGTGATCACAAAACAGATATTGCCCCTCAGGAATCCGCTTTTGTAGAATTCACGCAAGCCACAACCTTAGGTCTGTTCGATTACCTTAGAAAAAGTAAAAGTCAGGGGTATGTTTTATCGTTGAGTGGTGGAGCTGATTCATCAACTTGCGCCGTATTGGTTGCTGAAATGGTTCAAAGAGGAGTTTCAGAGCTAGGAATCGAAGCATTCTTGAATCGAATCAATATTAATAATCTTAAAGACTCAAGTGCAGAATTAGATGAAAAAGAGATTGTTAAAGAAGTCTTAAAATGCGCATACCAATCCACCGAAAATTCATCAAAAGATACCTTTAATTCTGCAAAATATTTAGCAGACTCCATTGGTGCTAAATTTTATAATTGGAAAGTCGATGAACAGATAAAAGCTTATTCATCTCAGATTGAAAGCGCTCTCGACAGACAATTGACCTGGGAAACGGATGATATAGCCCTTCAAAATATCCAGGCCAGGGCCAGGGCTCCAATCATTTGGATGATGGCCAACATCCACAATGCCCTACTGATTACCACTTCAAATCGAAGCGAAGGAGATGTAGGCTATGCTACCATGGATGGCGATACCAGTGGAAGTTTAGCTCCCATAGCCGCAATAGATAAATTCTTTATCCTGAACTGGTTAAAGTGGGCTGAACAAGAACTTGGTTATGAGGGTTTAAACCTCGTCAACCAACTGAACCCTTCAGCAGAGTTGAGGCCACTGGAAAAAACACAAAAAGATGAGGATGACTTGATGCCCTACTCCGTAATCCTTGAAATTGAAAAGTTGGCAATACATAAGCGATTCTCGCCTATCCAAATTTATGAGGAACTCAAAACAAAAAACTTGGAAAGTGGAGACTCACTTAAAGAGCACATCTCTAAATTTTTCAAGCTCTGGTCCAGGAACCAATGGAAAAGAGAGCGTTTAGCACCTTCGTTCCACCTTGATGATTTTAATGTTGATCCGAAAACCTGGTATCGCTTCCCGATTTTATCCGGAGGTTATGAAGAGGAGTTGGCTCAACTGGAAAACTTCTAATGAGTAATTTTCAAGTTGAAAGAAGAAATTGGCTGAATGACAGTTGAGATGCTATTAATTTTTAAAACACATTAAGCCATCTATATTTGCCCAAAATAAAATCTGAATGGACTTTTTAAGCTTCATCATTTGGGATCCCTCTCCCACTATGGTCACTTTTCCCGAATGGCTTCCTCTAATTGCCGGTCGCGAGGTACGCTGGTATGGGCTGCTTTTCGCACTCGGCTTTCTCATCAGTCAGCAAGTCATGTTCTATATGTTCAGAAAAGAGGGCAAAAAAGAAAGTGATGTTGAAGTCGTAACCGTAGTGATGATGATCTCAACAGTTATTGGTGCCAGATTAGGTCACGTACTTTTTTATGAGCCAGATAAATATTTACCCAACCCCATCAAAATCCTATACATCTGGGAGGGTGGACTTGCCAGCCATGGAGCTTTCTTTGCGATTTTCGTGGGTTTATTTATTTATGTGAACTATAAAATAAAAATCAACCTGTTCAAAGGTCAGTTTTCCTGGAAGAAGTATAAACGAGAAGGCCAGAGCTTTCTTTGGATCATTGATCGTATTGCGATCGTTGTGGCCTTGACAGGCTGCCTTATACGACTTGGTAATTTCATGAACAGTGAGATAGAAGGTCTACCAACGGGTACGAATCAAGGTGTTGTATTTGCTAGAGCAGCCGAAGATATTGTTTCCAGCATAGGATGGGTAGAATCCGTTGAAGTATCAAAAGCAGTAGAAACAGAAACAATCTACGAAGAGGGAATTGTCCCCGTAAAGCTAAAAGTCAGTTTCAATACACCTGAAATTACTGAAGAACAAGCTAACCTCCTCGTGCAAAAAGATGTAAAAAGGGCATTGACCAGGTATGAATATGTCACAAGACATATTTCTGAGCCTATCGGCAAAGGCTTGACTTACGACCTTTCGAAGAACAAAGGTAAATGGACTGCGGAAGTCATTACAGGAGGTATTGTCAGACACCCTTCTCAGTTGTATGAATCATTCTCCTATCTCATCATCTTTTTTATACTTTTTTTCATTTGGAAACAGAAAAAAAGTGAATTGAAAGGAGGATGGCTTTTCGGTTTATTTATGGTACTCGTTTTTGGCGTCAGGTTTTTCTATGAATTTCTTAAAGAGAATCAGGTAGCTTTTGAAGACGAGCTCGCCTTAAATATGGGCCAGTGGTTGAGTATTCCATTTGTGCTGATTGGCGTAATTTTTATGCTTCGGAGTAAAAAGAGTATTCAAGGTACCGGATCATAGCCGCTTCCTCCCCAGGGGTGACATTTGGATATCCTTCTTATAGATAATAAAAGTCCTTTAATAGGGCCGTGTTTTTTAATTGCATGGATGGAATAGCTTGAGCAGGTTGGGGTAAACCTACAACTTCTTGGAAGCCATGGGCTAATAATCAATTGATACGCTTTTATCGGAAGGATTAATACTTTGGAAATCGGATTATTCATATTCAAAGTAAATCTCCAATATCCAACTTCTTCTTTTTACCCTTTGGGTTGATGTAGTACCATTTACCAACGCGCTCACCATTTTCGTAAGTCCCGGTATACTCCAATCTCCCTTCTTCGGCATAAAATTCCCAATCACCTTCTTCCTTACCATTTACATACTTTCCTTTTTGGGTCAGGATTCCTTTATCGTTGTAGTGTTTCCATTCGCCATCCGGCAGACCACTTGAATAATTCATTTTGCGTTTAAGTTGTCCATTGGAATGATAGAATTCCCAGAAACCTTCATAAAGACCGGATTTATAGAGTCCTGATCTTTCCAGTTGTCCATTATCATAATAATAGAATGCAGAGTCAATCAGCAATCCTGAATCCCATTTTTCTTCTGAAATCAATGTTCCATTGAAGGAGTAATTTTTCGTAATTCCATTCAATTCTCCATTAAAGTAATGCTCAACCGCTAGTATGTTACCATCCTTGTAATAGTAGACCCACTTCCCCTCCTTATTTCCGTTTAGGAATTTTCCTTCATGTTTCTTTTGACCACTGGAATACAAATTATCCTGAGCAGAACCCGTAATTCCAACTAAAATGAACAAGACTAGGTAGAAGAATCGCATTTATATACGTTTAAGCAAATCTATGAACAATTAATGCCATTAAACGAAAAGAGGTTCATATTCTTTTATACCTTAAGAAAAGCTAAGGAAGGTATTATTGAATTCTCGAGTTTTATTATTGCTTTTTAGTTTAATAATCTCCGAAGGTGTATCTCAAAATATTAGTTTTGAAACAGGTGCACGTAGCTTTGGAGTAGGCAACGCCAATTTGTTGATGAAGGATACCTATGCCTTAATCAATAACATCGCCCGAATTTCCAGTCATAAAGACCAGTCAGCCTTTTTGGCTTATGATAACCGATTTGGAATCGGGCAATTTCAAACACTTTCAGCAGCTTATATCCATCCTTTTGACTTTGGAAATTTTGGAATCAGCTTTAGTCGTTTTGGTAACGATCTATTCAATCAACAGTCTTTTGGTTTAGGTTTCGCAGATAAAATAGGTGTTGTGGAGTTAGGTCTAAAATTGAATTATCTGCAAACAAACATCATAGATTTTGGTACTTCAAATGCTTTAGTAGCTGAGCTCGGAGCATCTGCTGAAATACTACCGATTCTGGCATTAGGCCTAAGAGTTTTCAATCTGAATCAAGCCAATCTGATTTCGAATGAACAGATATTCCAGAATGTTCCTACAATAGTTGGAATAGGTTTAGATTATAAGCCAAGTTCAAAAATCGATCTCTTCATTCAATTAGATCAGGATTTAGATAACAATACCAACTTTAAGGCCGGGATAGAATTTTCATTGATAAAAGAAGTTGTTTTAAGGTCTGGTATAAATACCGAACCCATTCAGAATTTTTTTGGAGTAGGCTTCAAAGAGAAAAGCTTTAGTCTCGACTACGCTTTAGCAAGCTCACAAGACCTGGGCCTATCCCATAATGCATCATTATCATATACATTTAAAAAGGCAGAATGAATGCAAGGTCGGGTTTGCTCACTATGCTCTTTTTCTACTTTATGGGTTCGAATCTTTCTGCTCAAGATTATTCCAGTAGACCTGATGAGTTTGGGAAATTTATAGAACGTATCTTTTCTACACAGGAAGACGACCTCAATTATGAGGATTTATATGAATCTTTATACCAATATTATTTAACACCGCTTGATCTAAATACTGCCAATGAAGAAGATCTAAGATCTTTACTAATTCTTTCAGAGGTGCAGGTTTATAATTTCCTTCAATATCGAAATCAATACGGTGAATTTCTCAGTATTTATGAACTCAGAAATATTGAATCATTCGATCTGATCACTATAAATAGTGTATTGCCTTTTGTAGGTCTGAATCCGGGAATCCGATATGAAAAGAAGCTTTTCGGGCGAATACTAGACTCCAGAAATTTTCTTTTAATCAGACATTCAAGAACACTGGAAAGAGCTGCTGGCTTTTTAAATACAGAAACAGCGTTTGATACCTTACTGGATAATAGCGGTAATATCGATACGATTCTGGAAAGGAGAAGTTCAAGATTTTCAGGAAGTCCTGACCAGCTATACTTGAGATTTCGGACACAAAATGTAAATGATTTCAGTATTGGATTTACTGCAGAAAAAGACCCTGGTGAAGCTCTGAGATTTGATAGTGAAAATAATCAATACGGAGCCGGTTATTATTCATTTCATCTCCAACTCTTAAACAAAGGAAGGTTGAAAAATTCGATTATTGGAGATTACACGCTTCAAGCAGGTCAAGGATTAGTTTTTGGCTCTGGCTTTTCTCCGGGAAAAGGAGCTGAAACAATCAACACGATAAGACGAAGTAATATTGGAATCAGGCCGTATACCTCCGTTTTAGAAACAGGCTTTTTCAGAGGAGCTGCTTTAACTTATGAGATTAATCAATCTGTTCATTCAACCTTGTTCTACTCCAGGACAAGGGAAGACGCTCAATTAATAGAAATTGATGATGTAATTGATACGGAGCCATTCATCAGGTCTATAAGAAATACAGGCTTACACAGGACAGCTTCAGAATTAGCAGCAAGAGATCAAGTTATTCAGGAAGTATTTGGCGGAATGCTTACCTACGATTCCAGGCTTAGAGATTTTAAACTTGGCCTGACCGCTGCAAGTACAAATTTTAACACACTCATTCAACGCCCTGAACTCACCCGAAATCGTTTCGAGTTTTCAGGAAAGCAAAATTATAATGGCAGCCTGTTCTTCAGTTACAATCGCAGAAAAATCAATTTATTCGGAGAAGGGGCTGTTTCAAAAAGCGGAGGCTTTGGTGTTGTAGGGGGTCTCGTCTCTTCTCTAACTGATGAAATTGAGCTGGCCTTACTGCTTAGAAATTATGATCGTAACTTTCACTCATTTTTTGGTAATGCATTCGGAGAGAGTTCCAGAAATATAAACGAAAGAGGTGTTTATTGGGGTGTAAAAATAAAACCCTACAATAAAATAGTACTCACAGGCTATGTTGACCGTTATCAATTTGACTGGACAAGGTTTTCAGTGGATTTCCCTTCAAATGGTACTGAATATTTAGCCAGACTCACCTATACGCCTACCTGGGGTACAGTCATTTATGCTCAGTTTCGACAGGAAAATAGAGAAGAGAATGGAAATGATGACTCAACCATAAGGTCTCTGGTGGAACAATCAAGAAGAAATTTCATCCTGAATTTTGATACAAACCCAGAAGGTCCGATTTCTCTAAAGTCAAGGGTACAATTTAGTAGCTTCAGTTCCGAGGACACTGAAAGTAACGGCATAGCCGTAATTCAGGATATTAATTTTAACTTTAATAGGTTTAGATGGAGTAACCGCTTTGCTATTTTCGATACCGATGACTTCGAAAACAGACAATACGTTTATGAAAGAAATGTACTCTACGCTTTTTCAATTCCTGCCTACAACGGGCGAGGTATAAGAGCCTATAGCCTTTTACAGTTTCAAATATCGAAAAAAATTGATTTCTGGTTTCGTTATGCGGTAACTCAACTGGAAAATGATGATACGATAGGTTCAGGTCTTCTAGAGATTGCAGGGAACACCAGACAGGATATTACCTCACAAATAAGATTGACTTTTTGAATCAATAGCCGATATTTCATTTCAATATGCGCGAAGAAATCGCTTTCTGTCATCTGGATAGTCTTAAGACCCATTATAGAGCTGTTGTTACAGATGAGTTTTTCATTGTTGAAAAAAAAGGAGCTTCACAATATCACCCGAGATCATTCATAAAAGAAATCAAGCTAAACAACAAAAAGCTGCTCATGCCTCTAGTATCCGGTGGCATACTTTCCTCCCTATCACTGGTTTCTATCATTGTGGGTGTTTATAACCCCTGGGGTGTTTTAATATCCTTTTCACTAGGACTTGCAGTTTTGTATTATGGTTATCGTGGAAGAAGTTTTTTAGTCGTGGAAGAAGTCAAGAACGACGGGAATTACCTTCTGTATGAAGCTACAGCTACTATCAGAGCTTTCGTGAATTACGTAAATACCGAGTGGATCAAAAGAAAACACTTCTTTATTTATCACCTTTGTACTCAAAATCAATGGAATACTCAAAAAGATTCTGTGTGGTACGAAGACCCAAGCTTAAAAACAGAACGTTTTATACATGCATGCCTAGAGGATCAGATTAAGGGGGTCAAAAACAGATTTTTTTCGGGCCAAAATGATTTACTACTGCTTAAAATAGATCCTCATAAAGTAAATGCAGAAGTCAGGTTTGAAAGTGCAAAGGATGTCGAAGATGTCTTCCCACATATCTACGGAAAGATAAATAAGAATAGCATTATTGAAGTTAAAAAGTATTCCAATCCAGACTAGTATTTCGCACTTTCGTTTTGTTACATCTGAACATGTAGAATAAGAGGAATATTAATTTCTATGCTAAATCATATCACAATCATCAAATCTATGCCTGAATTATTCTAAAAATTATCTAAATGAACTCTTAGCTTATTATTTATAAGCCCGTTGAATACACATAAAAAGGTAATTTTCTTAAAAAAGGAATAACCTGTTAATAGGCATTAAAGGGAAATTAAAATGATATCTTTGACCTTACTCATACATGGAACAAGGCTCTTTAAATAAGAAAACCCTAAAAAATTACCCTCCGGTATTAAGCGAAACTGATGATTGGCCAGTAGTTAAAATGGCTAGAAATCGCGAAGCCTTCATTAAGGAAGTTGTTCAACGAAGTTTCGAAAACCTTAAGAAGCATGTAAAAAACAATGAAGAGCTTATTGAGGAGATTGAAACTACCGTTTACAGGGAAAAACTAAGGAGCAAGAAAAAGCCCTGGCGAGTTGATCCGGAAGACGAGGTGTATTACTGGAATAATATCCAGGAAGAACTCGTTGATATTTCGAATCAGAAAGAAGAGGACAATGAAAAGCAGCTCGATGTCATTGTTTACAAAATAATAGAACGTTACGCGAACGAAATAGCTGGGAATTTTAAAAAATCAAGATACCGCTTTGCCCGAAAAATACTGAAGTGGGGATTCTCCAGGCTATTAAATGCTTCTATGTTAGGGGGCATTGGTTCATTTTTGAAAGATGATGTTTCGCTCTTAGATAAGCTTCAAATTCATGGAGAAGCAGAGCACATTAGGAAAATGGCCACTAAAGGAACTGTTATAATGGTACCCACCCATTTCAGTAACCTGGATTCGGCTTTAATTGGTTTTATCATTCATATTCTAGGATTGCCTGCATTTATATATGGTGCCGGATTGAACCTGTTCAACATTGGTATTTTCGCTTATTTCGCCAATAGCTTAGGAGCATATAAGGTCGATCGAAGAAAAAAAAATCGGCTTTATCTAGAAACACTAACTACTTATTCCACTCTTGCTATAAAAAAAGGCAGTCACAGCCTGTTTTTTCCAGGCGGTACGCGTTCCAGAAGTGGTAGAATAGAGGAAAATCTTAAACTGGGACTTTTAAGCAGTGCTATGGAAGCCCAAAGATTATGCGTAGAGGAAGCGGAAGGTGATAAATATCAAAAAATCTTCGTTTTTCCGGTTGTCATTAATTATCATTTTGTATTGGAAGCTCCAAGCTTGATACAGGAATACCTTAAAACGAAAGGTCAGGAAAGGTTTTATGTTGATAAAGATGAATATACTACTTCCTATAAGACTGCTAGTTTCCTTTTGAAGTTTTTTACCAAGGGTTCCAGTATTTCAGTATCCATCGGCAAGGGAATGGATCTTTTTGGTCATTACGTAGATGATGAAGGGAATAGCTTGAGTAAAACAGGAAACAAAATCGATATTAAGGAATACTTCATGTACGATGGAGTAATTAAGGAAGATAGTCAGAGGGAGTATCAATACTCTATGAGTCTCGGGAAAATTATTGTAGAAGAATACCATCGCCTAAACCGAGTTTTCTCAAGCCATTTAGCGGCTTTTACCGCTTTCGTCCTGATTCTCAAAAAACATAAACAACTTGATCTATATAATATTTTAAGACTGCCCGAAGAAGACTTAATTATCGACTATAAAACCTTTGCAGAGGCATTTGATAAAGTAAGGCAAGAGGTCTTTAATCTGAAAAAATTAGGTAAGATAGACCATGCAAGCCATATCGTGGGTGAACTGGATGAAGTGATTGATCATGGTATCTCAAATGTGGGAATGTATCATGCAAAGCGACCGTTAGCCAAAAATAATGATGGCAATATTATGGTTCAGGACGCAACGGTATTATATTATTATCACAATCGTTTAAAGGGCTATGATTTATCTAAGCTCATCTAAAGTTTCAACGATAACATGTAATTCTCTTGACAGCTAATTCAAAATCGGTTGGAGTTATAGGAGCAGGCAGTTTTGGTACTGCCGTAAGTAATATCCTTGCCCAGAATTCAGACGTAATCTTATATGTTAGGACAGCTGAAAAAGCAGAGGAAATTAATCGTTCGAAGCTTAGTTCTGGCCAAACAATTTCCGAGAATATCGTTGTCACCTCAGATTTGGAGGAGGTAGTAAAAGAATGTGAAGTGATTTTTCCGGTTGTTCCATCCTATTCTTTCCGATCCGTAATTAAAAAGCTTTCTCCCCTACTACATCCTTACCATATCCTGATTCACGGCACTAAGGGCCTAGACTTTAAACATACTTCTAAAAGTGGTGAAAAAATACAAGTCGACCAGGTTATGACCATGAGCCAGGTGATCAGGGACGAAAGTGATGTCGTAAGAATAGGTTGCATTGCAGGACCGAATCTGGCTAAAGAATTATATCAAAAATATCCTGCTGCTACAGTTATCGCTAGTCCTTTTAAAGAAGTAATTAAAACGGGACAGAAACTATTAAGAAATGACCGCTTCCAGGTTTATGAAAGTAATGACTTAGTAGGGATTGAACTCTGTGGTGTATTAAAAAACATCATAGCTATAGCGTCAGGAGCTTTATCCGGCCTAGGTTATGGAGAAAATTCAAGATCGTTATTAGTAAGCAGAGGCCTGGTTGAAATGATCCAGATCGGGAAAATGATGGGTGGAAGAATTGAATCTTTCATTGGATTGGCAGGCGTTGGAGACTTGTTTGCAACCTCAAGCAGCACTTTATCCAGAAATTACAATGTGGGTTACAAACTAGCCAAAGGAGAAACTCTTGATGAAATCATTAAGCAATCCGAAGAAGTAGCGGAAGGGATCAACACCATAAAAATCATTAAAGGCTTATTAGACTCGAATAAAAACGTCAGGGCTTTGATCACTGAAAAATTATACGATGTTCTTTTTGAAGGAGAATCCATCCAGGATACCGTTGAAATGTTAATGAAGTTTCCTCTAAGTATTGATATTGACCTCACTATGCTCTATCCTGAGGAGCAAATATAATATTGATAGGACTTTCGAAACTCAATCCTAATAACTGAGTAGCACTACCTTTATTGATTCCTATTTCCAGAAGTTTGAGATCATTAAATAAAACAAAAATATCTCCACCATCAACTTCGTAATAACTCTTATTCAATCGATCAATCTTTTCTCTACCGAATGAGATTAAAAAAGACTTTTCTTTCGACAAGATTTGAAAAGTTTTTAAATCAATATTTGTAATCAGATTCCCGTACGAATCTACTCTTATCACGTGACCGTTTATAGCCTGCTTGGTAGCCCTCAACTGCCTATTTATTTTTCTTTCTATTTCGGTAGTTAAGGGGTTTCCTATAGTTCCTATATCTTCCCCGTTAGCGAGTTTCAAGGCTATCTCGGAATATAGGTGTTTAGCGATGAATACAGTATCGTCCGACGCCTCAATTTCCTGAACAGCTTCAGGAGCTCGCTCACTGATCAGACCGAAAAGACCGTTATTCGGGCCTATAAAAAAGTGATCTTCCAGTTTAATCACTATATGGTTCCCTTTATAATCATCAGAGTTTATAGCTACGATATGTATACTTCCTTTCGGGAATTGTCTGAAAATGGATGACAAGGTAAAAGAGCTATGTGTAATATCGTGCTTATCTATTTTATGAGAAATATCTACGATTACCTGGACTGGGTTCTTTGATAGTATGGAAGCTTTTACGCTAGCCACGTAGTGATCTTCTTCTCCGAAATCAGAAAGAAAGGTAATTATGGGCATAAAAAATTAAGGATTAGATCATTGAACCCGTTCAAAGTTAAATAAATTCTATATGCTTCATTAACTTTAGCACTTATTAAACGAATGACATTTGGTAGAAAAAGTAATTAGCCTTGACAATATATCCCTCATAGATTTTCTAGGCGTAGAAAATCAGAATATTGAAACATTAGCAGACGCTTTTCCAAAAAGCAAAATTGTTTCCAGAGGAAGCGAAATCAGAATTAGCGGTACTACTCCTGAAATACTAAAAATCAACGACATCATCATAAGCCTGCTTCAGCATTATCATAAGTATGGTAAATTGACCGCAGACCACGTTCAGAAAGTAGTTAAGGAGGAAGATATTCATGCTGTTGACGAACACAATGAGGAAGTTATTCTGTTCGGAGCCAAGGGATACCAGATCAAGCCAAAAACGGTAAACCAGAAAAGTTTAGTAGAATCTATTCAAAGTAATGATCTCGTATTTGCCGTCGGCCCTGCAGGGACTGGGAAAACATTCATTGCTGTTGCGCTTGCCGTTAGGGCGTTGAAGAATCGTGAAGTAAAAAAAATAATTATTACGAGACCGGCTGTTGAGGCTGGGGAAAATCTTGGTTTCCTTCCCGGAGACCTTAAGGAAAAAATTGACCCTTACCTGCGCCCTATTTACGATGCGCTCGAGGAAATGATCCCGGCCGAAAAACTACGGACTCATTTGGAAAACAATGTTATTGAAATAGCTCCTCTAGCTTATATGCGGGGGCGAACCTTGAATAATGCATACGTCTTACTTGACGAGGCACAGAATACGACGCCCATGCAGCTCAAAATGTTCCTGACCAGAATGGGGCCGCAATCTAAAATGATTGTAACAGGTGATATCTCCCAGATTGACCTGCCAAAGAATCAGGAATCCGGACTTAGGCATGCGTTACATATCCTGAAAAATATCTCAAGTATAGGTTGTATCTATCTCGATGAAAGAGATGTGGTGAGGCACAAACTGGTTAAAGAGATCATTAAAGCTTATGAAGTTTCCTGAACGATGAGGATTGAAGCCCACAAGACTAAAAACGATGAGGAATTGGAAGTGGTTTTTAAAATCCGCAGAGCAGTATTTGTTGAAGAACAAAAAGTTAGCGAAGAAGATGAGTTCGATGAATTTGAATCAGAATCGAAACATTTCATTGCTTACATAGACTCTGAGCCGGCAGGAGCAGCACGGTGGAGGATAACAGAAAAAGGTATTAAGCTTGAAAGGTTTGCTATACTGGACAAATTCAGAGCAAAAGGAATCGGAAGTGCGCTAGTTGACGCAGTTCTTAAAGACATTGAATCAGAAGGTTTGAAAGATCAAAAGCTGTACTTACACTCACAAATCCATGCTGTTCCACTCTATGAGAAATTTGACTTTGAAAAAGTAGGAGATGAATTTTTGGAATGCGACATCAGGCATTTTGAAATGCAGAGAATTTTGTAGTTTATTCGAATTAATACTAGGAAAATGATTTTTTCAAAATCAGAGCTCACAAGATTTTCTAAAATGAACAATTATTGATATTTCAATCCCATTTTAACCAAAAGATTTGGTTAGCTTTTGAAAAACTGATCAGCTAAATCTGTGTACTCATTTTTATGGCTTAGATATCCATTTTCAAGATATGTATTAGCTCTTATTCTTGGAATTGTTTTATACAACTACATTTCGATAAGCATCGGTTATGTGTGGATTACCATGAGCATTGCAAGCGCTGTATTTTTAATGGGCTATCTCAGAAAAAAGTATGATCTAGCTACATTAACGGGTATAAACGCACTTTTATCTTTAGTGTTAATTGGGTTTATCTCTTCTCACTATAACGATGATCTAAATGCTCCACATCATATAGTAAAGCAGAGCTCAACTAATTCTTATTTTAAAGCTACCGTTATCCAAGAGGATGTTCGGAAGAAGAACTCTTATCAATCTATTGTTTACCTAAATACTTATTTAGACAGTACAGGCTGGAAGAATTGTGTTGGAAAAGTAATACTCTATCATGCTCATGATTCCAGTAATACGCTTCTAAGAGAAGGCGATAGGCTACTTTTCAAAGGAAGGGTGCAACCTATAGAAAACCGAGGTAATCCCTATGAATTTGATTATAAGGCTTTCATAGCAAGAAAGAATATCTTTCACCAAGCATTTATCGGGGGTAATTATAAGGTTATTGATCATAAGGAACATTTTCTGAGTAAGTACATCTATTCTATTCGAAATCATTACTTAAGAGTTTTCGAATCGCACTTTAAAAACCCTGATCAAAGATCTGTTTTATCTGCACTGATACTAGGGCAAAAGAATGACCTTTCCAGAGATCTGAAGTCGAATTACGCAAGGTCAGGGGCTATGCATATTCTGGCAGTATCAGGCTTACATGTCGGAATAATTTACCTGATAATTGTTTCCTTTTTGAAGATGATCGGATTAAGTCGAAAAAAATCGATTTTGAAAGCAACCATCGTCATTTTATGCATTTGGATTTATGCGGCAGTCACTGATTTTTCACCGTCTGTTACCAGAGCTTCAATCATGTTTTCTTTCATTGTGATAGCAGAAAACACAATTAGAAAATCCAATATTTACAACACACTCTGTGCTACAGCTTTCCTGATGCTACTCTTCAATCCGAATAAGTTATACGAGGTTGGCTTTCAACTTTCTTTTGTAGCTGTTTTCGGGATTATCTACTTTTTTAAAAGAGTTTATGACCTAATCTATATCGAAAACAAAGTCATAGACTGGTTCTGGCAAATAAGCTGTGTTACCATAGCTGTTCAGCTTGCAACTTTTCCAATTTCACTTTTTTATTTTCATCAGTTTCCCCTTCAAGGAATACTGACAAACATTATTGCTATACCTTCAGCTTTCGGCTTGTTATCAGGCGGCTTGTTATTAGGAGTTCTTGACCCTATTCAAATGGTAAGCAATTACTTAGGTAAAGCTTTAGGTTATATTGTCGATTTGCTAAACTCGGCTGTCATCTTCTCAGGTAAATTGGACTTTCTGAATATTCTGAATTTCAATTTTGGACTATTTGAACTAGCATTAATCTATGCCATAATCATTCTTCTAATTGTTGCTTTTGAGACGCAGTCCAAAATAGCTATCTATCTGACTATGCTATTGATATTTACTTTTGGCGTAAATCAGAATCTTCAAAAAGAGCCTGATAGACAACTTATTATTTACAATGCGCCAGGTAAAAGTTTGGTGGATTTCATATCGGGAAGACGTATTAAAACACTGGGCAGTCAGGAAAATGAGAATACAAAATATATTACCAATCCCTTACGTGAGCGATTTTTAAACCCTAAAACAAGTGCTGGACTTAATCTACATAGAGATTCTCTCAATAACGCTCGGGCTTTTTATTTCGGTACCAAAAGAGTTTTCATTCTTGAGAAAGGATGGATTGAATCCAATGAGGTAACCAATACAATGAAAACAGATTTTTTGATCATAAAATCAGAGAGTATTAATACTCCTTCAGATTTGAACAGTTTTGAAGCTGACCAAATTATCTTCGATAGCTCATGGAGACCTTATCAGTTGACGGATTTTAAAGCTCTGAAGAATGCCCATTTTGTAACACTTGATGGCGCCTTCAGAGCTTCTTTTTAAAAATAGTAAGCTTAAGAACTGTTCTATCGATTAAAAGGACATTTCAAACCTGCAATAAAAAAGTCTTTGCTTCGAATGAAGGAATCCACTAAACGAAGTGCGAATAGCCGTCGACTAGAAATAAGTTCAGGATTAGAAGATTTAGAAAGCCGTTCCGAATAAACTATTTTCAAATTCAGAAAGAAAAATACAATGAGCTTAGTTAAATATAGGTCAGAGAATAGAGTAGGTTTTATAACCCTCAACAGACCAGAAAAGAGAAATGCTTTAAGCTATGAAATGGTCACCGACTTAAAATCTGCTTTTGAGCAGGCACGAAATGATGATTCCGCCAAAGTGATCATTCTGAATGCAGAAGGAAAAGTTTTCTGCGCCGGTGCCGATCTGGCCTACATTCAAAGCCTTCAGACAAATACGCTTGAAGAGAATATTGAAGACTCCACACACCTCATGGAGCTTGTCAAGACCATATACACCTTCGAAAAAGTGGTTATTGCACAAGTTCATGGACACGCCATTGCCGGTGGTTGTGGTTTAGCTACCGTATGTGATTTTTCATTTACCGTTCCTGAGGCTAAGTTCGGATACACTGAGGTTCGAATTGGTTTTATTCCGGCCATCGTAAAGGTTTTTCTTCTGCGAAAGATAGGTGAGGGCAAAGCAAAAGAACTTCTTCTATCCGGTGATTTGATAGATTCCAGCTATGCAGAAAAAATAGGGTTGATCAACTCTGTAGTTCCAAAAGAAGAACTTGAAGATAAAGTGGCTGATTTTGCACAAAGGTTGATTAAAAACAACTCTGGTCAATCGATGGCATTTACCAAACAAATGATTGCTAAAGTACAGGAGTTAACTCTCGATGAAGGACTAGACTATGCAGCGAAAATGAATGCTGAAGCTCGTGGGAGTGATGACTGTAAAAAAGGAATTGCCTCCTTTCTAGAGAAAAAGGAGCTGGGATGGTAAATGAAAAGCTAAAAATAGCTTTCTCAAGTAAGTACATTTACGAGCTTCCTGATAATCACCGATTTCCTATTCAAAAATATGAGTTACTGAAGGATCAACTGATTAGGGATGATATCGCATTCGAAGAAAATTTCTATGAAGCTGGTTTAGTAGAGAAAGACGTTTTAAAGAAGGCACATTCTTCTGAATATGTCGAAAAAGTAATTAATCAAAAGCTTTCAAAAAAGGAGGTCAGAAAGATTGGCTTACCCATTTACGATGTATCCATCAGCCGTGCCTTGAATAGTGTACAGGCTACCCTCGATTCATCTGATTATGCCTTGGAAACCGGCTTAGGAATCAACATTGGAGGGGGAACCCATCACGCCTATATTGATCACGGAGAAGGTTTCAGTATTTTCAACGACCTCGCTGTGGCTGCTTCGAATTTACTTTCAGAAAATCGAGTAAAAAGGGTTTTAATAGTCGATCTTGATGTTCATCAGGGCAATGGAACAGCTTCCATATTTCAGAACGATGACCGTGTTTACACTATGAGTTTTCATGGAAAAAACAATTACCCTTTAAAGAAAGAAAAATCTGATCTTGATATCGCTTTCGATGATTTCACAGAAGACTCTCAATATCTATTGGAATTAGAAAAATACCTTCCAAAGATTATTAAGATTCATAAACCGGATATTGTTTTTTATCAGGCAGGTGTAGATATTCTGAAGACAGACCTCCTTGGAAAGCTTTCCATTTCTAAAGAAGGTTGTAAAGAAAGAGATAGGATTATGTTTCAAAATGTACGAAACAACAATATTCCTATCTTGATAACCTTAGGTGGAGGATATTCAGCTTTACTTAAAGACAACATAAATGCTCACCGAAATACCATTTCAGAAGCCGTTGATATTATTTTTGGTTAACTCGAAACAATCTCTTCTTTAAATTCCAAAACCATTCCAATCTCATCTTCCATAGATTTCCATTCTTCCGATGATTTGGCGTCATCCCAGCCTAGATAATCTTGAAAAACTCCTAACACCTCATCTTTTGAAGGCTCTATACTTCCAATATCGAAATACAGTCTGCCCGTTCGTCGAATATAAAAATCCCGTAGATTTTGAACCATCTCTCTTTTAATACAGAAAACAGCTTCCTCTCCTACTAAAGAATACTTTCTCTTCTTGTCTTTTAACCGGTCAAGAATATCTTCTGCCTGAGTTCCATAATTATGGATTAAGTATCTGGCATCACTCTTTGAATAACCTAGTTCTTTTAAATCTTCTGCTAATTCTTTGATGTATTTTTTAACTGATGAATATTTCTTGAACCTGTTTCCTTCAAGTTTCATATTTTCAGTCGAACAACGATCAAAGGTATTTCCAGTCTTCTCAATTAGCCTTACCAATACACGATCCGTAACTCTTTCTGCCATTTTCCTGAAACCAGTAAGCTTTCCACCTGCTATTGTAATCATCCCCGATTTAGATTCAAACATTTCATCTTTTCTGGATATTTCCGATGCAGATTTGCCAGGCTGATGAATTAATGGCCTAAGTCCGGCCCAAGTTGAAACTACATCCTCAATTTTAAGATGTGAGCTAGGGATCATATTGTTCACGGCTTTAATGAGGTATTCCGCATCCTCCATATTGGCCGTTATCCTGTTTACATCGCCTTTATATGTAGTATCCGTAGTCCCGATATAGGTAATTTTTTGTCTTGGAATGGTAAAGATCATCCTGCCATCGGGTACATCGAAATATAAGGCCTGCTTCACAGGAAGCCGTTCCCAGGGAACAACTAAGTGTACCCCTTTTGTCAAATGAAGTTGCCTTTCACTTAAGGACTTATCCTTCTTTCTAAAAATATCACCCCATGGACCCGTAGCATTTACAACTACCTTAGCCGTTATATCAAAAGTTTCCCCTGATATTTGATCTTCAAGTTTTAGCCCGTCAACAAATCCGTCAGAATTATAAGAAAGCTCTTTTGCAGCAACATAGTTGATACAATCGGCACCGTAAAGTGTAGCTTTTTTTATCAATTCAATGGTCAGTCGCGCATCGTCGGTTCTGTATTCAGCATAAATTGCACCTCCTACCAACTCTGTATTTCCTTCCAGCAGAGGCTCCATTTCCAAAACCTGCTCCATTTCGAGCATTTTTCTTTTGTCAGAGTCTTCAACGTCAGCTAGAAAATCGTAAACCTTCAAGGCAATACTTGTACTCGTTTTCCCAAGAGAGCCCGTTTTAGTCAATGGAAGAAGCATCTTTTCCGGAATCGTGAGATGAGGCGCCATATTATGTACAATAGCACGTTCCTGACCGGTTTCTTTTACCAAGCCGAGCTCTAACTGCTTAAGATAGCGTAAACCACCATGGATGAGTTTAGTAGAACGACTACTGGTACCAGACGCATAATCTTCTTTTTCAATTAAAAGCGTAGAAACGCCTCTAGTAACAGCGTCAAGAGCGATACCCGCTCCGGTTACCCCTCCACCTATTACGACCAAGTCGTAATTCGTCTTTTTAATATAATCAACAAGCTCTTGCCTGTTTTTCGATGATAATTTGTCCTTTGAAATCATTTCAGTCTTCTAACCAATTCAACGTTCTTTTCACAGCATTTAACCATCCATTGTACAATTGTTCCCTTTTTTCTTCAGAAATTTTTGGTTCAAACTCCCGGTCGGTCTTTTTTAACTTCACAATTTCCTCTTTCGTCCATAAACCAGCTTGAATACCCGCTAGGTAGGCGGCACCGCTAGCCGTAGATTCCAAATTCTCAGGCCTTATGACTGGTACTCCGAGAACATCAGCTTGAAATTGCATTAGCATACTATTCGCACAAGCTCCTCCATCAACTTGAAGCCTTTTAAATGGAACTCCGGAATCTTTTTCCATAATCCCTGCTATATCTTTAGTTTGATAAGCCATAGATTCCAAGGTAGCTCTAATCAAGTGATTCTTACCTGTGTCCCGCGTCAGTCCAAAAACAGCTCCCCTCGCATACATATCCCAATAAGGAGCGCCCAAACCAGTGAATGCAGGGACAACATAAACCCCATCATTGCTTTCAATCTGCGAGGCAAAATACTCTGAGTCTTTCGCATCGTCAATCAAGTGAAGTCCATCTCGAAGCCACTGAACAGCCGCACCAGCCACAAATATAGCCCCTTCCAATGCGTAGGTTATTTTACCTTCCTCTCCCCAGGCTATTGTAGTAAGCAATCCATGTTTAGATTCTTTGGGTTTGTGTCCTGTATTCATAAGCATGAAACAGCCAGTTCCATAAGTGTTCTTGCCCATTCCTTCTTCGAAACAGGCTTGTCCGAATAAAGCTGCTTGCTGATCGCCAGCTACTCCATAAATGGGAATATCTTTCCCCTTAAGTTGAAAACTTCCAAAATCATCTCTTGAGTTTTTGACCTCAGGAAGCATGCTCTCTGGAACTCCAAACACTCCTAATAATTCGCTATCCCATTTCCCTTCATGAATGTTATACAAAAGGGTTCTGGAAGCATTAGTGACATCTGTCGTATGAACCTTCCCCTTAGTCAATTTCCAGATCAGCCAGGTATCTATAGTACCAAAAAGTAATTCCCCATTCTCCGCTTTTTCTTTAGCACCATCAACATGGTTTAGTATCCAATATACTTTTGAAGCTGAGAAATAGGAATCGATAACGAGGCCCGTTTTACTTCTAATTTTCTCCTCTAAACCCTCTGATTTCAACTTTTTGCAGAAATCGGCTGTTCTTTTGTCTTGCCAAACTAAAGCTGCATGAATTGGATCACCTGATGTTTTATCCCATACTAAAGTGGTTTCTCTTTGGTTAGTAATACCTAATCCAACGATATCTTCAGCTTCAATAGAATTTTTATTAATGACTTGGTTTAATGTGGAAAGTTGAGTGTCCCATATCTCATTCGGATCATGCTCAACCCATCCCGGCCTTGGGAAATACTGAGTGAATTCTTTTTGCTCTACAGCGACAACCTCAGATTCTTCATTAAAAAGCAATGTTCTGCAACTGGTTGTCCCTTGATCTATAGATAAAATATACTTCATACTAAACTAAGGCTGATTTGATTGATGCTTACTTTCAACCTAACAATTATTTGACACTTTTCAGAAGGTAAAGCTTTCGAATTTTATTAATATTTTGAGTTATCTTAAGATATCATCCAACATTTAAACAACATTTTTTCAGATTGAGTAATGCCAAAAAGGGCAAAAAAGAAGTATCCTTTATTTCTTAGGAGAAGACGAAGGTTAACAGTACTTATAACTGTCTTTTCGCTATTTGCTCTGGTACTATTAGCAAATTTTGTTCTGTCGCGATATACGGCAAAAGTCACTGCTGAAATTGTCGCTTCAATAATCGAACAGGAAAGTAAAAGTAAATACAACCTCTCCTTTGAACGTATTTATGTTGATCTGATTTCAAAAAAAATAGTCATCTACGGTATTGAATTAGAATTAGGTCAGCAATTCAAGGATTTGGGTAAGTATGATGAATTCAGAAATACCTATGCTCTGAAGATTCCTAAAATAGAAATCGTACTAAATTCCGTTTCAGAAATTGTACTATATAAAGAACTGGATGTCAGTAGTTTAATACTAACTAACCCATTAGTTTCCATTGAACACTTTCCATCGGATAATTCTGAATTTGAGCTTTCAACCAATACTGGTGACCTCTACCAGGTTGTTAGCGGATATATTAAATCATATCGGGTAGAAAATTTTAGAATAAACAATGGGCGCGCAAATTATGTAAACCACGGGAGGCTTGATAGAAGCTACGATATACAAGACTTCTCTTTTCAGATGGAGAATTTTAAACTAGACTCTTCTTCACTTGCCAATCAAAATAAGATTCTTTATACCGATGAAATCCTACTGACAATCAATAATGAGCAATTCAATTTACCGGATAGCCTTCACCAAATACGTTTTGATAGCTTATCAATTTCAACCAAAGAGTCTTCTATTTCCTTTCATAATATAAGGGTTGAACCTTTTGAAGAATTAGATAACATAGACCGGAGGCGACTTCTAAAATTAAATTTCTACGACTTCGGAATTCCGTTATTCAAACTGACCGGAGTTGATTTTAGTACGGCTTACAATCAGAACAAATTATTTATAGAATCTATCTTTTTAGAAGAACCCAATATAAGGACAGACGCAAGAAAAAAAGAGCGAAAAACAACGGTTGGTGATGAGGATAATAGACTAACGACTATTCTGGGGAGACTATTTGAAGAAATTATTATAAGCCAGCTTGAAGTCAAAAACGCCACGCTAAACTCTACATTTTATCCCAGAGGACGTAAACAACAATTCAAAACCAAAAGTATGTCTATGCTGCTTAGCGATCTCGAATTAGACTCTACAGCAGCTTCAAGAATAGAGGATACCTTTTTCTATGACCATTTTGAAATACAGTTAAGTGATTATCATTTTATTCTTCCGGATAGCATTCACAAACTAGATATTGAAGATTTGTACGTTTCTACCAAAGAAGATCAAATTAAGGCCAAAGGAATTCATCTTAAACCACGGTTTACTTATGATAGCTTAAAAATGATTTTCAAAAATGATCACATAAGCACTTTCGAAGTTGAATCAGACTTTGTAGAAGCCGATGGCGTTAACATCAAAAGATTTCTTTCTTCCAGAAGGCTAAACGCTGATAACATACGGATAAGTAGTAGTGCTATAAAAATTCTTGAGTCTTCTAAAGGAAAGACTCATCAGGAAAGTCAGAAAATGCATCTGTACCCTATCATCAAGAAAACGTTTCCAAGTATTGATATCAACGAATTCAAACTTGAAAAGAGTGATTTGAAGATTGTGTCCATTGAAAATCCGTCCACTGTCAAAGGAGAAATTACTGATCTTTTCCTTCGTTTATCAGATTTTTCTATAGATAGCACCCAACATGAGCTTGATTCTGGCTTTTTCAATCATTTCAGATTCGAAACCAGTTCAAAGTCATTAAAGCTACCTCTCGACGATGGAGCGTGGATTCTAAACGTCGAAGGCTTCAATGCGAACAATAACGAGGGTTTGGTAAATTTCAATGAAGCTGTTTTAAAACCCGGAAAAAAAAGATCCAAAACCGAACTCAAACTTGGACAAACTTTCTTGTTCGGGTTAGATTTCGAAAAGGCCTTGAATGCTTCACTTTTGATTCAAGATTCTATTTCAATCGAGAATCCGAATATCAGCTTGAGCGTCAATGGTGAAAAGTCAAATGATAAGAAGAAAAAAACGCCTTTTCACATTGAAAGTAAAAAAATCAACATCAAGAATGGGCAAGTAGACTTATTTGAAGATGATATCCAGCTCATGAATTTTTCAAAAATTGATCTCTCCGTTATTGACTTTCAAACTGACTTTACTGACACCCTTAAACTCATACCCTTATCGTTCGGCAATTTCGATCTGAACATTAAAAAATCGGGAATATTAGAGCCTAAGTTGAACTACATCTTATCAACTGAGCAAATCCATGCTTCTTCAAATAAGGCTTCATTCGCCATTTCAAATATTGAAGTCAAGAAAAACGAAGGAGACTCTCTATTTCAAGGTTTAAAAACGGATTGTAAACTTCGTATTCCCGAAATCACTGTAGGAGGGTTGGATTACTTCAAGTTATTGAATCAAAATCAATTTGAATCAGAAATATTTTCAATACCTGAGTATGCATTATCTATGAACATCTATCCTCCGGAAGGAAAGAAAAGTCCCAAAGACTTCAAGGAGTTTCGAATGGAAAATATCAAAACGCCTTTCAAGGATCTCAGTATCGATAAGGTCTTAATTTCACATGGTTTTATTGACGTTCAGTTTAAGGATAATCAGACATTCAAATATTATAAATCAGAGGATATCGATATTAGACTGGACGCTGTCAGACTTGGTAAAGGAGGTTCAAAAAAACCTCTATTTGTAATTTCCGATGAGCTATTTGTGGAAGCTTACAGTAGTAATCTCCAATTAGTCAATGCGGAAGACTCTCTGAACATTAGAAAATTAAAAATCGACTCAAAAAAGGGAGAAATATTATTAAATGGAGTACGCGTAAGGAACGAAAGCTTTACTGGTGAAAAGCAAAATGTTTATATAGATGGACAGTTGGATAACGCTACCGTACAGGGACTTTCTTTTGAACATCTATTATTAGAAAACCAACTGAAGTTTGAAATAGCTGAGGTCAATATGCCTTCGTTATACCTGGAGATTGATAGAAGTATAGCGCAATTATCCGGACAAAATAATGAAAAGAATAAAGGGCTGGCCTACGGTTTTAATCAGATCGATGTAGGGAAGCTCTCACTTGTAAACGATACGTTGAGCCTAGTGATCCGAGATTCTCAAACATCGAAATCTTATAACCTCGATAATACGGTCCTTTCAGCCTTAAATATCAATATCGATTCGGTAGAAAAACCTACCGTTCAGGATGTGCTAGAGTCATCCTTTTTTCAACTTTCGGTAAATAACTTCAACGAATACATGGATGACAGCCTGTATCTACTTTCAGTTGGCTCATTAAAAATGAATTCTCAGGATTCAATTATGAAAATTGATTCTATAATTCTGGAACCTCAGGTTGGTAAATATGAGTATTCAAGAATAAAAAACTATCAGACCGATTGGATCAGGCTTGAAATACCTTACACTGAATTTTCAGGTGTTGATATTATTAGCTTAGTAGAAAACAATAACCTTTTTGCCGAATCTATATCTTTTTTCAAATCCGATCTTCATGTTTTCAGGGATAAGCGGGTTCCAAGAAAAAAACTGGATCATAAAAAAAAACATCCAGTAGAAATCCTGCTTTCGTTAAATAATACAGTGGACGTTCGTTCAATAAACATATACGATACAGACATCACTTACGAAGAGTATGCAGTAGGAGGCTATCGATCAGGTTCAGTACTTTTTGGAGGCTTGAATGCTGACTTTCAGAACCTTACCAATGATCAAAATTCTATTTTAACGGACTCTATAATGAGCGTGAATGTCGAAACAGGTCTTATGGGAGAATCTCAACTTTTTGTGAACTTTCAATTTGACCTTTCAAGACCTGGCTTTCATAATTATCAGGCTCGAATGGATGATATGAACCTTACCAACTTCAACAAGATGCTGGAATACACAGATTTTATAAAAGTAAAATCAGGTAAGATGAATAGCTTAGAAATGTCAGTAGAAGCTAATCCAGTGTATTCTACCGGAGAAATGTATTTCTTTTACGAAGACCTTAAACTTCAATTTATCAATAAAAAGAATTATACGACTAAGGGCTTCGGTAAAGCGTTAGAAGACTTCTTCGCCAATACCTTTGTAAACAGTAAAAACCCCGCTTTTTTACACAACAGACGTGGAGAGATCTTCTATGAAAGGGATTCTGCAAAGTCCGTATTTAATTATTGGTCAAAAAGTGCATTCAGTGGGATAGTGAGTAGTGTTGGCTTAAATAAAAACCGAAAAGAATTGCGGCAGATCAGAAAAGGAAAGTATTTTGAAGATTAACTTGCGTAAGTTGTAATGTGTGCAACAGAAGGTATTTATGTTGTAATACATAAAGTCTTAATATTGTCTTGAAAATCAAACCTTATGCTGAAAGATATTTCTCAAATACCTCTAAAGGGTATTGAAGAGACGAAGAACACGTTACACCAGGCCGTCCAATTGATAGCGCTTGTTGCACGCCATATAAGACCTCGGGTAGAAGACGACCACTATGCCAATCTCAATTGGAGCCCAGATCGTTCGGCCATGTTAGGAAATATTCTAGAGCTAGAAGGGCATAATTACCGAGCCGGTATGCAATTATCTACTCTAAAAATCTTCATTTTAAAAGACAATAATGAAGTAGATCATTTTTCTTTGATCGGAAAGACTTACGAGGAAGCGTTTGAGATCTTAAAAGAAAAATGGTCTAGAGCTGGCTTCGATACTGGTCGATTTGAACTAGAACTCCCTTATGAGATTCCCACCTATCCGGAGACGGATGGAGTAACTTTCAAAATAGACAACCCAAAAGCAGCAGAAATCATAATAAAGTGTTTCGATACGACACAAACTCTTCTTGAGAAGTTTAAAAAACAACATGAGCACGTAGACCAGATAAAATGCTGGCCACATCATTTTGACTTAGCAACTTTGAAAACTTTTCCGAAGAAATATAAAGATGCAAGTATTGGTATTGGCTTTTCTCCAGGTGACGAAAGTATAAAGGAACCATATTTTTATGTGAATTGTTGGCCTTATCCCAATTCGGACTCATTAGAAGTTAAGAAACTAAATTATGGTAGTTGGAATTTAGAGAGATGGGTCGGAACAACTTTAACTTATACTCAAATCTTAAAAGCAAACAACCAGCAGAAAGCTATTCAAAGCTATCTTGAAGAAAGTTATAAGCCTTTAAAGGAATTTTCTTTTAAAGCGTCGAAAGAAAACTAATTTTGAGAAAACTTCCCTACCCAGAATAGGAATAGAATAAATCGAAACATGAAAAAGTTTGCAATAGTTACCGGAGCGTCCGGAAACCTTGGATATGCGGTAACCCAAAATCTAATAAAACATGGATACGAAGTGAAAGCTTATATGAGTCCATGGGATGGGGGTAAAATTCCAGAATCAGAACATGTATCTTCAAAAAAGTTTGACTTATGTGATGAAGAACTTGTTGAAGAGTCTCTTACAAGAATTATAAAAGAAAAGGGTATTCCCGAACTTGTGATTACATGTGCAGGCGGTTTTGCAATGGATGATATCAAAACTTCAAATCTGAGCCTACTTCAGGAAATGTTTCATAAAAACTTTGTTACGGCTTATAACGTGGCAAGTAGGTGTTTTAGAAGTATGGAAGATGGAGAAAAGGGCGGTAAGATCATTATGATTGGTGCTCGTCAGGGGATAAACCCCGAAACCAGCCTGTCAACTATAAGTTATGGCTTATCGAAGTCTTTGCTTTTCAATTATTCCAGAATGTTAAACGAAGCCGGAAAGACTAAAAATATTCAAAGTCACGTGATAGTTCCCAGTATCATTGATACCCCCACTAATCGTGAAGCAATGCCCGATGCCAATTTTAGTGAATGGGTGACTATTTCTGATTTAGTTGAAACCATCAATTTCTTAACCTCGGAGGCGGGAAGTAAAATCTGTCAAAACGAAATCCGGGTGTATAATAAGTCTTGATAAGAGTTTTCTTTAGTCCCCGGAATAACCAAATACTTTTTTCAGAATATCTGTAGTACGTGCAATTGGATCTTCTCTAATTTTAGCCTCTTCTTGTTCAACTAAATAGAATAAACCATCGATGGCTTTATTAGTCGCATAATCGCCAAGATCAGCGTTAACTTTCGTCACAAAAGGTATTTTGTTATAAGTACCAGCCAAATCTGAGTAGTATTTTGTAGCATTTACTTTTTTCAGGGATTTATCAACCACAGGCTTAAACTTAGTATACAATTCGCCAGAGCTAGTCCTTTCCAAATATCTGGTTGCGGCGTCATTTTCACCCCTTAAGATGCCCCAGGCATCTTGAATAGTTAATGAGCGGATTGCATTGACGAAAATGGGTGCAGCTTCTTTAGCAGCCTGTTCAGCTCCTCTATTCAAAGATTTCACAAATTTATCCACTTCGCCTCCTAACCCGATTTGTCTTAGCTTGGTTTCTACATTGGTTATTTCTGGAGGGAATGGAATTTTAATATTTGGATTTTTGAAATACCCATCCAGTTTAGAAGCCTGGGCCGTTCCAGTATTCGTTCCTTTAATCAAGGCATCCTTCAATCCGGAAATCACTTCGTTGGTTGTTGGCTTGGTATCTCCTGACTCAAGGATACCCCCTAGTGTTTGCTGAATCTCTGCTGATGTGCATGAGAAAAGTAGGACAAGCATTAAATACGATACATATTTTATCATTTGGAGGACTTTTAGTTCGAAAAATCTTACCGAGGAAAACTTAATTGATGAATTATTGATTTAATGTAATATTGAGCAATTGCGAAGCCAAATTTATAAGAACCTTCAAGTAAAATTCAATTAACTTAAGATTCCTCACAATTAAGATAACATTGAAGCATCACATCTTCATTTACCTATGAAAAGACCTATAAAAGCAGAGATTTTAACCATTGGGGACGAAATTCTCTATGGACAAATACTGGATACAAATTCACAATGGATCAGTGAACAACTTGATGATATTGGTGTTCGAGTCATCAAAAAAACCACCGTTGGCGATAACGAAAAAGACATATTGAAGGCCTTCGAAGATGCCGAGAACACAGCTGACATTACCTTAATTACGGGAGGATTGGGACCCACCAACGATGATTTAACAAAACCTTTACTTTCAAAACACTTTAATAGCCCATTAGAAATTAATGAAGCTGCTCTGAAGGAAATAACTCATCTCTTCGAATCCAGAGGATTCAAGTTAAATGAACTCAACCGACTTCAGGCCTTATTGCCCAGGGATTGTAAAATGATTAGTAATAAGAATGGGACAGCACCGGGGATATGGATGGAAAGAAACAATAGAGTTTTCGTTTCTATGCCAGGGGTTCCCTATGAGATGAAATCAATTATATCCGAAACCGTACTGCCTTGGCTACAAGAGAAGTTCGATATACCAGTCATTTATCATAAAGTGGTTAAAACCGTGGGAATAGGAGAATCATGGCTTGCCGAAAAAATTGAGAGTTGGGAAACTGGCTTACCTGAGCATATTAAACTTGCCTACCTTCCAAGCTTCGGACAGGTAAAATTAAGATTGACGGCCATTGGAGAAGAGTTAGATGTTCTGAAGCAAGATGTTCAAGAAGAAATTGAAAAGCTCATACCACTAGCAGAAAAATACATTTTCGGGTACGATAAAGACGAACTCTATGAAGTCATTGGAAAAGTATTGAAAGAAGAAGGAAAGACGATATCAACGGCAGAAAGTTGTACCGGGGGCTTTGTTGCCAGCCAATTGACTTCTGTTCCGGGAAGCTCGGCATATTTCAAAGGCTCTGTTGTTGCATATTCAAATGAAATCAAGGAAAATATCTTGTCGGTCAATTCAAATGACCTAAAAAAACATGGTGCAGTAAGTGAAGAGGTTGTTAAACAAATGGCCGAAAACGTCAGAGAAAAATTAGGGACTGACATTGGATTATCTACTAGCGGGATTGCAGGTCCTGATGGTGGAACGGAAAGTAAACCTGTTGGAACCATATGGATTGCTTATGCTGATAAAGAGCGGACAATCGCTAAGAAACTGACTTTAACGAAAAAAAGAGAGGTGAATATTAAGTATACGTCAATTGCAGTACTAAACCTCGCAAGGATAAGTTTAATGAAAACCGTTGAAAGCAGCATTTAAAATGTTAATTTTGTGCTTTTCAAACCTTTGAAATGAAAATATGGCTACTGTAGAAATGGTAATGCCTAAAATGGGCGAAAGTATTATGGAAGGAACCATCCTCACCTGGTTAAAAAAAGAGGGGGATGCTATTGAACAGGATGAATCTGTCTTAGAGGTTGCTACAGATAAAGTGGATACGGAAGTTCCGGCAACACATGCAGGTGTTCTTGAAAAAATACTCGTTAATGAAGGCGATGTTGTTGAAGTAGGAAAACCAATTGCCGTCATTAAAACTGAGTCTGAAGAGGCTGTTAGTGTTCAACCTGAAGTTCCAAGCCCAGAAGCCGTTTCGCATTCCAACTCAAATGGGACAAGTGTAAAAGAAGCAACTCCATCCAATGGACACGATAAAGAAAATAGTATAGCTAGTATTCCCAAGCAATCGAAAGGTCGCTTTTACTCCCCTTTAGTAAGGAATATTGCCCAGCAAGAAGAAATTCCGGTTGAAGAACTCGACGCCTTGGAAGGATCCGGAAAAGAAGGACGAGTAACCAAAAAGGATATCCTCAGCTATATTGAAATAAGAAAAACGAAACCAGCGGAGACTTCCCAACCTACTGCCGCAAGTTATAAAGAACCCATACAACAGCCTATCCAAATCAGTGGCGAAGACGAGATCATCGAGATGGATCGTATGCGAAAAATGATCGCCCAACGAATGGTCGATAGTAAGCGAATTTCTCCTCATGTCACTTCCTTCGTAGAAGCCGATGTAACGGGAATCGTACGTTGGAGAAATAAATACAAAAACGAATTCAAAGAAAAAGAAGGAGAGGCACTTACTTTTACTCCTATTTTTATTGAAGCAGTAGTCAAAGCCATAAAGGACTATCCGATGGTTAACGTTTCGGTGGATGGGGACAGGATCATCAAAAAGAAAGATATTAACATAGGAATGGCCGTTGCCTTGCCAAGCGGTAATTTGATCGTCCCTGTTATTAAAAATGCCGACCAACTTAACATTGTAGGACTCGCTAAAAGAGTTAATGATTTAGCAAGACGCGCCAGAGATAATAAATTAAAGCCTGAAGAACTGGAAGGTGGGACTTATACGATCTCCAATGTAGGCTCTTTCGGAAACGTAATGGGTACACCAATCATTATGCAACCTCAAGTTGCTATTATGGCTTTAGGTGCAGTCCAAAAGAAACCTTCAGTTATAGAAACTCCTGAAGGCGATATGATCGGGATTAGGCATAAAATGTTCTTATCACATTCTTATGATCATCGAGTAGTTGATGGTTCTTTGGGTGGAATGTTTGTAAGGCGAGTAGCAGATTTCTTAGAACGGTTTGATAGTAGTAGAGGGTTATAAGTAAATCTCTACTCTATATTAGTTTATCCCTTGCCGCCTTCTCTAAAGCTTCATCCTTATTGTGAACATGAAGCTTAGAGTAAATTCTTTTGACATGAGATTTTATTGTTTCTACTGAAACAAATAATTCATTCGAAATGTGCTGATATGTTTTTCCTTTAGCTAGTAGTGCCAATACCTGAGTCTCACGCTTAGATAGTGGGGAAGCCGGATTACGCTGGAAACTACGTACCACCATATTTGCTATTTTGGTACTCATTGGAGCTCCACCATTTAATATTTCATCCAAAGCATGAATCAAATTCATTCGATCCGAGCCTTTTGTAATATAACCTGTCGCTCCTGCTTGAAGAGCATCGAATACGTAATCACTGTCTTCATAAACGGAGTGAACGATGACCTCTACACGAGGAAGCACTTTCTTTATCTTCTCAATACCCTCAATACCAGACATCCCATCTAGCTGAATATCCATTAGAATGATATCCGGAATATCAACATGTAGATTCTTCAATGCATCTTCACAATTGGTATAAGTACTTACTACCTGATATTTATCGATGGACCCAATCATGATCTCAAGCCCCTTCAACAGAGTTTCATTATCTTCTACAATTGAGATTCTTACAGGATATCTATTCATACTTTTTTAGGATACTTTTAACAATCTGAATTTATCTTCACTTATATTCAGTGAAAGACAAATTTTCGTACCTCCATTATCATTTAATCTTAGAATTTCTAAATCGCCCTTTAACTTTTCAGCTCTCAGCTTCATATTAGAAAGTCCGCTTGATCGATTATTGTTATCGTCAATTCCTATGCCATTATCAAACAAGGAAATCATTAAAAAATTTTCCTTAGTATGAAAAGAAAGTTCTATTCTACTAGCGTTTGAATGTTTAAGAGCATTAGTCATCGCCTCTTTGAAAATAAGAACAACGTGTCTTGCCCAGCCAATTGGTAAACTATGGTCTTTTAAATATTCGTCTAAATCCTTTTCTACAAAAAATGTTATAGTGGTTTCTCTATAAAGATTTTCTCCAAAATCTTTTAAATAAGCCAGGATGTCAAACAAGTTATCATGTTTTGGATTTAAAGACCAGATGAATTCTTTGGTCCCTACCATTAATGAGTTAACTGATTCACTTAGTGTATTCAACATAAATCTGTACTCTTTATCTGGAGATATATGATCCTTTAACAAACCTGTGAACGTATTTATACTCGCAAGCTTATTTCCTAATTCATCGTGAAAGTCCATTGCTAACTGTTTTCTAGCCAAATCGGCCTCCTTTTTTTTGAGCTCTTCAATTTTCAACTGATCTACAACTTTTTTCTTAACGTAATACCTATGAATAGAAAATAAGCATACTCCAAAAATTAATATAGTAGTCACCATAAACCACCACGTTTCCCAAAAGGGTGAATTTATCTTAAATGAAAAACTTACTTTATCGCTAATTGACTCGTTCTTATTAGAAAAAGCTTTTACTTCAAAAGTATATGTTCCGGGAGGAATATTGGTGTATGTTACTTTGTCGATAGTTTGTTTGGGACTCCAAGTATTATCTAATCCTTTAAGAAAATAAGAGTATGAAAGGTCATTCATACCTGAGAAACTTATTCCCGTGAAATTGAATGTTAAATGATTTTTATCATAAGGAAGTTTTAAATTAATAGGGACATTAAACCATGAATTAGCATAATTCGAATGCTCCCACAACTCTTCTTTTCCATTGAATAACTCTATACGGCTTATGTAAAGTGGGACTCTTAAGGGTATTTGATTGAGATTATTTGTTAGAACTTTGTAGGCTCCTTTAAAAGTCCCAAACCAGATCCCATCATCCTCTTTTAGAATAGCGTATTGGATACAACGATACCCTTTGAATCCATCATGTATATCAAATTTACTTATATTATATGTCGTATCGGAAGTTGTTTTTAGAGCTGCTAGTCCTTTTGATGTTCCAACCCAAGGATTTCCATAATCATCCGTCACTATAGATTTACATGACCTAGTAGGTAAGCCATCTTCTTCTGTTACAAATAAGATCTTTTTCGTTTCAGGAGAGTATCGGGCCAGACCTTGTCCAGAAACTATGAACCATATGTAATTCTGATCTCGATAAACATAGTCTATAGGGCTTATACTTAACTCTGGAATCTCATTGAAAGGTCCTATTTTGCCATTTTTAAAAATATTTAAGCCTTTAGAGGTCGAGATCAACCATTCATTATTTGCCCATTGAAATACGTGATTAATAGAATCGCTGCGAAGACCATTCTCCGTTTTGTAAAGCGAGTAATTACCTTCCTCGTAAACCCTGAAAAGCCCTTGATAAGTACAAATCCATACCCCATCTTTATGATGAGCTGTCATAGAGTAAGGAAATAAAAAATCTGTAGTGTCCATCTTGATTTCTCGAATATTCTTCCCTTCGTTATCTGGAAGAATGATCATAGTATTTGTTGCAAACCAATGGTTCCCTTTACTATCAACGGTGCTGGTACGTACATACTCTTTATCCCATATCAATTCACTTTTTTGCCTTTGATCAGAAGATACCTTATTAAGTCCTTTGTTAGTGCCTATGAAATAACTATCTCTTTCCGTTGATTGTATAGTAAAAACTACTTCCCCTTCAATACCTTGACCATCCGTGAAACGATGAAAACTACCGGTATAAGTATAAATACCCCCTCCACTAGTACCTACCCAAAGATTTTGAGCATGATCTTCTTTCACGTCCAAGATTTGATACCCAGAAAAGTGTTCACTACTAGTAAGTTCTTCTTCAATTTTTTTATCATCCAAAATTAGAATGGAATTATAACCAAAAAGTACAAGGCTCTTTTTCCATGAAATCAATCGAACGTATTTGTCATTTTTCATGGGGTAAAATGGTTCAATTAATAACTCACTGTTTTCAATCTTCAAAGAATAAATACCTTTGGATGTAATTATATAAATAATATCATTTAATGTAGTGGCTGAATAAACCTCTTCTTCAACAAGATATTGTGGGTATGAATAGACTGTGGGAGTCAAATTTCTTCCATAATTAAATTCGATAACCCCTTGGTTGAATGTGATGGCGTAAACGTAATTTTCTACTCTTAAAAGATCACTCACCAGCCCTACTGGTTTGCCTCTTATCGAATCTACACGATTTACAGAGTCTGAAATAAGGAACATTCCTCTGTCCGCAGTATTTAGCAATACGGTATTATCATCCACAGATACTATCTTATCGAAAAAAATGCTTGAGCGGTACTGCTCGTTCAGCTGAAAGCTAACTAATGTATCAGCTGTAACTTTATGAACAAAACCTCTGGTTCTTACCCAAAGGTTATCTAAATCATCATTGTATAGTCCAAAAACACTACCCAATGAATCGTTAAAAGAATAGGGTGTGAATGACTTACCATCATACATAGTTAGAGCTTCGTTTACTCCTCCTAACCAAATATTCCCTACTCTATCTTGTTCAATCGCCATGACCTGAAACTCTTCTAGCCCTTCCTTTATTGAAAAGTTCTGAAGAACAGGATTTTGACAATAGATAATACCTGAAAAAGAAAATGTTAAAAAAAATAGTGATAACCTCAGATTGAACAAAAAAATCAAATTTTAAATGAAAAAATCAGATACAAATCAGAAAATATGATTCTATTATTTGATTTGTTTAAAGAATATAATGAAGTTAATTCTAAGAATTAGAATATGCTTTAAAAAATAAGAAAGAGCCTAATAAGGCTCTTTCTTATTTTATCAAACTCCATAAAATCAATAACCCGGATTCTGTTCTATACCAGAGGAATTTACTTCATCTAATGGAATAGGCCAGACTAAATTATCCGCGCCAGGATTGGTCCCTCTTATACTTCTTTCCAAACGAACCAGATCATGATACCGCTGGCCTTCAAAAGCCATTTCGACCCTTCTTTCCAGGATGATTGCCTCAATTAACTCTTCTGACGAACCGAAATCTGTAGTAGAAAAGGTAATAAGTCCATCACCGCTTACCGAGTTATCAGAAGCATCTGTTATCCTTAGTGAACGCAAACGAATTTCATTTAGCAAACTAATAGATTCCATATTGACACCATTTAATCTAACTAAACTCTCAGCTCTCATGAGCATGAGTTCAGCTAACCTCCAAATAATAGCGTTATCAGCGTTATTAGTAAAATCTTCGTATTTCTCAATATTGAATACCTCATTGGAGGTTAGCTGAGTAACCCTCAAATCTTCGACAGTTAAATTAGCAGCGTCTATAGCAGCCTGCTGATCATCGGTAACAATTTGGTCAAATCCATTTTCAATTAAGTCGTTAGATATGACGAGATCACCGCCTCTACCATTTACATGGTGAAAGGTAGCCAAGGAACCATTAACCCCAGGATTATCTTGTATAGTATGAGAAATTTCGAAAATAGATTCATCAGAGAACTCATTGATAAATGGAATATTCGGCTCAGCGACTAAAGAAAATACATCACTGGATATCACCTGATCTGCAAAGTTTGCAGCTTCCCCATAAAGACGTTGTTGAAAAGCTATTTCTGCCAAGTATGCAAGAGCTGCAAAGCGATTCGCCCTTCCATCGACTATGAAATCTAACGGTAAAGTTGTACTAGCATCTGTTAAATCTGCAATAGCTCTATCATAAGTAGCTTGAACGCTTGAGCGAGTCAAATCTATCAATTGATCAGGACTGTTGATTGGTTCTGTTGATAATACTAATCCGAGATCTGATCCTGAGTTGGCACTAAATGGCCTCGCATAAAAGCGGACCATTTCAAAATACGCCATTCCTCTTAAAAATAAGGCTTCACCTCTTAATTGAGCTTCTAGATCATTGGTTAATTCGGGATCTTCGATAACATCTAAAGAAACTAGAATTTGGTTAGTAATGTTAATAACTGCGTAACCATTTTGCCACACACCTTCAACATCAACATTATCGGGAACAATGTTTGCCGCTTGAATATCACGATAGGAAGTAAAACTACCTCTCCAATCCCCATTATCTGCTATAACCTCTGGAGCCATAGTTATATTCGTACCGGCAAAATCCGAGGCTTGGGCGGCGTCATAGGCTCCGATAATTGCTGTCTGAAGGTCAGCAGCTGTTGAAAATGCAGTGCTCGACGGTAAGGATTGCTGTGGCTCTAACTCCAAAAAATCGTCGCATGAACCAAAAATAAATACTATTGATGTAATTAATATAATCTTTTTCATTGCTTTCCTTTTAAAAATTAACATTTACACCGAACGTGAATGTCCTTGATTGTGGACGTTCGAAAAACAGATCACCTCCAGTAGCCGCACCTACACCTTGACCAGTTGCTTCAGGGTCTAAACCGTTGAAGTCCGTGATCGTAGCCAGGTTCTGAATAGAAGTATAAAACCTAATGCTAGCATCTTTTGTAAAACTTTTTGGAAGCGTATAACCAATTTGAAGATTCTTGAGCCTCAAATAATCTGCATCTTCGAGGTATCTTGTAGAGTTTTGCCCACCGTTTAGAGCGAACGTACCAGAAGCAGGATTTATTCGAACCTCAGGCACATCAGTATTTCTATTTTCCGGTGTCCAAGCTCGTAACACTTCCGTTGTTTGATTGAAATCAAGATTATTACTATTAATAAAAGTCGATTCAAATCGATAGAGTTGGTGCCCTATGGCAAACTGCCAGAAAATAGAAGCATCAAAGCTTTTCCACTGAAAGGTATTTGTAAAGCCTCCTTGAAAATCAGGGATAGGATTACCAGCTACTACAGCAGCGGCACCAGGAGTTGAATTAGCAATAAGCTCCCCATCTTCACCAATGAATAGAGCATCACCATTATCCGGATCAACACCAGCATATCTTACCAACAAAAACGAACCTATAGCTTCACCTTCTCTAATTAACCTTCGTCCACCGAAAACAATATCATCGGGTTCTCCGTCATTATTATTATCCGATAAACTAGTAACCTCATTATCAAGCGTTGCTCCATTAAAATTAAAGGTCCAACTAAAATCTTTACCTTTAAAAATATCTACAGAGACGTCAAACTCAAATCCCCTGTTTCTCACCTCACCGGCATTTTCAGTAATAGTAGGATCGACTCTGAAATTATTGGAAGCATCAGGTAATACACCACTTACAAACGAGAGAGGTCTATTTACAAGTAAATCCTGAGAAGTTTTAATGAAATACCCTATTGACCCTCTAATTCTATCATTTAGCATTGCATATTCTAAGCCTATATCCCACTGGGAAGCTGATTCCCATTGCAAAGAGGGATTATCCAAAGACGATACTTGAAATCCAGGTGCACCGTCATAATCTCTACCAAAAGCCACTAAACCTCTCGATGCAAAGTTGTTAATCTCTGCATTCCCAGTTTGACCCCAGCTTGTCCTTAGTTTTAAGAAGTTTAAAGTAGAGTTAGTATTCAAAAAAGACTCTTCTGATATGATCCAACCCGCCGATACCGCAGGGAAGAAGCCATATCTATTTTCTGAGCCAAACCTAGAAGAACCATCATACCGACCAGAAGCAGAAAATAAGTACCTACCTTTATAATCATAGTTGGCCCTCAAAAAGAAACCTGTAAAAGAAAACTCTGTTCCTAAACCACCGCCAGCGGTTATGTTCGCAGCAGAGTTTAAAGTCAACAGGCGATCATCAGCAAAAGTATTTCCATTTACAAATTGCGTAGTTACTTCACCTTTTTGTAAAGAAGCGCCAAGCGTAGCGTTTATACTGTGTTGACCGAAATCCTTAGCATAATCAATAGTATTATTCCACGTCCAGTTTAGAATTTGATTGTTTTGAGCTGCACCTGTACCTCCTGAGCCAAAACCATCAGTAGTAAGTTCTCCAGTTCTACGGAGCTGTTCTGCCTGGGTAAATTCTACTCCATACTCTGTTCTAACAGTAATTTCTGGAGTAGGATTAATTTGGAGATAACCATTTGCTAAGACTTGACTAGTGGTTAAAACGATATCCTGATCCACAAGATTAACTAAAGGGGTACCTGGAAACTGTGTATCTCCATTTTCCGTAGCTACAACACCCCCTCTTACATTTCCGTTTTCATCAAATGCATTTACGTTTGGAAAGAACAATGCAGCATAAGTTATAGGAGATGCAACATTTCCAGTTTCGTTCTGTCTAATGTTCTCAGATCGCGATGGGTTAACAGATAATCCAACTTTAAACTTATCATTAACCACCTGGTCAATGTTGGCTCTAACACTTGTTCTTCTCAACCTCGTACTTCTAACAAAGCCTTCCTCATCTCTATGAGTAGCGCCTATGTAATAAGAAGTACTTTGAGAACCTCCGGTAATTCCAATGCTTCCTTCATGGATAATCCCGTTTTGAGTTACCAGATCCTGCCAATTCGTATTAGGTTGACTTCCCAAAGTATAAAGTAAATCTGTTCTTCCAGCCTCAGTATATGCCCTATTCGCAATAGACGCATATTGCTCTCCGTCTAAAAGATCATACAATTCGGTAGGTTCAGAAAAACCGGTGTAGTAATTGAAACTTACCCGTGCTTTTTGATTAAGCTTGCCTCGTTTGGTTGTAATAATTATAACACCGTTAGTTCCTCGCGCTCCATAGATAGCCGCAGCAGCAGCATCTTTCAAAACCTCAATAGATTCAATATCATTGGGGTTAATATTTATTAGCGGATTAGTTCCATCAGCACGCCCTAAGCCACTACCAATGGCGCCAGTATTTGGGTTAGTATCATTGTTAAGAACCGCTCCGTCAATTACAAATAAGGGTTGATTACTGGCATTAATAGATGAAACACCTCTAACTCGAATACTTACGGGCGATCCCAGTGTACCGTTAGCAGCAGTCACATTTACACCCGCAAGTCTACCTTGGAGGGCATTTTGAAAATTTTGAACTGGAATATTTTCGAATGCTTTGCTATCAATGCTTGAAACTGCGGTAGTAAGCTTCTTCCTTTCTTGAGATCCAAAGCCAACCACAACTACTTCACTAAGCTCAGTGACATCCGACTGCATCTGAATATCAATGACTGATCTTGAACCTATTTCAACTTCTTGAGGAGCTAAACCAATGAATGAAAAAACAAGGGTTCCCCCCTCAGCGGGCACGCTAAGCTTATAGTTTCCCTCAATATCACTAACTGTACCAACAGTAGTTCCTTTAAGTACAACATTTACGCCTGGAAGCCCGGAACCGTCATCTGTGGAGGTTAGTCTTCCAGAAATAGAACGTTCTTGTGCCGAAACTTTTTGAAACAGAAAGGCACAAAAAATGATGAATAATAGTAAGAATCTCTTCATAAGAAAGAATTTAAAATGAAACAAAACGGACATCTTTAAGTCCATTTTCGAATTTTCATTTATCCTCCTTCTTATAAATCACCCCAGAGATGCCCTTTTATGATCTTTAATAGGGCTTGGCATTAGATAGTTTATTTCTTATTCTATCACCCTATTTGGTAATAATTACTACCTATTAATTCGGTACAATTTTAGTATTCGAAAGATCTTAATCTGACAAAATCATGATTAAAGACCCATAGGGTGATATTAGAATAGGATCTATAATCCCTCATATATAGGTAAGTTTTTTTTCACAGTCTAAGCTTTCTGGTTAGTGCTTGATTAAGTATAACCACAGATATTTAGCCATAAAAAAAGGCCTGAATATTAATATTCAGGCCTTTCAAAAATTAATCTTTTATAATTCAGTCTTGCAATTCAGCTTCTTTAACTGAAGAGCTTTGAGAAGACATGATTTTTTCATACTCTTCTTTATTTCCAACTATTAAATCATTATAACGTCTCAATCCAGTTCCAGCAGGAATCAAATGACCAACGATTACGTTTTCTTTGAGTCCCATCAAGTGATCAGCTTTACCTCTAATAGAAGCTTCACTTAACACCTTAGTTGTTTCCTGGAATGAAGCAGCAGAAATGAAACTCTCTGTTCCTAATGAAGCCTGTGTAATACCCTGTAAAGTAGGCTTAGATACAGCAGCCTCTGCGCTTCTCACCTCAACAATTTTCATATCTCGTCTCTTCAAACTGGAGTTTTCATCTCTTAATCTTCTGGCAGAAATAATCTGTCCGGGTTTTAGAGAATCAGATTCACCAGCTTCAGTTACAACGTACTTATCGAGAATAGTATCGTTTTCCTCCATAAACATGAATTTATCAACGACCTGATTCTGTAGGAAATTAGTATCACCAGCATCAATAATGATTACTTTCTGCATCATCTGACGAACAATTACTTCAATGTGCTTGTCATTAATCTTCACACCCTGAAGTCGGTATACTTCCTGAATCTCATTTACAAGATACTCCTGAACGGCAGTAGGCCCTTCAATAGCAAGAATATCTGAAGGAGTGATCGCACCATCTGATAATGGTTTACCGGCTTTGATCCAGTCATTCTCCTGAACCAAAATGTGCTTAGAAAGTGGTACTAAATACCTTTTCTTCACTCCATCTTTGGATTCAATAAATATCTCTCGGTTACCTCTTTTAATACCGCCGTAAGAAACAACACCATCAATCTCACTTACTACTGCAGGGTTAGAAGGGTTTCTAGCCTCAAATAACTCTGTTACTCTTGGCAAACCACCCGTAATATCCCTTGATTTACTTGTAGCCCTTGGGATCTTAGCTAAGATTTTACCAGCCTTAATTTTTTCTCCTCGATCAACAGAGATGTGAGCACCAACAGGAATATTGTACTGCTTGGACTCGCCATCTTTCATATTTACAATAATCGCGGGGTTTTTAGTCTTGTCTTTGGTATCGACAATTACTTTTTCTCTATGGCCAGTCTGCTCATCAGATTCTTCTCTGTAGGTTATTCCCTCCTCGATAGATTCATAATCAATAGAGCCGTCAAACTCAGTCATGATTACTGCATTATAAGGATCCCAATAACAAAGTTCCTGATCTTTTTCTACGGTATCACCATCTTTGATCTTTAGGTAAGCTCCATAAGGTACGTGATTGTTCATTAACACCTTTTTGGATTTCGGATCAATAATTTTGATCTCACCTGACCTACCCATTACAACTAAAGTCGATTCCCCTTCTTCGTTTTTGGTTTTAACAGTTCGAAGCTCATCAAACTCAACAATTCCACCGAATTTAGCTTTTATTGTTGCCTCCGTTGCAATATTAGAAGCAGTACCACCAACGTGGAAAGTTCTCAAAGTTAACTGGGTACCAGGCTCACCAATTGACTGCGCCGCAATTACACCCACAGCCTCTCCGGATTGTACCATGTTACCAGAAGAAAGGTTTCTTCCATAACACAATGCACAACACCCTCTTTTGGTTTCGCAAGTAAGAACCGATCTTATTTCAACCTCTTCAATTGAGGTGTTCTCAATGATATTAGCTATTTCTTCAGTGATTTCATCATTTGATGAAACGATTTTTTCATCTGTGAGTGGATCGTAAATATCATGAACAGAAACTCTTCCTAAAATTCTTTCAGAAAGTGATTCAACAACTTCTTCGTTATCTTTGAGAGCTGAAACCGTCAAACCTCTTAAGGTTCCACAATCTTCTTCATTAACCACCATATCTTGTGCAACGTCGACTAATCGACGTGTCAGGTATCCAGCATCAGCGGTTTTCAAAGCCGTATCTGCCAAACCTTTTCGAGCACCATGTGTAGATATGAAGTATTCAATTACGTCTAAACCTTCTTTGAAGTTTGAAAGAATTGGGTTTTCAATGATACCTCCAACAGAACCGGTTAAGTTCTTCTGAGGTTTTGCCATTAGACCTCTCATTCCTCCAAGCTGTCTGATCTGCTCTCTTGAACCTCTAGCACCAGAGTGCATCATCATGTATATCGGATTGAACCCTTGCTGATTTTCCTCCAATTCCGTCATTAAGGTATTTGTAAGCTGAGAGTTAATACGCGTCCAAATATCAATAACCTGATTATATCGTTCATTATCCGTGATCAATCCCATCAAATAGTTATTCCAAACGCCATCAACTTCTGATTTCGCTTGTGCTAACAATTTATCTTTATCATCAGGAATTGCAACATCACTTAATCCAATAGAAAGTCCACCTCGATAAGCCATTTCAAAGCCCAGACTTTTAATATCGTCGAGGAATTGAGCAGTTTTAGCAACACCACAGTTTTTAAATACCATGGAAATGATCTGCTGAAGCTTTTTCTTGGTCAACAGCTCATTTACATACCCGACTTCCTCAGGAACATGCTGGTTAAAAAGAACTCGTCCCGCAACGGTCTCAACCATTTTGGTAACTAATTCATCTTTCTCCTTAATCTTAGTTCTTACTGAAATGTGAGCATGCTTAGATACTCTATCTTCATTTATGGCAACAATCACTTCTTCAGCAGAGTAAAAGGTCATACCCTCTCCCTGAATAGGTAACTCTTTAGTTGATTTACGTCCTTTCGTCACGTAATAAAGTCCCAATACCATATCCTGAGATGGTACTGCTATAGGTGCTCCATTAGCAGGATTCAGAATATTATGAGAAGAAAGCATAAGCATAGATGCTTCCATAATAGCCTCATGACCTAGTGGAACGTGAACCGCCATTTGGTCACCATCAAAGTCAGCATTAAAAGCTGTACACACCAATGGGTGAAGCTGTATCGCTTTTCCTTCGATTAATTTAGGCTGGAAAGCTTGAATACCTAATCTGTGAAGTGTTGGAGCTCTGTTCAATAGAACAGGATGTCCTTTTAGAACATTCTCTAAAATATCCCAAACGACCGGATCTTTACGGTCAACAATTTTCTTAGCGGACTTAACGGTCTTAACAATACCTCTTTCGATTAGCTTTCTAATGATGAAAGGTTTGAAAAGCTCAGCAGCCATATTTTTAGGCAGCCCGCATTCATGCATTTTGAGTTCTGGACCGACGACTATTACAGAACGACCTGAATAGTCAACCCTCTTACCTAGTAAGTTCTGACGGAATCGACCTTGCTTTCCTTTAAGCATATCACTCAAAGACTTCAATGCTCTGTTTCCGTCTGAACGGACAGCGTTTACTTTTCTTGAATTATCAAAAAGTGAGTCAACTGCTTCCTGAAGCATACGTTTCTCATTTCTAAGAATAACCTCAGGAGCTTTAATATCAATAAGTCTCTTAAGTCTGTTATTTCTAATGATCACCCTTCTGTAAAGGTCATTCAAATCAGAAGTAGCAAATCGACCTCCATCCAAAGGAACTAGGGGTCTTAGCTCTGGAGGAATAACAGGAACCATTCGAATGATCATCCATTCCGGCCTGTTTTCAATTCTTGTTCTGGCATCCCTGAAAGCTTCTACCACTTTAAGCCTTTTAAGAGCCTCAGCTTTTCTTTGCTGAGAGGTGTCAGTTGCAGCCTGATGCCTCAGACTATAAGATAGATCATCTAAATCAATCCTTGAAAGAAGCATTTCTAATGACTCCGCTCCCATCTTGGCGATGAACTTATCCGGATCATCATCATCAAGCATTTGGTTCTCTCTAGGAAGTTTATCAAGAATATCCAGGTATTCATCTTCCGTTAAGAAGTCCATTTGTGCTATACCATCTTCTTCTTTAATTCCAGGCTGGATAACTATGTATCGCTCATAGTAGATTATTTGATCCAGTTTCTTTGTTGGAAGACCTAGAAGATAACCTATTTTATTAGGAAGGGATTTGAAATACCAGATGTGTACGACAGGAACCACCAGTTCGATGTGTCCCATTCTTTCTCTTCTTACCTTCTTTTCCGTAACCTCAACACCGCATCGGTCGCAAATAATACCCTTATATCTTATTCTCTTATATTTTCCGCAATGACATTCCCAATCCTTAACCGGACCAAATATCCTTTCGCAGAAAAGACCTCCCATTTCTGGCTTATAGGTTCTGTAATTGATGGTTTCCGGTTGAGTGACCTCCCCATGTGAGCTCTCAAGAATTGATTCTGGTGAAGCAAGACTGATAGTAACTTTAGAGAAGTCGTTGTTGATCTTTTTATTCTTTCTAAAAGACATATTCAGAAATTTATTTTGAGCTTATTGCTTTATTCAGTTATAAAATTAGTCCATGGTAATTTCAAGGGCCAAACCTCTCAATTCATGTACTAAAACATTAAATGACTCTGGGATATTTGGTTTAGTCATATTCTCACCCTTCACAATCGCTTCATAAGCTTTCGCCCTACCGATGACGTCATCGGATTTGATTGTAAGAATTTCCTGAAGAACATGAGAAGCACCAAATGCCTCCAGTGCCCATACTTCCATTTCACCAAAACGCTGACCTCCAAATTGAGCCTTACCTCCAAGTGGTTGTTGCGTAATTAATGAATATGGTCCGATAGACCTGGCATGCATCTTATCGTCTACTAAGTGACCTAATTTCAGCATATAAATAATACCTACGGTTACCGGCTGATCAAACCTTTGACCAGTCAACCCGTCATAAAGATATGTTCTACCTAAACTTGGAAGATTTGCATCTTTAAGTTCCTTTTCAACATCCTCAAGAGTAGCACCATCAAAAATTGGAGTAGCATATTTCTTACCTAGCTTCAATCCAGCCCACCCTAGAACGGTCTCGTAGATTTGACCTAAGTTCATCCTTGAAGGCACACCAAGTGGATTAAGAACAATATCAACCGGAGTTCCATCTTCCATGAATGGCATATCTTCTTCACGAACAATTTTAGCAACAACACCTTTATTACCGTGTCGTCCAGCCATTTTATCTCCAACCTTCAGTTTTCTTTTCTTGGCCACATATACTTTAGCCAATTGAACAATACCTGCAGGTAATTCATCCCCCACTTCAAGCGTAAATCTTTCTCTTTTGAATAAACCTCCGATTTGATTTCTTTTCAGGCCATAGTTTTTAACCATATCCTGAATCAAACCATTGATTTTTTCATCATCAGTCCAATTTTCTATAAGAAGGTCTGAAATCAGATTAGCTTCCTCTTGAACATTGTAATTACTCTCGTCTCTGTATTTATTCTTCGGAGGGAATATATTCTCCTCTATATTTTTTCTAGTAAACTTAACTCCTTTGGTAAGAATTTCGTCACCAAACTTATGCTTGATTCCCTGGCTTACTTTACCATCAAGTAGAGCAACCAACTTATCAATCATTTGCTCCCGAAGACCAAGAAGTTCTTTACTATATCGCCCCATAAGAGCCTGAACATCTTTCTTAGCTTTAGCTCTTGTATCCTTATCTTTCTTAGGTCGGGAAAACAATTTAGTGTCGATTACAACACCTCTTAACGAAGGTGCAGCTCTCATAGATGCATCCTTAACATCTCCTGCCTTATCTCCGAAGATTGCTCTTAAAAGCTTTTCTTCCGGAGTAGGGTCAGATTCTCCTTTAGGTGTAATCTTACCGATAAGAATATCGCCTTCCTTAACATCTGCACCAACTCTTATGATACCATTTTCATCAAGGTGCTTAACAGCATCTTCACTTACGTTCGGTATTTCAGATGTTAATTCTTCTTCTCCCCTTTTTGTATCTCTAACCTCAAGTTCGAATTCGTCAATATGGATAGAAGTCAAAATATCTTCTTTAACCACCTTTTCGGATATAACAATCGCATCTTCGAAGTTATATCCTTTCCAAGGCATGAATGCTACCTGAAGGTTTCTACCTAAAGCTAATTCGCCATCTTCAGTAGAGTAACCCTCGCACAGCACTTGTCCTTTTTCAACTTTTTCGCCTTGAAGAACTATTGGCTTTAAATTGATACAGGTATCCTGATTTGTTCTTTGGAACTTAGTCAAAAGATAAGTTTCATACTCATCATTGAAACTTGTTTTCTCCTGGTCTTTTGTGACCTCATGCTTGATGATAATTTTCTTAGCATCAACATAATCTACAACACCAGCAGCTTTTGAAATCAATAAAGCTCTTGAGTCTCTTGCAGCCCTACCTTCTAATCCCGTACCTACGATAGGTGAATCCGGTCTTAAAAGTGGAACAGCTTGACGCTGCATATTCGAGCCCATTAAAGCCCTGTTTGCATCATCGTGCTCGAGGAATGGAATTAAGTTAGCGGCAACAGATACAATCTGATTAGGTGCCACGTCCATATATGAAATTTCACCTGGCTCTAATACCGGGAAATCTCCCTCAAATCTTGCTTTAACTTTTTCATTGATAAAGTCTCCTTTATCAGTTAACGGAGCATTGGCCTGCGCAATATTGTGCGTATCTTCTTCTTCGGCAGTTAAATAAATAACGTTACTCGTCATATTGACTTTACCGCTATCTACCTTTCTATAAGGTGTTTCAATGAAACCCATGCTATTCACTTTCGCGTGAACAGAAAGTGATGAAATTAGACCAATATTTGGCCCCTCAGGAGTTTCAATTGTACATAGACGTCCGTAGTGAGTATAGTGAACATCACGAACCTCAAAACCAGCTCTTTCCCTCGAAAGACCACCTGGCCCTAAAGCAGACATTCTTCTTTTGTGTGTAATCTCTGAAAGCGGATTCGTTTGATCCATGAACTGAGAAAGTTGGTTCGTTCCGAAGAATGAATTAATAACGGATGATAATGTTCTCGCGTTGATCAGGTCAACAGGTTTGAAATCTTCATTATCACGAACATTCATTCTTTCTTTGATGGTTCTGGCCATTCTGGCAAGACCTACACCAAACTGACTGTAAAGTTGCTCGCCTACAGTTCTTACCCTCCTGTTACTCAAGTGATCTATATCATCAACTAAAGCTTTGGAGTTAATAAGACCAATCAAGTATTTAACTATTGAAAGAATATCTTCTCTAGTCAATACTTTTTGCTCTGCATCTATTTCCAGACCGAGCTTTTTGTTTATTCTGTATCTTCCTACTTCACCGAGATCATATCTTTTCTCACTAAAGAACAAGCTTTGGATCACATCCCTTGCGGTTTGTTCATCTGGAGCTTCTGTATTTCTTAATTGCCTATAGATCTGCTCTACAGCCTCTTTTTCAGAGTTAGAATTATCTTTCTGAAGTGTATTATAAATAATAGTGTAGTCAGCAACATTAATATCTTCTCTGTGAAGGATTATTGATTTGCTACCTGACTCAATAATAGTTTCAATATGTTCTTCCTCAATGATAGAATCCCTCTCTAGAAGAACCTCATTTCTATCTATTGAAACAACCTCACCAGTATCTTCGTCCACGAAATCTTCCGTCCAAGTTCTTAGAACCCTTGCAGCAAGCTTTCTACCAACTACGTTCTTTAAGGCCTTTTTATTAGCTTCGACTTCCTCAGAAAGACCGAAAATATCAAGGATTTCTTTATCTGACCCGTAACCGATTGCTCTTAGAAGTGTAGTTACTGGGAATTTCTTTTTCCTATCGATGTAAGCATGCATTACGCCGTTTACATCAGTTGCAAATTCAATCCAAGATCCTTTAAATGGGATAATCCTGGCAGAATATAGCTTCGTTCCATTTGTGTGTTTACTTTGGGCAAAGAAAACACCCGGAGATCTATGTAACTGACTTACAATAACTCTTTCAGCTCCGTTAATAACAAAAGAACCTTTTTCTGTCATGTAAGGAATGTTCCCTAGGAAAACTTCCTGTTCCATGGTCTCAAAATCCTCATTATCTTCGTCATTACACGTAAGACGAAGCTTAGCTTTAAGCGGAATAGAATACGTAAGTCCTCTATCTATACACTCATCTACCTCATATTTTGGAGGATCAACAACATAATCAACGAACTCTAAAACAAAGTTTTCTCTGGAATCCGATATGGGGAAGTTCTCACAAAAAACCTTATACAGTCCTTCTTGCTTTCGCTTTTCTGCAGGAGTATCTAATTGAAAGAAATCCTGGAAGGATTGCACCTGAATATCTAGAAAATCAGGATAATCTATAATCGGCTTTATAGTAGCGAAACTCTTTCTGGAGGTACTATTCTTAATTGCCAAGGTTATTTAATTTAAGTACAAAGAACAAATGAAACACAAATAGGTACAAACGTAGAAAGACCCTGACCCCTAGAAGGGATGAGGGCCTAAAAAATTTAGGCAAACCAAAATGGTTGAACCAATATTATTTAAGCTCGACTTCGGCTCCTGCCTCTTCAAGTTGTTTTTTCATTCCTTCAGCATCGTCTTTAGGAAGTCCTTCCTTAACTGCTTTAGGAGCGCCGTCAACTAATTCTTTAGCTTCTTTAAGACCTAAACCAGTTAATTCCTTAACTAATTTCACGATCTGCAACTTAGCTCCACCAGGTGATTTCAAGATCACGTCAAAAGAAGATTTTTCTTCTCCTCCTCCTTCGCCATCTCCACCACCAGCTGCTACAACTGCTACTGGAGCTGCCGCTGCTGCGGGCTCAATACCATACTCTTCTTTAAGGATTTCTGCTAATTCGCTAACTTCTTTTACAGTGAGGTTAACAAGTTGGTCAGCAAACGATTTCAAATCTGCCATTTTTTCTTTGTTTGATGTTTGATTCAATAATTAATTATCCCTCTTTTTCTGAAAGGGTTTTGACGATACCTGCCAATTTCGACTCTCCACTCTGTAGAGCTGAAATAACATTTTTCGCCGGTGACTGCAACAGGGTAATAATTTCACCAAGGAGTTCAACTTTGGATTTTAGCGTACTTAATGAATCCAATTGTTGCTCGCCAATAAAGAGATCAGTATCGATGGAAGCACCCTTCAATAGCGGTCTATTACCTTTCGCGTCTTTTTTTCTATATTCTTTAATCACCTTGGCGGGTAGATTACCCGATTCAGGTGTGAACATTAATCCAGAAAAACCTGCAAGCACTTCATCATCAAATGAAGTATAATCAGCTTCCAATTGATCGAGTGCTTTTTTGATTAATGTATTTTTAACAACCTTATATTCTACTCCTTTCTCAAAACACATGCGTCTGAGCCTATTCACTTCAGCAACAGTTAGTCCTGAAGCATCTGTAACGTAGAATACACTATTATCTTTGAACTTTGTTACAAGCTCATCTATGATCTGAGTTTTTTCTTGCCTGTTCATATTAAAGTCCGCTTATGCTATTCTTATCCACACTTATTCCAGGGCTCATCGTGCTCGACATCGTTATACTTCTAAAATAAGTACCCTTCGATGCGGCAGGCTTTAATTTACTGACAGTCAATAACATCTCCTCAGCATTGTCTTTAATCTTCTGAGGATCAAAAGATACTTTTCCAACACTAACATGTATGATACCAAACTTATCGACTTTAAAGTCTATTTTACCAGCCTTTACTTCCGATACAGCTTTTGCTATATCCATAGTAACAGTACCTGCCTTTGGGTTTGGCATTAAACCTCTAGGGCCTAATACCCTTCCAAGTTTACCTACCTTAGCCATTACTGTTGGCATGGTGATGATTACATCAATATCTGTCCAACCACCCTCGATTTTGGTTATGTACTCATCCAGTCCTACATGATCAGCACCTGCATTCTTGGCATCTTCTTCCTTATCTGGAGTACATAATACCAACACCTTTACATCTTTTCCGGTACCGTGTGGCAATGCAACAACTCCCCGTACCATTTGATCTGATTTTCTAGGATCAACACCAAGACGAATATTCAAGTCCACAGAAGCATCAAACTTAGCGTAGTTGATCTCCTTTACGATTTTTGAAGCCTCCTCTAAAGGATAAGTATCACTAGGATTATATTTAGAAAGTGCTTCTTTTTGTTTTTTTGTTAGCTTTCCCATGATTTATTAATCAATTATCCCAAGGTGCAGCACCTGTAACTTTAATACCCATACTTCTAGCTGTTCCCGCAACCATTTTCATTGCTGAATCAACTGTAAAAGCATTTAAGTCTGGCATTTTTATTTCTGCAATACCTTTAACCTGATCCCAAGTAACACTTGCTACTTTGTTTCTGTTTGGTTCCGAAGAACCTTTCTTCTGTTTTGAAGCTTCTAATAAAAGTACAGGGGCAGGTGGAGTTTTGACTACAAAATCAAAAGACTTATCACCATATATGGTCACCACAACAGGTAATAACTGACCCTGCTTATCTTGAGTTCTAGCATTAAACTGCTTGCAGAACTCCATGATATTCAGACCTTTACTACCCAGGGCGGGTCCGACCGGAGGCGATGGATTCGCTGCTCCTCCCCTTATTTGAAGTTTCAAATAACCACTGATCTCTTTAGCCATTCTTATTCAATCAATCTATTTTCTCAACTTGGACATAATTAAGCTCCACCGGCGTATTTCTACCGAAGATCTTAACCATAACATTTAACTTTCTTCTTTCTTCGAAAACCTCTTCTACCGTCCCAGTGAAACCACTGAATGGGCCGTCCATTACTTTAATAGATTCACCTACTATATATGGGACATCGAGTTTTTCGTCGAAATCATCTACTTCGTCTACTTTTCCTAAAATCCTATTGATCTCAGACTGTCTTAATGGGACGGGATTCTTAGATTGATCCGTTTTTCCATTGCTTAAAAATCCGATTACTCCAGGAATATTGTTAATCGTGTGATAAGCTTCTCCATTTGATAGGTCAGCAGAAATGATAATGTATCCTGGAAAAAAGTTACGCTCTCGTACGCGCTTCTTCCCTTGCCTCATTTCATACACCTTCTCAGAAGGAATCAATATCTGAGGAATAAATTCGTCTAACGATTGACGAGATATTTCATTCTCCAAATAATTCTTGACCTTCTTCTCCTGGCCACTTACCGCACGAACTACGTACCACTTATGCTCTGCCATATCTCCCTTTATTACTAAAACGTATTGTAAAACAGAGTCATAGCATTATCGAATGCCAAATCAAATACACCAATCATAAGGGCGAATATGAGAGAAGCCACCAAAACCAAGATAGAGCTATCCTGAAGCTGATTGTAAGTAGGCCATGAGACCTTATTTAACATCTCATCTTTTGATTCTCTTAAAAATGATATCAATTTTGACATATCTATTCTCTTGCACGGGTGGAGAGACTCGAACTCCCAGCCAACGGTTTTGGAGACCGCTACTCTACCAATTGAGCTACACCCGTATTGCGTCCTTTTAAAAATTGGACTGCAAAGGTATTTTTTTTATTACAAAAAAACAAACACGTCCCGAATTAACGAAACGTGTCTGATTATAAAATTCGTCTCGGTTAGTCGAGTATCTCGGTTACCTGACCTGAACCTACAGTTCTACCACCTTCTCTTATCGCAAATCGAAGTCCTTTTTCCATCGCAATAGGATTGATCAATGATACTTCAATTGATACGTTATCACCAGGCATAACCATTTCAACTCCCTCAGGAAGCATAATCTCACCGGTTACGTCAGTTGTCCTGAAGTAAAATTGAGGTCTGTATTTGTTAAAAAATGGAGTATGTCTTCCGCCTTCTTCTTTTGAAAGAACATAAATCTCAGCTTTCAATTTGGCGTGTGGTGTTACACTACCAGGTTTAGCGATAACCATTCCTCTTTTGATCTGGTCTTTTTCAATACCCCTCAAAAGAATACCTACATTATCTCCTGCTTCTCCTCTATCCAAAATCTTTCTGAACATTTCAACTCCGGTTACTGTAGATTTTAAATCTTCAGCTCCCATACCTAAGATATCAACTGCATCACCAGTGTTGGTTACACCTCTTTCTATTCTACCAGTTGCAACAGTACCTCTACCAGTGATAGAGAATACATCTTCAACAGGCATTAAGAAGTCTTTATCTACAGCTCTTTCAGGAATTGGAATATAACTATCCACAGCATCCATCAATTCATCAATTTTAGCTACCCACTCTGCTTCACCGTTAAGTGCACCTAGAGCAGAACCCTGAATTACAGGAATATCATCTCCAGGGAAATCATAGGAAGAAAGAAGTTCTCTAATTTCTAACTCTACAAGCTCAAGAAGTTCAGCATCATCTACTAAATCAACTTTGTTCATGAAGACTACTAGAGCAGGAACACCAACCTGACGAGAAAGAAGAATATGCTCTCTTGTTTGAGGCATAGGACCATCAGTAGCAGCAACTACAATGATAGCACCATCCATCTGAGCCGCTCCAGTTACCATGTTTTTCACATAGTCAGCGTGACCAGGGCAATCAACGTGGGCATAGTGCCTATTCTCCGTTTGGTATTCAATATGTGAAGTATTAATAGTAATACCTCTTTCTTTTTCTTCAGGTGCGTTATCAATAGCATCGAAGTCTCTTTTCTCAGCAAATCCTTTCTCTGAAAGAACTTTTGATATAGCAGCTGTAAGAGTAGTTTTACCGTGATCGACGTGACCAATTGTTCCAATGTTCACGTGTGGTTTAGAACGGTCAAAGGTTTCTTTAGCCATTTTTTAATTTAGTCTTTAGTTGAACAGTTTTATTTCTAAATAATATTTCCAATAAATATGAGCCAATGACGGGATTTGAACCCGTGACCTCTTCCTTACCAAGGAAGCACTCTACCCCTGAGCTACATCGGCTTCAGTTGTTCGTAAAATTGAAGAGCGGGCGACGAGGCTCGAACCCGCGACCTACAGCTTGGAAGGCTGTCGCTCTACCAACTGAGCTACGCCCGCTTATACTTGAATATCAAATACAATGGTGGGGAGAGCAGGATTCGAACCTGCGAAGGTATACACCAACAGATTTACAGTCTGTCCTCGTTGGCCGCTTGAGTATCTCCCCTCACTTCAATATGTTACTGAACACACGTCTTTAAAGCCTCGACGCCAAAGGAAGTGCAAAAATAAGGGGTTTTTTATTCTTGACAAGATTTAAGCGAATAAATAATTTCTATCCACCAACTTATGGGCTGTTTAATACATTGAGTCGTAAATATCTATCAACTCAAGGTCTGTTTCTTGTCTTTTGATTTGATTAATGGTATCATTAACTCCTTCAAAAATATCTAATGGGATCAATCCTTGAAATGCAACTAACCTTACATAGTGTGCTTCGTGGTTTAAAGCGATGTCCTTTAAAACAGAGATTGATTCTTTTTGCTTTTCTTCCGAAGCGAATAAGTTCAATTCGTTGAAATTTAGGAGAAGTGACCACAAGTACAATCCTTCAAGTTCTTCTATCTTATTGTAAAACCACTCATGCTTGTTCTCAACCCTATTTGTAGAATAGTACTCCGATATGGCTAGGATAAAATCCGGATTTTCAGTTTTTTCATAATCTAATAGCAACTGGTCCGCATTATCTCCTTTTTCTCTAAGATAAGCTCCAAGTGCTGTACTAGCTACATAGTAAGAACTGTCAGAAATCTTTTTACCGATAGCTTCAATAGTTTCCTTGGAAGGGTTGTTGGACGCAAGGACTTCTACCGCAGCTGCTCTTACATCGGACTTCTTATCATCCAGTAATGTGAAAATCTTATTGGAAATGGATTTATCCAATTCACCCGGATAACCATCGAAAGCAAGAACAGCTTGTTCTCTGATCGACCAAAAATCATCATCCAGTGCATCTTCAAGTACTATTTTTGAAATACTATCCGTCGGATACTCAGATAGAACATCTAAAGCTTCGTGTTTAGCCTGAATACTACCGGAATGGATATACTGATGCTTCAGTTCCAAGTCTGTCTTAGGGTGGTAGACCTCTCCTGTCAATTGGTAGTCACCATCAATAACTACTAAGTCCGGTTGAACGTCAAGGGCAATTTCAAATTCTTCTAATTCATTTTCAATCTGTACCGGGTAACGAATCTGCTCCTCCCCCGTCCAGATATCTATATAAATGGGTAACCTATATAAAGGATAGATCGACTTATCCTGAACCTGTTCAATGGAGATCGTCAGGATGCCAGTATCGTAGTTATGCTCTACTTCCAGTACAGGGTGGCCGGGCGCCAAAAACCACTGGTCGAAAAACCAATTAAGATCTTCTCCGGATACCTCTTCAAAGCTTTGTCTTAAATCAGCTAGTTCTACAGAAGATAGCGCGTTATCTTGAAGGTATTTTTGAAGTGATTTAAAAAATACCTCATCTCCTACGTAACTTCTGAGCATGTGAAGGACTAATCCACCTTTAGCATAGGTATGGCTATCGAATAGAGCATCTTCATCCTCGTATTGGTAGCGGATTATGGGAACTCGTTTTTCTTCTGCTTCAGCAAAATACTGTTGCAGTTGACCCATCCTCCACAACTGAGCGCTACTAATTCCATCTGCTTTTTCCCTCCACAAAAATTCTGAATAAGTCGCGAAGGCTTCATTCAAAGTTAAGTATGACCATGATTCACAAGTAACATAATCTCCAAACCATTGATGGAAAAGTTCATGTGCAATAATATCGTCCCATTCGGCATCAATTAATTCACGATCATTCATTTGTAATTGCTCCATGAAAGTGGAAGCTGTGGTATTTTCCATTGCCCCGGAAACATAATCCCTCACAACGACCTGTGCGTATTTTTTCCATGGGTATTTAACACCAAGTATTTCCTCGAAATGGGTAAGCATATCCGAGGTATTTCCAAAAATGCTTTTTGCATATTCTGAATACTCAGGTTCTACGTAATACGTCAGCGGAATTTTACCGGACTTGTCTTTTACAACTGCAAAATCTCCTACGACAATTGTGAAGAGGTAAGGAGCATGGGGTTTGCTTAACTTCCAGTAATCAGTTCGCTTTCCTTCATCATCAGTTAGGGATGATTCCAGTATTCCGTTCGATAAGGTCTCATATACTGTATCCACTTTGATGTAGAGTTCTTGAGTACACCTTTCATTCGGAGTGTTCAGGGTAGGAAACCACCTTGCAGCCGCCTGCGCTTGTCCTTGAGTCCATAACTGTGTAGGCTTGGAAGGAATCGTATCAAGTGGATCTATGAAAAATAAACCCTTATCTGATTTTATAGCATCGCCATATATGACGGTTAATTCTTCTGGCTTGGCCACATAATCGATTTCAATCGTTATTACATCTCCTCTTTCATATTCTCTATCCAGATCAATAAAGATCTTGGTGCTATCGTAATCAAAAGTTAACAGCTCGCTTTTATCTACTTTTTTGAGCTTAACACTATTCAAATCAAAGCCTTCAGCATCTATTTCGATGGAAGATTGAGGGTAGAAATAAGGTGTGAGTTTTAAGGTTGCTTTACCATTCAATTGTGACTTGCTCCAGTTCGGCTCAAGCTCCAGCCTGGTATGTAACAGATCGAAAGTTCTAAGCCCGGAACCTCGCCTTTCCCTTTGATCCAGAAGGTAGACAGGATCACTCAAATCATCAGTTGAACCTGTAGACGTTACTGTATCAGCTAATTCTTGCGTATCACTACCATTAGAGGCTATCTCAGAAGATTTACAAGAAAATACAGTTATTGAAACCCAGAAAAAAAATATACTCCTGTAGGCTTTATACATTTTTTAGTAATTTTTGAGATTATCGAATATATATAATTTATCAGGAATCTAATTTTAATTGAATGTCTTCATTAAAAGTCCTTGTCGAAGAGCAAAGCTTTGATGTCCAGCAAAAAGATGGGCAGGTTTTTTTAAATAATGAACCCTTTGACTGGGACTTACTAAAAATCGATGAAGGAAGATTCCAAATCATTCATCAGGATAAATCTTATAACGTCCAGGTTGAAAAAATTGATACCGCGCTTAAGACCATTACTTTTCTGATTAACGGCTCAAGAATTACTTCCAGAGTTCAGGATCGACTAGACCTGGTCTTGCAGAAATTAGGTCTTGATAAGTTAGTAGAATCCAAACTTACCAACCTCAAAGCTCCGATGCCCGGCTTAATTCTGGATGTTAAAGTCTCAGAAGGCGACTCTGTTGAAAAGGGCGACTCCATTCTTGTCCTTGAAGCAATGAAAATGGAGAATGTTATCAAATCTCCAGGTCCTGGAAAAATAAAGGATATTAAGGTACAAAAAGGAGATAGTGTGGAGAAGAATGGTATTCTCATCGAATTTGAATAGTAATATTTATTCGATTATCCTCTACTATTATATCTTTGTCCAATTTTAATCGAAACTATCAAATCAATGAAATATAAAAGGATATTGCTTAAACTTTCCGGTGAGGCATTAATGGGTGATGGTCAGTATGGAATTGACCCAAAACGCTTGGAGCAATATTCGGAAGAAATAAAAAAGGTTGTTGATCTTGGTATCGAAATAGCCATCGTAATAGGAGGTGGTAATATTTTTAGAGGTGTCCAGTCTGAAAATGCTGGGATTGAACGTGTTCAGGGGGATTATATGGGAATGCTTGCTACTGTAATCAACGGTATGGCCCTTCAAAGTTCACTTGAAAAACATGGAATGTTTACGCGTTTAATGTCGGGTATAAAAATGGAGCAGGTTTGCGAGCCTTTTATAAGAAGAAGGGCCGTAAGGCATCTCGAAAAAGGGAGAATAGTCATTTTTGGTGCAGGTATAGGAAATCCTTATTTCACCACCGACTCTACAGCAAGTCTGCGTGCCATAGAAATTGAATCAGATGTTGTACTTAAAGGCACTCGTGTTGATGGTGTTTATACAGCTGATCCTGAAAAGAATCCTGACGCCAAACGCTTCTCCAGCATTTCCTTTGATGAAGTCTATCAGAAAGGGCTTAATGTTATGGATATGACGGCTTTCACTTTATGCCAGGAAAATAATTTACCTATTATTGTATTCGACATGAACAAGCCAGGAAACTTATTTAAACTTGTTCAGGGCGAAGAAGTAGGAACATTAATTCAATCTTGATTTTTTATAATGGAAGAGATTCAGATGTATTTGGATGAGGCTAAAGATTTAATGGAAAAAGCCGTTCAGCATGCCTCAAATGAATTGTTAAAAATAAGGGCCGGAAAAGCTACCCCGAATATGGTTGATGGTGTTATGGTTGAGTATTACGGAAACAATACCCCGCTTAATCAGGTAGCTTCCGTGAACACGCCTGATGCACGTTCAATTGTGATTAAACCCTGGGAAAAAGCCATGATCCAGGAAATTGAAAAAGCTATAATCAATAGCGACCTTGGATTAAATCCTCAAAATGATGGGGAAATAGTTCGAATCACTGTTCCTCCTTTGACCGAAGAAAGAAGAAAGGTTCTGGTTAAGCAGGCAAAACATGAGGCTGAGCAAAGTAAAGTTGGAGTTAGAAATGCGAGAAAAGAGGTAAACGACGGCTTGAGGTCTCTATTAAAAGAAGGTGCTTCTGAGGATGATGTCAAAAGAGCTGAAGATAAAGTGCAAGAATTAACGAACTCTTACAGTAATAAAATAGACGAAATTCTAGCCAAGAAGGAAGAGGATATTATGACCGTTTAGGTGTAGTATTTCCTGGATTTGATCAGCTCGTAAACTGGTTCTGGTGTTAAATACTGAACTGATTTACCTTCTTTTATATATTTTCTAATCAAGGTTGAAGATATATCTACTACAGGGGCATCGACTACTGTAATATTGGAGTTTGACTTAAACTCGGAGTTTTTTTCAACAGGTCTTGGGTATACATAAACTCCATAATCATTAAGAATAGCTTCGTAATTTTTCCATCGATCAAAACTTAAAAGATTATCCTCTCCTATAATCAATTTGAAATCATACGAGGAGAAACGTTCTGAAAGATAGGCTAAGGTATGACTGGTGTAGCTTGGCTTAGGCAATGAAAATTCAATGTCTGATGCATGAAAATCAGGATGATTACCAATAGCTTCCCTAACCATATCAATCCTATCGAATTCATGTAATAATGATCCAGAATCCTTAAAAGGATTTTGTGGTGATACCACGAACCAAATTTTCTCAAGGTCAGAGTTGTTGAGTACTGATTGGGCTATTATGAGATGCCCGATATGAATAGGGTTAAATGAGCCAAAAAGAAGACCTACTCTCATTAGTCTTTATCCACAAAGTTGTTGACCAATTTTTCGGCTTTCTCTAAAGTATCATCCAGTTTTTCATTTGAAAGGGAAATATCAAATTGATCCTCAAATCCCATTTCAAACTCTGCCTTAAAGAGTCTTTGAGAAAGGCTTTTTTCATCTTCTGACCCTCTATCCTTAAGTCGTTCTTTCAGCGTTTCAAAAGATGGCACTTTAACGAAAATGGCTAGTGCCCGATCACCAAAATACTTTTTAAGGTTAAGTCCGCCTTTCACATCAACATCAAAGATCACATGATGTCCTTTTTCCCAAATTCGTTCAATCTCAGACTTGAGTGTTCCATAAAAATTACCTTCGTAAACTTCCTGCCATTCAATGAATTCCTTTTCGTCAATTTTATTCTTGAATTCACTCGGTGACATAAAGTAATAGTCTTTACCATTTACTTCACTCCTACCTCTTTTATCACGGGTACAAGCCGAAATAGAGAAGTCTATTACGCTATTAGTTTTAACAATGTGTTTAACTATGGTGGTTTTCCCTGATCCGGATGGAGCAGAAAATATGATGGCTTTTCCTTTGGAGGACATTAAACGTACTGAGCGAGTTTTTCTTTGATAGATGGAATGAGGTCATTAGGGATATTGAGCTTGAGTACCTTTTCCCTTATGATCGACTTGAATTCAGCATCGAATTGGTATTCTTCCAGACATGATAGGCATTCTTCCGTATGTGATTCGAAAAATTCTATTTGATCATTTGAAGCCTCATCATCAACCAGCAACTGAATAATTTCCGCACACTTACACTTTCCTTCACCTTCCTTTGATTCTGATGATTCTTTAGAATTCTTGGTCATAATAGATCAGTTTTGATAACCCATGGTTTTCGCATACGAATTAAGCTTATCTTTCAAAAGATTCCTAGCCCTGTGAAGCCTCGAACGAACAGTTCCAATAGGTATATCGAGAATTTTTGCCATCTCCTCGTAAGTAAATCCTTCCAGGTCACATAAAATAATCACCGTTCTAAAATCGACTGCCAAAGAGTTGAGGGCATTAGTAATTTCATCGCCCAACATATCTTTGAAAGCGTCAATTCGTAAATCAGTAGTAATGCTTTTATCAACATCTTCTGAATTGTAATAACTCTCTACTTCCTGATAATCGACCTTTGCAGGCTGCTTACTTTTCTTTCGAAAGTCATTTATAAAGCTGTTTTTCAATATACGGAACAACCAAGCTTTAGCGTTGGTTCCGGTTTGAAAAGAGTTAATAAAACGATAGGCCTTCATATAAGTCTCCTGCACCAAATCCTTTGCTTCATCTTCATCAAATGTGAGTCGGTAGGCAAAATTATACATGGAGTTTACATGAGGCATGAACTCGTTATCGAACACTCTAAGTTTATCCTTTCGGCTGTAATCAGCTTTTTGGAAAGATTCCACTTCTGTCATAAGACCATATTTATTAAGCTGGTACTATGAATACGTCTTTTCATATTCAATGTTGGAACATATATGACAAAAATTGTGCAAGATATTGAAATAGTCGTTTCAATATCCGAGACGTAACCTTATTTGTAGATAAAACCGTTTTTCGGGAAAAGCATAATGATAAATGCTGACAAAGCGGCAGATAATTCCAATAGTTCCCACTTTCTACTTGCCTGAATAATCAGAATTACCATAGCTGTTCCTACAAACGCAATAACCGTATGTCTTTGAGGGAGAGGGATATAAAACTTATCTATAAAATTTTTGAAAGGCTCCTTTCGGTCATAGAGTATTGGGAAAACAAGCATGTAAACCAGTATCCCTATGGAAAGTAGTTGACCGAAAATCAGTTTATTGATCTTAACTCCATTCACTGTAAGATTATGAAGGTTCGTTTCGCCTTGAGCATTATTCTCTTCGAAAAATTCTGAGGATTTTACTTCAAACATTCTCTGCCCCCAGGATACTTCTTCACCTGCCACAAAAAAGAAAAGTATTCCTATAAAAAAAGTGACTGGAAAAAATAAGCCTTTTTTGTTGCCCTTAAGTTTAAATGCATAAATGAAGGCGATTATTGATGATACAAGGAAGAAAACAGCGGTTCCATATTCTACGAAACCATCTTCACGCATATAGCTTTCTTCGAAAAATGACTGATCGTAAAAGGCGAAGAATAAACCCAGAAGGTTTACACCGACCATTATGCTAATGATAACTTTTTCTAATGGTTTCATCTTTACGATTTTTCTTTTGAATGGTCATGCTGAATTTACAATCTCAGGTGGCCGGAATTCATTAACCGATTAATACAAATTCGATCTTGAATAATTGTACTCATTTCACTTATCGCGTATAATAATTAAACCAGCTTCTGATTTTCATCTGGATAACACCGAGTACAGCTTCTTTAAATATCCCTCTTGACATTTTAGATTGACCTTTAACTCGATCTGTAAATATTATAGGTATTTCTACAATTTTAAAGCCATACTTCCAGGCTATGAACTTCATTTCAATCTGAAATGCATAGCCGACAAATTTAATATTATCCAGGTTTATGGTTTCAAGTACTTCTCTTTTATAGCATTTAAAGCCGGCTGTAGTATCAGCTATATCTAAACCTGTAACTAAACGAACATATACGCTTGCAAAGTATGACATCAACATCCTGCCCATGGGCCAATTGACCACATTAACTCCCGACACATACCTGGAGCCAACTGCAAGGTCATATCCATCTTGCTCACAAGCTTTCCAAAGCTTAAGAAGATCGTTTGGATCATGAGAGAAGTCGGCGTCCATTTCAAAAATGTAATCGTAACCTAGCTCAATGGCTTTTTTAAAACCATGGATATATGCAGTGCCAAGACCCGATTTTTCTTGCCGGACTTCCAGAATTATTCTATTTGGAAAAGAATCTGAAAGATCCTTTACTTTATTACCAGTGCCATCCGGAGAATTATCATCTACAATTAGAATATCAAACTCGGGTTTAAGAGATATTACGGCAGTAACAATGCCTCCAATATTTTCTATCTCGTTGTATGTAGGGATTACGACTACCTGCCTGCTCAAAGTCTAAAAAGTAATCTACAAACTTAAGAATTAATCATTCAAATGATAGGGCTATTAAGCCTTGTTCTCTAGAATACCCAAGATGCCTTTCACGGGTATTCTTACATTTTTTAAATTATTATTCAATTCGTAATACAACTCATAAACTGCTTTTTCAAGTTGAAAGGTTTGTGATAGGATCTCAAACTCTTCATTATCCATAGGAACCAGATTCGTTTCTCCCAAGCTGGAACGATATGAATTGATATAAATCTTAGAGGCAATATTGAACCATCTATCGCACCAAGCTTGCAATTCAAGATACCTGGAGTGAGAAATATTTCCTTCCATAAGTTCACTATAAATTGCATAGTGGAATGACCTTACTATTCCAGAAGTATCTCGAACAGGAGATTTTTTAATTCTTCTTTCGCTGAAGCTTCTAAGTGGTTCGCCTTCAAAATCAATGATCACAAAATCTTTACCCGTCCATAAGACCTGGCCTAGGTGAAAATCACCATGATTTCTAATTTTAAGAGACTCGATCTTCTTACTATAAATCTTTTTAAAGTGTTCAAGAACCTCATTTTTTCTACCTAAAACAGAATTTGCCAAATCCTGAATATCTGCATCTAAATTTGGTATATTCTTTTGAAGCAATTGAAAAGCACTTCTCGTCAAGCTTTGTAAAGAACTAAATAATGACCTTTGATAATGCAATGAGAAACTCTCTGGCTTGAAGCTACCATCAGAACTGTTACTCGCTAAAGCAACATGCATTTCAGCTGTTCTTTTACCAAAAAGTTGAATCCTATCAGCCGGATCATGGCCAAAAATCGTTTGCCAGTCTTCTGACAGGTATGAAAACTTAAACTTTGATGAAAATTCAATGTCCTGACTTAAATAGATATTATTTGGTAATACGTCAACTACAATACGTTCCAGATAATTTCTCGCGACATCCATAAAATACTCCCAGGCGGTCCCTTGATTAGGAACATATTTTTGAAGCATACCAATGGCTTTAGGCTTTTTGTTCGAGGTATTACTGAACTCTATAGCTCCTTTAAATTTAGGCACTTGCTTAAAGCTCGTTTGCTCGGTCAGAAAACGAGTGATCTCAATATCCGGATTTGTTTCCTCATCCAGTTTTCTGAACAGCTTTAACGAATAGTTATTAAAGTAATTTACCGTAGTATTACTTTGTTCTGTTGGGTATAAACTTGACCAATAATCAAATTTTCTCCTTCTGATAGTAGAGTTGAATTTTAGTTCACTTTTCTTTTGAACAATATTCTTCTTTTTAATAAGGAAATCAAATAACTGTTTCCTGAAATGATCCAGAGACATAGCCTCCACAAGATATCCTGATTTCTCACCCATTTTCAACTCTGTTAGAATTGACTTATCGTTCAATTTTCTGATGGTATCCCTGTCGGAGACATCAAGAAAAGCCATGGTAATTATATAGCTCTCAGGAAGTCCTTGATCATATTGAGCTTCAACAATGCATAGAGCTGAGTGGAATCCATTGCTTGAAAGATCAATACAATGGTTGATAGATAAAATCTGAAGTCCTCTTAACTTACCGCTATACCAGGTAGAATTATTCAAAAAGCTTGGTAGTACCTCAGATTCCAGCTTCTGCAAAAACTCTGTTGAGCGTACTTCTGCCCAATTTTCAACCTGCAAAAAAGGAATTTTAGGAGTGCCCTGTTCAATTAGGTTTTCCTTCTTTAAATCAAACCAAAAATAAGAATATGCACTCAGCGTAAACATATACTCTTCTTCTCCAATGATTGGAAAACGATTTCTACTGAAAATCTCGATAGGCTCGTAACCTTGATATTCTTCAAGATCCAGATGAGTAGGTTGAGAAAAACGCGACAGATTAACAACTACCAGGATATGCTCATCTTCAAAAGACCTCACAAAAGCCAATACTTTCGCGTTTGAAGGAGACAAGAATTCTATCTTCCCACGACTAAAAGCTTTATACCTCTTTCTCATGGCAATGGTCCGTTTCATCCACCAAAGAAGCGATGAAGTATTTGACTGCTGTGTCTCAACATTAATTGACTCATAAGTATATTCAGAGTCGATAATCAAAGGCAAATAGAGTTTGTGGGGGTTGGCATCGCTAAAACCAGCATTACGGTCCGGAGTCCATTGCATTGGAGTACGCACGCCGTCACGGTCACCCAAATAGAAATTATCTCCCATCCCAATCTCATCCCCATAGTAAATTACCGGCGTTCCCGGAAGGGAAAATAGCAGGGTGTTCATTAACTCAATTTTACCTCGATTATTCTCTAACAATGGAGCGAGCCTATGTCTTATCCCCAGGTTAATTTTGGCCTGGGCATCTTTGGTATAAACTTTATACATATAATCACGCTCCTCGTCGGTAACCATTTCCAAAGTGAGCTCATCGTGGTTTCTTAGAAATATAGCCCACTGACAATTTTCAGGGATCTCGGGAGTTTGATCAATGATGTCAATAATTGGATATCGATCTTCCATTTTTACCGACATAAAAAGGCGAGGCATTATTGGGAAATGATAATTCATGTGACATTCGTCACCATCTCCGAAATAAGACGCGGAGTCTTCAGGCCACATATTAGCCTCAGCGAGGAACATGACGCCTTCATACTTTTCATCTACATGAGTCCTTAATTTTTTTAGAAACTGATGCGTTTCAGGAAGATTTTCGCAGTTTGTCCCATCTCTTTCAAACAAATACGGTACTGCATCCAACCTGAATCCGTCTACTCCCAAACCAACCCAGAAGTCCAAAATTTTCAATATTTCTTCCTGAACGTTCGGGTTATCAAAGTTCAAATCAGGTTGATGATGAAAAAACCTATGCCAGTAATAGGCCTGTGCTTCTGCATCCCAACTCCAATTAGAGGGTTCATAGTCTGTGAAAATTATTCGAGCGTCTTTAAATTTTTCAGGATCATCCGTCCAAACGTAATAATCACGTTCGTTTGATCCTCTGGGAGCCTTCCTTGCCCTCTGAAACCATGGGTGCTGGTCTGAAGTATGATTAATTACCAACTCAGTAATAACTTTCAGATCACGTTTATGAGCTTCTTTTACGACCTTCTTAAAGGTCTTGATATCTCCATACGAAGGGTTGATTTTATAATAGTCAGATATATCGTATCCGTCATCTCTTAGTGGAGAAGGATAAAATGGAAGCAGCCATATCGCTGTAATTCCAAGGTCGCTTAAGTAATCCAGTTTTTTTAAAAGCCCTTCCAAATCCCCGAGCCCATCACCGTTGCTATCATGAAAGGCTTTGACATGGAGTTCATAAATGATAGCATCCTTATACCATAAGTTCTGGTCATTCATTATATCTGAAATAAAAGTGTTTTAATTATTCCGTTAAGCGAACGGTACAACGTTCATCTTTTAGCTTGTCGATTTCTTCCATGAGGTTAAAACCTTTTTTGGCTTTTTCAAACTCATCGTTAAAACTTGATTTCAATTTTTTTAACTGAAGCGCTTCTGTAAACCTTCTGATCTCATCCTCTTTCTCCAAAACCAAGCGTGGGACTTGGGTGAGCTTCCCATCATCATCCTTGGCAACCATTGTGAAATAAGAAGTATTGGTATGTTTCACCAGGCCAAGTTTTACGTTTTCGGCAATTACCTTTATACCTACTACTATAGAAGTTCTCCCAACATGGTTTACCGAAGCTTTCAAATGGACCAGGTCACCTACATCTACTGGTTGAAGAAATTCAACATTGTTCACTGCAACGGTAACACAGTAAGTACCGGCATGCTTACTAGCACAGGCATAAGCAGCCTTATCCATAAGAGAAAGGATTATCCCTCCGTGAATTTTACCACCAAAGTTAGCGTAAGCCGGTATCATGAGTTCTGTTATGGTTGTTGCAGAAAAGGCAACACTTCTTTCTTCAGCAGTCATTTTTAAAAAGATTTATTCCAAGGGATTATTCTTAAAAGATACTAAAAATGAACATACAGATTTGAACCGTGTCTGTACCCTGACATAACTCATCTGTTTAAAGTCGATGTTGTAACATCGAAGTTATAACACCGTTCGAACCCATAATTAGATTTTAGAATTAAATACAAACACACAAAAAAATGAGAACTTTCGAAGTACCAACCAAAGAAAACGCACCTGAAGCAAGCAAAGCCATATTTGAAAATCTTGAAAAGCAAGTAGGAATGGTTCCTAACCTTTTCGCTACTATAGGCTACTCAAGCAACGCACTTAGCAACTATTTAACATTCCAAGGCGGTCAGGCTAAAGGAGCTTTCAACGCCAAAGAGAGAGAAGCTGTATTCTTAGCTGTTTCTCAAGTTAACGACTGTAGATATTGCCTTGCAGCACATACTGCACTCGGTAAAATGAGCGGTTTCTCTGAAGAAGAAACTTTAAAACTTAGAGACGGAAGCATCGAAGATGAAAAACTAAGCGTATTGACTCAATTAGCCGCAAACATCACTGAAAACAGAGGAAGAGCTGATGAAGGACTTGTTGAAAAATTCTTTGCTCTTGGATTCGACAATGCTGCACTTATTGACTTAGTAAGTTTAGTAGCTGATAAAACTTTAGCAAATTACGTTCATAACTTAACTCAGGTTCCTGTAGACTTCCCTGAAGCTAAAGAACTTGTAGAAGCATAAGAAAACCTAAAACCAATCAAATAAATCATAATCTAAACAAACACAAAAATGAAAATTAAAGCACTTTCTATTCTATTCGCACTAGTTGCAACTGTAGGTTTAACTAGCGTATCATTAGCACAAGATGCTAAGACTGTAAAATTGGAACAAACTCCTGGTAAATTCGAGGAAACTCAACTTAAGTTGAAAGCTGGAGATTATATCTTCGAAGTTGAAAACAATGGAGTTGATCACGAAGTAGGCTTTGTACTTGTAGAAAAAGGAGCTGATGCTTCTAATCCTGAGAATCATATTCAGGAAGCATATTTAGCCAACACTATTACTGATGGACAATCTGCGCAATCTAAAGTAGTTTCTCTTGATAAAGGAGAATACGAGTTCTTTTGCCCATTGAACCCTACACCGCACTACACTATAGTAGTTAAGTAAGTAGTTGAATCATTAAAGAAGAAGGGGTTTAAAAACCCCTTTTTTTTGGTCTATTCCATTATGCAAATCGAAGAGCTACTACAGGAAGGGAAATTTCAACATGAGCTGCATCGTTTAAGGGTTAACCTGATTTACTCGGCGCACTGGTTGAATGGAAAAATATGTGATTTTCTGATGCCATTTGATATTACGCAACAGCAATTCAATATTTTGAGGATTTTACGCGGGGTGCATCCAAAGGCGCTCAGCACTTTGCAGCTTAGGGATAAGATGATCATAAACAAATCGGATACTTCCAGGCTGGTTGAACGGCTTCAGTCAAAAAACCTGGTTAAAAAGAAACCATGTAAAAAGGACAAAAGGTTGGTGGATGTCTCCATTACCCGTTCAGGACTGGAATTATTAGATCAAATCGATGAAGATATTTTTAAGCTCGATCACATTTTAAATATAGATGAACGGCAGGCTAGGAGTATGAATCGATTGTTGAACAAAATGAGAAAAGAAGAAAAGAGAAAAAATGAGTACAGAAACGAAAACGACTCTTTCAGACCAGCTGGAAGAATATAAAGCAAAATTTTCCGAACGAGCTTCAGAAGAGGTTAAAGAAGTTTACGAACAGGGAATTAAAGAGCTATTTGAATCTGGTATCCTTAGGGATGCAAAGCATAAAGGAGAGAAAGCTCCTGAATTTGAATTGAGCAACGCGAAAGGAAAAGCCGTAAAGCTTTCTGAGCAGTATGAAACAGGTGCCGTAGTGCTCACTTGGTATAGAGGCGGATGGTGTCCATATTGTAATCTTTCCCTAAAAGCACTACAAAACGCCTTGCCCAAAATAAAAGGATTAGGTGCCAATTTAATCGCTTTGACCCCCGAAACTGCGGATAAATCTCTTTCTACTCAGGAGAAAAATGAGTTGGAGTTTGAGGTTTTGACTGACGAAAACAATGAAGTTGCCAAATCTTATGGACTGGTTTTCAGGGTTCCTGATTATGTAAATAAATTTTATCTGAATCACTTCGATCTTTCGGAGTTCAACGGAAATGATTCCCAGGAACTTCCGTTAGCAGCAACTTATGTAATCAATACGAAAGGAGAAATAGTATTCGAATTCTTAAGCGCTGATTACAGAGAAAGAGCCGAGCCTTCTGATATTATTGAAGCTTTAAGAGGACTTTAATAGTCCTCTTATTTTCCTTTCGAGCAATGGCAAAACCTCATTAGGAGATTTAAACTGAATATCCTGAAAGTCCCAATAAGTGACATCATCAACCAATTCAGGGAAGTATTGAGCCATCATTGGTCTGTGTTCTGCTTCATCGAGAAGTATGATTTCATCACTGATCAGGAAATCAATCTCATCGATCTGTTTGGGAAACCTGGCCATATCAATTTCCAGATCGATATCCCTCAGATAACTGTGAGCGTACTTAGAAATAGGTCCTTCATTATTTGCTTTAAAAACTTCAAGACCTCGCGAAAATGATCTTGAATCAGTATTGGATTTCGCTGAATAGTGATTGAATAATATTTCAGCAAAGCGGCTTCGGTAATAATTTCCCGTACAAACAAATAAGATGTGCTTCATAAGAGCACACAAGAAAATAAATCTGAACTACTTTTTGATTACCAAATCTTTAATCCTAAAATGAATGCTGTTTAGCCCATGTGATGGGATCAAAACAAATGTGTACATTGGAGGTGCTTGAAAGCTTCTCAATATCAGAAAATTATACTTTTCAATGTATGTGAATTAAATTTCAAAATCGCCGAAGGCTGTGTCCTCACGACCTTAAAATTTCTCGAAGATTGGTGAGGACACTAATCTTAAGCGGTAATTAGCTCTAAAATAAACAGTATTAATTTTGAGTTAACCTTATAAAACTAGCCTTTCTTTCTACCTGCTTTTTTCAAAGCTTCGCTTATAATCCACTCTAATTGTCCATTTGTACTTCTGAACTCGTCTGAGGCCCATTTTTCCACGGCTTTCAGAAGTTCCGGATCTATTCGTAAAACAAAAGGTTTTTTATTCGCCACGTTTATTCAACTTCCTTTTTCTTTATCCATAGATTCAAGGTTTGTCTTAATTCTTGAGGTTTCTGAGTTCCAATTAGGAGCTTTTTACCGTTTAACCACTCAAGCCTCAAACCTATGTTACCCTTGATGTTATAAGCCCTACCCTTATTGGAAAATAAACCCAATCGAAAACCCCATCCGCCATATTCTAAGAGGGGATTATACTTAACAACTTCACACTTATTCAAATCATTTTTGCCAACAAATTGAAAGGAATTAATAAAAGGCCTAAAACGATAGTAAATACCAAACTTATCGACCTTTGTTTCCAACCGTACTACCTGGGTTATGAAAAAGTGGATGAACAAAGTAAAAAAGAAAACCCCTATTAAAATACCTGTTGGCGCTGGCTGAGTCCCAAAGGTTTCACCAATAACCACTTGTTTATAGATACCATAAAGTACACCGATCTCCGAAATAGCCAACAATAAATGAAGCCACCATTGATTCTTTTTTTGGCTCTCATAGAATTCCTGATTATGAGTATTCATTTTTAGAAGTTATGATCGCCTTTCAAATAAAACAGTTATTAAGGTACCTTGTCCCGATACCGAAATCGGCTTCCAACCCTGGGTCGATAACTCATTAATTCTATGTTCAAACTTTGGAAGTTTTTCAAATGTTCCTTTCTGAACTAATTTGTATTTATCCATTGTGATACTATTAGTGATTCAATGTTCCTGAATTAACCACTGGCGTAATATCCTTATCAGCACAGAGTACAACCATAAGGTTACTCACCATGGCGGCTTTTCTCTCCTCATCCAGCTCTATGACTTCTCTCTTTGATAAGTCATCCAAAGCCATTTCAACCATGCTTACAGCACCTTCAACAATTTTATGTCGAGCTGCAACGATAGCAGTGGCCTGCTGCCTTCTGAGCATTGCTCCTGCGATTTCAGAAGCATAAGCTAAGTAGCCTATTCGCGCTTCGATCACTTCAATTCCAGCAATTTTCAAACGATCACTTAGTTCGTGCTCTAATGCTTCATTGACTTCCTCGAGTCCGGAACGTAAGGTTATTTCGGCCTCGCCATCTTCAAAATTATCATAAGGGTATCGGCCGGCTAACTTACGAACTGCAGCATCACTCTGAACGCGGACAAAACTTTCATAATTATCAACCTCAAAGGCCGCTTTAAATGTGTCGGTAACTCTCCAGACCAGGATAGCACTGATCAAAATAGGATTACCTACTTTGTCATTAACCTTAACACGCTCGCTATCGAAATTACGCGCACGAAGGGAAATTTTCTTCTTTAAGTAAAAGGGATTGACCCAGAAAAAGCCATTTTCTTTTACAGTTCCTACATAATCTCCAAAGAGAACAAGGACCTTGGAGCCATTGGGATTTACGATAAAAAAGCCTGGAAGCATAATCAAGGAGGCTAACAGAAGTATTGCGAAAACAGGATTTTTCATTCCAATTAATCCGAAAAGGCTTAATACGAATAGTATCAGGAATACTAAAAGCATTAAGTAGCCAGAGACAGGTTTTTTGTGACGTTCGTTTGACATAAGATTTAATTTAGTATCATTTTGATATCAAATTAATTACACGTAAAAATTTTGTTTAAGTTTCAATAGCTATTGAGTATACCTTATTAGTTCAATAAAGCTTTAAGTTTCAAACTGTGAAGCCCACAGCTATTTCTCTATATTTAATTATTAGTGGAGCTTATAAATTGATAATATGTAAAGAACTCTAAATCCTTTTTCGTCAGTCATATTTTTGGTAACATTATATTTAAGCTACAATCACAGATATCATGAATATGTCGATTTATCATTTTTTTCTTCTGGCCTTTCTTTTTGTTTCTGTAACTCCCCTGTTCTCACAGCCACAGAATTCAGAAATAGAAAAAGTTCTGAGTGCCCAACTGGAATCATTCTATAATTGTAGAGGGGGTAGCGATGATTTATCAAAGTGTAATGAGATCATTAGTGAGTCGCTGCAAAAAGCATATAACATCAATGATTTCAATTCAGGCGAATCCGGAGGCTATATGTCATTTAATGAGATTTTAGCATATGTGAAAAGCAGTGATCAGTGGCAATCCATTGGCCCGGGTTATGAACAAGCCTCATTGAAACAGGCTCAGGATGTAGCAAATAGTAAAAAAGCAGTTATTGCAATCTATGAAGGTAGCGAGAATGGCCACATCGCTTTCGTATTACCCGGAGAGCTTCAAACCTCAGGGTCATGGGGGATGAGTGTTCCTAATTCAGCTTCTTTTTTCACTGCAAAGCCAGAAAAATCTTTCGTAGGCAAAAGTCTCTCTTACGCATTTACCACAAGCATGATAAAAGACCTTACTTTATATAAGCGTAAATAGACTATCTGTTAATTTTCGCGGTCTTAAGAGATAAGGGAAATTTTACCTCTCTAAGCCCTGAACCCCACTTCATGCGCAAATCGAATTCAATGATCTCTACCGGATTCTTTGCTTTCTCATCAATATACTTTTGAACAGCTGACCAAGACCTTAAGTAGCCTAAATAGTGTTCAATATCCCATTCTTTAATCTGAATAAGCTTATAACTCCGCAAATCATCGAATGGGATAGGTATGGATTTATAAAAACATTCGATATGCTTCCGTTCCGGAGCCCAATATTTATCCAAAATATTCGTATAAAGGTCACTTACAATGGCATCTATATCTGGTTCTATAGTACTCAGATTATAAGTCCAAGCTGCGAAAACGGCCTTTTCCCTGGAAACCCTTTTTACTTCTTCAAAGAAAGGTTTAAAGTTGAACCAATGCAGCGCTTGTCCAACGGCAATGAGATCGAATGATCGTCGGGGGAATGAAGTACTTTCTGAAGGACAAATGGAATATTGAATATTATTTTTAGGATAAGCTTTAACCAATTGGGCTTCGCTTATATCGGATGCTTTTACGGTGTTAAACTGATTGGCCAATACTTTAGCGACCTGTCCATTGCCTGTAGCGCAATCCCAGGCGCAGTTATATCTTTTTACTTCTCTGTACACGAGTTCGTAAAGCTCAAGGGGATAATCCGGTCTGAACTTGCTATAAAAATCAGATTGCTTCGAGAAGAGATCACCATTCATTGAAAATTAGTTTTTTACTCAACTTATTAAACCGTATTCCATTCAGTAAGGCAGAAATAGAAAGCCCCGTCAATAAGCCCAACCACACTCCCTGTGCGCCTAATTCAGCTTTAAAGCCTAATAAATAACCGATCGGTAGTCCCAATAGCCAATAGGCTATGAACGCATAAATGGTTGGAATTTTAACATCTTTTATACCTCTAAGTGCTCCTAATCCAACGACTTGAATGCCATCAGAAAGTTGAAACAAAGCTGCTACGATCATCAAAGAACTTGCAACGGTAATTACGGCTTCATCATCGACATAAAAAGAGGGCAATAGCTTACGACCTATGATAAAAATCAACCCTGCAGCAGTCATAAAGAGAATGACCGTTATAAAAGAAGTAAAGCCAGCTTCCCTTAAGGTTTGGATGTCTTTTCTTCCAAATTGATTACCCACCCGAATGGTTGCAGCAGCAGCAATACCTGATGCAGCCATATAAGTTAAAGAAGAAAGGTTCATAGCGATTTGATGGGCCGCTAGCTGTGGAGCTCCAATCCAACCTACCATAATCGCGGTGAAACTGAATGCACCAACTTCGAAAACAAACTGCAAGCCCGCAGGTACTCCCACGTTCAGGATTTCTTTGATCCTTTTAAAATCAAACACTTTCAGTTCGACATTATCCCAATATTGTTGGAACCTTTTCCCTTTCAAAATTAAAAATGCGATCCATACTGCCATTATAATCCTTGCCAGAAGTGTGGCATAACCTGCACCCAACAAACCCATAGGTTCAAAACCTAACTTCCCAAAAATCAGGATATAATTAAATACTATATTCAAAACGTTAGAGCCTATTGCTACCGTCATCACCAATTTGGTGAATGAAAGGCCTTCGGCAAACTGTCGGAAGGTTTGAAATATAAGAACAGGCAAAATAGATACTGCGAGAATCAAGAGGTAAGGAATTCCCTGATCTAAAACAACCTTTGGCTGATCTAAAATCTGGACATTTTTGGAAAAAACATAAACGGCTAGAATAAGTAAAATACCGAGAATCAAGGATATAATCATTCCATGCTTCAAGTATTCGGCTGCTCCTTTCTGATCCGATTTACCATCTGCAGTAGCTACATGTGGAGTTATTCCATAAGTAACACCTATTCCGAACATCAAAGGGAAATAGAACATCGCATTAGCGAAGGAAGCACCGGCTAAAGGAATGGTACCGACCTGACCTACCATAATACTATCGGCCAGACCAACTACCACATGCCCCAGCTGACTTAGCATAACCGGGTACGCCAGGTTCAGATTCTTTTTAAAATGCCAGGAATAACGAAGTTTTTTCAAGGGTACTTAGACGATCTGTTTCAGTATAGCCAGTTTTAAGATGGAAGCAACGGATAAGCAATCGGTAATTTCACCATTCAAAACCATTTCGTAAACCTGTCTGAAAGGTAGTTTCTGAATCTTTAGATCTTCCGTATCTTCGAACTCTGTTTCTCCTTCCGTCAAACCTTCCGCCACGAAAGCATATCCTACCTCGTCCGTTACTGAATTTGAGGTATGAATTTTAAGGAAATTCTGCCATTTGGAAGCAGTAAGACCTGTTTCTTCTTTCAACTCTCGCTGTGCTGAACTTAAAATGGTATCGGCCATTTTACCTCCGCCCATTGGAACTTCCCAGGAGTATTCATCCAGCGTATATCGATACTGACCAACAATCCACGTATTGAAATCTTCATCCAGCGGAATTACAGCTATAGCTAAATTCTTAAAATGAACTTTACCATATATACCATTATTTCCGGAAGGGTTTAAAACCTGATGTTCCTCAACTTTAATCCAAGGATTATCATAAACCTTTTCGACAGACAGGGTTTTCCAGGGGTTTTTAGTTTTTGACATTGGCGAAATTAATTTTCTACTCCACTCAATTTTTTGGTAAATCAAGGGAAAACTTCACAAGGTATTAATTGAATAGCATTAAATACATATTGCCTAAATGTTACATAAATATTATCTTCCCTGCCAATTATTTAGATGTTACAACCATTTCATACTAAAGGTATTTCTGAGGCTGGTGTAGACGAGGCAGGTAGAGGATGCTTAGCAGGGCCTGTTGTGGCTGCTGCTGTAATTCTGCCAAATGATTTCAATCACCCCGATCTGGATGATTCTAAGAAGGTTTCGAAAGAAAAGAGATTGGAACTAAGGGATATTATTATATCCGAAGCTCTAGATTATGCCGTCGCTGAAATAGACAATAAAATAATTGATGATGTAAATATTTTGAATGCCTCGTTTAAGGCTATGCACGAGGCTATATCAAAATTAAAAAATGTACCCGATCATTTACTGATTGACGGAAACCGCTTTAAGGCTTATAAAGCCGTAAAACACAGTTGTATTATTAAAGGTGATGGTATTTACACTTCCATTGCAGCGGCCTCCATACTTGCCAAAACTTATCGGGATGAACTTATGGAAGGCCTACATCATAAATATCCTATTTATATGTGGAACAAAAACGTAGGTTACCCAACGCAAGCCCATAGAGATGCCATTAGAAAAAAAGGAATTTCACCTTATCACCGTAAAACATTTAGGCTTCTCCCGGAGCCTGCGCAAATTCCAGCTTAGGATTTAGAGATTATTTACTTTTACTGGAAATTACTTTGTAGCAGCGCCTACTATTCCATTCAACGCTCCTCTTATCTTTTCCAAAATTTCTGTACAACCATCAAGATCAAAGTTTTCTCCAAAAAAAGACGGATCGATATGACCTAAGTACGTTTGATCTCCTTCTGACCATATCAACACTTTTAAAGGAAGCATAAGCCCCATATTTCGATCACACTGCATTAGCTTTGTTCCTACTTTTGGGTTTCCAAAAATGATTAGGTGTGTATTTTCCAGTTCAAGGCCAGCTTTGGTAGCGCCTTCAGAGTGGCTGATCTCTGTAAAAACATTAAGCCCTTTTGATTTGACGATTTCAAGAATCTTTTTAGCAGTCTCTTCTACAGAATAATTACTTTTTGTTTTTTTAATGTGATCGCTGGTCTGTGCCATAGTGAGGTTAATTGTTACTAGGGTTATGAAAAAGAATAACGTGGTTTTCATTTTTACTGATTTAAAGGATTTTTATAAGTTAACTTTAGACCTCAATAAGGTCAAAAGATTTCTTTGAATTAGGAGCCAATTGTCTTGTTTCAGATAATTTTTAATTATTTAATTACTTTCGAACAAAAAAGGAGATGGAACTCAAAAAAGTAGCTTTAAATGACATTCATGAAAAACTCGGCGCAAAAATGGTCGGGTTTGCCGGTTTTAACATGCCTGTTCGCTATACTTCTGATACTGAAGAGCATATGACCGTAAGAGATGATGTTGGGGTTTTTGATGTTTCACACATGGGGGAATTTTTTGTGAGGGGTCCAGAAGCTTTAGATCTTTTACAAAAAATAACGAGTAATGATGTTTCTAAACTATTCCCGGGAAAAGCGCAATACACATGCATGCCAAACGATGATGGCGGCATAGTGGATGACCTTCTTATTTATATGATCGCTGAAGAACAATATATGATGGTGGTCAATGCTTCGAATATAGAAAAAGACTTTAACTGGATACGTGTGAAGCAATGGGCCGAAAAGTGCGATGTTTATAATGCTTCCGATGATTATTCTTTATTTGCCGTACAAGGACCAAAGGCGACAGAAGTACTTCAGAAAATAACAGATATTAAGCTGGAGGATATCTCCTTTTACAGCTTTGAAATAGGAGCTATGGGTGGTGTAGATGATGTCCTAATCTCTGCAACCGGATATACAGGTTCAGGTGGTTTTGAGCTTTATGTTAGAAATGAAGATGCTGATATACTTTGGAAAGCCGTATTTGAAGCTGGAAAAGAAGAAGGCATTAAACCCATCGGATTAGCGGCAAGAGATACCTTAAGACTCGAAATGGGATTCTGTCTTTATGGAAATGATATCGACGATACAACTTCACCCTTAGAAGCCGGCCTTGGCTGGATTACTAAGTTCGATACCAATTTTACGAATAAAGAAAATCTCCTTAAGCAAAAAGAAGAAGGTATAAGCAAAAAACTAGTTGGTTTTGAGCTTCTTGAAAGAGGAATTCCTAGAAACGGTTATACCATCTCCTCCTTGGAGGGATCGGAAATCGGCCATGTTACCTCAGGTACAATGTCGCCTATCTTAGAGACCGGGATTGGTATGGGTTATGTACAAAAGAAGCATTCCAAACCCGGAACGGAGATTCTCTTAAACATCAGGAATAAGCAGATCAAGGCGCATATCGTAAAACCTCCATTCATTTAGAATGAATTCACAAAGAAGTATTAAAAGCTATATTTCATAAGCTCCAGAACTTAATGATCCAAAAGAAATCAGTAGAAGTCTGCCTCTCTCCGGATTTACTGCATCTATATCAGCTAGAAGGGAAAATTGCAGTGATTGTAGATATTCTGAGGGCTACATCTTGCATGGTCGCAGGTATAGGTTCTGGAGTAGCCAGAGTTATTCCAGTAGCGAAAGTTGAATATGCCCTGGCTTATCGTCCGCAAGGATATATTCTGGCAGGAGAAAGAAATGGCGAGCAAGTAGAAGGGTTTGATATTGGTAACTCACCATTTGAGTACATGAAACCTGAGTTCTTAGATAAAACGATTGTTACTACAACAACCAACGGAACTCAAGCCATCTCTAAATCGCAAGATGCTGATCAAATTATCATTGGCTCATTCCTAAATATTTCAAGTATTTCAGATTATTTAACCGGGTCGGAAAAAGACGTTGTAATCGTTTGTGCGGGGTGGAAAGGCAGAGTAAATCTTGAAGATTCCTTATTTGCCGGAGCACTATATGATCGAATTTTAGATGGTTACGAAAGTGAAGACGATTCCGTTCTGGTAAGTCAGGCTATCTATAGAGAGGCGAAGCACGACAAATTGAAGTTCCTTCAACAATCCTCTCACGTTTTAAGATTAAGAAGACTTAATATTGGCAATGATATTGAATTTTGCATGAGGGAAGATGAATTTGATGTGGTTCCTTATCTTAAGGGTAAGGAAATCATCAAAATCACCATATGAAAATTTGTATCATTATTATTGCCGCTCTATTCTTATCCTGTTCTCCTAACACTTCAGAAACAAATAAAGACTTACCCAATAAGCCGGAAGAGGCGTATCTATACGATTACGATGTAGAGGAACGGATACAAGAGCTTAATATTCAGCTTAAAGAACCAGGAAAACCCGTAGCCAATTATGTAAATGCAGTCCGTACCGGAAATCTGGTATTTATGGCAGGAAAAGGACCAACAGCGCCTTCCGGTGATTTAGTAACTGGAAAAGTTGGAATAGACCTCACACAGGAAGAAGGATATGAAGCTGCAAAACTTGCAGCCGTGGCACAGCTTTCAGCCTTGAAAAGTGAAATTGGTGACCTCAACAAAGTTAAACGAATAGTAAAAGTACTGGGAATGGTCAATTCAGATACCGCTTTTACCAATCACCCCGAAGTGATCAATGGTTTTTCAGACTTAATGGTAGAAGTATTTGGAGAGCGTGGAAAACATGCCAGAGCTGCTGTAGGTATGGGATCGCTGCCAAGAAACATAGCAGTAGAGATCGAAATGATTGTAGAAATTCAAGATTGAAAAAATGAAAGAAACCCTCCATATTCTTAACGGTGATGCAATCCTAAATCCATTCAAAAAGCAGGGATTTGAAGGGAAAATAATGGTTTGGAGGGAAATCTTATGTGAAGGGCGGTGCTACGAAAAAGTAGGTTCCACAAAATTCTGGAAGCAAAGAGCTAAGTTTTTTGAAAAAGCATATAAAATAAATCATAAGGAACACGAAGAATTTACCTCCGAAGAATTCAAAAAACTGGAACGTATCAGTGATTATAAAGAAGTGGTTTTATGGTTCGAATACGACCTATTCTGCCAGGTGAATATGCTAGCCCTTTTATCGTGGATATCTCGGCACATCGACCAAACAGAGGCCGTGATCTCTTTGGTTTGCATTGGAGAGGTTGAGGGTTATTCTAAAAAGGTCAGTTTAGGTGAAATTGATCCCGCCCTATACCCTTCTCTATTTGAACATCGTGAAATACTCTCTGAAGACCATCTGAAGTTTGCTCAAAAATTATGGGAAAACTTCGCCTCCAGAGAACTTCAAAAAGTTTACAAGCTTTCCAGGGAAGCACCTTCTGTATTCAAATACGTTGAACAGGCTTTTATAGCTTACAATGACACCATTCCTGATTTTGATAGTGAGTTGAACAAAATTCAGTTGACTATGCTTTCATTAATCGATGAGGGGATTAGAGATAAAGCCCAGTTGATGAGGGCTATTATGGAACGTGATGAATGGTATGGGTTTGGAGACCTGCAATACTTAAGAATGCTCAGCCTCCTTGAACCTTATCTCAAAATTGATGATGAGCTTATACTTAATAAAGAGGGTGAAAAAGCTATCTCTTTGATCTGAAAAAGCTTTCTTTCTTAAATTCCATATCACTAAGTTGTAACTCCAGCGCCTTGGTAGAAAGGTATATTTCTATTAAGGATATAATCAGGGAGATCATTAATAGAATGAGCGAAATACCAAAAAGTATATAGGCTAAATCTCCGTTTCCTATGTAGATGAAAATCATACTGAGCACGCAGAAGAAAAAGCTGACCACCCCAAAAGCCTGCATGTTCCGAATCAAAAAAAGTCTTTTCCTTAAATTTCTGATTTGACCATGAAGCATTCCAGATTCCGGATGTTCTGCATATTTACCATGAAGCTGTCGGATCAAGGTAGCGATTGCTAAAAACCGATTGGTAAAGGCCAGGAACAGCAGTGAGATCGCTGAAAAAAGTATTGCAGGGGTCGTTAATTCCATAAAGTTTATTAAGTCTGTTTTCGAGAACTGGAAGTAGCGAGTTGATAACTCTTAGCCTATTTTATTGGTTGCTTCTCATTCTTGATAATTATTAGTGGAGCTTCTCATTGTTCTTATGCCTGTCCGAATCTCTGATGTTCTTCTTCTCAAAGTTTTTTTCAAGGGCCTCAGTCAGGTTTACCCCAGTCTGGTTTGCCAGGCAAATCAACACCCAAAGTACATCTGCAAGTTCATCTGATAGCTCCTTATTTTTATCACTTTCCTTGAATGATTGTTCTCCGTACTTCCTCGACATTAACCTGGCTACTTCTCCTACTTCTTCTGTTAAAATAGCCATGTTTGTTAACTCATTAAAATACCGAACTCCTGTCGTATTGATCCATTGATCTACTTTCTCCTGTGCCTCTTCAATTGTCATTATTCTTTATTTTTAGTATCCATCAGAATGGTCACTGGTCCATCATTTAAAAGATTAACTTTCATATCAGCTCCAAATTCTCCGGTTTGAATTGAACGTTCTAAAATAGATTCCATCTCACGGATCAAAGCTTCATATAATGGAATAGCCACATCTGGTTTTGCAGCTTTTAGGTAAGAGGGACGATTTCCTTTTTTGGTACTGGCATGCAAAGTAAACTGACTGATCAGTAATAGCTCACCGGAAATATCCAGTAGGCTCTTGTTCATAACACCTTCCTCATCATTAAAAATCCTAAGGTTCAATACTTTTCCTGAAATCCATTCAATATCCTCCGATGTGTCTTCATTTTCAATTCCAACGAAAATCAAAAGCCCAACACCTATTTTGCCGTTAATCTTTTGATTTATTTCAACACTGGCTTCTTTGACCCTTTGTATCACAACCCTCATACTTGAAATTTAGAAAGAAGTCTGAAAATGAAGAATTTATGAGTGGATTATGTATAATCAATTGATCTCAGATTGAAATCAATGTCATTTAATTAGAAGCATTTACCGCCTAAGACTAATATCTTCACGAAGATAAAGATAAGTCTTTGGGATTTGAGGACACGTCCTAAGGCGATCTGGGCATAACTAAGCAACATTAAATCTCAAATCTATTTCAATATGAAAAGAAGTACGTTAAAGGGAGTTGGTGGAGTATTGTTAGTTCTGGTTTTCATATTTTTAACCGTATTGGCAGGCACTAAATCAAAAGAGGCTAAAATGAGCAAAGAGTTTGCTGAAAAAACTCAGGAAATGGACGAGGCTCAAATGGAAGCCTGTAAAGCGGAACAAGAACAAATCGCATCACGACTGGAAGAATTGATCGTTAAAGTCGATAGTCTTTCAAGTCTTTGATGCGTTGTCTATATTGTATAGGTATAAGAATTCTTTCTCAGCACATCATTTCTATGGAAAAAATAGCTAAAATCGTCGATAAAAGTAATGCTGGTTTTGACGCCGACTATTGGATAAAAAAGTCTGCTGAAGAAAGAATAGCCGGTCTGGAAAAAATGAGAAATCAAGTGCTAACTAAGAATGGAATTAGACAAAGATTTCAGAGAGTTTGTAGGGTTATTAAACGATAATCGAGTAAAATATTTGGTTGTTGGAGGCTACTCTGTAGCATATCATGGGTTTCCAAGGTTTACTGGAGATCTAGATATCTGGATTAATCCTACTTTGGAAAATGGAAGTCGAATGCTAATCGTTCTAGAAAAATTTGGTTTTGGAAATATGGGCTTTAAAGCAAATGATTTTATGCAGGTGAATAAAGTAATTCAATTTGGTGTTGAACCCTTGAGAATTGATATACTCACAGCAGTAGATGGTTTAGAATCGTTTGATGAAGCCTTTGAGAAGAGAAATACAAGTAAACTTTCTTCTCTTAAAATCAACTTTATTGGATATAGTGATTTGATAATCAATAAGAAAGCTTCAAACAGATTACAAGATCAGCGCGATGTTGAAGAGCTTTCTAAAGTCAATAAAAGATAAAAGTTTTTGAGTTTCCTTGAGAAATCCAGCTGGTTAAAAAGAAACGTACTTCATCTAATCATTCTAGTTTCCGGAACCTTAGCTATCCTTGCCTATTTCCGATACACTCAACTGACTCTAAATTACCAAGAGGCTCCTTTATTTGATGGGAATCAATATCTAAAAGTCTATCAAAATTTCAGATCAGAGACTAAGAAAACAGTTTCATTTCCCTACAATACTCGAATTTTAGTACCCTTTCTAGCTCTTGAAATCTCCAATTTTCTAGGGTTTACAGCGCTAAAGTCTTTCGAGTATCTGAATTATATATTCACCATACTTTCAGTACTAAGTCTGTTTATACTTTGGAAGAATCTGAAAATAAAAGACCCCTTGATTGCCGTTGGTTTTTTCTGGCTACTCTTCCATTGGACCGGTATTTTACGGCTAAACCAATTTGATCCGATTACAGTCGATGTCCCACTTTACTTCTTTCAGACCTTACTTTTAATCTTATTATGGTCGAAGAGATATGTTTGGATCATCCCGACCTCAATGATCTCGACTGCTCAAAAAGAAAGCATGATAGGATTGTTGGCTATTCTTTTTGCGTTGGAGCTTTGGAGATTTTGGAAACACCGTTCTAACAGGGATACAGTTATCTTTCTATTCTTGAGCATCATTTTTTCTGTTCTCACGAAGGCTTATCTAGATTATAATTATCCCCCTGCGGAAGAAGGTAAGTTTTTTCACACCACAATCCTGCTACGTGCAATGCAGGTGCTATTAGACCCCTTTCTATTAATACGCTGGATAACCGCTATTTTTGTAGCCTTTGGGGCATTTATTATTACGAGCTTATGCCTTAAGATCAAGGATTTTCGATTTACGGAATTTGAACAGCAAATCGGGGTATTGTCCATAACCTATTTTCTATTCGGATTATTTGCCGGAGGCGATATCCTTCGGATCGTATTCTTAGGCTTCCCTTTTATCATGACTTTCTGCCTACTTCAGCTTAAAAATGCAAGTGAAAAAGTATGGCTATTGGTCATTTTTTCTTCCTTTCCACTCTTAAGGGTTAGGAAAAGTATCCCTTCTCCAACTAAAAACTGGACTGGTTTTACGGAATGGTACCCGGAATACGCTTCGCAAACTACCGTTCTTTTTTACTTTGCTTATGGAGTAGTAATCGTTGCACTAGCTTATTTTTTTCTGTTCAGAAGCAAATCCTCCAAAACCTGATTCTCGAGAATCAATCTTCTACATTCTCCTGAACAATGAGTTCCTGAGCGTTTAGCTCGAAGCATAACAGATTTCCCTGTCCTTCCTTTTTTCCATGATAAACACAGCCGTTATCCAATGGGATAACTCCCGATTTACTTTCTATAGCCGATTCTATCCTTTTCAATATATTGGGGATATGACCATGAACAATTTGTTTCCCGTTCAATAATTCCGGCTTCAGCTGAAAACCCCTAATCCAAATCATAGTCTCATAAGCCTTGAATGGCTCCGGTTGCTTAAAGTCAAATCCGGCATGCACCAAATAATATTCAGGGAGATCAATGTAGTATGGGAGGCCTATCAGGAACTCTTTGTATTTCGGGATTAACTTGAGATCATCGTCTGCTAGTGTCCGCGAGTTAAGGCCGGTCAAATGCCATTCAAATTCATATTTAGACATTTGACTGAAATCTAACAACATCTGCTCATGGTTACCTCTTAGAACATAGACTTCATATTCTTTCTTGAGTTCAAGGACTCTATCAATAACAGCTTTGCTATTTGGGCCTTTATTCACACAATCTCCAAGTATGAAAAGTCGATCTTTATGAATACTTAGGTTTAGTCGCTCCAGAAGTTTAAAAAATGTTTGATGGCAACCGTGAATATCAGTGATCACATAATCATTCCCTCTCGCATTGGCAGGTAGCCTTATTTGTTTCCTATAATTCACTTGCTGAAGTAATAGCTTAATTTAAAGAGTCTGACACTCCGTATTCTTGAAAGGATATTAAGCTTTTATGAATTAAGATTGTTCAAAACTATAGCTCAGCCATTTCGTCGGAGCAGTAAATGCGTTTTCCGCTTTGGTTATTCTGAGCCACTTTAAACATAACCTTAGCAACATGAGAGGCTTCAATCGGTCTATATTTTTTCAACTTACCGATCATAGCAAATCGAACAGCCTTTGTAAATGATTTTGCAAACTCTTCTCCGGCCCGGTCTTCATTACGATCTCCCAACAAAATAGAGGGTTGAAAGATCTGAAGGGAATCAAATCCGAGTTTATGAACTTCTTCTTCAAGCTCACCTTTTACCTTATTGTAGAAAAAGCTCGAATCTTTTTTAGCTCCTATCGCTGAAACCAATAAAAATTGTTTACAGCCGTTCCTCTTTACTAATTCAGCTATTTTCAACGGGTAAGTCAAATCAACTTGCCTGAATTTCTCCTTACTCCCAGCTTTTTTCATTGTGGTACCGAGGCAGCAGTAGACATCGTCTGCACCAATCAATTCTTCCAGTTCTTCAAGCCGATCATAATCGATCACAAATTGCATGAGGCGCTCATCGGTAATATCAAGGTACTTCCGGGTTACGGAAATCACCGTTCCATAATAATCACTATCCAATAAGATAGAGAGTAATTCACTACCTACGAGGCCATTTGCCCCAACAACCATTGCTGTTTTTATATTACGATCTGACATCTAGGCTTTTATTGATCACTCTAAAAATAAAGTCTTCTACCAAATTCTTTTCGAGGCTTAAGATAGTCAATACTTCCAAACAGCTATACCCAATATTCTAGATTATAGGATAATTCAAAGAAACATTATGTGTTTATCTAAGAAATTTTTTCTTATATTATTCCTAAACCTATCAATGCTCCAAAACCATTATATGAGCCTTTAAAAACAACTTAAAATAACCCTTAAATCCACCCAAAATGGAAAAACTACAAGAACTCGAAGAATACCTTGAAAAAAATTCTAAAATCACGGACGACGAGGAAGCAATCAAAGATTTTGAGGAACAAGCCAAAAAGTTTTCCATAAATCAAATTCCCGAGGAGGATGAATCGGAGTTCGAGGAACAGGACATACCTGTGGTTGAATCACGCAGACAGCTGATCGACGATTTTGAGATCTACCACAATATCTTCGTAGATAACAGTGCCTCCACCTGGCAGTACGCTAAAAAGGTAGATATCATAAAACCTTATAACCTACGAGGCACGGCTAATGCTGTCCGGTATGCAGAGCAAAGGCAAAAAAAAATACGTGGACTTGGCTCAAGGCATTCCTTCTCCTTGGCGCCCTCTACCGACGATTATTACGTAGTACTCGATAAAACATTTAAGTATTCAACGGCAACGCATAATGAAGATGTCAAAAATCTTGATCAGGATTCGCTCGATTTAATAAAGAGTGGATATGATAAAGAGAAATATTTTGACGTACCCTGCGGGATGTCCATTTCGGATATTAACGATGTTCTCTGCCCTGATAATCCAAACCTAAAACCGATTGGAGGAACCCGGCGTAGTATGTTCAATATGGGCGGAGGCGATGTTCAAACATTCGCAGGAGCCTTTTCAACAGGAACGCATGGATCCGGTGGAAAACATAGCGCTTATCACGACACCATACGCTCACTGGTACTAGTAGCTTCCAAAGGTGAAATTTATAGATTAGAGCCTAAAGACGGGATTACAGATCCTGCCAAATATGAAGCTTATTACAACGAAAATCCTGGTCTCACAAAACCCAAATTGATCCAAAATAATGATCTGTTTTATTCTTCGCTTGTGAGTATGGGGTGCTTTGGAATTATGTACAGTGCCATCATTGAAGTCCAGGAAATGAAACTGCTGCATGAAGATGCGTATTACCATAAAGGCCAAAAGAAAGGCGACGCCTGGAATGAAGAATTTAAGAAAAACTTCAAAAAGCCCTTCTTACCAGATCCCGAAGAGGAGGAAGAATTCTTTTATATCCAGTTAAACCCATATAAGCTAAAGAAGAATAGAGAGCATTCTTTATTGATAAAAAAGATCAAACCAACTGTAATCCCAGGGAGTGGCAAGCAGGTCACACAGCGAAAATTTTGGCCTTCAGTCTTTGCCAATTCTGGTTTTGCCGTAAATGTTATACGTACCATTGCCAATGCAGGAAAATTCCCTAAACGGAGGTTCATTGAACAAGCCATTAGTGCGCAGAATGACCATGATGGCGAAGGCGGAGGTTATACCGACATCACCTATAAGGTTTGGAATGCCGGAAGTGGAAAGTTGAAGAGTTTTGGAACGGCCATAGAATTCGCTTTCCCAGTGCATCGTGTCCCCGCTGTTTTAGACCTGCTGTTTGCTTTCCTCGATCAATCCGGTGATATGGGAATGGGCTACTACTTCAATGCGCCGATCGCACTCCGATTTGTTCGCGCTGGAAAAGCATATTTAGCGCCAAACTATGAGGTTTCCGGCGACGGCAAGAAAGTCAAAGAGTGGTGTTACATTGAGATATTGAGGGTGAATAGTAAAAATGTAAATGACGACCAGAAAGAGTTAGAGCTGTTCCACCACATTCAGCGGATGTTTACGGCTATGGGTGGAAGACCGCATTGGGGACTGAACTTCAACTTTGAATTTTCGGTAGAATACCTTCAAAAAACGTATCCGAAGTTTAATCCCTGGCTAAAAGCTTATCAGAAATTTAACAGTACTGGAGTATTTGAAAATGGGTTAACGAGGAGTATGAGGATTTCTTAAAGAAGGTGTTAGCAAGGTCATTGGCCTAAAACTTAAAAAGTAGTTTAATTCATATATCATTAAATGATACCAACTTATTGTAGATATAAATAACTTAGAAGCAAAGCACATAAGAATTAAATCAAAAAAAGCCTTCTTAAGGGTCGGCTTACAAATGCTATTATTAAATCTCTTTCATAAAAAAGATAGAAATTTCTGAGTATGCTTTGGCAAATGTTAAAGGCATTTTTAATCTCTGCAGAACTCATGAAGCAAGCAAACAAAAAGGTGTAAAAGGTGTATTTGAAGTCTCACATAAATATTCTTCAACTAGAACAAATCAGGAGTAGAGCAAATAGAACCCAATTGATAATCATTAAATTGCCACTATGAAATGGGAAAATTATATAGTCTCGGATGAATCGGTACTTCTTGGAAAACCCACAATAAAGGGTACCCGCATTTCTGTAGAACACATTGTAGGTCTTCTTGCAGAAGGTTGGTCTGAACAACAAATTCTTGAGAATTATCCAAGACTAGATCCAGGTACTTTGAAAGCCGTTTTGTCTTACAGACAAAATCAATGAAAACCCTACCCCTAATTTTATTTTCCCTTGCTACTGTTTTAATATTCATCTACTCCTGCAGCTCTGATAAGAAACCAACTGTAGTTTATCCTGAAGATTCAACTGATCAATTAGCAGAACAGCAGTTGGTAAAAGATACTACGCTGATCTTAACAGCTGAGCTACCTATACATTTCGATAGTACGGATTACCTTCTTTTCCCTATTGGCCCGGTGCAGGTTTACAGTCGAGGAGGAAATAAAATTTATTCTAGCTCAGGTAGTTCTGGAGGTAAATCATTTTCAATTGGATATCTGAGTGGAAAAAGTTTTACTGGTAATATGGATAATGTTATCATCCAACATCTGGACTCTTCTGATTTGAGACCTCTCACCACACAGACTCTTAAAATTAGAAGCTTCGGCTTTCTGGAATCGATTCGTAAAAGTACAGGTCTGGAGCTTATTATTTTGAATATTACCGATCGAGACACAAACCGAGATGGAAAACTGACTTCTGAAGATATTGAATCACTTTACGTATCTCATTTGAGCGGTTATAACTTTAAAAAGCTCTCTACCGATTTTCAGGAACTACTGGATTGGAAAATCATTGATGCTAACAAAAGGCTCTATTTCAGAACGCTGGAAGACATAGACCGAAATGGTGAATTCAACAAAAAGGATAAAATTCATCACTTCTATGTAGAACTGGAAAATCAGGAGTTCGATGTTATTAAGTATGATCCTGTGAGGTGATCATCTGGTGTACAATAAGCATGTTGTTATAATGTTTACTATTCTAACGCTACTTTCCCATCTTAAATAATTCTCGAATAGAGTTTTACATTTCCAGAAATAAACAACCTCTTATATTTTCGCAATCAACTGCTTATTTACTATTCAAAATATGAAATTTGCAGGTGTAACGATCCGAAAAAATGGAAATACAAAAAATTAACAGATCAGAATATAAAGAGGTCGTTGACTTATGGGAAGCATCTGTGAGAGCTACGCACCATTTTCTAGAGGAGGATGATATTCTGTTTTTTAAACCTTTAATCCTAAACGAATATCTGGATGCCGTTGAGCTTAGATGTACCAGAGATGAAAAATCAGAGATAAGCGGTTTTAGCGGTGTTGCTGGAAAAAATCTTGAAATGTTATTTATTCACCCGGATCATCGAGGAAATGGTTTGGGGGAAAAGCTACTGAAAAACGCCATTGAAGAGTTCGAGATATCTCATGTTGATGTAAATGAGGCTAACGAACAAGCTTTGAAGTTCTATCAAAAATATGGCTTTAAGACTTACAGTAGATCAGAGAAAGACCCAACGGGCCGACCTTATCCTATTCTGCATATGGCTCTGGATCACAAACTTCTCTGAAGCTAGCTTATTGCTGAGCACGAAAAAAGGTATGCACTAAGTGCACACCTTTATATTCCATATAGCTGTTATGTCTTTTTTAAGCTTCCTGTCCTACAGATGCTTCTTTTGAAGCTTCGATCAGTTGTATCAACTCTTCTTGTACGGTCTGTGATTTATCTTTTGCATACCAGGTATGAATATCTTTTTTCAGATCTTCATTGGTTTTGTTACCCGGATTAGCCCTAAAATCAAGCATTAACTTTTGAACTGGTTCAGGTCTTGGCCCCCAGGTTCCTATCACCTCTAAATCTTCTTTTCGTATCGCAATCAACTTAGGAATTGAACGCCCCCCGTTGGTTAGAAATTGATCGATCAAGTCGAGATTTTCATCTCTGAAAACAATTTTGAGTTCAATATTCGGAGATTGCTCTGCAATCTTTGAAATGACTGGTAAATTCTGTGCTGCATCGCCGCACCAGCCCTCACTGATCACCAACCATATCCACTTTTCACCATCTAGCGAATTTAAAGTCTTAATGGTTTTATCATTTAACTGAACTGTTTTATCCAAACGGTTCATTCGGGATTCATTTAACCTGGTGTAAGCCAATAGGGCCTCAGACTGGTTAGGACCAGTTGAAAGTCCTCTTTCAAACAAAGTGGTGACTAGCTCACGGTAGTTATCATAGTGGATAGAATCGTCGATGTATTTTGAAAGGTCCATATTCGTTGTTTTAGTTATTATACCTAAAACAAGAAATAGGGTTGTATCATTCCACGCTTAAGTCGCCATTTGACGTGCCGCCGACCTGTTCCCACTCCTGAAAACGCTTCAAATCTTCTTTTACACTCTTCCCTACCCAAAGTAAAACGAGGCTGTCGTCCATTAATCCGGTTATCGGTATAAAATCAGGAATAACATCCAAAGGGAAGATGAAATAGAGTAATGCTGCCACAATCAGGATGAGCGTTTTCCAGGGCACTTCCGTATATTCTTTTTTGACATAAGCTTTGATCATTCGGACAAAAGCTTTGATCAGGTTCAGCGTAGCTTGGAAAGCATTTCCATCGATAGGTAATGAATCAATCTTATCTTTCACATCTTTTACCAGTCCTTTAAGCTGTTCATTATCCTTTACAACCTTCTCAGCTTTCCTTTTGAATCTTTTGAAGTGGCTACTTTCCTGTGGTTCTCTATTACTCAAAACGATTATGGAATTTAAAATGTGGAACGAACTTCTTCTTTAACAAACTTTAACGGATGCGAAACAGGATCGATGCCTTGTTCCATCATAATATTGAAAATCCCTTTCGAAAGGTCCAGGCTTGAAGCCTCATCAGAAAGCTGCGTAGCCGCATTGTTTATTAAGGCGATAATCTCCTCAATAGCGTTTTTAACAAGATTCCAGCTCTCGTCACTCATATACACTTGCTGAGATAAATTATGGTTAAACTCTTCTCTAATCTCCTTATTTAACAGCTCCTGGAACTCACGGGCAGAGTATTGGCTATCTCTAAGTCGAACGATCAGGTTATTTGGGGCAACACGCTCCAAGAGCAAAACGATACGTTCATACGCCTGTAACCTGATCGGAACCAGGTTCTCGGCATGCTTTTCCTTAAGAGCAATGAGTTTTTCCTCCCGTTCTTTGTTAATGAACGATTTCACCGTTAGAAACATGGCATATAAGACCAGACCAGCCGGTACTAAAAGTTTTGCAAACTCTACAACTATTTCCATTTATTAAAACCTGTTAAAAATTCAAGGAATTATTCTTCCCTGATTACTACCAATCAAAATTAATACCCTTAAAAGAACGATAGTATCTATTATTATTTTTAGGTATCACATTTTCAAATCACAAAATAGTGATTATTCAAAACTATTCTTGATCCAGGATTAATTAGTGATCCGTAGAACTTTCTTTGGTTTTTAGTATTTATACTATTCAGAGACCGTAATTATGTTTGAACACTCCATACCTGTAACATTTTCAGAATCTGCCAAAAAAGAAATTAAGCATACTATTGAAAAGAAAAATATTCCGGAGGAATATGGGTTAAGAGTGGGCGTTCGAGGTGGTATGGCTTGCGGAGGTGGTGGAATGAGTCACATTCTGGGGTTCGATAAGAAAAAGACGGGGGATCATGAATTTGAGTTGGACGGCATTCCGGTCTACATTCAGAAAAAAGATACCATGTACCTCATTGGCTTAGAGGTCGACTTTTATGAAGGTTCTGATGCAAGAGGATTTACATTTGTGAACCCAGAAGGTGAAAAAGAAGAAAAGGATTAATTTCTATCCCTGATCAAAGTAACCTTGGCACGGTTACACATACCTCCTACCGGAGGGTTGAACTTAGAAACGCTAACTTCGATTTTTTCTACTTCGGGAATCTGATCGAAAGTGGCATCCACAATCCTTTGCGCAATGTGTTCTAATAAACGTGCAGATTTCTGAATCTCTCCTAAAACTACACTGTACAAGGTTTCATAATTGACGGTCTTGGCTAATTTATCTTCACTGGCAGCTTCATCGAGGTTGGCATAAACTATCAGGTCAACCGCATATTTATTACCAATTTTTTGCTCTTCGTCATAGTAGCCGTGATAAGCAAAAAACTCCAATCCTTCTAAAGATATTCTATCCATAGGTACTTTATATCTTATCGAAGAACGATTTATTTTCTTCTTCTTTTGGTAATCCTGTTTCCTGAGGTGGGCTTACTTCTTTCTTGATCTTATCATGCTCTTCATAATCTTCCATCATTCTGGCGACCGCTTTTGCCTTTTTCATCAAAGTTTTGACCGGTTTTTCATCACTTTTATTCGAGAATTTGTTCACACGATCCATCGTTTCTCCTGCCATATTCTTTAACTCCAGAAGCAAGCGGTCTCTGTGGCTTTCAATCTCTTTGTAGGTAGACTCTAGTGTTTTCATTTCGACCATCATTTCATCTACCACTTCGTTGGCTTCCGTTTCAGCTTTTTCAATCATAGCTCGTGCTTTTTCTTTTGCATCGTTCATGATGGCTTCTGCCTTCATCTGGGTTTCTTTCAAATGCAATTCAGCTGATTTATTGGCATGTTCGATCACATTGGCGCCCGTATCTTCTGCCGTTTTCAATGTTTTGTATAACGAGCTTTCTACATCCCTTAACTTTTGAACTTCAGAGAGTGAAGCTTCATGCTTAATTTTCAGCTCTTTATGATCATCAATCATTCTTTCCAACTCTTTGGAAAGAGAGAGTAAAAAAGCATTGACTTCATCTTTATCATACCCCCGGAATCCTTTTTCAAAAGTCTTTTGCCTGATCTCTAATGGCGTAATATTCATTCGAGTACCTGTTAAATCAAAAAAATCTATGAACGTATTGAATATAGGAAAATACGTATTCAAATCCCTATAAATCAATTCTTTATATCGATATCCCAAACTGAAATTGTACGGTCGTCACTACAGGAAACCAACCAATCGTTATGTCTGGTCCAAAGTAGTTTATTTACGGAAGTTCCATGACCAGCATGCCGGGATTTATCAATTACTTTAATCAGTTTCATCCTTTCATAATCCCATACTTTAATGGACTTATCCATACTACAAGTTACGAAATGTCCCCCATTGGGTGAAAACGCTATGTCGTTGATCGCATACATATGGGCAACGATGGATTCTACTTTCAAATAGTTAGCTTTTATATCCCAAACGTTAATCCTTGCATCCCTGCCTACACTAAGGAGATAGTTTCCATTTGGCGATATGGTAAAGGAGAATACCGAGTTATCATGAGCAGCAAATTCATGTTTCATGTCTAATGACCGAAGATCAAAAACACGAATGAAGTTGTCGCTATAAGCTGCTAGCAACTCTCCTCTCTGTTCGTTTATAAACAGTCTTCTAACCCTTTCGGAAGACTTTTTAATTGTTTCGACAGAAGCAACTTTTTCAGAATCAACGACGATAATCTGACCATCGCCCGTTCCCACAAAGACATATTTACCGAAGAATTTCAAGTCAAAAATAGCTTCTGTGGTCAATTTAATCGAGGCCACCTCCTCCTTATTCTCGACATTGATCAAATGAAGTCCATCGTAATTATGGCCAACTGCCAATAAGTTGGAAGAAATATTAAAATCAATTGCATAGACTGAATTTTCAACTCTTGCAGACATTTGTCCATCTTTAGGGTCATTCAGATTCCATAGTGCTACTATTCCGTCACCCGCAGACGAATAAAAAGTACCTTCAGAACTTCCCTGACATAGATTATACACGGAATCAGCATGTCCGGATAGTGTATGTAATTTATTAATGCTTACTTGCGCCATTTCTTTCGGGGAGTTACGTAATTTCCACCTCGGCAATATTAACAAGAATGCCTTTAATAGAAACTACTCGTCTAAACAAAACAACGCGATACGGAATTTGGAGAATATCAGAATCAACTTCAGCATTGAAAAATGCTTATTCTCAATTTCTTCCTGATGAGCCTTACATTTTAACTATAAAGAACAAGCATAGAGTTAAAGAGTCTTTAGCAGCCCGCTTAACTTTAAAATATTTGCTCGAATACGAAGAGATCGAATTCGATGGCGTAAGAAGAGATGAGTTCAATAAACCGCACCTGATAGGTTACGATTCATTGTACATTAGTCTTGCACATTCTTTTCCATATGCCGTAGCCATTTTTAATAAGGCAAAGCCTACCGGAATAGATATTGAAGAAGTTTCGGATAGGCCAGCGACGATTGCTCATAAGTTTTTAAACTATAATGAGCTTTTAAACGCTTCCGATGATGCTGAAATGCTCACTGCTTACTGGACTATCAAAGAGACTTTATACAAAGCTTATGGTAAAAGAAAGCTTATTTTTAAAGATAATCTGATCATAGAACCTTTTCGTCTGGGATCCATCGGAAAAACAAAAGGCATGATTAAAACTTCAGAAAAAGAAGATATTCAGAAAATCCATCTTAAAAAACACGATAACTTTATTCTGAGTTGCAATTATTAGTCCATGCTTAGAACGGCTCATATCGCACTATTTCTTTTTCTGTTTTTCCAGGTAAAAGCACAGTCAGTAAAAAGCATCAAAGATTTCAGTATCGTTTCCGCAAATGGTATAGAAAAAACCATTAAAGATTTCGATGGCTTCAAAGCATTAGTCATTATGGTTGATGATCAGGACTGCGCTTACAGCGAGTATTATATTGATCGTTTTGAGAATTTGAAAAATGAGTTTAAAGAAGAGGTAGCTTTTATTAAAGTAACTCCTTCCAACGTAAATCCGGCGGGCCAGAATGTTTACCGAGACCAGAAAGGGACTTTGTTAAAGCAACTTGGCGCCAAGAAAATAACCGAAGTCTTTTTAATAGACCTTTCTCAGGGAAATCAGATTGTTTACTCTGGTGCCTTCGATGATAATCCTCAAATTTCGATTGGTGTTGATGAACATTATCTTAAAAATGCCTTGAATCAACTTATTTCAGAGAGTAAGATCATTAAGCCCAGAACAAGACCTGCAGGGTGTGTTATAAAAAAGATTTGAGAAGAAATCCCAAATGGAATTCGAAGATTTTACATTTCCTCTTTATCATCTTTAATTAACCTAAGATTATTGTATCCAAGGTCATTTCTTATTTGGGCTAAGTCTCTCGAAACATTAGAAAGTTCTGATTTAACACCATTTAACTCGTCAGTTATTGGCTTAAGCTTTCTGTCAAGAAGTTTTTCTATTTCCTCGATACTTGCGCTCATATTGTTAGAATTTATATAAAAGTACGAAAAAAGGTAACAAATGATCATTTTCCATTTAAGAGAATTATAAATTCTAATACTCTGAAACAAAATATGATCCCCATATAAAAGCTATTTCGAAAGGCTATTCATCAAAAGTTTGATCTCCTCTACTTTATCATGCTCTCCAAGCTTCTCGAATGAAGCAACCAGATTCCTAAATACCCTCTTGATGATTTCTAAATTGGAGGTTGGCTCATAAAAAATTTCATTTTCAGAAAGATTAAGATTCGTCAAATAACTGTCGATATCCTGCTTTGTAAAAATCAAACCTCTATTGAAAGCATTAATATAAAATTGAGCCTGCTCTGTTTTATAAGTCAGAATGAATAGGTTGGGCAGATTTACTCCATAAATGGGAATCTTTAACTTTTGGGCAATCATCATGTAGATCACACAAAGTGAAATCGGATTTCCCTTCCTGCTCTCTAAAACCACGTTGATCATTGAATTTCCGGGTGAATGAAAATTCTTCGTATTTGGTGAGAACTTCAGTTTATTGAATATTACGCTGTTCAGTATTTTAATCTGATCTATGTAATGAATATCGGGCTTGAACTCTAACCAAACATCGTAATACATCTGCTCAAGATCTGCCCTCAATTTCTTCAATTCCAGATCAGGATATTGATATAAGGCTACCAACCACATTCCTTCCAGAAGATCTTCCGTACGATTATCCCTCCAATCCTGTAATTTATAGATCAGGGAATCGAACTGTAAATGATGGATCAGGTCTTCCAGTCTTTCCTGAAACACCGGATTGAAGCTGTTTTCCCATGCCTCTTCCAGATAAGGAATTACTCCTTCTCCCAGTGATTTTATCTTGGCTTCAATTTCATGGACTATTTCTACGTCCTCATCATCGAGTAAAGAAACCAGAGCTTTAACTTCTCCATCGTTCATATCTAAGTCTGAATCACTCCTAAGTTAAATTCTTTTTCAATCGGAGCCATATTAGCGACCTCTAAGCTCGCTGAAATAGCTTTCCTTGTTTCCAATGGATCGATAATAGCGTCTACCCAAAGCCTTGAAGCAGCATAATAAGGGGATAGCTTATCATTGTAACTACCTGAAATCTCGTCTAAGAGTTTTTGCTTCTCTTCATCAGATATCTCCTTTCCTTTAGCCTTCAGAGTTGAAACTTTAATTTGAAGTAGGGTATTTGCTGCTGACTTACCGCTCATAACAGCGATCTGTGCCGTGGGCCAGGCATAAATAAATCTAGGGTCATAAGCTTTTCCACACATGGCATAGTTTCCTGCGCCATAAGAATTTCCCATAATGATCGTGATTTTAGGGACGACGGAATTTGAAACAGCATTCACCATTTTAGCACCATCCTTTATAATACCTCCATGTTCTGCACGACTTCCAACCATAAAGCCACTTACATCCTGAAGAAATACAAGTGGTATTTTCCTTTGATTACAATTCATAATGAAGCGCGCAGCTTTGTCAGCAGAATCCGAATAGATTACTCCGCCCATCTGCATTTCACCTTTTTTGGACTTTACTACCTTTCGTTGATTCGCCACTATACCAACGGCCCATCCATCTATTCTTGCATGCCCGCAGAGAATAGTTTGTCCATATTTTTCTTTATACTCCTCAAATTCTGAGTCATCAACGATTCGCTCAACGATATCCCTGGTATCGTAAGGCTTAGAACGGTCAGAAGGAAACAAGCCGTAAATCTCTGACGCATCTTTTTTGGGAGCTTTGGAATCCTTGCGGTCAAATCCAGCCTCTTTAAAACTTCCGGTCTTATCAAAAATATTTCTTACCGCATCCAAACAGCTTTGGTCATCGGGGTATTTATTATCTGTGACACCTGATATCTCACAATGCGTGGTGGCTCCACCTAAAGTCTCATTATCGATATCTTCTCCAATAGCCGCTTTTACCAGATAAGACCCTGCCAGAAATATGGATCCGGTTCCATCTACAATTAGAGCCTCATCGGACATAATTGGTAAATATGCTCCGCCTGCCACACAGCTCCCCATAATTGCAGCAACTTGAATAATACCCATCGAAGACATGATGGCATTATTTCTGAACTGCCTCCCAAAGTGTTCTTTATCAGGAAAGATCTCGTCCTGCATCGGTAAGAAAACACCAGCACTATCAACAAGATAGATCACCGGTAAGCGATTTTCAATTGCAATTTCCTGCGCTCTGAGATTCTTCTTAGCTGTTATAGGAAACCAGGCGCCGGCTTTAACGGTAGCATCATTTGCTACAATCATGCATTTTCGTCCGTTTACAGCTCCGATTCCAGTAACAACTCCACCAGAAGGGCAACCTCCATACTCTTCGTACATTTTATCGCCGACAAACGCCCCGATCTCATGGAAATCAGAATCATCATCCATCAGATAATCTATACGTTCCCTGGCTGTGAGTTTACCTTTAGCATGATGAGATTCAATTTTTTTCTCTCCTCCTCCTAATTTTACGTTTTTCAGTTTCTCCTCCAGTTGAAAAACCAACTGCTTATAGGAATCTTCATTTTTATTGAATGCAATGTCCATGATGTTCTTTATTCAATACCAGACCTAAAACTATGATTGCTATCCTAAAACAATTGGAGCTAAGCCTTGGCCAATATTTCTAATTCTTATTTTTCTTTTTCTTTCTTCCGAACGGAGCAAAGAAGTGTCTTGGGTTTTCATTGAGCCTTATCAATACCGCATCCAGATCACGTAATGTGGCATTAAGATTATTATACAATGAATCATCTTTCATTAGCCTCCCGATATTACCCTCTCCCTGTTCAATTTTACTCAGAAGCCTGTTGATGGTTCCGATAGCCGTGTCAGCTCTTAACAAGGCTTCATTGATTTTAATATTGTTAAGTGTATCTGCAAATCCGTCAATTTTACTCATAATTGGAGGAACGGATGATGCTATGGTCTCCACCGTATTTAAAGTAACATCTATCGATTCCATCAGCTTATTGAAATTCTTCTCATATTCTATCCCTTTAAGATCAGAGGTAATTGCTTCTACATTAGCAAAGGTAGATTTAATATCACTAGTGGTTTGAGAAAGCGTATCAAGTATGGAGTTTACTTTTTTGATGGTCTCTTCCAGGTTAACAGCTATACTTTCTCCTTCTGCTAATAGAGATTCCAGCCCTTTATCCAAAACACCACTGATCGTATCACCGGATTCCATTGGTCTTTCAAGATTTCCAACGTCCAACTTTAGCTCCTTACTTCCAAGAAGATCACTGGTCAAAATAGCAGAAGCAGAGTCACCTAATATTATAGAGCTTTTAACATCGAACTGAACAATCACATGGCCCCTGGATTGGTCTATTGAAATATTGCTTACTCGCCCTACTGAAAACCCGTTAACCGTAACTGGGTTGGATACGCCTAGTCCACCTACGTTTTGATAAGTAGCATAATACGTTTTTGTCGGATTGAAAAAATCTATCCCCTTTAAGTAGTTAAAGCCGTAGTAAAAAAGGCCTATAGACACTACGGTTAAAATACCAACTTTAGCTTCTTTGGATAACTTCACGAAGCCAAGATATAAAAATGGGTTTAATTTTTGCCTTCCAGTTCGTACTTATAGTCTCTAAAAGCACGGAAAATACCAGAAGCAATATAGGTTTGTTTTAGATCATCATTTAGCTCCTTCTCTTCAGTAGGATTACTTAAAAAACCGACTTCTACTAAAACGCTAGGCATAGCTGTTTTGTAAAGAACAATAAAACCCGCTTGTTTTACTCCCCTGCTTCTTCTCCCAACCCTCTTTTCAAATTGCTGTTCAATTTTGCTGGCCAAATTAAGACTGTTGTCAAGGTGTGCGCTTTGAAATAGGGAAAATAAGATGTGTGATTCAGGAGAGTTGGGATCAAAACCTTCATAACGCTCCTCATAATCTTCTTCTAGTAAAATGGACGAATTTTCTCTTTTAGCTACTTGTAAATTACTTTCCGACTTATGAACACCCATTACCCAGCTTTCAGTGCCTTTAACTTTAGAATTAGATATCCAATTGCAATGGATTGATATAAAAAGATCGGCACCGTTCTTGTTTGCTATTCTCGCACGATTGTCCAACTCGACAAAATTATCGTCTTTTCGAGTATAAATGACCTCTACATCCGGTAAGTATTCTTTAATTATTTCCCCCAGCTCGAGTGCTATATCCAGTGCAACATCCTTCTCGCGGGAAATTTCACCATGCGTACCAGGATCTTTCCCCCCATGCCCTGCATCGATTACGACTCGTTTTAGCCCGTATTCTTTAGTGTCTAGTGGCGTGAGTGAAGCTAATAATATAACTAACGTGGATAGGATTAGAGAAATAAGTTTTCTAACCATTGTTCGTTTGTTAATTTTAGTTCGTCTAATTTTATGCAAAAATCGGAATTTTTCAGAAAAAGAACAAAAATCAGTGTTTAAATTACTGATAGTCAATTTTTTATATTTACTATCCATTACAAGTGTTTTCGCTCAAGGTTCAATTCCCGAAGATCTCTCAAAGTCCTTGCCGGATTCAGTGAAACAAGAAGCTCTAAATGCAACACAAGCCATACTGGATACTACTGATGTACAGGCTCTTATCGATACAACTAATACAGAGCCTGTAAATGAAGCCTTAGACTCAATAGCTGAGCCTCCGGCCCAACAAGGTGATATTAGTACAACCATTCAATATTCAGCCAGAGACTCTATAAAAACCGAGATAGGTACTCAACAAGTGTTTCTTTACGGTGATGCTCAAATTGAATATGGAGATATCCGTTTGGAAGCGGATCAAATTGAAATCAATTATCGTACAAACACTTTAAAAGCAACCTATTCAGTAGACTCAACAGGTAAAAAGAGGGGGGTTCCTGTTTTTTCTGATGGCCCTGAAACATACGAAACCAATAAAATCGAATATAATTTCAAAACTAGAAAAGCATACATTACAGGTATCGTCACACAACAAGGTGAAGCTTTTATGACGGGTGATACGGTTAAAAAGAATCAGGACGATGAGCTTTTTATCAAAACTGCGCGCTATACAACTTGTAATTTGGCTGATCCACACTTCCACATACAATCTAATAAACTAAAGGTAATCCCGGGAAACAAATTAGTTTCCGGACCATTCAATCTTCATTTTAATAAGATCCCAACTATTTTAGGGTTCCCGTTTGGAATGTTTCCTTCCCCCAAAAAAAAGACGTCGGGAGTAATTTTTCCTTCATATGGTGAACAAAGGACGAGGGGTTTTTTCCTTCAGGATTTCGGATATTATTTCGCTGTTAATGATTATGTAAATCTTCGATTGACGGGAGAAGTCTTTACCAAAGGGGGCTGGGGTTTCACTGCAAACTCCAACTATGTGAAACGTTATGCATATAATGGCAATGTAAATTTTCGTTATAGCTCCTTTCGTTCCGGAAACGAGGAAGACTCCCTTGCAACCAGAACTTTTTGGGTAAGTTGGAGTCATACACCACAAAGTCGGGGAAATAGTCGATTCTCCGCTAGTGTCAATGGTGGTTCTACACAGTTTAACTCACTAAATTTATTGAATGACGTTCAGCAGCAGGTGAATTCTAATTTCACTTCTAATGTGTCCTATTCAGTAAACTTCCCAGGTACCCCGTTTAATCTTTCTACAAGTTTAAGACATAATCAGAACTTGGTGACTGAGGAAGTAGATTTAACGCTTCCCGATCTCAGTTTGAATATGAACAGGATATTTCCGTTCAAACCAAAATCAGGCTCAGGAAACAAATGGTGGCAAAAAATAGGTGTTAACTACAATCTGAATCTCAGTAACAGAATTAGCAACCGCATTGGTGCCGATAGTATTGCCCCATTCAATTTTGACAATTTACCTGATCTGCTTGATCAAGCGAGTAATGGTATTAGGCATACTACTCAGGCCTCTACTTCAATTAAGTTACTGAAGAATTTTACAGTCACCCCAAATTTTTCTTATACGGAAACCTGGTATCTCGAGCGGTTGAACAGAACTCTTAATAACGAGGGAGAGATAGAAGTGGACACTCTAGATCGGTTTTCGAGATTTGGGACTTGGACCACCGGTGCTGCTCTGACTACACAAATTTATGGAACCGCTTATTTCAAAAGCGGCCCTATCAGCGCAATCAGACATGTGATGACACCTTCAATAAGTTATTCCTATCGGCCTGATTTTTCTGACCCACGTTTCGATTTTTTCCAGGAGTTTCAAATTGAGGAAGGTCAGGATCCTCAACGTTTTTCCAGATATTCGCCTGGTAATCAATTTATATTTGGAGGACCATCTTCAGGTGAAAGTCAAACGATCAACTTCAACCTTCAAAATAACATCGAAGCCAAAATCAGAAAAAAAACAGATTCCACAGATGTTGAAGAAAAGATAAAAATCTTCGATAACCTTTCCATAGGTACGGGTTATAACTTCGTCGCGGATTCATTCAATTTAGGTAATATTAACATCGGGGCGAGGACTACCCTATTTAAAAATGCTTTGAACATAAGCGTCAACTCCACCATTGACCCTTACATCTATCTGTTGGATTCCGTATTTATAGACGAGAATGGCACAAGACAGGTAGATCAGCAACGCGTAAGTGAATTTGCATGGAATAATGGAAGAGGTTTAGGTCAGTTTACGAGCGTTCGAGTTACATTAGGATTAAATCTTCAGGGTAAGTCTTCCGGAGGTGCCGATGCCAGGAGTAACGATGAGATCAGAAATGGTTTGAATGAAAACCAGCAGAGAGAATTCGACTACGTTTTAGCTAACCCTAACGACTATGTTGATTTCAACGTTCCCTGGACTTTTAGAGCTAACTACTCAGTAAACCGATCACAAATAGGCTTTCAAGACCCTACCATAAGCCAGTCACTAACCTTTTCAGGAGATGTAAGTCTAACCGAAAAACTTAAAATAGGTATTCAGTCTGGTTTTGATATTGAAAACGGAGAATTCACGCAGACTTCCATAAACGTTTCCAGAAACCTACACTGCTGGGAGATGAATTTGCAATGGGTGCCTTTTGGTGCCCTGGAATCTTATAGCTTCAGCATCTTTGTAAAATCATCCGTACTTCAGGATTTGCGATTTAACAGAAGAAGGGCTTTCGCCGACTTCAGATAATCTCATTAATTAGAAAACTCAAGCCTAGTTGAGCCAAACCTCCACTTCTTCTTTCGTAGGATTTTTAACATCGTTCAACTTCATTTTCTTTCTCATTCCGCAAACATCGTTATGAAGCTTGTTAAGATTAGACTCTTTGAGTTGATCAATAGTCTGAATATTCAGCTTTTGTAAAATTGGAACTAACTCCTCTCTGACTCCCTCTTTGATAAAGTCTTCAGCAGAAGCAAACTGCACTTTTTTCTCAGGCTTCATTTGAGGAAAGAAAATAACGTCCTGAATAGAATTTGAATTGGTCATAATCATCGATAATCGATCTATGCCAATACCTAAACCAGCCGTGGGTGGCATTCCATACTCCAAAGATCTCAAATAATCCTCATCCAGAACCATAGCTTCATCATCACCCCGTTTTCCAAGTTCTAATTGTTCTTCAAACCTTTGCCTTTGATCGATTGGATCGTTCAATTCGCTGAAGGCATTGCAGATCTCTTTTCCATTTGCAATTGCCTCAAAACGTTCAACCAAACCTTCTTTGGAACGATGTTTTTTTGCGAGCGGAGACATTTCTACCGGATAGTCTGTTATGAAAGTTGGTTGAATCAATAGTGGCTCGCACTTTTCACCAAAGATCTCATCAATCAATTTTCCTTTGCCCATGGTATCGTCTACAGGAACATTCAACTCCTTTGCCGTAGATTTCAACTCTACTTCACTCATTTCAGAGATATCGATTTTAGTGAAGTGTTCAATAGCTTCATACATCGTAAATCTCTTCCATGGTCTTTTAAAGTTGATCATCCGGTCTCCAACCGGAATTTCAGTAGTACCGTGGAGATCCAGAGCGATTTTTTCAACCATTTCCTCTACTAGGTTCATCATCCACTCATAATCTTTATAAGCTACATATAGCTCAATTTGAGTGAATTCCGGATTATGAAATCTGGACATACCTTCATTTCTAAAATCTTTAGAAAACTCATATACGCCATCAAATCCTCCAACAATCAGTCTCTTCAAATAGAGTTCATTGGCTATCCTTAGATACAAAGTCGTATCCAATGTGTTATGATATGTTTTGAAAGGCCTTGCCGCCGCACCGCCGTAAATAGGCTGAAGAATTGGAGTTTCTACCTCTAAATAACCTTCTCCGTTCAAGTACTCACGTATAGAGTTGACCAGTTTTGTTCGCTTTACGAAGGTGTCTTTCACTTCAGGATTAACGATCAGGTCAACATATCGCTGGCGATATCTTTGTTCCGGATCGCTAAAAGCATCATAAACCTTTTTTTCGCCACTTTCATCAACTACTTCTTTGACTACCGGAAGAGGCTTCAATGATTTAGAAAGGATTTTGAACTCTGTGACATGCACCGAAATCTCGCCGACCTGAGTTTTGAATACAAATCCTTTTATCCCAATAATGTCACCAATACCCAGCTTCTTTTTGAAAATATCATTGTATAATGATTTGTCTTCTTCGGGGCAAAGGTCATCCCTTCTAAAGTAGACCTGAATCCGACCTTGGCCATCCTGAATTTCAGCAAAAGAAGCTGAACCCATTATTCTACGGCTCATTATTCTACCTGCTAATTCAACTTCCTTGAATTTTTCAGGGTCTTCATCAAATAGAGATTTGATCTCTGCAGAATAGGTTGATACTTTAAATAAATCGGCAGGATAAGGATTTATACCTGCATCCCGAATAGCCTGTAAATCTTTCCTTCTTTCTATTTCTTGCTCGCTAAGTTGATTCATTTGTTTTGAATGGGCGTATGTAATAATTGTTTATGGTAGTAAGGCTCGTAATTAACAACCAAACCGTCTTGTCATCTCTTTTTTAAGCAAAGTAAGCTCTCTGCTGGTTTGTCCACTAATGGATGTATTTTCTTCGGCTCTTCTGGTAAGATAAGGCATAACTTTTTTGATTGGCCCATAGGGCACATACTTGGCAACATTATAGCCTTGGTGTGCCAAATTGAAAGATATATTATCACTCATACCATAAAGCTGAGCAAAGAAAAAACGTTCATCCCCTTTGTCGAGCTTATTTTCATCCATTAATACCGATAAGTAATAGTTGCTATATTCATTATGGGTTCCGGAAACCAAATAAATCCGATCTCCATGTTCCACACAAAACTTTAAAGCAGTGTTAAAATCTGAATCGGTAGATTCTTTACTGGGCTGGATAGGATCTTTGTAACTCATTTCTTCAGCCCTTTCCCTTTCTTTTTCCATATAAGCCCCTCTTACCAATTTAACCCCTAAGAAATGGTTATTATCTACAGCTATTTGGTGATGCACATTAAGATTTTCGAGCATATCCGCCCTATACATTTGGTATGTATTGTAAACGATTCCTTTCTCCCTATTAAATCGACGCATCATATCTAAAGCAAGTTCATCTACAGGGTTCTGTATCCATGATTCCTCTGCGTCAATAAGTATTCTAACATTATTTTTATATGCCGTCTCACAAATCTCCAGAACCCTTACTTTGAGCTCTTGATAGTTGATTTCTTCCTCTTTAGTGAGATTTAATCCCGATTGAACCTTTACCAGTATTTCGGAAGATCCTAAACCGGTTACTTTGAATACACAGAATGGTATTTTTTCCTCTCCGGCTGAGTTTTCAATCGTTTTTATAATCTCCTCTTTCGTTCTCTCAAAACCTGTTTTTGTTCTTTCTCCTTCCACAGAATAGTCTAAAATTGTCCCTATCCTATATTCCCACAATTGCTCAACTGTTTTGAAACATTCACCGATCGTTTCACCTCCACAAAATTGATCGAAAGTGGTAGCTTTAACTATACCTGTTACCGGAAGGCCTGCCTTTATGGATGCATTCATAATCCATGCCCCAAAATCAGAAAGTGTTTTATTACTCAAGAGCTGAAAAAGCCTGTAAGACTTTCTTAACTCATTATCAGATTTGTAAGAAAAGGCGATGGAAGTATCCTCAAAAGAAAAAGGAACGCTTAGCGAAAGATCGGGATTCTTCATTTGCCGCGAATTTAAAAAAATGAATTTTAATATTAGAGATTTAAGTACTTTCAAATAGTACTCAATCAGAACCTTTGTAGTTATTGAATGTTCCAATCGCTTCCTTAATTGTTATCATTTTCTGTCTCTTAACCTCAAACTGATTAGTTTTGAAAGAAGAAGTTAATTATGGAGCCAATAATATTTTCAATACGGATCAGCGATGATCTCTATCATGTTTTAGAGCATTCGGACTTTAGTAAATGTGCTATTATCGTAGATGAACATACAAAACAGCATTGTTATCCGATAGTTGAAAAAGTGCTGCCTGAAAATCACAAGGTTATCCAGATAAAAAGTGGTGAAGAGTTCAAAACTCTTGACTCCTGCGAACATATCTGGAATGAGTTAACTGAATCCGAATTTGATAGAAACGGATTGGTAATTAATCTTGGTGGTGGTGTCATTACTGACATGGGTGGATTCTGTGCTGCTACTTTTAAAAGAGGCATTAGTTTTATTAATATTCCAACAACTCTTTTAGCACAAGTCGACGCAAGTGTTGGCGGTAAGCTTGGTATCGATTTCAAAGGATTTAAAAACCATATCGGACTGTTCAAAAGCCCTAAAACAACAATCATATCTACTGAATTTCTTCAAACACTATCTGCCGAAGAAGTCTTATCAGGAAAAGCCGAAATGCTAAAGCACGGTTTAATTAAAAATTCTGAGCATTGGGCAAAAATCAGATCTTTAAATCATGATATTCCGGATCTAAGTGATGTAGAAGAGTCCGTACAAATTAAAAAAGAGGTTGTTTTAGAAGATCCTGAGGAGAAAGGTTTGAGAAAGATCTTGAATTTCGGACATACAGTAGGTCATGCTATTGAAACATTCAGAATAGATCGTGGAGAAAAATTATATCATGGCTATTGTGTTGCTATTGGGATGATCTGTGAATCTTACATTTCTTATAAAGCCAATGATCTTCAAGAGCAGGAATTGAATGAAATAGTTTTGGGAATTACCAGTTTATATGAGTTACCTAAGGTCGATACAAATAGCTTAGGGAACTTGATTCAACTTATGAAACAGGATAAAAAGAATACAGATGGTCAAATCAGCTTTGTGCTCTTATCAGAAAAAGGAAAAAGCATATATAACCAGAAAGTAAGTAATGATTTAATCCACAAGAGTATTGAATACTATAACTCTGTGGTTTAGAAAATGATTATGAGTGGTAAATAAAGTCTGATATACCTTCCTTACTCAGTTTAGAGTTAAAAAAAGAACTGGATGAAAGATCAACTATATTTTTATCAGTAGACTTCTCCTTAACTCTAATATGATGATCAGGTTTCGACTTAGCTTTGAACGCTCTTCTTACCTGACTTCCTTTAACGGGAGCTAATAATAAACCGGCAATGGCACCAGCTGCAGCACCAACAGTGAAAGTTAAAACCGATTTTTTCATATTTCCCATAGCCATTCTTCTAATATTTAAATCTCTTCTTTATTTAATACTACTAAAGATAGTTCAAGGTTTCGTTTGGATATAAAAAATTATCATTAAAATTTTATAAACTTTGATAGTTCACCTTGACAATTACTTAATCTATTGAAAAAGCTAAAAATCATAAGCAATGGTCTTGCCAAAAATGATCACCAGGTTTATTTACCTGCATCAAAAAGTGAAAGTAATCGACTGTTAATCCTGGAAGCGATTTCAAATAAAAAGAGTAGTATCCAAAACTTATCAACTGCCAGGGATACTCAAATCATGAAGCGTCTTTTAAGCTCCGAGAGCGACTTATACGATGTTAAAGATGCCGGAACGGTAATGCGATTCTTAACGGCATTCCTGGCTATAAATACCGAAAAAAGTGTAACCATAACCGGTACCGATAGAATGCAAAAACGTCCTATTGGAATTCTGGTTGATTCATTGAAAGCTCTTGGTGCCGATATTGAATATTTGAATGAGAGTGGATACCCCCCATTGAAAATAAACCCCTTTAAAAATCAGGAGAAATCTCAAATAGAAATAAAAAGTGATGTGAGTAGTCAATACATCTCTGCATTGATGATGATCGCACCTCAACTGGAAAATGGTTTGGAAATTAAATTGATAGGGAAAATTTCAAGCAAACCCTACATCTTAATGACTCGGAATCTGATGAAATTATTTGGAGTTAAGGCTGAATTCAAGCCAGAGATCAATCTAATTAAAATCGAATCTTCAAGCCTAAAAAGTTGTGAATATATCGTTGAGTCCGATTGGTCAGGTGCGAGTTATTGGTATGAGTTTTTAGCTATTTCAGAGTTGAATAATCTTTTCTTGAAAGGACTTCGAAAACATTCATTTCAGGGGGATTCCGCTCTGGTTGATATATATGCTCAGTTAGGAATTCGATCTGAGTTCAAGGCAGAAGGTGTTTTTCTTGTGAAAGATAGATCTCTTCTTCCGGAAACCTTAGATTATGATTTTAGCAATTGCCCCGACTTAGCGCAAGCGGTATGTATTAGCTGTGCAACTCTAGGTGTGAAGGTTAAATTCACAGGGCTTGAAAGCTTAAAAATAAAGGAAACTGATCGAATAAATGCGATTGATCAAGAGCTAAAAAAAATAGGCTCAGCACTTTTGGAATCTGATTCTGTATGGGAAATAGTTGATAGAGTCGAGTTCAACCAACAGGAAGCGATAGAATTTCAAACCTATGAAGATCATAGAATGGCCATGTGTCTTGCACCTTTAGCTTCCAAATTTGCGGTGATTATAGAAGAGCCTGAAGTAGTAAATAAATCATATCCTGAATACTGGGATGAACTGGAAAAGGCCGGGTTATCAATCGAGGAGGTCTAGTTCTTTTCTTAATTCCTTGAAATAACTGAATGCCTTAAGCATTCGGCTACCATACCAAGAAAACATTTCTCCATCTACCAATACTACTTTTGTATGATCCAAATTCCTTTGAAACTCTTCAATGTGTTTGCTATTGAATGGAAACGGTTCAGAGCTTAAGAATAGGTAATCAGGTTGCTTTTCCTTGATCTCGTCCATGGAAATCTCAGGGTATCTTTTGAAAGACTTATATACGTTAGAGAATCCCGCTTTTCCTATCATATCACTAATAAAAGTATCTCCACCTACGGTCATCATCGGCTTCTTCCAAATCAGATATACCGCAGTAGGTATTTCTTTAGAAGCTGGCATTTCAGCTATCTTCTTGATTTGAGTAATCATATCCTCAGCCTTCCTCTCAGTATCAGTAATGTGACCCACCAAGTGAATCATCTTTAAAGCTGAGTTGAAATCAGAAATATCACTTACCCAAACCTTAAATTCGGTGCTAAGCTCGTCGATTTGATCTTTTTCATTCTCTTCTTTATTAACGATGATCAAGTCTGGTTTCAAGCTTCTGACTTCATCTATTCTTACTTTTTTAGTCCCACCAATTGAAGGAATCTGTGTAACGCTATTGGAGGGGTGTATACAAAATTTAGTCCTTCCGATTAGTTGGTCAGCTAGGCCTAATTCAAAGAGAAGTTCAGTTTGAGATGGGACTAATGATATGATCCGTTTTGGGTAATCTTCTAATAAAACCTCCCTCCCTAATTGATCAATAGATCGTATAGACATAAATAAAGCTTCTCAGTTCTTAAGGTCGTTTATATAGTCTCGAGTGATTGTCGAAGATACTATTGAACGTATCGGTAATCTTCTCCTCCCTTCAAGGAAGTCACAAATTCATAGATCAAATCAATTAAATGTTGAACGTCTTCCTTATGTGCTGTTTCGACCGTGGTATGCATGTATTTTAATGGGGTGGAAGCCAATACGGAAGGAACTCCATCATTTGAGTAAGCAAAAGCATCCGTGTCCGTTCCTGTTGCTCTACTCGTTGCCCTTTTCTGTATGGTAATATCCTGTTTATCAGCTATTTCCAGAAGATGATTTAATACCTTGTTATGGACTGCCGGACCATAAGTCACCGCCGGGCCTTTTCCACACTTTATATCTCCTGAAGCCTTTTTATCATACATTGGAGATTGGGTATCGTGACACACGTCGGTAATCAAAGCAATATTAGGCTTGATCCTGTTAGCAATCATCTGCGCACCTCGTAAGCCTACCTCTTCCTGAACACTATTGACTACGTAAAGACCGAAAGGTAGCTCAACACCTTTTTCTTTAATACGTCTGGCCACTTCTGCAATTACAAATCCCCCAATCCTGTTATCCAATGCCCTTCCAACTAGAAATTTATTATTCATCTCGAAAAGGTCAGCATCAAACGTAATAACCGTTCCGGGATGAATGCCTAGAGCTGCTACTTCATCAGCTGAATCACAACCTACATCAACGAATATATTGGATAACGATGGAGCTTCTTCTTTATCACCTTTTCTCACGTGGATAGCAGGCCAGCCAAATACCCCTTTAACTACGCCCAGATCAGCATGGACATTCACCTTCATAGAAGGGGCAATCTGATGATCGGAACCTCCATTTCTGATTACGTAGATGTAGCCATCATCCGTGATGTAGTTTACAAACCATGAAATCTCATCGGCATGAGCTTCGATAACAACTTTATAATCAGCTTCCGGGTTAAAAACGGCTACCGCAGTCCCATAATTGTCCGTGAAATATTCATCTATGTGAGGCTTCAGATAATCAAGCCAGATCTGCTGTCCCGATGATTCAAAGCCGACTGGTGAATGATTGTTTAAATACTTGTATAAAAACGCTTTACTACTGTTATCCATTCTATAAAGGAATATTTCCGTGTTTCTTTTTAGGCCTCACATCAACTTTATTTTGAAGCATTTCAAAGGCCTTGATCAATTTAATTCGTGTATTTTCAGGAATAATTACTTCATCAATAAAGCCTCTTCCGGCCGCTCTGTACGGATTAGCAAATTTCTCGGTGTAATCATCTATTTTCTCTTGCAACTTAGCTTCCGGATCATCAGACTCGGAAATCTCTTTTCTGAAAATAATCTCAGCGGCTCCTCGCGCACCCATAACCGCAATCTCAGCCATAGGCCAGGCAAAATTCATATCAGCTCCGATATGCTTGGAGTTCATAACATCGTAAGCCCCGCCATAAGCTTTTCTGGTGATCACAGTAACTCTGGGAACCGTAGCTTCGCTAAAAGCATATAAAAGCTTGGCCCCATTGGTTATGATGGCATTCCACTCCTGATCTGTTCCCGGAAGGAAGCCCGGTACGTCTTCCAGCACTAAAAGAGGAATATTGAAAGAATCGCAGAAGCGGACAAAACGTGCTCCTTTTACGCTAGAATCGATATCTAACACACCTGCTAATGCTGCAGGCTGGTTTCCTACTATACCTACAGAACGACCCGCTAATCGGGCGAATCCTACTACTATATTTTCTGCAAAATTTTTGTGGACTTCATAAAAGGAATCTTCGTCTACGATTCCCTCAATTACTTCTCGCATATCATAAGGCTGATTTGGATTCTCAGGAATGATCTCATTCAATCCAGGCCTTAATTCATTATTAATTTTATAGTCAGCTCTAGGCGTTTCCTCTTCGCAGCTTTGTGGAATGAAAGACACCAGTTTTTTTATGGATTCAATGCACTCAACTTCATTAGCGTTGGAAAAATGTGCGACGCCACTTTTTGAGCTATGCACGGAAGCTCCACCTAATTCTTCAGAGGTTACATCTTCTTGGGTCACAGTTTTCACCACATTAGGACCTGTGACAAACATATAGGAAGTTCCTTCAACCATATATATAAAATCGGTAATCGCAGGGGAATAAACGGCTCCTCCAGCACATGGTCCCAGAATAGCGGAAATTTGAGGTATAACCCCGGATGCCAAAGTGTTTCTGTAAAAGATATCAGCATAACCGGCAAGTGAAACGACACCTTCCTGAATCCGTGCCCCACCTGAATCGTTTAGCCCAATTATTGGGGCACCATTTTTCATCGCCAACTCCATTACCTTCACTATTTTTTCAGCATGTGTTTCAGAGAGAGACCCTCCAAACACGGTGAAATCCTGGGAAAAAACATACACCAACCGTCCCGAAATGGTACCATAACCAGTAACCACACCATCACCTAAATACTGCTGAGACTCTAATCCAAAGTCTTTAGCCCGATGGACCACTAGTTTTCCAATCTCTTCAAAAGAACCCTCATCTAATAATAAATCAAGCCTTTCCCTCGCTGTTAACTTTCCTTTTTTATGCTGAGATTCGATACGCTTTTCACCTCCTCCCAGAAGAGCTTTATCGTTATTTTTTTTTAAAAGATCGTATAGTTCCTTTTTTATGGAAGACATAAGAATATGGTTATCGGGTTAACTTGTCAATAGAAATTATGAAATCAAATATATGTTAAACGAATATAGTAATGAATCCGACTTCAATACAGTCTGACTACCTCAATGCTTTTTAAATTTAGATTATATTGCGCAAATTTTTTTTGAATGCGTAGAGCAGTAATTGACTTAGGTACTAACACTTTTCATATTTTGATAGCTGATCGCTTGCAGGATGATTATAAAATCGTTTATAAAGAAAAAGTACCTGTCAAAATTGGTGAAGGTGGGATTGAACTGAAGCAAATAACTGACTCAGCTATCGACCGTGCATTGAAAGCGGTCAAACACTTTGAAGCTCTGATTTCTAAATATGAAGTCGATGACGTTAAATGCATTGCTACCAGCGCATTTAGAAATGCCGAAAATGGTGAAAAATTAGCCGAAATGATAAAGGCTAATAGTGGTATCGATGTCCATATTATCGACGGTCAAACGGAAGCAAGCTTAGTACTTGAAGGAGTTAAAAAAGCTATAGATCTCGATGAAGATGCCTCATTGGTCATTGACATTGGAGGTGGAAGCGTTGAAGTCATCATCGCAGATAGAAACCAGAAATACTGGTCGGAAAGTTTTGAAATTGGAGCCCAGCGACTACTTGATAAATTCCATAAATCAGACCCTATTACAATTGATGAAATTATAAGTATCGATGAATATTTTGAGTCTACATTTTCTAAACTAGAGCAAGCTATCACGGAATTCCAGCCAAAAATACTAATAGGCTCTTCCGGTACTTTCGATACTTTAATTGAAATCTATTATGCAGAGAAAAGTATTGAAAAACCGGCAAATCAGTCTGGATATGAACTTAGTAGAAAGGATTTTAACCTCATTTATGATGAGCTTATTTCTAAAAACAGAGAAGAAAGAATGGAAATTCCCGGGATGATAGAAATGCGGGTCGATATGATCGTTGTAGCAGTACAGCTCATTAGATTTTTGCTGGAAAAATTCAATTTCGATCTGATCAAGATATCAAGCTATGCCTTAAAAGAAGGGCTTTTGTATTCTGAGTTACACAATAAAGAAGTATAAGATTTGATTAAGGTTAGTTATCCAGATTTAGTTTCATTTTGTGAAGAAGTCTTCAAAAAGATGGGATGTAATGAAAAGGATTCCTCTTTAGCAGCTAAAGTGCTGCTATCTGCCGATAAGAGAGGTATAGACTCACATGGTGTTGCCCGCCTTTCCGGATACTGTAGACTTTGGGAATCAGATAGAATAAAAACTAATCCGAAGATCAAAATAGTCCACGAGACCCCAAGTACAGCTACACTAGATGCTGATAAGGCACTTGGGTTGGTCTCAGCGCCAAAAGGTATGCGCTTAGCAATTGAAAAAGCAAAAAACCTGGGTTCGGGTTGGGTTTGTGTAAAAAACTCGAATCATTTCGGTATAGCAGGATATCATTCAATGCTGGCACTGGAAGAAGGCATGATCGGTATTTCAATGACCAATGCCAGTCCATTGGTTGCACCCACTTTTTCTAAAGAAAGACTACTGGGAACTAACCCTATTTCGGTAGCTATTCCCGCTTTAACGGAGCCACCTTTCGTAGCTGATTTTGCTACCACTACTACAGCAAATGGGAAGTTGGAGATCCTGGCGAGGAAAAATGAAAAAATACCTTTTGGCTGGGCTCAAGATGCGCATGGAGAATCTTCTGATGATCCACATGCCGTAAAAGAAGGTGGAGCTTTGTTACCCCTTGGAGGAGCGAGGGAAAATGGTGGTCACAAAGGCTATATCTTGGGATCCATAGTGGATATTTTTTCAGGTGTATTCTCAGGATCCGGGTTTGGCCCCTGGGCTCCCCCATTTGTGAGCTTTCTTCCAATGCCAGATACCTCACATGGCGAAGGCCTTGGTCACTTCTTTGGTGCAATTAGAACAGATGCTTTCAGGCCTAAAGAAGAGTTTCTCAAAGAGATGGATTACTGGATCAAGAGGTTTAGGAATGCTGAATTTATAGATCCTGAAAATCCTGTTCAAATACCGGGAGACATAGAACGAATAACGGAAAAAGAAAGATTGAATAGTGGAATTCCGATGCTTGAAAACGTCTATGAAGAACTAGAAAATCTAGCAGAGAAGTTTAAGATTCTTTTTAAAATCCGATAGTTACCCCTCCCCTAACTACGATAGGAGAATTATAAGGTCGTGGAATTTCATCGTCATCGTAGGTTACGTTGTATAATACCGTAACATTAAAAAATGCATTTCTTCCGATAGGCTGGTTTACACCTCCGCCGATAAAAACGCTAGTAAATGCTTCCCTATCTGTTGAAAACTCATTTGGAGATATAACAAAAGGAAACTCGAAATTGAGGTATTCGAATTCTAATTGGGCGAAAAAAGGTTCAAAGACCTGATACCTGGCAAAAACACTACCCCCATAGTCATTGGATCTTATTTCAGGCTCGAATCTTTTGTCATTTCTGTATTGATATAAAACACCAATACCTACAGAAAGATCGTCGGTAACCCTATACCCAAAGTTTGGAGAAACGTTGATGATGGTTATGTCATTTCCGAAACTAAATCCCAGATTACCCCCAACAAATACATTGTCTTTAAAGCTCCCTTCTTCCTGCTTGCTTTCTTCCTCCTCGCCTTCTCCTGCTAAAGCAGCATTAGAGAAAAGGGAGATTACAAAAATTAATAAAATGTTCTTAAGAATATTCACCACAAATCTTTACTTCTTTACGACTATATATACGTCTTCATTGTCTTTACGCATCATATATTTTTCCCTGGCAAATTTTTCAAGAAGTTCATTATTACTGAACAATTCCTCTCTTTCCTCCTTGACCTCTTCAATTTTTTGCTCGTAGAATAATTTATCCGACTCAAGACTATTTAATTTCTGACTTAACCTATATTGAGATAAAAGATCGTTTGAGTCAAAAAACAACATCCACATTGTAAAAATCAGGAGAGAACAGATATAGAAATTCTTAAAAAATTCAGGTATTCCGAAATTCATAACAACAAGATAATAAAAAGCCCCGATTAAATTAAAATCGAGGCTTTCCTTTGTAGTCTCTAACTATCTGAAATTCTTTCCAGGATAATAGGCTACTTCAGCCAATTCTTCTTCTATTCTTAGCAATTGATTGTACTTAGCCATACGATCTGAACGAGAAGCAGATCCTGTTTTGATCTGACCCGTATTCAATGCAACTGCTAAATCAGCGATAGTGGTATCTTCTGTTTCACCTGATCGGTGAGAAATAATACTGGTGTAACTATTATTAGCCGCAAGGTTTATAGCGTCAATAGTCTCCGTTAAAGTTCCGATCTGGTTCACCTTGATCAGTATTGAATTTCCTATACCTTCGTCAATACCTTTTTGAAGTCTTTTGGTATTGGTAACAAAAAGATCATCTCCAACAAGCTGCACTCGATCGCCAATCTTTTCAGTATGCGATTTCCAACCTTCCCAATCATCTTCCGCCATTCCATCTTCAATCGATAAGATTGGATATTTACTAGTCCAGTCCTTCCAGAAATCAGCAAGTTCCTCAGAAGATAGTTTATCCCCAGTCGACCATTTCAAATGGTATAATTTCTCTTCTTCGTTATAGAATTCTGAGCTAGCTGCATCTAAAGCAATAAAAATATCTTCTCCTGGCTTATAACCAGCTTTCTCAATTGCTTTCAACACGTACTCTATAGCCTCATTGTTTGATGCAAGATTTGGAGCAAAACCACCTTCATCTCCAACATTTGTTGAAAGGTTGTTATCCTTCAATACTTTCTTTAAATGATGAAATACTTCTGCACCCATTTTTAAGGCATGTGAAAAAGTATCGGCACCAACGGGCATAATCATGAATTCCTGAAAATCAATAGAGTTATCCGCGTGGCTTCCTCCGTTCAAAATATTCATCATTGGAACCGGTAAGGTTTTAGCATTTACACCACCCAGATATCTAAAAAGAGATTGACCTGATTCTTCAGCAGCCGCTTTAGCACATGCTAAAGAAACTCCAAGAATGGCATTTGCACCCAATTTTTCTTTGTTGGGCGTTCCATCAGCTTCGATCATGATCTTATCAATTAAAGGCTGATCTAACACAGAAAATCCAACTAATTCTTCAGCAATCTTATCGTTTACATTTTCGACTGCCTGAAGAACACCTTTTCCAAGAAAAGCATCTTTATCTCCATCCCTAAGCTCAATTGCTTCGTGAATTCCGGTTGAAGCTCCAGAAGGAACAGCAGCCCTTCCAAACGAACCTGTATCTGTGATTACCTCTACCTCCACTGTAGGATTACCCCTGGAGTCCAGGATCTGTCTTGCATAAATACTTTCAATTAAGCTCATAAGATTTATTTTAACATGTTAATAAAGTCATCGAATAGATAAATGGAGTCGTGCGGCCCCGGCGAAGATTCAGGGTGATATTGTACCGAGAAGACCTTCTTATTTTTAATTTTAATTCCTTCCACTGTATCGTCGTTTAGGTTTACATGGGTTAATTCGATATCCTTCAAGGATGAAATCTCATCCGTATTTACTGCAAACCCATGATTTTGTGATGTTATTTCAGACTCACCTGTCACCAAATTTTTTACAGGATGATTTAAGCCTCTATGACCATGATGCATCTTGTAAGTCTCTAAGCCAGAGGCTAATGAAATGAGTTGATGACCTAGACATATACCGAAGAGTGGTTTATCCTTTTCGATAATGACTTTAGCGGTATCAATAGCGTATTGCATTGAAGCAGGATCACCAGGCCCGTTTGATAAAAAATAACCATCCGGCTCCCAATTTTCAATTTCTTCAATCGAAGTGTGCGCCGGAAATATTTTACAGTAGCAATCTCTTTCTATGAAGTTTCTCAGTATATTTTTCTTAATGCCATAATCCAAAACTGCGATTTTATAGCTAGCACCTTCATCTCCTAAGAAATAAGGTTCTTTTGTAGTAACCTTCGATGCCAGTTCTAATCCTTCCATCGAAGGTATGGTGTCGAGAAAGTTCTTGAGTTCATCGGTAGTGGATAATTCACTGGAGATTACCACGTTCATTGCGCCCTTGCTTCTGATGTGTCTAACCAGTTTTCTGGTATCGATATCGGATATCCCAACCACCTTGTTCTTTTTCAGATATTCATCTAAGGAAAGGTCCGCTGTTTGCCGGCTATGAAGTTCTGAAAATTCATTTACAATAATTCCGCTCACTTTAGCATCATCAGATTGCTGCTCCTTGTCCTTTGTGCCGTAATTACCTATATGTGCGTTGGTATTGATAATCACTTGTCCAAAATAGGAAGGATCCGTATAAACTTCCTGATAGCCGGTCATTCCGGTGTTAAAGCAGATCTCACCACCTGAGCTACCTTCCAGACCAATTGAAATGCCTTCCATTACGAGGCCATCTTCTAACATTAAATAAGCTTTCTTCCTACTGTTTAGATGCATTAAACTTTAATTTCATCGAAAATAAAAAAGGGATTAGACAAATGCCCAATCCCTTTAAATAATTCTATAAAAGATATTCTTTATGACTTCTTGTCTTCATCATTTTCTGATGATTCGTCTTCTTTCTTTGTTTCCTCTTCAGAAGGCTTAGCCTCTTCTTGTTCTTCAACAACTTCTGCTTCTGCTGCCACTACAACAGCTTCTTCTGTTTTAGCTTCTATAGATTCTTCTTCCGAGGTACTATCCTTTGGCTCTTCAACCACATCCTCTTTAACTTCTTCCTTCGGAGCAGCTTCAATGGCTTTTTCTGAGGCAGGCTTTGAACTTCCTCCTCTTCTACTTCTTCTGGTTGTCTTAGCTTTAGCTGGCTGCTCTTCTTTTAAGAGAAGTTCATTATAGTCAACCAGTTCGATAATACACATATCTGCATTATCACCTAATCGATTACCAGTTTTTATAATTCTAGTGTAACCTCCCGGTCTTGAAATTATCTTTTCTGCAACTTCATCAAAAAGGGTTTTCACAGATTCTTTATCCTGAAGGTATGAAAATACAACCCTTCTGGAATGAGTAGAATCTACTTTAGCCTTAGTCATGATTGGCTCGATATACTTTCTAAGAGCCTTCGCTTTAGCAACAGTCGTTGTAATCCTCTTATTAGAAATTAAAGATGAAGCCATATTAGACAACATCGCCTTCCTATGAGAAGAAGTTCTACTAAGATGATTGAATTTTTTTCCGTGTCTCATGAATTTTAGTCCTCCTCAAGTTTATACTTTCCAGTATCCATCCCAAAAGTCAAGCTCTTATCAGCAACCAATTGCTCTAATTCCGCTAGAGACTTCTTACCAAAGTTTCTGAACTTCATCATATCTGATATTTCAAGCTGAACTAAATCTCCCAATGTTCTCACATTAGCAGCTTTCAGACAATTGTAAGCACGTACAGATAGATCCAGATCATTTAGTCCTGTTTTAAGAAGCTTTCTCATATGAAGCATCTCTTCATCAACTGCTTCCGGTTCGCTTTGGTCAGCAGCCTCAAGAACCATATTTTGGTCAGAGAAAAGCATGAAATGCTGAATCAAAATATTCGAAGCTCCCTTTAGCGCATTTTCAGGATGTACCGAACCGTCGGTTTCGATATCAAGGATCAATTTTTCATAATCCGTTTTCTGCTCCACCCTTGTATTTTCAACACTAAACTTAACGTTCTTAATTGGAGTGAAAACAGAATCAATAGGAATAGATCCTAATATTTGCTCGTTAGCCTTGTTTTCTTCAGCAGAAACATATCCTCTGCCTTTTTCAACAGTTAATTCTAATTCGAACTCTGCTGTTTTATCAAGATTGCAAATAATTAATTCAGGATTCAATATTTCAAATGCTGATGTAGCTTTACCGAAATCACCAGCAGTTAATCGATCTTGTCCCTTAACGTGTACAGTAATTGTACTTTCCAATGAATCAGAAATCTTTTTGAACCTAACCATTTTCAAGTTTAGTATGATCTCTGATACATCTTCAACGACACCCTCTATAGTAGAGAATTCGTGCAATACACCAGGTATTTTAATTCCAGTGATCGCATAACCTTCTAGCGAAGAAAGTAATATTCTTCTTAATGCATTACCTATAGTTACACCATAGCCTTTTTCAAGTGGTTTAAAAGTAAATAAGCCGTGGAAATCATCGGCTTTTTCCATTACAACCTTTTCAGGCATTTGAAATGCTAGGATTGACATATTAATAGATGTTTATTTATAAGTTTACTTAGAATAAAGTTCAACGATAAGTTGCTCTTTAATATTTTCAGGAATATCCTCCCTTGTTGGTACAGTAGTGTAACGACCAGTCATTTCAGCGTTATCCCACTCTAACCATGTGTATTTACTCACACGATTCAAAGAAAGACTTTCAGTAACTGACTGTAATGATTTAGAACGCTCTCTTACACCAACCATATCAGTAGTCTTAACTGAGTACGAAGGTATATTAAGAACCTCTCCATTCACTAAAATATGCTTATGCAATACCAGTTGTCTTGCCGCTCTTCTTGTTGGAGCTATACCCAGTCTAAAAACGATATTATCTAACCTGGACTCAAGCAATTGAAGAAGTACCTCACCAGTAATACCTTGGTGACTTGATGCCTTTTCAAAAAGATTTCTAAACTGCCTTTCAAGAACACCATAAGTGTACTTAGCCTTTTGCTTTTCCATCAATTGTAAAGCATATTCCGACTGCTTACGTCTTCTTCCTCTTCCAGTAGACCCTGGAGGAAATGGTTTTTTCTGTAATGCTTTACTTGGCCCAAAAATGGGCTCATTGAATCTTCTTGCTATTTTAGACTTGGCGCCTCTGTATCTTGCCATTTACCTAATATTCTTAAATTATACCCTTCTTCTTTTCGGTGGTCTACAGCCATTGTGTGGTAAAGGAGTGACATCCTTTATTGCTGTAACCTCTATACCAGTATTCTGAATAGTTCTAATTGCAGATTCCCTACCAGCACCTGGTCCTTTAACAAAAACCTCGACCTTTCTCAAGCCCTGATCAAAAGCAGCCTGAGCACAATCCTGTGCTGCCACCTGAGCAGCATAAGGAGTATTCTTTTTTGAGCCTTTGAAGCCCATTTTTCCAGCAGACGCCCATGAAACAACCTGACCTGTAGAATTGGTCATAGATATAATGATGTTGTTGAATGAAGCCTTTATATGTGCTTGGCCTACAGGCTCAACAACTACTACTCTCTTTTTAGTCTTATCTTTTTTCTTCTGTGCCATCAGATATTACTATTTAGTAGCTTTCTTTTTGTTCGCCACAGTTTTACGTTTTCCTTTTCTTGTTCTAGAGTTATTCTTAGTCCTCTGACCGCGAAGAGGAAGTCCTCTTCTGTGTCTCAAACCTCTATAACATCCAATATCTAATAAACGCTTAATGTTGGTCTGGATTTCAGATTTTAAAACACCCTCAACCTTAAATTCTTCGCTTATGATGTTACGAACAGCACCTGACTCTTCATCAGTCCATTCAGAAACCTTTTTGTTTTTATCAACTCCTGCCTCAGACAATATTCTCAAGGCAGATGATCTACCAATACCGAATATATAAGTAAGAGAAACTTCGCCTCTTTTGTTATCTGGGATGTCGACTCCTGCAATCCTAGCCATAATTAACCCTGTCTTTGTTTAAATCTTGGATTTTTCTTATTGATTATGTAAACCTTGCCTTTCCTTCTGACAATTTTACAGTCAGCACTTCTTTTCTTAACAGATGCTTTGACCTTCATATCTCTAGTTATTTATATCTATAAACTATTCTTCCTTTAGTTAAGTCGTATGGCGACATCTCTAGTTTCACTTTATCACCAGGCAAAATTTTGATATAATTCATCCTCATTTTACCAGAGATATGAGCAACTACCTGATGCCCATTTTCAAGTTCGACCCTGAACATAGCATTCGATAATGCTTCAATTATTGTTCCGTCTTGCTCTATAGATGCCTGTTTGGCCATATTAAAACTTAAATACCTCTTCTATATATTTATGAGTCGTTAAAACTCTTGTCCCTTCACTGGTTATTGCGACCGTATGTTCAAAATGTGCTGATGGTTTTTTATCCGATGTACGAATTGTCCATCCATCATTCTCTTGCACTACTGACCTTCCCCCCAGATTAATCATAGGCTCAATTGCCAAAACCAACCCTTCCTTCAACTTCATTCCTTTACCGGATTTCCCATAGTTAGGAACTTCAGGAGCTTCGTGTAAGCTTCTTCCTATTCCGTGACCTACGAGTTCCCTTACAATTCCATATTTATAAGGTTCAACGTATCTCTGAATAGCATTGCTAACATCACCAAGGCGTTTTCCTTTTTCCATATTTTCGATTCCAGCATACAATGATGATTTCGTAACCTTTAACAAGGTCATAATATCATCTGAAACTTCACCGATCGGATACGTAAAGGCCGAGTCGCTATGAAAACCATTTAAAAGAACACCACAGTCGATCGAAACAATATCTCCTTCTTTCAATTCGACTTCTCCCGGAAATCCATGTACGACCTGCTCATTCATTGATATGCAGAGCGAATATGGAAATCCATTGAAATTCTTAAAGGATGGAATTCCTCCGTGATCCCTTATGAATTCGTCTGCCAGTTGATCCAACAAAACTGTTTTCACACCTGGTTTTATATTTTTAGCTACAAGCCCATGAGCTCTTCCAAGAAGCTCAGCACTTTGTGCTATTAGTTCAATTTCATCGTCAGACTTAAAGTGAATCATTTAAGCAACTGCAGCTTTCTGACTCCTTCCTTTTAGCCTTCCCGATTTCATTAATCCCTCATAATGCCTCATTAACAAATAACTCTCTATTTGCTGAAGCGTATCCAAGATTACCCCAACCATAATAAGTAAAGAAGTTCCTCCGTAAAACTGAGAAAACTCCCTACCCACGCCAGCCAAGCTTGCGAAAGCGGGCAAAACCGCAATAATCGCTAGAAACAGCGCACCTGGAAAAGTAATTTTAGTTAAAACACCATCTATAAAATCAGAGGTTTGCTTGCCAGGTTTAATGCCCGGGACGAACCCTCCATTTCTTTTCATATCGTCTGCAATCTGGTTAGGATTGATCGTAATAGCTGTATAAATGAACGTGAAGAAGATGATTAAAAGACCAAATACAAGATTATACTGCCAAGAAGTAAAATCCGTAAACGTTTGACCAATTGTAGCTGCTATATCACTTTCATTAGCCCATATACCTGCGATCAATGAAGGCAAAAACATTAATGACTGAGCAAATATAATCGGCATTACACCTGCTGAATTAACTTTTAAAGGTATATACTGTCTTTGACCTCCATATACCTTTCCTCCCACAACTTGCTTAGCATACTGAACCGGTATTCTTCGAGTAGCTTGTGTTAATAGGACAGTGCCCATTACCACGAAGAAAAGAGCAACAAACTCTATGATCAATAATAACGCACCATTAAGACCTTTGGAAAGTGCCTCACCTAAGATTGCAGCCGGAAATCTTGAAATGATTCCAACCATAATGAGCATTGAAATACCATTTCCAATTCCTTTATCGGTAATCTTTTCACCAATCCACATACAGAAAATCGTTCCTGCAGTTAAGATGATAAGAGATGAAGTAGTAAAGAATACCTGATCGATTAAAATCGCTTCCGAAGGGATGGTCGCTGTGATATAACCTACTCCTTGGGCCATAGTAATACCAATTGTGAGTACCCTAGTAAACTGAGTTATCTTTTTTCTACCCGAATCCCCTTCTTTCTGAAGCTTTTGAAAATAAGGAACAGCCACTGTCAATAACTGAAGGATAATTGACGCAGATATATATGGCATTATACCCAGACCAAATATAGAAGCGTTACTAAACGCACCCCCTAAAAAGGTATCGAGTAGTCCAAATATACCAGATGCATTCCCAGTTAACTTATCTGGATCAATACCTGGTAAAACGATAAAAGACCCAAGTCTGAAAATAATTAAAAGACCTAAGGTATTTAAGATACGTACCCTTAGATCTTCGATAGAAAAAATATTCGATATCGTGGTAAAAAATTTCTTCATTACTCTGTTACAGTGACAGAACCACCATTTTTTTCAATTGCTTCAATAGATGATTTAGAAGCTTTGTGCACAGTTACATTTACTTTTTTACTAAGCTCACCTCTTCCAAGAAGCTTTACTTTATCATTATTTGAAGCGAGACCATTCGCAACCAGAACAGAAAGATCTATGTCTGTAACATTCTTCTCTGAACATAATACTTCTATAGAATCCAAGTTCAAAGGCTTATAAACAACTTTCTGAGGTCTATTAAACCCAAACTTAGGAACCCTTCTTTGAAGAGGCATCTGACCACCCTCAAATCCAAATTTTCTACTGTAACCAGATCTGGACTTCGCTCCTTTGTGTCCTCTTGTTGAAGTTCCACCTCTACCAGACCCTTGTCCTCTACCAATTCTCTTATTAGACTTTGTAGAGTTATTATTCGGCTTTAATGAATGTAATTTCATTTTACCTCTTTTATCTCAATTAAATGACTCACTTTATTAACCATACCCGCTATAGAGTCGGTTTTTTCTTTAACTATTGTACTGTTAATACCTCTAAGCCCCAATGCCTGCATAGTAAGCTTCTGATCTTTAGGTCTTTTAATAGTACTTCTTACCTGACGAATCTCGATCTTCTCCATATCAATCTTGTCCTGAAAATACTTTAGATAATGAAATTCCTCTTTGCTGAGCAACGGTATAAGGATCTCTCATTTTAAGAAGAGCATCGAAAGTTGCTTTTACCACATTATGAGGATTAGATGAACCTTTTGATTTCGCTAATACATCTTTAATACCAGCACTTTCCAGAACAGCACGCATCGCACCACCCGCAATAACACCAGTACCAGGAGAAGCAGGTTTTACAAGAACCAATCCACCAGAATACTTTCCTAATGACTCATGAGGTACCGTATTATTAATTACTGGTATTCTTATCAAATTCTTTTTAGCGTCATCAATTCCTTTGGTGATCGCATCAGTAACCTCATTTGCTTTTCCTAAGCCATAACCAACGACTCCGTTTCCGTCACCAACTACGACTATAGCCGAGAAGCTAAATCTTCTACCACCTTTTACAACCTTTGCAACCCTTTTTATGGCTACAACATTTTCCTTAAGGTCTATTTCGCTGGCTTTAACTGATTTTATATTTACTTCAGACATAATTTAAAACTTTAAACCACCTTCTCTTGCACCATCAGCTAACGCCTTTACTTTTCCGTGATATAGATATCCACCTCTATCGAAAACTATTGACTCTATTCCTTTCTCAGTAGCCTTTTTAGCAATCTCCTTACCTACATTTGAAGAAACTTCAACCGAAAGATTAGAGGATCCTAGTTCTCTTGATGAACAACTTACGATCGTACTACCCTTAGAATCGTCTACTAACTGAGCGTATATTGCTTTATTGCTTCTGAATACAGAAAGTCTCGGTCTTACTGAAGAACCACTTACTATATTTCGAATACCTTTCTTTATTCTTTGTCTTCTATCTAAACGTTTCGCGCTCATCTCAAAATTATTTTGCTGCTGTCTTACCAGCTTTTCTTCTTACTTGCTCACCTACAAAGCGAACACCCTTACCTTTGTAAGGCTCGATTTTTCTTAAAGCTCGAATCTTTGCAGCTACCTGACCGATTAACTGCTTATCATAACCTTCCAAAGTAACAACAGGATTCTTTCCTTTCTGAGTTTCAGCACTTATAGAGATTTCTTTGGGCACATCAAAAATGATGTTATGTGAATATCCCAAACTCATATCCAGAACACTTCCTTGTACGGATGCTTTGTATCCAACACCTACAAGTTCAAGTTGAATCTTGTAACCCTCACTCACACCAACAAGCATATTATCGATCAAAGACCGATAAAGACCATGCATAGCTTTATGACGCTTTTGCTCTGTTTTTCTACTGAGGGTAATAGTACCTTCTTCCTGATTTATTTCAATTCCATCATCAATAACCTGCTCCAATTCTCCTTTCGGACCTTTTACTTTAATCACATTATCTGTGATTGAAAGCGTAACTTTTTCAGGTATATTAATTAATTTATTTCCTATTCTAGACATAGTAGTTTCTTAGTAAACGTAACACAATACTTCACCACCAATATTATCTCTACGTGCCTCTTTATCAGTTATGATACCTCGTGAAGTAGAAATAATAGCTATTCCCAAGCCATTTAACACTCTTGGAACACTATCAGCCTGTGTATATTTTCTTAATCCGGGCTTACTAATCCTAACTAAATCAACAATAGCAGAAGTTTTTGTAGAGGGATTATACTTTAAGGCAATTTTAATGTATTCATGCCCTTTTTCGTTCTTAACTGTTTTATAGTTTCTTATATATCCTTTTTCATGAAGAACTCTGGTAAGTTCTTTTTTAACATTCGAAGAAGGAATATCTAAAACCCTATGATTCGCCCTTATAGCATTGCGAATTCTTGTTAAATAATCTGATATTGGATCTGTTACCATTATTTCTTTATCTATTCCCCAAACTGGCGCGCAAATTTAGGGATATATTTTGAATTTACCAACTAGCTTTCGTTACTCCTGGTATCTTTCCATCGGAAGCCATTTGTCTAAATGTAACTCTCGATATACCAAACTTTCTCATATATCCTTTAGGCCTCCCTGTTAACCTACATCTATTATGAAGTCTTACAGGAGAAGAGTTCCTTGGCAATTTGTCCAAAGCCTGATAATCTCCGGCCTCTTTTAATTCTGCTCTTTTCTTAGCGTATTGGTCAACTAATTTTTGACGCTTTCTTTCTCTCGCTATAACCGCTAATCTTGCCATCCTTATTTATTAATATTTGTAAAAGGCATCCCAAATGCTTTCAATAACTCATAACTTTCTTCATCTGTATGAGCTGAAGTAACAAAAGTAATATCCATACCCGTGATTTGATTGACCTTATCAATGCTAATCTCAGGAAAGATAATTTGCTCTTTTACTCCTAATGTATAATTACCTCTTCCATCAAAACCTCTATCTTTTACACCTCTAAAGTCTCTAACCCTAGGTAATGCAATAGATATCAATCTATCAAGGAATTCATACATTCTATCTGATCTCAAAGTCACCTTTGCGCCGATAGGCATGCCATCCCTTAATTTGAAATTTGATATGGATTTCTTTGACTTGGTTGGAACGGCTTTTTGACCAGTAATTGTAGTCAATTCCTCAACTCCAATATCAACTAATTTTTTATCCGCTACTGCTGCTCCGATACCCTTGTTCACTACAATTTTTTGTAGCTTCGGTACCTCCATTACAGACTTATAATTGAATTTCTCTTTTAAAGAAGAAACTACCTGATCTGTATATAACTGTTTTAATCTTGGACTAGGCATCTTTTATAAATTCACCTGATTTCTTAGAATATCTTTGAAGCTTTCCATCTTCATTCAGCTTCCTACCCGTTTTTGTCGCTTCTCCGGTAGCCGGATCAACTAACATAAGATTACTTAAATGAATTGCCGCTTCTTTTTTATCTATACTACCGTTGGGATTAGAAGCAGAAGGTTTATTGTGCTTATGAACAAGATTAACTCCCTCTACGAAGGCTTTCCTTTTGGAAACCTCAACCTCTAATACTTTCCCAGTCTTTCCCCTATCGTTACCAGCTAATACTTTAACAGTATCGCCCTTTTTAATATGTAATTTGGTATTTCCCATTACTCAATATCTATAAAACCTCGGGTGCTAAAGAAACAATTTTCATGAACTGTTTTTCTCTTAATTCTCTCGCAACCGGACCGAATATCCTGGTTCCACGAGGTTCATCATTTTGAGTAAGCAAAACAGCAGCATTATCTTCAAACCTTATGTAAGAGCCATCTTTTCTTCTGACTTCTTTTTTGGTTCTAACAATAACTGCTTTAGATACAGTACCTTTCTTTAGGCTGCTTGATGAAAGAGCAGATTTCACTGAAACTACTATTTTATCACCAATGGAAGCGTATCGCTTCTTGGTTCCACCAAGTACCCTGATACATAGAAGCTCTTTGGCTCCACTATTATCAGCTACATTCAATCTAGACTCTTGCTGTATCATTATTTAGCCCTTTCTAAAATTTCTACTAACCTCCAGCGCTTTAATTTGCTAAGTGGACGAGTCTCCATAATCTTAACAGTATCCCCTTCATGACAATCATTGTTCTCATCATGAGCTTTGAACTTGGTAGTTTTATTCACAAACTTACCGTAAATGGGGTGCTTTACTTTTCTATTAACAGCAACCGTGATGGTTTTATCCATCCTATCGCTTACTACTAAACCTACTCTCTCTTTTCTTAAATTCCTTTCCATCGTACCTATGATATAGATTGTTTTTGACGGAGACCCGTTTTGAGTTGAGCAATCAACCTCCTTGTTTCCCTAATTTTCATAGGGTTTTCGATGGGTGATATAGCATGTGCAAACTTTAATTTTTGCAAAGCTCCCTCTTCAGACAATATCCTTTCCTTAATTTGCTCTTCTGAAAGAGCTGTTATTTCCGAAAAATTCATGTTATCCTATTCTTGATAATCTCGTCTAACAACCAACTTCGTTTTAATAGGTAACTTTTGAGCCGCTAATCTTAACGCCTCTGCACCTAATTCTTTATTAACTCCAGTAGACTCAAATAAAACTCTACCTGGTTTCACAACTGCTACCCAATATTCAGGAGCTCCCTTTCCCTTACCCATACGAACTTCAGCGGGCTTCTTAGTCACTGGCTTGTCTGGAAAAATTCTGATCCAAACCTGTCCTTGACGCTTCATAGCTCTCGTCATTGCAATACGAGCAGCTTCGATTTGCCTTGAAGTGATCCAACCAGGCTCTAATGCTTTTATTCCAAAGTTACCGAAAGCCAGAGTATGACCTCTTTGAGCTAATCCCTTAACTCTTCCTTTCTGTCTTTTTCTGAACTTTACTCTTTTCGGCTGTAACATATATCGTTATATATTAAGTCTTATCTATTTCTTCTTCTCTTAGGAGATCTTCTTCCAGAACCCGTATTGTCCTGAGATGGCCCGCCTACATTCGGTGAAAGATCACGCTTTCCGTAAACCTCGCCCTTAAATATCCACACTTTAACACCGATTTTTCCATATACGGTATTCGCTTCAGTTATGGCATAATCAATATCTGCCCTTAGCGTATGAAGTGGAATTCTTCCCTCCTTATACTGTTCAGATCTCGCCATTTCAGCTCCACCTAAACGTCCGGACACCTTTATTTTAATACCTTGGGCTCCAACTCTCATAGAAGAAGCTATAGATTGCTTCATAGCCCTTCTAAATGAAATTCTAGCCTCAAGCTGTTGAGCCACAGACTCGGAAACCAACTTGGCATCCATTTCAGGTCTTTTAATCTCAAAAATATTGATTTGAAGATCTTTACCTGTCAATTTCTTTAGCTCTTCCTTTATCTTATCTACTTCAGAACCACCTTTACCAATCACCACACCTGGTCGGGCAGTATGAATGGTTAGCGTTATTCTTTTTAAAGTTCTTTCGATGATCACCTTAGATATACCTCCTTTGGGTATTCTAACCGCTATATATTCTCTTATCTTATGATCTTCGACCAACTTATCCGAAAAGGTTCTACCTCCGTACCAATTGGAATCCCATCCGTTGATAATTCCTAGTCTAAATGCCGTTGGGTTTACTTTCTGTCCCATAATTATTCTTTAGAATCTTTTTCAGATGAAACATCCTCCAAATCATTTGATAAAGCGTCTACTACAATAGTAACGTGATTTGAACGCTTCCTTATTCTGTGAGCTCTACCTTGAGGAGCAGGGCGCAATCTTTTAAGCATTCTTCCACTATCCACAAAGATCTCTTTTACAATTAGATCTGCTTCTTCAATTTTCTTATCCTCGTTCTTTAGTTGCCAGTTAGCAATCGCAGATAATAAAAGCTTTTCAATTCTAGAAGCACCTTGTTTTGACTCAAAGCGTAGAATATTTAAAGCTCTATTTACTTTTTCTCCTCTAACCAGATCAGCTACTAATCGCATTTTTCTTGGAGAGGTAGGAACGTTATTTAATTTAGCTACAGCTTCCATTATCTTCTTCCCTTATCTTTTTTCGCAGTATGACCTCTATAAGTCCTGGTCGGAGCGAATTCACCCAATTTATGTCCTACCATATTCTCGGTAACATAAACCGGAATAAATTTATTGCCATTATGAACGGCTATAGTGTGTCCTACGAAGTCCGGAGATATCATTGATCTTCTCGACCAAGTTTTGATAACCGTTTTCTTACCAGAGTCATTCATTTTATCGACTTTATCTTCAAGTCGAAAATCAATGTAAGGACCTTTTTTTAACGATCTAGCCATTATTTCTTCCTTCTACTAATTATCAATTTGTCTGAATACTTCTTAGGGGATCTGGTTTTCTTACCTTTTGTATATAAACCATTTCTTGATCTTGGGTGTCCCCCTGATGATTTACCTTCACCACCTCCCATTGGGTGATCGACCGGATTCATAGCTACACCACGTACTCTTGGTCTTTTTCCTAGCCATCTATTTCTGCCCGCTTTACCCAGACTGACATTCATATGTTCAGAATTGGAAACTGTACCTACAGTCGCAAAGCATGATGTAAGAACCATTCGCATCTCTCCAGAAGGAAGCTTTATGGTTGCATATTTTTTCTCTCTTGCCAAAAGCTGAGCATATGTACCCGCACTTCGTGCAAGGGAAGCTCCTTTACCTGGCTTCAACTCAATATTATGAATGATAGTACCTAAGGGAATTTTGCTGATTGGAAGTGCATTTCCAACTTCAGGAGCAGCCTTTTCTCCAGACATTATCTGAGCTCCTACTTTTAAACCTTCGGGAGCAATTATATATGCTTTCTCGCCATCAGCATAATATATTAAAGCTACTCGAGCTGATCTCGTTGGATCATATTCAATTGACTTTACAGTTCCAGGTATATCAACTTTTGAACGTTTAAAGTCAACAACACGCATTTTACGCTTGTGTCCACCTCCTACGTTTCTTACAGTCATTCTGCCCTGATTATTTCTTCCTCCGTTCTTACTCACAGAAACAAGAAGTGATTTCTCACCTTTACTCCCCTTGGTAAGGTTAGAGAAATCGGGAGCCATTCTATATCTACTACCGGGTGTAACCGGTCTTAATTTCTTAACTGCCATCTTTTAGATATTACTATAGAAATCAATTATATCACCTTCAGCAACCTTAACTATTGCTTTCTTGTAAGAAGAAGTTCTTCCAGAAATAATAGTCGCCTTAGTATATCTAGATTTCTTTTTACCCTGATATATCAATGTATTAACACTCTCGACGTTAACACCATAGGCCTTCTCAACTGCTTTTTTTATCTCAACCTTGTTAGCTCTTTTGTCTACAACAAAGCCATATTTTCCCTCTTCGTTTAAAGAGGAAGCTTTTTCCGTAACAAGTGGTTTTATTAATACTTTCATCCCTTACTGCGCTTAATTCAATTTATCGATTGAGCCTTCAACAAAAACTACTTCATCAGCATTAAGGATATCATAAGTATTCAGCCCATCAACTGTAGTAACTTTAACCTTTTTTAGGTTTCGTCCTGAAAGAAGAACATTACTGTCATTTTCAGGCAATACGATTAACGACTTCTTATTATCCAGTTCTAAATCTTTCAGAAAAGATCTGAATAGTTTAGTCTTTGGTTCCTCAAAACTTAAACTCTCAAGGACAACCACTTGATTATCAGCACCTTTATAAGTAAGAGCTGAATTTCTAGCAAGTTTCTTTAGCTTCTTATTTAATTTAAAGCTGTAATCTCTTTGTCTGGGACCAAATACTGTTCCTCCTCCTCTAAATAAAGGATTCTTTATATCACCGAATCTGGCTGTTCCAGTACCCTTTTGCTTTTTTATCTTTTTGGTAGAACCTTTTACATCAGCTCTTTCCTTCGTTTTATGAGTACCCTGCCTTTTGTTTGCAAGATGCTGTCTAACATCAAGATATATTGCATTATCATTTGGAGTAATTTCAAAAGACTCCGCAGGAAGATTGATACTTCTGCCCGTATCTTTACCCGCCTGTGTTTTAATTGTAACTTCCATACCTCCTACTTCTCAAGAATTACTGTTCCATTCTTAGGACCTGGTATAGATCCGCTAACTACAATTACATTCTGTTCAGGAACAACTTTAACAACTTTAAGATTTAATACCTTATTATTTTTGTTTCCATCCTGACCGGCCATTCTTAAGCCTTTAAATACTCTAGCAGGATAGGATGCGCCACCAATCGATCCCGGGGCTCTCAATCTATTATGCTGACCGTGCGTAGCTTGTCCTACACCTCCAAAACCATGGCGCTTAACGACACCCTGAAAACCTTTACCCTTACTAACACCTGCTACATCAACAAAGTCATCTTCAGCGAAGATCTGATCAACAGTTATTGTATCACCAAGAGCGACATCACCCTCGAATTCTTGAACAAAATTCCTGAATTCAGCAAGTTTTGATTTCGGCGTTGTTTTAGCTTTTAAAAAGTGACCTTTTTCAGGTTTTGATACACGTTTCTCTTTCTTCTCCCCAAATCCCAACTGAACGGCTTCATAACCATCCGTCTCAGATGTTTTGATTTGAGTCACAACGCAGGGACCAGCCTCTATAACCGTGCATGCGACACTACGTCCATTGGCACCAAAGACACTAGTCATTCCTATTTTTTTTCCAATTATTCCAGACATTGTTTCTTTAATATTCTAAACCTTTTTAATTCAAGCCCAGAGGGGCTTTCAGGAAAAAGGACTGCAAAGGTAAAATATTTCTTTTATGCAGTCAATTTTTTCTTAACTATTATCATAAAAAAAGAACCAACAGAAAATATCTGTTGGTTCTTTTTCAAACAGGTCTTATAGCTAGACCTTTATTTCTACATCAACACCGCTAGGTAACTCCAATTTCATTAAAGCATCAACTGTTTTTGTACTGTTTGAGTAGATATCTACTAATCTCTTGTAAGTACACAACTGGAATTGCTCTCTGGATTTTTTGTTAACGTGTGGTGATCTTAAAACCGTAAACTTTTCCTTTTCTGTTGGAAGAGGAATTGGGCCGCTAACTACGGCTCCTGTAGTCTTAACGGCCCTAACGATTTTTTCAGAGCTTTTATCGACCAAGTTATGATCGTATGACTTTAATTTTATTCTTATTTTCTGATTCATAATAGATTCAAATTATGCCGGCTGGCCCTTCACCTTCGATATCACTGTTTCTGCTATTCCTTGTGGAACCTGATCATAATGAGCAAAAGTAAGAGAAGCTGTCGCACGTCCTGATGTAATTGTTCTTAAATCAGTAACGTAACCAAATAGCTCACTCAAAGGAACATCTGCTTTTACAACCTGAGAGATGCCTCTTGTGTCCATTCCCTTCATTATACCTCTTCTTTTGTTGAGGTCTCCAGTTACTGAACCCGTATATTCATCGGGAGTAACTACTTCCACAGCCATAATGGGTTCAAGAAGAACCGGCTTAGCTTTTTTCGCTGCTTCTTTAAATCCTATCCTTGCAGCCATTTCAAATGAAAGTGAATCCGAATCCACATCATGGAAAGAGCCATGATATAAACGAACCTTCATTGTATCAATAGGATAACCTGCCAAAGGACCGTTAGACATAGCTTGTGAAAAACCTTTTTCTATAGCCGGAATAAATTCCTTTGGAATAGCCCCACCAGTTATTTGATTAGCAAACTGTAATCCTTCCCCCTCAAAATCCTCATCCTTTGGACCGAGTTCGAATACGATATCCGCAAACTTACCTCGACCACCAGTTTGTTTTTTATAAACCTCTTTATGCTCTACATTATTAAGAATAGCTTCTTTATAAGCCACCTGAGGAGCACCTTGATTAATCTCTACTTTGAATTCTCTCTTTAGACGATCAATAATAATATCCAAATGAAGTTCACCCATACCCCTTAAGATGGTTTGACCTGTTTCATGGTCCGTTTCAACCTGAAGTGTAGGATCTTCTTCTATTAATTTAGCAATCGCCATTCCCAACTTATCCACGTCTGCTTGTTGCTTAGGCTCAATAGCGTAACCAATAACAGGATCAGGGAAGTCCATCGATTCCAGAACTATTTTTCCCTTCTCATCGCAAAGCGTATCTCCGGTTTTAATATCCTTGAAACCTACAACTGCCGCAATATCACCACAATGAAGTTTATCGATCTGATTTTGCTTATTGGCGTGCATCTGGAATACTCTGGAGATTCTTTCTTTCTTTCCAGTCCTCGTATTAAATACATAAGAACCAGACTCCAATGTGCCCGAATATGATCTAACGAAACACAATCTACCAACAAAAGGATCTGTTGCTATCTTGAACGCCAATGCAGAGAAAGGCTGGTCAGGATCTGGCAATCTTTCTTCTTTTTCTTCTGTATCAGGATTAGTACCACTTACCGATCCTCTATCAAGGGGTGATGGCAATAATTCCATTACATAGTTGAGCATCGTTTGTACACCTTTGTTCTTGAAAGCAGAACCACAAAGCATTGGAACAAATGCTAAATCTATAGTTGCGGCTCTTAAAGCCGCTATAATCTCATCTTTAGTGATTGAATCAGGATCCTCAAAGAATTTCTCCATCAATCCATCATCATATTCTGCCACTGATTCAACGAGCTTTTCTCTATACTCGTTAACTTCATCAACCATATCAGCAGGAATATCGATCTCTTCGAAAGTCATTCCCATATCATCTTCATTCCAGACCATAGCCTTGTTTTCAACAAGATCTACAACTCCTTTGAAAGAATCTTCTGCACCAATCGGTAATTGAAGCGGAACTGCTTTTGTACCAAGCATTTCTTTTACCTGGTTACAAACGTTCAAGAAATCCGCACCAGCACGATCCATTTTATTAACGAATCCAATTCTGGCTACTTTATAATTATCTGCTAGTCTCCAGTTCGTTTCCGACTGAGGCTCAACACCATCAACCGCACTAAATAAGAAAACTAAACCATCTAGTACCCTTAGCGATCTATTTACTTCAACCGTAAAATCAACGTGACCTGGGGTGTCTATGATGTTTATATGATATTCGTCGTTCTTGTAAGGCCAGAAAACAGTAGTTGCAGCAGAGGTGATCGTAATACCTCTTTCTTGCTCCTGCTCCATCCAATCCATAGTCGCGGCACCATCATGCACCTCTCCTATTTTGTGACTTACTCCCGTATAATAGAGTATCCTCTCCGTAGTAGTAGTCTTACCGGCATCGATATGAGCTGCTATACCGATATTCCTTGTAAATTTTAAATCTCTTTTAGCCATTCTTTATTAAAGATTAGAATCTGAAATGTGAAAATGCTTTGTTAGCATCGGCCATTCTGTGCGTATCGTCTTTTTTCTTCACAGCAGCTCCCTCACCTTTGGACGCAGCGATTATTTCTCCAGCTAATTTTTCAGTCATTGATTTTTCGTTTCGCTTTCTAGCAAAACCAATCAACCATTTGATTCCTAAAGCTATCTTTCGTTCAGGTCTTACTTCTAATGGAACCTGGAAAGTGGCTCCACCAACTCGTCTACTTTTAACTTCGACGGAAGGCATTACATTATTAAGTCCTTTTTTCCATACTTCAAGACCGTCTTCTTCAGTCTTTTTAGCTACGATTTCTAAAGCATCATAGAAGATTTTGTATGAAGTATTTTTCTTACCGCTTAGCATTAAGCTGTTCACAAACTTAGTAACGAGTGTGTCACTAAATTTAGGATCAGGTAATACATACCTTTTTTTAATATTTCCTTTCCTCATCAGACTTTATTTCTTAGGCTTTTTAGCCCCGTATTTTGATCTTCTTTGTAATCTTCCGCTCACACCTGCAGTATCTAAAGCACCACGTACAATGTGATATCTTACTCCAGGTAAATCTTTCACCCTACCTCCTCTTATCAAAACAATAGAGTGTTCCTGAAGATTATGTCCTTCACCAGGGATGTAAGCATTTACTTCCTTTCCATTGGTTAATCTCACCCTAGCCACTTTTCTCATTGCTGAATTCGGCTTTTTAGGAGTGGTAGTGTATACTCTTGTACATACCCCTCTTCGCTGAGGACATGAGTCTAAGGCTGGAGATTTAGATTTCGAAACCAATTTCCCTCGCCCCTTTCTTACTAACTGTTGAATTGTTGGCATTATTTATAACCTCTTAATACGTATTTCCAATTTTGGGAATGCAAAGGTAGAAAAAATAAAATAAAATTTGCAAAGAGGTATTTAAATAAAGCGAGAGAAATCCGGAAACTTCCGAGCTTAACTTATGCCTCTCCTACCGTACCCCCGAAATTTAAAGGAAACCTTGGAGCTTCATTATTCTGTTTGATAGGGCCGAATGTATCCTCAAACTTTCGAATATTCTCGTTTAAAGCAGATACAAGTCTTTTTGCATGCTCCGGAGTAACTACAATCCGAGATTTAACTTTGGCTTTTGGGGTTCCGGGCATCAGGCGGATAAAATCGATTACAAATTCGCTATTCGAATGTGCTATCATGGCTAAATTAACGTATTCACCCTCCGCAATTTCCTCTGGAAGTTCAATATTAATTTGATTCTGTACTTTTTTCTTATCCTGTTGTTCAGCCATTATTGAAGTATTTCAATGCAAATCTATGAGGTACGTTTAAATTTCAAAGGGTATTTCTCTATTAAGATGGTTGATGTTTCTCAAGCATTTCCAGCATCTGGAGCCTAACTTCCTCCTTTACCTCTTTTAAGTCTTCTAATTTCTTACCTGAAATGTCATACTCCTTACCGTAAACAACTTTTACGGTGCCAGGTCTGATACTGAATTTATTGGGAGGCATAAGTTTACCAGCATTGATAATAATCATGGGTTGAATAGGCCGCTGGGTTTCCAGGGCAATTCTGAAAGCCCCATCGTAAAACGGTGTCAAGAGCTCCTCGGTCCGGTTTTGTGTACCTTCAGGAAATATAAAGATTGATATTCCATCATCTAGTGTATTCCGAAGCCTTTGAACACTTTCTCTCCTGCTTTCTTCATTTTTTCTGTCTACAAGAACAGCTGCATTGTTGAATACGGCACCTAGAACTGGGACTTTTAGAAGTTCTTTTTTACCCAATGGGATGTAATATTTAGGGCTTCCGATGACGATAGCAAGAGCGTCAAGAAAAGAAGTATGATTGGATACAAATATCTGAGAATGGCCTTTAGATACATTTTCCTGACCTATCATTTTGAACAAAACACCTGTCGTCCAGCTGAACCCAGTGCACCAGACCTTGAAGAAAAAGAAACTAACTGCACCATACTTTCTTCCAAAAAAGTATGGAACTATTCCAGGCAAGCCGAACAACGTCATCCATGAGGTAAACATTATCCCGCACCATAAGGCATATATTTTCCAAAAGAACTTTTTGATGACTTTACTCACAACCGTTTTAGTAATCTAAACCCTCAATTAATAGAGGCAATCTAAATGTACTCCCAATGTCATTAATTTAATTATTTTAATTTTTTTTTGAACTATTCATTGTTTTATGAGTTATATTTGCAACTCAACATTAATTAAATGTTGCGTAATCGATATATAATTATGAATAATAATAAACATCTTAATTTACTTAGAAAGCTGTGTGATACGTTAGAGTCAACTTATCGTCAGTCTCTTCGAAATATGCAAAAGGTGGATTCCTTACGATCGTCTAAGGATGAAACACAAAAACCTTTTATAGACTCCTCTTTAAATACAGGTAACTTATTATTCGATTTAAGGAAGCGTAATAATTAAATTATCTTCCATTAAATCAAAGGCTTTTTTAGATTCGGGATTATTTTCATAATCCGACTAATTGATAACTTTATTAGTATTTCTTCCACTTCTTGTTTTCTACACTGTATTCGTGGTGTATGCAGAACGAAAAGTTGCTGGCTTTATACAAGATAGGCTAGGGCCTATGGAAGTAGGGCATTATGGCTTGGCCCAAACCATAGCTGACCTAGTCAAACTTATTCAAAAAGAAGATATAACTCCTAAATCAGCAGATCATTGGCCGTTTAAGATTGCCCCCTTAGTCATTTTCATTTCTATTTTTTTAGGATTTTCTATTCTACCTATCAATATAAATTGGGTTGGGGCTGGAGCGCAAAGCGGAATATTCTTTTTAATAACCATCATTTCTCTTGATGTTCTTGGGGTTTTGATGGCTGGATGGAGTTCCAATAGTAAATTTTCTCTCTTCGGAGCAATTCGCTCGGTTGCTCAAATCATTTCTTACGAAGTGCCCATGGGACTAGTTGTACTTAGCGTAGCTATTTTATGCCAGTCTCTTGACCTTCAGTCCATTTCAATTCAACAAGGGATTGCACTAAGTGCTAATGGCGGAAGTCTTTCGGATACCAATTACTTGTTTGGAATAAAAGCTTTAGGCATTAATGTATCAGAAATTGGAGGCTTTTTAACCTGGAATATTTTCAGGTCGCCAATTTTACTCATTGCCTATCTGATATTTTTTGTTTGCTCCTTAGCGGAGAGTAATAGAGTTCCTTTTGATTTACCTGAGGCAGAATCTGAACTTATTGGTGGTTTTCATACGGAATATTCAGGTTTTAGATGGTCAATTATTATGCTCGCCGAATATGCTATGGTTTTATTGCTTAGCTTTTTAGGTGTTATTTTATTCTTGGGTAGCTGGCATACCCCTTTACCAAATATCGGTTCTGTAGAATTAGCGCGCTGGACCAGTGGGACGGCAGGAGATTGGTCTTCAATCCTTTGGGGTTCATTTTGGCTAATCGGTAAGACTTTTCTTATTGTTTTTGTGAATATTTGGGTTCGGTTTACATATCCTAGATTAAGAGTTGATCAGTTGATGAATTTGAGTTGGAAATACTTGACGCCTGCTGCCTTAATCATTGTTTTGATTACCAGTCTTTGGAGAATTTTAATGATAAACTAGATGGGGGATAAGAAAAAGAAGTACTGGGGCAACATTAAAGATTCCATCGATACTTTATCGGAAGGTCTAAAATTGACTTTAAAGCACATTAAAGATTCTACAAACAGTAGAGAAGACCATTCTATTGCAGATAAAAACTATTTTGATGATGCTGATGGCATTTTTACAGTTCAATATCCTAAAGAATCAATGACCGTTCCAGACAATGGAAGATACAGGCTTCATAATGAGATAGATGATTGTATTGTATGCGATAAGTGTGCAAAAGTATGTCCGGTTAACTGTATTGAGATTGAACCCATTAAAGCGGTGGATGATATAGGTTCCACCTCAGACGGAACGAAAAAGCGGATTCATGCTGCAAAATTCGACATCGACATGGGTAAGTGTTGTTTTTGTGGTCTTTGTACTACAGTCTGCCCTACGGAGTGCCTTACTATGACGAAATCTTACGATTTCAGTGTTTTTGATATCAAAGAACATAATTATTCATTTGCTGAAATGAGCGATGAGGAAATAAAAGATGCAAAGTGGAAAGTGGTCGCACAAGAGAAAGAAAAATTAGAAAAAAAGGCAGCTATGCCTCCTATTGAAAAGGCTACTGATAAACCAAAAACGAGTGTGGCTAAACCGGGTAGTTTTAAACCCAGGGTTCAGGTAAAGCCTAAGGCTAAGCCGAAAGAGGAAAGTAAAGAAAGCGATTCTTCAGATACTTCAGAGCAAAAACCTAAACCGAAATTTAGGCCCCGGATACCCCAGAAAAACGAGGATGGTAAGGGTGAGCAGGATGAATCGAAACCTGTGGATGATTCTCTGAAGCCTAAGTTCAGACCTAAAATGATGCCCAGAAAACCAAAAAAGAGATGAGTAGTATGGGTTTAGAGTCCTTGATTGGTTACTCCGTTATGTTCATTTGCGGTATTTCAGCTTTGTTGATGTTAATTACCAAGAATGTGATTTACTCAGCCTATGCTTTGGTAGTTACCTTACTTTCTATCGCTATTTTATTCGTGTTTTTGGGTGTTGAATTCATTGCCGTTGTTCAAACGTTAATTTATGCTGGTGGAATTTTAGTCCTGATCATATTTGGGGTCATGCTTACAGGAAAATCGAAAGTAGCAGGTGTTTTCTCAGAAGTTTCGAATCTGGGTTATGGGCTACTCTTTTCAATCTCCATATTTGGTATACTAGTATATATTATTAAGCAATCGAATATGGAAACCACGGGCTGGATTATGGCTGCAAGCTCCAAACCCCGAACTACGCTTTCCATTGAAAGTATTGGTGAGCAACTCATGACCACTTATGTTTTACCATTTGAACTGGCTGGTTTCTTACTCCTCGTAGCCATGGCTGGAGCATTGGTTCTTGGTGGAATGGCTATTAAAAAAAATATTAAGGATGCAGCTTGAGCATTTTCTAATTCTTTCTGCCTTGTTGTTTGCGATTGGTTTTGCCCTGGTTGTCACTAGAAAAAACTCTATCGTTGTTTTGATGGGTATTGAACTGATATTCAATGCTGCCAATTTGAACCTCATTGCTTTTAATCGCTACGATCCTCATTTATTTCAAGGTCTGGCCTTTTCATTATTTGTGATTGTGATTGCAGCTTGTGAAGTGGCCATAGCCTTGGCAATCATTTTAAACATCTATAAGCGTTTCCAAACCATAAACCTTGACAGAATTAACCAGATGAATGGATAAGAACCTCCTCATATTGCTTCCTTCATTGATGGTTTTAGCATCATCTTTAAGCTTTATCTTTCTTAGAAAGCATAAAAAATATGTAATCGTCTCGACCATTGTAGTTGGAACAGGATTCTTCATTTCCCTTTTTAGCTCAGTCAATTTAGGTTCTGAAGCCTCTATTCTCTATCAACTTGACTGGATAAAACTGGGTGAGGGTCTGCATCTGGATTTTGGCATTCTGGTTGACCGCTTGTCTATCTTCATGTGCTCACTGGTACTCTTCATATCCTTCCTCGTTCATATGTTTTCTACGGAATACATGAAAGATGATCCCGGGAAAAACAGGTTCTTTGCCTTGCTTGGCTTTTTCACCTTTTCCATGCTGGGGTTACTTTTATCAAGTAATTATCTTTTTCTATTTGTGTTCTGGGAGCTCGTTGGCTTTTCCTCCTACCTGCTGATTGGATTTTGGTGGAAAAAACCATCGCCCATACGTGCTTCGAAAAAAGCTTTCCTAATCAACCGCATCGGTGATATCGGGTTGCTGATTGCCTTAATGCTGATTTGGTCGAACTACGGATCATTCTCCATAACAGAATTAGTAGATTTGCGTAGTTCAAATGGGTTTACAGTCATCACTTCCATTGGGATATGCCTGTTAATTGCAGCCATAGGGAAGTCGGCACAATTCCCGCTCTTCAACTGGCTTCCCGATGCCATGGAGGGGCCGACACCGGTTTCGGCATTAATCCATGCTGCAACTATGGTAGCGGCTGGTGTTTATCTTTTGGTACGCTCGGAATTCCTTTTTTCAAGTGATGCGTTAACGGCTATTTCCGTCATTGGGTGTACTACTGCACTTCTCGGTGGAATTTCTGCCCTTTCTCAATATGATATCAAGAAGATTCTAGCTTATTCTACGATTTCACAGCTAGGTTATATGGTCATGGGCGTAGGTTTGGGAGCTTCCTGTGCCTCTTCTTTCCATCTAATCACTCATGCGTTTTTCAAAGCAGGTTTATTTCTTGGTGCAGGGGCTGTTATTCATTTGCTTCATGAAGCACAAAAATCATCAGACAAACATTTCGACCCCCAGGACATCAGAAATATGGGAGGAATGAAATCTCTCGACAAGACTCTTTTCATATCCTTTATGATCTGTTCTGCAGGTCTTGCCGGTTTGCCTTTATTTTCAGGATTTCTATCAAAAGACGCTATTCTTTCTGCATCTCTCCTATCTGCTGAACGTTTTGGGGGAATTTATTCAGCCATCTCTGTTATTGGTTTTCTCACAGCCTTGCTTACCCCTATTTACATAGGTAGGCTTTTATGGTATGTTTTCTTTAAAGAGTATTCCGAAAAATTACTTGAAATAAAGGACAAGATTATTTCGAATACGCCGGCCATCCAGCTTCCATTAGTAGTTTTAGCGTTTTGCTCCTTAGGCATTGTGTTTTCCCTGAATCCTATCGATTATCACTCGAGTTTTTTTATAAGCTGGTTGGGGTTCAATATGAACTCTTCTGAGGAATGGCACAATTTAACATCTGTTCTTTCAGTCGTTTTAGTTCTGCTCGGAATTTTTACCTCATACTTGATCTACCAGAAAAATCTTGACGCGATCAAAAAAAGATTAAAAGCTTCAAGTTTTTATCAAATTTCAGTAAATGCTTTTTTTCTGGATTCATTAACTCACAAAATAACAGTTCCAGGTCTTCTAAGGCTTTCTTCAGGAGTGAAGTATCTTGATAAGAGAGTCATTGACCGCGCTGTGGATTATCTGGCAGTATCTCAAGTTATTCTGGCCCACGTCATTGCATTGGTCGATTACTGGATTGTAGATGGTTCAATAAGGCTTTTGAGTTACCTATCCGGGCGCATCGGGAAAAGGTTTGGTAATATGCAAAGCGGTAATATTCAGAAGCATATTATCTGGGTATTGTTTTTTACTTTACTGGTTATGCTACTTTTGTTGTCCTAATACTAGCAATGGCATCTCATTATCTTTCTATACTCCTATTTACTCCCTTATTTTTCCTTCTACTGGTATTGGCGTTGCCAAAATCGAAGGTTTCGGCTTCTAAATATCTGAGCTTAGGTTCCGCTTCATTACAAGTTGTGGTAATGTCGCTTATACTTTTGGGATATAAAAGCGATGTGCAGTCCGCCGGATTTCATTTGATCTCCGAGTTTCAGTTTGTAGAAAGAGTAAGTTGGTTCTCCTTCGATTTGGGAAGTTTAGGAATATTCAAGGTGGAATACTTTCTGGGTGTCGATGGCCTTAACATCACAATGCTACTGCTTTCAGCCATTGTTTTTCTCATTGCCAGTATTTCTTCATTTAGTATTCAATCGAGATTAAAAGGTTATCATTCTTTATTTCTTCTGTTGAGCACTTCCGTCACGGGTAGCTTTATAGCTTTAGATTTCTTCCTATTCTTTCTGTTTTTTGAATTTATGTTGCTCCCCATGTATTTCCTGATCGGAATTTGGGGAGGTATTCGGAGGGAGTATGCCAGTATCAAATTTTTTATCTATACCCTAGCCGGTTCGATACTGATTTTAATTGTGATGATCGGCCTCTATTCCTCCGCTATTGATCCTGTTGCTACAGGTGTTGAAAGTGGAATTTTATCGGACTCCAAGTATTCCGAAGAGCATATTGGAATTGTTCAATCGAAATTGTTTGCTAATGAAATAGATGCTGAACATTACGTACATACGTTTAATATGGTTTACCTGGTTGATCCGGGAAACTACACACCCAACTCTTTGTTGAGTACCATTAATAAGTCATTCATTTCAGGCATTCCGGTCAGACTTATAGCCTTCGTAATATTATTTATTGGCTTCGCGATCAAACTTCCGGCTGTACCTTTTCATACCTGGCTCCCGGATGCACACGTAGAAGCGCCTACTCCCATTTCAGTGGTTTTAGCGGGTATTTTACTGAAGGTGGGTGGATACGGATTAATCAGGATCGCATATGGGATTTTCCCCGATGGAGGACTCCACTTCTCCCATCTAATCGGATTTTTAGGTATGTTTTCCATTTTATGGGGCGCTATGAATGCGCTTGCTATGAAAGACTTAAAGAAAATGATTGCCTATTCTTCCGTTTCTCACATGGGATTCATTTTACTTGGGCTAGCTTCTCTTACTTCGGAAGGAATCAATGGGACCATTTTCCAGATGTTTTCACATGGATTGATCTCTTCGGGTTTGTTTATTCTTGCAGGTGTTATTTATGATAGAACTCATGATCGAATGATTTCCAGCTACAGAGGCTTAGCCGAAAAAATGCCTCTTTACACAACCGTTACAGTTATCTTATTCTTTGCAGGACTTGGGCTTCCCGGCTTTTCTGGTTTCGTAGGCGAGCTATTGGTCTTTCTCGGTGCTTTTAAGGCCAGTGATTTAGTTCCTACATGGATCGTTATTGCCTCTACTTTTGGATTATTAATTACAGCAGCTTTTTTTCTGTGGACTATTCAACGCATGTATTTCGGGGAGTTTTGGATAAAGCCAGAGTTTGACCAAAATTCTATTTTCGATCTCACCAAAAGAGAGAAGATCATGCTAATTCCGATTTGTCTTCTAGTTGTAGCTTTCGGGATCTTCCCGTCTTTACTTACTGATCTATCCTACAATTCCATAGCTCGTTTTTGTGAGATCATATTGGGTACTGGAAAATTGAATTTAGAACTTTTAAAACCTTAAGGTGGAAGATGTTTTGATCAATAACCTTAGCCAGATCAAAGAAGATTTGATCTTTATTTTACCTGAGATCGTTCTTAGCCTCTCCATCATATTCATCATTCTCTTAGATCTTATTTTAAAACGCTGGTATGCCGGACTAAATAAAGCTTTGTTGCTTATCGCTTTACTTACAGCAGGCTTTGTCATTATTAATTCCGGCTTCACATCTTTAAAGAACCCTGTTTACATCTTCAGTCATTTTATAGTGATCAGCAGTTCTGTTTATAGGCTGAAATTACTTTTGATTCTACTGTCTGCCTTGGTAATTCCATTCATTCCCAATTTAGATAAGCAGAAGGCTTCTATTTTCATATCACTCTTCATTGCGATCCTTTTAGGAACCTTCTTCATGATCTCTGCAGGCAGTTTACTAACTATTTATCTCGGGATTGAAGTGGTTTCTCTTTGTTCTTATATGCTCATAGCTTTCAATACGGATACTAAATCGTTTGAAGCATCCATCAAATATTTACTGTTTGGGGCAGTCGCTTCAGGGGTGATGCTTTTTGGGTTTTCATGGATGTACGGAGTTACAGGATCGATCTACCTTACGCCCGAGTTTTTCACCAGTCTAGGTAATGGACCTTCCTTGTTCGTTATTACGTCCATTGTTTTTGTTTTGATCGGGTTTCTTTTCAAGATCGGAGCGTTCCCATTACATATCTGGATTCCAGATACTTATGAAGGCGCAGATAGCTCCGTAGCTGCATTCCTATCCATCGTACCAAAAACAGCTGGTCTCCTTTTGATCTTTAATTTTCTTTCGGGTTTAAATAATACGGGTTTCATTTCTATAATCAGGGAGTTACTTTTCATCTCGGCTATTATCACTATGCTTCTAGGCACTTTCGCAGCCATAAGACAAAGTATATTTCAGCGACTTTTAGCTTATTCTTCCATTGTACACTCCGGATTTTTACTTGCTATTGTTTGCGCTCCATCCACCAACGCCATGAGCTCAGTTCTTTTTTATATGGTCGCTTATGCTTTCGCCAACTGCTGTGTATTTTTCATCAATAGCAGAATGATTTCTCAATACGGGTATGGATTAATTGAGCAGTACTCACAGCCTTTTAGCAATAAGGCAATTTATGGAATTGCAGTTTTAATTGCGGTTGTATCGTTGGTTGGAATTCCTCCAACCCTAGGCTTTACAGCTAAATTACTTCTATTTTCAAGCCTTTGGGAATCGTATGTTAGCACTTCAAATTCGTTGGTCCTAGCTAGCTTTTCTGTCGGGCTACTGACAGCTATCGTTGGTTTATTTTATTATTTAAAAGTACCCTATCAAATCTTTATCAAAAGTGGGAACCATTCTATGAAATTATCTATTTCGTATGCTGAAGCAGCAATACTGTTAATTTATACTATTCCGCTGATCGTGATTTTCTTTCAGCCTGAATGGTTATTGAAGCTAATTGCTGATATTTGAAAAATAAATATTCAAGCCCATGAGTGACGCCATCAAACATGAATGTGGTATAGCCTTAATCAGGTTAAGAAAACCTCTGGAATATTATATTGAAAAATATGGTAATCCAGCCTATGCTTACAACAAGCTTTACCTACTTATGCAAAAACAAAGGAATAGGGGGCAAGATGGTGCAGGAATTGCAAATATTAAGGTAGGGCTTAAGCCTGGAATGCGGTACATCAGCAGGACAAGGTCTACGGGACCGGAGCCTGTAGATGAAATTTTCGCTAAGGTTAGAAAACGGTTCAAAAAAGCTCAAAAAGAAGGGCTGGATAAATATTTTGACGCAAACTGGTTAAAAGAAAACCATGCATACACTGGTGAACTCTGGCTGGGACACTTGCGATATGCCACTCATGGAAAGCACGATATAGAAAGCTGCCACCCGATTTTAAGACAAAACAACTGGAGGAGTCGGAACCTCGTAATGGCCGGTAACTTTAACCTGACCAATGTTGATGAACTATTTGAAAAGCTTATTGATCTGGGACAGCATCCGAAAGAGAAAATAGACACGGTAACTGTAATGGAAAAAGTAGGTCATTTTCTGGATGAAGAGGTTAAGGTTCAATTCGAACAACATAAACAGACTTTTAGCAATCGCGAAATTACAGATGTTATTGAAGACAGCGTCCGCGTAGGGCGTGTCCTTAAAAGGGCATTTAAAGACTTTGATGGTGGATATACCATGGCTGGATTATTTGGCTATGGTGCATCTTTTGTCGTAAGAGACCCAATGGGAATCAGGCCGGCTTATTATTATGCAGACGATGAAGTTGTTGTAGCTGCCTCTGAAAAACCAGCCATTAAAACTGCCTTTGACGTAGACTATGACGAGATCAAGGAAATAGAGCCTGGTAATGCTATAATCGTTAATAAAAATGGTGATTTCAGAACTAAGGAAATAATTCCAGCCGGCGAAAAGAAATCATGTAGTTTTGAACGAATCTACTTTTCCAGAGGTACCGATCCGGATATTTATTCGGAGAGAAAAAATCTTGGGAAATTTCTTGTTCCACACGTACTGGAAGAAATTGAGTATGACCTAAAAAATACCATCTTCTCTTATATCCCCAATACAGCCGAAACCTCTTTTTTGGGCATGACGGAAGAACTTGACAAATACCTTGTAAAGCATAGGATCAAGTCCCTGAAAAATAAGGATCTGTCTGAAGAGGAATTGGAAAAAATTCTAACGCAGCGTCCAAGAGTAGAAAAACTTGTACTGAAGGATGCCAAACTCAGGACTTTTATTGCTGATGATGAACATCGGGATGAGATTGTATCTAATGTGTATGATTCAACTTATGAAGTTGTTGAGAAAGAGAAGGATACACTTGTCATCATCGATGATTCCATTGTTCGTGGAACAACTTTGGAGAAGAGTATTCTGAAAATGCTTGATCGCCTCCACCCTAAAAAGATCATTATTCTTTCTTCTGCACCTCAAATCAGGTTCCCTGACTGTTATGGAATTGACATGTCCCGGATGAGAGAATTTATCGCCTTCAGGGCCGTATTAGCCTTACTCAAAGAATCCGGACTTGATAATTTGCTTGACGAGGTTTACGACGAATGCATTGCAAATGAACATCGCGTTGACCAGGAGAATTATGTGAAGAAACTCTATGAGCCTTTCACTTACGAGCAGGTATCCGATAAGATCTCTGAAATCGTTACTCCTCCTAATATGAAAGCAGAGGTAAAAGTGATCTTCCAGACGATTGATAATCTTCAAAAAGCATGTCCGGACCATAAAGGTGATTGGTACTTCACAGGAAACTACCCTACTTCAGGGGGGAACCGTGTTGTCAACAGGTCATTCACCAATTTTATGGAAGGTAAAACAGTGAGAGCTTATTAAGTAAGGGCATAGTTTATCTCTATTATTTGGCATAACAAGAGGTCTGCTAGAAAGAAGAATACTGGTTTATAGGAACCTCCGGGCAGCCCTGAGTATTATTCTGATTAAACGTATCTTCATCTTTCAAAGCGGGAATATGACCTTCAGTTTTCAACGTCTTTTTTACGTACTGTCTTCCATAGCTATTTTTATCGCTCTACTTTTTTATGGAAAGACTCTGCTAGTTCCGATAACGACTGGTCTTCTAATCTCTTTTATACTCTATCCAGCAGTTAAAAAAGTAGAACGACTTCGGGTTGGGAGGATAGGGTCGATCTCCTTGGTAATGATTGTAGTAACCTTAATTACTGTTGCAACCGGGATTGTTTTATCTTCTCAAATAATAAGGATCACAGCGGATTTTGATGACTTTTTTAACAAAATGATTCAGTTAATCAATAGTGTTGTTACGTTTTTTAATAAAGAGGTCGCATTCACGCCAGATGTAAAAACACAAACAATTCTCACCGGAATCAAAAATTATTTTACAGACTCAGGTTTATTTATTGTATCAGACACTTTAAGTGTTACAGGGACCTTTTTAAGTTGGTGCTTACTAAGCTTGATATATACGTTTCTGATATTACTCTACAGAAAAAGCTTTGTTAATGCCCTCGTTGGTTTTGTTTCTGAAGAAAATAAAGATCAATTCTACAACATGCTTCAAGGAATTCAAAAAGTAGGTCAACAATATGTTAGCGGTATGATTGCACTAATTCTACTTCTTGGAGTTTTGAACACTACAGCTCTTTCCATAATAGGTATTGATTATGCCTTTTTCTTCGGATTTCTTGCCGCCTTATTGACCATAATACCATATATAGGCACATCATTAGGTGGTTTGTTTCCTACCATTTACGCATTTTTAAACTACGACAGCTATTGGTACCCAGCAGGAGTAGTTTTGGCCTTTTGGTTTATACAGACATTAGAAGGAAATTTTTTAAGCCCTAAAATTATTGGTGGCAAGCTTGATCTCAACGCTTTCACATCCATCATTGCTTTAATTTTAGGTGCGTTGATCTGGGGAGTTCCTGGAATGATACTATTTCTACCTTTTACGGCTACATTCAAAATAATATGTGACTATTATAAGCCACTAGAACCTCTTGGAATATTAATGGGTGATCCGGAAACTAATAAAAGCAAAAAAAGTAAGCTTACACTTTCAAAAATAATCGATCAATTAAACTCAAAAATACAACGAAGATCAAGTGAGAACCATTAAACAGACCACAAGCAACCTTTTATTAATTACATTATTCATTCTTCAAGCATGTTCAAGTACTTCAGAAAAGAAAACTAAAATAGAAGAAAAGATATCTGATGTTAAAAAGGATATAAATCAAGAGAAAGAAGAATTCGTTGCAGAAGTAAAAGAGTTAAGGTACGAAATTGATAGAGAGCTTATGGAAGTGGAAAGAAGCATTAGTGAAACTGAAAAAAGCACCTCAAAAGAGCTTAGGAAGCTGAGAAAAGTACTCAGAAAACAACAAGTCAAACTTGAAAAAACAATAATCCAAATTGAAGATGATACTGAAAACAACTGGAATGAAATGAAAAGTGAATTAGAAAATTCCATTGATGATGTAAAATCAGATTTCACAAAAGCCAAAGGAGAGATAAGAAGCTATTTTGAAGAAGATTAAATTGGTCTACGGGAACCCCAGGCAGAGAACCCGGAGAACTTCTTCGAGTAAAAACTGAAAATAGTTTAGTCTTGGCGGTTACATTCACACCGTTAATGGTATAAAAGTAAGAATAAATTAAATTATTCTTACAATGAATAAAGCCAGCTTCTTAAACATATTTGTTTTTATTTGCCTTTCAAGCTTTACGCTAAACAGGGAAAACACAATTTTTTCCGAGGAAAATGGAAGTCAGATGGAATTAAGAGCCTTTATTCCGTTATCCGTTAAAGTATTTGAAAAAGAAATTTATCTCGCGTGGAATAAAATTGAAGGTATCAAGGAGTATTCCATATCGCTAAAAAACACTAAAGAGCACGAACTTATAAAAATCCATACCTCCGATCCGTATGCTATTTTAGATTTGAGCCTACCTGAATTAAGAGACGAAAAATCCGTGACTCTCGAAATTGAAACAATTTGCGGAAAATCCTCCGACCAATACCAAATTCAGCACTTAAGCTCTGGTAAAAGAAAGAAGATTGAAAAGATCATTTCTTCTAAAATAAGGCTGAAAAGACAAGTTAATGCCGAATATTTCATAAAACTGGCTAAAGTTTATGAAGAAAATGAACTTTTGGCCGATGCACTTACTGCACACATAAAAGCAATGGAATTTTCCATGGATAAGAAATACAGGGTTCTCTACAATAAGTTCATCACCAGAAACAAACTGGACTTATAAGTATCGCACCTCCCACAATTAATTAACAATTCTATCATTAGTAACTTTGATTTTTCTTCTCAGTAAGCTTAAATTTCATAAGCAGTTGGAATAGAAATAGAAAAAATAACCTTCCATCTGCCTACCCATAAACTTTAGGCTAATGGAAAATTCAAAACCCAACTTTTTAACGCGCAACAGAGGGCTTATTATATTCCTGATCGTTGTACCTGTCAGCTTCACCTACCAGAAACTACAGGATTTAAGCAACTGGTTCTACCGTGTGTTTAAAGCTACGAACAAGCTTCACGATAAGAAGGTGAACGAAATCCAGTCGCAAGTGGCTCAAGCTTACTCCGAAGGGAGGCTTATGTGTACTGCACGTGCACCATGGAAAACAATGTCCATCAGGAAAGCGACCTATAAGGATGGCCTTGCTAAAATACCGATCGATCTCAGAAACATCCTCTCCCTTGATAAGGAATCAATGACCTTGAGAGTTGAGCCAATGGTAACCATGGCAGATATTACTCGACACCTTGTGCCAAAAGGCTATGCGCTTGCTGTTCAGGTTGAAATGGATGATCTCACTGTAGGTGGACTTTGCATGGGTATTGGTATCGAGACAACATCGCATCAATACGGGTTTCTTTTTGAAACGATTAAATCGTATGAAATCATTACTGCGGCAGGCAAACTCGTAAAAGCTTCAAAGACAGAAAATCCGGATTTGTATCACGCTCTTCCCATGTCTCACGGAACACTCGGTTTCCTTGTAGCGGTAGAGTTTGAAATCGTTTCTATAAAAAAGTTTATGAAGGTAGAATACCTGCCCTTTCATTCTATGGATTCTTTTGGTGAAGAACTGAAGTTTCTAACCGGGTCAGAAAAGCCTGCCGACTTTGTAGAAGGACTTATCTTCTCAGACTCTGAAGGTGTTATTATGGTAGGGGAAATGGTTGATGAGAGAAAAGAAGAAAAGCTGAATTCAATTAACCGCTGGTATAAGCCGTGGTTCTACTCCCATATAGAAACGTTTTTGAGAAAAGGAAAAGCTACGGAATACATTCCTATCAGACATTATTTTCATAGGCATACGCCTTCCATGTTTTTTCAGTTAAAAGACCTGATCCCTTTTGGAAATAAAGCGTGGTATCGATGGCTGTTTGCATGGATGGGTGCTCCCAAAGTGTCGCTTATGAAGTACACCATGACCAAAGAATTGAGAAAAAGATCGATGACGAGTCGGGTAGCTCAAGACCTCATTGTTCCAATGGAGCACTTCGAAGAAAGCATAAAACTGGTTGATGAAGATTTTGGAATATATCCGCTCTGGGTCTGTCCGGTAAGAATTAACGATAAACACCCTTATAACGGACTTATTAAATACCCTGAATCGGGCACTTCGAATAAAGGACATCAAATGATGGTCGACATCGGGATTTATGGAATTCCTGAAAAAGTATCGAAGGGTACATGGAATGGAGTAGAAACGGCCAGAAAACTCGAATACTTTACAAGATCACTTGGTGGCTTTCAGATGTTATACGCAGATATATTCATGACGCGAAAAGAGTTTGAAGAAATGTTTAGTCACGAATTGTACCGTGAGGTAAGAAGTAAGTTTAATGCCGATAAAGCCTTCCCGGAGATCTACAACAAAGTTATTCCGGAAAAATGGCTAATTGACGTAGAGATGCAGGAAGAAAAGGGTGAGCAGGAAAAGCATGCTGAAGCTCTAGAAGTATTGTAATCCATACGACATTGACATATCCCAAACATTATTTTAACTAATAATTAAGATTTAATTGTTTATTTGGTAAGAGCCTTCGATATCGAAACATTTACCAATGAGCGAGAACATTATAAATCAGAGAAAGCCAGCGGGACTGGTTCTTTTTCTTCTGGTACTCTCCCAGTTTCTTGCTACCTCGCTGTGGTTTGCTGGAAATGCTGTGTTTCATGAACTAAAAGAGGTTATAAGTACTAAAAATGACTTAACGGCCGCTCTCACAATATCTGTTCAGTCCGGTTTTATACTCGGTACCTTAATCTATGCCGTATTCACCATTCCCGACCGCTACTCCCCTTCCAAGGTATTCTTTGTATCAGCTATTTTAGCCGCTTTAAGCAATGTTTTAATTACCATCTCAACTGATTTTTACTCTCTGGTAACTCTCCGTTTCCTTACTGGGTTCTTCATAGCTGGAATCTATCCCGTTGGGATGAAGATTGCTTCCGACTGGTTTAAAGGCAGGCTTGGAAATGCACTTGGCTTTTTGGTTGGTGCACTAGTTTTAGGGACGTCATTCCCACACCTTGTTCATAGCACTACAATGGGAGTTTCATGGAAAATAGTTCTCATAAGTACCAGCTGTCTGGCAATAATCGGAGGTCTCATTGTTAATTATCTGATAGGAGATGGCCCGAACAGGAAACCTATGAAACAATTTTCTTTAAAAGCTCTGAATGGTCTATTCCGTAAAAAACGATTTCGTCAGGCATCTTATGGATACTTTGGACATATGTGGGAGTTATATGCATTCTGGGCATTTGTACCCGCTATGCTTACCATTTTTTCAGAAGAACACATGATGGGCTTAAACATCTCCCAATGGACATTCGTCATCATTGCCAGTGGAAGTCTGGGCTGTATTGTTGGGGGTTTGATTTCAAGGAAGTATGATAGTTGTAAACTCGCCTTCGTATCGCTTTTTATTTCTGGAATTTGCAGCCTTTCATTTTATTTTTTGATCCCAGTTTCTGCTGAACTGTTTATTTCATTTCTGGTCGTCTGGGGATTTTTTGTGATTATGGATTCGCCACAGTTCTCCTCAGTCATTGCAGATTCCGCTCCTCTGGAATATATCGGAAGTGCTTTGACCATCGTTAACTGCATCGGATTTGCCATTACGATTGTGAGTATTCAACTGGTTGAATACTTTGAATATCTGGGATCAGCCAGATACTACGTCTTATTTTTTGGACCACTCTTTGGGCTTTTCCCAACCTGGAAGGTAGCTGGGTTTGGGAATTCGTAATGCATCATTATTTATTAGAATACATGCAGCTTCATTCCTCCGTGGCTGCTAAGGAATTCTAAACTTTTGAAGAACTCAACTTCATCAGACCTTTTCCAATCTGTGGTAAGGTGTTGGGAAGTTGAGTCTTTATCCTTCCTTTATTAAGTCAGGTAATACAAAAATGGAAGCCGAAGGGTGGCAATTAAAAATTCAATAAGCATCTTTGAAGAAAATAAACCTGTTCCATGAAATACCTTTCGGTCTTATTGCTGTGCATCCTACATATAAAATCCACTGCCCAGGATAAAATACTTTTGCTTGGTTCTGATGTTTGGCCTCCTTTTACAAATGTGGAAGGGGAACAAAAGGTAGCACTCGATTTAGTGGAAGAAGCCCTTAATCGGAATGGTATTACAGCTCGTTTTGAAATAACAACTTTCGAAGAGGTGGTCAATAGCATTGAAACCGGTAATATAGACGGTAGTTCAGCATTATGGAAAAATAATGAGAGGGCAAAGAGCATTATGTTCTCGGCCCCCTATATTCAAAATAAATTGGTGCTGATCAGTAAAAAAGGAAGTGGCTTAAACAGCCTGGGGGAAATTGATCTTAAAAATAAACGTTTGGGTGTTATAGAGTTCTACGCTTATGGAGAAGAATTGGAGAAAAAGGAATGGAAGATCGTAAAGGGTGGCAGTCACCAGGAAAACCTGGAAAAGCTACTGAACGGGGAAATCGACTTTTTCCTAGCCGACGATCTTTTAGTACAGTACTTAATGATCAACCAGAGAGAAGAAGTAAATACATATCTGGAAATTGCCAAAAAACCAATCATTACTAAATCGCTACATCTCGCCATATCCAAAGAATATCCTAACGTAGAGAACATCATAAAACGATTTAATGAGACGATAGTAAAAATGGTTGCTGATGGCTCTTACAATCGAATCTTAAATTTGAACTGGATACGTGCTGATGTAGATGGTGATGGAAGATTGGAGCTGGTTTCTACCAATAATAAAGTTGGAAAAAAAGCTCCTCAGGGAAGCTATTCCGTATTATTTAATCAAAATGAAAAACCTGCTTTAAGCTCTGACCGATATTATATTCAGGGTAAATTCTACAACGATTGGAACTCCATTCCACAGGAATATAAAAGCGCTCCTCGCAACCAAGCTGATGTAAGTCGGGAAAGTTCGTTCAAGCTTGGGTTTAAAAAGAGATGATTAAATAGAGTGATTAGTTTATAAAAGTTCTTGATCTATTTAGCGGTCAACTATCAAAAAATGGGAAAGATATTAGAAAATCACAAAGCTAAATACAACTTCATTCCTTCGTGGCTATTCTGAAATCCTAAAGCTTTATAGAATTCAAGTGCATCAGGCCTTTTCTTATCTGTGGTAAGCTGGATGAGATGAGCCTTTCTTTCTTTAGCCCTTTCAATAGCCCATCTGAAAATTTCTTTCCCCAATCCTTTACTACGAAACTCCTTTCTGATTCGAACAGCTTCTATTTGAGCTCTTACTCCTCCTTTGTAAGTCAGGTATTGCAAAAACGAAAGCTGAAGGGTTGCAATTATGTTCCCATCATCATCTTCACCAACGATAAGCTCCTGATTTTTATCCTTTCCAATTTCACTAAACGCTAAGAGATATTCTTCAGGAAGTGGAATTGAAAAGTCTTCTCGCTGCATCCCTAATTCATCGTCTGCAAGCATTTTGACAATAAATGGTAAATCTTCTTTTTTTGCCTCTCTGAAGGTCATTATTCAATATACCCAAACTCCTTAAACCACTCCACCGATTCCAGATAAGCTTCTTTAACGGGTGTTGGGGTGAGTCCAAGTTCTTTAATTGCTTTAGTATTATCCCCGTACTTGCCACTTTTTAACAGCCGGATGGAGTGGTAATTAAATCGTGGAATTACCTGAGGAAAGAATTTTCGTTCTACCCAGTCTTTAACGACGGCAATATTCTGCATCAATCCATGAGGGATCTTGACCTTTGGTTTTTTAACTCCTGTAAGTTCCTCCAGCCATTCGAGTGTTTTTCCAATAGAAACTTCTTCACCAGTAAGTAAATACCGTTCTCCTATTTTTCCTTTTTCCATGGCTAGAATATGTCCCTGAACAACATCCTGCATCGCTACGAAATCGAAAGCACCATCGACATAGGCTTTCATTTTTCCTCTGGCAAAATCAAGAATAGTTTTTCCAACCATAGATGGCTTGAAATCCCATGGTCCAACAATACCGCTAGGGTTCACTATGACTGCCGGAAGTCCTTTGGCTATTTCTTTATAGACCTCCAGCTCAGCAAAGGTCTTCGCTATTTCATAATCGGTGGTGATCTCATAAGGGCTGACGGCCCAATTTTCGTTAGAAGCCCCATTTGGGTTTGTACCCACTGCCCCAAGGCTGCTACAATGCACTACTTTTTGGACTTCTTGTTTTCTACATTCCTGCATCAGACGGCGAGTCCCCAGAACATTAATGTCATAAAGTTTATCCCGATCTCCACTTCTAATACTCACGAAGGCAGCAAGGTGGTAAACCCGATCACATCCTTTGACTGCTTCAGCTATTGATTTCGAATCTTTAAGGTCTCCAAAAGCTCTTTCAACTCCCAATCCTTCAATCTCTCGGTGAGAACTCTGCTCCCGTACCAAAACTTTCACCTCCTCTCCTCTTCTAATCAACTCTCTAACCAGATTAGCGCCCAAATGACCAGTAGCTCCTGTAACAAGTATTTTCATTCCTTAAAATTCAACTGCTATAGATACTAAAACTTAACAGTAATCAATTAAATATTGGAACCCTTTGCAAAGCCCCGTTCCCGTTAAAACCTGACAGGTTTCCATGGTAAAAAGTCTCCTGAAATTGAAAATAAATTCAAAACCTGTAAGGTTTAATGAAGACTATAAGAGTTATCATGCAGTTTTACGATTCTGTTAATAATTTGAGTTCAATGCCGTTTAAACAAGACTATCAAATGGTATTTTTTCTCTTGCGAAAGGTTATACTCGTTACTATTGATGGCGATTTTAAACCCTAACTACACAGCATTGAATAACCTTAAGCATCATACAAATTTTCATGCAAGATCAGGCTCCAGAGTCTGTTCTAGCTCAGGTGTTTGTTGGTCTCTGTATTTCTTAAGCTGGGCTCTGGTCAGTCCGGCACCGGGAAAGATGAAACGTTTTCGTTCTGCCCTTTGAGCCACTTCCCTTTCAGATTCACTTTCGAGATATTCTTCCCATTTTTCGAGACTCATCACCTGAAAATCCTTAATGATCGGACTGAACTCATAATGGTGTTCGGCCGGATGCTTATCATGCGCAATCTGTTCTTCTTCTAAAGCCCAGAGATCTTCTCCTAGAAGTGGAATCACATAGAATTTATTGATGAGATAAATCAATGGCTTTCTCATGAAGCGTGGTATCTGCTTTCTGATCACAGGTATCTCCAGTGAACCGAACAGAAAGACAAAGAAACATCTGGTTGTTTTTTCATCAACCGGAACCATAAAAAGCCAGTGAAGATATTTATCTGAAATGTTGGATGCCTGATAAGGATAATCGTACCAAAGCGTCATTTTATCAAAATCTTTACCCTGCTTCTCTCCGGCAACTTTCACCACCTGGCTCTGGCTTAAGTCAGTCTCATATTCCATGGTAATGGTATCCCCTTCTCTTCTATGCCCTAGAAGATGTGGGTCAGTGAAAGGTCGTTTTTTACGATGCAGGAAAGCATGATTAAAATCACATACGTTCTCAAGCACCATTGTAAAATGTGCATTGATGGTAATATCAATTGGAATAAACTTCCAGGGCTTTTCCTGATCCAGTTGCGGAATAGCTGGAATGGGTACTTCCTTCGACTTAGCAGGATCACCTGGAAAGATCCAGATCAAGCCGTACTTCTCTTCCGCCGGATAATGCCCTACTTTGATATCGGGTATTTTTCCTGATTTCTTATTTCCGACATCATGTGAAATCTCGACACACTTACCGCAGCCATCATACGTCCAACCATGATACTGGCATATCAGGTTATTTCCATCAACTATTCCAGTGGTTAACCGAAGTTGGCGATGGGCACAACGATTTTCTAACGCCCTTACTTTTCCATCTTCCCCTCTGAAAATGGCTATGGAAGTTTTCCAGAATACCACTTCAAGTGACTTTCCTTTCTTCAGGTTTTTACTGAGCTCAACGGCATACCAGTAATTACCATTCTGTCCTATTTTTCGGACTTTTTCTCTCCTGCTCTCTTTTTTATTTGAATTCTGATCCATTATGAATAATCCTAAAAATCCTGTTTATATGTTTTGGGCATTTCATCCCTGATGAGTGGGAATATGATTTTGACTGCATCACTCAATAGCGTAATCGATCCTTTTACATCTGACACCCACGATCTCTTTTTCTCCTGATGTAAAATCGCAAATCCTGCTACTGCAAAAAAGTGTTTAAACAACGTCCATCTGCTTCGTGAAACTCCAGAAAGTATAGACATAGGGCCTGCTGAAAACCTGCCTCCCCTTTTTAAATAATCAAAACAGGCTTTTCGAAGGACTTTATGCCTGAACACGCTATAAAGGGCGAAAGCCAGAATATTCACTGTCGCATTGCTTTCATGACGCTTTTTATAAAACTCGGCAACCGAACGTCTAACACTATACGAATTATCAAGATCGCCGATCTCAATTAGACGATCTCCGAGGGCTTTCACATCTGTAAGTGCAACTGTCATTCCTCCGCCGGTAGTTGGGTGCCTCATATTCAGGCTATCTCCAAGTAAAATCACGTTACTCTTTAAAACGGGCCTTGAAGCCAGCAAGCAGGTTGGTTTCATTTTAAAGCCCCCTCGAAATACGGCTTCTTCAAATTTCTGCTGTAGTATTTCAGGCAACTGCGGTTTAATATGATCCAGCAGATAAGACTCCAATGCATCTCCTTTCAGAACCTTTTCTTCTTTTGGAAAATCAATCAACACCCTTACTTTTCCTGAACCTACCGGATACACCAGTACCGGGGCCGGATCGGCCATAATAACGTGTCCGTGTGATTCAAAAGGCAGTTCGGCATCTTCCAGAACCAAACCGAGCATATAGCCTTTAATATCTGTTTTGGCCTTATTCAGACCTTTTCTGAGCGATGAAAGGCTCCCCTGACTCACAATAGTAATCCTGGATTCTAAAGCTGCCGTTTCATTATTATCAGCCTTATAAACCACTCCGTTTACATTCCCGGAATCTTCCATTGAAAGACCCTGAACACTGGCCTCCACACAATCAACATTTGAATTTTCTTCTGCCAGCTTTCGAAGGTTCCGAATCAGTTTTCCATATCGAAAACCAAATCCACTCGGATGTTTATGATCATCGTTTGGGTATGAAAGCTTCTGAAACTCACCGTTCAGAAACATCGCATAACCTTCGATATGCTGTGCGTCTATATTTTCCAAAACAGAATACAGTCTCAGATCCTGTAACATTTTAACGCCGCCGGGTTGCAATAACTCGCCAACAATATCTTCGCTCGAATTCCAGTTCCGCTCAAATAAAGCCACTCTGAAACCGTTATTTCCTAAATAAACAGCCATAGAAGCTCCTGCTATACCAGCTCCAATTATACAGACATCATATCGATTCGACTGATCCACTATAAATTATGCCTCTACTAGTTCCTGCTTTACAGAATGGTCATTCTCAGACTCAGGTTTGTCAACCGAAACAATATTGTTCAATATCGATACCAGCTCCACGCATTTATCGTCGTGCAACGATACTTTGGAAAATATCTCATAAACCATCTTCTGAAATACATCTCTGACGTTATCATAATTTGATGAGCCCAAAATTAGCTTGGCAGCCAAGCCTTTTCTAATCTTCACATTTCTCCTGAAAACGTCAGCGTTATTGAATATTTCGTTTAGCGTGGCAATCGCCATCACCTGAGGTATGGCACAAAACCTGAACACTTCCGGGTTCCTGATCTGCTTCAAATATTTTAACGAATCGGTGGCATGCTTTAAAGCATCCGTGATCAAGTGGTTCAGGCACTTCATGGATTTTTCGGATTCTGAATAGATCATATCCTCCAATCTTTCCGAGTACTCACCCCAGATCTCTTGCGGCCAGAACGTTCTTCCAGCGACTATATCTTCATGATAATCCCTTATGATATTGGTTTTCTGAAGGAATAGCCCCATGGAAATTGAAAGATCTTCATTGGCCTGCACTTCCTCATTTTCTATACCCGCTTCCACAAAAAGTCTTGATAACCCGACGCCTACCAAACCGGCGACATAATAACAGTACCGATCGTACTCTTCTACCGTTTTAACTTCTTTATCCAAAAACTCACACATGCCTTCTCCCATTTCCCTGCAAATCTCCATGATCACATTCTGGTATTTTTGATCCAGTCTGGAAAAAGAGGAAATCACTTTGGAATAGTTCTCCAAAAGCAACTGATAATCTTCCGAGTCTCCAACACCCTTGATATTCCATTCAGGGTCTTGATGAAACTGATGGAAATTCTTTAATAAAGTGATTCTATCTTCTTTGGAAATACGGGTATCATCTTCGATACTATCCAAAGCTCTTAGCACGAGGTAAAAAAGGCAAACCGGATCTTTTAATTCGCATGGCAACTGTTGTATAACCACCGAAAAAGATCTCGAAACCTTCCCTAAAACAGCATAGCAAAAATCAATATCATCCAGTTTCTCAGCAAGCTGATTGAGTGGTTTTTTTTCAGGCTGATACTCCTTGTGCTGACGCTTTATTTTAAACAATGCTTTAAACTCGTCGGGGTATCTAAAAAAATCAGATATCGATAGTTCCATATAAGTTTGAAAAGTTTGATTAAGAAAGCTACTCAATACCCAAATGGAAGTCGTCCGAAAAGTGTTGGTTGAGGTTTTTTACAGTCCGAAGAAATTAATTCGAACCTTCCAGCACTACTTTTTGCTTGTAAGCGGTTGGGGTTAGCCCTGTATGTTGTTTGAAGAGACCATTAAATGTTGACTTGGAATTGAATCCACAGTCAAATGCAATAGAAATAATGGTCAGATGGTCACAGGCCGGATCTTTTAGTTTTTCAAGAACTGCTTTCAAACGATAATCATTGACATAAGAGAAAAAATTCTTCCCGATATGATTGTTGAGCACATACGTCAACTCCGATTTATTCACCTCCATCAGCTCTGCAAGGTCAGCAAGAGTAAGTTCAGGTCTCAGGAACGGCTTTTTCTCCTCCATGCAAGACTCCAGTTTTCTGGTAATCTCCTCTATGCGGATATTGCTTATTTTACTTTTTTGATTTGACTGACCATCATTATCAACCGTTTCTCCATATTTTATGGCTCGTTCATAAAGGCTTCCCAGAATTGAAGGCTGACGCAGTCCGAAATAACTTGTAGCATAGGCCAGAACAGTAAGACCTACTCTGGAAACCAAACCAAGATCAAGCGTCTCTGAAAAAGTTAAGGCGTTAATGAGACCTACAATCAAATAGGTCAGGAACAGAAGGCTAAAAAGAAGTGCTACAAAATTGAGCCAGATCAGCTGGATACCTCCGTTGTTGTAGCTCATTTTGGGCTTTAATTTCTTTCTGTACTCCCCAAGTCTTACAAAGGTGAAAATGGTGTATACTAATACACTAGAAAAGAAGGTAAGCCCAAAAATAATCCTAATGGCCAGAAATCGATCTTTTTCAAAATAGCTCGTCTCATCGAAAGAGATAAATTGACTGAAAAATCCCAAGTATAGGATAATAAATGCAACGGGAGGCAAAAAATGCAATAGGTCTTTACTGTTGAATTTCGAATCTCCATTGATGAGGTAAGTTGTGTATAAATACATGAAGGGGCCGAATGTCATCGGAATGATAGCAACCGAGAAATCCGCCTTCAGCACTCCAAGATTATCTTCTCCCAGAATGGTGATCAGAAAACGGAACGCTATCGTTAATAAGCATGCAACCAGCACACGATCAGCAATACTGACCTTCTGTCGGGTGCCTAAAACAAGTGCAGCAAATATGGACTGTGAAAATCCTATATATAAAATTGCCTCTTCTATCGCCATTCTATCTTTCGCTTCTAAAAATTAACTCCAACTTCCGTTTCATCCTGTCAGGATAATTACCAACTCGTAAAATTTGAGAGTAGCTGATCCCTCAAAAATATTTTAGAAATTTTAATTAAAAAACAAGGTACGAATAAAAGTTCGGACGTGTATTTAATACCGACTGAGCTTATCCGAAAAGGATCGAACCATAGTTGACCTAAGTCCACTTAAGTTTATATAATGGAGTCCGCCGAAAAAATAGAGGAAACAATCAAAACTAAAGCATCGAAAAAGGAGAGTTTTTGGTCTGACTGGATTCTAAAGACTGAAAACGGACGCCAGAGGTGGTTTTTCAAAAGTTCTGAAAAGGTAGACTCCAAATATCTGAATCAAATTCGTCAGGCCTTTTCATTCGATAAAACCAAGAATTCAAACTCAGGAGATCTGGTTTACAGGTTCGAAAAAAAGTCCGTGGAAAGTGTTGAAGTTCCTTCATGGATGAACGAATCCATTAATTTTAGTAACGGGCGGATTCAGAGGGCTGTAAAGTCGGCATTTAAAGGAATCCATTTCTATTCCAGACTTCAGACAGAAGATGGTAACTGGCCGGGCGATTACGGTGGCCCTATGTTTTTACTACCTGCTTTGATCATAACATCATACATTACCAAAAAGCCATTTTCAAAAGAGAAGCAGGCCCTAATGATTCAGTATATGCTGAACCATCAGAATAAAGATGGGGGCTGGGGGCTTCACATCGAGGGGAATTCGACTATGTTCGGAACAGTACTTCAATATTGCGCGCTTAGGCTCTTGGAAGTTGATGCTAATAACTCTAACGTTAGAAAAGCGCGCCAGTGGATACTGGAAAATGGCGGAGCCACCAACACGCCTTCATGGGGTAAATTCTTCATGGCAGTCCTGGGAATATATGAATGGAAAGGGTGCAACAGTTTAATGCCGGAGCTTTGGCTACTTCCTAAATGGGTGGGTATGCACCCATGGAGATACTGGTGCCATGCGAGAATGGTTTATTTGCCCATGTCCTACTGTTTCGGGAAAAAGGTAGTTGGAGAAATAACGCCCCTGGTTAAAGAACTTCGGGAAGAGATTTACACGGAAAATTATGATAAGATTGATTGGGCTAAATCCAGAAATAAGATCTCAGAGCATGACCGCTTTAAACCTGCCCCAAAAGGCTTGAAAGTACTGCTATCGATTCTCAATTTTTATGAAAAGATAGCACTATCCTTCATTCGAAAGAAGTCCGTTTCCTTCGCGATAGATTATGTAAATGCAGAAGATAAACAAACAAATTTCATAGACATTGGACCCGTCAACCAGATCATCAATTCGCTCTGTGTCTGGGACGCTTATGGAAAAGATTCTGAGCCGTTCAAAAAACATGTGGAGCGATGGGATGACTACCTCTGGCTTGCTGAAGATGGGATGAAAATGAACGGTTACAACGGCTCTCAACTGTGGGACACAGCCTTTGCCGTTCAGGCGATGCATGAGAACAGGTCTGAAGTTCAAAATGAAGAAGCTTTACAAAAAGCGTATTCATACATTGATTATACCCAAATTAAAGATGAGGTAGAAGATCGTGAAAAATACTTCCGTCATGCTTCTGTGGGTGGGTGGCCGTTCTCTACTTTAGATCATGGGTGGCCGATTGCTGACTGCACTGCTGAAGGATTAAAAGCTACGATATCCCTTCATGATCGTCATATTCCGGAACTAAACGACTTACCTAAAATCCCGGAAGAAAGGCTTAAGCAAGCAGTTGATTTGATCCTTTCTTTTCAAAATAACGACGGCGGCTGGGCCACTTACGAGAATACCAGAGGCGGATCGTGGCTAGAGTATATGAATCCTTCCGAAGTATTCGGGAAAATTATGGTGGATTATTCCTGGGTAGAATGCACTTCGGCTTGCGTTACGGCACTTCTGGATTACTCTAAGACAAATCAATCTTACAGAAAAAAAGACATTGATAAAGCCGTAAATCACGGGATTGAATTCATCAAAAACCTTCAGCGCACCGACGGTAGCTGGGTTGGGAACTGGGGAGTGTGTTTTACCTATGGGACGTGGTTTGCCATTGAGGCTCTGGTAAAATCCGGAGAACAGCAGTATGATTCAGAAACTGAAGCCAGTGATGCTATTAAAAGAGGATGTGAATTTCTTGTAGCTCAACAGCATCCGGACGGGGGCTGGGGTGAATCATATCTTTCCTGTGTAAATGATCGTTATGAGGATGATGAAAAGTCTAACGTTGTGAATACAAGCTGGACGCTGCTTTCACTAATGATGGCGAATTATCCGAACAAAGATGTGGTTGACCGAGGAATTGATTATCTAGTTGCAAAGCAGTATGAGAGCGGAGACTGGCCCCAGCAATCCATATCAGGAGTATTCAATCAGAATTGTATGATTACCTATACTGCTTATCGAAACATATTTCCCATTTGGGCTATAGGAAGATACACCAAGACGTACTGTAAAAAAATGAGGTACAGGGGAAATAGTAAGCATTAGAATTTAAAGAAAATGAACTTGGAAACGACCCATATTTATAACACATCGGAATTACTGGAGCTTTATGATAAAGCCTTCGATGGCATTCAGTTCAGTGAGCAGAATGACCAGACCTACAGGGCAGTATATTATTTTCTATCACTGAAAGGAAAACGTATTCGTCCTTTGTTGCTAATGCATGCCAACCAGATGTTTGGAGGGGATGTGGAGCAGACCCTCTCGCCAGCTTTTGGAGTAGAGTTATTTCACAACTTCACGCTCGTCCATGACGACATTATGGATGAAGCTGATATCCGAAGAGGATTTCCGACGGTACACAAAAAATTCAACGAAGGAACCGCCATACTGGCAGGTGACCTTATGTTTATTCTTTCCTATAAATTCCTTTCGGGTGTAGATACTGATATCCTGAGAGATTCTTTCGAACTTTTTAATTCTACGGCCACTCAGATCATCGAGGGTCAGCAGATGGATGGTGATTTCGAAAACCGATTGGAGGTCGAAGAGGAAGAGTACATTAAAATGATTGAGTTTAAGACTTCCGTTCTACTCGCTGCCAGTCTCAAACTCGGGGCAAAGCTGGCAAGGGCTTCAGAGCAAAATCAGGAATTGATTTATGAATTCGGTAGAAATCTAGGGCTTGCTTTCCAGATCAAAGACGACTGGCTCGATGTATATGGGGATGCCAAGCTTGGCAAAAGAATAGGTGGCGATATTGTACAGAACAAAAAAACCTACCTTTACATTAAGGCTCTTAAAAAAGCTAATGAAGACCAGAAAAAGCAGTTGGTAGCGCTTCAGAATGAATCTGATGAAAACCTCAAAATAGAAAAGACGATTCAGATTTATAATGAATTAAACATTAATAAAGACGCTGAAGAACTGATGAATGGGTTTTATGCCAAAGCGATCGACTGTTTTGAGCAAATTGATCTGATTGAAAGTCAGAAAGTTGCTTTAAGAAATTTTTCAGAGAAGATTTATAATAGAGATTATTAAGATTGATGAACGGGAATTTAATACTGGTTGACGAGCAGGACAGGGAAATTGGTGAAGGTGAAAAGATGGATGTACATCGGAAAGGGCAACTTCATCGTGCATTCTCTATTTTCGTTCTGAATGATCAAAATGAATTACTGATCCAGAGAAGGGCCAAAGTGAAGTATCACTCCGGAGGACTTTGGGGAAATACGTGTTGCAGTCACCCAATAAAAGGAGAACGACAGGAAGTAACCGTACACCGCAGGCTCAGAGAAGAGATGGGGTTTGACTGTGATCTTAAAGAAGTATTCAGCTTCATTTACAGGGCTGATCTGGATAAAGGATTGGTAGAACACGAATATGATTATGTTTATTTCGGACGATTCAATGGCACGCCTGTTCCGAATCCTGAAGAAGTCGACGAGTACAAATGGATTGCTTTAGACAAACTGGATCATGAACTGGAGGCTAATCCGGATGAATATGTTTACTGGATCAAACCGGCTTTTAAAGAGTTTTATAAGAGGTTTTCAGAGAATTCTATTCCTGTTTAGACATATTTTGTTCGATTGATAAAGTTCATTAGAAACGTCATTATCTGACTTCTAGTGATATCTGCTGCTAAAAAATCTATTGCTTCTCGAGCTCTTCAGCTTATTAGGAGCGTCATTCCACGACTTGTTCGGGGAATCTTATTAATGAGAAGCGTTCAGAATGAAGTATCTGGGTAACCAGAAACCTCATGTACATTTGATAATAGATTCCCCGGTCTCGTACCTCGCCGTAAAATGATATTAAGAATGGGCCTCTGCGCTAATTCAAGGCTTTCGTCGGATAATCCGTTTTCTGATAATCATCAAATTGATTTATATTCAATAAAACTCTAAATCAAATGCCAAGCCTACACGACCCTCAAATAAGTACTGCTCGAAAAATTACTGGCTACGTACTTTCTATTCTACCCTCCGCTATGCTCATTTTCAGTGGAGTGATGAAGCTGATCGAAGGAGATTTTATGGTGCAGGCCATGTCGGGCTTGAAATTGCTTCCTGTTATGCAATTCATTGGTCTTCTGGAAATTGTAATCGTGATTCTGTACTGGATTCCTAAAACGATGAATCTGGGCTTCTTTTTATTCTGTTCTTATGCTGGTGGAATTATTACTGCGGAATTGATCTCCACAGGTGGAGAAGGCTTACCCATCCCGGGGATTCCTCTGGCTATCTTTCTTTATTTCGGTACTTTCTTGAGGAAAAAAGGATTGAGTGGGTTGGGGGTTTAACTCTAACCCATGGTTAATGCTATCTTCAAGCAGGCTATCCCCAAGATGCAATACCCCTAACATTATGAGTAGGAATGAAAATATAATAACGACCGTCTTCCTGCAGCCTGTAATAAGGTGAGCGTTTTGCAGACCTTATGTCATTAAGTACGTTAATCACAACTTGAGGAAGTCTGAACTCTTTCTCCCCCGGACGCCCCACATAAAGATCTTCACTGACCTTCCAAAAATGGACATCAATCGGTTCAAAATGCAGATGATCAGACCCTGTTAAAACAATTGGTTTTTTCTCATTCATAGTTTTCTCCCACCAAAACCTTCGTCTGCCTTGCTATTTCCAGTTCTTCATTAGTCGGAACAACGAGTATCTTCACCTTTGAATCGTTAGTCTGAAGTTCTCTTAATCCTTTTTCATCAGATTCATTCTTTTCAGTATCCATTTCTATTCCAAGGACTTTTAGATCACTTGTGATTAACTCACGAATAACAGCACTGTTCTCACCGATTCCTGCAGTAAAAACGATAGCATCCAATTTTCCCAAAGCAGCAGCATAAGCCCCAATGAATTTTTTGATCCGGTAAGCAAACATATCCAAACCAAGTTTAGCCTGCTCATCTCCGCTTTCCATTTTCTTTAGAATATCACGCATATCGTTCGATCCGGTAATGCCTTTTAACCCACTTTCTTTATTCAGCATTTTATCGATTTCCTGAATAGGCATTTCTGCCTTGGCTTCCAGAAAAAATGGTATCGAAGGGTCTATATCACCGCTTCGTGTACCCATCATGAGTCCGGCTAAAGGACTTAATCCCATGGAAGTATCGATGCATTTTCCCCCTTTAATAGCCGCCATGCTGCAGCCATTCCCAAGATGGATGGTAATAATAGCTGAGTTTTCACCGGGGCTAGCCAAATGTTCCAGTGCTTCCCGGCTCACATATTTGTGCGAAGTCCCATGAAAGCCGTAAGCACGAATGTTATGCTTTTCGTAAAGCTCATTCGGAATGGGATAACGATGTGCTTTGGCTGGAGTCGTCTGATGAAATGCAGTATCAAAAACAGCCACCTGTTTTGCGTTTGGAAAAACTTCTTCGGCCACTTCAATTCCCTGAATGTTGGCTGGATTGTGTAACGGAGCCAGCGGAATAAGTGATTTAACTGTTCTCTTCACTTCATCGGTAATAACAACTGTCTCATGAAAGGCCTCGCCCCCATGAACCACCCGGTGGCCAACCGCTGCAATTTCATCCTTGTTTTCAACCGCCCCGGATGATTTACTAGTAATTATTTTAGCGATCTCCTTCAGCCCTTTTTTATGGTCGGGGATGGTGATTTCCTGAGTAGTTTTTCGCTCTCCGTCCTCTCTGTAAAGTACATGGTTTATAGAAGAACTGCTCTCTCCGATACGTTCAATCAGGCCTTTTGTCAGTACTTTCTCTCCCTCCATATCAAACAATTCGTATTTGATGGATGAACTGCCAGAGTTGATTACTAATATTTTCATTTCGACTCGTTTTGTGCCTGAATGGCCGTAATTACAACTGTATTTACAATATCGACAATTGTACAGCCGCGACTAAGGTCATTAACCGGTTTATTTAAACCTTGAAGAACCGGACCAATAGCAATCGCCCCGGTTTCACGCTGAACGGCTTTGTAAGTATTATTCCCCGTATTAAGATCGGGAAAGATTAAAACTGAAGCCTGACCTGCCACTTCGGAGCCTGGCATTTTCTTCTGCCCGACAGACATATCTACAGCAGCATCATACTGAATAGGGCCTTCAATTTTAAGGTCAGGTCGTTTTTCCTTAGCGATCTGGGTGGCTGTCCTCACTTTTTCAACCTCCTCTCCTTTCCCGGATGCTCCAGAAGAATAGGAAAGCATGGCTACTTTAGGTTCAATATTGAAAGCCAGACTGGTTTCTGCTGAAGCCGATGCAATTTCTGACAGCTGTTCAGCATTAGGATTCGGATTTACTGCACAGTCGCCATAAACCAGTACCCGATCTTCCAAAGCCATGAAAAATACCGAAGAAACCACTGAGAGTCCGGGTTTGGTTTTGATCAACTGAAGGGCAGGGCGAATGGTATGCTGAGTCGTATGGGCTGCTCCGGAAACCATTCCATCGGCATCACCCATTAAAACCATCATGGTTCCGAAGTAGGAAACATCGTTCATCAAATCCTTAGCCATATCGGTGTTAACACCTTTATGCTTTCGACGTTCAAAGAGTTCTAAAACATAATCTGAGTACTTGGAACTTTTAGCAGGTTCTATGATCTCTACCTGCTCAGGATCAAGTCGCAAACCCAGTTTTGAAATATCATTTCTGATTTGGGTCTCATCTCCAAGAATGACCAGGTCCACCAGTCCTCGTGCTGCTATGATTTCTGCAGCTTTCAGGATACGCTCATCTTCACCTTCAGGTAATACGATCTTCTTTTTATCGGATTTTGCCTTCTGCACCAGATTATATTCGAACATTTTCGGTGTGATCCCTTTGGATTCGACCACTCTGAGCTGTTCTTCCAGATGAGGGATATCCACATATTTTTCAAATAGATCCAGGCTCAGATTGATTTTATCAATATTTTCCGGTTTTACATAAGAATTCATTTTACCTAGGGCACTAGCGGTTTCAAACGTATTGGTTTCTACCGAAAGCATGGGCAATGGATCGCTCAGCCCATCCAGAAGTTTTCTGATGGACTTGGCCGGTTTGAGCCCTGTTGAAAGCAGTATCCCGGCAAGTGAAGGATAATTTTGTGACTGATGTGCCTGCAGGGCAGTCATAATGATATCCCCTCGATCACCTGGAGTAATCACGAGGCAGTTCTCTCTAACACGTTCCAGGTAATGTTGTGGCTGCATCGCTGCAATAGAATAATCGTAAGCAAGGCGATTCAGCTGAGTATGTCCATAAATTACTTTAGCGTTTAGTTCCTCAGCAATTTCACGAAGTGTGGGGCTTTTTAAAATTTCATTTTCAGGAATCAGATCGATAGAGCCTACACTGCTGGAAAGCTTATCATTCAACAGTTTTTTAAAGTCTTTCAGGATTGATTTTCTGGTTCGGTTTACAATCACCTTAATCACCTGACACCCTCTTTCTTTCAGTGAATCAACAAGAATCTGAATTGGATTATCAAGAACTTCCAGATCTACTTTATGATCTGCCCTGCCAACTACAATTACCGGAGACCCTAAATTTCGTGCGATCTCGATATTGATATTGAATTCAAAGGCTGCACTGTGGGTCTCATAATCCGTTCCTTCAATTAATACGAAATCATATTTACTTTCGAGCGCTTTGTATTTCTCAATGATCGCATCGATGATTTCATCATGCTTACCCCGACTTTCCAGTTCGCTTGCTTCTTCTTCATTGAACACATAAGACTCCTCGTAAGACTGTGAAAGCTGGAAATGAGTCAGAATCAAGTTGAGGTCTTTATCCTGTTTTCCTGATTCTCTCTTGGCTATGATGGGCCTGAAAATGGCTACTTTTTGTGTTTTCCGGAGGATTGTTTCCATCACACCGAGCGTAACCAGGGATTTCCCACAATGGGCTTCTGAAGTAGTGATATATAAGGAATGGAGCATTCGAGATTTATGAATCGTTTATGGAAAGTAGGAAGCAAAGCACTCTGCTCAAAGAGAATGGATGTTAAGTTTGGTTTAAGAGCGCGGTTTTATCCTGGAATTATGGTCGTTATATATAGAAAACTAGCTCTTCGGAATTTGAAATTCGGAAGTAGTATCATAGGATTTTCAATCCGATATCTATCCAAAATAGCTTAGCTCTAAAGCTCCTTGTCTTACTCCATGAAAATCACCTGCGCTACTCAGTAAGTATTCTTCCTCTTTTTCAACTATTCCTGCCCTCACAGGATTCAAATGAATATAATCAACTTTAGAATTATAAAATTCTAGTGATAATATCTCTTCCCCATGATAACCCTCTTTCCAAAACCAAATTTTATCCTTATAATTTAATAATATTGTAAGCCACTCTTTTCTACTTTCTGATCCATTTTGCTCAATTGCTTTGTAAATTTTCTTGGAAGTATATTTTTTGAAATCACGAATGACATCGCTTAGATTTTCATTTTTTGCTCTTACAATTAAATGACAGTGATTACTCATGATCACCCATGAATATATTTCCAATCCTTTGTGTTTTTGGCAGTGTTCAAGACTTTCTAACAAAATATCCGCATAGTTCTTTCTGGTAAACACATCAACCCACTGATGCACTGAAAATGTTACAAAATGTACAGCTCCCTGATCCCTAATGGTATATGAATGGCCCATAAATGAAAGTAACTGTTAAAGAGCGGATTAAAAATCCTACGATAACAGTTCGACATTATAAATATCAAACAGCCACAGTCCTCACCAACCTAAGTAAGGTATTCGTGACTCCTGAGGACCTGCCTTTATCGGTAGACAAGCACAACACACGGCTATTTGAGACTTAACTTAACGGCATTAATCAAATATATGAGTGATAAGCATAAACTAATTTTTTTAGTATAAACTAAATATATTAGTTTTATATATGAAAACGGATCGGAGCATTCTTCATCTCGACATGGATACGTTCTTCGTGTCTGTAGAGCGGAGAAACAATGATATCCTGAACGGAAAGCCTGTTTTGATCGGCCATAATGGAAATCGAGGAGTTGTGGCTTCGTGTAGTTATGAAGCACGGGTATTTGGCATTCATTCGGCTATGCCTATGAAATTAGCTAAAGAGCTATGCCCTGAAGCTATTATTCTGAGGGGAAATCATGAAGATTATACCAAGTATTCCAACATCGTTTCAGAGATCATACGGGAATCCGTTCCGGTGTTTGAGAAAACGTCCATTGATGAGTTCTACGCCGACCTCACCGGAATGGACCAGTTTTTTGGCTGCCTGAAAATGGCTTCCGAACTTCGGGAGAATATCATAAAACATACTGGACTACCTGTCTCTTTTGGACTTTCTCAAAACAAAACCGTATCGAAAGTAGCAACCGGGGAAGCCAAACCCAACAACCAGAAGAAAATAGAATACGGACTCGAAAGGGCTTTTCTAGCCCCTTTATCCATTCGGAAAATCCCCATGATTGGTGATAAAGCATATCAAACACTTTCGGCTTTGGGCGTACGGAAAGTCAAAGTACTTCAAAAAATGCCTGTTGAAATGCTGGAAAAAGTATTCGGTAAAAATGGTCGTATGATGTGGCAAAAGGCCAATGGTATTGATAACTCTCCAGTCGAGCCGTACAGCGAGCGAAAGTCCATTTCTTCCGAACGCACTTTTGGAACCGATACGACTGATCCTATTTACCTCAAAAGGATCATTCTGACGATGACGGAGCATCTGGCTTTTCAGCTTCGCAAAGAAGGCAAACTCACGGCCTGCATTGCTGTGAAAGTCCGATACTCAGATTTCAATACCCATACGCTTCAGGCGCGAATGCCTTACTGCTCAGCCGATCACATACTTATTCCGAAAGCATTGGAGCTTTTTGAAAAGCTGTTCGACAAACGATTACTGGTCAGGCTTGTCGGAGTTCGCTTCAGTCATCTAGTACATGGAAATCATCAGATTAACCTGTTTGATGATACGGAAGATATGATCAACCTGTATCAGGCCATCGATCACATCAAGAAAAAGCATGGAGACCAGAAGGTTCTGAAAGCCGCTGCCCTAGGGGTAGATGCTGTTCGAACGTTCAACCCGTTCAAAGGAGAAATCATAACTGCCTAGCTTATGTTTTTGAACTGCCACAGCTATTTTAGTCTGCGTTACGGAACCCTGCCTACTAATGAGCTTCTTAAGGCCGCCCAAGACCTGAATGTAAAAAAGCTAGCTTTAACGGACATCAACAATACTTCTGCCTGTTTGAATTTCATTCGAATTGCCCCACAATATGGGATTAAGCCTGTAGTGGGCATTGATTTCAGGAATGGAATACAGCAGCAGTTTGTAGGACTAGCTAAAAACAATAATGGTTTTTTAAACCTGAACCGGTTTCTTTCCGAACATCTGCACGAAGAAAAAAACTTCGACCCAAAAGCTCCTGAGTTATCCGATATATTTATCATCTATCCTTTCGAAAGTGAAATCAATCACCTATTAAAAGATCATGAGTACATCGGAATAGCCCCTCATCAACTCACGAAGCTACCATTTTCCGAATGGGTAGCTCATCAGGAAAAGCTGGTCATTTTAAAAACCGTTTCTTTCAGGAAGCCTGAGCCTAAAAGGCCGAATATTGATTTCAACATTCACCGGCTACTGAGGGCCATCGATAACAACACCTTGCTCAGCAAACTATCCAAAACGGAAGAAGCCTCGCCAGATGAATTCATGATCGAAGAGTCTGAGTTGGAGAAGCTTTATGCGGATTATCCCCAATTGATTGAAAACACCAGAAAGATCCTGAGTCAGTGTGAAATCCATTTTGAATTTGGTGATGAATATCCACATAAAAACATTCGAAGTTATACGGGTTCTGATGAAGAAGATTATAGACTGATCCGGGAGGAGTGTGAGAAAAATCTGAACTATCGCTATGGGGAACGTCCAAAGCCGGAAATCCGGGATCGACTGGAAAAAGAACTTGAAATGATCCACTCAAAAGGCTTTGTCTCCTATTTTCTGGTAAACTGGGATATTGTTAGTTACGCCAGAAAACAGGGATATTATTACGTCGGACGAGGGAGTGGCGCCAATAGCATCGTGGCCTACCTGCTTCGCATCACCGATGTTGATCCTATTGATCTGGACCTGTATTTTGAACGCTTTATCAATCTGTACCGGAAAAATCCTCCGGATTTCGACATTGATTTTTCATGGGCTGACCGTGATGATGTGACCCGATACATTTTTGAGCGCTTTGGATCCGAGGAAAACGAACATAAAGTTGCTTTACTGGCTACCTATAGTACTTTTCAAAAACGAGCTATCGTTCGGGAACTCGGAAAAGTATTTGGTTTACCTCCACACGAAATCGAAGCGGTTCAGGAAATGCCCATACAGGAACTCGATCACATCGGAAAATTGATTATTCGGTACAGCGCACTCATGCACGGATTCCCTAGTCACCTGAGCATCCATGCCGGAGGTATTTTAATTTCCGATCAGCCTGTTCATCATTACACGGCGACTTCTCTGCCTCCCAAAGGCTATCCGTTAACTCATTTCGATATGATCGTAGCAGAAGATATTGGGCTTTATAAGTTCGACATCCTCAGTCAGCGCGGATTAGGAAAAATAAAAGATACTTTAGGGGTTGTGTCCAGAAACCATCCTGACCTCCCCCCCATTGACATCCACGATTTTAAGGCTTTTAAAAAAGATGAAAGGATCAAACACCTGCTCCGGAATGCACAGGCCATCGGCTGTTTTTATGTAGAGTCCCCGGCCATGCGCATGCTGCTTAAAAAACTTAAGGCCGATCATTATTTGGGACTGGTAGCAGCCAGTTCGGTAATCCGGCCCGGAGTGGCCAAATCGGGGATGATGCGACAGTACATTCTCCGCTTTCGCTATCCTGAAAAAAGAAAAGAAGCGCATCCCATACTTGCTAAGCTGATGCCGGAAACTTACGGAGTTATGGTGTATCAGGAAGATGTGATTAAAGTAGCTCATTATTTCGCTAAACTCGATCTGGGGGAGGCCGATGCGCTCCGCAGGGGGATGTCCGGCAAGTATCGCTCCAGAGAAGAATTCCAGAAGGTTCGCCAGAAGTATTTTGATAATTGCAAAAGAATAGGCCACTCCGATGAGCTAGCACTGGATGTCTGGCGTCAGATTGAAAGTTTTGCCGGTTATGCCTTTGCCAAGGGACATTCCGCTTCCTATGCCGTAGAGAGTTATCAAAGTCTTTTCCTGAAAGCGTATTATCCACTAGAGTTTATGGTTGCTGTCATCAATAACGGTGGAGGGTTTTACCGAACCGAGCTGTATGTGCACGAAGCCAGAATGGAAGGAGCAGATATTGAAGCTCCCTGCGTCAATAAAAGTGAATTACTCACCAACATTGAAGGAAAAACCATCTATCTCGGATTTGTACTGGTGAAAGAGCTGGAGAAAAACTTCGTTGAACATCTGCTACTGGAACGGGATAAAAACGGAGCCTTTCAGGACCTGACCGATTTCATTAAACGTACAGAGATTTCGCTCGAGCAATTAAAACTGATCATCCGGGTTGGAGCACTTCGGTTTACGGGAAAGCCTAAAAAGAACCTGCTCTGGGAAGCCCATTTTATGCTGAATAAGGGTAAGAAGCGAAACGTCGAACAGCAACTTTTCCCTGCTCCGGTAAAGTCCTTTCAGTTACCGGAATTACATCATGACCTGAGGGAAGATGCCTTCGAAGAAATGGAACTGCTCGGTTTTCCTTTATGCAGTCCATTCCTGCTCCTCGAAGAAATGCCCGGACAGAGAGTGCTGGTGAAGAATATGGAGCATCATCTTGGTCAAAAAGTGACGATGGTTGGCTACCTGATCGCCATTAAAAACACTCGGACTTCCAATGGAAGAAGCATGTATTTCGGGACCTTCATTGATGAAGATGGGCTGTTCATCGATACCGTCCATTTTCCACCATCAGCTTCTAAATATCCTTTCCGGGGAAAAGGTATTTACCAGATGGAAGGTAAAATCGTGGAAGAATTTGAATTCTACACCCTCGAAGTAGACCGCATGGAACGCTTACATTATGTTAACATGGAATCGGTAACAGAAGATCAGGAGTTAGATTTTGAGGTGGTTGGGTGAATCTTCTTTAAAAGAATACGTGTGTATAACAATTATTAACCATATCGTTGATTGATTGGAACTTAAATGAAGAAAAAGAAGATCAGTATATTTCTGAGAGTATTAATCACTTGTTATTCAGTCATTGTATTGACGAGCTTATTTGGTCGAAACCATTTTATTTTTGGGACAATTCTTATCTCGGGAAGGTGGTTTTTTGTGATTTTGGGAACACTTTTCTTATATCTTACAACGAGAAGAGCGACATCAAAATATTTTCAAATCTTACTCTTTTTCGCTCTATCAATCACTTTTCTAGAGTTTGCTTGGATTAAATTAAATAAAGAGACTCTAAATAATAACTCAACAAATACTGAACTCTCATTAATGACATATAACTTGTTTTTCAAAAACAGGTCACCGAGTTCCTCGCTTACTATAATAAAGGAATCAAATCCCGATATTCTACTGGTTCAGGAACTAATACCCAGCTGGGAAAAGCGCTTAAACAATTCTATTGGAAAAGATTATCCATACAGGAAAACCTTACCACTAAGAGGAACCCACGGCATTGGTATTTACTCTAAATACCCGATCCTGGCAAACCACTTTTTGAAAAATGAAAGTAGTCTTCCTTTTGCTCAGATAGTTGAAGTAAAGATTGGAATAAAGCGAATTCAACTGGTAAATACTCATTTGGCATCCCCTGCCATCGCAATAGAAAACCCGGACAATTTCTTATCTCTTTTTGCTTCCAATTATAGAAAACGAATAAGTCAACTTCAGAAGATCAATTCATTAACCAGAAAAAAAGAGTTTAATGTTCAGATTATGGCGGGAGATCTAAATACAACTCGATACGAACCGTTGTTTAGAAATATAGAAAGTGAATGGGTAGATCTTTTTAGCATATCGGGAATTGGCTCTCAAGAAAATTTTCCTAACTCAAGTAAAACAAATCCCCTGTTAGCACTGGATTACATTTTTGCAAGAGGTGCACTGAATTCAATAGAGACTCAAGTCATTGAGGGAGGTGGTTCTGATCATTTAGCGATTATTGGAAAAATCGAAATATGAAAAACCTACAATAACCCAGATTGTTATATTTTAATTTGTAAGTCCGTGAATAATTGAAGAAAGAATGTTAGAAGAGCTAGAACTACGGCTAAAAGTGAAAATATATTTGCTTTACGCGCAAATATATTCGCTGACTTAGATGCCTCTCTGGCCTCTTGTAGTTCGTCATATTCTAACAATCGAACATACGCTTCTCCAGACATTATATAATTATTATGTGGCTCTTTATTGAAATCATGGTTACCAAAAACGAATTTGAATATAGGATATAGCGAGTGTCTCAAATGAATATTGTTGATATTGTATTTATATTTTTTATTGAGTTCGTTTTCTAAATCATAAAGAGTAATAGTTTCCCCTATATGACTTTTAGCAACTCTCATAACATGAATAAATATATCTTCACTATCATCTGGTTTCTGCTTTTTAGATCTACTGAATTCAATCATTTACATTTTTTTAATCCAAAATCAATCATATCAACAATACTTAGCTTTGTACCGGGCAACTTTTCATTCAGCAGCCAAATAGGATCGACGCTTTTGTATCCTTTTGATTTAGTGGCAATCCCGTTAAGACCATATTTTACACCATTAACCGTCTCAAAGTAAATTGCATTATCTCTACATTTAATATAGCCTTCATCTGGTTTTAATGCCCAAACAAATCCTTGTTTTTCGAAATCAACCTTTGTTAAAATTTTTGAGGCTTTAGAAGAACTAATTGGGGCAGCCCTACCTTCCTTTTTCTCAGTATTAACACAAGAATAACATAGAATAACGAGAGTGATGATAATGTACTTTCCCATGTTTTAATATAACAAATCGGAATACTATTTTTTATAAATGAATGTCTGCTTTTAGCAATAATTACTATTTTATTAAAAATAATCCAATTCATGTAAACCTTATTACAGGCTCTAAAGCAGCTTTAGATCAGTCAGGTTTTCAAAACCTAACTGGTCATTTGAGCTTGTAACTTACTCCGGACATTGAATTTTTATAAACTTAGCGTTCGCAGTTTGTCCAATCTTCAAAGTAATTTTAATAATACCTTGAATACATGAAAAGCATTCAAACCTATCTAAAGGAGTATTTTGAGCTTGAAAACCAAAACCTCGAAAAGGTGGCTGAACTTTTTCATGAGGAGCATCTGGCAAAAGGAGACTTCCACACCAGAGAGGGCAGCTTCAGGTCTTCACTGAGTTTTATTAAGAGCGGATTCCTCAGAATTCACTCCAATCATGATGGAAAAGAGGTTACACAATGGATCTCATCACCCGGTGATCTGACTACAGACCTTTCCGTATTGATGTTTGGAGGTGCTGCCAGAAGAAATATTCAAGCCATCACTGACTGCGTTCTCTTTTCTCTAAACAGCGACAGCTATCAGAAAATTGGAACGATAATACCCGCTTGGGAAAGGCTCGAAAAGCTATTCCTGTCGAAATGTTTTATGACACTTGAAGACCGTATTTTCTCGTTTCTCTCCTTATCTGCAGAAGAGCGCTATCATCTGTTTTTTCACAATAATCCCGAGCTCTTCAATCAGGTACCCCTGAATTATCTGGCTTCTATGCTAGGCATGACGCCCGAAACCTTCAGCAGAATCCGTAAAAAAATCACTTCTTGATATTTATCAAGTGCAGTCCTGATTTTCGTACCGAAGTTTGGGTGCTCATCAACAATAAAAGTTACCAAGATGGAAATCAGTACGAGTATTCAGATACAGGCATCGCCTGTAAAAGTGTGGGAGGTTTTCTCGGAATTTAGCCGCTATTCGGAATGGAACCCCTTTCTTAAATCTATAGAAGGAAATCCAAGACCCGGAAAAAGAATAAAAATCAATGCTGGAGGAATGGTTATAAGGCCTGTGGTACTTGCATGGATACCCAATCGAAAACTTGAGTGGGTGGGTAAGCTTCTGGTTAAAGGCTTATTTGATGGTCAACATTCTTTCGAATTCGCCAAAAATGCAGATGGGACCACCACTTTCGATCACAGAGAAAAGTTTAGCGGGATACTGGTTCCCCTTTTCAGAAAGAAGCTGTCGGGAGAAGTTCGTGAAGGGTTTGAAAACATGAACAGAGCTCTAAAGGAAAGAGTGGAAAGATGATATTATGACTAAATCATAAACGGCAGCTGTCTTTACTTTTAGTATTCCGTGTTATTTCGGAGCAGACCCTGAACCTTAAAATAACCCGGCAATGTTTATTATATCAGGATCTACAGGTATTATATTCGATTGGAAAGAAATGATCTTGAGTTTCAAATCAGGTGTATGAATATTGCGATAATCGGATGCGGATACGCCGGAATTTCAGCCGCTCTTTCCATTAGCGATACCCATAACATTACCATATTCGAGCAATCCGAAAAACTATTACCCATTGGTGCAGGAATCCTACTCCAACCTCTGGGAATGAAAATTCTGGAGCTTTATGGTTTGGGTGATAAAGCTGTTTCGATTGGTGACCAAATAACTGCGCTTGAAGGCTTCAACATACAAAACACAAAGATACTTGACCTTCAGTATAAAAAGTACAATCCGAGTCTTTTCGGAACGGGTATTCATAGAGGCCATTTATTCCATGCGCTTTTGGCCAAGCTGAAAGAAAAGCGGGTTGAAATAAGAGTCAATGAGAAGATCAGTCAAATAAATACGGAGGAGAGCAAGTGTTCATTCATCAGTAATGAAAAGGAGTATAAAAATTTTGACGTAATCATTATCAGCAATGGAGCAAAGTCAACATTCAGGAACCTGCTCCCGAAATTCAAGTACCAGAAAGAATATCCATGGGGAGCCTTCTGGGGCATATTCTCAAACAGAACTCATGCAAAAAACATTCTTTATCAGCGATATGATGGCACAAAGAAGCTTCTCGGCCTGTTGCCATGTGGGAAAGACCCCGAAACAGGAAATTCTTTAATCAATCTGTTCTGGAGTGCCAGATACACAGAACTGGCAAATATCAGACAGCAGGGTATTTCAACATTCAAATCTGAACTGATAAAGTTTGAGCCTTTTTCAAAAGACGTTGTTGATCAAATCACCAGCTTTGATGATTTACTGTATACGACTTATCATGATGTGTACTGTAGAAAATGGAATCATAAAAATATGGTGTTTATAGGCGATACCATCCATGGAATGAGCCCACAACTGGGTATTGGATTAAACATGGCACTGTTTGATGGCTACCTGATCGGAAAGGTCATAAATCAGGATAATTTTGAAGTTGGAAAACTATCTGAACTGAAGAATGCCAGAAGCTATCAGAATCTGTTTTATCATGCCACCAGTCAGGTACTCACAAGATTTTTTCAGTCTGATTATAAATTTCTGGGTAAAATTCGGGATGTGGTATTCCCGTTTTTCCCCAATATCAAAGTGATGGATCAATTGATGATTAATGCTCTATGTGGCTATAAAACCGGATTTACTTCCTCAATGACTCCAGATGAGCAGATCGGGCGGTTTTTAGATAAAATAAACGATAGGTAAACTGAGCTTAATCTTTATGAGCATAAAAAAAGCCTCGCTGGATAGCGAGGCTTTTTTGTGTGATCCGCCTGGGGCTCGAACCCAGGACCCACGCCTTAAAAGGGCGTTGCTCTACCAGCTGAGCTAGCGAATCGAAGAAAAAGGCTTGCTCAATCGCAAGCCTTTTCCGTAATTGGACTGCAAAAATAGACACGTATTCATAAAATGCAAAAGCAATCCCATTTTTTATATAAAGTACCGCTCTTTGTAGTATTATGGCTTGTATTTCCTATGACGAATTATGCGTCAAATAAAAGCCTGGTGGAAGCCGATTCTTTATTCGTTAATAAAAAGTATACAGAATCTTTTGGCATTTATAACGGCATTTTTGAGCAGGGGCAATACTCTCCCGCTATGATCTTAAAAATGGCTTTCATAAAAGAAGGTTTAAGCGATTACACTTCAGCTTTATACTATCTTGATTTTTATTTTAAGCTCACTTCCGACTTTAAAGTTTTAACAAAAATGGAGGAACTGGCCGAAAAAAATGAATTGAAAGGGTATAAAAGCTCTGACTTCGATTATTTCATTTCGATATACTTTAAGCACAAAACAAAGCTTTCTATTATCCTCTCTTTAGTATGTATACTCCTTTTTTCGATCGTTCTGAGGCAGAAGCTCAAAGGTGTGAGGTCTTATGGGACCGCTTTACTGTTCTTATTGTTTACAAGTGTCCTCTTTTATATTTCTAATTTTGACCTTCATTCTAAAAAGGCGATCATCATAGGAAAAAATGCCTACCTCATGGAAGGGCCTTCACCCGGAAGTGAACCCGTTGTTAAAGTTGAGAAAGGTCATAAGGTGAAAATCATTGAAGAAGGTGAAGTTTGGTCGAAAATCACCTGGGAAAACCAGGAAGCTTATATCCGATCCAGTCACATCATCAACCTTTTATAAACTGTTATTTTAAGGGAGAATCTGCTTCTTTAGCCATAACATTATAAACCATTTTATCCATCATTCCAGGAAATAGTTTATTTAGCAAAACCGTCAGTTTACCCTGACTAGTCAATACAAGGAACTTCTTCCTTTTTACCGTTGCTTTGTAAATATGCTGTGCGCACTCTTCCGCGCTCATCATTTTTCCCTCATCCCTGGGTGACTCACCCTGAACTTTACCATCGGCTGTAAGAGCCGTATTCCTTATGTTAGAAGTTGTGAACCCGGGGCATGCCGTAAGGACATGAACTCCCTTTTTGAGCATCTCTGTCCTTAAAACCTCCAAAAAACCCTGTAATGCAAATTTAGATGCAGAATAGCCTGTTCTAGCCGGCAAACCTCTAAAACCTGCAATGGAAGATATTCCAATTACAGAACCTCTATTTACCATAATTTGATCCAGGCAAGCTTTGGTCATATATAAGGCACCATAGAAATTTATATCCATCACCTTTTTAACCACATCAATATCGACATCTTGAAATAAAGCCCGCATTGATATGCCTGCGTTGTTAATCAAAACATCAATTTTACCATACTTCTTGAGCGTGTCTTCCGCTACTCTTTTGGTATCCTCTTGATTGCTCACGTCTCCTTGTATGCCAAAAACTTCAATACCTTTTGTCGACAATTCTTCCACCGCGGAATCAAGTGCGTTTTGATTTCTTCCTGTGATGATGATTTTAGAACCTTTCGAACCAAATTCCTCTGCTAATGCTTTCCCTATTCCCGAAGATCCTCCGGTGATTATGACGACCTTATCTTTCATTTTAATTGTAATCTTTACTAATAAAAAACGAAAATCGATTAAACATACCCTATTTACAAATCAAGTTTTACTCAAGTGGAGTAAAAGGGGATCAACCATTTAATTTGCATAATGATACAATTCCGGCAAGCCAGAGAATGGTTACCACTAATCTACTTTAACAGTTTAGCTAAACCATATATTTTGAACTATTCTTAACCCGATTTTGAGGTGTTTGGTAAAGAATTGTGATTTCTATATTTTCTAAATAAGAATTGTTGCTTAGGTTCGTTTTTCTTTAAACAACCTTAGTGCACAGAAGAATATTTCCCTTCCTTTTAGCTCAATTACTAGTTCTGTCTTTCCAATCTTCTGGTCAAAGTTTGAGCGGAACAGTGGTCGATGAAAATGACCAGGGTTTGCCGTTCGTGAGTATTTACGTTAAGGGAAGTTCCCACGGAACGACCAGTAATTTTAACGGTCAGTTTAATTTTAAGTTAGATGCGGGGCAGTACACCATCGTATTCCAATATGTAGGGTATAAGACGCTTGAAAAAGAGGTTTCCGTCGGACAGCAAAATGAAGAATTAAGGGTTAAAATGAGCCCCGATGTCTTAGAGCTTCAAGAAGTGATAGTCACTGCCGGTGGCGAAGACCCTGCTTACCAGATCATAAGAAATGCGATCTCCAAGAGAAAATTTCACTTAAAAGAGGTAGAATCTTTTAGTAGTATGGCCTATGTAAAAGGAATGCAGCGACTCGACAAGGCACCTGAAAAAGTGCTCGGTTTTGCCGTAACCGTTGATACTGGGATCGTTTATCTTTCGGAATCCATTTCAGAGCTTAATTTCAAACAACCCGATGAATACAAGGAAAAAGTTATCTCTTCAAAAGTGAGCGGTGATCCTCAGGCATTCACCTGGAATGAAGCTTCGCAAATGAACGTTACCTTCTATGAGAATCTCTTATCACTTGAGGGAGTAACCGAACGGGGCTACGTAAGCCCAATAGCAGAAAATGCACTGTTATTCTATGATTATGAATTGTTAGGAACCGTATTTGAAAATGAGGTTCTCGTCAACAAGGTCAGGGTTATACCGAAAAGACCGAATGATCCGGTTTTTGAAGGACTCATCTACATCGTGGAAGATTCCTGGAGGATACATAGTACCGACCTTTTACTGACCAAACAGCACCAGCTTGAGTTCATCGATAGTTTGCAGATCAGGCAAATGTATGCTCCTGTATCAGATGATATCTGGATGGTATTTAGCCAACGATTTGATTTTCAGTTTAAAATTTTTGGTTTTGTAGGCAGCGGGCGTTTCGCTGTGGTATACTCGGACTATGAAATTGAACCCGGTTTCGATAAGAAATACTTCAGGGGGGCAAAAGTAAAGGTAGAAAGGGAATCGAATCAACGCGATAGCATTTATTGGTCTCAAATACGCCCCATTCCTTTAACCCAGGAGGAAGTAATAGATTATGAGGTAAAAGACAGCATACGATTTGTTAAGGAATCAAAGGAATATAAAGACTCGATAGATCGGAAAAGCAATAAGTTTACTGTATCTAATTTGTTTCTGGGAGGCTACAGATATCAAAATAGCTTTGAAAGGACGAGTTATTATTTTGACCCAATCATCAGGATCCTGAATTACAATGTTGTTGAAGGCCTTGTTGTAAATGCCCGGGTTGTCTATCGTAAGGATTTTGAAGACCAAAGGTATTACACTTTCACTCCTGAATTCAGGTATGGATTTTCCAACAAACGCTTCAACAGCAGATTAACAGCCTATTATTCTTACAATCGAAAAAAGTACGCCTTCTCCCAATTTCAATTCGGAAGGTTCGTCTCGCAATACAATAGCGAAAACCCCATTTCAGAGATCATCAATACCTTTGAAAGCCTGATTGACGAGCGAAACTTCATGAGGTTGTATGAAAAATGGTATGCCAAATACAGGCATAGAATTGAGGTAGTCAATGGTATTGTAGTTACTGGCTCTCTGGAGTGGGCACAACGAAGTGAATTGCAAAACACAACAGATTTCAGTTTCATAGATAGAAGTTCGAGGGAGTTTGAGCCTAACGTTCCCGGAAATGTAGAAATTGATGATGCTAGCTTTTCCACCAACCAGGCTCTTATTTTAGATGCAGAGGTCCGCTTCCGAATAAGACAGAAATACATTGATCGTCCGGACCGGAAATACAATCTTGACTCCAAGTATCCGACTTTCTTCTTGAGTTACCGTAAAGGAATTCCGTCAGTTTTAAGTAGCGATGTCAACTTCGATTTGATTACTGCACGGGTTAAAGATAACCTTGACTATGGCTTGGTTGGAAAGGGAGCATACTTGATTAAAGGTGGGGCATTTTTGAATGATGATGAACTGACTTTCGTTGATTTTTATCACTTTAATGGTAATAGAACACAATTCGGCGATTTTGAACTTGGAAACTTTCAGCTCTTGCCTTACTATGAGTTTAGCACGAACGACGGCTTCATAAGCGGGCACTATCAACATAATTTTAACGGCTTTCTCTTTAATAAAATCCCGCTGGCACGTAAGCTCAAACTTCAAACGGTAGGAACGGTAAACTATTTGTATACGGATGCTCTAGGCCATTATTTGGAGTTCGGTTATGGAATTGAGCATATTTTCAAGTTCCTGAGGGTGGACTATTTCACGGCCCTTGTGAATGGAAGTGAGGTGAGTAATGGTTTTAGAATTGGTTTTGGATTCTGATCACCTCAGTAATTGTAGCCAGCTCGTATAGTCTTCTTGTGTGAACTTAAGGCTGTAATAATAGATTCCGTTTGGCTCTGCGCCACCGTCCCACTCAAAATTCCGATCACTGCTTTCAAAAACGGCTTTCCCCCATCGGTTTACTACCGTTACACCTTCAAACTGATTAAAACAATTGTCTAAGGGCAAATCTCCAAATTTGAAGCGAAACGTATCGTTATAGCCATCAAAATTCGGAGTTAAAACATTGTAAAGCGTATCCACTTCAAACATCGCCTCACGATTTACGACCTCCACGATCACAGCCTGCACAGCTGTAGAGTCAGGCCCGCAAGCATCTTCTTCCAAACCAAAACTAAAGGAGTATCGCATCGATTCTAAATCCTCTCCCAGATCGTCGCAGGTGGTCTGCCATACGAGTTCTGAACTTACTGCTCCAATTCCGGAAACATCCTCGAAGCTGAAAGGTGTCCTTTCCTCAAAGCCAGTAGCCCTTCTAAGCAATAGTTCTATAGGATTGTTGTTTATGTCCTCACCAAAAACTTCAAGTCTAAATTCTTCGCCCGCAAAGATGGTATCCCGTATCACACCACTACTAAAACTTAAAAATGGAGGGTCGTTTGGAGGGCCAACGACGTTTAGTTGAAGTAAAAGGCTGTCTTCGTTGGTGAACTTACATCGATCATTATCTTCAACCTGAAAAAAGGTACGTAGAGGTTCGCTGGTAAGGTCTTCACAAGTTGCTGATATCGAAAATGAGGAGGATACGGAATCTATTCCTTCCTGATCTTCAAAAGTAGCATCAAAATCTGCAAACTCGTAATTGAGCGGTATTCCTGTTAAGATAAGTGAATCTCCATCACTATCCGTAGCGAAAATATCAAACGAAAAAGTATTATCTGCCAGAAGGTTGACTGATTCGGTAATATCAACACTCGTACTTAGAACCGGTAGTGTGTTAGGTGGGAGGTTTACATCGATTCTAAAGTTCAAATCCACTCTGTCTTCCAGCAAACAAGTGTCTTGGTCATCAAGCGAAAACCGGAAATTAAAGCTATCCCTTTCTGTAAAATCGAATACCTGACAGTTGGTATCCCAGAAAAAGCGCACATCAAGCTGTCCTGCTTCATTTCTCACTGTATCTATTTCAATACCGAAATCTTCAATAAAGAAACCGTCCGTACGGAGAAAAAAGTCTATTAATTCCCCATCAGGGTCGATACTTCTGAAAGTCGTATCAAAGGCATCACCTTCATCAACCATAACGGAAAAATTATTCTCACTCCAAACAGGAAGTTCGTTCGGAGGCCCTTCAATATCAAATGAAAGTCGTAAGGTATCCAGAAGCGGTTGAGGACAGCTATTATCGGTAACAATGAAATCGATGATGGCCAAATCGCTTGTAAATGGGCAATCGGGAAGGCAGACTTCAATAATCCTTTCATCCGATGGCCCAGTCAAAGGACCTCCGGTATTATCAAATATAGTATCAAGTACAGCAGAAAAATTTACTGGCCTCGCCCTAATTGAAACGACTTCATTAGGATCTTGGTCTCTTAAAAAGATGTTAAAGCATTTCTGTTCATCGGCAGCAAATGTTACAACTGCCTGGTTTTCGATTGAGCTTCCGGATTGACTTTCTGCTCTAATTTCTGGCTTTACGCCAGGCAGTACGCAGTCCAGGATAAGTAATTGAAAATCACGGCGAACCTCTCCTATTTTTAAACCGTTCCGAAATTCCTCAACTTTTACGGCAAATACATTCAACCCTAAAGAAGTAGCACTAGGTACCACGGTTAGAATTCCATCAGTAGATATAGATAAGGCTGGATCACCCCGAATCTGGTTATCAACCCTAATGCCATCTATAAAATTTACCGTTGGGTATGGTTTAGGTAGACTCTGCGGAGCAGGATTCGTTTGGTCACTATTTCCGTTTAAAGGTAAAGCCATAGTGTAAACCAGTGAATCCCCGTCGGAATCAAAACCACTGAAATCAGCAAAATAGAATTGACCAGCGCAAGCAAAATCGCTTAGCGGTGGAAAAATAGAGGGTGATGAGTTAATAAATGGCCTACCATTTCTGGAAACTGGTGGAAACTCCAGTAGAAACGTTTGTCCGGCAGCTCCCGGATTAACCACATTACTTATTGTTCCATTACGACAACAGCGCTCCCAAGAGATGTAATATCCTTCCAACTCATTGTAAACATCAGGACTAAGTACAATTTGGGACTCAAAAATGATCCTTCTGGTTACTAGCAATGGCTCTCCCGAATCATCGAAAGGCTCGCAGCTCGGGTTGGTATATGGAACAAAGTCATTTATATTTTCATTTCTAAAAAGGATTACGTTGGTGACTAAAGCATCATCTGAATTTCTAAATATAGATACCGTTATGTTACGTTCGGCGAGAGTGGAATCGGTATCAAAAAGGATGGATTGATTACCGTTTACATCGTCAAAATATTGAGTTAGCCTTAGTAAGTAGGTATTGCCGTTTAAATGAATAAGCTCGAATTCTCCTCCTACTATGTGGGTAGCTTTTGACTGAAGGGCGCAAAAAAAGATAGCGATACAAAAAAATAATTTCCTCACTTACCTACATCTAAGAACCGGAAAGATAATGATTTTGGAAATGCAATACGCTCATTTCGTATTACTCCTGTAAATTTGCCTTATGGGGAAAAAGAAAGAATTGATCAGGGAGCTTGAGATCACTGATCTGGCTGCTGAAGGCTTTGGAATTGGTCGGAATAATGGGAAGGTAGTTTTTGTGCCCTATGTTGCTCCCGGCGACATTGTGGATGTTCAGCCTGGAAGGAACAGAAAAAAATTCCAGGAAGGGCGCGCCATAAAATTTCATAAACATTCCGAAATCAGGACACGGCCCTTTTGCGAGCATTTTGGCACGTGTGGAGGCTGTAAGTGGCAGCATATTCCCTATGAGCAACAAGCTGCATTTAAAGAACAACAGGTGAAAGACCAGCTTAGCAGACTTTCAACTATTGAACTTCCCCATATTAACTCCATCATTACCGCTCCTGAAGAAAAGTATTACCGAAATAAACTGGAATATACGTTCTCAAACCAGCGCTGGCTTACTACGGAAGAAATTCAATCGGGAGAAAAAATAGAGCGCAGAGGTGTCGGATTCCACATTCCAAAAATGTTCGATAAGATCCTGGATCTAAACGAATGTTTTTTACAGGATCCGATATCAAGTGACATTAGGAATTCTTTGAAAGAGTTCGCTTTAAAATCGGATTTCAGTTTTTATAATGTGCACGATCATAAAGGTTTATTAAGAAACCTGATTATCAGAAACACCACGAAAGGTGACCTTATGGTAATCGTTCAGTTCGGGGAGGATCAAACAGAGCAGATAAAAAGCGTTATGGACTTCTTATCTGACCGTTTCCCGGAAATCACGTCATTATTTTATGTAATTAACCTCAAAAAGAACGAGACTTTTCACGACCAGGAATTGATCTTATACAAAGGAGAGCCCTTCATTAAAGAATCTCTGGGCGAAACGATCTACCAAATCGGGCCGAAGTCCTTTTTTCAAACCAATAGTAAACAGGCCAAAAGCATGTATGATCTGGTTTTGGAATATGCTGAGTTATCCGGTTCAGAACTGGTTTATGATCTCTATACAGGAACTGGAACCATTGCCAATTATTTAGCAAAGCATGCTAAAAAGGTAGTTGGCGTAGAATACGTTCCGGAAGCTATTGAAGATGCTAAGATCAATTCTGAAATAAACGGAATTACTAATACATCCTTTTTCAGCGGAGATATGGCAGAAGTTTTAAATGATGATTTCGTAAAAGAAAATGGAAAACCCGATTTGATCATTACTGATCCTCCCAGAGCAGGAATGCATGAGAAAGTTATAAAGTCAATCTTGGATGTTCAGGCCGAAAAAATTATTTACGTGAGTTGCAACCCCGCCACTCAGGCAAGAGATCTGACTTTATTAGATGAAAAATATTCAGTGAAAATTGTACAGCCTATCGATATGTTTCCACATACCCAGCATGTGGAATGCGTGGTATTGCTACAATTGAGAGATTAGCTCAACAGACCGTTGAACCTGAAAATTTAGATTTTAAATAATAAAATAAGTCCGATAGTTTAGCTGAATTAAAACCTGCTAAGCTATCGGACTTATTGTTTTTTTGTATTGTTGTTATTCCATTTTATTAGGGTAAAATACATCATAATCTAAAGCCTTTTTAGTATCATCTAAATAGGAATTCATCCATGGGACCCATACATTTTCTACAAAATCCATGAGCTGAGGCAAAACTTCTTCAGAACGAGCCCTGAAGTTATAGTACCACTTAATTTCCGTCCTGGGACCTATCGGGCGAAATAGAAACTGTGCCACTGCTAGGTCAACCATGTTCTTTAGGTCTGATGTAAAGTCAGTTAACTGATAATCAAATAGATAAGGCCTTTGTATCCAATTTACCTGTTCTTTGGCTTTTTCATCTCCAAAATATACCCATCTGTTCGCTCCGGATTGGCCCCATGGCCCTTGCAGGATGTCGTAACCTGTTACCTCAGGTTCACTTTTCAAAAATTCGGTAATCACATCTTCTGCCACAGTAAAGTCAAATACAGTTTCTACATTGTTTTCTACAATAGCACCAACGGCTGCAGTCACTAGCAAATTGGTCTTTTGATCTATTAATAAATTGCTCATGATAGTATCTGTTTGGTTAGTTGATTAGTTTTCATCAGAAATAAATCCCAACTGCTTCATTAGGCTGAGATCATCAGTTAATCCCCATCTTTCTATCAGTTTGTTGTCTTTAAGTCGATATAAATGGAAAACTTCAAACTTCACTTTTTTACCGGTAGCGGGATTACCCATTACTTCACCATCATTGGTTCCTGAAATGAAGTCTCTGGCTACTACATAATCATCTTCGGAAATGATATGAGTATAATCAGCTTTAACATCTGAGAAGATATTGAAGAAGCCTTGATACAATTCCCTAAATACCTCAGGTCCTTTTTTAGCTTTTAAAGGAAACACTTCCTGATGATTTACGAAATCCGGATGAAGTACTTCTTCTAGTACAGATAGATCTCTGCCATTGAATGCTTCATCGATTAATCTTTTAAGTACGACTTTGTTTTTTTCTGCTTGATTTTTCATGATCTTTTGTTTTAAGCGTTTGAAATATTACTTCTTCAAAGCTCTCAGATCATGATACGCTATAGAATAGCGGTTTTAAAGGATGTCATGACAATTTCTAAGATTTCCTATAGTCGGAAGGTGAGGTACTGGTTTCTTTTTTAAAAAAGCGACTAAAACTACTCGCGTCTGAAAAGCCAAAACTAGCTGCAATTTCAGCATTTGTCATATTGGTTTTTGTGAGTAAGGCTTTTGTTTCGCTAATTAATTTTTCATTCATCCATTTTTTGACTGATTTTCCTGTTACCTGCTTTACTATTGAGGATAGATAATTCGGATGAATAGACATAACATCTGCAATTTCCTGAACATTCCATAACCGTGGGTTCCTTTGAGAGATTACCTGCTTAATGTTCTCACTTAGTAAACTTTTGAAAGTTTGGGCTATTTCGGCAGGTCTTCCTATTACATCTACTTTGGCCTGATGCGTGTTTAAATACGATTTCGTTTTGTAAAGAATGGTTTGAAGTTGGCTGGCAAGTATTTCTTTTTTGTGCAAAGAGGATCTATCATAATCTTTTGATACCAGCATGAAGAGTTCTCGCATTTCTTCAAAGAAATCATTTGGCAAGTACATTACTGGAATACTCTCTTCAAAAAGAAATGGAAACTCCTCTTTTATTGAGATATGAAAATGCTCTGTTAAGAAAGGTTCGTCAAATGTAAGAATGAAACCTTTCCAAGCTTTTTCAATACTAAAGGATTTTAGATGACTTGGGCTGGTGAAATAGAAAGAATGCTTTTTCAGTTCAAACCAATGCTCATCTATCGAATAACTTCCTGCTCCTTTTTCGATAAGTAAGAATGCGAAGTATCCTGTTCTGAATGCGTTAAGTGGTCTTAGTTGTCCATTTTCAAGGATGGACAATTGATGAATGGTAAAATTTAAACCCTGATCTAGTTCAATGTCGAAATGTCTAAAGTAATCTGATATGGTTTCAAAATAGGGTATTTTATTCTTCATGAGTCTCTCGAATGATGTATTGCCTTCATCGGACGTTTACTTACGGAAAAAATGATTGATGTCCAGTCCTATCTTATTTAAATATGTATAATTTCAATCATTTTTTACCGTTTCTCAGAACTTGAGGAAGATTTCCCAACATTTTCCCAACTCATCTGGGAAAAAACTGAGAAATGAGCATGCTTTTGTCCGAATCTTGTCCGAGCAAATGCCTTAACTCTTAAAATTACCTCATACGCTCAATAAAGCGTGATTTTATGCCTCGCAAACAACTCATATTGAATGCGTGATTTTGTTGGAATCGAAAGCTTAATTGCATCATTCTCATTTTACAATTAGATACACGGAATTTAGTCCATCCACTGCAACAAATCCATTGATGTAAGTTGTATCTCCAGATCATTCATTAATTAGAAAGTGTTTTTGAAAATACCTGCATAATCATCACACCACTTATGATCAGTAGCATACCGGCAATCGCAGGAGCATCTAGCTTTTGATGAAAGCGAAAGTATCCGACTATAGCGATAAGCAATATCCCAACACCAGCCCATACTGCATAAGCAACGCCAATAGGAATCTGTTTCAATGCCAGGGATAGGAAGTAAAAGGTCAAGCTATAACCAATAACAGTAATTATTGAAGGTGTAAGCTTTGTGAAACCAGCGCTCTCTTTTAGAGAAGAGGTAGCAATCATTTCCCCAACGATTGCTATGATTAAATATACCCACTTCATTTCACAATCATCTTATCGATGGAAAATCTACCACCTCCTAGTACAGCAAGTGCTGCACACATAGCAAGAACCAGAATGTGATATTCATAACCTTCCTGGCCGGCTTCCATCTGGCCAAACCAATTCATCATGAATCCAAATTGTGCGTGCACAGTGACGATCATGCCTATAAACAAGCCGAACATGATTCCGGCATTTATTCTCGTGGCTGCACCAAGAATGAGTAATAAACTGCCGAGTATTTCAATGAGAACAGTTAGATATCCTAGAATGGCAGGTAAACCTAAATAGCCTGTTAAATAGCCCATGAAGGTATCAAATCCTTCACCTAGCTTACCGACTCCATGGATGAGAATAACTAACCCAATAACCACACGAAGTATGGTAGATGCCAGGTTGTCGTCTGTTTTAAAAATTAGATTTTTCATTTTGTCCTTTTTTATTGTTGAAATTTTAATTGAACTCTAATCGAAGAAAAAGACCGGGCTGAAGGTCATAGTCCCAGTCATCACCAAATTGGAATTGGTTGAGTGCTAAACCAGTTTGTATCATTCCGAAATCAGCTCCAATCCGTACATACTGAAAGCTCAATAGATGTTGATCGTTGTTGAAGTTGAAGGAAAACTGTCCTTGTAGAAAACCATCTAGTTTTTCACTCAACCTAGGCCTACTTTGAATAATAGAGAAAAACTCGAAATCTGGATTGGACTTAAACTCTGACGTGAAATTGGCGGTAAAAAGAAACCTTTCTGAGTAAAAGGTATACTGTGGACCACCAAGTGCAACCACCCGGTCTTTTAGAATCCTAGTACCCATTGTTGGACCAAACCCCTTGAATAAGTCGTAGCTTATTATGGTATATGACATGAAGTTGGTCTCATCTAAGTCCAGATTTCGTTCTGCTGTGTTTAAGCTGAAAATGCTGAGTTTGTAGTCCTTCGTTAATGGTTTGGTAATCCATGTCTCTACGTTGAGAAATTCTGAACCTACAGATGATTCAATGACATCTTGGGCGTTTGCTGTCCTAATACACGTAATGGCTATAAGCGAACCAACTAAAAAGCATATTTTCTTATTCATTTTAAGCTTTGTCTTTTTAAGAATTGTCTACGGACAAAGCTAGAGGGGCTACTAAAGAGAACTTTTATCCACTTTTAAGGAAAAAGGGTAAGTATTTAGGTAATTGAGGTTTGTGAAGTAATCCTTTGACAATATGAGGACTCAGACGAGCCCTTTCCGATATGTATTGGGCGTAATCCCGGTGTGTTTTTTAAAATATTTGGCGAAATTAGAGACCTCTCCAAATCCAAGATCACTGGCTATCTGCGATATAGTAAAATTACTCTGGCTCAAGATTCCTTTGGCTTGTAAGATCAGGTATTCTTGAATCAAATGAATAGGAGACCTTCCGGTGATCTCCTTGACCGCCTCTGATAAGTATACAGGACTGATATTTAGCTCAGATGCATAGTCCGCAACTTTCATAGTATAGGTTCCCTTTTCTTTAAGAAGGTTTTCGAACTGAAACGTGATTTCTTCGGCCCGATTACCAAATGTTCTTATAGCGGGTTTTTCAATAAAGTATCTTTTGATCTTTTCTAGGAGCAAGGTCAGATAAGCCCCAAGTATTCCTGTGTCGTCATTACCATCATGCTTTTGGTGTTCTTGAAATAGTCGACCCATGAGATCCATGATCTCTACAGCTTGAGGACGGTTGAGCGTAATCATAGGAGTGGTGTGCAGGTTGAAGAATGGATAGCTTTGGTATAGCTCATGTTTATTCAGCGTTAGTCTAAGGACTTCCGGTCTAAAAAGGATCATATACCCAAGTGAATCCTCTTCGAAAGAATTTACTTTCCATGAGGATATTTGATAGGGTGTGGCGAAGGATAGAGAGTCCTTGAGCGGCTTGAATGATGAAGCTCCGATCTTGCAATCCACATCATGTCCAGACCCATAGGTGAGCTCGAAAAAACTATGCTTGTACGGTCCGATTTCAAATTGCTCCGTTCCTAGATGATCTTCAATTCTATAAATAAAGAATAAATCCGTTTTTATTGACTCATCGATACCAATGTCTAAGAGTAGGTCTGATATGTTATCGTAGATTTTCAAGTTGAGTTATCTCTCAAAAATAAGATTAGTCTTGTATTACACAATTCTCATTTCGCCTGGTTTTGATCCAAGATCTGGAATTCTCTCTGCAGCTTCTTTACGTTTCTGATCAATCACTTTCGCATATGTAAATCTGAGTTGTCTTTACATTCTTGCGATCCAGAAGTTTGGAGACAGTATAGATGTTGCTCTTTTATCGATTTTTAAGTCGGATCTGCTGTACTCGTTCTTCTACCGATCTGTATAATACCTCACCATTGGCCTGTGCTTTGAGGTCTTATCAACGATCTCAAATCCGGCTTTTTCGAATGATTTATACATGCCTATCCATAGAAAGCCATCTGGCATTTTCTCCTGGGTTGGGATTGTCGGGTAAGCTTCCACAATCTTGATGCCCTGTTCTTTGGCATAAATCACCAGTCCCTTTAATAAATCAACAGAAACTCCATGCTTCCTGAATTCCTTTTTTACGAATGTGCAGGGAACCGACCAGACTTTTTGATTATCAATCGGCTTATGAACTCTTGACTTTTGAAGTCTTGTGAAATCTTCTCTTGGTGAAAATGCACACCATGCAATAGGTACATCTTCATAAAAGGCAAGAAGCCCAGTTGGTTGACCGTTCCAGACAAGTTGCTTCATTGCATTCTTATTACCATTATTGACCTTCCCCTCTTCATGATCTGATTTACTTAATCTAAAGTGCATGCACCAACAGTTGGCACCCGCTCCTTTCTCCCCAAAGAGTTCCAGGAATCTGTTCCAATTATCTTTTGTAAGTGGCTCAAAGATCAATTCTGTAGTGAAACTGGAGTCTATTTCTTGTGCTGTCATTGTATCGAAAGTCTTGATTAGAAGTTAGATATCAAAACTTTAGCAGGTATTTCTATTCATGTCCGAAAATCGCGAAAGGTTGTGTTTTACACTTGTTAGATTAGCATGTTCACGATGGAAAATCAAACGGGGTTTGCCCCAGAAATCGCATACGAGATATTCAAAAACAAAGATCGAAGGTTCGATGGTTTGATCTTCGTAGGTATCACTAGTACAGGAATTTATTGCAGGCCCATTTGCCCAGCTCCACAGGCTAAATCTTCGAATTGTAAATTTTACCCTTCTGCTGTGCTCGCAGAGCAAGCTGGCTTCAGGCCGTGTTTAAGATGTAAACCTGAGCGCTCCCCTTATGCATACAATCCGGAAGATATTTCCAACCTTGTATATAGAGCGATCCAAAAGATTGAGTTCACAATTACGAAGGATTGGACACTTGAAGATCTTGCTTCAGACTTGGAAGTGAGTACCCGACATTTAAGACGGAGTTTTGTGGAAGAACTAGGAGTAAGTCCTATCAAGTATTTGCAAAGCATTCGCTTATTGCGAGCAAAGCAGTTACTCGGAGACTCCAACCTGAATGTAACACAAGTCGCATTTTCAAGCGGTTTCAGAAGTGTAAGAAGGTTCAATGAAACGTTTAAAAGACAATATAATCTTACACCCACTCATATCCGCAAAAAGCAAAAGAATCAAGAGCCGGAGTTCGAGGATAAGATGATTCACTTGAAATGTGGGTTCAGAACCCCGTATGATTGGGATTACATTATTAGCTATTTCCAAGGAAGAAGTGCTCATGCTTCAGAATTGGTTTCTGATGGCGTTTATTACCGGACTGCGAGAATAGGCGAGCATAAAGGATGGCTTTCGGTTTCGCTGAGTGAGAAGGATTTGCACCTCTCCGTTGACATCAGCTATGACCTTCATCCGATCATTTCGGATATAATAGCAATTATCAAACGTCAGTTTGATGTTTATGCCAATCCACTCAGGATTAATGATCAGCTGGGAAAAGATTCTATTTTGGGGCAAAGTATTTCTGCTAACCCTGGCTTAAGGTCTCCGGGCTCTTTTGATCCATTTGAGATGCTGATAAGGGTCATATTAGGTCAACGGATTAGTGTGAAAGCGGCAACTACATTGATGAATAGATATGTCTCAACGTTTGGAGAGTCATTTGATACACCTGTTCCCGGCCTGGAAAGACTCTCTCCTTTACCAGCAGTAGTTGCTAAAGCAGATGCTGACCAAATTGCTTCACTGGGTATGCCGTACAAGAGGGCAGAGACGATTGTAGCTGTGGCCAAAGCTTTTGATGAGAAAAGGCTTGACTTTTCTTCTGATGCAGATATTAAAAAGCTAAGGTTAGCATTAGGTAAGATACCAGGAATAGGACCCTGGACTATAGAATACATGCTAATGAGAGGGGTGTCCTGGCCCGATGCATTTCCAACCACTGACTTGGGTATACAGAAAGCTTTAGGGACAAAAAAGAAAAAGGAAATTGAGGCTGTCAGTCACCCATGGCAACCTTATCGATCCTATGCTACTCATCATCTTTGGAAAATGATTTCATAAAATGGAAACAGGGTATTTTACAACTATACAACACTCTCCGATAGGTAGACTTCTCTTAACTGCAAATAACAAAGCTTTAACAGGCTTGTACTTTTATGCAAATGACTCAAGCTACATCAAAAGAAAAAAGGCTCGTCATGTTGAGAAAAATGATTTATCCATTTTTAAGAAAGCAGAAACACAGCTAGAAGAATACTTTGCCGGAAAGCGAACGGCATTCGATATAGCTTTAGTGTTTGATGGAACTGGTTTTCAAAAAAGCGTATGGAATGCGCTTTTTACTATTCCTTTTGGAGAGACTGCCTCCTACTTACAGATAGCAGATCAGATTGGAAACCGTGATGCGGTAAGAGCAGTGGGATTAACTAATGGCAAAAATCCGATTTCGATCATTTGTCCTTGTCACAGAGTAATTGGAAGTAATGGAAAACTCACAGGCTATGGGGGTGGACTGGAAAACAAAGAGTGGCTCTTGAGACATGAAGGAGCCTGGCCGAAGGGACCTCAGCAGACGAGCTTATTTTAATCCAGATAAGATGCCTTCTCTTCAAAGTTTAGCACCATTAGTCTGGAAGCACCTCACATCTGATACCTATTTTTTGAAGTCTCGATATCACACTATTTGGTGAAACTCCTTTCGCCTCTATCCTCAGAATTCTATCACAATCATCCAGGTCAAAAGCTATATTGGAATAGCCGAAATACTCGTTTAAGATTGTTTTTACAGATTGTGCTTCTCTGTCGTTTTCAATGCTGGTTCTAAATACCTCTACCATCAATTCTCATTTTCCCGAATGATTCTAGGAACAAAGTAGAAGGTGCCGAAGGGAATAAAAGCTGCAACAAGTAGCGTAAACATGCTCTTCAAAGACCACCCTCGATCTATTTTGATTTGTATCACCTGAAAAACATATACTATAAACAGTAGGCCATGAATTGGACCCATTGCCTTACTGAGTTCGGTTATCTCAAATAGGAGTCTTAGTGGAACGGTAACGAAAACCAGGATCAATAATGTAATGCCTTCCGCAAAAGCTGCTAATCTAAATCTTCCAAGTTGTGTATTTAAAACTCCCAACATATTAGAAGGATCTGAAAAATGGCCTAAACCAAGGAATAGCACTAAGGATTATGAACAATGAAATGCTAAACCATACCAGCGTTACCTTAAACTTCCTTTTATCCGTTGCGGCTCTTTTTGCTACTGCAGCCCCAATCGTCACAAACACTACAGCTATAAACATTGCTGCCGCATGCCGCACACCAAAGAAAAGTAACTGATCATTCCCCTGCGCCCCATACTTAAAGAATGATTGAGTAAGAGGACTGACGGATGCATAAAGTAATAACCCAATGAGAAGCTGAACATGGGAAATACCACTTGTTAGACCTCTTGTGATCTTGTCCATGCCAGTATACTTTCTCTTTGTTGCCAGACCTTCGGCACTTGTAAAAATTCCAAATATTAGGCTGCCTAATACTACCCACCTGATAATATTGTGGATGACTAATAAAGTTGGATACATATTATGACTGAATGTTGCTATTGCAAATTTCAATCACATATAGGTGTTTTTTGAGGAAATTACAATCTAAAAATAGTATTTATCAATCTTTTTTCAACTTTTTCTATAATGACTAGGAGTAACCTGAGCATGTCTTTGGAAGAATTTGGAGAAGTACGAGGGGTCTTCAAATCCCAAGTAGTGAGCGATTTCAGCAACAGAGCTATTGGAGTGCTTTAGCAATAATTGAGCTTCTATTACTTGTCTTTTAGCAATCCATTCACTTGTAGATAGCTGAGTGTTTGATTTAAGCACCTTGTTGAGATGATTAATACTGACATTGAGCAGATCAGCCATATCAGCAGGTTTAGGATTGTTTTTGATATTGTCAAGCAATGCATTTTTGAACTGTGTTACAAGTCTTGATGTGTTTTCATTCACAAATTTCCTTTTCTCCAAAAAAATGGGCTTGATTTCACTCAATACGGTAAGTAGATAGTGCTTAATCAGGAACAGGCTACTCTCCGATTCATGATAAAGAAAAATCATCCTTGTACATATACATAGAATGATTTCATACAAACCACCGGCCAACTGAAACACTAAGAAATTGTCTGGATTCAACAAATCAGAAAAATTTTTCAGGCCTGAGTTAAGTTGAGGGTTATCAAAAAAATGCTCGTGAAAAGTAACGAAGAACCCTGTGGTCCTTGGCTCTATAGACCGGATGCTATTTGCCTGACCTGCCGGAGTAAATGTGAAGGTATTCTGAGTTAATGTTTGATTCATCACATCGATGGTCATTTGCATGCTGCCGGTTAACACAAAAATGAATCCATGTGATGTGTTACGAAACGGAGCATTAGGTAGTGTGAGATAAGGGTGTATTTCTTCTATCTTAGAGATACTAAAAAGAGAGATATCCCCTCTGAGCTTGCTGTCTAATGCCTTGTCATCTTTCAGAAATTTCTTTCTGACTTGGTTTGGAGAGAATATGGGAATATCTGGTTTCAATTATACCAATTTACGCTAAAGCTTTGGCTTGATGAATAACAAAGGCTGCCATTCCAAGAATGAGAATGTTCATCACTAAAAAGCTGAACTCTCCTCTTTTAATATGTACTCCAATGGCACCAACCATAACCACGACAATAGCATAGCTGCAATAAATTGTAAGATTCACTGGTAAAATCTTAATCATCCGAGGAAGAATAGTTAGTAGCCCAACAACCAATTCGAAGAGACCTAAAGCTCTTACAAAAAGCGATGGAAAGTCTGCGACCCAACCCATATTCTCGCTGAGCTTGATAATCGGTTGTGATAATTTCATTGCACCAATAGAAGTAAAGATTAGTGCCAGTAGTATTTGTGCGATCCAGAACAGAATATTCATGATTTTTAATATTAAGAATTGGGTTTTAAACGTGAAATGAAGAAAGAATAAATACTAGGAGCACCGGTGAAAAACCATATGGCGATTACGACATCAAATACAGCACACCCAAGAGAAGATAATGCTGCTGTACTAATCAGGGGGTATCCATGTATATGATGTGCAATATCTAAGGCTGTGTGAAAAACCCAACCAATACCTATGTATTTGTAAGACTTTGAGCCATAAAAAGCCACAATGCCTACAACAATAGCAGCAAGCATCTCATATTGACCGAACCCGTTGTTTATGTAAACACCTCCGGCAACAGCCAACATCATCGCCATCATTCTTTGACGGTATGGCTCTTTAATCAATGAAACCAGTGCAATAAATACCACACCGCTTATGATAGAGGATGTCACGTCTGGAAACCCAAAAGGTATAGGCGTTGGATGTTGATATATACTTTCCATATTGCAAACTTCAATTGTATGAAGTTCAAAAAATGGTCAGAATCAAGCCTATGGTGGTGAATTTCAATCATTGGTGTATGCCTACTATTATTTCGTTTAGAAATGGTTGGGAAAGATGAGAAATTTCCCATCTTATTAGCTTGTTTTAAGAAGTTGGGAAGGACTTCTCAACATTTTCCCAACTTATCTGGGAAAAAACTAAGAAATGAACATGCTTTTATCCATTTTTTGTCCGAGCAAACAACCTCTCTTGTCAAAACCCTTTAACACAGCTAATCAAAGGGCGATTTTAAGCCTCACAAACATCTCATGTGGAATGCGTGATTTTGCTGGAGTTGAGAGTTAGAATCATTCTTCAGGGTCGTAAAGCGGATAGGTATCGTCTAATATTTTAAATCCCAAATCGCTGAAATAATGCGCTCCACTAGTTAAAACTACTACTCCTATTTGATTTTCAACATCAAACCCAGCAAAGCTAGAAAAGCCATTGCTCCCGCCTTTATGGAATAAAATAGTCTTCCCTGATTCTTCTCTCTTTAGAATCTTCCATGCTAATCCTAAAGTTTGTTTTTCATCCGAAAAACGTTGCTTATGAGTAATTTTTAAGGCAGAGTCAAGCTTTGTAGAATACAAGCCGAGTTGTGCCTCTAAAAACCTCAACATGTCTTTTGCTGATGCTATAATACCTCCACCAGCGGGAAATTTTCCCATATCAATGGGCGTTACATGTTTTCCATCTCTATAAGGAGTTACCAGCCTATGCCTTTCTTTATCGGGAACGGTAAAATAGGTATCCATCATACCTAACTCATCCAGTACTCTATTTTGTAAAAGCTCTTCGTAAGTTTCATTCATTTTTAACTCTAAAGCATGCTCTAATACCACATAGGCTAGGTTTGAATATAAGTATCGTTTTTTTGAGCGGATTTTATAACCTGACAGGTACTGACTGAGCATTTCAACTGTATAATCTCGATATCGATTGGAGTCATCTGTTGTTGTATTATCTGGATTTCTAGGCAATCCTGAAGTATGATTAATGAGATCTAGCAAGGCAATTACTCTTTTACTCTTCACTTCATTAAAAATTGGTAAGTATTCTTGTACAGGTGCATCTATTTTCATCGCTCCACTTAACTCCAAATCAGCTAATAAAGAGGTAGTGTAAGGTTTGGTGATCGATGCGATTTCAAACAATGAATTTTCATCTGGTTTAGAGTTATCATTTAATGACATCTGACCAAAACTATAATAGCGAGTTCCATTCTTATCGATAATGCCAATTATTGTTCCTAAATGGATTCCTGTATCAATTCGTTTTTGAGCTTGTTGTGCTACACCATCAGGTAAATCAACCTTATTTTGGCCTATAGAATTTAGGCAATGACAAAATATGAATGCTCCAACTACCAGGTATTTCAAATTCATGATTTTATTTCTGTTATATCGCATAATTTATCTTTACATAAAGATATCTACGGCAAGAATACAAAATATCTTTACATAAAGATATTTTTTTTCTAATTTTATTTTCTTTTCAATGAATAGCCGATGAACGAACAGGATAAAGATGTTATAGATGAACTTATTGCTGAATGGAAGCAGGAAAGGCCAGAGTTAGATACTTCTGCAATGTCTATAGTTGGTAGGATTTTGAAATTGGGAAAAGTATTAGAAAAAAGTGCTAGTAGAGCTCTTAGAGGAAGTAATATCCACTATACTGATTTGGATGTATTAGCTACATTGAGAAGATCAGGCACACCTTATCAGCTCACTCCCACACAATTGATGCAATCCGTTCTAATTACATCTGGCGCAATGACCACATTATTGAATAGGCTTACAAAATTAGGATTGATATACAGATCTGTTGACAAAAAAGATGCTCGAATAAAACGAGCTGGCCTCACTAAAAAGGGGATTGAAGTGATTGATAAATCTATAGAAATTCGATTTGAAGAAGCAAGCAAAGCTGTAAATGTGTTTCATGAAACAGAAAGAGAATTGCTGTCCAAATTGTTAAAAAAAATGCTCCTGGAGTTTGAGGAGTGATGTTTCAAATTGATTACTAAGGATGAACATGTTAGGGCAGTGACATGGGAAATTTCTTACCGAATTACTCTATTAATCTGTCCTAAATATCGGGATACTTACACTGTTACAGTAAGACGAATTGTCGAAACGAATTCATGAGAATGAGGCCGTTAGTTTTTGATCAGAACTTCACCGGTTTGCTGCTCCAAAGAATCTATCTACGATTTGTGTTCAACCTTCCCCATTCCGTGTTAATCCGACCATTATAACCCTAGGATATTTGTTTCATCAATTAAAAATTAAAAGCGATGAAACATAAAATTCTGGTTACCGGAGCAAGTGGTGCTTTTGGGCGTTTGACCTGCTTGCAATTAGCAAAAGATGGTCATGAGGTGGCAGGAACCTTTCGCTCAACCTCAGGTAAAAATGCGGCAGTAGCAGAAGAACTGAGATCCAATGGGGTACACCTGATTGAGATGGATGTGACCGATGAAGCCAGTGTCAGTGCAGGTGTACAATCTGTCATAGACAAGATGAGTGGCCTGGATACCGTTTTCAACAACGCAGGCATTGGAGCTAATGGAATCCTGGAGGCTTTTACTGCGGATGACATTCAAAAAATGTTTGACGTGAATGTTTTTGGTGTGCAACGACTAATGCGAGCCGTTCTGCCACATTTTAGACAACAGGGAAAGGGCACGATCATCCACACTTCAAGCTGTATTGGTAGAATAACGACACCTTTTCTTGCTGCCTATTCCGCCTCAAAATATGCCTTGGAATCATTGGCAGAAGGATACCGGGCAGAACTTTCAGGATTTGGTATTGAATCCTGTATTGTGGAACCTGGCGGATTTCCCACTGGCTTCATGGGAGCCATGATAACACCAGGTGACACTGATAGACTGAGCCAGTATGGTGAAATGGCAGACATACCCGAAACCTCGTTGAACGGTTTTGTAGCCTATGTGGAATCCATTCCCCAGCAAAGGCCTGAAAGAGTAGCGGAAGCAGTGGCCGCTTTGGTCGAGACCCCTTTCGGTGAAAAACCATTCCGGACCGTAGTTGACTTTTCAGGAATGAAAGAACCGGTAGAACAATACAATAAAGTATTGGATGAAACAACAAAAGCAATCTACGCAGCAAATGGTGTGGATAATCTATTAGCCTTAAATAAATAATTCTATTGACCCACTACAAAAATTAAAATCATGAAAAATCTTAGGTATTATGTATTTATTATAAGTCTGACACTCCTGGCAGGCTTACATCAAAATGCTGCTAAAGCACAAACCGAAACAACTGCAGAGCGCAAAGAGGAACCCCAGGTAATTATCATCACGGGTACTTCTTCAGGTTTTGGTAAAGCTGCAGCTGAGAAACTAGTGGCCAAAGGTCATATTGTATACGGAGGTGACATCAATGTCAAAGGGAACAAGTATTTGGATAAAATTGGTGGTCACGCACTCAAAATGGATGTAACAGATGATAAACAGGTCCGAGCAGGTATCGACCGTATAATTTCTGAACAGGGACGCATCGACGTACTGATTAATAACGCTGGTTATGGTGAATTTGCGACCATCGAAAACATTAGTATTGATGACCTTAAACATCAGTTTGATGTCAATGTATTTGGTTACGCCCGGCTTCAACAGGCCGTCCTGCCACATATGCGCAAGCAACGTTCTGGCCGGGTAATCATTGTGTCTTCGGTGATAAGCAAATTCTCACTACCAATGCTCGGCTGGTACTCCTCTACCAAACATGCACTGGAAGGCATGGCAGATGCCCTTCGACAGGAAGTAGCCCAGTTCAATATTGATGTGGTAAAGATACAACCAGGTGCCGCTCAAACAGGGTTCGGTGCAACGGCCTTTGCACGACTTGAACAGTCCAATGTCCCGGAAGATTATCGGGCGATGATCGATGCCAGTGTAAAGTCTTTGGAGGACAATTTTGCATCCTCTCCGGGACCTGAGGATACTGCGGAGACTATAGTCGAGGCCACCGAACTGGTGAATCCAAAGATCACCTATATCACAGCGAATGCGGATGAGATTGTACGGTTAAGGAAGGAAATGTCCGAGGAGGATTTTTACAAAATGTTCTCGGGGAATGAGTAAAAAACAAAAGATCCTGTTTAGACTGAAGCATTGGCATTATTGCTATAGCTAAAAATAATCTATGAAGCTGTTCCAGTCCCCTCATGTACTGCCCTCGAACCAGCGGTTCTACGTAATCACCCAATGGGCCTATCTCATTGGGTTTTGCGGTCATATTATGGCCTATTTTTCGTTTGAACAAATGGGGATCGTTGAAATGGTGGGGGTCAACCTGTATTACAGTATTCCCACCTTTGTCCTATGTTTTCTGCTGAATAGAAAAGGGAAGCATAATGCCGCTTTTGCCTTTGCTTTTTTAGAATTATGGTTACACCAGGTACTTAGCACCTACTATATGGGATGGGACATTGGGGCCCATTTTTGGTTAATCTATCTCTGCGGGTTAGCCTTTTTCAATCCGGCCTGGAAAAATCGTACCCAAATAGTCCTTATGCTTGTTGTTGTTTCCAGTTATGTATTCATGTTCCACTGGTATCAAAATGGTGTTTATGAAATAGATATCAACATGCTTAAAAGTAATTCTCTGGTCAATGCACTCGTCTGTATGATCATTATATCCCTGTTGATCAATTACTATTCCCGTGCCGCAACCAAGGCAGAGTTTCTACTGAAGGAAGAAAAAGAAAAGACTGCTCAAATGTTAGACCGGGTTGAATCTTTATTTGGACAGCAGGTTTCTTTTGAAATTGCCCAGGAACTGATTTCCGGAGAGGTTGATTTTGGGAGCAAGCACTTTAAGGTAAGTATATTGTTCATGGACATCAGGGATTTTACAGTGTTTGCAGATTCCCATGAACCAATGCAGGTAGCCTCCTTTCAAAATACCGTTTTTAGCGAGATAATAGACATTGTGAGAGAAAACAAAGGAGTGGCACTCCAGATCCTGGGTGATGGAATAATGGCGGTCTTTGGAGCGCCGGTTGCATATACCGATCATGCCGGTAGGGCCGTAAAGGCTGGTCAGCAAATTGTTGAACGCGCGTCTTTACTGGGAAAGAGTGGAAAGATCCCAACGATCAAGGTGGGGATAGGTATTCATTCGGGCCGGGTCATTGCCGGTAATGTAGGCAATACCTCGCGCAATTTTTATTCACTTACCGGAAAGAATGTGATCATAGCTGCCCGGATCGAACAACTCAACAAAATCCATGATAGTCAGCTTCTTATTTCATCATCAACCTATACGGTATTAGATCCCAAGCCTGAGGCCCAGGATTTAGGACCAACTTCACTAAAAGGCATTGGAGAGGAAATAAGGATCTACAAGCTTGGATAATACCTCAGTAACAAGTAAAACTTAAAATGTGTTAGTCAATCAAGGATTAGTGTTGATGAACTCAATGCATTAGAAACAATTTTGAAAAAAATAAGAATATGAGTAATCCTATAATTCATTCTAAAACGATCGCCGAAATTCGATCAGTATTTGGCTTAGATAAACCCACGCACCCTTTGATAACCATACTTGACACTAAAAAACTAGCCTATGGACAAGAGACCGTGGGAAAACGTTTTTCGTCAGATTTATACTGTGTTGCATTAAAAGATTCAAGTTGTGGAATTGATTACGGACGAAATTCGTACGACTTTGATGATGGGGTATTGATTTTTACGGCTCCCTGCCAGGTAATCACCGTTAAGAAACCTCAACAACTTAATGAGGTTGAAGGGTGGATATTATATTTCCATTCCGACCTGATCAGAAACACATCACTTGGCAAGAAAATGGATGCTTACAGTTTCTTCAATTACGAAGTTCACGAGGCCCTGCACCTTTCTGAGCCGGAGCAAGATATACTCAATCAAATCATTCAACTGATCCAGTACGAAATCAAGGAGCGAATCGATAACCATAGTCAACAGGTATTAGTCTCAAATATTGAATTGATGCTGAATCACAGTGTTCGTTTCTATGAGAGGCAATTCAACACACGTTCTGCCAGTAATCTTGATGTTGTTTCTAAAGTGGAAACGCTATTGAAGAAGTATTATACGGAAAATGAACTTATTGAGAAGGGGCAACCTACAATTCACTACCTGGCGGACAATTGCCATCTTTCACCCAGTTATCTGAGCGACCTGCTTACCAAGGAAACTGGTCGTTCTGCAAAGGACCACATCAATGATTTTCTGATAGATAAAGCCAAACATTTACTATTGAGCTCAAACGATTCAGTTAGCGGCATTGCCTATACGTTGGGATTCAATTACCCCCACTATTTTGCCAGGTTGTTCAAACAAAAAACGGGCAAGACCCCACAGGAGTACAGACAGTTAAATTAAATCGAGAGGAAGCCAAAAGGCTTCCTTTTTTCATTCTGCGATATGTGTTCAACTTTCCTCTTTTCGTGCTCATTCAGCTATAAAAGCTATAGGAAATTTGTTTTCAACGAATGACTACAAATTCAGAGACATGAAAAAGACCATATTAATTACCGGAGCAAGTAGTGGTATTGGAAAAGCCACAGCAATTCATTTTCAAAACAGCGGTTGGAATGTCATTGCCACAATGCGGACTCCTGAAAAAGAGGCAGAGCTAAATCAATTAGACCATGTACTGGTAGAAAAATTGGATGTCCTTGATTTAGAATCCATTGATAAGGCTATTCAAAGCGGTATTGAAAAATTCGGAAGGATTGATGCCCTGGTAAACAATGCAGGGTATGGGGCCTACGGGCCATTGGAATCCTTTCCGCGGGAAAACATTGTCAGACAATTCAACACCAACGTCATTGGTTTGATGGATGTAACCAAGGCGGTCATCCCTCATTTTAGAGAGAAAAAAGATGGGATCATCGTTAACATTTCTTCAATAGGAGGACAAATGACATTTGCATTGGGCTCACTCTATCACGGAACAAAATTTGCAGTTGAAGGGATTTCGGAATCGCTCCACTATGAAATGGAACAAATAGGTGTAAAGGTCAAAATTGTGGAACCAGGGTTCATTGCCACTGATTTCGGGGGTCGTTCATTTGACTTTCAATCTGGAGAAATCAGTGATTACCAGCCTATCATCAATGCCTTAATGAAACAATGGCAGAACCCGGACAATACGGTTTCACCTTCAAGTTTGGTTGCCGATGTAATCTATACCGCTGTGACCGATGGAACCGATCAACTTAGATATCGGGCTGGGGATGATGCCCATCTCTTGCTCGACAGCAGAAAGAAAATGAGCGATGGCGAGTTTATTTCCATGATGAAAGGTCAAATGATAATGTAAATCCTGGCCAACACAATAAGCCAAGTAAATATTATAAAAACGAAATAGAAAAGAATCAATTAATCCAAACACCAATGAAATTATTGAATATACTACCCTTGATGACAACGCTAATGGTATTCTCATGTAAGCCGAGTTCACCAGAACAAAATAGTGTGGAACCCAAAACTCCTGACGGGGATTACAAGTTCCACGTACTGTACCCACAGCCGACCGATACCATTCAGTTTGATCTGGATTATTCAGGGCACCTTAATCTGTTAGACTCCTTAATGGGTTATTCGCAAGAGGATAAACCTTATTACATTACCAAATTTGGCACTCCTGCACCATTTTATCAGATGTTCATAATGACTTTTGAAACGAGAGAGGAGCTTGATGCAACCATCAATTCAAAAGAAATGGAAGAAGCAGGGAAAGATGCAATGAGAATATCCTCTGGAGGAGCCCCGATAGTCTTGATCGGAAATGAAGAATAGCATTTTTAAATGACTATGATAGGATAAGAGACCCCTGGCAGTATGCAAGGGCGTATGCTTAATTAAATGCTAAAGCCATGAATCAATTTGATAGTAGTTTATCTGATATTTCTAACAGCATAGTTAAGTTGAAAACGGAATTGATGAGAAAGACACGAGCTATAGATAAGATATGTTTCATAAACAATCACGTATTAAGATCTCCTGTGGCCTCAATACAAGGCTTAATATACCTTCTTGAAACATTTAACCATAAGGAAGAAGTATGGCATGTTATAGAGTTACTCCGGAAACAGGTTGAGGAGTTGGATAAAGTCACTCGAAAGATCAATCAATCTACCTCTTTAGAGGATCACAAACAATGATAAAATTTCAACGGTGTTAAAACCTGAAGAGATATTGACCAGGGGCTTTGTATCACTCATTTTGAGTGACATGAAAAACCAAGATCGAATAGCAATTTCCCATCTTTTTTGCCTTTTTTCAGAAGTTGGAAAGGATTTCCCAACAGTTTCTCAACTGAGATGAGAAAAAACTGAGAAACAAACATGCTTTTGTCCGAATCTTGTCCGTGTAAACACCTTGAGCCCAAAAATCAGCTCATACGCTCAATAATGAGCTATTTTAAGCCTCGCAAACATCTCATGTGGAGAATATCGTTTTGCTAGAGTTAAGAAATTAAATTTATTACACTCGCAAATGATAAGATGTATTGAGTGTTTCCCCTGATTTTCTGCTCTATTAACTGTCCTATTTGGGGATACTTACAATAAAGTATTCGCTTACTTAATCTTTTCTGCAATAGTTATCTCAGCTATTTACGGCTTCGCTAAAATTATTCTTGATATAATAAAGTGGGTAAGATAATCGACCCCTCTGATTTTTGATATAACTCACTTCCTGAAAATAGCTTACCAATCAAAATTCCCAGTAAGTGTCATGATGATTTATCCAAAATTTTGACTAGAGTCCAATCTGAGTTTTTTAGCATAAAATGATATTCAATATACATCCCGTTATCAATTCCTTCTCTTTTATAAATCATGTTCGGGGTTTGTTTTTCTAAAAGAACATTAAAAGCATCAACTTCTTTACTCTGAGCCTGATCATCTTTCGAAAAGTCGATAAATCTCCAATTAGATTTACTGATTAAACTCAACTCTTCATTGTCCAATATATATAAACTATAATATTGCAGCGGAAATTGAATATGACTTAACTGGTAATCAGGATTAGTTGAAAAATCTTCAAATCGGATATCGTTCTCATCATTCGAAATATCTTTTACTTTCCCTGTATTAGAACAACTTACAATCAAGGTTATAATCAATAATTGAAAGACTAGCTTCATATTATTTCTATCTATTAAAGTCAGTATCTTCATTGAAAATAACTTTTAGAAAGTCAGACCAAGCGGACGTATTACTGTCCTCCTTAGTATTCCTATAGCGCAAGTGTTTTTCACTTGTGCTCATCCTACTACCTACTATATAAGCTATCCTATTTGCCTCATCTTTATTCTGTTCGCACAAGTCACTCCAACACACTTCCCCTGCCAGAAGACTTGCGCGATAGGGATAGGGGTGATACAATCCCGGAAAATATAGCACCACTAGGGTACCTGTACGCTATGGCAGGTTTGGAAGATATTACGGTACTGCCAGAGTAGCAGTTTATGAGCCTGGATCAGTAGAAAAAAATAGAAGTTTCATTATGGAATCCCTTCTCTATGACTTACGAGAATCTACTAAAGAAAATAGCCTGCATTGGATAGGTAAAATTAAAGTTACCAATCCGTCTGATTTTGATAAAGCAAGCGATAAGTATGCTAAGGCTTTGGTAAAAAAATTAATGAAAGAGGCTATTGAGTAATGATAAAGTGGAGATCATCCGAATGGTTAGGCAATGTCGTGATCCAAATGATGATAAATTCCTGGAGCTTGCTTTAAATGGTGAAGCGGATTATTTCGTCACTGGTAATGAGGATTTATTAACCATGCAAAACTTTTATAAAGCCAGGATTCTTACCCCAGCCGACTTTATTGAGCTTTTTAGTTGAGAATGGAAAAGCAGGTGAGTTCTCCCCTACCTTGCACTCTATTGATCTTAAAGGTCAACAGTTTGATTTTACCGTCAACATCCGGGAAGATCGGTATGGTTGAGATTACCAACTAGATATAAGGGTTAGCATTCTCACGGCTGATCTCATCCCACCCTTTTTAGTATTGTGAGTTATTACTAAAATTTTTAGGCCGTCTAGTCGGATTGGAGACTTATATCATTACTACTTCCACTATTAGTATCGCGGAAGCCAATTCAAAGCTTACATATAGATATCAGCTCAAACCCAAAAGCTTAGTTTTCAACCCAGAATGGAATGTTGGAATGAGCAGTATGATGGTTGCCATCTTCTACACTAATAAATAATCGATAAGCGCCAGGTTTGGTCGGAGCTATGAAATTGGCAGTGCCACCCTCATTTTCAGAAAACAAGCCTTCAATAGTACTAGGAATATATTCCGCATCACCGCCAGTTTTCGCCGACCGACTTTCACGCATAATTTCCCAACGATAGGTCAACACATCATTATCGGGGTCATTTGCTTCAACCTGAGCAAAGCAAGTATCACCTGCTTTCAGCTTAATGTTATCGGTAGCCCTAAGCCCCTCCAGAGTAAAATCATTTAATCTGGGTGTCCGATTCTTCGGCCACTCTCCGTTCCATGCATAGTGCATAGCATCAACCGATTCAGTTTCATTTCCATCTGGCATGAACATTCCAAACCAGGTGGGTGTTCGTTCCTGCTTTTGACCCCACAGGAATACGAAGGATCCCATTACCTGCTGTGATTGAGATAAAATGGATTTCTGATATCTGCTAAGATAAAGATCTGCTTTTACAGAGCTGTTATTCTCAAGAGGGGCTCCCCATTCGGTTTTACCAACTTCCCAATAGCCCGTTGCACCCCACTCCGTAACCAGCAAAGGTCCTTTATGTCCGGATGCTGAAATAAGCCCTGGAAGCATGTCTATTGGTCCATACAGCTGCACACTCAGAAAATCCAGATCAGGAGCTCTATTTTCAATGAGATCTATATCTTTTCTGTCTATTCCTGCTAAAGGGGTGGTGGTCAGATGATTTGGGTCTATTTTATGGATCATTTTGGATATATCGTTCACGGCATCCCATACTTTTGGGTTTTCAGACTGAAGGTTCAGTTCATTTCCTACGCCCCATATCATCAGCGCCGGATGATCTTTCAGTTCTTCCACTTTCTTACGAATGCTCTCTAGTTGCCGCTTCACTGCCTTTTTATCATTATAATCAAACCCATGGCGTTCTAAACCAACCCAAACGCCCATCATTACTTTCAATCCAAGTGCCTGAGCTTCATCTAATACTTTCTTACCATTATCGGTACTCCATGTCCTAAAGGAATTGGCCCCGTGACTGGCCAATACTTCGACACTACCTTGGTCTACTCCGGCACCCTTGACGTAGAAAGGTTCTCCATTCAAAAAGATGCGATAGCCTTCGTCTGTCAAACGAATTTCAGATTTAGTGATTTCAGCAGTCGATTTTTCGGTATTGAAAGCAATAGAACTATGCATGTATGCAAAAAGAAATAAAAACAGAACGCATCGATTATTAAATAAAGATTTCATTTGGTATGGGTTAAGCTCATTTATAAAACTACTTTTCAGTTACAAGATCGTAATTTACCAATCTTCCAGGCTGGTCTTATCTTCCATCCAGCCCCACTCCACATCTTTCATAAACCATAAAAATGCATCGAGATCAGTAACTCCCCAATCGTGAAAGTCTTTGACGCATTTAAAAAGGTCTGTCGCATGTTTTACATTAGGCTCATTAAGTAGTTGATTCATTTTATCAATGAAGTTAACTGGTTTTTCAGGGCACCTATCGAGGTATTCATAAAACCATTTATGATAAGGGAAAAAAATACGATTGTGTGCCAATATCAACCGACCAGCAAAAAGGGTCAACTGAGAAGCTGCTCGACTTTTGGTGTATAAATTATCGTGCCGCTCTGCCTCACCCATTAACCAGTGTTGAATAAAAGACATGGAATAAAAGGTTCTTAGTTTTTCCTCTCTTAACTCCTCCGGATATGTGGAAATGGTTTCAATCAACTGATCCAAGTCATCAATTTTTGAGAAGGCAGTAAATGCACCATCAAAAGCAGCACGGGAAGGCTCATTACCTTTTTCATTGACTTTGTTCAAATACGCCATATCAATGATTTTCCCATCCACAAAGCCTCCTGAATAATCAGTGAGATCTGTCCGATTGATAAACAGATCATTTTGCTGATTCCGCTCTTCAAATTCTTCGTCTGTGGCCACGATCATAAAGTCAACATCGGAGACGTCACGGGCACATCCTTTAGCCACAGAGCCGCCAATAATGATGGCTTGAAATCGAGGGTCATTTTCGTATTCAGCAACTAAGTTGTCAATACTTCTTTGATGATGCGGTCGGATTTCAGCTTTCATAAAGAATGGGGTGAATGTTAAAGATATTTAATGTATCTCTCGACTATACTATCCAGAGCTTCAAAACTAAAGAAGTGCTCACCTCTTGGTTGATCCAAGGGAGGCATTTCAAATACAAATAACCCTAGCATGTGAAGAATATTGGATTTGATTTTTAATTAGATTTTATTAGAATATCGGGTTAATATTCCAAAAGTACTCTTTAACCCCAAATATAAATCGAAAGGCATGCTATCAGCATATCGAGCTTTTTAGAAAAACAAATGTTTTTCCTTGAAAGCCTCTTCAAAGCTGTTCTGAGTGTTAGATTGTTTCGTTCGATATGCCTGGTGTATCTAAGACCGATCTTGTGCAGTTCATTTGGGATCAAGCTTCTGTAAGCCATCAAGCTGTCGGTGTAGATGTATTTAGGATTTAACTTCAGACATTTTTGTACTACTGTATCCAAATTAATCTTAGTACGATTGCCTACTTTAAAGTCTATTACCTTACCAGTATGTTGGTCGATAGCATAAATAATATATGCTTCGTTTTTCTTGGATTGAACAAAAGTCCATAGTTCATCTATTTGTATGCAAAGGCTTTTTTTAAATCGAGTGGCTTTCCCAGTCTCGAAGCCAGAGCCTTTATCCGCTTTATCGTAGTTGTTGGAGATATATTCAATATTCTTGAAATAGATCTTATGCCAACTCCTTCCTTAAGTAGTTTTATAATTTTTCTACCCCAGGCTGACAAGCATTATAGTTGTATTCTTCAGTTTGATACCTTCTACAACTATTACAATACCATTTTCTTTTATCACTTGAAATCCTACTTTATTACAATTGGTTTTATAATACCTGCATTCCATAGCTAATAATCTGAAACATGAGGTCTAAAAAAGCACTGAAATTTTAATTTTAATGAGTTTTTCCTGAGAAGGGCAGAGAAAACATTTTTAATAATTTTAACCTGATAATTTTTATTTACCTGATTATCAGCAACTTGATTAACAAATCATTCAGAAATGATAATTTGGAACATATTGATCATGCAAATAATCTTGCCGTATTAAATCCCAAAGAGGATTAACTTTGAACAGTTGGAAAACAAAATTTCACTAAACCATGAGCGACCTTAACAACGATCCGGAATTGGACGGTAAATACCTGGGTACTATAACCAAAGACTTTGTGTTAATCTCAGAGACTTTAAAAGAAGCTTCATACGCTGTCCGCAAGAGGGGTTTTTCAGATTTTCCAATTTTCCCTATTGCTAAAGTTGAGATTCCAATCGGTCAGTTGCTTATTGGTAAAACAGAGTTAGGCTTAAGCTGGAATTATAATGTTACCTATCTGGATGAGTTCGTGCAAAGACAAATAGTTGATAATGAACAAAATTTCAAAGACGTTTATAAAGATCCCGATGAGTTTTGTTGCCTTTTCGTTATCGACGATGGTTTCACCAAATTTGTATTCGTACCTTATCCGGAGGAATAAGCTATATCTTTTTCAACCATTTATATGCTTGATCAAAGCTATCGAAATATTTCGATCGGGACTTAATCGGTTGCCCCATTAACTCCTTGATTTGATTTACTGAGCTTTTAGCAAGAACATCGTCAGGAACTACTGCAGCAGAGTATTCAATTCCTGCTTCTATCATTTGTCTTGTGAATTCTCCGGAGATGAACTTTTGTGATGCCGGATCTAAAATCTCCATTTCAGAGGCATCATATAGGATTTTATGTGCATTTTCAATACGCGCTACTTGTATGGTTCTATTTCCCGCAGCTACAATTTCTTCTTTGGTAAAAAATCCCATCCAGTAACTGACTAGTAATTCATCCTGCTTATTCCAGGCGATTTTCACATAGGGCTTATCGAAATATAAATTCGACCGTTTAATATAGTTCAAGCTGTTCATTCAGCCTCTTGATCTTGGAGTGTGAATTTTAAAAATGCTTCCATCCTTGTGCCTTCAGTTCCGCAACCGTTCCTGACCGGGTTACCAGTTTGTTTCCTGATTTTGAATCAGTTACGTATCCTATAGTATGTATATTCGAATGATTTTTCAACTTTTCAAAATCGTCTTGCTGAATGGTGAATAATAACTCATAGTCTTCACCTCCATTCAAAGCACAGGTCACGATGTTCATATTAAACTCTTCCGCTGTTTTAAAAGACTCATCATCGACTGGCAATTTATCTTCGTAAACGACCATTCCGCAATTCGAACTTTTTGCAAGGTGCAATACTTCAGAAGCCAGGCCATCGGAAACATCTATCATTGAAGTTGGCTTAATGTTCAACTCACGGAGCTCATGAATGATATTAGTCTTAGCTTCAGGCTTCAGTTGCCTTTGAACTATGTAAGAGTATCGGTCCAGTTCCGGCTGCATTTCAGGGTTTGATAAAAAAACCTGCTTTTCCCGCTCCAGAACCTGAAGTCCCAAATATGCGGCCCCAAGATCGCCCGTAACACAAATGATATCGTTTTTCCCGGCTCCGTTTCTGAGCGTTATATCCTTTGCATCAGCTTTTCCAATAGCGGTAATCGAGATCACTAGCCCTTCTTTCGAAGCTGTGGTATCTCCTCCTACTAAATCTACATTGTAGTCTTCGCAAGCATGATTTATCCCTTCATAGAGTGCATCTACTGCTTCTACGGAAAACCGGTTGCTAATTGAGATATTCACCGTTATTTGAGTAGGAATGGCATTCATAGCAGCAATATCGGATACATTCACAGACACCGCTTTATACCCTAGATGCGGTAAGGGTGCGTATGAAAGATCAAAATGAACGCCTTCCAATAAAATATCTGAGGAAACTACGATTTGCTTGTCATCAAAATTTAAGACTGCAGCGTCATCTCCAATACCGATTATGGAACTCTTATTTTTAAGCTTGAATTTTTCGTTGATTCGCTCAATAAGCTTGAATTCACCTAATGATTCTATTTCAGTTCGTTTAAACTCTTCACTCATTGTTTCTCTTGGGTTAACTCAATCAATACTCCGTTACTACTTTTAGGGTGAAGAAAACAAACCAACTTATTGTCTGCACCATTTTTGGGTTGATCATTTAATAATTGAAACCCTTCTCCCTCGAGCCTTTTCATTTCAGCCTGTATATCATCCACCTCGAAAGCAATATGGTGAATACCTTCACCTTTTTTTTTAATGAATTTATTGATAGCACTTTCCGGAGAGCTGGCCTCCAGGAGTTCAATTTTTGACTCTCCAATTTTAAAAAAAGATGTTTTAACTCCCTCTGAAGCCACTTCTTCTGATTTATAAGGAGCTTCACCAAAAATTGATGTGAACAATGAATTTGATTTTTCAAGGTCTTTTACTGCTATTCCAAGGTGTTCTATTCTTTTCATGATCGATAAAAATTGGCTGATCGATAAAGTTGGGGAAACTTTTTAAGGAGCGGAAAAGTTTTTTCAGTAATTTTTTAAGCTTAAATTCATAATAAAGAGCATATTCATGATCGATGCATCTACCGATGTGCATGTAAAAAGTGCACAGATCCAAAAAAAAATCTTAGGACATCTGGGTATTAAAAGCTCAAATCTCGTCTTCGAATTTCAATCCGTGGATGGAAGGGTTAAACTGGATCTTATAACTATAAACCCAAGACATAACCAGTCGTTTTTATTTCACTCTGCTACCGGGTACGATAAAATCGATGCCCTCAATAAAGTCTGGGAATATGTTGAAAGCTATAAAGACCGCGAAAACTCCTATACCATCCAATGGAGGACGCATGGGGAAAAAGAGTTACATACCTCCTACTTCAGTGCCAGAAATATTTACGAAGCATTAGATAAACTTTATTATGGTAGAGATATGAACACAATTTCTGTTTTTAGTGTTGTGTTAAATCCAGTAGCTTAATAAATTTGAAGTTATGATCAGTGTAACAGAGAAAGCAAAGGAAAGAATAATAGAGCTTCGTAAAGAGGAAGGGAAAACAAATGATCACAACATACGAGTAGCTGTTAAAGGTGGTGGATGTAGTGGATTGATGTATGATCTTCTTTTCGATGACCAAAGAACAGATACGGATGAAGTTTTTGAAGATCAGGGAGTGAAAATCTTAATAGATAAGAAAAGTATGTTGTATTTGCTAGGAACCACTCTTGATTTTTCAGACGGCTTAAATGGAAAGGGGTTCCAGTTCATTAACCCCAATGCATCCAGAACATGTGGATGCGGCGAAAGCTTTGCGGTTTGATTATATAAAACATCTCAAAAGAAAAAAGGCCCGGAAATTTCAAATCCGGGCCTTTTTTATTCATTAATAATTATTGCACAGCTGCATAGGCATCCATAACTCCCCAGCCGTAACTAGAACTCTTATTTGGATATTGGGACGAAGTTTGGATTAAGCGGTTAAGCACCTGGCTTCTAGACCAGTTTGGATGCCTTGCCCACACCAACGCAGCAATCCCTGCTGCGGTAGCTGTCGCTACAGACGAACCACCAACCGTAGAAGGTATATCTCCGGATTGGGCTAATGTTAATGGGTGATTTTCAGTACCTGCCCTTTCCATAATTAAACTGAAATCTACTTTACGACCAGAGTGGCATACATCACATCTTCTGAAAGTGCTCTGCTCCTTTATTCCTGTAACAGCTACTGTTTCACTCATATTAGCTGGAAAAATGACACCATACCAGTTCGTGAAACTTGTAGAAGTTCCGGCAGCAGCAAAGATCAACTTCCCTCTTCCATAAGCATATCTTACAGCATCCTTTACTTTTGAACTTGAAAATACATTACCAATAGACATGCTAATAATTTTCACATCGGAGCGGTTTCCCAAATAGATCAATGAGTTGGCAACCCCGGTTTTCTCGCTACTCGAGTTCACCACTACGTCGCTAGTTCCACGAATAGAAACCAGATTGCAATTGTAAGCCACTCCAACGGGTACCCCATTATTCGTTCTTGGTGAAGCAATGACTCCGGCCATAGATGTACCATGGCCGCACTGATCGTTAAACCCATCTCCCCTGTAAGCTCCAAGCCTTTCAATAGTTCTACCCAATGACGATCCCGAGTTGAAACTGCTACCCAATCTGGATTGCGCTGAAGACGTTCCGGTATCAATAAGTCCAACTGTTATACCTCTTCCTGTACTCAGAGTCCATGCACTTGATATGTTTGAATAGGTATAATTCCATGACATTTTCGCATTCGGAGAAATTAAAGTGTAATCGCTAGATGGTATACCATTATCAGCATCGTTACTTCCGCATCCGGAATCACTCAATTCTTTCCGGTTAATATTGATCCGGACGAAATTAGGCTCGTAACTAATAGGCTCAATATACCTTACACCTGGCATTTCCAGAAGCTCTTTAAACACCTGAAAATCTGTTACCTCCATATCAAAATATGGAAGCACATCGTTTGCGTCTACCTTAAGATCTTCTATCTCAGTTGAAACCCCCTTAACCCTTTCAAGAATCGAAACAGTTACTCCTATAATTTCAGATCTCGCCTGAACCCAGTCGGTAGAAGTAATATCAACATCGGCCATTCTTTTATTCACATTGCTTTCGGCCTCGGGCTGATAGCCTACCGTAACCAGGCCACCACTATGAACTGCTGCACTCCAAATCATCTGATCGGAAGCAGATTCCCAATTGAATTCCCCTGTTTCCTGCAGTGAATTTTCTATGTAATCGTCAATTTCCGACTGACTTAACAGTTCAACTTCCTGAATGATTTCCTCCTCAAGATCGAGTTGATCCGAGCACGCGGCGAGAAAGCCAAAGAGTAGTACAAGTAGTAATTTTGAAAGTCGCATATATGTATCTGTTTTGGTTGAAAACCTATTAGTGACTTTAGATGGAAAATCACATTTTGACAATCGTCAGGATATAGCCATACATGCTACTATCGATACCCCCTTCTATGGAATTTGAGCTACTATCTTTCTAACTGTCTTAAGAAATTTATTAAAAAAATAACAATAATCTTACTCATAATCGTATCTTTTTATTGAAAATGAATTTTTCTTATCGGAAATTGAAAAAATGACAATCTTATTGAACTTTTGGCCTTATGAGCCTGTCATAATCTTCTATGCTTTTTTTCACAATTTCCTTCGCCGTTTTCGCATCTTGAAAGTCTTCAACCTGAACCGTTTTGTTTTCGAGTTTTTTGTAATCTTCAAAAAAATTCTGAAGCTCTTTGAAGAAGTGCTCAGGAAGTTCTGCTGCATCATTAATGTGATTCACACTCATATCATTTTCGGCTACTGCAATTATTTTATCATCAAGTTCGCCCCCATCAAGCATCCTCATCACCCCAATAACTTTTGCTGAAACGATGCATAAAGGCACTATAGTAATTTGAGAGAGTACCACGATATCCAATGGGTCGTTATCGTCACAATAGGTTTGCGGAATAAAACCATAATTGGCAGGGTAGTACATAGAAGAATAAATGACCCTGTCCAGTTTAAGCATACCGGTCCCTTTATCAAGTTCATATTTCGCCCTTGTATTCTGTGGAATTTCAATGATCCCATTTACTATTTCCGGTACCTGGCTCCCCACAGGTACTCTATGCCATGGGTTATGTTGGATATTCTTCATCTAAAAAGGTTTATTTTTTTCTGAAATTAGTAAAATCTAAGGTCCTTAAATAACCGGATACCTAAGTTAGAGCTAAGAAATTATTGTTTTTGAAAGAAATTTAACCCTCAAGAAAAAGCATCCATTTGCAATCCGATTATGATTTCAATATTTTAATTCAAAACCAGTCTATTATGAAAACTTACGATCACATCATTTTTGGAACAGGTCAAACAACCGGAACTCTACTTGGAAAGCTTATACCCAAGCAAGGTTCGATTGCAGTTATAGAGGGTGCAAAAGTTGGCGGAAGCTGCGTCAATTATGGTTGTACACCTACAAAAACATTGATAGCTAGTGCTAAAGCTTTTCACATGGCAAAACGTGGTGATTTTTATGGTTTTTCGTCTGATAACCTGCAGCTCGATTTTAAGCGGATTCGCGAACGGATGAACGACATCAGGAATGGGGGTAGTAACGGACTGGCAAACTGGATGGAAGGAACCTCCAATGTAAACTTGTATCGTGAATGGGGTGAGTTTATCGATAAGAATACCATTAAAGTTGGTAATGAGACCATTCAGGGGAAGAATATTTATATTAATGTTGGTACAAGACCATCAGCACCACCTATTCCGGGAATTGAGAACGTCAATTGGTTGGATAGCGGTGGTTTGCTCGACCTGGAAGAAGTCCCCAAACACTTATTGATTATTGGAGGTGGATATATTGGGGTTGAATTTGGACAAGTTTTCAGAAGGTTCGGTTCTGAAGTCACGATCATTCAGAGGTCTGACCAATTGATGCCCCGAGAGGATAAGGATGTGGCTGATGCTATTAAAGATTTTCTCGAAGAGGAAGGTATTCGAATATTACTCGGTGCTGAATCAAAAAAAGTTATTGAAGAAAATGGAGATATCAAGCTGACGGTAAGCTACGAAGGTGGAGAAGAAACCATTAAAGGCTCCCATCTCTTAATTGCGGCAGGGAGGGTTCCAAATAGCGATAAAATAAATCCTGAAGCAGCCGATCTTAAGCTGGACAAAAGGGGTTATATCCAGGTTGATGATTTTTGCAGAACGGGAACAGAAGGTGTTTTTGCTCTGGGCGATGTTAATGGTGAAGGGGCTTTTACCCATACGGCAGTAAATGATGCTGAAATTGTACTCGATCATTTATTCGGCGGGGACAGGGCCATTTCAAAACGTACAACGGTTTATGGATTGTTTACAGACCCACCTCTTGGAAGAGTAGGTGTAACAGAAAAAGAAGCTCTATCCAGCGGACGGAAAATCCTAAAAGCTACCCGGCCAATGAATAGAATAAGTAGAGCCAAAGAAATGGGCGAAACGAAAGGTTTCGCAAAGCTTTTAGTAGACGCGGAAACCGATTTAATTATTGGAGGCTCCATTCTGGGAGTTGGTGGTGATGAAATCATAAATATGTTTGCAGCGATTATGCATAGTGGAATCCCTTGCAGAAATTACAGAAAGGTGGTATTGGTTCACCCAACGGTTTCTGAGCTTATGCCATGGATTCTGGATGGCATAAAGGAGGCTAAGCCGATGTGAAAATACAAATTGAACCACAAATGAATTATTTTGAACCAAAAATTGGTTCATTCGTTTATGTCCACAAGATAAACTGCTTTATGAAATCAATTACACTTCATAATCTCGACGATAAAACCGTAGAACTAATTGAGAAAAAGTCAATTGAAACTGGGTTAAGCCTGAACAAAACCATCAAATTAGTTTTAAAAGGAGCTCTTGGAATAACAGAGCCTGATCAAAAAAAAGAAGACTTCACTGAATTCCTCGGGCTGTGGGATGAAAAAGAGTTTGCGGAGTTTAATAAAGCAACCTCTGATTTTGAAAAAGTAGATCCATCTGATTGGAAGTGAAAAACGTTTTATTGGATACCAATGCTTACAGTAATCTCTTAAAAGGCAACAATGACATCTTAGAAACAATTTCTTCAGCTGAGATTATTTATATGTCTGTCATTGTTTTGGGTGAACTTCAAGCGGGCTTTAAAGGAGGAAACTCAGAAAAAAAGAATCTCGAAATTCTAAAAAGATTTATTGAAAAATCTACAGTATCAGTGATTCACGTAACCGAAGAAACTACTGTTATATTTTCAGAAATAAGACAAAAGCTAAAAATAAGGGGTACACCAATCCCAATTAATGACATTTGGATAGCAGCGCATACGGTAGAAACTGCTTCAGTAATAATTACTTTTGATCACCATTTCGATTTAGTAGAAGGATTAAGGATTTGGTAATATCATCGAAGAACTTAAATTCTCAAAGTTCATCCAATGAAGCCCTGCATGAACATTTTTACTAAAAATGTCTAAACTCCGTAAAAAATTATTAAAAATCCAATAATTACATTTCATCTAACAAATAGATGATAATATTAAAAATCATCAAACGATTGCATTAAAGTAGTATGTAAATTATTGTCATAATAGCTATATTATTGAATATCATCTATTCAATTGTCATACATTTGCTATGTATTTCAATCTAAATATTACAGATATGAAAATGTACACGGTAATAAACAATGGAATAATCCCTATGATCTATGGAGTTCACGAATGGGACTCAGAGGGAAGATTAGTTAAAGAGATCGTTCTAAAAGATTCTTTGTCTGAAAATAATAGAGTCTCTAAAATGATATTGAATACGACGAGACTTACTGCACTAGATATAAACCACAAAGAACACAAGGTTATAAATTTTCTTGGGCAAAAATCACTTACAATACATGGAATACCTTCGGGAAAACATCTTGTTTCGATTAGCATTTCAAAACTTGAACCAGGAATGTATCAAAAACTAAGGTTTTATCTGGAACCAGAGGGTGGTATTTTTTTTCATACAGATAAAACCCAAAGTTCAATCATAGGTATGGAGTTTATTGAATTCAATATCGAAAATGGCCTTGAAATCAATGGCCATGAGTCTGAAAAGTTTATTGTAAGATTTGATTTACCTCCTTTTAGAAGCTTCAGTTTTTTCAGCCATCTTAATCGTTTCTTTAAGAAAACAGGAATGGGTAGAAAGCTTCAGGGTAGCTTTGGGGCTTAAATATTCTATTAATCAGAGGTACTAAAGCTACGCCAAGTGCGTGACTTTATTGTTTTAGAAATAGTCGGTAATGATGCACAATCATAATGCAAGCCCGACCCTTTTGAATAGAATGACTAAGTTTTTCATCTGAAAATCAAAATGTAACAATTTGATTTTCTGAGGTTTAAAGAAACTATCGTTTGATATAGTCAGTCTAAATACCTACCTTCTAAGCACAAGGAAGATCTGACGAATCAAAGCAGGAATTCTTGACCAGCCAGCGTGGTTTTTTGCTAACCTTTTAAACCTACGTGTCATGCTTAAAAAAAACCTCTATCCAATCACTCTAATACTTTTTTGCTTCTTCCCGTTTCAATCACTATTTCCTCAAACAACAGAATGCGAAATACTAAGTGAGGCCGTACCTAGACTTACGCTTGAAGCTTCCTTAGGTGGCACTAACAATAGATCTGGTTTAGCCTTTAATCCTGACGCCGAGCTATACTATTCAGTAAATGCAGGTAGTGCCAGCTATCCTCTTGATACCTACGACGATGAGGGAAATATATTGGCTAGTCCTGTGCAAGCTTTCGATTACAGAGGTGCATGGTGGAACCCATCAGCTAATCAATTAGAAGGGAATGGTTTTTCTACCTTAGGAATTTTTGTTCAAACCTTGGTGTCTGGAACTTCTTTTCCCAATGGATCCGGGGCAGTTATATTTACGGCTAATCAACCTGCTTCACAATCCGTGGGGACACTTAATTTCGATGATAATGAGATAATTTATTATGATAATGGTTTTATTCATCGCTACAGTCGGGTCGACAACGGATTCCTTGGTCAGTTTGCTATCACTGGACTTCCTGTAGAATTTACTGACCTAAACTCGAATTCTGTGGTTTATACTGGTTGCGAAGGAAAAGAAATTGGATTATATGATTTTGTAAATCGCGTTGTATTCTTTATTGATAAGGTCACAGGAGAGTTCAGTGGCTCTAGTCAACTACCCGAATCCGCTCCCCAGCGTAGTTCTTTTGGCATGTCCTATGCAAATGACTTGTTTTGGCTATTCGATGGTGGAATTTGGTCTAGCTTCGAAGTCTTGAATGAAGTCATTATTACATCAAGCAGAGATGAGCTAAATGCCAGTATTAATCTTTACCCCAATCCTGTACAAGAATTTCTACAAATAGACGTCACCAACCAAGTTCCTCCTGTAAGCGTTTAGGTATCGAATATTGATGGTCAAGTGACGAAAGACAGAGTTATCGATGCGACTGGTAAAATGCATATTGATATGAAGGACTTTCCAAATGGAATGTACTTCATTAAAATATCCTCAAGTGAAAATGTGATAACCAGGCGGATATTTAAATCGAATTAATTCCTTGGCATCACTCGATATTTAGGCACCGTTATCGTTTCCTAACATTATCTAATTCGCATCAAATGGAGGGAGGTGTGTTTTTATAGCTATTATTCTGTTAATTCTTGAGTAGATTCATCTTAGTCATGGAATAAAAAATCAATCGAACTATTTTCTTTTTTGTTCAAATTGTATCTTTATTAAAATTTTGGATTATGACGAAGATTAGAGATAGTGTGGTTTTAATAACCGGGGGAGCTGCCGGAATTGGGAAATTAATGGGAGAACGATGCCTGAAAGGTAAAGCCAGATGTCTGGTGATATGGGATATCAATGAAGAGAATTTGGATAAAACTACGGCTGAGTTTCGAGAGCATGGTTATGAGATACATCCTTATGTTGTAGATGTTTCTAAACTTAATGACATTAAAAAGGCTGCAGCGGATGTTAAAGAGAATGTCGGAAATGTGAACATCCTGTTTAATAATGCAGGGGTTGTGGTTGGTAAGAATTTCATTGATCATACGCATAAGGATATCGACTTTACAGTGGATATAAATGTTTCCGCTTTAATGCATGTCGCTCTCGAATTTCTTCCGGGCATGGTTGAAGAAAACAAAGGTCACGTCATCAATATTTCGTCAGCTGCTGGTTTATTGGCTAACCCAAGAATGTCCGTTTATGCCGGAAGCAAATGGGCTGTAGCAGGATGGTCAGAGTCTTTGAGGTTGGAGCTTGAAAAAGATCACCCTAAAGTCAAAGTAACCACGGTACATCCAAGTTATATCGATACTGGAATGTTTACAGGAGCAAAAGTAAACCCTTTGGTGCCTGTTCTTAAGCCAGAATATGCAGCCAAAGAAATTGTAAAGGCCGTTAAAAGAAATGAAATACTGCTGCACATGCCTGCATTAGTCAAGGTTCTTCCATTCCTAAAAGGAACAATGCCAACAAGAATGTTTGATCTTTTGGTGGGTAAGGGTATGAATGTATATGATTCCATGGCCCATTTTAGTGGACATAAGAATTAGACTTCTATAGAATTAAGCAAAAACAGTTTTCACAGCCTTGGACTTTAGTCACGAAGCTGTGAAAATCTATTTAAATAAAATACTCCTTGATCTTTTTAGCGACCTCTTCCAGTTGCTCTTTGGATGGATTCAATTTAGGCCTACTGAAATTAATATCATCCATCGAATTCAGTGGAACTAAATGAATATGGGCATGGGGTACCTCAAGGCCAATAACTGCTGTACCTATTCTCAGGCATGGAACGGCTGCTTTAACGGCTTCCGAAACTCTCTTTGCCAATAGATTCAATTTCACATAGTCATCATCTTGTAAGTCGAAAATGTAATCGACTTCCTTTTTAGGAACTACCAGCGTATGTCCCAGTACGAGTGGGTTTATATCCAGAAAAGCAATGTTATCATCATCTTCTGCAATAATATAGCCGGGAATTTCCCGATTTATGATTTTTGTGAATATTGAAGGCATCTTAGTTATATGAAATATCCAGTATTTCGAATTCTATTTCTCCAGCTGGAGCTTTAACAACTGTTTTATCCCCTTTTTTCTTTCCCAGAAGCCCTTTCCCAATAGGTGATTTTATGGAAATCTTACTGGCTTTCAAATCAGCTTCTTCTTCTGAAACAAGCGTATAAGAAAGCTCCATCTTATTTTTAAGATTCTTGATCTTTACCGTAGAAAGCAATCCACATTTAGACACATCTATCTTGGATTCATCGATAATTCTGGCATTGCCCACAACCTCCTCAAGTTTTGCAATTTTCATCTCTAAAAGACCCTGTGCATCTTTTGCAGCATCGTACTCGGCATTTTCGCTTAGATCACCTTTATCTCTAGCCTCAGCAATTTGCCTTGAGATTGCAGGTCGTTCTTTGCTCTTTAAATGGTGCAGCTCATCTTTCAATTTCTGTAACCCCTCTTTCGTGTAATAAGCTATATTGGACATATAATTAATTTTGGATTTCTATAAAAAAAAGAACGGCTCCATGCGTATGAAACCGTTACCGTTTAACGTAAATATTTTACTGTGTAGTTTCAAAATTAGAGAATTCCGGTCTATCTTCAAAATCATAAGGCAGGGCCTTAAACACTAAAAATGACACGAACGATTTTTTTATCTCTTTCTTTCGTTCTTGGAATTTGCCTCAATTTTCATGCTCAAAATAGCTATCAGGATAGCCTGGAAACTAAAATATTATTGGTAAATGATTCCGCGAAAATGGTCATTTACCCACTTCTTATAGACAGCTATCTTCAGAGTAGTTATTTTGAAGACGCTGATCGAAATGCCAATAAGTTCCTCAAACTCACTGAAGAACAGGGTGAGGTAAGACAGAGGGTTGAAGCTCTCAAGCTTTCGGGAGTATCCAAGCAAGAGCTACTTTCCGATCACGAACAATCCTTAGAGCTTTTACTTCAAGCTCTAAAGCTATCCGAGAATAATGGATTTAAATCTATGGAGGTTGAGGTACTCATCAGCATTGGTGATATTTTTCTGGACATCAACAATAATTATCAGACACTGGACTATTTATTAAAGGCAGACTCTAAAGCAGAAAAAATCAAGAATAGCGACCTCATTTCAAAATCCAAATTTAAAATCTCAGAGACCTATCTTCAACTGAATGAATTCAGTAGAGCCTTTGAATACATAAGCGAGGGATGTTCAGTGCTGCGATCCTCAAGTCAAAAGCAGGACAATCTTAGATGTCTGTCACTTAAGAGTAAATATTTTGAAATGGTTGGTGATTATGAAAGTGCCATTGAAGCCATCGATCTAGCTATTAACAACACAAAAGAAGGAACCCAGGATTATGCATTATTTAACCTGAAAAAGGGAAATGTTCTAAAGATCCAAAAGCAGTACTCCAACTCGCTCCAGTATTTCGAAGCTGCATTAACGTTTTATGAAAAAGAACAGAAAGTCGAATATCTATCAAGGTGTAATCTATCGTACGGGGATGCTTTAATGAAACTAGAGCAATATGATTCAGCTTACGAGATATTATCTAAGGGATTACGTTTTGCCATTGAAATAAACTCCAAGGAATTGATTCTCGATGGCTACGAAAAGTTATATCAATACTACTTAGCCATTGAAGATTTCGACAATGCTGAGGAGTATAAAAACCTATTTATTGAAATCAGCGAATTCATTAATACGGAAAAAACGGAGCAAAAAATTGGAGAACTTCAAACACAGTACGAAGTCGGAAAAAAGGAGCAAGAGATCCAGGTACTGGAAAGAAATAAGGAGATCCAGCAGCTTACCATAGAAAAACAGAAAAACCGACAGTTTATTCTTCTAATGAGCCTGGGGCTCCTTCTGGTTTTAATTTTAGCGGGATCACTTCTATACAGGTCGAAGAGGAGAAGTAACAAAATGCTGAAGCTTGCAAATGAGCAGGTGGAAAAACAAAATGAGGAATTGAAAGAACTCAATGCAACTAAAGATAAATTCTTCTCCATTATTGGGCATGATTTAAAAGGCCCTCTCAACTCATTAACCTCATTTTCCAACCTTTTAGTAAATCATTCGGGAAGTCTTTCCCCTGATGAAATAAAAATGCTTGCAACAGATCTTGATAAGTCGATTAAAAATCTATTTAGCCTACTGGATAACTTATTGAATTGGGCTCGTTCGCAATCTGGCAGAATAGAGCTTGAGTCAAAAAGGCTGGATCTAAAGGAACTGGTAGATTCCAATATTTCACTTCTCCAAAGGATAGCAGAGAATAAATCGATTGAAATTGTGAATAAGATTGATCTGGCAGAATGCTTCGCAGATGAAAACACAATAAATACGGTCATCAGAAATTTACTTTCCAATGCTTTGAAATTTACCGAAGAAAAAGGTAAAGTATATTTTACGAAATCTGAAACTGATGGAATGATATCCATTCATATTTCAGATAATGGAGTAGGAATGACAAAAGATCAAATAGATAAATTATTCCAGATCGGAGAGAAGCAATCCACTTTAGGCACTTCCAAGGAAAAAGGAACTGGCCTTGGTCTTATTCTTTGCAAAGAGTTTGTAGAAATGAATGGAGGAACCCTCTCTGTGAAAAGTATTAAGGATGAAGGAAGTACCTTTTCTATTAAGCTGAAGAAAGCTTATACCAATTGAACTGTGTAAGGGCGCATCATTTTGTTAAATGATTTTTTCTTGTCAAAGGCAAAAAACGTAGAACTAGCAGCGCTAACGCGAGGCTTTTTAACCTGCCCTGCCGGTCAGGCGGGCGCATGAGAAGGAAAAATCAATAGCTAGATAAGCGTCATTATGTAGTTTAATTGGTATTAGGCATCTTTTAAATGCGGAAGTTCTCTGGCAACCTTTTCTTCTAATTCCTTATCGAACTTTGCCAAATAAAGTGATTTCACATTGGCTAATTGTTCTATGGTCAAGCCATTGGCGCCCCGAAGATCGGCTTTGTAAAGGTTTGCATTATCGAAATTAGCTCCAGTTAGGTAGCAGTCTTTAAAACTGGCCTCCATCAACATTGCATTTTCAAAGTTCGCCTTGATTAAAAAAGCTTTATCAAACACAGCCTTAATCATGAAACCGTCTTTAAAATTAGCCCCACTTACAAAAGCGCCGATTAAAGTGGCCTGGTTGAGATTGGAATTCTCCAGATTGGTTTGATTGAGTCTGGCCTCGTTGAGGTTACATTCGATCAGAAATGAGCTTGAAACATTAGCATTGTTTAGATTAGACCCCTTCAGATTTACATAGTTTAAATTTGTTTTCCCCAAATAACAGTTCACTAGGTTTACATCCGTAATTTTATTTCTATTCAATCTTTTGATGTTACCGACTGTTCTAAATGCTGCTTCTTCTGATTCCCATAACCTGAAATCATCTATCTCATCTTTATAAGTTCTTATCCTTTGCCGCATTTCACCATTTCTATTCAACCAAAAAATAAGAATTCCTATCACCGCAATATCGAAAAGCATACCGTGGGCCTCAACTAAAACCTGACCGTAGTAAGCGTGAAAGTTTTCTATGTAATAAGGAAGACTTAGGGTAATGACTACGATAGTGAGCAGCACCAAAACAAGGAAAGAAGTGAGGATGGAATTCTCAATAACATTGTTGAAGGATTCCTTAAACTTCTCTCTTATTTCTTTAATCTCCATTCGACTCTTTAATTAGATCGAATTTAGTAGTTTAATATACGGAGCCAAAAAATAGTTGAGTTTCTACCTTTCTTATTAGATAAACACAGCTTTTAAATAGATAACGATCTTATTTTATCGCAGAGCACTTCATTGATTTTTACATAAGACTCAAAAGACCAGCCTGCTACATGTGGTGTAAACAAAGTGTTATTTTGTTCGACCAGGTATTCGAAATCCTCTTTTTGCCTGGTTGATAGTTTATCTAGTTTCTCATTTTCCAAAACATCAAAAGCTGCACCTAGTACCCTTCCACCTTTTATTGCGTCACAAAGCGAACTTAGGTCCAGAACAGAACCCCTTGCCGTATTTATAACATAGATCGGCTTTTTGAAATTGTTAATATAGTCCCGGTTAACCAGCTGATCATTTTCTTCACTAAGTGGGATATGTATAGAGAGCACATCTGTTTCTCCGAAAAATTCTTCTTGAGAAACGATTTCAGCATAAGTACTTTGTGTCTCTTTTTTATATTTATCATAGGCAATCACTTTGCATTCAAACCCTTGAAGTCTTTGTGCAAAAGCTGATCCCATGTTTCCATAGCCGAGTACCCCAATCGTTTTATTTTTGAGCTCGTGCCCCCGGTTAGCCTCCCTTTTCCATTGTCCATTACGGACTTCATAATCGCCAAAGTTCATTTTATTGAATAGGGCCAATATCATCCCTAATGTATGCTCTCCTACCGCATCCCGGTTACCTTCAGGACTGTTGATGATCACTATGTTTCTTTCAGATACGCTTGACTCATCTATTTGATCGAGTCCAGCTCCTGCCCTTGCAATGAATTTTATGTGATCGGCCCTCTCCAGAAGTTCTTTATCTATCTTTGTCTTACTCCTCAAAATCAAACCTTCATACTCGGAAATACTATCCAAAATCTCTTCTCTTGTTATGTCAGGTTTGTAATCAACCTTATAACCAACTTCAGAAAGCATTGGAATTATGCTTTCGTGCATTAAATCAATAATCAGGCACCTCTTCATTAAAAGGAATACAAGTAGTGAGCGACTAGAAAATAAATAGAGAGACCAATAAGATCATTGGCCGTAGTAATAAAAGGACCAGATGCTACTGCGGGGTTAACCCCAAACCTATCTAGAATTAAAGGTGTAATAGTACCCATAAAAGAAGCTAGCAAAACAACGGAAAAAAGGGCAATTGAAACTACTAATGCCAATTCTTGAGCCTCACCAAAAATTAGGTTGGCTCCGAAAACGATAAGAGCAAGAACCGATCCATTAAACACGGCTACTAAAAAGATCTTTAAATATCTTTTTATTCCTTTCTCCGTAAATGCCGAGGGATTCGCTAAGCTTTGTACTATAATAGATGAAGACTGAATTCCAACATTTCCTCCGGTTGCCGTTATTAAAGGAATAAAGAAAGCCATGGCTGGGATCAAAGCAATGTCCTTCTCGAAAAAGCCGATGAATTTAGCACCCAAAAGCCCTCCAAACATACCTATAATCAACCAGGGCAATCTAGCTCTTGAAATCCTCCAAACGCTATCATCTTCTTCAACGTCATCTGAAATACCCGCCATGGCCTGCATATCTTCCTCAGCTTGTTCAGTGACTACATCCAGAACATCATCTATGGTGATTCTTCCGACCAATTTACCCTGAACATTAATTACAGGAACCGCATCTAAGTCGTACTTACGCATAATAGCTGCAACTTCTTCTTCAGGCATATATGTCGGAACTGAAACAATATCAGACTCATAAATGTCCTTTATCAAAACCTGATCACTCGAAAGGATTACTTTTTTAAGTGCTACCCTACCAAGCAGTTTATGGTTTTCGTCTACCACATAGACAGAATAGATTTTCTCTACATCATCTTTCTGCCTTCTGATCTCGTCGATAGTTTGAACAATACTCCAGTTTTCATTCGCCTGGATAAGTTCTTTGGCCATCAGCCCACCAGCAACGTCATCATCATATCTCAGTAGATCAAGAATATGTTCAGCGTGCTTTTCATCTTCAACGTTGGCTATAACTTCCTCTCTTGTTTTAAGTGGAAATTCGTTTAGTACATCAGCCGCATCATCCGAATCAAGGTGCTCTACATATTGGGCAATTTCATAAGACTCAAAATTTTTAAGGAAACGTTCCCTGGTATTGTCCTCTAATTCAGTAATGATCTCTGCTCCTACATCTTTTTCAAGAACATCGATCACATACTTTGAATCGTCCGAAGAGAGCTCTTCCAGCAGAGCTGATATATCAGCTGGTTTCACGTTCTCTAAGCTATTCTTGATAAACTGCTCGTTTTGATTACGAACAGCTTTTCGCATAATCTCTAAGAACTCCTTGGATAATTCAAATTCAACTACTTCCACTAACCTCTATGCTTTGAGTGAGTAACACAAAATCATTAACCGATAACTGCTCCGCTCGTTTGATGAGCAATTCATTTTTCAAGTCGCTTGTGAAATTAAATACCTTGAGCGCATTTCTTAATGTTTTTCTTCGATTTTGAAATCCAGCCTTCACAACCCTTTTAAAAAGATCGATATCACAGTCTAATGATTGAACTTCATTTCTTTTTAACCTTATCACTCCGGACTGAACTTTCGGAGGCGGTATAAATTCTTCTGGACCAACTGTGAATAGATACTCAATGGTATAAAACGCCTGAAGCAAAACACTTAATATTCCGTACTTCTTATTTCCAGGTGGAGAAGCTATCCGCTCCGCAACTTCTTTTTGAAGCATGCCAACCACCTCTGTAACAGAATCCCTTTGTTCGTAAACCTTAAAAAAGATTTGAGAGGATATATTATAGGGAAAGTTTCCTATAATTTTCACTGGCTCCTTATCGAAAGGAAATATTTTTAAAAAATCATCATGGACAATATCAACTTTAGCCTTAGCATATTTTTTATTTAGATACTCAATCGATTCAGCATCAATATCTAATAAAATGAGTTTTTCGTAGCGGTCTATCAAAAATTGAGTGAGTACTCCTGTGCCTGGTCCTACCTCTATAACAGTTTCATCTTTAGGTTCGCTTGAAAGAGACTGAACGATACGCTCTGCAATAGCATTATTATTAAGAAAATGCTGACCTAAATGCTTCTTTGGGCGTACCGATGACATTTTTTAAGTTTTAGCTTTATTGTAACTTTCGATGGAAATTAGCTAAAAGAGCGTTACGATCAGATTAATAATGGATAAAACAGAAAAACCTATTGTCGGCATCACGATTGGAGATTACAACGGAATTGGACCGGAAATAATAATAAAAACACTTTCCGACCGCCGATTTATACAGTCTGTTACACCCGTGATCTATGGTCACTCAAAGGTTATCTCCTATTACAGAAAGGTCTTAAATGAAAAGCACTTTAATTTTGAACAAATAAAAAGTATTGGAGAAGTGAACCCTAAAAGGGTAAATGTGATCAACTGCTGGAATGAAAGTGTTGAAGTCAATAGTGGAAATCCTACAGAAGATTCAGGGAAACATGCTATTGACGCACTTAAAATGTGCGTAGAAGATGCTAAATCAGGAAAAATTAACTCCATCGTAACAGCACCTATCAGCAAAAAAAATGCGCAGAGTAGCGATTTTGCCTACCCTGGACATACCGAATATTTAACAGAGTCCTTTGGCATTAAAGAAAGCTTAATGCTTCTTATGTATGAGAACTTTCGAGTTGGGGTGGTTACCGGACATATACCTTTAGCTGAGGTCTCAAGCACCATTACTAAAGAGTTAATTATTAATAAGCTCAAGGTGCTCTACAAGACCCTAAAAGATCAATTTGGAATAAATAAACCAAAAATTGCAGTGCTTGGACTAAACCCGCACGCTGGAGAAGAAGGACTATTGGGAAAAGAAGAGGAGGAAATAATACAGCCCGCAATTCAAGAGTTTAAACAAGATGGAAAAATAGTAATAGGTCCCATTCCCGCCGATGGCTACTTTGGAACAGCACAATACAGAAATTATGATGCGACTTTGGCGATGTATCATGATCAAGGATTAATACCTTTCAAAACACTAGCTTTCGAAACCGGAGTGAATTTCACTGCGGGTTTGCCAATTCCCCGAACTTCACCAGATCATGGAACTGCGTTTTCCATTGCTGGAAAAAACAAAGCGGATACCACATCCTTTAGAGCTGCCATGTTAGTCGCATCAGATATCTGTTGCAGGAAGAACAGTGTTAAATTAGAGTTTCCTGAACTGAGCTATTAAAGGCAGGATGGCTGAATGGAAAGATTTCGAGTCTCTGGATATCAGGATCGGTACGATTAAAAAAGCCAGCGAATTTTCCGAAGCAAAAAAGCCTGCTTACAAATTGGAGATCGATTTTGGAAGTGAAATCGGTATACTCAAATCATCCGCACAAATCAAAGATCGATACGCGATAAAAGATCTGACTGGAAGACAAATAATAGCTATCATAAACTTCCCCGAGAAACAAATCGCAAATTTCTTCTCCCAATGTTTGGTACTTGGTGTGTACACTGAAAAGGGGGTTGCGCTTTTATCGACAGAAGAATTCGTACCTAATGGCTCAAGAATTGGTTAAGTTTTATTATAAAATTTCGTAATAAACAAGAATATACTTATTTTTGCGACCCTGTTTTTAGGGGGTATGGGAAAGGAATTACAAAAATTCAATATTGATATATTCAAACTCAGGGATGGGGAGCATGAATATACTTTTCAAGTTGGAGATGAATTCTTTACTCTTTTCGAAGAAAGCCCCCTGGAAAAAGGAGATTGTAAAGTATACGTTGAACTGCTTAAAAATAGTTCTCTACTGCAATTTCAATTTAAGATTTCTGGTACGCTGGAACTGATTTGCGACAGAAGTCTGGAGGTTTTTAATTATGAAATTGAAGAAGGGCGCAAGTTGATCTTTAAGTATGGTCCGGAAGAACTGGAGCTTAGCGATGAGATCGTCATGATAGAGCACGGAACGCTTTCAATCAACCTCGCTCAATATATTTACGAATATATTGTTCTAGCTATTCCTTATCGGAAAATACATCCAAAATACGATGAGGCTGATAGTGAGGAGAATCTGGTTTATGTTTCTGAAGAAAACGATCCAAATGATTCTAAAGTAGACGAAAAAGGAACGGATCCGAGATGGGATTCGTTGAGAAATTTGAATAAGCAACAAGACAATTAATTAAGATATAATTACATCACCATGGCACATCCTAAAAGAAAAATATCGAAATCGAGAAGGGATAAAAGAAGGACACATTATAAAGCCACTGCTAAAAATTTAGTGGTATGTCCCACTACAGGAGAGATGCACCTTCCGCATAGAGCATACTGGCATGAAGGTAAACTTTACTACAAAGGAAAAGTAGTAATGGAAAAAGAGGTACTGGCTTAAGTACAGTAGTCTCTAAATCGAAAAAATATTTCCCACAGCAGAAACCCTTATTTCTGTTGTGGGTTTCCGTTTAACTGTACGTTAAGCAGGAAAACCAATAGCCTACCAATATTTGGGTTTCCAACGCCCACAGAATCAGCCACTTATTTTCGAGCGTTTCATTATGCAGCATCAATCTTGATGCCCTATATTCGCATGTCTTCTTAACAATTTGGTAAAGTACGAAATAGGGTAATGAGTAAAATCCGGGCTGCAATCACAGGTATTCAAGGGTGGGTTCCAGAATATAGACTTACCAATAAAGTACTGGAAACCATGATCGATACAAACGATGAATGGATTACTTCTAGAACAGGAATAAAGGAAAGAAGAATACTAAAAGGTGAAGATCAGGGCACTTCCGTTATTGGAATTAATGCTGTAAAAGGCTTGCTGGAAAAAACTTCCACAGATCCTAAAGACATAGACCTCTTAATTTGTGCGACCACCACTCCTGATATGCTTTTCCCAGCCACTGCAAATATTATAGCAAACGCAGTTGGCGCTCAAAACTCGTTCAGTTACGATATTCAAGCAGCCTGTTCTGGCTTTTTATATGCGCTTTCGACAGCCTCACAATTTATCGAGACTGGGAAGTATAAAAAGGTAGTTGTAGTAGGTGCCGATAAAATGTCGTCGATCATAGACTATGAAGACCGAACCACATGCATCATTTTTGGTGATGGAGGTGGCGCGGTATTGCTAGAGCCTAACGAAGAAGGTCTTGGAGTAATGGACTTTAAGCTCCAATCCGACGGTTCGGGCGAACCCCATTTACATATGAAAGCTGGCGGTAGTAGGCGACCTTCTACGCACGAAACCGTGAACGCGAAAGAGCACTACGTTTATCAAGAAGGCGCAGCTGTTTTTAAATTCGCTGTAAAAAATATGGCGGATGTTTCAGCCGAGATTATGGAACGAAACCATTTAAGTGCTGAGGATGTCAAATTTCTTGTACCACACCAAGCCAACAAAAGAATTATTGATGCTACTGCTGAAAGAATGGGCGTTGGGGCTGAAAAGGTCATGATGACGATCCATAAGTATGGAAATACGACTAGTGGAACTATCCCTCTTTGCTTATGGGAATACGAAGACCAACTTATTAAGGGCGATAACCTAATATTGTCAGCTTTCGGCGGCGGCTTCACCTGGGGCTCTATATTTCTGAAGTGGGCCTACTGAAAACTCCTCAATTATAGCCGGGGTCGGATAATTAAATTTTCTTTGTAGATTTACCTCGACTCAAAAATGAACTTTTTTTTATGACTTCAACAGCAGATTTCCGAAACGGACTTTGCATAGAATACAATAACGATCTTTATACTATAGTTGAATTTCTCCACGTAAAACCTGGAAAAGGCCCTGCTTTCGTAAGAACAAAGCTTAAAAGTATGACTTCAGGTAAGGTTATCGATAATACCTTTAATGCTGGTGTTAAAGTGACTACTGCCAGAATAGAGAGAAGACCACACCAATACCTTTACAAAGATGATCTCGGACTACACTTTATGGATTCGGAGACTTTCGAACAAATGTCCTTACCAGAGGACTTTGTGGAAGGCGCCAAATTTTTAAAAGATGGCCTACAGGTAGATGTGCTTTACCATGCTGAAACTGAAAAGCCAATTAGTTGTGAGCTTCCCCAATTCGTTGAAATGGAGATCACTTACTCAGAGCCAGGCTTAAGAGGAGATACCGCTACCAATGCCACAAAACCAGCTACGATAGAGACCGGAGCAGAAATTAATGTTCCACTTTTTATCAACGAAGGAGATAAAGTAAAAATAGATACACGTACTGGAAGTTATCACGAACGCGTAAAAGAATAAACCCAGAATGAAAGCAAAAGACATACAAAACCTGATTGATTTTATAGCCAACTCTGGCCTGGATGAAGTTAACATTGAGACAGAAGAGTTTAAGTTAAGCGTCAAAAAACAATCAGAGCCTAAATTAGTCAGTGCGCCACCCGCACCACAGCCTATTAGCATTCCGCAAGCGGTAGCTGCGCCACCTGTTGAAGTAGCAGCTCCACAACCTAAGCAGGAAGCTAAAGGAGGAAGTTCAGAAGGTGCGGAAGAAAATAAGAACTACGCCGAAATAAAATCACCAATGATCGGGACTTTTTATCGTTCTTCCAGTCCGGACACTGCGGCATTTGTCCAAATCGGTGATAAGGTTGAAGCTGGACAAACGGTATGCATCGTAGAGGCCATGAAATTATTTAATGAAATAGAATCTGATATCTCAGGTACTATTGTTAAAGTTTTAGTAGATAATTCAAGCCCGGTAGAATATGATCAGCCATTGTTTTTGGTAGATCCTGCATAAGCCATTATTAATTTAGACCAATACTGAGTGTTTAATAAAATATTAATAGCCAATAGAGGGGAAATCGCCTTAAGAGTCATCAGGACTTGTAAGGAAATGGGAATAAAAACCGTTGCCGTTTACTCTACGGCAGATAAAGAAAGCCTTCACGTTCGCTTTGCAGATGAAGCAGTATGCATCGGGAAGGCTCCCAGCCATGAGTCTTACCTAAAAATACCGAACATCATATCTGCAGCAGAAATAACGAATGCGGATGCGATTCACCCAGGATATGGTTTCCTTTCCGAAAACGCAGAGTTTTCGAAGATTTGTCAAGAGTACAACATCAAATTTATCGGTCCCAGTCCTGAGATGATCGATAAGATGGGTGACAAAGCTACCGCGAAAGCCACTATGAAGGAGGCTGGTGTTCCTACGATACCTGGCTCAGAAGGATTATTGAGTTCGATGGATGAAGGCTTGAAAATAGCCAAGAAAATCAAATATCCTGTTATTCTGAAAGCCACCGCCGGGGGTGGAGGTAAAGGGATGCGTATCGTAAAAAGCGAATCTGACTTCAAGAAAGCCTGGGACGATGCCAGAAGAGAAGCGAGTGCATCCTTTGGTAATGATGGTATGTACCTCGAAAAGTTCATCGAAGAGCCCAGGCATATAGAAATACAAATCGTAGGTGATAGTAAAGGGAAAGCATGCCATCTCTCGGAGCGTGATTGTTCGATCCAAAGAAGACACCAGAAACTTATTGAAGAAACACCTTCCCCTTTTATGACGGACAAGCTTCGTGAAAAAATGGGGGCAGCTGCAATTAAAGGAGCGACTGCAATTAAATATGAAGGTGCAGGTACTGTAGAATTTCTTGTTGATAAAAACAGGGATTTCTACTTCATGGAAATGAATACCCGTATTCAGGTTGAACACCCTATAACGGAAGAAGTTACGGACTTCGATCTTATCAAAGAACAAATTAAGGTAGCTGCCGGAATAGAAATATCTGGTAAGAATTATACTCCGAACCTTTATTCGATGGAGTGTAGAATTAATGCTGAAGATCCCAGAAACGGGTTCAGACCTTCACCGGGTAAAATCGTCAACCTTCATTTACCGGGTGGCCATGGCGTACGGATTGATAGCCATGTTTATTCAGGTTATACCATTCCTCCCAATTATGACTCTATGATCGCAAAACTGATTGTGAGTGCACAAACTCGGGAAGAAGTATTGAAAAGAATGAAACGTGCTTTGGAAGAATTTGTCATTGATGGGATCAAAACGACGATTCCTTTTCACATTAAGCTGATGGAAAATAAGGAATTCAAGAAAGGAAATTTCACAACAAAATTTCTTGAAGACTTCGACTTCTCATCGCTATAATTCAAAAAATGAAATGGCTTTTAGCTATCTAAAAGCCATTTCATACCTTCTTTTTCTGAATAGCATGTTTTCCATTGAAACCCTCTATTCATAGCTACTGTTTCCAGAAACTTATTATCCTCATCTTGATCCGTCCTTAGATCGAAGAAAGCGATTTTAGTATTGTTCGGAAAACCGTATTGATGTAAGGATTCGGCAAATTCAAACATGTCGAAACCCTCAATACTATTAGAGGTGTTTTCGACAACAAGAATTCTATTCAGCTCCAATTTACTGGCTTCTCTGGCAGTTCTAGTAGCCATTTCTCTAGCTGTTTCCAGATCTTCTTCTCCTTCTACATAAACGTATAAATAGTCTTTTCTATCCTCGAAAGATAAGGTGTATGGTAAAGGCATTAAATTTTTTAGCTGATTTGATATAAGAGCAAAAAAATTCAAAATCGGCCAGATTATCAAGAAATCCGCAAACGTTTTCGGTAAAATTTAGTAGACGTCTGCCAAACCAAGAACTATACCTCTTCTGTGATGTCCATCCCCAAAATCGTCGATTACGAGCTCTCCGAAGACGTTGTACTTCAACTTTGTATTGGAATAAAGAAGAAGTTCATTAGAACCAAAAGAAGTTGATTTAACTACATCGGATTGTAGTTTTTTAGTATTCACGTAATTTGAGCCATAAACTCGAACAAGCTGTTTTTCTGCATTCCCAGAGTTTATTCTGACTTCATTGTCCCCGTAAAGCTTCATCTTGAATTTACTAACGTCTACTTCGTCGATATTCAAATCGCAACTTCCGTAAAGTTTAGCTTTAAACTTATCACCCTGAAGGTTTCCATCAATCTTAGCTAATTCACTGCCTCTAATCTGAATAGCTTTTAACTGTTTATATGATACCCTGGCGACGACTCTTACGTCTCCATAATAGTTATACTTCGTCCTCTTCTTCCAGTTATACTTCGACCTTGAATCGTACTTATTATATAGCCTGGCATTATCCAGAAATATTTTTAAGGTCTTTCCTCGTTTTTTAACCTTTACTAATCTTTCTATGGGTTTGTCAATTTCAATATCAACCGATTCTTCAGAAGCTTCGGTAAGAATGAGTTCAACGTGTGGACCAACAATGATTTTATTAAAGTCTTTAAAATCGTATCTAGATTGTTGTGCCTTGGCCTGAAAAGCAAGAAGCGATACTAGGATTAATGTGATTAGGTTAACTTTCATAACAGTGTGTTTACCGTAATGATTGTTAACATAGGAAAAAGTTGCATCCAATGGCTTATTGAATGACAACTCTTTACAAAAAATGGGTTCCTTATCGGTCCATTAAGATCAATAATTAGCCAATTTCAACTACTTTTAAGTCGAACACCAGGTTCTTTCCAGCTAAATGATGGTTGGCATCTATCGTGATGTTTTCATTCGTTACATCAGTCACTACCACTGGTATATCTTGTCCCTCAGGGGTTTTAGAAACCAGTTGCTGCCCTACTTCCGGTTGAAGGTCCGGAGGTAAAGCCGATTTAGGAATTTCTTGAATCAATGCATCTGTTCTTTCTCCATAAGCTTCTGCGGGTGGAATATTAACTGTTTTTGATTCTTCCAGAGACATCCCCAATACTGCTTTTTCAAAACCCGGTATCATATTACCTGTCCCAACTGTAAATGCAAGAGGTTCTCTTCCTTCAGACGAGTCGAATACTTCGCCACTCTCCAACTTACCGGTGTAGTGTACCTTTACTTTGGACTGATCTACAACTTTTGTCATTATATTTTTTATGAAATGAATAAAGCGACAAAGTTTACGAAATTATATAGGCTCGCCAAATAGATATTCTTCTAAGGACGAAATGGCTTTTGTGTACAAATTAAAAGATATTGAAAAAGTCTATTTTTATGCTGTCAAGCATATCTTTTAGTAAGATTTTGAGTTAAGTCGTATATTTTTGAATTAGAAAGCTAAACAGTATACTTATAGTAATTCATAGTTGTGAACAGATCGAAAAAGATATTTCTAACCTTTGCTATAATTTTTCTAGCCATCATGGTCTATATCGGCTACGACATCTCGTCACGAACAACCTTTCCCGGCTCTAAACCACAGCTTAAAGAAAGATTGTTGGATGAAATTGAAAGCCAGGACGAAGACACCCTGAATACTAATGCTCCTAAAAAGGTAAATTCTCTTTGAACTGATGAAGTTATAGTGTCTTAAAATAAGAACAAAGATTATCTACTGAACCCACAAGTTTAAAGCACATAAAAATTAACACACTTAAATCCTGTTTAGGTATAAGATCAATTTCAGTATCGTTGATACTTTAACAGATTCAAAATGCAGATGCACATTGTGTGCTTTATAAATAATCTTCAACTCTTATTCTCAAATACTTCTACGATTTAAATAGCTTCGCTGATTATTTTACCAGATAGCTGAAATGGGAAATTCATGAAAATTTTAAGAACAGATTCTTTTGAGGAAAGAATAAGGTCATCTTTTTTGAGTGTTCCTGATGTATACCCCTGCCATACTAATTCGTTTGTATCAGCATCTATTACATCTACCACCAAAGTCCCTTCTTTATAATTTATAGTTCTCACCTCATTTCTCCACCAGAAATAATATGAATTTGGGTAAGTAGTAACTTCTGATTTATGCTCTACCATGGTATGAAAGTTGACTGTTAAGTCGCCATATTTCTCAATATAATTGTAACCATGTTGTTCCATTTGGCTCTTGATATCCTCTTTAATCCCTTTATTAACCAATGAGTTGTTTACTAACGGATTAAAGCTCACACCAACTGCTTTGTTTAAGGGATCTGCCCAAGAAAAAGTTTTATACTGGGTGAAATCTACTGAGCTATCGTAACTGTAATTACCTGTTATTTGCCTGGCACAAGAGTCTATTAAAAACCCCATAACCAGTATTATAATTACCTTTTTCATAATTGAAATACTTTAAAGGGTTAAACATTCTTTCTATTATAATTACATTTTTTTGCTCAAATTCGTTTAATCCAACTCCATACTTTTTTAAGCAAAACACTAAATTACACTCTTACTTTTTTTCAAATTGAAGCCTTTAAAATATTGGTACGTACTAACAACTATATATAGAAAAGTATATAAAACCCCAATTCTAATTGTATACGCAATCAGTTTTAGGTTAACTATAGTATTGAAGCAACAATCTGTTCGCTCCTCTCCCAGAGTTGTTTCCCCAATTTTTCGTCGATACTTCGAATATCAGGATCTTTTTTGGCCCACATATGTAAGTAATGCCCTGTATCTGAATGGAGCCTGGAAGATGAAGCAAGATAGACGACCGGTTCCGAAGCTTTCATAGGGTCCTGAAAAAACAATTTGAATACTACTTTCAGTAAAGGTTGAAATCCTTTGGGAGCATCGCGAGCAATATTCGAATTCACTGCCCCAGGACAAATGGAATGTACCGAAACATCAAATCCCTCTACGTTAAGCCTTCGATCTAATTCAGCAGTAAATGTACTTAAGGCTAATTTGTAGTAGCCGTATAAGCTCACCACTTTAGACATTTTGAAATCTTCGTAGATACCAAGCTTATTTAAATCCAGGTCATCGCCGGAACGATGTGATTCCGAAGAAATCATAATGATCCTTGATTTATCGTCATTTCCAGGATTTGAGTTTCCGCCAAAGACTTTATTTGGAATAGTATTGTTTTTCAATAATTCATTGATCAGAATAAAGTGCGCCAGATAATTCACCATAAACATTTGTTCAAGGCCTTGAGGAGTTCTTTTCGAACCTCCTGGAACAACTGCAGCATTGTTAATCAGAATATCAATTTTTTCATTCTTTGCTTCCAATCGATCACACAAGCTCAAAATAGAATCAACATCCGCAAGGTCGATAGACTCCATTTCAATATTATCCGAACTACTTAATTTCTTTATATGTTCTCCAGCTTCAGGGATACCACTTCTACAAGCCATAATCACTTTTGCTCCCAGCTTTGCTATCCTTTCAGCAGTGGCAAACCCAAGTCCTGAATTAGCTCCTGTTATCATCACCGTTTTGCCATCCAATCGATCATCATCTGATAAATTCCCGAATCGCTCTGTCTTCTTAAACATATTGAAGATTCCACTAAGCGTAGCAGTAACCGGGTTATCATATTTTTTCGCAGCCATAATTACAGATTGAATTCTTTAATGTAGTCAGAAAATTGGTTTTCTAGCTCCTTCTTTTCCAGTCCAAAGTCTTCCAGTTTGTAAACGTGTTTTCCGTATTTATACTGCTTATTTTTTGATTCAGATTGTTTCATAAGCTCTTTAGCCTCTTCATTTAGTTGCATACCCAAACGACTATAGATATTCTGGATGGATTGGGTCGAATCGCTGATCAAATCTTTATACCAGACGTCAATTACTTTACTGTCGGGATTTCTATCCCGAAAACGGAGACATTGCCTAAGCATGATATCAGCTTTTTTTACCCAATGTTTTGCGACCTCATTAGGGTCTACATGATTACTAAATATCACTCTACTATAAAAAACCATACTGCAAAAAGACGCAAGGGTCTCAACTGGATTTCTATGGGTATGAATGATTGACGTTTTAGGGAAAACTTTTGTAAAAATATTCAGAAACTCTAGATGATGCGGACTTTTCATGACCCAGTATGGTTTCTTACGCTGATGCTGGAGTACCTTAACAACTCGCTTCATATACTCATAAGCAGGTGTTTGATCCTGATTTTGATTCCAAATTGCATATCCGGGAACATACATGGTCGCTTCTGCAACCGTGCTTAAAAACTGCATATCAAGTAGTAATACTTCTTCTTCCGGGGCATTATGCTCCACAGGGTGAATCGCAAAAAAATCAGGGGCAATGTATTTCAAAGCTTTCTCACTTAGACGAGCCGCTTTTATTCGATCAGAATTATCTGTTTTCTTTAAAGGTACAGGGTTTAATCCTTCCCAGGAGCGTAGATATCTGATCTTAGGATCTGCTGAAAGTAATCGATGCAGTTTTGTCGTCCCGGTTCTTTGAAGTCCGGTAATGAGAACAGCAGGACTGACCTCATCTTCTAAGCATTCCGGACTTTTTCTGATATACTCTTCTACTCTTAGCCTATTGGCTAAAATATCTGTAAGCCTGATTCGGGTAATTAACAGCCCGATATTGTGTAGTCGGGCTTCATTATTAATAGACTCAAGCAGTATCTCCAGTGGCTCAACGAAAGACTCATCATTGAAATTCTTAAGCTTTGTTTTCTTTCTAGCAGATTTGATCAGATCATCTACTTCGATTTTAGGCTTATAACCGAAGGCCTTAGAAGCTTTATTGAAAAAAGATAAAGGATATGGCCTGTTAATTTGCAGGCTCATAATTCACTGAATTTCATCAACTTTATAGATGGTTGAATCCTTTCCCTCGCTTTTACCCACCTCAACAACATGGTGCCTTGTGAATGCCCCACAGTATTAATCCAGTTATCTTTTTCAGGATCTACATGGGATACAATCAAACGGACTGAACCATCTGCCCTATAATTAGCAAGATGCTTATTCGTATGAACCGAAAAATGCTGATAATCCAGCGATTCCATCCAGTGGTTATTCAGTTGAAAATTCCAATGCTCACATTCAGGAGGCGTAAAATCGATAACTAAGGCTTCATCATCTCCAATTTTCCAATAGCTGTGATAATAGTCAATATTAGGATCGCCTCCTGCTTTAGTGCTTTTTTCAGGATCGAATAATGGAAGTTCGTTTGTATGTTTTTGAAAACCTTTCGACCAATTTGTGAAAAAGAGTGCACAACCTGCTACAAAGGCCCCCGCTGTTGTGAGCCCTTCGTCAACCAATTGAGGAGTGATTGGCTTGGGTTCCGCTTTTTCATCTAACCTTTCTATTTGAACGTAAGCAAGCTCTTCTGTATCCCGATCCAAAAAAGTTTGTCTTACCATAACCAAACTGGTTTCTGGTTCCATTTTAAGCCAATTTTTTCCTTTTTGCTCTCTACTCAAAAAAATCTCAAACGAACCATCCGACTCAATTTCCAGCTCGGAGGCTTCCAATAATCCAGAAGGCTCCATATTTCCTGTTTTTCCGTAATCACCTTTTTGTGTCCCGAAAGAAAGGTATTTTACCGTTCCTCTGGTCCCGAATATTCTATACTCGTATTCACCAGAGATTTTAGAATTTTGATAATAATTATCAGGATTATCTGCACCAATTTTTACTGTTTCGTGGACTAAACGTCTCAATTTTGGAGTAGTCGGGTCAGCGAACTCTACGAAATTTTCTAAAGCCACCCTGGTAAGCCTTGTGAGGTATCGATATCCTTCCGCCTGATTGAAGGGATCTGTAGGAGCTCCCTGGTATACCATTGCAGTTCCTGCTGATTTTAAGGTATCACAAAATTCTTCCCAAGCTTTCCCGGAAACAACTCTTTCCTTGTGATGATCCTCCAGCGTTTTACCAGATAAGCCTAAACGCCACTTCCGAAATGATTTATAAGTATTTAAAAGCTTAATGAATAGTTTTTTCAAGATGATTGTACTTTTGGCTGCTGAAAAGTAACAATATCTCCTCGTGACTCCATATTTAAAAAAATACTTTAATCTAAGGTTAGGCTTAATCGGGGCTTTAGTTACCGGAGGTATCGTTTGGTACATCAACAAAAATGAAAGTCTTGACTTAGCTTTCTTTGCCGCCTCAAAACAAGCCGTCTATACCTTTTTTTTCGGTGGCTTTTTTACCAGACTCTGTGAAAATATTTGCCTTCAATTCGAAAATCTGGCCCTTGGTGTCTTAGTCTCAACAATAGTGGTTTCTCTACTTACCTTATCCATCATTTTCTTTATACATAACTTAAAAGGAACCCCTAAACCCATTGAATCTACTTTGGCCATGGCTGTTATCGTTCCACCTGGTTTTGCATTGACTGCTTACCACAAACGGAGAAAAAAAGTATGACACAAAAAAAGCTTCTCCGAAGAAACAGAGAAGCTTTTAAACCTTAATTTTATCCTTGACTTTATTCTGTTACAATCTGATCCCAGTTTGTATCTGCTTTTGTTTTGTATTCCTCCGGTTCCGCATTCCACTCTTTTTTCAGACCACCTTGTAATTCTGTCCAAAAGTCCTCATAGAACAATTGAAGTTCACCTTCCTGTATTTGCCAGTTCGTAGGGTCTGGCTCCATTTTAAATGATTTTTCTGCAATAGCATATGCACACCAACCACCATAGGCAGGAGCATATTTGGCAGGATCAGTTTTGAATAAGTCTAAATGTTTTTCTGAAGAAAACTGGAAAGTCACGCCTTCATATTCAAAAGTAAATTCGCTTGACCCCTTTACTGCCTCACTTTTTGTAAAATAAGCGACGGGATCATATCCTTCAATAGCTACACCATCAACTAGGTAGTGATCAGGCTTATTCTCGTCCGAACCACCTCCGCATGACCACATAATAATTGCCATGAACCCTAATACTATAGCACTTTTTAACGTTGATCTCATAATTTTAATTTTCATATAAGTTAAGCACACTTACGACAATCTTCAAGACTATTTGAATCTGACAGCCTTTCAGATATTACTCTGGTCATCTGATCCAGTTCTTCTGCTGATATTTTGATGTACTCTAAGATCTCTTCCACATCAATTTTACTATGTGAATTATAAAGAAGATTGACCAAACCTTGTACCCTGGCTATAGGCCCTCTCATCTGATGAGAATTGATATGGGCGTACTCATCTACTTTTTCGTTTTCGTACCTCAATCTATCGTTACACTCGTTTAGCCGTTCGTGTAATGAGTTGGGGTCTTTCGTAGATTCGATGGCCTGTTCTATATTTTGATTGTTCTCTATGCGCATTTTCCTAACAGTTGGTATATTGTGCAGAAACGGGCCTAATCAACACACGTTACGATATGAGGCGTATTCCAGGCCTTATGTCTTTTGTTTGACGTGTTATTCAGGAAATAAGGAAGTGTCAATCGAAGGAATAAGCTTCAAGGCATTTTTATAATAAAGCTTTTTAAGAATCTCATCAGGTAAACCTAATCCATACATTCTCCAGAAGGCATGGTATTTCTTATAATATGGAAAATATTCGTCTTCAGACTCGAGTACCCTGAAATAAGTAGGATACTCTCCTGGTTTGTAGGAATCCTTTCCAAAAAGAACCCTATCCTGATACTTTTCAAAAAAACAATTTGCCATTTTAGGTTGCCTCCCCAACTCGGCTATCACGGCACCAATCCCCACATACATATTGGGCATCTCATCCATCAACTCTCCCAGTTTCTTTAAATTATTGGCGTACCATCCCATATGAGCATTGATGAAATTGGTCTCCTGGTGCTTTTTGAACATCCTATGCTGCTCAGCAATCAATTCTTCCCATGGTGCAGGGTTGGTATCGCTGCGTTTTCGATTTGGTCGAACCTTAAGCTCAAGCCAGCGTTCGTTGAATTTATCATGTTCATCCCAGAAAGATTTTGGATCAGCGGTATGAATTAAAACGGGCATTCCAAGCTCTCCACACTTAGCCCAGACTGGATCAAGGCGTTCGTCATCAACAGTTACTCGATTTCCATTGATATCTTTTATAGTCATACCAAGACCTTTGTAAATCTTCAACCCTCTTGCGCCGTACTTATAAGCCTCTTCCAATTCCTTGACGGCTTTTTCCGTCCACCCTTTAGAACCTAAACCTTCGTACGATAAGTTGGTGAACACTATGAATCGATTCGGATACGTATTCTTTGTATTCTCAACAGCTTTTTTAAGATAGTCTGTAGATTGAACATCAAAGTTTCCATTCACCCTTCTGAATCCACGTCCACTCAAATTCACCATCACAGCCATATTCAAAGTGTCCATAGCCTCAATTAGTTCGGAAAGATTCTGATTGGGCATGCTATATTGATGACTGTGAATATCTACGAAAGGGAATTTTGCTTTGTTGATAGGATTTTCAGGCACAACCAGTGTAGATACCGGGTCGTACTTTTCAAAATCCATGTTCTGAGCTTTAAGAACTAAGGAGCCTAGTATAGAAACTGAAAGGAGTAAGATGAGCTTTTGCATTCTTAAATATTGTATTGCGAAAAATATATAGAATTTATTAAAGCATAGTATCAATTAGATATTAACATTACTAACTTCCAGTGTTTCAGCTCATGAATATCACATTTTTAAAAATCCAGATAGTATTAATTGTTCTGTTATTCCAGGGCTGTCAATACGTCAACAAGGAGTATACTCTGGCTTCCGGATCAATCGGAGCAACTTATCATACTGTAGGTAATGAAGTAGCCAAGCTTTGGTCTCCAATAATTAAAGTTGATGTAGAGTCCGGGTCTCATCTCGGCTCTTACTCTAATTGCGTATCAATTATTGATAACCAGTTTGATTTTTGCCTTGCTCAAAATGACTCTCCAATCGAAATATTTGTTGAAAATCCATCCAAGTCTCTTTCGGATTATAATGTTCGTACTCTATTCCCCCTCTATCCTGAAATCTTATTCATAGTACATGCCGATTCCATTCAACCAGAATCCCTGACGGATTTAGTTATAGGAAGAAAAGTAGCATTAGGTCCAAAACACAGTGGAGGAGCAAGATTTATGATACAGCTCCTGCTAGAATACGGAGTTGATACCACTGAATATACTCCTGTTTTTACAGAATATGAGAAAAATGTAATCTCCGAAGAAACGCCAATAAGCTGTTCAATAACAGGCTTCAATAATTATAGAATTCATAAAATGTTAAATAATAGTGGTGTTTTGTTCAGCTTGGGAAATCCGGATAGGGCTTTTAAGGGTTCTGTTGCTGACGGACTATCTTATAGATATATAGCTGCTAAACCCTATATCATTCCAAAGAGTACTTATGGTAAATATCCCGAAGAACCTGCCTTAACATTTGCGATTGATGCAGTACTTTTAGTTCGGGAAGAAGTAGATGAGTATTTGGTTTACGATTTGGTCAGGAGCATTATTGAAAACAAACAAATATTAGCAAGTCAAAATCCTATATTTTCTTCAATAACGGAAAAGTTTGATATCAATAAACTTACATTCCCACTACACGCTGGTACCCGTATGTACCTGGAGCGAAATGAACCTACTTTCATCGAACAGTATGCCGAGGTTCTCGGGTTGATCCTATCAGTGCTTGTAATTAGCTCAGGTAGCATTTCTAGTTATTTCAAAAGATCCAGAGATAAAAAACAAAAACGTTTGAAAGGTTTGTATAACAAGTTATGGAACTACAATCTGTTACTGGATAACATTTCATCCCAGGAAGAAATAGATGGACTGTCAAGGAATTTAAAAGAGTTCAAGATGAATCTATATGAGTTGCATCAGGAGGATAAAATACCTGATGGAATTAACTTCAATAACATATTGCTTTTGTTAACCGAAACGGAAAACAAAATTCTTAATACAATCAACTCAAGATAGTGTTTTGATGAATTCTGAGCCAATTGGAGTATTTGATTCTGGAATTGGAGGCCTTACTATTCTAAAAGAATCTATTAGAATTCTCGAGAAAGAAGACTTCATCTATTATGCTGATCTTGCCCATTGCCCTTATGGATTAAAGAGTAAGGAGTTTATTCAGGAAAGGAGCTTTGAAGTTTCCAAACTTTTGATTTCTAAAGGAGCAAAAGCCATCGTTGTGGCCTGTAATACCGCTACTTCTGCAGCCATTACAGAACTAAGAGCACATTTTAATATTCCCTTTGTGGGTATTGAACCCGCGATTAAGCCGGCAGCAAAAAAAACCAAGACCGGAAAAATTGGAGTCCTGGCTACCCGTCAAACGCTGAATGGCTCTAAGTTCAAAGACATTAGTGATAAATATGCCAAAAACGTAGAACTCCTCATCCAGGTGGGTGATGGATTAGTTGAATTAGTTGAATCCGGAAATTGGGAAACTCCAGAAGGTTTCGACTTGGTTAAAAAGTACGTTCAGCCTCTACTGGATTCAAAAGTAGATCAAATCATCCTGGGCTGTACCCATTATCCTTTTTTGATTCCAGTGATTGAAAAGATTATTAATGGAAATGCTGAAGTGATAAACCCAGCTCCTGCTGTTGCCAGACAATTGAAGAAAGTTTTGGAAGAGGGTAGGCTTCTAAATAAAAGCAAAAAAAAAGGAAAGCTGAAGTTTTTAGCTAGTGGGGGATTAGTGAATGAGAAGTTTATAAGTAGACTTCTGAGTGATTTTAGTTTTGATATCAAAGAGTGAAGTCGATATGAGAAATGTAGTTGTAATATGCATGTTTAATTATTACGTATCATTCACTTAGTATCACTACTAAATGAGAGTATACAATTTTGAATTAGATTTTAACGCCGGATCCGGTCGGCGGTGGTTCAAGTTTTTCTTCCACTCAAGTTGACCATATTCATACTATTGATTATGAGTTTTTTGACCTCGATTCAAAAAGAATAATTGGTGGACAAAGAATATTTTGGCCTAAGTTTACAACCAAGTTCCACTAAATGCAGGTACTATTCGAAAATTTTGGAAGATACGTTGGAAGAAAGTTAAACAAGGAAATCTAATGTGAAAACTATTAGTTTAAGAAAGGCAACATCAAATGATAAAGCATTAGTTGTTGACTTTGATTATCGACTTAATAAAGTTGAGCATATCGAACTAAAAAGGGAGAAGAAGATAGCAAAAGCAATATTGGACGAGCAATGCTTTATTATCTTGTTAAGTGACAGTGTAGTTGGCTTTATGATATTTGATTACCGCTTTTTTGACCAGGGTTGGATTGAACTCATTATTATAGATGAATTGTATAGAGGAAAAGGGATAGGTGGGCAAGCCATTAACCTCATATGCAAAGAGTGTAAAGCGAATAAGGTGTTTACTTCTACGAATAGCTCTAATACTCCAATGCAAAAAGTATTAAAAAAGGCTGGTTTTTCATTTGCAGGTACAATAAACGGATTGGATGAAGGAGACCCTGAGCTGTTTTATTATAAGCAGATCAACACTTAGAAAGGGAGGAATTAAGCCTAAATAGAAAATCAAATCACCTTAAACTCAATTCGTCTGTTCAGTTGCATGTTGGCTTCGGTGTCGTTGGGCATAAGAGGTTCAGTCATGCCATAGCCTTTAAACTTTAATTGTTCCGGGTTTGCTCCTTGAGAGATCAGATAATTGTAAACTTCCTGTGCACGATTTCTGGAAAGCTCCTGGTTATAAGCAGTAGTTCCCCGGTCATCAGTGTGCCCTCCAATCTCAATTTGGACAGTCTTATTTTGCACTAAAAAGTCATAGATCTTTTTGAGTTCCGTTTTTGATTTATCCCTCAACTCATAGCTATCGAAGTCAAAATAAATATTGTTCAAAACGACCTTTTTTCCCTTTTTAGGTTTTTCCAAAAGTATATCGATCTCAATGGGATCATTATCGTGAACAACCGAATAGTTAAAGGTTAAGCTTTTGAAAAGATATCCTTGTTTTGAGACGTGTAAGGCATAATCAGCACCATCTGTTAGGACCATTAAATACTTTCCATTTACCTGATCAGACCTAACCTTCGATACCATGGAGTTTTTAGCAAGATCATTCAACTCTACAACAGCAGATAAGGGTTGCATGGTCTCTGCATCCAATACTCTCCCAGACACATAATTACTTTTGTGGGTCAAACCAATTTCACCTTCTATGCTAAAATTGTATAAATGACTGATCTGCGTCCCTTCGGCATCTCTCCTCTCGAAGGAGTAATAGCCTGATTCGCCACTCGGAGTTATAAAAAGCGAAACTTCATCGTTAAACGAATTCAGTGGCTTTCCAAGATTCTTAGGTTCTGTCCAGCCACTATCCAGGTTTTCGGTATAATAGAGATCAAAACCTCCATAACCCGGATATCCGGTTGATGCAAAGTATAGGGTTTGTCCATTCACATGAATAAATGGAGATACCTCATCCCAGATGGTATTGATCTCAGGGCCTGCGTTTATCGCTTGTGTCCAGTTATCATTCTCATCTTTGGTGGATATCCAAATGTCCCTTCTTCCTTTTCCTCCCGGGCGAGTCGAAATGAAATATAATGTTCTGCCATCAGCCGAAAGAGTTGGTTGAGATTCCCACGAAGAAGTGTTGATCTCTCTTCCTAAATTCACTGGCCTGCTCCACACCTCTCCTGTTTTATAGGAAACGAACAGATCACAGGTTCCAAATGTGTTTTGTTCACAACTGGTGAAAATTAAGGTTCTTCCATCTGCTGATATGGTACAGGTTCCTTCGTTATAACGTGTATTGATGTTTTCAGAAATCGAAACGGGTTTGCCCCATGTTCCGTTTTCTTTATTCGAAATGAAAATGTCTTCGTCGAATTGAATTCCGTATCCGTTTCTTTTGGTATAAATCAATTGATCATTATCGGCAGTAAGCACTGGAAAGTACTGAAGGGCATAAGCATTAACTACATCTGGCAAGGGCTGTGGGTCAAACTCAAACAGGTTCTCTGGGTTCGATAAAGCATAGTCACAATCGATAATGTACTTTTCAGCCATTTGGACCTTATCATTACGTTTACCGTAAATTCTTAAAAAATTTTCCAGATAAGGTTTAGCTTCGGAATAATTTCCGAGTTTCATATTCATTTCGCCAGCCCAATAATTCAAATTAGGCGTCAGTCTACCTGGGTTGTTTGCTAATGCGGTTTCAAAATAAGTCAGGGCCTTATCGTATTGTTTTCTGTTCTTGGCTATGAGCCCTTTTCGATGATGCGCTTCCGAGAAAGTAGGATCTTTATCTAAAGCCAGGTTTAACAGATCAAGTGCTTGGTCATATTGTCTTCTAATGAAGTAGTTTTCAGATTCCTGGAAGTACTTAAGTGCTTTTTTTGACTTCGTAGAATAAGTCTGCTGGGCAATGCCGATTGAAGTACTACAAACAAAAAAGAAAATTAAAAGACGCATTTAAGGTATTTCCATGAATTTATGAGTTTGAAGCGAAATCTGCCATTTTGGATTATTTTTTACATAATCAATTATCAATGGCATCATCTGTTCCGATTTATCCCATTCGGGCTGTAAAAATAGCTTGCAGGATTTATTAACCCGTTCTGCATGCTGTTCAGCCCAGTCAAAATCACTTTTGTTGTATATGATAACTTTTAATTCATGGGCTTTGGTATAAATATCTTCAACCGGTTTCTTAAATTTTTTCGGCGAAAAACAAACCCAGTCCCAATCTCCCGATAAAGGATAAGCGCCGGACGTTTCAATATTGGTTTTAAACCCGGAGTCCTTGAGCTCTTTCGTTAGCTTTGAGCAATCATACATCAGGGGTTCTCCCCCGGTAATTACAGCCAATCTTGAAGAATATTTCAAGGCTTCCTCCACCATTTCATTGACAGTAACTTTCGGGAATTTTGAAGCATCCCATGACTCTTTCACATCACACCAAATACAACCAACATCACAGCCTCCCAAACGGATAAAATAAGCGGCTTTGCCACTATGAAAGCCTTCGCCCTGAATGGTATAAAAAGCTTCCATTAAAGGAAGGTTATTATCCATTGTATTCGTTAACCCAACCTCTTTTTCTCCAACTTCCACCATATTATATTAAAGGTTAGAACTAATAAATAGTTCTCTTCGCCGACAGTAATGTGTTGTACAATAATCCTGCCCGTGTCATTGGACCTACTCCACCAGGTACTGGGGTAATAAAGCTGGCTTTTTCAGCAACTCCATCATATTTAACATCTCCTTTTAAGGCAAAACCCGATTTTTTTGAAGCATCAGGAACTCTGGTTGTTCCTACATCAATAATAATGGCTCCTTCTTTTACCATATCCGCAGTGAGGAATTCGGGCTTACCAAGAGCAGCTATAATAATATCAGCCTGTTTGGTAAATTCGGATAGGTCCGGAGTTCTGCTATGACAAACAGTGACGGTCGCATTTCCCGGATTGGATTTACGGCTCATCAAAATACTTACCGGAGTACCCACGATATCACTTCTACCGATTACTACACAATGCTTTCCGGAAGTATCAATTTCATATCTTTTCAGTAACTCCATGATGCCCCATGGCGTAGCCGGAACATAAGCCGGAAGACCTTTGGCCATTTTACCAATGTTAATTGGATGGAAGCCGTCTACATCTTTTTCAACCTTAATCTTTCCAATTACTTTATCTACAGAGATATGATCCGGTAGTGGCAACTGAACAATCAGTCCATCTACATCATCATTATTATTGATCTGGTCTATTTCGTTAAGTAATTCTTTTTCCGAAATTGATGCATCAAAGCGTTTTAAAGTCGATTTAAAACCGATCTGCTCACAGTCCTTAACCTTAAAATTGACATAGGTTTCACTAGCTCCATCTGTACCCACCAAAAATGCCGCAAGATGAGGGGCTTTTCCACCTTCGGATTTAATTTTCTCTACTTCCTGCTGAATCTCTTCTCTTATTTTCGCAGCAGTTCCCTTTCCGTCAATTATCTTGGTCATCGTAAGCGTAATCTATTTTCAGTTAATCCAGTTTCAAAACAGCCATAAAAGCTTCTTGCGGGATTTCCACACTTCCTACCTGCCTCATTCTTTTCTTTCCTTCTTTCTGCTTTTCCAGTAGCTTTCGTTTTCTTGAAATATCACCGCCATAACATTTGGCTGTCACATTTTTCCTCATAGCCTTAACCGTTTCTCTCGATATCACTTTATTACCAATGGCCGCCTGTATGGCTATTTCGAACATTTGACGAGGTAATAATTCTTTCAACTTCTCACAAAGTCTCTTGCCCCATTCGTAAGCCTTATCTCTATGGACTACGGCTGAAAGTGCGTCTACTTTATCTCCATTCAGCATGATATCCAGCTTAACCATAGTAGAGCGTCGGTAGCCAATAAGTTCATAATCCAGAGAAGCATACCCTCTGGAAATGGTCTTTAGTCTGTCGAAAAAATCAAAAACAATCTCTGAGAGTGGTAATTCAAAAGTTAACTCTACCCGGTCAGAGGTCAAATAAACCTGATTCTTTATAACTCCACGCTTGTCCATGCAAAGGCTGATGATACTACCCACATAATCGGACTTGGAAATGATCTGAGCCCTAATAAATGGCTCCTCAACGTGTGAGATGGTATTCGGTTCGGGCATCTCACTAGGTGAACTGATTGGGGTAAGGCTTCCATCAGTTTGCACAGCATGGAACTGAACCGAGGGAACAGTAGTAATAACCGTCATATTGAATTCCCGCTCCAACCGTTCCTGAACGATTTCCATGTGCAACATTCCCAAAAACCCGCAACGGAAACCGAAACCGAGTGCTATTGAGGTTTCAGGTTCCCACACCAGGGAAGCATCATTCAACTGAAGTTTCTCCATGGAAGCCCTAAGTTCTTCGAATTCACTGGTATCAACCGGGTATATTCCCGCAAATACCATTGGTTTTACATTTTCAAAACCCGTGAGCGGTTCAGCTGAACGGTCTATATGGGTGATGGTATCCCCAACCTTAACTTCTTTTGCTGTTTTTATCCCTGAAATAAGGTATCCGACATTTCCGGAGCCCAATTCGTTTCTTGGCTCCTGTTTGAGTCTTAATACACCAATATCATCTGCATCATACTCTTTTTTAGTATTGATGAATTTAACCCTGTCCCCTTTTTTGATGGTACCGTTGAATACCCTGAAATACACCTCAATACCTCTGTAGGAATTGAAAACGGAATCAAAGATCATCGCTTGAAGTGGTTCGGAAGAATCACCTTTTGGTGCTGGGACCCGATGAACAATGGCTTCTAAAATTTCTTTGATACCAATACCTTCCTTGGCACTAGCTTTTAGTATATCTTCTTTTTTACACCCGATCAGATCGATGATTTGGTCTGAAACCTCATCGATCATGGCACCTGGCAGGTCTATTTTATTAAGTACCGGAATGATCTCCAGATCGTGTTCTATCGCTAGATATAAATTAGATATGGTCTGAGCTTCGATTCCCTGTGCAGCATCCACGATCAACAGTGCTCCTTCACATGCCGCAATTGATCTCGAAACTTCATACGAAAAGTCCACATGGCCTGGTGTGTCAATCAGGTTCAGTACATACTTTTCACCCTTCTGCTCATAATCCATCTGGATGGCATGGCTTTTTATGGTGATCCCTCTTTCACGTTCCAGATCCATGTCATCAAGGAGTTGCTCCTTCATATCACGATCCGATACCGTATTTGTATTTTGTAATAATCGATCGGCGAGCGTACTCTTACCATGATCGATATGTGCTATGATGCAAAAATTACGAATATTCTTCATTCCACTCACGTGCTTCCTCTTTCTGAATTTTAAAAAGTAAAAATAGATATAAAAAGAGTTCGCTCTCAGTCGCTCATCAAATTTCTTTTAGGCAAAGCTGATTTGTTAATTATACTCTAAATTGATGTAAAGGGGAATTTTACCAGGTCGTTTGTATTATACCAATTAAACTGTGTAATGTCGCTTATCTAGCTATTGATTTTTCCTTCTCGTGCGCCCGCCTGACCGGCAGGGCAGGTTAAAAAGCCTCGCTTTAGCGCTGCTAATTCTACGTTTTTTGCCTTTGACAAAAAAAATCATTTAACAATCTAATGTGCCTTTATACAGCTCAATTGGTATTAGATTTTCTATATATACTCAGACTGTGTATTTTCCAAGCTTATTAATAACAATCCAATACCATGAAACACCTACTCTCATTTTCATTTTTACTCGTTTGTCTTCTTCATGTTCAAACCGCTTCAGCTCAAAAAATACTACTTCATTGCGGTAATGTTCTTAACGTTGAGAGTGGAAAACTTCTTTCTGAAAGAACCATCACGGTAGAAGGCAACAAAATCACTTCAGTTAGTTCGGGTTATGCTGATGGTAAAAAAGGTGATACGGTAATAGACCTAAAAGATAAAACTTTGCTACCCGGATTAATGGATATGCATGTCCATTTGGAAAGTGAGACTAGCAAAACAAAATATATCGAACCCTTTACATTAAATGATGCAGATGTTGCTTTCAAATCAACCGTATTTGCAGAACGAACTTTAATGGCAGGTTTTACGACCGTTCGCGATCTGGGAGGATCGGGAGTTAATATTTCTCTTAGAAATGCCATCAGTGCCGGAATCGTAAAAGGCCCTCGAGTTTTTACAGCAGGCAAATCCATCGCCACGACCGGAGGTCATGCAGACCCAACCAACGGTAGAAAAAGAGATTTAGTCGGAGATCCTGGGCCGAAAGAAGGGGTTATTAATGGTCCTTCTGATGCTCGGAAAGCGGTAAGACAGCGGTATAAATTCGGAGCTGACTTAATCAAAATCACCGCTACAGGAGGTGTTTTAAGTGTTGCAAAAGATGGTTCCGGCCCTCAGTTTACCGATGAGGAACTGGAGGCCATTATTCAGACGGCTAACGATTATGGTTTTCATGTCGCTGCCCACTGTCATGGAACAGAAGGAATGTTAAGAGCGGTTCGAGCTGGAGTCAAGACGATTGAGCATGGAACTTATATGTCCGAAGAAGTTATGGATTTAATGATCGAAAAAGACTCCTGGTACGTTCCAACCATAACCGCAGGTAAATTCGTTGCGGAAAAAGCTGCAGTAGATGGCTATTATCCTGAGATCGTCAGACCAAAGGCTGCTGCCATCGGACCAAAAATTCAGAGTACGTTCGAGAAAGCGCATAAAAGAGGTGTGACTATTGCATTTGGGACAGATGCGGGTGTATTCTATCATGGCGATAACGCCAAAGAGTTTGGTTATATGGTGGAAGCTGGAATGTCCCCGATTGATGCTATCCGCTCTTCCACACTAACTACTGCCAAACTTCTGAAAATGGAGGATCAAATTGGGAGGCTAGAAAGTGGAATGATGGCCGACATCATCGCGGTCGATGATAATCCTCTGAAAAACATCAAAACCTTAGAGAAGGTGAAGTTCGTGATGAAGGATGGCAAAGTTTATAAGAGCGAGTAATTATGAAGATAGAGAATTTTGAAGTCATCACTAAAGATGGCTTTCTGCTTCATGGTAAAAAGTGGTTGACAGAAAGCGTTCCGAAAGCCATCATTTGTTTTCAGCATGGTTTGGCCGAACATTCGGATCGTTACAATCATGTAGCTGATTTCTTTGTTCAAAATGACATAGCCTTATATTCTGTTGATTTAAGAGGGCACGGAAAATCAGAGGGAAAAAGAGGTCATACTCCAAGTTTCAATCTGTTAATGAATGATTGTGAACGAATGCTTATGGAAGCACGAAAAGATCATTTTTCCGAACCACTTATCCTTTATGGCCACAGTACGGGAGGGAACGTCGTGGCAAACTTTTTATGTAGAAAAAATACGCTTGAAGTCAGTGGCGCTATTCTTTCTGCACCATGGTTAAAGCTGGCTTTTGAGCCTCCGGCTTTCAAAGTAAAACTGGCCAAATTTGCTTCCAGGATCTTCCCTTCTTTTTCTCAGGATAACGAGCTTGATCCTACACATTTATCCAAAGATGAAAGTGTAGTCAAAGCTTATGTTGGTGATCCATTGGTTCATCGAAAGATATCAGCCAAAATGTTTTTTGAATGCTATAATGCCGGAATTTATGCTTTGGATCACGCTGAAAAAGTTTCTAAACCCACTCTTGTCATGCATGGAGATGATGACAAAATAACCAGTAATTCTGCGTCAAAAGATTTTGCTTCTGCCAATACCGATCATGTGGAATTTAAAAACTGGTCAGGATTAAGACATGAAATTCACAATGAGCCGGAGCAAGCCGAAGTAATGGACTTTGCGCTGAAGTTTATTCAAGAAAAAATATTGAAATAAAAAACGCCCCGATAAATCGGGGCGCTAACCAAAACATATCATCTATTAAAGATTGATACGTAATCTTTAATGCTTATTTAGCTTCCTATGTTGATATCAAATGTAAAATCAAAGTCTTCATCGCCCGTAGTAATTCCAACTGCGCGATCTGTAGCTGATGCCTGATTTTTTTCATCTGGCTGATGTCTCAGAATAACTCTGAATTCACCTGAAGCGGCAGAAGCTGAAGTAGTCCATGTAGTCTCTAGGCCTACAGGTAGATTGTTGTCATCTGTATCTTGGTAGACTGTTCCTGGAATGTCAGAACCATCGGCTGTAAAAATACTTCCGGTTACAAAAAAGTAGAACTGATGCTCATCATCTTCCTCTTCTACTTCCTCGCCAATATCTTCAATATCAGAAGGATCTCTAGCATCTAATAATGACATTGTTAAATCGTAAGTGGTGCCTGGTTCCAGTTCAGGTGTTAATAACTGTGTAAAGTTACCTGGTCCTAAGCCATCGGCATCAACAGCGGAAGCAATTGCCGGAGTACCTCCTCCTTGAGGCGTGAAAGTAAGCGTGACTGATGTAATAGCCTCAACTTCGTTTTCAGCCTCTGGTGCATCATCATCATCACACGAGTAAAGCCCTACGCACGAAAGTATCGCTGCGTTCAGTAAAATTTGTTTTAATCTGTGTTTAGTAGTTTTCATTGTAATAAAAATTGATTTATAGTTAAAAATTATAGTTGATCCTTATTGAAATATTTCTTCCCTGTTCATCAGCGAAGTATTTAAGCCGATTGGTATAATCCCTGAATTCAGTATTAAAGAGATTATCCATACTCAATAAAAATTTTATGGATTGTCCATTTCTTACCAACTTTTCAAAACCTGCTTCAAGTTTTACCAGAGCATAACCATCCGGAGCAGGGATGAAATCAAAAGCCGATGCATCGTTAGAAAACACATCGATATCTTGCTCTAGAATTTCTTCAAACTCTAAAGGAGCAATGACCCTTGGAGCTTCAAATTGCCTGAAAGCACCATACAGTCGTGCGCCATAAAAAAAGGTGAGTTTTTTATTTTGAATTTCATGGTTCTTTCTTAGACCAAAAGAAAATGTAGGCGCTGGGATTAAAGGTAGAGCAGCACTGTTTGTAATATCTTCTGCGTAAACGAAATCGGCTTTGGCGTCGATTATCCAATCTTTAAAGCCAGTATAATTCGTTTTAAACTCAATTCCTGTAAAAAGAGCATTGGTTTGATCATAAAAATAATAAGGCAAAGTCCCTCTTTGACTAACGGTAACTCCACCAGGCCTAATGAAAATATAATTATCTATCCAATTCACATAAGCCGTCGCTGATAACTCAAAATCATTTTTAGAATAATTATAGGTATTCGTCCATTTATAACTCACCTCATTATCAACACCTACATTGTCAAACTCTCTAACCTGGAATTGTGTGTTCGCATCGGCATTATTACCCTCAAAACCCCAAAGAAGACCATACTCAAGAGCACCGGCTGTCTGTTTTATTCCAAAACTATAAAGCTCTGCGGCATTCGGCGGACGCCAAGCGACTCCAACATTGGAAGAGAAGGAAGAATAAGAATTAAGATGAAGTCCGATTCCAAGTGTCCCTGTGACATTACCAAAGTCAAACTCATCAAAATAAAATTCATCGAAATTATTTGGAAGGTTTGAGTTAAACCCAATTACAGAGGTATAAGATTTATAATCATATCGTAAGCCCGCCTCAATGTGAAAAGCATCAAAGTGCTTATTAGCTATATAAAAAGCACCAAAAGAGTTTAGAATAAAATTGGGAATGAAATTACTTCTTTGGGTTCCCGGAATATTACGGTTACGCTGGTTTAAATATGAAATCCCAATATGGTTTTCAAATCCATTTTTTGTTTGCGGCTCGAATTCTACCTCGAGACTTTGTGTAGACAACTCTAGGTTTAAAGATGGAATTTGACTTAAACTGGATCTTCGTACATCAAACTCCTTTCGGGCATTGTTTTGCCAACCATAAGTCCATTTTAGCTTGCCTACATCTAAATCGTAAGCCCCCTCCAGTTTAAAAAGGTTGTGCCTTACTTCCTGTCTCGGGTTGTTAAAGCGATAGCTAAAATCGGGATCTGTTCGAGCAGGTGGCTCTGTATTTATGGCCCTATCAAGAGCATCAAGATCATTACTAGCAGTAATAGCTGCTAAAATTCCAACCTCTGTAAAGAAAGTGCTAAAATAACCATTTAAAGACAGTTTTCCATCATCATAGCCCAAGGCTGCAGAACCACTGTATTCTCTAAATCCAGTATTAGTCAAAAAATAATCAGGAGCTCTTAAATCCCCACCCCTTTTAACAGAGCCATTCACTCTCCACGCCCAATTCTCATTAAAACCTGATTCCAAGATTCCTGAGAAAGAACCACTTCTTCCATTGGAGTTACCCACAATATTGACCTCTCCGCCAATTTCAGACTGCCCAAAAGGCAATCTATTTGGATTGGCAATCACAACACCTGAAAGGGCGTTAGAGCCATAACGTACACTTGCAGCTCCTTTAACTACAGAGAGATTCTTAGCCAAAAATGGGTCAATCTCAGGCGCGTGATCTTGTCCCCAACTTTGAGACTCATGTCTCAAACCGTTATTAAGAATTAAAAGTCGACTACTGTGCAGTCCGTGTATTACTGGTTTAGAAACCCTTGAGCCAGTCCTTAATGTTTGAACCCCTGGAATTTCCTTTAAAGTATTAGCCAAAGACTCACCTCTAGTTCTTTGAATCTCCTGCTCGTCAAGTGTCTCTCGATTCAAAGTTACAATCTCACTTCCTAGAAATTCATCTTCAACTATAACCTCTTCAAGCTCCAAAGCTTGACCTAATGAAATTATTAGTATAGTGTCGGATAATATCTTTACCTCTTTATGGTACTCTGAATACCCTAGTCTATGAATATCAATGATATAACTACCTGACGATATTCCAGAAATTAGGAACTCACCTTTTTCATCTGAAAACACTATGACTTCAATTCCACTAATTCCAACAATAGCATCTTCAATAGGTCGATTTTCAGCACCAACTACCTTTCCTTTCAATTGATATTGTTGAGCAACAGAAAGTTTGCAGAGACAAACGAATAATAATATGTAAGAATGTTTTAAGGACATAAAACTGAATAAATACCATCTCTAGTGATGTTTTAAGATCACTAATTAATCGAACGGAGTTATTCAGCTAACGGGAGGGCCTCTTAAAGTATGGGTAGTAAAAGTACGATCGGAAACCTGATCTAAGTAAGTAACAGTCTTTACACCTGCTCTTACCTCAAGAAAAGTAAAATCGAATTCTTGTGAAGTATCAAATACCTGTGCATAGAAGGCATCACATACTTCGCATTCAGATCCTTCTTCATCCTCAGAGTCATGAGCGGTTGATAACTCTGTGGCATCCTCTTCATCGAAATGGTGAAAAGAGATCATAATTGGCCCGGATAGGACCAAAAGCGCTAGAGTCAGAGCAATGGATGATATGTATTTTTGAGTAATCACCATTTCAAAGTTGGATATAAAGACACTATCAAACAATAATAAGTTCAAAAAATATTCTCGAGCTTAACATCGACATACATTATGTGGATTCATCATTCTATGTTTCCGCTGATAAAAAAATCATGATCGTCCAATCTATTATTTCTTATTATTGCGCTTCAAAAAAAATTACAAGTATATCAATATGAAGAAGTTGTTCTTTTTGTTCTTGACTTTTATGTCGGGAGCCGCATTTGCACAAGGTGAATATAACGCCAAGTTCGAACAGCTTGGATCGATGTTACCGACTCCAAACTCTTACAGGACTGCATCAGGTGCACCAGGACCTGATTATTGGCAAAACAGAGCCGACTATAAAATTTCAGTTACACTGAATGATGAAAACCAAAGCATTACAGGCTCCGAAACAATAAAATATTATAATAATTCGCCCTCTCCTTTGGATTATCTCTGGGTTCAGCTCGATCAGAATATGAGAGCTCAGGATTCCAATACGCCTTTAGCGACTACTTCAGCTATGAGAGATACCTTAAGTAGTATTAGGGTTCAAAGGCTTACGAGAGATTATGATGATTTCGACGGAGGTTTTAAAATTAAATCTGTAACCGATGAAAAAGGAAAAGATTTGAGGTACAGCATTAATAAAACGATGATGCGTGTCGAAATGCCATCCCCTTTAAATAACGGAGGCAATTTCACATTTAATATTGATTGGTCTTATAACATCAATGACCGAATGGATCTTGGTGGAAGGTCAGGATATGAGTACTTCCCTGAAGAAGACAATTACCTTTATACTATTGCTCAATTCTATCCTAGGATGGCCGCTTATGACGATGTGAACGGATGGCAAAACAAGCAGTTCCTCGGCCGAGGAGAGTTCACACTTTCCTTCGGTGATTTTGAGGTAGATATAACGGTCCCGGAAGACCATATTGTTGCTTCATCGGGAACATTGGAAAATGCTGACAAGGTTTTGACTAAAACGCAGAGAGATCGCTTTGAACAGGCCAAAAAGACATTTGATAAACCGGTTATCATTGTTACCCAGGCTGAAGCTGAAGAGAACGAAAAAACGAAAGCTACAAAAACTAAGACCTGGACTTTTAAAGCGGATAACGTTCGGGATTTTGCATTTGCGACTTCCAGGAAATTCATTTGGGATGCTCAGGCAGTAAAATTACCTAATGGCACTGCACCTCTGGCCATGTCATACTATCCCAAAGAAGGAAACCCATTGTGGGAAGAGCAGTCTACACTTGCTGTCAAAAACACCTTAGAAACTTTCTCTAAGTATTCAGTTGAATATCCCTACCCCGTTGCTATTTCGGTACATACCGCAGCAATAGGAATGGAATATCCAATGATCTGCTTTAATTATGGAAGGCCAGATGCCGATGGAAATTATTCTGATCGAATAAAATATGGAATGATCAGTGTGATTATTCATGAAGTGGGACACAACTTTTTTCCTATGATCATTAATTCCGATGAACGTCAGTGGACCTGGATGGATGAAGGTTTAAATACCTTCCTTCAGTATAGAACAGAACAAGAGCAATACACTAATTACCCAAGTCGAAGAGGCCCTGCTGCCAATATTGTTCCTTACATGAAAGGCGATAAAGAAGGCATCAGACCAATCATGACCAACTCGGAGCAGATTCTTCAGTTTGGAAATAATGCTTATGCCAAGCCAGCAACAGCTTTGAATATTTTAAGGGAAACCGTTATGGGTCCTGAACTCTTCGATTACGCTTTTAAGGAATATTCCACTCGATGGGCATTTAAGAACCCCATGCCTGCCGATTTCTTCAGAAGTATGGAAGATGCTTCTGCTGTTGACCTCGACTGGTTCTGGAAGGGTTGGTTTTTCACCAATGACCACGTTGATATGGCTATAGACAATGTGAAATGGTACAGAATGCAACAGGAAACGGATGAGCCTGAGAAGAAAATCAAGAAGAGTAAGAAAGGTGATCTTTCAAAAGTGGATGAGGCTGGAAAAGATGAGAAAGCAAAGAATTTTGCTGACGCAGCTGAAACATTCGTGTTCCAGGAAGCTGATGACCGTTTTTATTTTGAATTTCAGAATAGAAGGGATGATGAACGCATTATGAAAAATGCAGTCGATAAAAATTTTTACGAAGTAACCTTCAAGAATAAAGGTGGATTGGTTATGCCAATCGTTTTGGAATGGACTTTTGCTGATGGTTCTACTGAAATAGAACGAATTCCAGCCGAAATCTGGAGAATGAATGAGAATGAAGTCACGAAAGTATTTGTAAAGGATAAAGAAGTTACAAACATCGTCCTTGATCCGTACAAGGAACTCGCAGATACAGAGGTTTCAGATAATCTTTTCCCTAGAGTAGAAGTTGAGTCGAAATTCGATAAATTCAAAGACAAGAGTAATTGATCAGAATTTCTGATTAAAACTAAGGCCACGCATTCAGTGTGGCCTTTTTTATTTGTTTAAATTTAGCCTCTATTCAACCCATCTAAACGCATGATCAAAATACTCCTTCACCTCGCTATATTTCTAATATTATCGAATTCATTATTCAGTCAGGAAGATGAGTTGAACAGTGTTGCAGAAGATCTAAAGCAAAACATTCAAACCGTTCAAGCATCCAAATCGAGTTACGAACAAATTGTACGTTCCCCAGAAACAGGCATCATCGAACTTACCCGGGTTGAAACTAATACAAAAGGAATAGAGAAAGATCGTAAATATGAGTTCAATCTTGCTGATGTGGACCAATATACTGTACGAACGGAAACCAAAAGGGATGTTATAGCTGTAGTCATCGGTATTAAGGCCGAACAAAAACTAGTTAAGTCGTATGAAGATGGGGCCGTAAAATCGTATGAAAAGGAGCTGGAAATACTCGTTCCCGACATTGATAATGGGCGATCAATTGTAGAAATAATAAAGCGGGGAATCAGCCCGGCAGAAAAACAAGCTGAGCAGAAACTTAGCCTTAGTTCCTATGAAGAGTCGATTTCGTGGTTAGAGAAAAATCTCAACCGAACTAAAGCTAGTGGCAAAACATATGATTATTATGTGCTAGAAGGTGAAGTGGCAGGACAATTAGTTATCGGATTAACGACTACCGATGCGAAATCAAAAACGGTTGAAAAATTCGTATTTAATATTGCGGATATCAACCCTAACTCTCTACAGTTTAAAATTTCAGGGAGCCGTTTCTACTTGACTTTTGAAATTGACAGGCAGCGAAAATTGATTTCTAATCGGAAAAACGGAGAGCTAAAGCCATACACTAAGAATTTGGATATCATTGTCAATAGCGTCGAAGAAGCAAGGGACTTACGTACTGCTTTAGAGCTTTTGATTCCAATGGCTGAAAAAGAACTTAAAGGTGCGCTTCCTTCTTTAGAAACGAAAGAGGAAACCATGACTTATCTACAACAACAAATTTCCAATTTCACGGATGGTGATCAAACTATAAACCAAAAGTTCAATACGGATTGTATAACTGAAATTACAGTAGTTGAAAAAGATTTAAAAAAGTCAGAAGAAAACATTTTCCAGTTGAACCTGATGGACCTGAATGTTTCAACTACGGATTTCGAGGTTAAGGGAAAGGATATTGTTGTTAACCCATTGGTTAAAGAGAAAAACAAGTTCATCAAACATTATAAGAATGGAGAATTAATGAATTATGAGGAACAGTTCTCTGTTTTTTCACCTTCTATCGAAAATGGCAGAAGGTTAAGCTATGCGCTTCGTAAGGCTATTGAATTTTGCTCATCCGGGTTTGTCTCTAAAGTACCGAAGGGATCTAAAAATGAAAAGCTGGAATGGATTATAGGTAATATTCCTACAGCTAGTAGTGTGGGAGATAAAACCTATAAACAAAGCATATCGTGTAATGAGTCAAAACCAGATAAATTAACCTTTAACAGAATTGAAATAACTTCTAAAAATAGTACGGAGGAGATTTTTGAATTCAACCTATCTGATCTCGATCCTGATGGTATTGCGATAGACGTTAGCGGAAAATGGATCTCTGTTGAACTAAATAGCAAATACGATCAGAAGATATTCAACTATTATAAAGATGGTGAAACCAAAAACTATCAGAGTGCTATTAACATTTTCACAGAGGATATTGAAACGGCCAGGAATTTAAAAGTTGCTTTTGAAGAAGTAGTTGTTGAGATATCCAGTGAATAAATAATTTCCCGAAACCAACTATCCTCTAGGCAGAGCCCCGGAGAATTCTTTTGATTAAAGATTTTCTCCAACAGAACCCACCCAATCATTAACCTTGTCCTCCAGAAGTGCTAATGGAATACAGCCCGGTTCCAATACAATATTGTGGTAGATCTTAATATCGAATTGCTCACCAAGTTTCTCTTTAGCTTCTGTCCTTAATGACCTGATCTTCAGCTGTCCAATTTTATAAGAAAGGGCTTGTCCGGGACCAGCCATGTAACGCTCGATCTCTGAAGTAATACTCGCTTCTGATTCAGCTTCATTTTCCAGGGAATATTGAATTGCCTCTTCTCTGGTCCATCCTTTCGAGTGCATCCCGGCATCTACAACCAAACGGATCGCACGATGCATTTCTGCACTTAAAGCCCCGAAATACTGGTAGGGATCGTCATATAATCCAAGTTCTTTGCCAAGCGACTCACTGTACAAAGCCCAGCCTTCCCCGTAAGCACTATACCACAATGTTTTTCTGAAATCAGGCAGGTTCTCGTTTTCCTGTTGCAACGATATTTGATAGTGGTGTCCCGGAATGGCTTCATGCAAAAACAGGGATTCATCTGAGAATACATTATAAGCTTTTACGTCCGGTATCGGAACATAAAATACCCCTGGTCTGGTACCATCCAGCGAACCGGGATTATACTCTGCACTTGCCGAAGCCTCGCGAAATGCTTCTGTTCTTCTTACTTCAAAAGCCGCTTTTGGAACCAGATCAAATTGCTTTGAAAGTTCTGGTTTCATTTTTTCATGAATAGCTTCAAAATTATCGATCACTTCCTGGGGGTCAGTAAAGCTCATTAATTCCGGTTTTGTTCTGACATGATCAAAGAAAGCTTTCAGGTCACCCTCAAAACCAACCTGCTCTTTTACCTTTTCCATCTCCTCCCTTATCCTCACCACTTCTGATTTACCTAGTTCAAAAATCTCATCGGCGGTCATATCAGTAGTGGTATAGAGTTTTATTCTATGCTGGTAAAATTCCTCTCCATCAGGTACAGCACTAATTCCGGAGGTTTCGCGTCCCGCTGGTAAATATTCATTTTCTAAAAAGGACGTAAACTTCTCAAATATTGGTATGATCTTGTTTCCGACCATACTTGAATAGGCTGTCCTGAGTTTACCCTTATCTTCTTTTGAAAAAGATTCAGGCATTAGATGTATTGGAGAAAAGAAATGGTGCTCTTCAATTACTCCATGATCCCAGGCTTTCATTTGAGGAATTACCTTTTTTATAAGAGACTGAGGTAGTACCCAGCCTGTTCCCATTCCCTTTTTCATATTCATAATGGCAGTATCACACCAGACTACAAAATCATCGACTCTGGACAACCAGTCCTCATAATCTTTTACTGTTTCAAATGGCTGTGCCGAAGCTCCGCTGGCAAACTGACCAATGATGAGTTGTGGGGTCCAGAACTGATCTACAGGAGTTAAATGGGTAGGATAAGAAAGCTCACCCAAATTGATATTACATTCCCAAAGTAATACATCATAACTAGTCACGTCATTCTCCGATAACTGCGTTTTATTGAAAGAACTCAGCTCCGTTTTATATTTGCTGTAAAACGATCTCAGCTTTTCCCTGTATAATTCTGATATGTTGTTGGCAAGTGTATCATTGTAACGAGCATCTCCCGAAAAGGTAGCATCCAGTGGGTAGAACTGTAGCCTTTCTTCGTAATATTCTTTCAATAGTGAAGCTAATTCCTGATTATCTTTTTCCACTGTATTTTCAGTAAATTCTGACTTCTTTTGCTGACAGCCCATTACTAATAATAAGCAGACTACTCCCAATAGTTTATGGTATTTCATGGACTTATAACTTTTATCGGCCAGACTGCTTTAAGCCTGCACGAATAACTCATTCAGGCGGGCGGTTCGACCGATGTGCTTAATTTTTTACCGCTAACAATCTCAACCTTGCAGGCCCTGAAAAGGCAATTTTTCCCTCTTTGACTTCAACTGTCTCTCCACTATAATAATCGTGAACCACTGCACCTTCCTCGAAAGAATTGATTAAGTCAACTTCAGTTACTTCTTCTGCTACAACGACTACTTTATCATTGAATTCGCCATCAGTATATTCCCTTTTGAACATGTAGGGGCTCTCGTTTAATGCCGTATGAACACCGGCGCCAAGTGCAGGATGATCTTTTCTAAAAAGACCCAGCTTACTCCAATGGTTCCAAAGCTCTTTTTTCGCTTCGACATCATCCCATTTCATAAAGGAACGGAGGTTAGCATCTCCGTTTGCTCCTTCGATAACCAATTTCCGGGCAATTTCATCTCCATAATAAACCTGTGAGGCTCCAGGAGCCAACAGCAGCTTGGTAGCCGTTTCAAAAGGCTTGACGCGCTCTTTATCGTATGGGCTTCCATCGTCATGAGAGGTCATATAGCTCACCACACTTTTTCCATCGAGCTCTCCCCCATGAAGGATGTTGCTGTATACCTGATAGACGGAATCCATGTTTTTATCAACATCCCACTTTAAACCGAAATTGATAAGACTTTTAAAGCCATTAGAGAAGAAATCCGTGAGCTCTCCTTCGCCACCCATTGGGAATTTTCGCCCCTGCTGAATGGAATAAAAATAGACTTCTCCCACCATGAAAAAGTCCTGATCATCCAGTTTTTCTGTGGGATGCTCTGCTTTCCATTTCGCCAAGGCTTTCTTCGCTTCTTCAAAAAGCTCACCCCAAACTTCAGCTTCTGTATGTTTTACGGTATCAACCCGAAAACCATCAATACCCAATTCAAGAATGTAATCGCAAAGCCACTTGATTAAGTAATATCTGGGTGCCCTTGGATATCCGGTTTTGGCAAAGAAGTCGTCTAATTCTTTCTTTTCCTGCTCATAACGGCCTTCTGCTTTCCATTTTTCAACCAGGAATGGAGGTAGCTCCACTTCTTCATCCGATTCTGTCCTGATATCCGGAAGGTTTGCTACTAAAGTACAGTCAATTGTTCCTTTGGCATCTTTAAAATCACAAGGAGGACTTGTTCTTACCCACTCATCTGGCCACTGGCTATCTTCCGGCGTAACCGGTCCGGTATGATTCATCACAGCATCCATTAATACCCTAATTCCTTTCTCGTGCGCCTTGGCCACAAGCTCTTTCAGATCTTCATAAGTGCCATAATTTGGATCAATGTTCGTCCAGTCGCGAGTCCAATATCCATGATAAGCGTATGTTTTTCCCGTACCCTCATCGGTATGACTGGTGATTTGTTCTACAGGTGGGGTAAACCACAAGGCGGTTATTCCCAAATCATTAAAGTAGCCTTCTTCTATTTTTTGGATGATCCCCCTAAGGTCACCGCCTTCGAAATTTCTAAGTACGGCGCCGTCCTGTTTTCTTTCAAATGAGAAATCGTTGGAAGGATCACCATTCTTAAACCTGTCAATCAGTAAGAAGTAGATATTGGCATTTTCCCACAGAAATGGTGTTTTTACTTCTTCAACTTCTTCCGCAACCTGCTCTGTTTTTTTATTCGAATTTTGGCAGGCATAAGAAATGAATAGTAAGAGTATAAGAAAGACGAGATTTAAAAATGATCGGTTCATGTTATGTGATTAAGTTAAATCGACTTTTAATTTAATAAGAATAAATTTTGAATTAGGGAAAGATCATAAATCCTATTCTTTGGTCAGTGGTACTTCTAATCAAGGGGTAGGAGATCATCCGCCCGAAGGATCTATTCAGTAGTCGGTGAAGTCACCGACCACGAGCAAGGGACATCTTACCTCTCCCCTGGATGATAAGTCTCTTCTGCTTTTTTCTCTACGTCCTCTCTGTAGTAGGCTACATCTTTAAATTCGACATTAACATATGGTTCGGACTGGTCATCGAAATGAGGGGATTTCGGGTCTCCGCTCTGTCCTCCAGCTAAAAGACTTTTAGCTTTTACTTTATCACCGAATTCCACAACCGCTACAAAACTATTACCACGTGTTCCATACAGTTTTTTAACATTGTCCTGATTTCCTCTTGCACCATAAGCTGCCAAGGAACCCCAAAGTCCTGACGCTAATCCGGCTGCCAAACTAGGCTTATCATCATCAAATCGAGGTTTGAGATCATTATTAAACCTTTGGAATCGGCTGATTTCTCCCCAAGGTGTATCCCAGGCTCCAAAGTCTTCTCCAATTTTCGAGAGTGCTCTCTCAAACATTTGCAAGCGCTCTTCTATTGGTGACTCTATACCAAAGTAAGTCAAGCGTTCCATGCGGCTCATTTCTTTGGGAACTTCTCCATTTCTTAGATATTCCATACCATAAAAATGAGCCAGCGACATTCCAACAGACTCCTTATCTACTTGAAAATCCCAATTTCTTAAAACCTCAATCGCTTCTTCCATACCTTCCGGTTTTTCAAGGGCTTCATCATAGGCATTTATTAATCCGGGGATTAATACCTCGAATGCAGGGAGCTTTGGATTGTAAGCGAGATCTATCAATTTATCCAGATTTAAGTCATTGGCATCTTTGAGCAAACGAATGGCATGAACACCTCTAAAATTCTCCCGATTCAAGGACATATAGTATGGGTAGTCTTCAACTTTTGGACTGTGCTCTAAAGCGGAAGTAAATGGCGTGGAATTACAATTTTGAATCCATCCATTCGGTGGGTTAACCACGGTTATGGCTTCTTCAACAGGATGTAGCCCCTGCCAATCCGTTGCGGGATTACTTCCGTCGACAGGTTTTGAATAATCAAACTGTACATCTCGTTTCGGAATAAAATTTCCATGGTAGTAAGCAATATTCCCCCCAGCATCCGCATAGACTGTATTGTTGGAGGAGTTTGTTTTCATCTTCATCATATTCCAGAATTCTTCATGTCCATTAAGTTTGGTCCTAGTATATGATTGTGCTAAAGCTTCTGAGGGTTTCCACATCAAAGCAGTTGCCACCCACTGACTGTCGATAGCATGCGTAATCGGTCCGTGATGTGTTCGGTACAACGGGAAGGTCTTTTCTTTCATTCCATCACCATCTTTGTACTTCAAGGTCACTTCAGAAGTCCAAACATCCCTTTCTTCATCGCCATAGACATATTTAAGCTGATCGCCTTCTTTTATTATGTTTTCTTTAAACTCATCGATCACATCTGTATACGTAGAAGTGTGCATCCAGCCTGTTTTTTCATTAAACCCCTGATAAACGAAAAATTGCCCCCATGTAACGGCTCCATAAGCATTTAAACCTTCATCACTCACCGCATGCACTTCTCCTCTGAAATAAAAAGAGGTATGTGGATTGATCAGTAACATAGCATCGCCGGACTCTGTCAGTTCTCCGGAAATGGCAAAGCCGTTGGAACCCTTCGGCTCCTCAATTAGCGAAGATTTAATCCATTCACTTTCATTAAGAGCTAAATCACTCCCATCTTCATAAAATGCTTTGATTTTATCCGTGGAGACCCGCTCAATATCACCACCAATCGATCCTTCGCTAAAATACATTGGCATCCAGGGTTCAAAGCGAGTCAATAATTTGGGTTTTACTTCCGGATGGGTATATAAATAATAATTGATTCCATCAGCAAAAGCATTGCAAAGCTTTTTCAACCATTCGGGGCTTTCTTCATATTCTGCAATAGCCTCTTCCTTCGTCATAAAGAGCCTGGCACGCAGGTCACTGTATAATGCCTGCTCTCCTTCTACTTCAGCAAGACGACCGATAGCCCAGATATAATTTCGTTCTACCCTACTGAAATCATCCTCGCACTGAGCATAAAGCAGCCCAAAAACAGCGTCTGCATCTGTTGCACCATACACATGGGGCACACCGAAATCATCCCTGATGATGTTTACGTTTCTGGCTTGATCTTCCCAACGAAGAGCTTCCGTATCCTTATCTGGCGCTGAACAGGAAAAAAATAAGAGGATGCATGAAAGTAAAACGAATGATCTCATACTGGTTTTAAAAACATTAAATAATTTTAAGATTAACTCAATGAGGCTTTAAATCAAAATGAAGTGATGGCGGAGATCAATTTATTCAATAAAACCGAAGACGAGTGGAAGTGTGTAAACGATGTGGTTATGGGGGGAATTTCCAACTCAGCTTTTAGAATCGAATCATCTGATCATGGAGTTTTCTCCGGAAATGTAAGTCTTGAGAATAATGGTGGTTTTGCCTCGGTCAAAGTCCCTCATCAAAAATTGTTGCCAAAAGGGTATAAATCAATCAGCTTAAGAGTAAAAGGAGATGGTCAACACTATAAGTTTAGAATTAAATCTAATTTATTACCCAATAATTCTTCGTACTCAAAAGATTTTGAAACGAAAGATCGTGAATGGATCGAAGTGATACTTGAATTATCAGACTTCACTCCTACTCTAAAGGGTAATGTACTTTCAGGGTATCCTGATCTTACCTCTGATAGAATTGAAGGCATAGGATTTTTAATCTCCGGTAAACAAGAGGGGCCTTTTCGGTTAGAGATCTCAGAAATTAGCTTAAAGTAGTTTTAGGGTATGGAATCTATATCTTGCGTTGTTGAAAAACTCGATTCAGATGTTTGGGGGTATCATATAGTGATACCATCAGACATAGCAAAGCAATTCATTGAAGGTGATAACAGGAGAGTCGTTTGTCATATTAATGATTCCCTAAGTACACAGAGTGCCCTTATGCCGATCAAAGGGTATTATATGATCCTAATCAATAAGCAGGTTCGAGACAAACTGGGATTAAGGCTGGGAAGTACTGTTCAAATTAAACTTGAAAAGGACAAATCTAAATATGGTCTCCCCATGCCAGAGTCTTTTGAAACACTTTTAGCACAGGATGATGAAGGAAGAACATATTTTGAAGCTTTAACCATGGGTAAGCAGAGAGCACTCATCCATTTGGTAGGCAAAGTTAAAAATATTGATAGTCAATTGAACAAAGGTTTAGCTATTATGGATCACCTAAAGGAAAGTAATGGAAAACTTGATTTCAAAAGACTTAATGAGATCATTAAAATGTATAACAATGGATTGAGGTAATATGAAGTTGAAGCTGAAAAAGTTTACAGAATTCGCTAATAATATACTACCACATGAGGTGTCGATACTACAATCTGCCAGCCAGTTTGAAAAAGATGATAACAAACAAATACTCGATCGCATAGCCCATAATGCTCATAACTCCACTAATCAAATGCCTTACGATACTAGCATTGATAAGCGTAAGTATTCAAACATGATGATATGGATAACCAAGCGACTTCAGGAAAAAGATGTAGACTTCAACTTTGAGTGGATTAACGAAAAGGATAAAAAAGTTTTATCGGATTCCATAAATCCAAAAGAGGAAAGTGATCTTCTGAAAGCAGTAGATAGCTATAAAGCACATTCCTATTATTTCATCAAGTTCTATGAGTTAATGGAAAACTTCAGGCATTTTCTACTCATAAGACTAAGGATTCAAGAGCATAAAGTCGTTGATGAATTTATTGAAAAGTATAAAAAAGATTATGAACGCTGTAAAAAAGTCAGTATAAAATTACATACGGCTACTCAGGATATTATTGAACAGTATTCTACCAACAATACGGAGTCGCGACAGTGGGAAGAATGGCTTTTAGACGTTTTCTATGACGAAACTTTAGATGGAAGAAATCGGTACTTTGCCGTTGTAAGGATCACTTTTATGTACTTGAACTATCGTGAGTTTGATAAACTGAAAGTAGTTTATGACGATCTGGATAAGATGTTCCATCAAGGAACTTTTTACTCCAAAAGAATCCTGATTAACTATTATGCTAATAGTGTATTATTACATTCAAAGTTTGATATTCTTCAGCAAGCGGAAGAGTATGGATACTTATCGATTAAGCAAAAAAATGTCGATTACTTACAATATCTCAATAACTATTGTGCTATACTTTTGCGACAAGGAAAAGTAGATCAGGCTTTAAGTTTGATGAGGGAATCCTTTTCCGAAATGAGAAGCTCTAATAATTTTCATAATAAAATTGGATTTGTCGCTTTCTATGTGAATTGTCTCGTTGACGTAGGTCAATTCAAAGAAGCTGCTCAATTCTCAGAAAGCTTTCTAATGGGATATAGGAATGAGGTTTTGAGTCAACGCTGGCATATTTTCTTTGCTGCATACCTTAAAGCACTAGTAAAACAAGAAAAGTATGATACCATAGTTAAACTGAATTCCCGGTTTCAGTTGCTCAAAAGAGATAAAGCTTATCAGCAACGTCCAATCTATACTCCAGTTGTAAACTGGTACATACAACTCTCTTATTATATGGAGAATTTTATTGACGAAGATGAACTCTATGCTTGTATTCGGAAGACGCTTGATGAAAGCTCCTCAGGTGATCATAAATCGAGATTGATCAAGCGGATTCTTAATGAGCTATCTCCAATTGTACCAGAGGTATTCTCAAGAATAAAGTCCACTATAAAAAAATAGATTTTAATAGACTGTATATCAAATAATTATATCGCAATGATATTAGAAAATACATTATAGTCGACCTTATTAAAATAACTATATCCGCACATTTGCTAAGCATTACCTCATTTATTCATGTTGAATTTATTTAACCCAAAGACAAAAGAATATTATGAAAATTATTAAGGTTTTGATTTTTAGCATCAGCATAGCAGGGCTACTGATGTTTTCAGCATGTAGTGACGATGAGGAAGTAGGTCCTGGTACAGGTAATATTTCAGTAACCATTTCAGGTCTTACGGGAATAGATGCTGATGTTCAAATAAGTGGACCAAATAGTTTTTCGCAAACATTAACAGCAACAACGAATTTGACAGAACTGGAATTAGGAAGCTATACTATAATTGCTAACAATGTGAATAACGATGGTCAACTTTTCGCTGTCGATCCTGATGATACCGAAGTAAGTTTTACATTGGCACAAGATGCAACTGAATCTGTCATATTCGAATATCAGGCTGCAGATGAAGTTATAGGTATTCAAGGAGAATGGTATTCTGCTGGAGATAATGTAGCACCACTGTTGTTTACCTTATTTATGACAGATTCTATTTATGCTGAATTCAGATCGGATAATACATATACTGTCGAACAGTTTGACGTATCAGGAGGGCAACTAACGTTTACTGGAGTTTATACCCAAACACCATCAAGTGTGAATGACATATATGATATTGTACTTGATCAAAGTACACCATCTGCATTAACAGCTGAGGGAATTTTCCAAATAACTAGTGAGGTACCTGATGCTATGCAATATGAAGTAGCCCAGACCTCTCCTGATATTGGAGCTATACCTCCAACGGCAGAAGGAGGCTTTGGGAGTACGAGTGGAGGCGTATTAGGAACAACCAATGTTCAAAATTTCGTGAGGCTATCTAATTAATCTTCTTAGAATAAAGCGAGTAGTTTTTACTATTTACTCGCTTTATTTATCCTTTAACTATCAATAATGAAAAAACTCCTGAAGCGAGAGCTTTCCATTAAAAAGACATTTATAATTGTATTGACATTGTGCCTTTTATGGAATTGTAATCTAGTAGCCCAACAAGATGGAACTATTGATTATTTCGACAGGCAGATTCCACGTAAATCAAATAAGGAGTTTCAATTCATAGCTTATTTCTATAATCAACTCGTCACCTCTAATTTCTTTCCTACAAATGATTTTTTGCGTGGACAGATCATTGGAAGACTATATGGTGCCAATACTACAGGCTCAACAGATACTGTAAATACAGCTTATTTTGAGCAGCGTTTCCTTCCCTTTTTCATTTATCAGCCAAAATTGCTTGATGGCAAAGTAATACTTAGAGCTTCTTTTGAAATTGATTGGACATGGGGAGATGTAGCCTACGGTACTGGTGGTAATAGTGGGTCGGCTGTTTCTGGAGATCAGGTTAATATTCAAACCCAGAACATCGAAGTTGAATTCATTCCTAAACCCGGATGGGCTATTAATTTGGGACTTCAACGTATGTTCGATACCCCATTTAATCCATATCGAACTGTCTTCGATAAAATGACAACCACCGCTTATCGCCTCATGTATTTTGGAACTGACGCCGTGGGAATAACAGTAAGAAAAGACAATGACTTCGAGCGCTGGAAAGCAGGTTATTTTCAATTATATGAAAACAATATCCAGGATAAGGATGACGTGGTTTTATATGAATTTATGTATGACCGAGTGCTTTCTCCAAAATGGAACCTTGGTGGTTCTATGTATTACGTTCGAGATCGAGCTAATGGTGAAGGAGGCCCTTCTATTCTTGGGCAGGGGTTAAACAGTACTTTAGCAGATTATAACGGGGTATTTAGATTTCCTTTTGGCAGCGACGATTATCGTGCTGATGTAGCTTGGCTTGGCACATATTGGGGCTACAATCAAGAGCTCATGGAAGATGATTTTTTTATGACCGGTTTCCTGAATTATAACTTTGGCTCTATTGATTTAGATGAGGGCGACGGCTTCAATGAAACTATTGATATTAGTGGCCTTGGAGCAAATCTTCGACTGGGGTACCGCCATGGCCATACAGAAAATGATATTGTAGCAGCCGATATAGTTTATACAACTGGCGATGACGATGGGATTGATGATGGAAAATACTCTGGAGTATTGACCGGTAATACGTGGGGAACACCTGCTAGTATTTACATCAGTAGCGGAGCGTATATCCTTTTTCCTCACGGGAATGTAGTGAATCGCTTTGTTTCAGCCGTGAATGATATTTCTAATCTCGGGCTTGGCCTAACCGGAGTAACACTTAACTATTATAAAGACATTATACCCTATAAAGTAAATGCAAAAGCAGGTTTAGCTTATGCTTATAGTAATGTAAATCCTGAAAACGGTGGTCAAAATATAGGTGTAGAATTCAATGGTAGGATTAGCTATCAACCTAAAGTATTTATGAATATTGAATTGCACGCTGCTTATTTAAGCCTGGGAGATTTCTACGACAGTCCTGAAGTAAATGCTGGTGTTAGCGAGAGGCCTCCAAATCCCTGGACTGCTTTTCTAGCTTTTAAATGGTTGATGTTTTAACGAGAGAAGTTATGAAGAACAGCTACAAAATATTGAAATATATTCTGGTTTGCACCCTTTTCGTCGCCTGCAAGCCGTACTCAAACCTGCCAGTTGTAGATTCTATGAATGATTTACAATATCCATTTCCTGTCAAAAAAACACTATTATCCAACGATATAGAAATAGCTTATATCGACGAAGGGCAGGGTTCGGAAACTATACTTTTTGTTCATGGTTTGGGGAGTTATGCCCCAGCTTGGAAAAAAAACATAGAAGAATTAAAATCTTCCTATAGGTGTATCGCCATTGACCTGCCAGGTTATGGCAAATCAAGCAAAGGCAATTACGAAGGCAGTATGACTTTCTATGCTGAGATCATAAAAGAGCTCATAGGTAAATTGGGACTCGAAAAAGTCAACCTTGCAGGGCATTCAATGGGAGGGCAGATTTCGATCGTTACCTCTCTATTTTATCCTGAAGTAGTAGATAAACTTATCCTAATTGCCCCAGCCGGTTTTGAAACTTTTAATGAGGGCGAAAAAGACTGGTTTAGAGGTATATTTACTTCTGCTGCTGTTCAACTTACCCCACCGGAACAAATTGAACTCAATTATGCCTACAATTTCTATGATATGCCTGAGGATGCCAGGTTTATGATTGAAGATCGAATCGCCATGCGATCAGCCAAAGACTTTAATGGTTATACATTTATTATTCCGGAAAATGTAAAAGGAATGGTTAATGAACCCGTGTTTGATAAGTTACCGAATCTTCAACAAGAAACGCTCATCTTTTTCGGTCAGTACGACAACCTAATACCTAACCGATTTTTAAATGGTGGGAAGACAGAAAAAATTGCAATAGCCGGTCATCAACAAATTCCTAATAGCAAACTGGTAATGGTTCCTAAAGCAGGTCATTTCGTGATGTTTGAACAGTCAGAACTAGTTAATCAGAGAATCAGGGAATTTTTATAGAGATAAGGTTAAAGGTTTAGGTCATTTTTGTGATAACCTTTCGATCTATTTTTCCCGAATCAGTTTTTGGGAGGGCTTCAACGATTCGATAGTATTTGGGTACTTTGAATTTTGCCATATGCTCAATGCAATAATTCTTGATATCATCAATGGGCGTATTTTCTTTAAAAACCAGAAAAGCTTTACCGACTTCTCCCCATTTCTCATCCTCAACTCCAATGACTGCAACTTCCGAAACCAATGGATGCTGACAGATTATGCGTTCAACTTCGGCAGGGTAAACATTTTCAGCGCCAGAAATAAACATATTTTTCTTCCGGTCCATCACGTAGATAAATCCTTCCTCGTCTTTTCTTACTAGGTCCCCGGTATAGAACCACCCTTCTTTGATGGATTTTCTAGTCCCCTCTTCGTTATTCCAATAACCAGGAGTAACTATATCTCCCTTAAAACAGAACTCACCAATTTCATTACTGGAGACTTCTTGGTCATTCTCATCAACCACTCTTGACTCTACATAGAAATTAGGCTTACCAATAGAACCTATTTTTCGAATGGCGTCATCATGATGTAAAGAAGTCAAATTAGGACCAACTTCAGTCAGTCCATAACCCTGACGCAAACAAATACCCTTATCATTCCATGTTTTAATTAGTTTAAGGGGAAGTGCCTCACCTCCTACAATAAAATAGCGTATTGATTCCAGTGTTACATTTATAAACTCTGTTGATTCCACCATCATTTTGAGCATAGTAGGAACCGCCATGAAAATACTGGCTTTTTCTTCTTCTAAAGATCTGAGAATAGTTTCCGCATCAAACTTTTTTAAAAGGATTACGGTACCTCCTCTATGAAGTATAGGGGTTAGCAGTACATTCCAACCGCCAGTATGAAAAGGGGGCATACTTAGTACCGTTGTATCATCTGAAGTTATGTTGAGCCCAATAGTTGTATTTACACTGTTCCAGAAGAGCATTTTATGGGTATAAATAGCTCCTTTAGGAAAACCGGTAGTACCCGATGTATAAAGGATGAATAAAGGATCGTCTTCTGTTACGTTGATATGATCCAAATTTGGTGCTAATTCCTGCTTTAAATACACATCACATTTGTCACTAAAATCGTTCAAAGTCCATCTCAAAGTATTCTCTGAGATATCTATTTCTCCGGTCTTTTCCAGAAACTGATCTTCAACAATCATCAATCTGGGTTCACAATTTTGAACTAAGTATTCAATTTCAGAAGGTGCTAATCGATAGTTAATCGGAACCATGGTCAAACCTGACTTTTGGCAAGCAGAAAAAAGGATTACGTACTCTACACAATGTTCAGCCAGCACTAATATTCGATCTCCCTTAACGAGACCTTTTGAACTGATTAGATCATGCGCAAGTCTTTCAGCTACTACATTGATCTCAGCATAAGTATAGCTTCTTCCACTTTCAACTTCTTTTACAGCTATTTTTTTGGGTGAGTAGATAGCCCATTTTTGAATCCAATCGGTATATACCATACTCCTAAAAATTAATAGGTTTCTGCTGAAAGATCTGTTATGCGTTTATTTCGATAGATAAAATAGAGTACCAATGCTACGGATACGGAACACAGTATGGCCAAAGCTGCTGCAATACCAGGGTTTCTAACCGGCCCTTCCATATACGAAGTAATGCCGCCATAGTAAATGGTAAAATGTACTACTAGCGCTGTGACTGATGCTATAATCACTGCTTGGGATGGAACAGATTTTAGAAACATTCCAAAAATGACTGGAATAAAAGCCGCTGCAAAATAAGCGTAAACTCCATTTTGGGCGAATATTCCAACGCTTAAATTAGGATTTAGCAACTGATTATAAGACAGTGCTATGCTTATTACCGCTAATACAACTATTACAACTTTATTGACCAATACCTCTCTTGCTCCATCTCCATTGTATAGTTTATTTCCAAATAAGGGTTTTAAAATATCTTCTGAGATGGTTGTAGATATAGATTGGATCAGTCCTTCCAGAGTCGAAACACCTGCAGCTATTAATCCTAAGATCACGACGAGTGCAACATAAACTGGAAACTCAGCGATTACATAGGTTGAAATTATTGCATCCAATTTAATCTGTTGGCCATTTATGGAAAGATCAGGAAAGGAAATACGAGCATATAAACCGGTAAGGACTACAAAGAAGAACAAAGCTTCTACCACAATCCCAACAACAAGATATTTATCAACTGCTTTATCGTCTTTCAATAGCAATGATTTAGTAATAATGTGCGGCTGGCACACTATAGCAATTCCTATGATGAATTGACAAAATACAATTTCAAAATAGTCTCTAAACAGAAAGCTCTCCGGGTTCGTCATTGAAGCCAAATGTGGATCTATCAAATTCAATTTTGACAAGAAGCCTTTTATTCCTTCGCTAAAATGTTCATAGCCTGAACCTAATAGGATGAATGCAACGATAAGCATTAAAACGGCTTGAATGGTATTGGTATATACCATTGAATTAGCTCCTCCAAACATCATATAACCAAAAATAAATGCCACTATTCCAATCAAAACAAAGAGCGGATCCGCATTGAGCGATTTTGAAAGGACCTGAGTCAATCCTACGCAAATCAATACAATAAATGTAATCAGCAATAAAGAAAGAAAAGCAAAGTAGAGTGCGAATCCTTTGCTTTTGTAACGTTTCCCCATCCACTGGGCCATGGTTAAAGCTTTTACATTCGTGCCGATCTTCCTAAAGCCTTTGGTGAGTACGATCAAAGATAAAAATGCTCCTAATGGCAGCACTATAGCCATTGATAGTACTCCGCTGATCCCATAAAGTGCAATGAAACCTGGATTAATAATGAAAGTGGCGGCACTGGTCATTGATGCTGCCAGGGCAAGCCCTACAGCAACAGGCGAAAATGATATATTGCCTAATGCATAATCTTGAATGCTTTTAGTCTTTCGTGCACCACGGATCACGAAGAACAGTACAAATACTACATAAAATCCAAGTAGGATTGATGTGGCCAAAACCTGTTCAGATGTGGTAGTCGCATCCATATTCTAATAGAGTTCAATTTAAAACCTCACTGCCGCACTAGCAAAAGCCAATCCTCCACCAGATCCGATCAGGAAGAGCAGATCATTCTCTTTTACTTTACCTTTTTCAACCGCATCGCAAAGGGCCATCGGAATACAAGCTGATCCGGTATAACCATAATTTTCCATAATGGTATGCCCTTTGTCTCTGCTGATTTCCAGGTTGTCAAGCGTTTCATAGATCGAATTAATGTTGAGCTGGGTCAATAAGAACTGATCAACATCTTCTGCTTTTACATTGATCTTGGAGCAAAGTGAATGCGCCATTTTTGTCCAAGTCTTAGGATTGATCTCTTTCGGGAACTTATGGACGAATTTTAATCGATGATCATCATTCGCTAGAACTTCTTCGCTGATCGGGTTTCTGGAAGCTCCTCCATAAATACCCATCCAGCCGTGATATTTCCCTTCTGTGATCAGTTCAGTAGCCAATACTCCTCTTTCTGTTTTTTCTTTTGCCGTTAGCAGAACTGCCCCTGCTCCGTCAGCAAATAGTGTTACCGTCTTCTTATCTGACATATTCAGATATTTACTCATCGCGTAAGCTCCAACAACTAAAATATTATTATACTGCTCGTCAGAAGAAATGTATTTTGAAGCTACATCAAGAGCGGTAACAAATCCTGCGCAAGCTGTATTGATATCAAATGTTCCGGAGGAGTTTGCCCCAATTCGATCTTGAAGAACAGATGCCGTTGATGGTGAAACAAACTCTGGCGTATCAGTAGCTACAATAATCAAATCTAAATCTGAAGCAGACACACCTGCGTTATTTAAAGTGTTGATGGTTGCCTTTTCACAAAGATCAGCAGTTGATTGATCTTCATTACACCACCTCCTACTGCTAATATTTAGATTTTCCCTAAGCCAGGTATCTACATCCTCCCCTAAGAGATTATTGAAATAACTGTTAGGAACCTCATTTTCAGGGACAAACATACCTACCCCGGTAATTACAGATTTCCTCATAAGACCTTATATTGAAATCGCACCATCAACGCTCAGAACAGTGCCACTCACAAATGAGGATTCTTCTGAGGATAAAAATAAATAGACATTGGCTATGTCTTCAGGAGTGCCCAACCTTCGTAAGGGTGTTTTGCTCTTCATCATATCAATCACCTTCTCGGGAATAGTTTTGATCATGTCTGTAGCAATAAATCCTGGAGCAACGGCATTAACTGTAATATTGTATTTACCTAATTCCTTTGCTAGCGTTTTTGTCATACCAATTAAGCCCGATTTTGTGGCAGCATAATTCACCTGGCCAAAATTTCCATAGAGCCCTACCACTGAAGAGGTATTAATTATTCTCCCTGATTCCTGCTCAATCATCTGCGGAACAATAGCTTTTGTACAATTAAAAACACCTGTAAGGTTTACGTCAATAACATCTGTCCATTCCTTATGAGTCATCTTCTTTATGGTAGCATCTCGAGTAATACCAGCATTATTGATCAATACATCAATACGTCCCAATTCAGCGATAACCTTTGAAGCCGTGCTCGTGGTAGATTCAACGTTTGTAGTATTTACCAGATGGTAACTAGCATTCATACCTTGATCCGTAATCTCTTTTACTGTTTGTTCGCAACTATCTTTATCAATATCCCAAATAACAATATGGGCACCCTCTCTAGCCAACACCAATGAAGAGGTTTTTCCAATACCTTTCGCCCCTCCTGTAATAATGATAATCTTATCTTTCAATCGTTTCATTAAAATCTGAGTTAATGTTTCTCTAAAGTATTTTTTGAGAAGTCAAATCAGGTTTTAAGCTTATTTTTAGATATGCTGACTATTATCAATTAAGTAATTCTTAAACTATATAATATTTTGATATTCAGTTACTTATATACTGAATTCATTAATTGGACTATAAGGAAATTATTTAATAAGTATTGAAGGTGAATAACAGTTCTTTTGCGTGTTTATAGACCTAATTTTGTAATCTTTCCTGAATGCTTTTATCATGCTTTACATAAGCATTTTCTGTATTTTGAATCACATAGCATTGAAGCTGTTATACCAGCGACTATAGAAGTTGAGGCCACCTTTTCATGGAATGCACAATTGTCTTTTATGATCTGACAATTCTTGATATCTAAAATTCATCAGCTTATAATAACTCCGTGGAAACAGAATTATCAAGGCAAATAAAAAAGTTAAACACCAACTACCCTTTAGACAAAACTTTATGGGTATTATGATGATTAAGAGATAGGAGTAATCTTTATTTAGAAGTTTATTCCAGGAAACGACTTACCACAATTATCTTAGTGAAACTGGTTGATAAACTCGTACATAATCAATTTCAAAAACTTCTTCATTGAATGAAGGCAATATAGTACCTCCAAATGTGCCTCCCATTGCAAAGTTTATCAGAAGGAAAAAGTCGTTATCAAATGGAAATGTTTCTTCATTAAGTTCGCTTGGAGCATAAGTAAAGTATGGAGCATCATCTATATAGAAGATAATTCTGTCCTCTGTCCAATCTGCTGAATAAACATGAAATTCGGACGTGGCGGTTGAATTAATAATACTACTACCAATTGCATTCCCTCCAAAACCAGCCGGAGAGTGTGTAGTCCCAAATATTCTACTCAATTGGTTCCCAACGTGCTCCATAACGTCTATTTCTCCAGCCCCTGGCCATGGATTCGTATCAATGTCTGCGCCTAACATCCAGGTTGCAACCCAGGTACCTCTATCTTGAGGAACTCTTGCTCTAAAGTCAATTCTTCCAAAAGTAAATTCAACTTTATCCTGCGTATTAATTCTTGCTGAAGTAAATGTTCCTCGCTGGTCTCCTGTACCAAAATCTTCTCTTATCGCAGTGATCTTTAACATGCCATCTTCAACAATAATATTCTCTGGCCGGTCAGTATAGGTTTGAGCCTCCTGGTTGCCCCAACCACATAAGTTTGGACATCCGGTACCTAAATCAAAATTCCAGACTTCTGGGTCAGGAGCTCCGTTTGTATTAAATTCATCCGCAAAAATTAAGTTCGCTTCTGTTGCTTCAAATAACCTTTGTGAAGCTAAATCAGGCTCATCACTTGAACTGCATGATACCCAGATGGTACCTGCCAAAATACTCCCAATTATATATCTGCTCATCACTTAATGTTTTAAAATCATTTCTAATTCATCTTACTCAAGATGTTTACAATGGTTGTTGTTCATTGGTCAATAGCCGACATAAACAGTCTAAACAAATTTTAACTTCTCATCCTTATCCCATATGCCCCAGAATGCTCCAACATCACCCTCATCTCCTGTTTTCCATGATTCATCAAAGGAAGAGAAGTAAAACATTTCAATATTATCTTCTTTTGACCAATGCTGGGAGTTAATAAAATATTTTATAGCATTTTCAGTAGAAGGAACCGATCCTTCCAGGCTAGAGCCTTGATCAGGCCATCCGGTCTCCGTAATTATCACCCGTTTACCATTTCCTGCCGCAGCTGCTTTACGATACATTTCCTTCATATAAAGCAAAGCATATTCCTGCGGACATCCTTCCCAAAACGGATAGCAGTTGGCAAGAATTACGTCACAAAGTTCTGTTATGGCAGGCCTTTCTGCAAATTCATAGTAGGCATCTACATAACCAACAGGAGTATCATTGGTGACTCTAATTTTAACCTCTCTGATAAAGTCCAGAAGCTCGCCTTCTGTCAAATCCTCGCGATACATCACCTCATTCCCTACTGCAGCAATATCCACATAACCCTCATTAACAAGCTTGACTAATCCATCTATTTCTTTACGATTTATTTCAGGGTCATCCCCTAACCATGCTCCAACAAGTGTTTGGATCCCAAGTTCTTTGGCAATTACAGGTATTAGCTCATTACCGTCAGTTGTTGAAAAAGACCTGATCCATTTGGTATAAGGTTTTAGTATTTCAAGTCTTCTTCTGATTTGTTCTTCTGAAAGTTGATCTCCGGGCTCCTGCCCTTCCATATACATGCTCGAACAAAATCCATGAACCCCATTCTGTAAATATTCTTTCAGCATTATTCTAAGTTCATCCAGAGATTTATTTTCCAGATCTAAAGATGCTAAAGAAAGAAATCTCCCTGCTCTAAATGATGACATTCTTAACTATATTTTAAATTTTCATTTTTATCCCATAAACCCCAGTTTTGGCCAACGTTACCTTCATGCCTCACTTTCCATGATTCATCAAATGATGAGAAATAGAAGAGGTCAACATTATACTTTTCTCTCCAGTTATTTACATTGATGAAGTACTTCATAGCGTTCTCTGTACTAGGTTTTGCAGCTCCACTGCTTTCTCCACAGTTAGGCCACCCTGTTTCCGTAATCATTACCGGTTTACCTTTAGAAGCTAACTCAGCCAGTTTGTGCATTTGCTGAAGGTAGGTCGAGGCTACTCCTATTTCACTTCCTTCCCAGAATGGGTAAGCGTTCGTCAGAATAACATCGCAGGCATAAGCCAGATCCTCATTTTCATAAAACTGATAATAGGTATCTACTGTACCCACAGGTATACCATCTGGTAGAGCTTCTCTTATCCTTTTAATGTAATCCAGCAGTTCTTCCTTACTTAAATCCTGACGAAGAAGAACTTCATTACCTACAGCTGCTACATCAACGTGGCCTGCTTTTGCCAGCTTAATCAGGTTTTCAATTTCTCTTTCGTTCTTCTCTTTATCGGAATCTATCCAGGCACCTACCAGTGTTTTTAATCCTTTTTCTTTTGCAGCCCTCGGAATGAATTCATTCCCATCTGTTGAAGAGAACGATCGGATCCATTTAGTATAAGGTGCTATGACTTCCATTCGTTCTCTTATCTGAGATTCCGATAGTTGATCTCCAATGTTTTGCCCTTCTTTGTATGGACTAAAACACAGGCCATGCAAGCCTCCTTCTACTGTAGATCTGAACATAGTCTTAATCTCATCAAGTGATTTAGAACTAAAATCCGTATCAGTTTCCAAATCAACTGTGAAATCAAGGTGAGCAATAGAGGCCAACTTGTCGGTTTGAGAGTAAGATGAAAGCTGTGGTTTTGGAGCTTTTCGTTTTTCAAGTTCCGCCCGAATTTCGTTGGAACGAGCCTCGTCGACGTCATAATTGCGCATGATCCAAAGCGCAACCAGAGTTCCTAATATCGGTAGTCCCGAAAAGAAAAGTCTCAATCCAGTAATTGCACTTTCGGTTTGTACTTCTGCGTTTCCATCGAAACCAACAACTGTTAATATAATACCACTGAGAAATCCTGCTATGGCGAAACCAAATTTGACCATATACCAGTAAATGGCACCAAAAACACCCTCTCTTCTTACACCGTAATTCAATTCATCCAGATCAATCACATCAGCAGTCATGGACATCATTAATGTAAACAAGCTTCCGATACCGAAAGAATGAAAAGGGAGTGCAAATAAAAACAGCCATGGTTTTCCCGGAACAAACAGGAACCAGAGACTGGCATACCCGATCAGCGCTATAGTTTGAGAAACCATGAATGCTTTCTTTTTTCCCATCACTTTAGACATTCTGGCAACAATAGGAATTACTATGAATGTGGTCACTATTGCTCCTACACTTCCAAATATGGGAGTCCATATGCCTGCGGCTTCAGTATCACCTTTAAAGAGATACCAGACAACAATAAAAAAAACAAAACCGGCTATGGTGTTAAATGCATTGAAAATGAAAAACGTCGAAAAGCATAATTTTCGGAAAGGAGCTGAAGCAAATGCTTCCTTAAATCCTCGCAAAATTTCTTTAACACTATTGCCAATAGCGCTAAAAGTTAGAGGAGAATAGTTCTCATTCAGAGTAGACTTGCTCGGGATAAAGAGTCCGGGAACCATGGCACAGAAAGCGAAGATAACACCTACCCATATAGAAATTTCTCTGGTAGCTTCTTCTGCGGTTGGAAACCAGTCCGGATCATACATGATTACCCAAAACCAGGGTGCTATAACCCAGGCCCACTGACCAATCCACTGGGCAATCGCCATGATTTGCGTTCGCTCGTGGAAGTCATCGCTCATCTCATATCCTATGGCTACATACGGAACGCTGAAGATGGTAAGACCAATATAGAAAGCAAAAGACCAGAGCAGGAAGTAAATAAAATTGGCATTTACTCCATTAGCTGCGTATAGTTGCCACATGACACTAAATGCAATACCCATTACCAAACCACCTATGATTACATATTGTCTTCTACGACCCCACCGGGATTTGGTATTATCGGATATGTAGCCCATTATCGGATCGGTAATAGCATCCAAAAGCCGTGGGAGCAGGTATACAATGGACCACATCCAGCCTGGGAAACCCAGATTTTGAACGAGCACAACCATGAAAATTGCTAATGCAGCTGGAAACATCTGATTGGCAAGCATACCAACACCAAAAGCAATTTTGTGACTATAGGGAACTTGAGAGTGTTTAGGTTGACTCATGTTTGGCGGGGTTAAGTTAGGGTGCTATCACTATGGTTTGAATAGCCTGAGGGTTAATCGAAATATCTGCTTCCTGATCGTCGAGAGCTATTGAAAAGTGTTTTGTATCCATACCGGGATTAAAGACTACGATTGCAACTGATCCGTTAGGGTTTTTTGCTGCTGCAGTCATTAAAGAATCGTCTGAATTCTCTATACCGATGATTTTAGCCTCGGGGCGAATGTACTTACTGAAATGGGCCAGTGTATAATAAATTGGGGTAAAATATACTTCATCCTTTTCAGGATCAACGATAACCGGAGCTACACACCAGTTTTTGAACCAGTTCGGGCCTCCTTGTTTATCCAGTACCATGTTCCAGTCCACCCAGCCATCTACTCTATTATTCAAACAACCAATAATATCCCTTGCGTAACGGTAAACCGGAACATATTTTGGATGGAATTTCTTTTGATCTTCCGGTGCCCAATCCCAGCCCCAGTCGGTTGCTTCTTTGCTCCAGTACCATTCATCATCCTGCCATTTCGGAACCTCTGCATCTACGCAGGCTTCCGACTGAATTAAATGCTTTTCTGGAGCTTTTTCATGTGCATATTGAAGTTCTTCAGGAAATACTTCATACGTACTGGCATACCAGTGAATGGCAGTACCAGCATAATACTTTGAAGTACTTTCATCTTTATACATAGCATTTACCCATTCTTTGAGGTGTTCTCTATTCTGATCATATCCCAAAATCTTAACATCACTTTTACCGTCAGCTTCCAGTTTAGGTCCAAGATGGTTTTGCACAAAGGCAGTCATTTCTTCTGGCGTATAGTGCATACTCTCCCAATTATTACCATTTCCAAGCGGTTCATTTTCCACTGTTAACCCCCAAATATCAATCCCCTGTTCTTTGTAGGCATCAATATATTTTGAAAAGAACAATGCCCAGGAATCATAATATTCTGGTAACAATTTTCCTCCTACATAGCTATTGTTATCTTTCATCCATGGAGGAGCTGTCCAGGGGGATGAAAGGATTTTGAAGCCATCTTCTGAAATAGCCATGGCTTCTTTTATGGCAGGGATAATATCATCCATGTCTTCTTCAATAGAGAAATTTTCGAGAAGGGTATCACCTTCTACGGGTGCATAAGAGTAATTACTTAACGAGAAATCACAGGAGTTAATATGTGTACGTGTGAGTGAGTATCTTGCCCCCTCACTTCCGAAGTAGGCTTCGAGGATTTTCTTCCTATTTTCTTTACTTAACTGATTAAGTAAATATGCTGTAGACTCTGTAAAAGAGCCTCCAAATCCGGTGATCGTCTGAAATGTTTTTTCAGGAACAAGTTTGATCACTGACTTCTCATCAGATACTTCAAATTCGCTAACTTTTGCAAGCTTGTTTCCGTTTGCAGAGGTTTCGAAAACTTCAACATTCAGTTTTTCTTTAGTAGAACAGGCTCCAAACATGGCTACAATTAGAATAAGTATAATCCCTTTATTGAACATTCGTTTTTATTTAATTCAAAAAGCTATTGTCAATTCTTCTTTTAGAGGCGGAACCAATACTTCATTTATTAATTGATTCTTATCTCCTTCGTATGTCTTTACAATTTGATGCCCCCCTCTGGTTAAACCTTCAAAAACATCTTCATCTACTTTCTCCCATATGGCATACTTAGCTCTTCCATCTAGCGTAAACAGTCCAAAGTGGTTCTCAGAACCTCCGGGATTTTGCGCATCTTTCCACTGTTCGTCGAAGGCTTCAAAATAGAAACATGAAATCCCTTCCTTATTCGTCCAATCCCGCATCAACTGGTAGAAAATAGCTTCTTTAAATTCATCGGTCGCTTTAGATCCTTCGTCACCATATAATTCGTTCGATTCGCTGGCCCATCCGGTTTCTCCAATATGTATAGGTTTATCTATACCTAAACCGGTCATATAATTTTTTACACTATCATATTGGGCTTTAGCATAATCAAGTGCTCTTGACATGGCTTTATTTATCTGATCTTCTTTTGAAAGGCTATCCTCATTCTCCAAAATTCCCCAGAATGCAGGGTTATAATGTGTGTCGTGCATGGGGTATGTATGCATGGAGATGTAATCAACGGCTTTGATCAGCTTATTTAAATCTTCAACATGGTACTCTTTTCCACCGCCACCCCAGGAAGCAAAATTATCGGAACTGGTGATCCAGATATCTTTGTTCAGCTTTCCATCTTTTTTCAACTCCTGAAGATGATTAACCCATTTCAAAATCACACCTGGCTGAACATAGTAAGCCGCTGCCCACTTAACCATGGCTTCATTTCCCACTGCAATAACTTTAACGATATCAGGATATTGATTAGCTATTGCAACTGCTCTTTTTATCTCATCCTTATTCTGTGGGCTTTCGACGTTATGGTCCGGTTCCTTACCCGTCCAGGCGTTTTTGCAGTCAATCCAGGCACCTAGCATCACATACATTTCAAAGCCCTGATTTTCCTTTTTCAATTCCGCGATAGCTTTAACCACATTTGAAGCATGAGGTAACTGAACATTATACGTCCTCAAAATCCTAATACCCATAGCTGAAAGTATTTTCATATCTTCTTTCAACTCTTCTACCGTAGGCTGTATATCACGAGATTTTTCCCGATATCCACCATATGATATGGCCTGATAGTCTGGATTGCCTAATATATCCTTAGCTGTCATTTCTTTGATTGGCTCGTTTACCTGGTTTGTTTTTGATTTTTGCTGGCAAGAAGTCATAATCAATATCAGAAATATGATTAATGCATTGAATATGAACTTTCTTGATGTCATTTCTCTACTTTAACTGATCTTTACTGATTTTCACTCGAATGCGTTCCACTTGGCCTATTCTTTTGAAAATCGATTGGCTTATTTCGGCTTTGACAGTAAGCTCATCACTGTGTTCAGTACTTCCATCTGAATAGTGGATATCAAGTCCCCCACCCTGGTCGGTGGCGTCACCGACCGGGGAAATTGAGTAAATGATGGGAACCTGGCAGTACGTAAATGCTAATGAGTTTTTCGGAAGCTGAACTTCTTTTTTCTCGCGAACCAAATTGATATAGTCGAATTGTGTTTCTTCCGAAATGAATTCACTAGCCCTTAAAAGTGCTGGTCTGAATATAATTTCTCCATTTTTCACGAAGACGCCTAACTCACCTTTTCGGTTCAAAATATCTTCCTTAACCTGGCCGGTCATACCGGGTTGTTGTGCCCCTTTCCCCATTGGAGTATGAGAATACGGGTCTGTGGGAAATGCTCCATATAATTCCGGCGATTTATGGACGCCTATACCAGCATGGATTTCATAATAATGCTCAAGCAGATGTCCAATGGTAGCATCTGAAGCACTCTCATCTACAGCCTTCAAGCAATTTTCCTGAACAGCTAAAAGTAACTTGGAAACCATGTGCCAGTAGATGGAGCCCAGGCCCTCATACCCATAAAAGGTGCCGGATCGGCCAGTAAAAGCTTTGTGGTTAAATACCTCTTCAAAGATTTGGAGTAACTGTTCCTTTTCTTTCTCAATCAAAGACGCATATTCACTTTCGGAAAGTTCATGGAGTTCATCCTCCAGGCTTGCTGCATTATTGAAGTTTCCGTTAAAGTGGTATTTTCCATGGATGTCCTTTTCAATGATTTGCTTATTACCATCTTCAACTAGCTTTCTCAAAAGTTTAGATTTTTCTATGCTTGAAGAAGGAATGATATTCCTTTCGAGGAATCCGGGCAATTCTTTATTCGGATAAAGCAGGTAACTGTATTGATCTTCTCTAAAAAGCGGACTGGATTTCATTCCATTTAATAAAGCTAATGCCTCTTCCGGTGAAAGATAACCAGAACTTAAGGCAGCGACTTGTCCTTCCAGCATGACGTCCAGATAATCTACTTTGACCTCATTGCCAGACACCGACATCAGATTATATGCGTGATACATATGGTCACTTCGTTCATTTGCAGCAACTGAATGATCAATGTATTTGGAAGCCAGGTTGAAGAAGTCTGTTAACTCACTGATGGCTAAAGTCTCTTTTTTACCGGAAAACCCATTTTCATAGATACCCGATCTATAATCACTGGCTGGCATACCCAGCGCATCCATTATATTCTTTCGATTCTTATCGGAAATACTGTCTGATAGCAATTCCTGATGCTGCTTTAAGGCTACATGCAATGATTTGAAAAGAAGTAGCAGTTCTATGGAAATCTTGAGATCATTATAATCGGAATGTTCCGCAAGTAGTGTTCTGAAGAAAGAGGTAAACCGCCTCAAATAACACAGCGTCACGACGGATACCCCATTTCCTACCAATGCATTATTGGCATCGTTCCACTCGGGACGTTGGGTATTCATCCAAATACCGGCCTCGGGGATAAAATTTGAAAGCTTAGCCAGATAAGTAGCCAGAATTTTTTCTACAAAATTGACCTGGTGAATATTTTGCTGGCTGCTCGATAGCAGAGCTCCGTCAGCACCAATTTCAGATCTCCTATTTCTGATTTCCAGATCCGATTCCCTATCGAAAATAATGGTATCCTTCGGGTTTTTAAGTATTTCTGAATAAGGCTTGATCTCGTAGGGAACGTTTGCATAAACAAAGAGATCTGCATCAAAATATTTGGCTAGTCGATCCGGGTAATAGTCCTTCAGAAACTCCAGAAATTTCAGCAAATAAATGATCTGGTGATCGCCCCAATAACCGATATATGACCATGGATCATGTTCTTCTATAATTTCCCAGTCGAAGCCATCTTTGGTTACCCGATAAGGATTATAGCCATCGAATGTACTTGCATTCAGAAACTTACTGATCATACTTTCTGCAAACTCCGGGAATGAGTGTGCAAGTGCTTCCCAGTTCTGAAAAATATCCCTCCAGTTACCTTCGTAGTCTAAAATTTTAGAACCATCTTTCTCGCTTCTGGTATTGATGGAAAAACGGTTCCAGGGCCGGCTTGGATCGCCGTGCCTACGACTAAACTTAAGCGGCATATATTCCAGCGATAGCCTAATCAAATCATGATCTCCAGACTGATCTACTAAATCTTTTAGAGCCTGAACCGAAAATACATCGGGTAACTTATCCAGATGATCGGCAGCCTTCACACAAACGCTCTTGTTCGCCTTGGATAAATAATCTTTAAAGTCTCTCTTTTCAATCTGGTAATTCAGATCGAAAATTCCTCCCCGCATGATGTTGAAAAGGGTATTGGAGTAATGACGGGTATTTCGCTGTCTATCAGTAGTTAGCTGAAACCCATCGGAAGAAGATACCAGGCAAATCAGCTCCTGAGTTCCCTTTTCTATATCCTCATTGATTTCCTCAACTAAGTCTTCATCGCTCTTTACTTTTTTACTGATTTCTGCTATCGATGAAGCGGTTTGATTGACGTTAGCAACTATTATCCAGTTGCTTTCTCCTTTGGGTTTGAGGGTAATATCTTCAGATATAAAGTATGAACCGTTTTCTGCTTTTATATCTATTTCCTGTTCGGGTTTAGCGCCTTTCCTGAAATCATCCAATTGTAAAGACGATAATAAATAAGTTGGATTATCCAACCCCATAGACCAGGCAATATTTGCTTTTAAAGCTTCGCTAGGTTCGGCACGATCGACTATGATGGCACTTAACGCAAATACCCCTAATCCAGAGTCAGCTTCCAACTCATTTCTTTTATAAGCATTAACAAGATTGCTTCGAATTCCCTGTAAGTCAGGATTTACTCCGTAAGGCATGATATCCTGAATACCATCGAGCAAACGGATATTAATTTCGTCTTTAGAATCATTAATGATCCAGCTTTTTCTAATAAAGCCAAACTGATTACTGGTACTCCACTGATACCTGAAAGTCAGTTCCAGATCGTGATTGATCTCTTCAAAGAGAATTTTGTTACCATAAATATTCTTATATAGGTTTCTCGTATAGCTGTATTTATACTCATCTCGTTCTGAAAATGGTTCCCAGACCTCTAGCTGACCATTTTTGCTGATCTGAAAAATTGATTTACTCCCAGTGGTATCTACCAATTCAGTAAGCTTATCATCCGTATAATAGGGAAACAGAGCATATTCAGCATTTTTTCGCCCTGCTGTCAAGCCTCCATTACTCGATATAAACATCCAGTGATTGGAATCACTGACAATGCTCATAAAGAATGGACGCATCAGGTTGCTATTGGAGATTTTATAGTAGGGATCTCCGTTAAAGTCTACTTGCTGGAGGTTTATTTTAGAGCTATTCTCTAATTTCTGTTCCGGTATTGATTCATTTCTCATTATCAAAGCTGGATCTTCTGATTATCAGGTTTATAAGTTATGAGCCCCATAATGGGGCTCATTTATGAATAGTCAAAAATTACTATTTAAACGATACACTTTCAGCAATTTCCGGTTATTGTTGTGTGATATCATCAATGAAATAAGTCTCGCCAGTCGACGGGTTAACATTCCAACCCGGGTTCAATACCATTCTTGTATAACTGAATCCTGACTGCGCAGGAGTGGTAGAAAAGTCAAAGGTTAAAGTAGTCCATTCATTGGCATTTGTAACAGTTTGGAATAATTCGAAAGCAGGAGGGTCAATCACACCTGGTTCCTGTTCCAATCGCATTCTAAACTCATTATTAGGTAGAGGAGACCATACCCTTACTGTGAATACTAATCCGTTGGATAAATCAATTGTAGGTCCATTTAGAGTCTGATCAGAATTAACACCAGCAAAGAATGGAGAGCCGTTTGGCTTAACAAGCTCAAGTACCATTGATGAAGGATTCCCTACAGTCTGTGGATTACTGATCACGGATACTGAAGCTCCTTCAAAAGCGTTGAAGAAGTTTACCCCGTCTTCAAAGTCCAGTGGAAAAGTAGCTGGAGTACCACCACCTCCGCCACCACCACCGGAACCAGAACCTTCTGCTAGTCTGATGTTGTCGATGAAGAGGGTTGTTCCTGCGCCAACTACAGCTCCTGAGGCGATGTTAAAGGATATTCTGAAGAACGTATTTGCTCCTGCAGATACTCCTGGATAATCAACTGTTACTGTTGTGAATGTACTCTCATTCAATCCTAAATTCTGAATATCATTTGTGTTAACCACACCCTGTCCCTGAATTTCGGTTTCAAGCTGTATAGCTGCAGCCGTTAATGGCGCTCCCAGTCTGACATCAAAAGTTAACTGAACATCAGAAACGCCAGTGAAGTCCAATCCGTTGAAAATGTTCTGGAAAATGTAAGCTCTTCCGGCAACCGTTGTTGTATTTGATCCTGAAAGTTCCAAAGCTCCGTCAGGATTACCCTGCGTCGCATTGAATGCAAGGGTTACTTCACCCGGATTTGCATCTGCATCTGCAACTGGTATCCAGCTATCTACCGATGAAGCCGCATCAAATGATTCCAAAAGAATGTCCATACTTCCGCCACCGCTACCATCATTGTAAAAGAAGATATTGTCTACAAATATTGTCCCTGTAACATCTACAACATCCAGTATCAACTGACTGAAATCCGCCGGGTTAGCTGTAAGTCCTGCCGCCTGCAAGTCAGCTATAGTTACGTCAATAGTAGTCCACTGGCCTGCTGAAAGGGTCTCCTGAACATCGCCTCGAGTATCAGCACTAGCTCCTTCAAAACCATCTCCACCAAAGTCTACAATACCAGCTATGAAATCAAATTCTGTAGCTGTCCATACATCTATGCTAAAATTTGTCATACCAGTTAAATCAACAACAGTAGAAGTCGTCTCTATCCCAGCAAAATCGAGGTCTTCATAACGCAATACATCGTCTCCTGCCACTTGCTCATTGGTCTGACCTCCACCCTGACTAAACCCTGCAAAGAATGTATCCACTGTAATGTTCATATAAGCATTACTGAACAGAGATATAACATCTGCAGCATCTCTGTCAACAGGTGTTGGTGCTGCTACCGTAGGTGCATCTCCTCCGCCACCTGAGCCCACTGTAAATTGGATATTATAGGTTTGAGTTGTAATTCCATCCTGTGCTGTAACGACAACTGTAGTTGTCCCTGGTAGTTCAGTAGCGGCCGTAACAACTGCATTCGCACCCGTTTGTGAAGTTGTTGCGGTTACTGTCGGAACAGTAGTTGTGCCTTCAGGAAGTTCAACATTATAAGTCAATGTTGCAGCAGAAAATCCTGTAACTGTAGTTCCATCAACCTGAAGATCGCTTAAAGAAGCATCTTGTTCTGGATTCACAGGAATTGGTGCAATTCTAATGTCATCTACATAGTAAATGTCTCCATCGCAGGTTTCACCTCGATTGGCAAAGACAATAATATTCTTAAATGTTAGACCATCGGTATCACCAAAATCAAATACCAATTCCTCCCAAACGCCAGTTTGACTTATATTAACAGTGTCAGAAACTGAAGGCTCTGTATCAGGGAATGGAAGTCTTTCCAATTGAACGGTAATTGAAGTGGCCTCTGTTTCCGCATAAACCAATAAGCTTAATTGATTGTTATTGAAAACAGAACCATTTATAGGTGAAGAGAACTCTAATCCAGATCCCCCAAAATCTGCACACCCTTCTAAGTTATTGATTTCAAATACATTGCAACTTGGGTTAGCCTCAGTTTGGAATGGATTGGTTATTACACCTCCTCCAATACCTCCAAATGGATCAAGTGCACCTTCTCCATTTAAAAATGTAATATCCAATAAACCTGCAGAAGGGTCAATGTTAGAAGTAATTTCTAAATCACAATCAATTACTTCAAAGTCTATACTGTAAGTAAGCATAGTTATTCCATCAGGTGCAGTAACTTCAACAGTTGTTGTGCCCGGTAAGGATGCTGCAGGGCTTACAACTGCCACTGCCTCGGTTTGTGCTGGAGTTGCGGTAACCGAAGGAACAGTAGTCGCTTCTTCAGGTAAAATAATAGTGTATTCCCTTCTTATTGGATCGAAATCCACAATCGTTTCTCCATCTATTTGAAGATCAATTAGTGTAGGATCAGCTTCAGGATCGAAAGTAAAGAAGTAAATATTGTCGATCAGGATATTTGGTAAGGTAGCAGATGAGAGAACCAACTGTCCTAAATTCATTCTTGCATCTAGCCCTATAGCTTCGAATTCTGAAAATGGGATATCAAAACTTACCCATCTTCCGGTAGCAAGTTGATCGCTACTCAAAGTTATCCCTGGAAAAGATCCATCAAGATTTGGTTCTGGACTATCATCTCCTCCTCCAATTACATTGTTAGCCCCGAAGTCAATAAGGTCAATTTTCAAATCGGCAGAGCTTACTTGATCCAACGTAAATAAGTCCAAATGGAAAAAAGTTCGTTCAGAAACGTCTGTGGGTTGAAAATCTATTGCAACAAAATTCAAATCCGTATAACTGATCACATTTCTTCCGGTCTCAAGTTCAATATTACCTCCTTGTGTAGTTTGTCCACCAAAGAGTCCATTGAAAAAATTAACTGTAATGTTTTCATAAGCATCACTGAATACCGAAGTGACATCAGCAGCTGGCCTGAAAGGCACTGGAGCATCAGGAACAGCGGAAACAGTCAAGGAACCTTCAGAATCAAGATCACCAATTGTACCTGTAATTACAGTTGTTCCGGATTCTCCAGTAACAACCAAATTTTCTCCCGCGGGTACTACGCTTGAATTTGAAGAAGAAAAATTAAAATAAGCGATAGTAGCATCAACAGAAACATTTATTGATCCGGATGAGCCTCCAGCACCCTCTATGGCTACATTAAAAGTAGCCCCCAAGCCAGTCGGCGTAACACTTTGTCCTGTAAACGCAGCAATTTCAGTATCCTCTCCATTTTGAATAAATGCTCTTCCTCCACCAACATTATTCGAATTTTCAAACCTCACATCATCAATAAAAAGTGAAAAACCTTTTCCATCCTGCGGTCCCGCTGATACCAAGAACATACCTCTTTCGCGGGTTAAAACTGAAGGGTCAGGTATTGGAATAAAGAATTGCTGCCATGTACTGTTCACAGCAACATTACGAAGCGTAGTAGCAAACTTATCCTCACCGAAGTCCGTTCCAAAACCAAATTCACCAACTGTAGCCGCTTCCGATGAACTTGCCCAAAAGGTTAATACATTGAAACCCGATAGATCACGACCTCCTTCTACTGTAAAAATACCACCGGCAAAACTGCCTAAGGGATTGCCTTCATCGGGAACATCGAAACGCATAGAAGCAGTTCCGTTAAAAACGATGTTGTTTTCTATTTGAAATGCGGATAATACGGATGGGGCAAACGCCTGAAATGCTAAGCCCGGACTGAATTCATCTATAAAAACCTCAGCTATACTTGGAAATGAAGCAGGAAGTAGATCCCTATCATCATCCCTACAAGTTGTGGTAACGAAAATCAATAGTATCGCTACAGAAAAATTTTTTATGAATTGATTTATATGTCTCATTTTCATTGTTTTAGCGATTAAATTATTTACCAACATTTATGCGGACATACGTCCTGATTTCCCACTCGTTTCCATTATCAAACTGGTCGAAAAATCCCGGAGGTGCATCATTAATTAGCTCTCCGCTTTCTGCCGTTGCTGGTACATATCTCGGTGAAAACTGATTAAGAGATCTCCAGGTTAACCGGGCTCCTATTTCCATATTCGGTGCAGCAAACCAATCCGGTTGACCCACAAAAGTAGAAACATCAAGCATGTACTGTTCCGGGAAAGTAAGGTTGAAATCCCGGTGAAAATCGTATGGTCCCCAATCGTTGAACTTCAATTCCCCTAGTACTTTTAATTTTTTATAAACAGCTTTGGTCTCTATACCAAATCGATCGATGGTTCTATCACTATCCCCATTGGCCTGGGCAGGGCCTCCATAAATATTAGTGATGATCTGGGTTTCAGGATTAAGTTTAGTCACTATCCTCGAATAAATTTCCCATAAATTACGGGCAGGAGCCGCGCCTGGGAAGGCAACAACCTCCCTGGTGTCCAATATTCCAATACCCGCATCTTGTGAAGTTGGTAAATCACGATAAATGAAACCAAGGCTCAACGCTAATTTGGCATCTTCTCTATTGTCGCTGTCCCAGTCATAAAACCAAGTACCAGGGGTCAAGTCAAACGTAAGTAGTAGTTCCCCTGCCGTCATTTCTCTACTCTCCCTTACTGCAAACGGGTCATCTAAAATATTTCTAAGCCTTGCCGGTGCTGGTGCATCACCAGGTATTGGGTCAACCATTGGCCTTTGCAATAAGAAGTTAGGAGCAATTTGTAGCCTTCCTAAGTTATAAGTAAACCCAGCAGCAACATTGTTTTGATTTCCTGCATCATTGGCTTTTAGTCTCCAACCGGTAAAAGTAATTGTTGGGTCTGCTCCACCTCGAGCAACAAGCCCCAAGGAAGCAGCCTGTGCATAAAAGTTCCAAGGCCCGGTAGAGTGCGTTAATTTTACTTTTCCACCCCAGGTATCACCATTTCTAATTTCATCTATAAGTACCTCCTGGGCACCTTCTTCTCCACGGACAACCTGGAATTCTCGCCCAACCAAAGGCTGGCCTCCCCAGATACCTCCTAATTCAACACTGGTATTTCCCATTTCTTTCTTCAGATGAAGTGTAAGCCTCCTGGTACGGGGTTGAGGAACTGCACCAGAAGTTACAACTGCTCCTCCATCTGCTATGTCCTCGTGGAAAATCCCTGTAACGTCAACTCCCATAATCTTTCGATTGTATTTTAGAAGAACGGCTGGGAGAGCTGCCCACCATAACTCCCTTCCGAAAGCTAACTTAAGCCCCTTAAAAGCTTTCTTTCCTTCAATTTCAAATCCATTAGGGGTTAATCCATTATAAATATCAAGGTTTTCGCCGTAGTTGGCTTCCGGGTAAAGCCCGAAAAAATCTCCTTCATAACCCCAGTGATAATGTCCTGTTCGATAAAATCCTTCCAGATTAAAGTATTCATGATTCCAACTGTAAGAAGCCTGATAAACCTGTAGTCTATTCTCATCTTGTAATAGGATAGGGCCATTCGGACTATTTACGATTGTTGTCGTAAGTCCTCTATTTTCGAAGAAAATTTGATCAATTGGGTTACGGGCAACATTGCCCAAAACATTGAATGATACTTCGGCTCTTATATTTTCAGTTGGTTTAGCTTCAACTCCGAAATAAAAGGATTCCATATTATCGAACCCCTGTTGATCCGGAAATTCAAAATTATTAGGATCAGGACTGTCAGGTGTAGTGGTAAGATTTCCTCCGGTACTAAAAGTGGAAAACTCGGCCCTAACATGGCTCACACTCAATTTGCCTCCCGCAGTACTAAGCAATGCAACTTTATCGGCTCTGGCTTGTATAGTAGCACTTGCGATTTGTATGTTTTCAAAATAGCTATTGAGACTTTGCAAAGTTACCCCTTCGCCATAAGGATCGAGTTGGTGGGCTTCTTTGAGCATATAATAGGCTGCCCTGGGATACAATTGATATAGTCCTCTTTCATCAGTCGGTCCCTTGGCTGCAATACCAAACCACTCTTCATTCATATTATTATCCCCGTCGGTGAAGTCACGATCGTACCCACCGTTCACCCAAGAAGCATTGTTATCATGAACGTCCAGATTAGTAGTCTGCCCATATTTCCACCATCCGTCGCTGAACTGAAAAGTATATCCTCCAATTGAATTTCCAGCTTTTCCTAAGCCACTTGCGTTCTCATAAATTTCCTTCCAATTACCTTTTAAATAATAGGCTTGTGATTCCTGGTCTTCCGCATTGTTGATCACATTAAAAGCATCCGCCCCGAATTCTGTGAATAGGATTGGCATGTTCAACTCTTCTTCAACCCTTGTAAAAGCGTCTGTAAAAGAAACGCCCCTGTACATATTAGTACCGAAGATGTCTATATCTTTACATTCTTCTTTTATGATATCCAAAAAGAGCAAGTCACCATTACAAATAGCAACAGGGTGGGTGGCATCAAGCTCTTTCATCGCCACAGTCACCTCATTAAACAACTTATACATCGGAATGGCCTTTTGAGTAGACTTTCTTTGTTCGACAGGAATATCCTCTGTTTCAGCTCCCTCCCAGAAAAGACCATAGTTGTTTTCATTACCCAATAAATACATCAGTAAACCCGGGGTATTCTTATACTCTTTAACGAGTTGGGTTAGCTCATCCATGAGCAACTTTTTTACCCTTGGGTCTGCATAATCAGTATTAGCCTGCCAACCACCGTCTATAGTTAGACCATACCTGCCAAAGGCGTGGTTCAGCATGGTATATATCCCGTAGTTTTCATAGATATAGGTGATCCATTTTTTGGGGACACCCGTATATATTCGAACTGAATTAACGCCCATGTTTTGAAGTAAAGCCATTTCGGCATCCAGCGCTGCCATAACGATGTCGTCTGGTTGGTTCCATAGGCTGTAATTGAAGTTAGTACCAATTGGAAAGTAATCCCAGTTCATACCATTAACCATAAATTCTTTGTCATCGACCAATAATTTCATGCCCTCTTGATTTTTCAAAACAGAGACTATGTTTTGAGCGAGGGAGATCTTAACAAAAACAGAAAAACAAATTAGTAGAAGTACTTTTCTCATAAGATTGATTTTGAAGTATTGGATAGTAAGAGACTTCTCCGAAGAGATATTTTAAATGACCGGCATAAATTTCTGAAGCAAGTGCTTAAATCGCTTTTGTATGCTGATGACATCGACCTTATTTTACGCGATAACAACATAGATAAATTACTACAATATACTTTGAATACCTCATCATTGGATTATTCTGAAACAACAGAGATTACAATTTTTCTAAATGCAATCGTTTCCATTTGATTAATTTCTAAAAAAGAGTTTAGATTTACTTAATAATTCTAAAAATTTTTAACAATTTAATTAATAAGTATCCTTGACTTCAAGAAAAGGAACACATCAACAATACATCAGACTTAAAAACTACCTCAACAACACTACTTCATTCTTACTCAAAAAACCTGTTTAAGTCATGTTATAGCACATTTTTCAAATTCTTAAAATATTATTCGATTTTGTACCAGAAAAGCCAAATAAAAAAAGGTTTAAATCGTTTGCATACAGAATAATGTACTCTGTTATACCTTTAATAGTACTTATCGCGCATTTAGATTTGCACGGGCAAGAAAATAGAACTCAAAATTCCATTATCAAATATTTTTAGCATTGACGAATACGGAGGTAGGATGCAAAAATTAGTCTGTCTCTGAAGATAAGGATGGCTTTATTTACGTGGCCAATAATTTTGGATTGTTGGTGTTCGATGGTAGCCAATAGAGTAAAACAGAGGTCCCAAATAATACTAAGACACGTTCAATTTACGTAAGCAAATCAAATCGTAGAATATACATAGGTGGCCAGAGCAATATTGGCTATTCTGAGCCGGATAAATTAGACTATTTCCCGTTTCACTCACTCATTGAATTAATTAGTATTAGATGATCTTTGGGGTATTATTACAAGTTTAATTCATGAATTTTCATCAGTATATAATATGCTTTGCCCTTAAACAGTTGGTACAAACTTCGGGAACCTCTTGCTCAAAGATTAAACTGCTTTTTGTTCATATTATTCCCCTAAAATAGAATCTTATCGAAAAGCCATTCAGCATTCCCGCCATTACCTTTGTAAATAATGTGATGGTTTTTATCATCTACAAACCACTACATTTTTTCAGGAGTCCACTGCATGGCATAAGTATGAAAATTTTCATGGATATCATCTAATTTTACTGAATCCGATTTTTGCGTTCCATTCATATAATTAAACGCTTTGGTATGAATAGTACCGTAAATCATACTGATTGTAACCTACACTCCACTATGTCAATCTCTCCGCTTTCCGGCCAACCATGCCCTGAAATTCTATTGGTAGGCAGTATCCAGATAGCTGGCCAGATACCTCTTCCTTCAGGTAATTTGGCTCTAATCTCAACCCGCCCATATTTTAAATCGAGTTTACCTTTTGTTATCAGTCTAGGCGACGTATAGTAAAGATTTTTAAAATCTTCCTTCCTGGTCTCAGCAATCAACTTACCTTGCTCTACCCTGGCATTGTCTTTATCTGTTAGCGTATAGTATAGTCTTAGAGTTCGTTATTACCCTGACCGCATTGTTGAGGGCAATTATCTCCAACATCATATCTCTTTGTTTTTCGAGATGAGGAAGGCCATCATAATCAAACTCATCGGACCGTACCATTTTATTGAATTTACGTTCCTTCGACTCAAGGAGAACAAGAGCTATCAAAAAGTAAAAGCTAACTTAAGCAAACTGATCTTCACGCTATCAAGAGTGGTAAAGAAACCCTATACAAAGTAGAATAGGGTTTTATTTAATCTTTACTGATATACCCTTACGTAATCTACCTCAAATGTTTCTTCCATAAAAGCTGCGTCAATATCCCCACCAAAAGTACCTCCCATGGCAAAATTGATTAGCAAGAAGAAATCATTATCGAAAGGGAAGGTTTCTTCATTGATTGTAGCTGGTGCATATCTAAAGTATTCAACATCATCTACATAAAAAATAACTTGATCTGATGTCCAATCCATAGAATATACTCGAAACTCGGATGTCGCATCCGAAATTATTGTACTACTGCCAATAGCGGTTCCCCCAAAACCTGCCGGGGAATGAGTAGTACCAAAAATTCTATTGACTTGATTGCCTACATGCTCCATCACATCCAGTTCTCCCGCTGCAGGCCAGGGATTGGTATCTACATCCGCTCCTAACAACCAGGTTGCCACCCAGGTTCCGGCTTGTGCGGGAACTCGTGCGCGAAAATCAACCCTTCCTTCTGTAAATTCAAATTTATCTTGAGAGTTGATCCTGGCCGAAGTAAAGTCCCGATTATCAGAATCGCTTCCGAAGTTTTCTCGCAATGCCGTAATTTTCAATAAACCATCCTCAACAACGATATTTTCCGGGCGGTCAGTATAAAACTGAGCTTCCTGGTTCCCCCATCCGGCACCTGCTGCCGTACCACTCCCTGTTCCTATATCAAAATTCCAAACCTCTAAATCTAATTCGGTTCCTTCAAACTCATCTGAAAAAATTAAATTATCAGTATCGAATATTCGACCACCAGCAATGCCGTCTTCAGGAATAAACTGATGATACCATGCTAAGCCACCATCGTCGGGAGAAGCACCATCTCTGGCGGCCTGATTTAGTCCGCGAACACTTAATATGCCATCTTCCGTTAAACTAGTAATATCAATTTCCCATTGGGGAACGTTTGCGAAATAAGACAATGGACTAAATGATCCACCTCCCAAAATCAATGAAGGGCTGTTATCATTATTCAGGTCTAAAAAAGCAACTGCACTGGTTTCTAACTGAAGAAGATCATCTGCTTCCCTGCACTGATCGTCTCCACCGCCTTCTCCAGGAAATAATACACCTAATTGACCTCCGTTTACAAAAGTTACTCCTTGCGTAATTAAGTTATACAATAGGTTACCTTCCGCATCAGTACTAAATTCAAGAACATCGTCATATAAGCAATCCGCCAGTTGATTAGGCATCGCTGCAAAAAAACCAGGAAAATCTGTATCAGGAGATCCGACTCCAAAATGACCTCCAACAGTTTGATTCCAAATCCATCTTCTATTACTGTTGGTTAAACCGCCTGCTAAGAAATTAACTAAAACAGGATCGTTAACTAAGTCGATGAATATATTTATTTCCTCATTAACAGTCGAGCTTAGTCCTCCAGTGCTAAAGCCTACTATTAAAGCATCAAAACTTAGATTCCCAGCACCGTTATATTGATGGACTACAGTCTCTCCAGATGCAGCTGAAATTATGTTTCCATCTCCTGTTCTTACCTCAAAAAATAAGACATTATTTCCGGAAGGGGTAAATGAAACCAATCCTGTGCTATCGGTTGTGTCTATTACTACTGTCAAATCTGTTGGTGCAAGTGGTGATGTAAGTGTTTCAACTCCATCATCACATGCTATAAAAGCTAAACCTGAAAGCAGTGTTGTGAATAAGACGTTTATTAAGTTTTTCATAATACGAACTATAATTTCTTTATTATTTATACTCTAAGAATTCTATTCAACTAACACTAAAGACACATTATCAATATTGACTACGCCAATTTCTGCACCATTGTCAAATAATACTCTCGCATTATTTGCTCCAAAACCGTCTGCTGTTAAGGTAAGTGTGAAATTTTGTATCTCGGTTGATAAATTCACTGCCACTGAGTTATTCGAAAAATCACCATCACTCAATCCGATACCTGCGATTATACTTCTGGATACATTAGACCAAGCATTGAAAGTTAGTGTATAAGTTTCACCTTGTGCTATTTGTACAGTCTGACTCATATTAACATCAAATGGGGCACCAGCGGCTTGAACATCAACAGAATAAAAACTATTACCATCTTCCATTGCTATTGGCACGGGGTCAGTTCCAGTTCCAATAGTCCAAGGTACTGCACCATCTTCAAAGTTACCATTGCTCAATAGGCCGTCATTGAATAATAGCAATGAAACATCATCTATATTCACCATTCCACTTTCTCCGTTAAGGTCAAATAAAACACGGGCATTAGGAGCACCGAAACCATTCGCTGGAAGTATTAATGTAAATGTTTGTGATTCCGTACTAAGATTTACTGTTTCTGTATTATTAGAAAAATCTCCATCACTCAAACCTATTCCTGCAGTTATACCTCTTGATACATCAGAGAACGCAGTAAAAGTTAGGATGTAAGTTGATCCATTAATTATTTCTACCATTTGACTAAGATTTACCAAAAATGGTTGATCTGGATTGGGGCTATCAACATTTACAGAATAAAAAGTATTTCCACCATCAGTCGTTAGTAAGCCAGGATCAATACCATTTTCTACCCCTGCTAACCATGGCTCAGCACCATTTTCGAAATCTCCATTAGTCAATAATTCAATTGGCCCAAGCTCTGGTTCTGGGTCAGGCATTGGTGGAGCACCTCCACCATTACTGAATTCGAAATTATCAAAGAGATAATTTGTACCATCTCCCATATTTCCATCATCAAAAAACAAAATGAGCTCATTTAAATTTTGGTCTAAATCAACACCAGCAAAATCAAAAAATAATTCTTCCCATTGCCCGCCTAATGTATTTGTTATAGTAACATCAAATCCGGTATTAAAATCAGATGCATCTTGAGCCCGTAATCTTATAGGCACTCCTGCCCTTGGAGAAAAAACATCAACTGTTAAAAATTGTAATCCGCTAAAATCAATATTTTGAGCAAATCTTATTCCAACGCCGGCTGTAGCTGATGCCCCATTTCCCTTAATAACGGTACCTACATTTTCACTTCTATTAATCCCGGAAGGAAAAGGATTAGCAATAACTCCTTCTTCAATAGTTCCACCGAATGCAAATAACTCAACGGGGATAGTATCCGCTTCAAAACCTTCAGGTAACATAGCTGTGGGTGCAACCTGTGGTACTATATTATCAAAAAGGAATGCTGCACCAGAACCCGTATTTTCGGTATCAAAAACAATAGTAATTCTCTGAAATTCTGTTTCTGTGGTGATCTCACCCCTGAAATCAAAAAGTAATTCTTGCCATTCATCTACCACGGTGCTTAAGGCATCTACTTCAATAGCATCAATAGAACTACCTCCAGCCGGTTCCAATCTCAATACAATTGAAGCACTATCAACCGGAATATTTACGCTAATAGCGATTTGATTGAACACATTAAAATTAATTGGTTCATCCAACTCAAGAAAGGATCCTGCGGAAGCCGTAGAACCTTCGGATTTGATTGTTCTCGCTACGGTAGTACTCTGGTTAGTTCCATCACTGGCAGGATTCGAAATAATTTCGGTAAAAGCTCCCTCGAAACCTGTGAACATAGGACGGGTTGATTCAAAACCCAAAGGCAATACAACATTCTGCCGTACCGTAACCGTTGAAGTATCTCTTGTACTTGCGGCACCTGAACTTCTGGCCACAGTCACAATCTGAAATTCTCCTTCATTCGGAAAAACACCTTCCGCGGATTCGCCAGGAGCAATAGTTACCGCTTCAACAGTGTCCGCAATTCCGAAGAAAACATCAAAAGCAGCCACTCCGGTTGCCGATGGTGTTACAATAGTCCTAAGATCCTGAGTCTGAATATCTACTGCGAGATTTTCAGGAGGATCGAATGAAATCATAATGTCTTCCGTTATACTAGCCGTTCCGCCTGAAACACTTACAGCAGTAATTGTTGCCATAAATGTACCTTCACCATATACGTTAGAGGCAGACTCACCTATAGGTACTTCTGTAGGCTCTTCATTTTCTTCATCGCCAAATAATATTTGAAAGCCTGCGGCACCTTGTGCGAAAGGCTCTATTGTTACAGTTCCTGAATTATCACTAGAAAATGTAACAATAGCTTCAATATTTGTAGGTATAGTCTCATTAATCGATGTTAATCCATCATCATCTATACAAGAAGAGATAATAATCGAAAACGAAATAAAAAGAATTAGTATTCTGACTATATTTTTCATAATTATTTATTGTCGATTTTAATAGCCTTCATTTTGAGGCCAGATATTTCCTACCAGTTGTATCTCAATTGAGGGTATCGGGAATAGTTCATTGGTACCCGGAGTAAACCCTTCAATTTCATTGGCTGCCTCTCCTATTCTTACCAAGTCGAAAAATCGGTGCCCCTCTCCTGCCAACTCTACCCTTCTTTCCTGGAATATGGCATCAGTAAGTGCCTGACCTGATACGCTTAATTCATTCAATCCAGCTCTATCTCTGACTTGGTTAACCAATTGTAATGCCCGTGCATCGTCGATACCTCCTCTATTAAATGCTTCGGCTAACATAAGCAAGACATCAGAATACCTGATTTGCCTAATGTTGTTTGGGTAGGTTAAATTAACATCGGACTCACCTGCATCTCCTTGTCTTGGAATGTATTTATTCTGAAAAAAGCCCGTATGATCGAAACCCTCAATAAACTCAACTTCTGGGTTATCAATTGCAAACTGGTCAATATCGAGTATAGTAGGTTCTAAACGTAAATCCCCTTCTTCAAAGGCATCGACCAACTCTTGTCGAGGTATATTAAAACTGAATCCACTTTCATACACAGGGCCTGAATACCCTCTTATTCCACTAAAACCAACCATAACATTACCCTCGCTACATTGGATACAATTGAAATCCGCACCTTCAATATTGGTGTATTGAATTTCAAAAACAGACTCAGAACCATTTTCCCCTGAGGTTAGGAAGATCGTGGAGTAATCCTCAACCAATTCAAAGGCGTTGGAAGCGATAACTGTTTCCAATGCTGATATAGCTTCCGGAAATTCTTCCTGATACAAATGAACTTTACCTAATAATGCTAAGGCCGCATTTTGAGTGGCCCTGCCTAATTGACTTTGCGAATTGGGTAGGTTTTCGATAGCAAAAGTCAGGTCAGCCTCAATTTGTGCAAAGTTATCTTCAGCAGTTAATCTTAAAAAATTAGAAGCTTCCCCAAATAAGACCCGCTGATCGAGCGGCATAGGGACACCTCCAAAAAACTTTACTAGCTGAAAGTAGTAAAATGCCCTTAGAAAAGCAGTTTCCGCCAGGATTTGTGTTTTCCCTTCGAAATCAATGTTATCCTGAAATTCAAAAATGAAGTTACATCGATTAATACCTGCGTAAGTCCATGTCCATATGTTTCTCAGTTGATCATTAACCGGAGTATGCGTCATTAAATTAATCTGCTGCCAGGCAACAACATCACTAGCGCTCTCTCCTCCGGCCTCAACATTATCCGATGCTATCTCAGCTGTGATTGTAGTAATGTAGCCTACCGCCCCCAACAAATCATAGGCCCCGATTAAAGCTAAGTCAAAATCTTCCTCAGAATTGAAAAATGTTTCAGAATTGATACTAAATGGGAGTTCATTATCTAAAAAATCTTCCTCGCAACTATTTGAGAATAGAAGGAAAGGAATCAAGAACAAAATATATAGTTTATTTGATTTCATTTCTTTTTGCATTAAAAAGTAAGATTAATACCAAGAATGTATGTTCGCGCCAGTGGGTAAAACCCAATATCATTCGTTCCATTTAGGGCCGATGCTCCTCCAACTTCATCACCAGGCTGCAACCCTCTGGATGCTGAAGGATCGAAACCAGTATAGTCGGTGAATGTAAATACATTGTTTACGGTTCCGTATACCCTTAACTTCTTTGCCCCAATTTTTTCCAACACATTGCTTTGGAAAGTATAACCTAATTGAATATTCCTGATCCTTAAATAGTCTCCATCTTCTACGAAAAAGTCGGAAGCTAAAGTTTGACCCTGGTCTCCTGTGGTTAATCGAGGAAACGAATTGGTGGAACCCGGACCCGTCCAACGATTGATGGCATTGGCTTCCTGATTGGAACGCAATGAAAGTCTTTGGAAGTTTCTGATCAAACTGTGCCCCGTTTGAGCCTCCCACAAGGTGGATAGATCGAAATTTTTGTAACTTAAATTTAAATTGAACCCAAAAATATTAGTAGGTATAGGGCTTCCGATTAAGGTCCTATCATCATTATCGATAACTCCGTCATCGTTTTGATCAATAAATCTGAAATCTCCGGGTCGGGCACCGGGTTGTGCATTGCCTTCAGCTGCTATTTCTTCAGGTGTTTGAAAAATACCATCGGTTTGAAACCCGAAATAACCTCCTACGGGCAATCCGGCCTGGAACCTGGAAAAATCATTCTCTAATGCCGCGCCGATTCCTACGGTCCCAGCCCCTATAAAACCACCTTCTCCATCTACACTTAAAGTTTCATTGAAATTGTTGGTGTAATTAAAATTAGCGCTGATGTTTAGGCCTTCAACAATTTCGTCACTATAAGTGACCGAAAACTCAAAACCTCTATTTCTGACTTCTCCACCATTAATAGTAGGCCCACTCGAACCCGGGGCATCGGCTCCATTCAGTCCGGATACCTGGATTCCCGAAATCAATAGATCCCGTGTAGTTTTAAGGTAGTAATCAGCAACGACGGACACTCTACCCTGCAAGAATTCCAAATCCAACCCCACATCAAAAGTTTCTGTGGTTTCCCATTGTAAATCCGGATTTGATAGCGGGCCTGTGGCAGCCCCAAAAACTATTTGATTCCCATTGAACACGGCAGCCGCTTCACCAGAACCCGTGCCTAAAACTGCTGAGACTGTAGCATCAGTAGGAACTCTGTCATTTCCTAGTTGGCCATAGCTCACCCTAAGTTTACCAAATGACAGAAACTCAGGTAAATTAATATTGGAATCTTCGGTGAATGCCCATCCTCCGGAGAGTGCAAAGAAATACCCTACTTGATTACCGGGAGTGAATCGGCTGGTGGCATCTCTTCGAATCAAGCCGGAAAATAAATATTTGTTCTCGAAAGCATATTCCGTTCTAAAGAAATATGAAAGTTGAGTTTCATTAAACTGCGCTTGATCTGCTGTTCTTAATTCCTGGAATTCCGTTGTCAGGTTTAGCGCAGCAAATTCAAATGAATTGTTTGGAACATTAAAACCTGTTCCAAAAATGGAGTTACCATTATTTTTAAAAACGGAATTCCCTAAGGTAAACTTAAGCTTGTGGACATCGGCTATGGTGGTATTATAATTAATAATATTATCTACATTGTAACTGACGAAATTCTGCTGATTTTGATTTACTATGTTAAAGCCTGTTGAATCTTGAAAAACCCGGTTTTGTACTTTTCCATTTCCAAAAAAGATGTTTGGAAAAAAATCCCTGAATTGAGTGACCGAAAAATTATAGTTAAAGTTTGACTCCACCGTTAGCCCTTCCAACACTTCGTACTGTAAGCCCAACACTCCAGAAAGCCGATCGGAGCTACTTTCATTAAAAGTATTTTCGATCTGTGCCAAAGGGTTGATGATCTCAGCACCTAAATTCACATCTGCCAATGTAAAATCGCCATTTTCATCAAATACGGGAACAGTCGGATCGTTGTTGATGGCATTATATAAAGGAGAACCGATTACATTTTCGACAAGTGTTTGCCTGTTCTGATTAATATAATTGGTATTAGCTGTTAATTTTAACCCTTTATAGAGCTCGTGCGTAACGTTTAAATTAAAAGTTGTTCGCTGAAAGCCAGATTGATCTCCTCCAACGATACCTTCTTGATCGAAATAAGTTCCTCCAACAGAGTATAGTGTTTTTTCCGTATTACCTCGATAGTTTAAAGAGTAACTTTGAATTGGTGCAGTCTCAAAAACTTCATCTTGCCAATCTGTACCTTCTCCAAGACTACTAATATTCGTAAATGGAGGGGTTCCTCCCCCACCAGCAATCCTCTCATTGGTAAGAATAGCGTATTCCGTTGCATTTAGAACATCAATTCTACGTTCAGCCTGTTGCCAGCCATAATATGCGTTGAACGATAACTCTGGCCTGGAAAGCCCTTTCCCGGTCTTAGTAGTAATCAATATAACACCGTTGGCAGCCAACACTCCGTAAATAGCGGCACTTGCATCTTTTAGTACGGTAATACTTTCAATAATATTTGGGTCAATTGAATTAATGTCATCCCCAAATCGAACTCCATCGACAATGATGAGCGGTCGGTTATCACCATTACTGTTCACTCCTCTAATTCTAATATTGGATCCGCCACCCGGTGAACCCGATGCAGAGGTTATTTGAACCCCACTAATTTGTCCCTGAAGCGCATTTTCAATTCTAGCCGGATTGAGACGGGTAATATCTTCACTTTTAATAGAAGAAATGGCCCCAGTTACTTCTTTTTCGCTTGTGGTTCCGTAACCGATTACAACTATCTCTTCAAGCTGTTTCAGATCTGAAGCCAATTGTACATCAATTACACTTCTTTGCCCTACTTCAACTTCTTGAGCCACATAGCCCACAAAACTAAACACCAATACATCACTCTCCGATGCCTTAACATTATAATTCCCGTCAAAGTCAGTAACTGTTCCAGTTGTCGTGCCCTTAACAAGTACATTTACACCAGGTAAACCTGTACCATCTTCTCCATCTGTAACGGTTCCTGTAATTGTTTTTTGTTGACCATAAACTTGTAGGGTAGAGGCTACAACAATAAGCAAAATACAACTCATCGTTTTCCAGCAGACCTCAAAATATTGAGTTGTAATTTTCATAATTGCAAACGTTGTCGTTTATTCATTTTATTAAGGAAACAATTCATTTAGTATAATTTATTGCGAATTTTGTAACTAAAGTATTTGATAAAAGTTCAAATACTTAATTAAATAACACATCAACAATACATCATTCTTGAAAAGAACCTCAACAATACTACTTCATTCTTACCCAAAAACCCGATTTAAATTATGTTATGGTACATTTTGAAATTTTTTAAAAGATTATTCGACTTTGTGCTAGAAAAATTAAGCAAAAAAAGGACTGAATCGTTTGCAGGCAGAATAAAGTATTCAGCTATACTTTTAATATTATTCCTCGCACATTCAGATTTGCATGGGCAAGAAAATAGAATTCCAAAAGTTCCATTATCAACTGTTTTTAGTACAGATGAATACGGAGGTGGGATGCAAAATTGGTCTATCTCCGAAAATAAGGATGGCTTTATTTACGTGGCCAATAATTTTGGATTGTTGGTGTTCGATGGTAGTCAATGGAATAAAATAGAGGTACCCAATAATACCAAGACACGCTCCATTTATGTAAGTAAATCAGATCGTCGAATATACGTAGGTGGCCAGAACAATATTGGCTATTTTGAGCCGAATGAGTTCGGCTATTATCAATTTCATTCGCTTGCCTATTTAATCCCTAATGAACATAAAGGCTTTGACGATGTATGGGACATATTGGAGCTAGATGGGAAAATCATATTCTCAACCATCAATAAGTATTTCATTTATCAAAACAATTTAATTGAAGTCGTAAAATCCTCCAATTCTATTGGTTTTTCTTTTAAACTGAACAACCAGATTATCTTTTTTTCCGAGGACAAGGGTTTATTAAGCTTTGACGGAAAGAGCATAAAATCGTTCTGTACTTTACCTTCCTCTATAAAAAGTGTTAGGGGTCTAATCAAAGAAAAAGACTTGTCCTATTTAATCTTCACTGCAAACCGTGGAGTCTTCAGGGTCAAGGAAAAAAAAGTAACACCAATATTTTCTGAACTTGCGGAATACTTTGAAAACTCTATTATCAATTCTGCTGTTCGCTTAAGCTCAGGCGAGATCGCGGTAGGAACTCAAAATAATGGCCTATTAATATTAAATACGAGTGGAGAAATTCGTTACCATTTGAGTAGAAAAAGTGGCCTTTCGAATAGAACTGTATTATCGCTCTATGAAGATCGCTTCGAAAATCTATGGGTGGGCTTAAATAATGGACTCAACTACCTGGAGTTGAATTCTCCTTTCTCTATTATAGATGAACGATCTAACCTTCCCGGTACAGGCTATGATGCCATTAAATTTAAGAACAGAGTATATCTGGGAACTTCAAACGGCCTTCATTATTATGATAATGGTAAAGCGTTTTCAATCGATTCCGAGATCGGATTAGTTGACAACTCAGAGGGACAGGTTTATGACCTCTCCATTATATCCGATAAGCTTTACTTATCTCACCACAAGGGAGCGTTTGAGATCAATGAAGCTAAAGCTGAGTTGTTGTTTGATGAAAGCGGCACCTGGAAGTTCTCTATTGTTCCTAATAACCCTGATATAATTTTAGGAGGCACCTATAGAGGTTTTTATATTTTCGACCGCACTAATCTCAATGATCAAAGAGGAAATTTTGTAGAAGGGTTGGAGGAATCTTCAAGGGTATTTGAAATAGATGAGGAAGGCGATGTTTGGATGACGCATGGCTATAAAGGAATATTCAGACTTCAATTTAAGGATGGCTATGATCAAAATCCTTTGGTTCATTTCTATGGAGAAAAAGACGGACTTCCTTCAAACATACTGATCAACGTCTTCAAACTGAATGGTGAATTAGTTTTCACTGGAGAGCAAGGCGCTTATAGGTTCAATAGAGAAAAGGATTTCTTTGAGATAGATACATCTTTTACCAATCTGATCGGAGAAGACCGGCATATTAGTTTTTTACAGGAGGATACTTTTGGTAACATATACTACATCGCCTCTGATGAGGTGGGACTTTTAAAGAGAACAACCCTAGGAACCTTTCTAAAAATAGAAGACCCCTTCAAAAAAGTTAATCATTTAACTAGCGATGATCTTGAAACAATAAGTATCCTTGATGAAAGCAATATTCTTATTGGAGCCAGAGACGGCTTCATACATTATAATCCATTGAAGCAGATACAAAATCTGAATCAACCAGAAGCATTTATTATAAATATTAGTGTAAAAGGCGACTCATTGATAGAGTTTAGTCACTTGAACAAGCTAAACAGAACAGAATTCGAACACAATTTTAACAATTTCAATTTTCAATTTGCTTCTCCACATTTCAAAAGCTTAAGTAATATTTCTTTTTCCTGCCAACTGGAAGGCTTTGATGAAGAATGGTCGAATTTCTCAAAAAAGACCTCTAAAGAATATACCAATCTTCCTCCCGGTGATTACCGTTTTAAGTTAAGATCCAAAGATATCTTTGGTAGTGAAAGCAATGAGGCCAGTTTTGGATTTTCAATATTACTTCCATGGTACCAAACAAACTTGGCTTATGCAGCTTACGTCTTAGTTGGATTGGGTTTCTTTGGAATTGTTCTTTTTGGAGTTGATCGGAGATATAAATTCAAGATCAAAAAGTCTGAAATAAATCAGAAAAAGAAGTTGATACATAAAGACAACGAACTCCATGAGTTTACTAAAAAAACGGAAGCAGAAATTACCCAGCTCAGAAATGACAAACTCAAAGTAGAGATTAATCATAAAAATAAGGAGCTGGCTACAACGACTATGCACTTATTGAACAAGAATGAGTTCATGTCAACCTTGAAAACGAGGATAAAACATGCACTCGATGATGGAAAGGACTTCAAAAGAGAATTGAAGGATATCAGCAAGGAAATTGAGAAGAATATCTCCCATGATGAAGACTGGAAACACTTCGAGATACATTTTGATGATGTTCATAGTGATTTTCTAAAACACCTGAAAGACCAGCACCCAAACCTCTCGCCACAAGATGTAAAACTATCGGCTTTTCTTCGGATGAATATGAGCTCCAAGGAAATAGCTAACCTTCTGAATATTTCCGTACGAGGAGTGGAGATCAGCAGATATCGACTTAGGAAAAAGCTGAACCTTGAGCGTGATGTTAACCTAGCAGATTTTATGATGAGTTTAAAGTAGTTTCTCTCAACACTTTTATTTTATCTGAAACCCGAACCTAACATTGAAGGGCCTTCGGTTTACCGATTCCCCGGTTTCGTGAATGAGGTCATAAGTGAGTAAGACTGTACCTGATACTTTTCTGGTGAATTTAAAGCTTCTACCTAATCCTAAGTTAATGGCGTCTACGCCTTCATATCTTTTATTGTCTTGTTCTGCGTCATTGTTTGAATTGTTTATTCGCTGGAATGATCTTTCATATTCTGCATAGCCAAAGAATCCTTTCCATATCGTATAGCTGGTGAAGGTCCTGATGCTCCATAGGTCTTCTGCCACATTTGCAATGGAATCATTTCCAAAAGTCCTTCTATAATTGACTCCAAATCCTGCCTGCCATTTCCTATTGATCATATAACCCACAGTTGGTGAGGCATCTATGCTAAAAGGGTCTGTGCTGTTGATCTGGAAGTTTCCTCCAAAGACCAATCGGTCTTTGAATTGCTCTTTTTCCATAGAGTTCCGTTTGATGGCCGTACTTAGATCAGATGCATTGGGGACGGAGCTATATTTCTTCTTTAGTGAGCTCATTTGGTTCTTTACCCCTTCCATCGTTTCATTATTGGATAAGAGTTTTTCTGCTCGTTGTATGAGTTCTTCTCTATTGGCCTGCTCTTCTAGCTTTGCTTTCTCTCGTCCGAACAGTTCATCCGGGCGGACTTCTAATGGATTAATCGGTTCTCCTATGGTGGTGGGATCAAAGTTTTCTGCTTCTATTGCGTATTGGCTGACTTGATCGAACTCTTTGATTTGGCTGGCCTGGTTTTGCGGTTCTTCTTCGGCTATTCCTGATATTCGTTGTCCGGTGGTAGTTTTGGTACTATCGCCTTCCCAGCGTTCTTTATACTGTTTGTATATACTGCTCTGTTCTCCCAGAAGGGCTTTACCTTCATTAAATGCTTCTATTTCAGCAAGCTGTTCTTCTGTTAATTCTCCCAGTATGGAACTGTCGAGTTGTATTTTTCTGGAAAGCTGTTCGAGTTCAAATTCTTTCAGGTTTATGCCTTTGAACTTTGCTTTCTCCTTGACTCTATTGATCTCTTCTATGGGTGCTCCTTTGGCTTTTAGTTTTTCTAGTTGGCTATTGTATTTTCTTCTTAGCTTATCTTCTTTAAAAACCCGATTGAGTTCTTTCCCGGCTTCTTTATCCAGTCTTTTCCAGACTTTTAAGCTATCCTTTAGTGTTTTTCTTTCTTCTTTGCTTAAGGCTTTCTTTCCTCTTTTTAAATGGTTTAAATATTTAGCATGTTTTCCTGTTGGAGTGATTCCGTAGTTGGCCTGGGCTGATAGCGTAACCACCGTGAATAGAAATAAAAAGGTTAATATGATTTTTATGGTATGCACAGTTTTGTTTTTTCTTCTAAATCTCAGCACCCTCTAACATAATACCAGACCCTCAATTTGCAATCTGTATCAAGGTATTTAATCCAAACTTCTAAACTGTTGCTTTCAGTTTCTTCACAATAATCAGATGGAGTGACTAATTTTACTTTCATCCATTCACCTTCTATACTTAAAGGGTACATAATATAGTTCTTTCTGCCAGTTCCATCATTAATTGTTTTAACCTCAATACTTAGTTCTTTACCTTTCTTCTTGTCAAAAAACTGAAGAGGTAAATCCCTATTTAAAAAAATTGGAGTACCTTCAAGAAAGAACTTATTCCATATTCTATACCCATAATTGATAGTATCAGTTGGTATATAACCTACCAACTCTTTTCCATTCAAGTCATAACCATATAAAACCATTACATACTCATCGTATGATTCAAGTATTGGTAACCCAAAAGACTCATACCCAAATTCAAAAACCGCATCTTCTTTTAATTTTTTAGACACTATTTTTTTATCAAATCTGTCCTCTGGATTGAAGTGCATCTCAGCATCAACATTTTTAAATTTCTCAGTATTATAAATCTTCATACTGTTAGATAGTGCTTGATCTTCTATTAAAGATTTTTTTAGATAGATAACACCAATCCCTTTAACTACTTCTTTATTTTGTGATAAGCACTTTAAAGAAGAGATTAGAATAATTAATGTCAGAATCTTAATCGCGTTCATTGTTGTAGTGAGTTTGGTCGAGCAGTGTGTAAATGGTTATGATGCCCTTTTTTGTGAGTCGTACCCGGAACTTTTCCATTTTTAGAATGATTAGAGGGAAAACCTGCTGCTTTCAACTTGGAAACCAGCCTACCATTTAATTGAAGCTGTGAACTCGAAAGGTTATCAATATTACTACTTCCTGAAGCTGTACCGTTCAAAAATCTAAAATCAATAGACTTTCCTGTAAAGTGGGTCGTATGCCCTAAATCTTTAGCTGGATTAAATGCACTTCCATCATTGACAACGATCCTTATAGATTGATCACCTTCCGATGCAACAAAACTGTTTACTGCTGCATTAAAAGCTGCCGCTGTAGAGGGCTTAACCCAATCATCACCGTGCTTTCCTGCTGCAACTGTATTACCAGCTTTATTGGTATATGAATATGTATCTTCACTTCCCGTATTGTTTACAATGTTAGCATTACCCATACCCGTCAACTGAATTAGACCAAATTCATTCGTTTGTCCCAAGTAATGTGTATTGTCATCACTTTTTAAAGCATCAAAATCCTGATCCCCAGGAACAGAGCCTGATGGGAATTTACCTTCATCATTTTGGCTAATATGCTGATCATAGGCTAAATCAGTTGTTTGATATACTTTGTTATCATCTATTCCGTCAGTGCCTAAATATTCACCTTTTTGATTATAGTAATCTCCGAACATGCCGTCAGGGTCTATAAATAAAAGTGGATTATTGTACACATAATGGTAAGGTGTTAGATTACCTGTCGCCTCTGAAAGCGGATCAATCACATGCCACCTTCCTAAAGCCGGATCATAAAAACGTGCTCCATAATCGTATAGACCAAGTCCTAAATCCTCTTGCAACTCCTTCCCATTATAAAGGTATTGGTTCGTTGGACTATCCTCCCTGCTAAACCCATTACCGTGAGCCAAACCAAAAGGATAATAATCCGAGGCCTGAACTATTGGAGAATTCTTTATGGTCACCTCAAAGTCATCAAAGTACACTTTCTGTGTGGTGGTGCTTTCATTTGAAAGGTAGGCAAACACATATCCTTCTTTCTCGATCACTACCGAATCCAACTTTACTTCACTTACTGTCCTTGATGCATTTGCTATCTGTTGATATCCTAACGGATGTGGTCCATCTGCATCAAAATTGAAGTCTTTATCCATGAAGATGTAATTCAGGTATGCCGCTGGCCATGCATCACTTCCGTCTCCTCCCAGTCCAATGGCCAACAATGCGGCATCCAAACTGTTCGATAGCTGTGTTGCTGCTTCCGCTCCTGCTGCTACAGTACTGAATGTCTGGCTCAACTGATCCCCAAAATTCAATAGTGCCGGATCCACATTACTATGACTTTCATTGTCATCAAAGTACGAATAAGCAGATAAATACAATGTATCTCCGGGATACACTCTTATGATCGTTGCCGGCCCTACTGCATCCATATAATCTACCCTTACAACTTCATCTCCCGAGTTTGCTGCTTCTGACTTCATTATTCGGTTTGAACCACTTAGGTTCAGAAACTGACTTTCTTCTCTGCTGGCTGTTTCTGTATCGCCTTCCATAGTCGCCAGGAGTTTGTCTTCTCCCGGATTAGCACTGACTACCATTCGCACATTGCCCAGGTGATCGGTCAGGTTATACTGATATTCCCAACTTCCATCATCTTTAGGTATGGTTCTCCCCTCTTCATTTCTTGCAAATTGAAGCTTGCCATTTTCGTACACTAAATCCCCTACATATTCAGTAGTTTTTGTAGCTGGACTATCCAGTCCAGCTTCAAACACTTCCTGTTTTAGCTTGATCCCTGCTGCGTCATAGGTATATTTAATGGCTCTGCCATCGTCGAAAGTTACCGTTTCAGGCAGGTTTAGGTGGTTGTAAATAATTTCTGTAATACCTTTATTCAGATCCCGGACCATATTCCCGTTGGCATCGTAACCATAATCGTCACCGGAAATGTTTCCATCCTTGAAACCTTCTTCTACATCCCCGGCATCACTAACGGCTAAAAGTTGATTGCCATTGTATTGGTAAGACAACTCGTCCAATACGTTAATGCTTTCATCAACGATTTGACGATGGAGAGATGTAATGTTTCCACTTAAATCGTATTCCAATTCGGGAACACTGTAAGCTCCCTGGTTGGTAAGGGTAGTCCAGGACGAGCCTCCACTCGACATTCCTTCCGAATACTGGGCCTGCTTAAGCCGGTTTAAGGCATCATAGGAATATGTGTATAGCTGTTCATGTTCAGAATGAGCATTTTTCCATTTTATGGCCGAAATGTTTCCATTGTATTGAGGCGTTTGGCATTGGCCCAGGTTTATTTCACCCGGAACGTCGGTTACCTCAACCGATACACTACCACCCCAACAGTGGTAAATCATGTGCCTGGATCTTAAGTAGTAGGTTCCCGGACCACTGACTTTATAAGAAACACCATTATGAGCCGTACTCGTACCATTAGCAGAGGTTTGCCAAAACCAGTTATGATAACCTTCAGGTGAACCTGTTCTTACCAGAACTTTATCGCCACAGGCGTCTGCGGAAATACCTGGCGGTGGTGGAGCATCTGGTATTTCTCTAATACTCGTTACAGTAAATGGGGTACTGGTACTCCAGCAACCCGAGTTATTATTTCTTGCTCGAATATAATAGGTGCCGGGGCTTGTGATAAATTCAGAGTCTTCTATAGCTGTACTGGTTCCGTTAGGGTTCGTACCCTGCCAATACCAGGTCACCCCGGGTGGACGTTCACTAGGCAGAGCTACATGAACCCCACCACAAACCGGAACACCGGTGATGTTTTCAGGAGGATCTGGTTTATTAACAGTTACTGATATCATTTGTGCCGGGCCCCAACAACCTGCAATATCCCTTGGTCTTAAATAATAAGTCCCCGATGTCGACACTTCGTACGTAGAACCAGAATGAGAAGTGGAAGTACTTCCCAGGCTGGTTTGCCAATACCACCCTACCCCGTAGGGAGGATTGACGGCCCTGGTTAAAATCTTGTTCCCACAAGTGTTGGTGGAGACTGTAGGGGTAGGTGGTGTGGAAGGTAAATTAACAGAGACATAAATACTTCTTGCACTACTCCAACAACCACTACTACTTCTAGACCTCAAATAAACATTCCCATAAGTATACATAGTATATGACGAGCCTGAATTGGCTGTACTTGTCCCTACCGAACTGGTTTGCCAATACCAGGTAACCCCTGAAGGTGGATTACCTCTAGTAACCGTTTTTGGTCCGCATAAATTAGAGGAAACAGATGGTGTTGAAGGTATAGAAGGGTATGAGCCTACAGAAACGTATATGCTTTTTGAATTACTCCAGCAACCATGGTTGTTCCTTGCCCGGAGGTAAATATATCTGGACGAGCTAACACTGTAATTTCTGGATGAATTACTTATACTTGTTCCGTTTGAACTGGTTTGCCAATACCACGTCACATTCGCAGGAGGTGTGCCCCGTGTTACTGTCTTTGATCCGCATGAGTTAGAAGAAACGGTTGGTGTTGAGGGTATAGGAGGGACTGGTTTTATTTGATAAACGTAAAAAGTGGTGCTTGGCCCCCAAAGACCCGAGTTATTATTTCTTGCCCTCAAGTAGTGGAAACCTCCCGTTGTTACATTACGGCTTGAACCGGAATAACTTCTACTGAGGCCGTTTGCACTGGTTTGCCAGTACCAGGTTTCATAGGAAGGTTTGGTTGTAGGTATATAAGATAACCGAGTATAACCACATTCATAGGTTCCGGAAATCGATGAAGGAGCAGATGGGGTTTGGCCAAATGTATTTAGTGATAAAATTAAGCCTACAACCAAAAATGTAACTTTTAATTTATGTTCTTTTTTGATATCCATAATTGACATTCTTTTTATCATTCCGGTTGAAATTCTACTGGGTGGGGGTTATTGATAATGGATTTGAGTACATGAGTTCCATTCCAAACAGGTCGGGTTTAGGATCATCAATATTGATTCCCGGAACTTCTTCCAGGCTGCTGGAATTTATACTCTTCAGCCAACCCCTAACGTTATATCGGTAGTCAAGGCTTTGCAGGGCACTCGGGTTTTCTGCCTGGTCCGTTGATACGTGCAGGTCTTTATTGATCAGTTCTTCCAATGCGTTGTATCCGTTCTTTAAAATCTGGACTCTGCTTACTGCACTTATTCTGGGAGATTTTATGGTAGATCCATTGTGGTACATGGAAGCATCTGCTACGAGCTCACCATCCCAGGATTGTGTTGAAGTGTATATTATTTCACCATTTTTCTTATAATAAATGGTGCCATTAATACGCTCTACCCTCAGGACATCACCGGCCTGGTAGGTACTTTTTTGTCCTTTGTTAGCACCGTTTTCAAAAACATATAATCTTGAACTTGTGTAGGGGTATATGGCAAATTTTATGGTGTTGTAATGGTTATTTACGCTATGCTCAGACAATCCAAACATCCTCGCTTTGTTGTTTTCAACAGCTACCATTTCCACCCATCCATCAGATCCTTCTTCTATGGTCTGGGTGGAAGCAAATCCGGCACCGCCCCAATTGTTGATACCGTCGTTCCGTGTCACAATTCCTGATGAATAATCAATTCCATTTGCCTGGATAAGGTCGATATTTTTTGAAACGTCCTGGTAAATGGAGAGAAGGCGATCAGCATGATCGTATTCATATTCTTTCGCAATACGTACTTCGTTGTTTTCATTCACATAGGTGGTAGCACTTTTTAATACGTTCCCTACAAAATCGTAGGTATTGGTTAATCTTATAAAACCGGCGCCCCTGGGGTCATCACTAATGCTTTGAATCAACCTGTATTTATTGTCATAATAATTAAGTGTTCTGACCCATCGATCTTCCCCCAGTACTTTAGTCATGCCTCCTGTGATTTGACCCTTTACACTTATGAATAGATCATTAGCTATTGTTAACCCTAATTCTTCTACAAAAGAAAAGTTGGGGTCATCACCAAATGGGAAATCATAATTGTCATAATACGTGACTGACAGGCAGTGTTCAGGACCTGTCGAGGGGAAAGTATTATTCGTCGTATAACCCGTTTCCTGAGTACCATCTTTTTCTTCGTATCGCCCATAATTATAGTAATTCAAAGCATCATTTCGAATATCGGGAAGGCTCTGTGCCAGGTTAACTATACCGGTCATTACGGGCCTGTTCAGGTGGTCGAACTTCGTAAATGTATATTTGTCGTCAGAAATACCGTTTTGTCCCCTCTGATTCCCATCCTGTGTAAGAATAAGTCTGTGCCAGAGGTCATATACCATATAAATGGGTTCTGAACCAGGCACCTGCTTTTCAGTCATTCTATTATATTCATCGTATTTATACCTGAATGTGTATTTTTCCTTAAAATCGTCTGAACTGACTGTTGAATATCCTTCGTTCTCTAATTCGAAAATTCCTTCAGGTTGTATAACATAACAAAGCTTTCCAACCACATTATATACATATTGGGTTGAGGCATATGTGGCATCCTCGAATCGGGATTTTTTCAAAATTATACGCCCTTGCTTATCTGTATATTCTATTACTTCTGAGCCATTTTCGTCTTCAACCCTGTTTTTGTAAAGTTCATTCGCACCGAACCAGCCTCCATCAGATATTGCATAAGTTGATGAAACATTGAACTTCCTTACTTCTGTTGCCCCGGTGGAAATCTCATAATAATTCCTTATTCCCTTTGCGGAAAAAAGCCAGGAACTACCTGGCCCATAGGAAACTGACAAACGATCAAGTGGTGACTGCTCAAAAGTATTGGTATGATAAGCGTAATTTTCATTTTTTAAAGTCGCATAAAAATCCCTTTGTTCAGTCTTCCAGTCCATCCTGTATATGCCTCCTGAGGCAGTCCCTTGCGATTCATAAGGCAAATAGGTAGTCTTTAACCTTCCAAAGCCATCATACTCCACTGCTTCTACAATATCACGAGAGTTGGGTGATAAGTCCTCATATACATTTTGTAACAGCCTTCCGAGCCCATCTATATAAGTAACGTCTCCTCTCAGATGTGTTGGTGGATATGGGATTGAAATTTTACTTCTGAACGTTGTTTTCTTCACGTAATTCTTATCCGGGCTTTGGCACCTGAGCATTATCGGAAATGAAAGAAAGCACCAAAGTATGTAAAGGTATTTCTGCATTATTTCACTGGTTTAATTCTTGAAATTGTACTCATATCGTTCCAAAACATGTCCATCCGAATCTTTGATATACTCAAGACGATCATCATGATTATAATAGTAATAAGTAGTTAAACGGTTAGGATCTGTTATACTGGTAACTCCTACCAAAGGGATATGGGTATAAGTAGTGATTAAAGTGTGTGGAAGTCCTGTTCTCAATTTGTCCAATTCCGCTCTCAATGCCTCATCACTGGCGGGATTATGAAGAATATTCATATTAACGATCGCTTCGCATTCGGAATATCCGGCACCAACTACTTCTGCCACTACATACTCTCCTCCATACCCCCACAGATAGCTCTTTGTGACTCCGTATCTGTCAGATATTTGTCCTATTTTATCTTCAGGGTCTCGTTGCAGCTGAAAATTGATAAACTCTGTTCCTTCTGCCCATGATGTTGTTGCATTTCTCTGTAAATAAGAACCCACAATATTACCCGGAACGTAATGATACTTTTCAGTTAAAGCACGACTCCCCTCTATATCTACTTCTTTTCTTATGACCGGTGAAATGTAATTGGATTGTACCATACTGTTGTATTGTAAATCGTCGTACGGATAATAATAACGTGTTTCATGTGTACGCCCTTCGCTATCTGTAAATGTTTCTTTTGACAACTCATTATAATCATTGAATTCAAAGACTCTGGAAGTCACCAAACTATCTGCTCCAAAATATTGAACATGGCTGCTTGATGTTTGAACGGCTTCTCGAGTCTTTATTGGATGATAACCAATGTCATATTTAGAAAATGTTAATCCTTCACATCCCGTCGATAAAGATTCTGTTTTTATAAACTTTAAAGTATACAAACAACTGGGCTCCACGATGGACTTATATGTGTTGAAAGTACCAGAAATTTTAGTTCCATTATTATCATAATTAATGCTATTAATGACATTACCATTTTCAGGATATTTTTTCTCCAAGGGAAAGCTGGTATATATGCCTTGCCCTTTCCCTACGTAGCTCGGGTACCCCTCATCAGCATTATTTATAAACTTTGTTACAGTCTTTCCATTTGTTGGCTGGCCAGAAAAACCATCTAGCTCTTTTTTAGTGACTGCATCATAACCTACATAGTTGCCTTGTGCTGAAGTTGAATATGGAAGAAAGCTATTATTGCTTAATGCCGTTCTTAGGCCCAACCATTCATAATATTCACATCTGGAAGCAGCCCCAACGGGTGCAAAACTTTGCTTGACGTTCCATTTCCCATACATCTTATATTCATCGATAAAAGTTGGAGGACTCATCAGTTTTCCTCCCGCATATTCATAAAGAACTTTTAATTTTGGAATTCCATCTTCACTCGGATCCGATTCCGTGTAGTGAATTCTAAGACCTGCTCCATATGAAGTTTGTTGTTCTGGCTGAGGAGGACGATGGCGAACGTTGAAATTCATACTTGCATAGCCCCGATTTTGGAATGATCCTGAGCCCATAGGCTCACAAACATCGGATAAACTCACTGATACACGAATGAGCGTACCTGGCTCGAAATAAGTATTAATTTCTTCATTTAAGCTTAACAAGTATTCAATACTTGAATTCTGTTGATTAAGAACGACTAGATCATGTTTGATTTCATTTATTAAATACTCCTCTGGATTGGTAAATATCGAACCAATACTTGAAGGACTATTTTGCCAAACATTAAGCGCCTCCTCATTCCACACGGTGATTAGAGCATAGGTATTATAGAACTTGTTTTGGTCATATGTTGTGCCTCCGTCAGCCACATCGCAAGATGTTCCATCAATTGTAAGATTAACAGTACCACTCAAATTTAGACCGTCTGGATTAGCTATATTGACGTATAGGGGATCATCACCAGATTGATAAGGAGTATTGTCATCTGTTAGGCGATGGGTCTCGCTTCTGTTAAATTCATCTAAATTATTACTTGGAGCAAAATAATTTCCATACGTATTGGACTGATAGTGATATATTGTGAATCCCCCTGTGGGATAATTAATTCTATTTAAGGTACCGGCCTTGCAGTAGTTTACATTCGAAGCTTTGAAGTTATTTTTACCAATGTCATAGTCCAAACCAAAGTTCCAAAAATTTGGGTATAAGCTAGTATTATCAAGTTGTCCATTATAGTAACCCCAATAATCAGTAGCCAGAGAAGTTTTTTTAGGCAAAAGTTCAGCAAAGTACTCAAAGGTGTAAGGAGGGTACCATTCTTCTCCAAAAGATAATAACCTCAAGCGATGTGTTAGTTCTGCAGGGGTCTTAGTTACGAAACTTTCAGAAAGGAAGTTATCAATATTATCTCCAGAGGTATGTCCGATAAAATAATCATATTCAAGCCGAAAACGTTTTATAAGTACATTTTCAGAAGTACGTATTTCAATAGTGTTTAACTTTCTGGCCCCATTCAAATCGACTCTATCAGTGGAAGAAATAAAATTGACTTTTACCTTATCTGCCGAGATCTCCTTGAGATAATGTATGTCTTGACTTGTTTTAGTTCTTGTGAGTATTTGATCAATATAAGGGAATTCGTATTCTTTCTTTTGTTTAGCATTTGAATAATTTGCTGTAATACTACCACTGTTCCCATCTATAGCATAGCCTATTTCGCTAAGCGTCTCATGGTAAGTTGTATTAAATGAAATATTCGGATAGTTTACAATTCCATTGGCCCTGTGGTAATCAAAACTGATAACATCTCCTTCATTTGTAATAATTTGTGTTAGTTTATATTCCCTGGATGTTTTCTCTCCGGTCTTATCGTTGAAAGAAGGTTGATTGAAGTCTGGAATACTTGAGTGCGGTCTCGACATACCAAAGTATTCGATTTCAGTTTCAGAATATTTTGTAAAAAGAAATCGATGTCCTTCCGAAACAATAATTTCAAATGAACCCGGACGATTGTTAGATCCCAATTGGTTAGCTTGAATCCTGATATTTTCATCAGTTAAGCTGATAAAGTTGTTACTCTGATTATCATAGACAAACTCACCGTTCCACTTTAGAAAATTGAATTTGAAGGAGTCCGGTTCCTTGTCACTACTACTAGACGCAAACTCATCAAAATACTGGAAAGGAAAATTTAAAGGCTCTTCATTGACATCATAAAATTTACTCCCATTCACTTCTGTATTATGCGCATAAAAAAAGCCATTGTAAAATGGCATACAGTCAAATGCTCCATCTGGAATACTCTGATTATTAAAAATAATCGGGTTTCTATCGTAATCGCTGGCATATTGTCCAAAATCATCTTTATCATTAACTATTTGAACTATAGATCCATCAGCACTTAAATTCCATCCAAGACCAACCCAACTGGCTTCTTCCTGTACTTTTATACCTAAAGAGTGATAACGCAGGGAAATGGGAATAGAAATACCATCCGCTTCTATGGTATAGATGGGAATTGAAATGTCCGCAGTTCCCGTATATTCAGAAATAGGAACATCGGTAAACTTCATGAATTCATAGGCGGTCGGGCTTATGGGATTTAATTCAGGTGTTTCGATATTTTGTCCAGGCACTCGAGTTTGAAAGCCCATAAAGCATAGAGTGATAAAGAAAAAGTGTATTACGAACTTCATTGATAGTGGAATTTGGTAGAGAATTCGCTAAATAAATATGGAGTTGACTCCATCTTATTCACTATATCAGATAATAGAACAGGTGAAAGAATGCTATAAAATACTTTTTTGAAAAAAGTAGGAAGTGGAATTATCATTTTGAGAATCTTCTCCATAGCCTGACAAATATTAAATTAAGTAACAGCTTAAATGATGATGAAGATCATAATATGAACTGATTTAAATATTTTTTTGAATAAATAATTTTAAAAATTATACATAATAAAACTTGAAAAGTAATTGAGAAACTAAGCCAGACGTAAATTTTCTATTGCATCCTTCGTACTAATAAACAGCAACCATATCTTTGGTAAAGGTTAAACTAAGGTCTATATAAAATCTTACTGATTTTATGATGAATTTTAGCCTGGGTAATGAAGCCTAGAAGACGAGTCATACTCTATATTATAGCTAAGCTGACTTACATTCTTTATCTTCGAAAGATTAAACCAGCTCAGTTATGTACAAACCTTTATATACTCTAATTACCACTTTCCTGATGATCGTAACCCAAACGATGAGTCAGGAACATGCTACTCCTGTAAGAGTAAAAACCACACCCAAATACCTTAGTCAAAATGAAAAAATTACTTCTGATTTATATGAGAAGGTAATTCCTACCGTAGTTACCATATTCACTTCTACAGAAGTCTTGACGCAGCAAGGGCCTGCTGCTCAGGAAGGCCTCGGAAGTGGGGTACTGATGTCCCATGAATGCCATATTCTTACGGCTGCCCATGTGGTTGAAGGCGCATCCAGAATTATGGTCAAAACCCAGGATGAAAAGCTTAGAGAAGCCGAAATGCTTTTCAGTGAAGCTACTGCCGATATTGCACTTTTGAAGTTAAAGGAGCCCGATGAAAGTCTTGCACATGCAAAACTTGGTAATTCTGATCAATTGGCCGTCGGGCAGAGTGTATTCGCAATTGGTAGCCCCTATGGGCTGGAGCATTCTTTTTCATCGGGAATCATATCTGCATTCCGTGATTTCGATCGTATTTATGACGGCTCGATTCAAGTAGAATTCATCCAGACCGATGCTGCCATAAATTCAGGTAATAGCGGTGGCCCATTGTTTAATTCTCAGGGTGAAGTTATTGGTATTGCTTCAAGTATTTTGACCGTTTCAGGAGGGTTTCAGGGTATTGGTATGATGGTGAGTATTAATACGGCTAAAGAATTGTTAGCCTTCGAAGAAAGGCCGTGGATTGGAGTTGAAAGTTTCTTTTTTACAGGCACTCAGCTTTCACAACTGTTAAACATCCGATCTGAAGGTGGATTGATCGTACAACGGGTTACCAAAGGAAGCCCTGCCGATAAGGCAGGAATACGTGGTGGTTTTATCCCTGCGCAGGTTGCAGGGCAAGAATTTTTATTTGGAGGAGATATCATTCTGGAGTTTGGAGAACAGGAAGCTTGTCACAAAGACTGTCTTGTCCATGCCAGAGAGCAGATCAGTAAAATGGATCAGATTAAAGTGAAGTTCTTAAGAGAAGGTAAAGTTCAGGAAACTACAATTGATGTCTCTGAAACCCGAAGAAATTTTCTGGATGAAGAGTGAAACTCAGTTCATCTTTCTAGCGACGAGTCTAATTCATCACCGTTGATCAATCTAATAGTAAATTTTAGAGATTACCTGGTCAAGCCGGGTAATGACGTACGGAATATACCTGGAACATTAATCCTTACGCATAGCCCGGTATTCCTTCATTGACCTTTTAACAAGCACCCTCATTAATGAAGGGAACCATCTGTTCATGGACGACAGAAATTTCGTATATCCCGGGATCATAATTATAGGCCTATCCTTCTTCAAAGCCTGAATGGTTTTACGAACAGCGACATCTGTTTTTACCGGCTTAAAGCGCATCCAGTTGAGGGTTTCTTCCACATCAATACCTCTTATATCCCCTTTTTTCAGGATCTCCGACTGAATGAGTCCGTAACAGACTACATTTACCTGAACTCCAAATGCTTTTGCCTCTTCTCTTAAAGAGCTCGTTAAGCCTATCAATGCATGTTTGGTCGTGGAGTAAGCTGTCATTCCGGGTACGGGCATGAGCCCGGCCTGAGACGAGATATTTACAATTTGCCCAAACCTCTGCTCCTTCATCTTACGATAAGCATAATAGCAACCGAAAACAACTCCATCGATGTTGGTGGACAACATCGATTCTATATTTTCATCATCCATCTCATAGAACTCTCCCATCGACATGAAGCCAGCGTTATTAATGATCAGATCCAATCTACCATGCTTATTAAAAACCGTGTCAACGCCTTTTTGAATGTCAGGCCTTACGGAAGTATCTATTTTTAAAGCTTCTCCTTGTCCTCCTGCTTCTTTAATTGAAAAAGCAATCTGCTCCGCTTTTTCAAGATTTCTTCCCGAAACCATCGTAACAGCACCTCTTTCGGCTAATTGCCTGCAAAACTCCTCTCCTATTCCCGAAGTTGCTCCAGTAATGAGGACAACTTTTCCTTCAAAGTCCTTTATCATATCATCTACCTATAAAAACGTAGACATCCGATATTTTGAAAATATCTGATGTCTGTATCGCAAAAATTCAAGCTTATTATCAATTCAACTTTAATTACTTCCGAAACGGGTTCTCCATGATACTCCTGCATCGACAAACCAGTCGTTTAAATCATCATTGCTTCCATAACCAAAAGAGGCATCAAGCTGAAGATCGTTATTGAGGAGGTATGCGATACCAGTATCATAACGGATATCAAAATCCCCATCCTGAACATCTCCATAAATCTCTACAAAACTGCCAAGTTTATCCGTAATTGAAAATGAAAGATTGACTACGTAAGTACCGATCACATCAGAAGAATTACCATCGAAAACAACACCCCAATTGGTGGTAAGCCTGAAAAAGTTTGAAATATTTTGACCGTGAAGCAGTAGTATCCTTGAAGTTGGATCATCTGTTTGGAAGTCTTCATCAACCGCTGTTAAAGCCACATCCGTTTGAATCGCCAATGTAGGTTTAAATCCAGTATTGCTCAAGATGTTGTAGCGAACACCTATGTTCCAAAAACTGAACCCCCCAATATTATCATCATCCTCTCCGAAAGAAGTCTCTACACTGCTCAATGCAAAAGCTGTTCTTATTTCAAATTTTTCAGTAATCCCGTATCGTAACGCATTGAAAAACTGAAAAGCATTTCCGTCCAAAGCCGAGCCTGTTACGTCGAACCCGGAGTATGTAAATCCGGATTGCACCTGAAAAACTTTTGTCCCAACGGAATAAGGGCCAAAAGCCTGTCCGGGTCGCGCTGTCTGGATGGTCTCACTGTATTGGGCCAGGGCACTGAAGGAAATAAAACATAAAATAGGTATAAACTGAAAGTAAAGACGTAAAGATTTGATCATTAGAGTTTTAGAAGGACAGTTGACTATTTTGAGTGCCCGAATTTGGGGTTTTCAGATCGTAACCAAAAGCCTTGTTCAGTTTTTCAATGAAATATGTTGAAAGCAATGGGGATTCTTTCTCGATATTCTGATGCACAAAAAAGTAAATACCTTTAACTCCCTGATTTATCCACAACTCTATTCTATTCAGCCAGTCATCCAATCGTGTGTAATCCGATTCGTGGTTTGCTCCTACATAGCGAACAAAAGCATACGGAGAAGTTAACCTCATATGAATTAAATCCCGTCGTCCCGCCGTATCAGTAATGATGTTTGTGTGATTGTTTCTTTCCAGAAGCCCATAAAACTTCAAAGAAACGTCGGGATCATTTAACCAGTCGGTATGTCTTACTTCTACTCCTAGAGGAATATCATCCGGAAAACTATCCAGAAAACGTTCCAGTCTTTCAAAATTCTTGGGAGCAAAATTGTTATGCAACTGGAGAAACGCCATTCCAAGTTTATCTTCAAAGTGAGTGATGCTATCACAGAATTCCGTAGTGGCTGCGCCAACATCATTCAATCGTTTAAGATGGCTAATGTACTGGGGAACTTTCGGAAAAAACTTGAAGCCTTCCGGCGTTTTATTCCTCCATGTTTCCATCTGCTCCGGCCCATAAGAATTGTAAAATGTAGCATTAAGCTCAATGGAGTTAAACTGTTGAGAATAGTACGCCAACTCATCCTTCGTTCCTCTGGGATAAAATCCTTTCAAATCCTGACGGTTCCATTTAGCACAACCTACAAATAATTCAGGTTTACCTTCAGCCTTTGATTTCGATAAAATATTGGCTGTTTCAGGGTGGTCTTCAGGTAGTGTGAAGTCTATTTCTTCCGGATTAGTTACTGATCCAAATTTCATATTATAAGGTTTTGGCTACTTAGATTTTTAGCTATTTGGCTTAACACTGTTTTAGAGATAATTGTAATAAAGAAGAAAAGATTTTCGGTTTAAGATACAAATCATCTACGGAAATAGCAGGTTGCGTCATCACACGACGTTACCTAATCACTCGGGCGGGTGATCTCATCAATCGTACTGTAAAATAAACGTATCTTTTTCTTATCTAATTCTTCAACACAACACGATATCGGGCCTTGCCTTCTTCCAGGTGTTTCATAGCATCGTTTACATCGGACATCGCGAACTCTTCAACCGTTGGATAAATATCATGTCGAACACAGAATTCCAGCATTTTCCTTGTCAAAGCTGGGCTTCCAAGCGGACTTGCTCCAACAGACTTTTCTCCCTGCATTAATCCAAAAGCAGAAAAGGACATCGGTTCAGGTACTATGCCTACTGTATGAAGCTTTCCTTTGGCGGAAAGGCATCCGACGTAAGCTTCCCAATCCAGACTTACATTCGTTGTATTCAGAATAAATTTCAATTCTCCCCGAATTTTAGCAAGTTCATCAGGGTCTTTTGAATTCACTACATGATGTGCCCCCATCTCCAGGATCTGATCTTTCTTATTTGTGCTTGAACTGAAAGCGTAAACTTCACAGCCCCAGTATTTCAGAAATTTGAGCGCCATGTGTCCCAGGCCACCAATTCCAATCACTCCTACCTTATCTGTTGGCTGAACACCTGAGAGCACGATGGGATTGAATACGGTAATACCTCCACAAAATAATGGGCCTGCTTTACTCATATCCAGGCCTTCCGGTAGAGGCGTCGCCCAGCTCCAGTGACTTCTCACCACATCGGCAAAGCCTCCGTGCCGACCTACAATGGTTTGTTCAGGATTATTCAGGCAAAGGTTATGATCTCCATCCATACACTGATTGCAATGCATACATGATTTGGAAAACCACCCTAATCCCACTTTATCGCCAATTTTAAGTCCTTTTACTTCATCGCCAAGCGCCAAAACTTCTCCCACTACTTCATGGCCGGGTACCAAAGGATATTGAGTCATCCCCCAGTCGTTGTTGATCATACTCAGGTCTGAATGGCAGACCCCGCAATACGTTACTTTTATATCCACTTCTTCTGAACCGATATCGGGCAATTCATACTGAAATTCCTTCAATTCTCCTTTTGGCTCTTGGGCAGCATATGCATTTACCTGTGTCATCACTTAATAGAATTTTATGTTTTGGTTAGTAATTAATAATAGTCTTTAGTTAAATATTTCAAAATCTCAATGGTTTCCTCCGGCTGTCTTGCAACCGCCATAGCCTGAGCATCTACCTCCTTTAGAGCATGATTAAACTCTTCCGGATGGATCACGATGTATGATTTCCCGAAAGCAGCAGCATAACCAGCATCGAAGGCTGCATTCCACTGTCGGTATTTTTCTCCAAATTTAATGATTACTACATCTGCCTGTTCCAGCCCATGTTTATTCCGAATCGTATTGATTTTAGCTGATTTATGGTCTTTCCAAAACTGTTTTTCTTCGGCCCCCAAAACGTCTCCGGCGTCGTCACTGGCTGCATGATCGGTAGTAGGAGTGAAAAATTGAATTGGGAGATCATTTTCTTTTGATGCTTTCACAATCTGATCTCTCCAGTCCGTATGAATTTCTCCTGATAAATAAACTTTAAGCTCCATCTTTCAACACTTTTATAACTTTCTACAACTTATAAAAAAACTGGCTTACGTCCTTCGGACTAATGTTAAACCGGGATCATTTTATTTATCAAAACAACTCCCATCCAAACGTTTCGTTCTGAATCATATTCTGGCTACTTTTGCACCAAAATTCAAAATGTATGGTTTCAGTAGATAATTTATCGCTACAGTTCGGCAAACGAGTCCTTTTTGATGAAGTGAATTTAAAATTCACTCATGGCAACTGTTATGGTGTAATTGGAGCAAATGGAGCAGGAAAATCAACCTTCCTAAAAATATTATCTGGTGAAATCGACCCAAATTCGGGTACGGTTTCTATTGAACCGGGAAAGAGGATGGCTGTGCTTAAGCAGAGCCACTCTGAATACGACAATAGTAGAGTGTTGGACACCGTCATTATGGGACACCATAAGCTTTGGGAGATCATGCAGGAAAAAGATGCAATCTACGCCAAAGAGGATTTTACAGAGGAAGATGGGATACGTTCCTCAGAACTGGAAGCTGAGTTTGCAGAAATGGATGGATGGAATGCAGAGTCCGATGCTGCTGCGCTTTTAAGTGGATTGGGAATAGTTGAGTCCGATCATTACAAGGATCTTAAAGAATTAAGTGGAAACCAGAAAGTAAGGGTACTTCTTGCGCAAGCCCTTTTTGGTAGTCCTGATATCCTCGTACTCGATGAACCTACTAACGATCTGGATATTAAAACTGTAAGCTGGCTGGAAGATTTTCTTTTGGACTTCCCTAATACCGTGATTGTGGTCTCTCACGACCGTCACTTTCTGGATACTGTTTGTACACACGTGGTGGATGTTGATTTCGGTGGGATCAATATTTTTACCGGTAACTATACGTTTTGGTATCAATCCAGCCAGTTGGCTTTGCAGCAAAGAAGTTCTGCAAATAAAAAAGCGGAGGAGAAAAAGAAAGAACTTCAGGAATTCATTGCCCGGTTCAGTGCCAATGCTTCAAAATCGAAGCAGGCAACGAGCAGAAGGAAGCTACTCGATAAGATCAATGTGGAAGAAATTAAACCTTCCAGTAGAAAATATCCAGCCATAATTTTCAACCCTGAACGAAAAGCTGGTGATCAGATTTTAAAAGTCAATGGGCTTTCAAAGGAAATTGATGGGAAGAGTCTTTTCAATGATCTGGAAATCAATGTAAGTCGCGGCGATAAAATTGCTGTACTGGCTAATGATAGCCTTGCCATTACCAATTTCTTCCAAACATTAATGGAAGAGAAGCAGCCCGATTCCGGTGATTTTGAATTCGGCCAAACCATTACTAAAGCTTATCTACCAAACGATAATGACGATTACTTCAACGTCGATTTAAACCTAATTGATTGGTTAAGACAGTATTCTGATGAAAAAGATGAAGTTTACATTAGAGGTTTCCTAGGTAAAATGCTTTTCACAGGTGAAGAAGTCTTCAAGAAGGCGAACGTACTCTCAGGAGGTGAGAAAGTAAGGTGTATGCTTTCCAGAATGATCATGACTCAAGCCAATCTGATGATTTTAGACGAGCCAACCAACCACCTTGATCTGGAATCAATTACGGCCATGAACAATGCGCTGAAAGATTTCTCAGGAACCATACTATTTACTTCACATGACCACGAATTCACACAAACGGTAGCGAATAGAATTGTTGAAATATTCCCTGATGGTCATCTGGATAAACTGATGACTTACGACGAATACATCAATGACGAAAACGTTGCCCAGCAACGTGAGCAGTTTTCATTGGTAAAGGCTTAAAGTTAGATTTAGATTCCCCGAACACCCTGAAGATTCAGGGTGTGGAATGACGGTGCTTAAAAGTTTTTTTTGATAAAGTTTCCTTATTCCTTATCTGAATTTAATGAGCTTAGTTAAAGCTAGGACTTTGATTTCAGATTACTCTTTAAGCTCTCAGTAAGAGAGTTTTCAGGACTTAAGTGAATATTGATATGGGTATTAGTTCATTTTAGTTCTTTAAGTTTGAAAAGTGTTAAAAAATGAACTTGACTCTGGATTTTTGGTTCCTTTTCATCGATGGAAAAGGAATGAAAGTTCTTATAAAGACAAAAAACTGCTATCTGAAAAGCTTAGCTTAAAGAACTATTAAATAAAGAGCTGATATAATACTTAATCATGAAAATAGCCTGCATCGGTTGGGGTTCGCTGATCTGGAGTCCCAGAGCTTTATTAGTCCAAAGGAAATGGCATAATGATGGCCCTTTACTACCCATTGAATTTACCCGACAATCGCAGGATGGAAGATTGACGCTGGTCATAAACGAAAAAGCCCAATATGTTCGAACACTTTGGGCTTTAATGTCAACCGGAGATTTGGAACAGGCTACCCAGTCCTTGAGAGTGAGAGAGGGAATTCCTCTTGCAGAAGCTGGTATGGACATCGGATTGGTTAAGGTTTCTGATGATGACGGTTCTCTCGACCAATGGCAAGGCATCGTAAAAGAGTGGTGTCAAAAAGTCAAAATTGATGCAGCCATATGGACAAACCTTTCTTCCAAATTCAATGGTGAAGAAGGAAGGGCTCCATCTTTGGAAGAAGCCATTTTATACCTCAACAGTATAGATTTCAACATCAGAAAACACGCTGAAGAATACATCAGGAAAGCCCCGTTGCAAATTGACACAGAATACAGAAGGGCTTTTGAAAAGGAGTTTGGTTGGTCTCCTTTATAGAGGTAGCAATTACTGTATTTTTTTGAACCAAGACTAGGAGGAGATTCCCGGTTAAACCGTTCAATGACAGGATCTACTAGCTTTTTCATAAAACGTTACTTATAGTTTATCTTATCCTTGAGGCTGTTGATGAATAAATAGG
>JBCCDY010000005.1:0-322631 GCA_039030555.1 Bacteroidota bacterium
CACCGGTAGAATACCTGAAATCGAAGTTTTCTACCTTTCAACAAAATAGACTGAAAGTATGAGCTTTCTTATTGTTGAAACATGGAAAACTTCTTACTGAATTACTATATTCATCTGTCCTATTTTATGGGATACTTACAGGTCAATCTAATGGGCGAGACGAATCAGGAATATACCTTCACCAATCTAAGTGCAGGGGATTACTACTATCGATACTTGCTTGCCGATAGAGAAGAAAAGCTTAGCAACCCAAAATGCAGGACGATTTCCAATGTAAAAGTGGTGAGGGTAATTCCCAAGTTTATTGATGTGATTGATTCGGTATGCGTTGGTTTATCTTCTACAGTGGGAGAAAACACCTACTTTGAAGCTGGGGTTTATGTGGATACCCTTCAAAACATCATTGGCTGCGATAGTATCGTTACACTTGACCTAACCCTTATTGAAAATGAGCTTCAAGCCACCTTTTTAGTGGAAGATCCGACATGTAACGGATTTACAGATGGGTCAATAAAAATTGAGTCTTTAACCGGCAAAGGTCCTTATACCGTTCGTGTTAGAGAACAATTTGAAGACGGGGCGGTAGATATCTCCATGCTTGGAAATGGCTTATATGAATTTAGTATTTCTGACCGATATGGTTGCGAATTCAATACAAGCATATCGATAACCGATCCACCTGTTTTTGAGGTTGACCTTGGCCCTGACCAAAACCTCGTCTTAGGTGAGAGATTTACATTGAGTGAATTTATATCTGAAGAAGCTTCCGATTATAGGTGGAATCCGATAACAATCAATTGTCAAGTACCGTGCGATACGTTAAATGAAATATTTACCTCTACAACTACTGTTTCATTGACAGCTACATCTTCCAATGGTTGCGAGGCAACTGATGAAATCTTAGTAACAATTGAAGAGGTTTTAAGCTTGTTTATTCCTAATGTTCTGACTCCGAATAATGATAGCATTAACGACTATTTTACGATTTTTCCTGAAGAAGAGATCAATGCTATTGATCAGGTACAAGAGTTGAGTATTTTTAATCGGGCAGGGGTTGAAGTTTTTTCAAAGAAATCTTTTGAAGCTGGGGTTCCTTCCCAAGGCTGGAACGGTACAAGCCGCGGAAGTATTGTTTCTACCGGTGTTTACTTTTATTCCACAAGAGTGCGGTTTATTAACGGAGAAGAACAAACCTACTCTGGTTTAGTCTCCTTACTAAGATGAAGGAATAAGAAGCTCATTTTTTAAAATTCATATAGTATTCATTCAATAATTCTTGCTTTGATAGTCACTAATGAATTGACCCCGGGGCAGAGCCCCGGGGTCAATTCATTTGCAAGCCAGAATCAATTAGATCTGGTAAGGGCTTTATTGGTTTTGTAGAATGCTTCATTATACTATTCGTTATTTACTTTATTTATCAAATCATGATCTTGGGGAAGTTTTTTGTTCCCTATTCCGTCTTGTGATCTCTTACAATAATCACACCTGCTATCACCAAAATTACGGCTACAACCTCAATCCAGAATGGAACCTGACCTAAAACTACAATACCAATTATTACTGCTGTAGCAGGAAATAAAGCGACAAAAAGAGAATAAGTAGCCCTGGATATTCTGGCCATAGCCAATTGATCAAAAATGTAAGGAATTACAGAAGAGCTTATTCCAACTCCAATACCTGCAAGAATAAGAATTGGCTGATCGAATGCTGCTATGGCTCCACCTATCCCGAGCGGGGTTATGCAAATCCCGGCAATGACTATCGAAGCTCCTAATCTATCGATAGACTTTGTATTTGGGTCTGATTTGGATAACCGATGGGCAAGGATTATGTATAACATGAAACAGGCAGCATTGATAAAAGCCCAAATGAAACCAATAGGTGTTCCTTCCAATCGCATATCCGTTAAAAAGTACACCCCCAGAGTCGTCAAGGTTAAGGCAATAACGTTTCTGAACGTACGCATAGCAACTAATGCCAGAATGATCGGCCCAATGAATTCAATGGCAGCTACCGTACCGAGAGGAAGGCTATCAATGGCATAATAGAATGAATAGTTCATCACGGCGAAGATCACTCCAAGCCCCAATATAAGGTTGCGTGATTCTTTATTGGCTTTTAAAAAAGTCTTCCAGGGGTTTCGCCAAATGAGAAAGATAAGAGCCGCCGAAACGATTCTTAACCAGGCAACACCATTAACCGATACACTTGCAAATAGCAGAACGGCAAAGGAGGGGCCCAGGTAATGAAACATCGCTGATCCTACAAAATAGAGATGAGGGGGGATTTGATTCGTAACCGTTGTAATCGAATGCCTAATTTTACTGTCTATTGTTATCATGATAGTAAAATATATAATTATTTTACTATCTAAAAATATTTAGAAAGTAAAGTGTATATTCGAATACAATTATTATATGGTATGAATACATTGGCACTTAACCCTGAATCGTACGAAGGCACTTATAAACTCATAGGTGGAGAACTGAGCCTTGATTTTATCAATACAGTATCATGGCCAGATACACCTAAGGCTCATGATTGGTTTGATGTTATTGATAATGTTTTTGTATGGGCCTCAGAAGTAGGACTTCAGGTATCTTCCGAATTGAGAAGTCGGTCTCAAGAAGTTTTACAAAATGACTTGAAAGCACTAAAACAAGTGCGAAGTGACTTAAAATCGGTATTGAAACCATTGGCATTTAATGTAAAACCCCCTGTTTCTTCAATCAATACATTGGATTCACTAATTCACGAGAGTTTTTCGTTGAGGTATCTGGATGCAAATGAGAATAAATGGAAATGGAGAGCAGCCGGAACACCAAAAGGTTTAATTGCTCCGGTTATTTGGAATGCGGCTTTCGTACTTACCACATTAGACCATAAGCGCTTAAAGTATTGTGGAAGGTGTGAGTGGTTATTCTACGATAAAACACGAAGTGGAACAAGAAGATGGTGCGATATGGCTGACTGTGGAGGACGAGATAAAGCGCTCAGGTACTATCACAGAAAGAAAGACAAATAGGTTATAGAAATTCTATCTGGCTAACCATAAACCCCACTACAATACTTTGTATACTTTCCTTGCTGTTTGAAAGGACAAAACTAATCACGATCACCTCTTAACCTGACTGTAGTCATCTGATTTTCAGGAAGTAAAGTGTTATTTGTAATCTAATAATTGAATATAATCGGTTATGAATTATGGGCTTTCTAAGAAGCATATAAGAGCCTTGATCCTCTTGCGGATGTTGGTTGGCTGGCATTTTCTGTATGAAGGTGTAATCAAACTTTACAATCCAGCCTGGACTTCAAAAACCTATCTCCTGAGTGCATCAGGGCCTTTCAAGGGATTTTTTCAGTGGTTGGCAGAAGATCGCATCATTTCCATTATTGATTTTCTAAACGTATTTGGGTTAATGGCTGTAGGCTTGGCGCTGGTATTAGGACTCTGGGAACGTCTGGGTGCTGTTGGAGGCATTGTTCTATTACTCTTTTACTATCTCGCCCAACCTCCATTTCCAGGCATAGATCAGACAGGGGCCGAAGGAAATTATTTCCTGGTGAATAAAAACCTCATTGAAGCTGCTGCACTTTTTGTGCTTTATTACTTACCTACGGGATATTATGTTGGGCTTGCCCGACTATTCCACAAAAATGAAGAACATCAAAAACCCTTAAATCAATCGCCATGAGTGAAGAGAAAGGTTTTGGCAGATTCTCCAGAAGGAAGCTCCTGAAAGGCATTGCAGGAGTACCTATTGTGGGTGCAGCTTGGTGGGCCGGGGCCAGCGATACGGTGAGGAAGCGAAAAGAACGGGAAGCCATTTTGGAAACCCTGAATATCCAAGCCAGTGCCCCGCCTGCAACAGGTCCCATGAGTGGTGATCCCATTCGGGTAGGGGTCATCGGATTTGGTGGTCGGGGAGAACATCTGTGCAGGTCTTTAGGTTTCGCCACCAAGGAGTGGCTCTCTAAAATGAATGAAAATACCCGTAACAACCCAGTTAATTCCGAACTGAAGACCTTTTTAGAGCAAGAAAGCCTAAATGTCCAATTGACTGCCGTTTGTGATGTTTTTGAGGTGAATGCCCAAAAAGCACTGAAGTCTTTCAATACAGATTCCAATACGATCAAACGCTTTCACACCCATCAGGAAATGATCGCAAGCGGGGAAGTAGATGCTATCATTATTGCCACTCCCGATCACTGGCATGCACCCATGTCCATAGACGCCTTAAAAGCTGGAATACATGTCTATGTGGAAAAACCGATGACGCACAACATTGCAGAAACGTATGCCTTGAGAGATGCAGCTCTGGAAAGTAAGGCAGTATTCGCTTTGGGACATCAGCACCGACAAACACAGAGCTTCCTTACCGCCCAAAATGTGATTGATCAAAACATTTTGGGGCATGTTTCCTTGATCCAGGCCAACACCAACAGAAACGATGACAATGGCGCCTGGCAGTACGACATCCATAAGGAAGCTAATCCAGATACCATCGATTGGAATTTATTCATCGGGAATGCACCCAAAGTCCCGTTTAACAAGGAGCACTTTTTCCGATGGAGAAAATGGTGGTCTTACGGATCGGGCCTGTCCGGGGATTTAATGACGCACGACTATGATAGAATTAACTGTGTGTTGAATATGGGCATACCAGCCTCCGTAATGTCTTCGGGAGGAGTTTATACCCATAATGACGGCCGAAATGTACCCGACGTGATGCACATCAATATGGAATTTCCTGATTTCTCTACGGGTTCTACCCAAAAGCCCGGGAAGGAAAAAGGTATGACCCTGGTTTACAGTGCGACCTTGGGTAACCAGTTCAACCGTTCTACCTTGTTGATGGGCCATGATGCCACCATGGATTTGAGTAATAAGCTCGTGATCTATGCAGATGAACAATCTACTCGGTATAAAGAGCTGATCGAAGAGAACAGAATTGACCCGGCCATTCCGATCTATCAATACGACCCTGCTATTTCCGGGGTAGACGGGATATCTTCAGCCACCTCCAAATACTTTGCAGATAAAGGACTTCTGTGGACGTACCGTGACGGAAAACGCGTGGATTCTACCTTACTGCACCTGCGAGAATGGTTAAACGTTATTCGAAATGGAGGTAAGCTGAGTTGTGGTATACAAGAAGGCTTTGAAGAAGCCATCACTGCACACATGGGCGGGTTATCCTACAAACTAGGACGAAGGATCGATTGGGATGCTGAAAAACAAGAGATTGTACCGATTGAAGGTTATGACCTGGATGAAGTGCTGCTTTCTAATGTGGAGAGGGTGGTTTGATACATTTGTTATAATTTTTCGCATTATGGGCCTGAATTTTTAGGAAATCATTTTTCTCTTTTAAAGACACATAAAAAAGAACTTTTCAGATTTAGTAGGAGAGAAACTAAAAAAGCCATTGGTTTAATACCAATTGAACTACATAATGACACTTATCTAGATATTGATTTTTCCTTCTAATGCGCCCTTACACAGTTCAATTGGTATAAGCATCTTGCTTAGATCATTTTAACCATGAACTTTTTGTACTAAGAAAGTATCAGCGAGTCGCTAATACTAGCTTTTATCATACTCAATCTTACGAATAAGCCATAGGAACCTCGCGATCTTGGTTTCGACGATGGCTTCATCACCTACCTTTTTCTTGAGCAGGGCCTGAGCCATAGGGGAGTCCATAGAGATGTAATCTTTATTGCCAATCAACTCTTCATAGCCTACAATACGCAATCGCTTTTTCAGCTTTTTTCCTACATTTTCGATCTCCACCCAAGCTCCAAAATTGACAGTACCATCCATATGAGGATGATAGTTGATCACTTTAAAATTATCTATACATTTTCGTAGATAAAGTAGCCTACTATCGATTTCGCGGAGACGCTTCTTGTTGTAATGGTAATCAGCATTTTCAGAGCGGTCCCCAAGGCTGGCAGCCCATGAAACTTTGTTGGTGATGTCAGGTCGCTCCACACGCCATAAGTGATTGAGCTCATCTTTCAGGCGTTCCATTCCTTCCGGTGTAATCAATTGTGACCTCATAGATTAGTTTGCTATATACCCTTTCAATATGTCACGGCCTTTCTAAAAAGATGACACTTAGTACACAAGTATATTGCCTCAATAACTGCTCCCTTTTACTTTTAATAATAGATTTACAGTAAGACGAATTTAGGCAGAGATCTAATAAGAATACATAATCCTGGTCGGGATTTAGAAAGAATTTCTTTTAAAACGTGGGTTTCTAAAAGAAATTAAGCAGCCCCAAAACTGAGGCTGCTACAGAGAAGGCGGAGATACTTAATCTAAGTATATGTAAAAATTGTACAAAATCGCCCTCTTCGTCATCGCGAATCCTTTTTTGGACAGGCAATGGGGTGGAAAAGGTGTGGAAGTCTATTTACGGGTGAGATTGCCACGGCTTTCCCAGCTTTAACTCCCCTCAAGCCTCGCAAAGACGATTTTTAATGAGTTGATCTGTCGAACTTGCGTTACTCAACATCACTTTCCCAACTTTTCCATTTCCTTATTAAAGGTTTGTTTAAACTTTTCATAATCGTAATCGATCTTAAGTCGCTCATCGGCAGTTATACTGTTTTTATAGGCTGACAATACCAGGTTTGGGTCTAATTCTAAAGCAATGTAAGATTTGTAGGAGCCGGATTTAGTCCTCGTTTGTTTTTCGCAGATCACTTTTGAACCACGAAGTTCCTGATTGACTACCTCACGGTTTAGGCTCTCGAAGCGCTCGACCACTTCCTCCCGGTTTTCAAATTCCCTGGAGTTTACATAATTGTCTGTCACCGCTTTTACTGTGGTTTCTACCTGGGCTGCCAGGTCAGCTCGCGCATTGCTCAATGCTTTCTTTTTTGAAACTACCTGATCCTTGCTTTCCCCGATGGAATTGGAACGAAACACTTCAGAAGTACTGAAATATTCTGAGCCAGAGCAAGGTACAATCACTTCCACTTCATCTGAAGGGATCGTTTGAGGAGGCTTGTTTTTACATGCTTCCAATAGTGAAACAAGGGCAATTAGTAAAACTATTTTCAAATAGATATGCTGATTTTTCATAGTCTTGCGATTTATTCTTTGTTTATAAAATTCTTTTCAACTGATCTTTTAATATCCTCTGAAAGCTCATTCTCTACATTTTGATAAGCTTTGAGACCCGCTAATGCATAGGAGGTATGGATGCCTTTAATGTTTGAGAAGAAGTCCGAAAAAAGAACTTCTTCGTTCTGATTTTTAATTTTCAGATTGAGATCCAGGTAGGAGGTGTAAAGGCCTGATAGCTCGCTTCCTTTTCGGGTAGTAGCGTAAATTTCAAAAAGATATTCCCCGGAACGATCGACCACTCGATATCCCTGTTCTGTTAGTAGTTTTTTAAGGAAATCACCCAGAATCTGCTGATTCATTTCTTGATTGAGATTTTTCTCATCAGAAATTACCTGAATAGTAATGGGGGGTATATTGAATCGAATGGTAAGCTGGTTAGGCTGAAAATTATGAATCAGAGCCCACGTCAATGGATAAGCATTCAAGAAATCAAAGTTAGGAGTGGCAACGAGTTTTTGGGATGGAGGTTTTCGATGGATCTGTAGGTCAATGTTACCTTTTTCGTCTGTGTTCAAAGCTTTTTGGTTCTCCGAAGCAAGAATGACAACTAGGTTTTTCACAGGAGTTATGTCCATCATTGCTTTAAAGGTTACTTTTTTTGATGATTCTCCTGCTGTGAAGGTGTAACTACTTGAATCGGAGGAGAGTCGGATATCTGAAATGATTTGGAGAATTCTGGAATATGATTCTACCGCAAGGAGTTGACTGGTTCCTTTGATCGTTACTTCATTTCGCTCATTTATGTAGTCAGTCAGTGCCTCGATACTTTGAGCAAAAAAGTGAAGAGATTGAATGAGTTCTCTGGATCGTTCTGCTTCCAATCCTTTTATGAAAAACTCCGAGGCTATGTCCAGCGCCTTTTGTTTCTTTTCTGCTCTTAGTTGCTCAAAGCTGGATTTGTTCAGTCGGTATTGTACCCAGTAGTACCGATCATCGCTCCAGCTTTCCACCTGTTCGTGTAATGTTATGGATTGTTGGGTAGTTGATTTAATCGCAGATCGAAACTGCTCTCTAAAACCGGCACTATTTTCAACTTGGTTTAATAAAGAAGAAGATTCAATCGTAACACTGATCTCAGAAGCCAGATCGTCTAAAGCTTCCAATTTGGCGTTGGATTGATAATCCGGGTATGCCAAAGGTGCATTGCCTATACCGATATAATATCCAGGCGAAGAAGGTTTTTGTCGCACCCAATCTGGTTGATATGATGAAGTAGCCAGTTCCTTCTGCCTTACAGGAGAGGGGGTAGGTAGATGGCTTTTACAACCCACTGAAAGCATGGCTATGATCAATAGATACTTCATTTTCGGAAATGGTTATCTAATGAAACAGCTACTTTTTTTGCAAGCGATTTCTGAATCGTGATATCCATTTCCTTTTTCGATAGTGGCTCAACAGACATAGTGAAAAGGGCCAGAAATGCATCTCTTTCTTTTCCTTTTGTATAGATATGCGTACCATTTGAAGGATATAGCGTGTTTGGATCTCCATTTGAAGAAGCGTAGTTAGTTTCGTATTCTACCCCCTCATAAAGTATATCAGCAACTAAGATTTCTGCCGTAGCTACGTCTATCAGTTGATACTGAAAGGAAACTTCAAGGCTGCTTTTCTGGTAATGCTCCTGATAGGATATCGGGTAATAATCTCTTACGTTATTGTTTATGCTGGCCGTGTAGGCTGTCTTGATTTGAGTGGTTTTGTCTCCTTCCACTAAATTGTAGTTCAGCAGTCGGGTGATAAGCATTAACTCTACCCCCAGTATCTTGCCTAAATCAGCAGCTGACTTCTCATCAAGTAATCCGGTCAGACCCAGCTTTTGTTCCTCGATCAATTGATCCAGGTTTTCACGATCGATAATCTTGATTAATGGATTATCAAGCTTGAAGAGCTCTGATAAAAGAGCGTTTCTTAGTGTTTCTTCATGGCTGAATTGGTTTTTGATACTGGGTATAATTGAAAACCTTTTGGACTGCGTTTCAATCTTTTTTAGATATTCAGAAGACTCTTTGTACCCTTTTATTGAATTGAAAATCTTCCACGCTTCTATCAAATTTTCTTGTGTAAATAAGCTTACAGCTTTGGCGTATTTTTCTGCCTTTTGCTCGGCTTTTTCAGAATTTACAATGGTCTTAGATTTCTCTTGTAGCCTTTTCTTATCTTCCTCATAGTCTTTATAATAGTAAGAAGGGATATCGATCGATATGTTGAAATAGTTAAGCTCCGCTTGTTTTTGGATTACATCATCAAAGATTTCAATCGCCTCTGCTACTTCACCGGAGTTCCTGACCAGGAAGTAGTCAGAAAGTTTCTGGTCTATCACTTTTTGAGAAGTACGTTTCAGCCCGTTCAATGCGTCCTCTAAAGTTGCATTTCGATAGAGCACTTCCTGATATTTCCCTGCTGCTAATTCGTATTGACCTTTAGTTTCCAGAGAAGCGGCTTGCCTCAAAAGTTTCTTTTGGGCAAATAGAAAAGGGGGCGCCAGCGTAAGTATTAGAATAAAAGGTATTCGCATTGCTTTAAGGGTATGTTGAAAATCCAATGTTAGTTGAGTGCTGTTCTGAGCCTTGTACCGGGATCCTCCATAACAGAAGATCCCGGAATAAATCCGGGAATCTTTCACAACCCATTCACTGTTTTGCCAAAAAAGCTTCTAATTCCTCTACTGATTCTGTGAAAGTAAGCGCATCATTTACCCGGTAGTAGTTACCTTGATCGACGGTCTTCGCATAAGATAACTTTGCTACCTCCAGCTTCCCCTCCTCAAACGTGAAGAGATCCATAAAACCAACTAACTGGTCCACTGACATGCAGTTGCCTCTTATGATCTGCTTAAACACAGTAAGCTTTTCATCAGCAAAAGATTTATTATTGATCGATTCCTTCGCTCTTTCAAAATCTCCATTAGCCATTGCATTTGCACAGCCTGAAGTAGCTGCTGGTCGAGAAGGGGCAGGAGTAGTGATGGTCACTTGCTGAGCAGGTGCACCATCAATGATCATTTTGCTGCTGTTGTGCTTCAGCTTCACAGACCACGATCCGGAAGGCTCTCTTACCGATAACTTGAAATAGACTTTGCTTTTTTTCCAATCATTCTCCTCATAAACGAACGGCACCTCACTGGAATAGGCCTCAACTCCATCGTAAGAAATGGCAATTTGAGATCCTGCTGGCTGCTTCATCTCTACTACTGGACCTATTCGATTTGAGTTTACATACTTGAACGTAAATACACGTCCATCACTCAGTAGTATTTCATTTCCTTCTACTCGTGCTGAAAGCTGCTGTTTGCTTGCAAAAGAACTGTTTGAAGTTGTTTGAGTATTAGTAATTGTAGAGGAAGGCGCATCGGAGTTGCTGGCGGAAAAATTATCTTGATTGACCTTCATGCTAAACCCACCATCCTTCGTCACTTTTAAATCCACTAAAGAACCGTCTTCAGTGGTAGTCATTGTCGTAGTGCTGGTTCTTTGCTGCTGTTGAGAGGGAGTAGAAGTTTGTGTAATTCTTACCGTTTCAGATTCCTCGTCCATGGGCATACGTGCAGAACTTACCAGTCTAAATACATACTTCCCTTTCTTGTTTTTTTTGATGACGCTACTCATTTCCATTCCTGGATCGAGCATAATTCCCTTTTTTAGTTCTGGCGCTCCGGGAGTTTCGAAGACTACTTTTGCCTGAACAAAATCACCGGAAATAGCCACCGCTTTCACTTGAGTATCCGGTACTTCATTGACTTTAGCCCCATTCACATAAAGTGTAAACTTTTCTCCTCCTTCTGTAAAGAAGATCAGGTTAGAGGTCTGCCCGAGAGCTATCGTAGAACACAGAAATAACGTTGAACAAATTAAGTACCTCATATATATAATGTTTGTCAGTCATTATATGGAATTCGCCTTTTTGGGCTCATTTCATATTTTTTAATTTCCAATCCGTAACGAAAGACGGAAATGAGATACCATACATCTAATTTTTGATCTCTACATGATCTCTACAGTTAATTCAATTACTTGATCCATTGGTTAATCATGGTTGTAACCAGAAATAGCACTTTCCTTCTTCAATCATCCCAAAAAGTAGATTTAGAAGGTCTGTAATCTCTACATGATCTCTACAAGTGCTTCATTTGACTATTAACTGATATATATTATGGAAAACACACCTGAGTTTTTATGATATTGAAATGTTAGCTTAATGATTATGAGAACTTGTTGCCATAAACTGAAGATTTTGAAGCTCATCCTCATCCTGAGTATCCTCTCAAATTTTGGATGGTCGCAAACAATTAATGAAAATGAGATAGATAGCTTAAAAAAACTAATAGGAAGTGCGGATGAAGAACTTGACGTTGTGTTGTTTCGAGAAATCGGAAGCAAATACAAAGTATTAGATTTTGACTCATCATTGATCTACCTTAGAAAGTCAGTCAATCTTGCAACAAACATCGAGAATGATACTTTACTCGCTATTTCTAATCTCACAGTTGGGAGTGCTTTTATGTATTCGCAAAAGCTTGATTCTGCGACTCATTACATAAAGAAAGCAAATCAAGTCTTCCAAAACTTAAATCATCCCAAAGGGATATCGTATACTTATCATGATCTTGCAATTATTTATTTGAGAAAAGGAGACTATGACAAAAGTCTTGAATATGCATTAGAAGGATTGAAGATCAAGGAAGAGTCAGACCTATCCACTTGGGCTTCTTACAACCTAATAGGAATTATTTATTATGAAAATCAAGAATGGGAAAAGGCACTTTTCTACGGAGAAGAGTCGCTGAAAGCCGCATACGACAGAAAAGATTCTACTATTAGTTACAATGGTATAGCCAACGTTTATCGGGCTAAAGGGAATCTGGATAAAGCAGAAGAATACATCCTTGAGACCATCAAATATGCGAGAGTCTTAGGAGATAATACTGGTCTCGGCGTCTTTCTTAATAACTATGGTGAGCTTTTGTATGAAAAAGGTAAATTAAAAGAGGCTGAAAAATATTTCATAGAATCAATAGAGGTTAGGTTAAAACTGAAGAATTATAGTGGAGCTGCCGTAACCTATGGAGAGCTTGCGTTGATCTATGCAGATAGAGGACTTTTTAATGAGACTGATTCATGTATAAAGGAAGCTTTGGATCTTTTGGAGGATGATGGAAGTAGGCCTGCAAGAATTGAAATCCTGGGGAATGCCTTTAAGGCGTATTCATCTTTGACAAGATACAAAATGGCATTGGATCATCATCTTGAATATGAAGCCTTGAGAGATTCTGTATATAATGAGGAAAAGGCAGAGTTAATCACTGAGATGGAAGCGAAATATCAGACAGCAAAGAAAGAAGCCGAATTAAAACAGCAAGCCTCAGAGATTACATTACTTGAAAAGGAAAGAGAACTCGCAAATACTCAAATAATCATTATGGCCATTACAATTGGCTTGACTTTACTACTGGGATTACTTCTTTTTAGACAGTTGAGAGTTCGTCGAGCGCTTTCAAAAGCTCAACTAGATTTGGCGCAAGAAAAGGAAGAAAAATTAAAATCTGAGATTCGATACAAAGACAATGAGCTTGTAAATTTTGCATTACAAATAAACAATAAGAATGAGTTTATTGAAACATTGAAGAATGAGGTAAAAGAAATAAATAAGAAATCAGATGCTGATGTAAAACCAATTCTTGAAATTATAAAGTCTAGCGAATCATTGGCAAAAGATCGTGATGAATTTGATCAGTATGTCAATAACGTTTGTGAAGGCTTTTTTATCCGGTTAAATGAAAAGTATCCAGACATCAGTGCTAGTGAGAAAAAACTAGCAGCGTTAATTCGCCTTGGACTTTCTTCAAAAGAAATTGCATCGGTCATCAATATCTCTCCAAAAAGTGTGGATATGAGTCGTTATCGATTGAGAAAAAAAATGTCATTAGATGGAGAAAGTAACTTAATGGAGGAGCTTCTGGCCGTTTAGAAATTGAACATAATATCCTTTTTAAAAAAGAGTGAAAGTTTATGTAAAACATGAATCTTAAATGATATTAGAAAAGCTTAGAAAACAACTTTGAACTCATTTATCCTAATAATTTAAACTTATTTAAGAAGAGTTAAAAAGTTCATTTAAAAGATGAATTTCTAAAAGAAATAATGTTTTAATCAATGCCAAATAGCTATTTTAATACATGCTCTTGTAAGTAATAACACCTAATCCACTCCGTAGATTCATTCAGGAAATTGGATAATTCCACCAAACGGAATTAACTCATATCTACCCATCTTTGAGGATCATTATGGGTTTTATTCAGAAAGTATGAAATCAAAAGAGTTTAAAACAGATTGGATATTTATTATTCTTACCGTTTTAACATGTATTGCTTTAACCACCGCTTCGACAGGTAACGGTGATTTAATCAGCCAGGGTAAGCAGTACGCCGTCGATAACAATTATAAAATGGCCTTGCAATGCTTTGATCTGGCTTTAGAAGCTGATCCAAACGATGTTCCTGCTTATCTGGAACGGTCGAGAGTGTGGGTCCTTTTAAACGATTGCGATAAATCCATGGATGACCTCTTCACCGCCATTGAAATCAATTCCGATGCTGTTGAATATTACCTTCAATCTTCCGGTCTGGAACCATCAGATCTTCGTCCATGCTTTAAGGATTTTAGGTAGGTTTTCATAAAAATAATCGGAGTTCTATATTGAAAGCGAGATCTTTCACTACGCTCAATATGACGCTATTTTCAAGCAGCATGCTAAACGATCAGTTTTATCTCCCCGCACTAGTTGCGGAGTCTTCTTATTAGAAGATCGGTCGGACAAGACAGCCTCGTGTAGGGTCGACAAGTGTGAGATCATTAAACCAGAGGAAAGTATTACTTCACTTTCTGAAAGTCAAACTAAGTATTAATACTTAAATGGCTCGGTACACTTAACTGATAGATTAGGGAAATCCACCGTCCTTAAGTTCGCTTCTTCATTAGCAATTTTGTAATCAATAAAAAGTGGACAATGTGGGATGGGTTTTCCAGAAGCAATGACCACAGAATTTAAAAGCCTTAAATGAAACCAGTAAGAGCTTACATAGCTAAAGAAGTATTGAGTATCTCCTTCAATGGTGTTCTTGATATCAGTCAGTTAGAAATCATAAAAGAGACCATTATCAAAAAGTTGGAAAAGCCATCTAACAAAGCCAAAGTGTCTATAAAGAGCTATGAGCGATTGGATATGGCATTTATTCAGCTGCTGATCATGTTGTTTAAACACTTCAAGAAGTCCGGGAAATCAATAGAAACACATTTGAATTTCAAAGAAGACGATCTGGATATGCTTCAAAAACTGGGCTTACTCAATGTTCTAAACAATTATAAAAATACGATATGAAAGTGCTGGTGGTAGACGATTCTGAAAGCATACGAGAGTTGGTGGGAGCAACGCTGGAATCAGAGGGTTATGAGGTAAACCGATGCGTTGACGGGGTGGATGCGATCAATACACTTTCTTCATCCAAAGCTGACTTGGTAATCACCGACCTGAATATGCCCAATATGGACGGTCTGACTTTATTGAAAGAGATCCGAAACGATAAGTTATACATCGGCATGCCAGTCCTTATGCTGACCACTGAATCACAACAGTCCAAAAAAATGGAGGCCCGGGAGGCAGGGGCGACCGGCTGGATTGTAAAACCTTTTGAGCAGGAACGATTGCTTTCCGTAGTCAAACGAATTTTACGATAACCTTATGGAAAGCTTAAAACACATTTTCATTCAAGAAGCTACCGAGCTGATTGGTCAGCTGGAAGAAGCCTTACTACATTTTGAGAAAGACCTGAGCGATGAGGCAAGTGTAGAGCAGATCTTCAGGATCATGCATACGCTCAAAGGTTCCAGCGGAATGTTCGGTCATGATTCCATTAATTTATTTACACATGAGCTGGAGTCGGTTTACGATTCCATCCGTGAAAAAACACTGGTCGCAGGACCCGAAATCCTGGAGCTCACACTCGAATCACTTGATCACATCAAAAACCTGGTGAGTGACCCGGAAAATCAGGAATACCAAAAAGAGCAGGATCGCCTGACCAAGAAAATTATCGGCCTGAAAAGCAATTCAAAACCAGAGGGTTCTGAAGTTCAAGCTGAAGATGAAATGGCCAGTTCTACTTACTACATTTCATTCGTTCCGGATAAAGAGATCTTTATCAATGGGACTAATGTTTTTTACCTGCTGGAAGACTTGCTGTCATTAGGAAAAGGATTTGCGTTACCCTGCTTTAACCCTAATCAGGATTTTGAAACTGTTGACGTAACCGAATGCCATACTTCTTTTGAAGTTATGCTGGAAACCACGGCTAAGGAGCATGAAATTCAGGATATTTTCGTTTTCGTAGCCGATACATCTGAGGTGTCAGTCATCAAATTAGACTTAACAGAACTTCCTGATGGTTTGGAAGAACGCTTAATCAAAGAGCATACGTATAGTAAGTCTATTGGACTTGAGACCATCAAAAAGGAGCTGGGCGTTCGGGATTCGAATGACAAAAAAGAGGTTTCCGATAATCAGAACAATAAAAACGATGCTCAAACAAACGTAAAAACTTCAAGAAAAACCGGACCGAGTTCTATCCGGGTATCTTCTGAAAAACTGGATGGACTGATGAACCAGATCAGTGAGTTGATCACCACACAGGCCAGGCTCAGTATGCTTGTTAATGGTCTGGAATCAGCTGAGTTATCGGCGATTACCGAAAACATGAGTAAGATCACTCGAAGGTTAAGAGATAATGCTTTTTCCATTTGCCTGATTCCCATTGATACCTTAATGATCCGTTTTCAGCGTTTGGTGCGTGACCTTTCAAAAGGCTTAAACAAGAAAATTGATTTCATTACAGAAGGAACCGATACGGAACTCGATAAATCTGTCATTGAGCAATTGGGTGACCCTTTGCTACACCTGGTCCGAAACTGCATAGACCATGGGATTGAAACTACGGAAGAGCGTAAGAAACAGGGAAAGCCGGAGACGGGAACCATTCGGTTTAAGGCTTATAATGCCGGGACTAATGTAGTCATTGAATTATCTGATGATGGCGCCGGAATAGCTCCTGAGCAAATCAAAAAGAAAGCTTTGGAGAAAGGGCTGATCGGTGCAGATGAAGAGCTATCAACCGAACAGGTCTATGAATTGATTTTCAAGCCCGGATTTTCAACAAGCGAAAAAGTAAGTGACATCAGCGGACGTGGGGTAGGGATGGACGTCGTGAAAAGAGGTATTGAAGATCTGCGTGGCGAGATCAATATTGACTCGGTTATTAACAAAGGCACTACGTTTACCATCAGTCTTCCATTGACTTTATCCATCATTGATGGACTATTGGTGAAAATCGGAGGGCATGTTTACGTAATTCCACTTCAGGCTGTTGAAAAATGCTACGAAGTTCCAACAACACTGTTGACCAGCGCAAGCAAACAACTCGTTCTGGATGGGGAGCGAACGCCGGTATTTCATATGAGGGAAGTAATGGGTGCTTCCGATGAGGCTCCAAAAATCAGCCAGATCATTAAGATGAGTTATATGGGCAATGATCTTGGGATCTCGGTAGATTCTATTATCGGGGAGCATCAGGTAGTACTCAAACCTTTAGGATACATCTATAAAAATCAGGAAGAATTCAGTGGGGCCACCATTCTTGGGGATGGGACGGTAGCACTGGTCTTCGATAAGAGTAAACTCGTCAAGAAATTAATGAATCACACAACCAATACCATAAACCATGGAAACAGCAACCATAGAAAGCCAGTCTTATCTGACGTTTAAGTTAGATCAGGAGATATTTGGCTCTACCGTTAACCATGTACTCGAAATCATCGAAGTACCTAAAATAACGAAAGTGCCCAATGCACCTACTTTTATGCGAGGGGTCATCAACCTGAGAGGTCGGGTGCTTCCGGTGGTAGATACCCGGATCAAGTTCGGGCTACCGTCGGTTGAAGATACCGTTGAAACCTGCATCGTCGTTTTAAGCATTAAAGTTGACGGTCAGGAAATCGTACTCGGAGCTTTAGTTGATGCTATCAAAGCCGTCCTTGAGATTGAAGAAGACCAGATCAAGCCACCTCCATCGATCCAGTCAGGATATCAAAGTGAATTTATTGATGGAATGGTTAAAAATGAGGAAGACTTCATCCTTCTACTGAATATGGAAAAAGTATTCAGCACACAAGAGATCGTCTTTTTGAAAGAAGCCGAAGAAAACAGTACTACAAAAGAAAAAAACGAAACTAAAACTAAACAACACGCGAAATGAAAATTAGTATAAAAGGCAGGCTTATACTTGGGTTTACATTACTCATTTTACTTGCCACAGGAATCTATTTCCTGGGAAAAACGAATTTATCGACCATGAGTAACAGTTTGAATGGACTTGTTGACATTCAGGTCAAGCGAATTGTAGAATCACAAAAAGCAGCTGAACTCATCCAGCTCATCACCAAAAGAGAGAAAGACTTTCTCCTGGAGAAATCACCTATGGATCGCCAAAATTATCTGAAAGAGATATCGGACCGGACCGATGATATGATGGTTTCTATAGAGGCTGTTCGAAACATATCGGACGAACGTGGCATTCAGATCCTGCAGGATTTTGATAACAACTGGATAGACTACCAAAAAGCATTTGCTAAAATTCGAGAAGCAGGGTTGGTCAATACCGATTCTTCCAATGCCATAGCTGCAAGGATCTCTACAACAGAAGCTAGGACAGCAGCGATGAAATCGATTAGAATCCTTGCTCAACTTGTTACAAAAAATACGACCGCATTAGAGGTAGCCAAAAGTGCATCCGACAAACAAACTGCCCAGGCAGCCTCCAATATGCTTATACTTTTAATTATCAGTGTTCTTCTTTCTATAGCAATATCGCTTTGGATCATCAGGTCGATATTATCATCCATTGAAAAAGCACGAAAGGTAGTTGGAGCGGTTTCCGATGGAGATTTAACCATTGAAATAAAGAACACCTCCAATGATGAAGTAGGGGAGCTTTTGGAACTGATGGGCAAAATGGTACAAAAACTGAAAGAAGTGATCTCCTTTGTGAGTAGCTCTTCCGATAATATTGCCTCTGCCAGTACTCAAATGAGCTCTACTTCCCAAAACATGTCTCAGGGTTCGCAGCAGCAGGCCGCATCTGCAGAAGAGATTTCTGCTTCTATGGAGCAAATGGTCTCTAACATACAGCAGAATACAGACAATGCCCAACAAACGGAAAAAATAGCCTTAAAAGCTTCTGAAGACATTAAAGAAGGTAGCTCATCCGTAAGCATGACGGTGGAATCGATGAAAAAGATCGCCGATAAAATATCTATCATTGAAGAAATAGCACGCCAAACCAACCTTCTGGCCCTAAACGCAGCTGTAGAAGCAGCCCGGGCAGGAGATCATGGAAAAGGATTTGCAGTGGTTGCTACGGAGGTTAGAAAACTGGCAGAAAGAAGTCAGTTAGCGGCTTCGGAAATCAACGAATTATCAAGCAGTAGTGTGGCTATTGCCGATAAATCAGGAAAACTTCTGGAAGAAATTGTTCCTAACATCCAGAGTACAGCCAAATTGGTTCAGGAAATTGCAGCATCCAGTATTGAACAGAACTCCGGGGCTAACCAGGTTAACTCAGCCATACAACAGTTTAACCAGGTTATTCAGCAGAATGCAGCCGGTGCAGAAGAAATGGCATCCAGCTCCGAAGAGCTATCAAACCAGGCCGAGAATCTTAGAGATTCCGTAGGGTTCTTTAAGATTGGAAATAGTACTAATGGACTGAACAAAAAGCCTTTGACCCAAAAATATGCCAGGCCAAAAAATGGATCTTATAATGAGCCTGCCGCCCTATTTAACAACAAAAATGGGAATGGTTCCAGTCCCGGGTATCTAATTGAAAAGAACCAAAATGGGAATGGTGTCCACATAGACCTTGGAAATGAAGAATTTAATGATTCTGATTTTCAGCAGTATTAGAGATAAACGATGATCACGCTTTCACAGGAGGATTTCAAAAAGCTGAGTGTTTATGTGTACCAGGAGTGCGGTATCAATTTAACGCCTCCCAAACACGCACTTGTGCAGGGGAGGCTACAGAAAAGGCTTCAATCATTGAACATGAAGTCTTTCCTGGAGTACTATCGATACGTCAAAGGGCCGAAAGGGCACGATGAGATCGTACGATTGCTGGATGCGGTATCGACAAATAAAACCGACTTTTTCAGGGAAAATACGCACTTTAAGTTCATTTCCGGTGAAGTATTACCGGAGTTCAAGAGCTTAAATGAGAATAAATCCTTTAACATTTGGAGCGCAGCCTGTTCTTCCGGAGAAGAGCCTTATACTATGGCGATGGTTATGGAAGAATTCATACGATTGAATGGGCCTCTGGATTATCACATCCAGGCCTGTGATATCTCCACGCAAGCTCTAAAACGTGGTGTGAGTGCCGTTTACCGTGATGATCATATTCAGGATGTACCCATGGAACTGAGAAAAAGGTACCTGTTGAAAAGTAAGGACACTGAAAAAAGACTGGTCAGGGTAGGCTCTAAATTACGGACAAGAGTGAATTTCTTTCGAATGAACCTGATGAAAGAAAGCTATACGCAGGAGATCAAAAGTCTTCAGGACATCATTTTTTGCAGGAACGTTCTGATCTATTTCGATCGTGATACCCAATATGCTGTTGTTAGTAAATTGTTACAACGACTGAAGCCCGGAGGGTATTTACTGATCGGCCACTCGGAATCCCTGTTTAAAATGGATTTGCCCTTAAAGCAAATTATGCCAGCGACTTATCAGAAAACACTTTAAGAAAGATGGAATTAAAAGAACCACTGAACGAAACAGATCAGTTAAAACAGGAATTGGCCAAAAATAACAAGGAGCTCAACCGCCTAAGCGACAGGCTTCTGCAGGCAGAAAGCATACGTTCTAATTTTCTAAGCCATGTCCTTAACGAGATCAACAATCCAATAACCAGTATCATAGGTCTTTCCAGAAGCATTATGGATTCACCGGATAGTGATCCGCAGATCATATCCAGGCAGGCCAAGTTGATCCATAAAGATGCTTCCGAACTTAATTTTAAGCTGCAAAACATATTTGCAGCTGCAAAGATCGAGGCTGGAAAGGTAGATTTAAACCCCGGAAGCGTCGATTTGAACCATACGCTGGAAAGCATCATAAAAGGCTGCCAGTTTAAGATCAGGCAAAAAGCACTAGAAATTGAAAAAGATGGTATAGAAAGAGGGAAGGCTTTCAAAACAGATCCCGAACTGCTTCAATCCATTCTTTTAAACCTTATTCTAAACGCTATTGAATTTTCACCGAATGAAGGTTTGGTGAAAGTTAATCTCGAAATAATAGGAGGGAATCTCTCCATTCTAATATCTGACGAAGGCCCTGGAATTACGATTGATCAACAAGAGATTGTTTTTCAACGGTTCAGACAGTTGGATGAAGGTGTGACCAAGGTCTATCCGGGAATTGGTTTGGGACTCTCCATTGTTAAAGAGTACGTTGAAATGCTTCAGGGCTATCTCAAATTAGAAAGCCGTCCTGGTTCGGGAAGTACGTTCGTTATACAAATACCGGCGCTGGATGGAATGGATCAGAACGATGATCCGGACGATTTTTTATTTGGAGATGAAGAAGTCTTTTGAGTTGGAAGTAAGTCCTGCAAATATTGTAAAACAGCACTTTCTTTTTCCTTCGACCATGTTCGTGAGTAGAAGCTCTTACCATATCAAAACCGTCTTGGGTTCCTGTGTTGCTTTATGCTTGTTTGATATGGAGAAGCAGTTTGGAGGTATGAACCACTATATGCTTCCGGTATGGAATGACGAAGGTTTGGCGACGCCAAAATATGGCAACATTGCAAATCAAAGTCTGCTAAAAAAGCTGATTTCAATGGGGGCCAGCAAGGACAATCTGGTAGCTAAAATTTTTGGAGGGGCCAATCAACTGATGAAATCCGATACCTATGAAGTGGGAAGTCGAAATATCCATATCGCGAAGGAATTTCTTCATCATGAAGGAATCAAATTGATGAAATCGGATACGGGCGGATCACGTGGACGAAAAATCATCATGGACTCGTCGAACAACAAAATTCTTTTGAAATACCTGTAACAGAATAGATGCTTCAAGCTAATAACCATAAAATAAAAGTTTTGGTCGTGGATGACTCTGCCGTAGTGAGACAGTCATTGAGCCGAATTCTGGGCTCCGATCCAGCTATAGAAGTTATAGGTGTGGCTTCTGATCCTTATGTGGCGGTACAGAAAATCGGAAAACAGGTTCCTGATGTTATCACCCTGGATATCGAGATGCCCAAAATGGATGGTCTCACTTTTCTGAAAAGGATTATGGGCCAGCATCCAATCCCGGTGGTGATCATATCCAGCTTGACTGCCAAAGGTTCTGATCTCGCCATTAAAGCGCTGGAACTTGGGGCAGTTGATATCATTCAGAAAAATGCCCTGAGTATCGATAACTTTTCCAACGAAGCGCAGCAAATCACGGAGATCGTTAATGCGGCTGGTAAATCAGTTATTCGCAGAAAGGTATTCAAGGAATCCCATGCTGCGAGGATTGAAACGCTTTCAAAAGAGCAACCTATTACAACGAGTAGTAAAATTATGGCTATTGGTGCTTCAACAGGAGGAACAGAAGCTATCAAATCCGTTCTAGAAGAGATGCCTATCGACTGTCCGGGTATCATTGTGGTGCAGCATATGCCTGAAATGTTCACCCGCTCATTTGCCGAGCGCATGAACAACATTTGTAAGATCCATGTAAAAGAAGCTTCAGATGGCGATTCTGTTTTACGTGGACAAGCGCTTATCGCCCCAGGAAATTTTCATATGGAGGTCCGTAGGAGTGGGGCTAAATATTTTGTGAAGCTGAACCAAAAAGAACGAGTGAACCGTCATAGGCCTTCGGTAGATGTTCTTTTTCACTCCCTGGCCAAATACGCAGGCCAGAATTCCGTAGGAATGATTTTAACGGGTATGGGGAGTGATGGGGCCAAAGGCCTGCTCGCTATGAAAGAAAGTGGTGCACAAACGTTCGCACAAGATGAACGAAGCTGTGTGGTCTATGGAATGCCCAAGGAGTCTGTAAGACTGGGAGCTGTTCAAAAAACGACCCCATTAAATCTCCTTCCTGAGCGCGCTCTTCATTCAATCAATTACGCATTAGCATAAACTTAAACATAATCGTTATGATCAATAAAAAACATATTTTAATCATACTCTTTGTGACTTCAAGCCTCACTGTCTTGGGTCAGCGCCAGACGGTAAACCAGTTCAACAGCTGGTATATGTATTTTGGGAACCACGCCCTTACCGACCGTTGGGGATTGCATACGGAATACCAGTTCAGAAGGGATGGTTTCATCGAAAACTGGCAGCAATCATTACTCAGGTTTGGGCTCGATTATAAACTGAACAAAGAACTAACGCTAACGAGTGGATACGCTTTTATCAGATCTTTTCCGTTTGGTGAGCTGCCTATTGCCGAAGAGATTGACGAACAACGTATCTGGCAAACGCTTACTGTAAACCAATTCTTTAAGGGCTGGATATTGAATCACCGATATAGACTGGAACAACGCTGGATTGAGCGTCCTTCAACCTCTGAAGAATCAGGTAGTGTCTACAGAAATAGAATTCGATATCGTGCGATGGCCACCATACCTTTAACCAATAAAACCTTAGAGACCGGAACTATATTTTTATCGATTTATGATGAAATATTTATTGGTTTTGGTGAAAACGTAGCACAAGCTTTTGATCAGAACAGGGCATATGCAGCCTTGGGCTATCAATTGAATCCAGGAGCAAACCTTCAACTGGGCTATCTAAACCAAGTAGCCCTTAAAAGCGATGGCATTAACCAGGAGCGAAATCATACGCTCATGGTTGCCTTAACCTATAACCTGGATTTCCGAAAGCCAAAAGGTGAGTAAGGTCATATTGAAAGTCACGATGGTTTTTTCTTTTCATACTTTAAGTGGAAAGAAAAAGACCGGTGTCTTTGTCTATGATTAATGAGATACCACAACGATATTCTATTGAGTTGAGTTTGCGTTGTGTTATGCGATAAGATACCCTGAAAGTTTCAGGGTATTTTTTTTCTAATATGACTTTGGTTATTGCTTTGATATTCTATTTAAATACTTCTTGATTAATACCAATTTAACTATATAATGACGCTTATCTAGCTATTGATTTTTCCTTCTCATGCGTTAAAAAGCCTCGCTTTAGCGCTGCTAGTTCTACGTTTTTTGACTTTGACAAGAAAAAACCATTTAACAATCTAATGCGCCTTTATATAGTTAAATTGGTATAAATTCGAGCTTAAGTAGAAACCCCTTGGATTTAATGATTATAAGATAAATGTGTGCACCTTTGGTGTGTTTATTTAGATGTTATCTGTAAGATCTAAAATAGAATGTTTGGACTATTCAAAAAAAGAGAGAAAGACTCTGAACCATCTGAGAAAAGCTTCAAATCCATAATATGTATACCCGGATCTTAGGAAGATAGAACAGAACTAGTAAACTCAATAGTATCTACAACAAATGGGGAATGGATTTTTGCAGGGATGGTGCTATTGAATACTAAAACGAAAGAAGCATTTGAACTTGAAATTCAAGATCACGACCCAAGAATGAGAGAGTCATTCGAATTGGTAGGTATAATTAACCATTTATCGGATAATTTTCTCAAGGAAATTGAGGGTCACAAATCGGTTGTCTACTTAATTGCAGAAACCGCATCCCTTGAGAAAGCCAAATCTATCTCTATTGCAACAAAAATTCTACTTGATTCTGGTGGACTTGGAGTTAAGGTTGAGACAGCTGGAAAGGCTTTTGAAATAAACCACTGGATTGCTCTAGTTAATAATTTTGAACTTGGAAACTTGTACGACATGTTTGTGGTTGACAACCTAACTCAACCGGATGGAACCGTATTTACTTGTGGAATGCATAATTTGGGTTTACATGACTCAATAATTAGCAGTGAAGAATTTCCTAACGCCTACAACACTCTTGCAATACTCGGAAGATATCAAGTTATTGAAGGTGTGAAAATCGGAGATAACCAAACATTCCAAACAGATTTAGAGTCCCCTATATTTGTGATTAACAATGAGTCCAACCAACCCTATATTAGTGATGAATTTTTTGGTAATCCATTTGGTATGTGGCGCCTAACTAGAAGGTAGGATATTGAGACGAAATACAGATAACATCAGATAAAAAGGAATAGGCCTGCAAAGCCTTGCGCGCTAAAGGCCAAGCTACTACTTTTACCAATGTACGTTGTGGGTAATTAGAAAACTAAATTTATGAACAAGCTAGTTTGGGCATTGACAGCCATTTTTATAATGACTAATTCATCAATAGCTCAAGAAAGAAAAGAGAAATTCTTAATCGACTTAAAACATGAGATTCAAAAAGAAAAAATACCCGGATGCGGAATAGTTGTAATTAAAAATGGTAAAACAGTAATTTCAAAGTCCATAGGACTAGCTGATTTTGCATTTTCTGTACCTGTTGACAGTACTACGATTTTCTCTATCAATTCACTATCAAAAATATTTGCTGGCACAGCTATTATGCAATTAGTAGAAGATGATAAAATCAATCTGTCAAAGCCTATTTCGGTTTACTTAGATGACCTACCCCTTGAATGGCAAAAAATAACGATACGACATCTTCTAAGTCACACATCCGGACTCCCCGATATTGAAGACTTAGAAAATGGAGGACTAATTGGTGGAAAAGGAGAAGAGTTTGCTTGGGAAAAAGTGAAAAAAGAAAGCATTAGGTTTAAAGCAGGTGAAAAATTCGATTACATCCAAACGAACTATGTTTTAATCCTAAAACTAATTGAAAAAATCAGTAAGAGGAGCTATCTGCAATTTTTGATAGAAAATCAGTTTGACGAAATTGGAGTGACTAAGGCTATTATGTTTGGAAGTTCTTTTGATGTAGTAAAAAACAAGAACCCTACTTATAGTTATTACAAAAAAGATAAACTGACAGAAAAATACGTAAAAGGAGAAAAGCTATATGAAATATCAGAAGAGTTTTCACCGATTGTCTGGGCAGATGCTGGTGCATTCTCAACAGTAAATGCATTGGCAAAATGGATAGTAGCTCTTGAAAAAGGTACATTTATCTCAAATAAAAGTATTGAAGAAATGTGGACTGCAGTACCGTTAAAAAATGGTAGCTATGGAGGGTTTGGTGGTTTTTTAAAAGGTTATGGATATGGATGGCCAGTTATAATGAGAGAGAACCATCCAGCCATTGCTCCAATCGGTGGTGGGCGAGCATCTTTAATTACTTATCCAGAAGACAAATTGACAATTATTCTTTTAACAAATTTAACTGGTAGTTCTCCTCAAAAAATCATTGAGAAAGTAGCTCACCATTATTGGGAATAAACTAACTACAACAAAAGATAAAAAACATAGGGTTTTTCTGCAATCCGAAAGTTCATCGGATTCTAGTTACTCCGCCAAGTAAAATATAAATTTAGAAATCGGTCTTGGCTAGTAGGTTCAGGAAAGAAAGGTGCTATTCATACCCTACGTTTTTTATCAAGGCGTTGTAGGTCATTTGAGTCAATAGGAGTAGTATTTTCCTGTTTTAACCGAAACAAATAATAATTATTTCATGGCTTGTATAATCCTTAAATCATTATTTAAAGAGATCTTGACTAACTCGTAGAGTTCTATCTACACTAGCATCTGTATCTTTTTTGACAATTACGTCAGGTTGGACTGTATGCTTTCTGGAATCACCTGAAGCTCTAGTAAAATAGCGACTAGGGGCTAAAACTAACAATTTGGTATTGGGCAAATAGAATGGCGTGAGGTTTCCGGTCTGGTTAGCGTGCCCACCCGTAGGCTGGCCTACTAATTTTGCCAATTTATGATCCTGAATGGTGGTGGCAAAGAGGATTCCTGCTGAGTAAGTCATCTCATCTATAAGTACCATCGCTTCACCCCTAAACCTCTTGGCTTCTTCGACTGGCTCAATGAGTTCACTACTTAATACGTCCATTTCGATAACCTCACCTGGCTTACCTTTGTATCCAAACAATCCGTTATTGTCCTCTGAAAGTTTTTCAATAGCGGCTGCTCCCTGATTTAGTTCCTCGTCCGTTAGGTAGCGAATCACCTCTGCACCGGCATCAGATTGACCACCGGTGTTACCTCTTACATCTATGATCAGCTTTGATATGTTCTTTTCTTGGATTTGAGCGAAAGCATTTTCAATAAATTCGTTATAACCCGATTCTTCATCCACATCGAAAGTGCCAAGCTTTAAATAGGCAACCTGATTGGGTAGAACCTTTAACCAATTATCCCCCAACTTATTTAGCTGCTTGTTCCAGTTTTCAGGATTGGATACAACAATAGATTCTTGATTGTTCCCGTATTCCAAAACAAGTTGAAATTCTCCTTGCCAGCCATAAATAGCATGTAACCAATAATGGAAAAGTAAGGTACTCATGTGCATTCTTAAGGTGGCTGTTTCGCCATGCCCATATTCCGCTAATTCCTTTAAAATAGCCTCGCCTGATACACCATTGATGGATATTGCTTTAGTACCCTTTTCAATGGTTCTTCCATTGGACTTATGCTGATAGGTTTTGTTAATGTATAACGACTGATTATTGACAAAAACACCAAAAGGAAATAAATATTGTTCCTTGTCTTCATCATAAGTACCCTCTGCCAAAAGTGGAAAAATCAGACTGTGACCATCTCTGAAATAAGGATTGAGTTTACCCACCAGGCGGAAAAAATCCTGACGGTTCATTTCGGCTTTGATACTGCTTTCGATACTTGCAAACTTCGCAGTAATTGCTCCTTTATCAGTAAGCTCATAATAAACCGGATGTCTTGCTGCCATTTGGGTTTTTAGGTGTTCTAAGTCCTCTACAAGTTCTTTCTTAGTAAAGATTTGGGTGGTGAATTCTTCGTTCACATCGTCATGAATATATGCTTCCATTCCACCACCACAACCCGTGATTACTAGCATGACTAGAAGAAGTGACGCTACTCGTATCATATTATTGTTCATGTTGTAAATACCGAAATTGGTTTATGTTATTTCTAAAGTAACTATCTGGATAAAAGGCATTTAATGCATTCTAAATACTAGCAACTAATGACTAACTACTACTTATTATCCCTCAATTTCTGTTTCAGCTTTAAAGCAGAGGGGTTGCCTGGTTCAAGCTCTATGCTCTTTTTCAAATAGATAAGAGCAAGCTTTTCCTTACCGAGAGAATGGTAGGCTTGAGCCAGTGCTTCCTGGCTTTTTGCACTTTCAGGAAATACTTCAGCCGCAAATTCTAAAAGTGCTAATGCCTTATTTTTAGCAACCTCACCTAAATGTCCTGCAAAAGCATAGCTTGAATAGTCCTGAAATAATTGTTGCTTCAATTGATAAGCTTGGGCGTGTGCTTTCGTAAAACTCTCTGCCTCATTTTTGTCTTTAAGCACTAATAGTTTGATGACTTCCAATGTGTAGCTCATATCTGTCCAAGATCTTTCTACCGCTTTCTTACCCATCAATTTCACCATTTCGTTGGCTACGGAATAGGTAGAAAGTGGATTTTGCCCAGTAACCAACCTTCCATCAACCACTGTTTGATTGAACAAAGGTGGAGCTTCCTGAAAGTGGACTCCAAGGCTGGTTAGTTTCTCTTGCAAGTAGAAGGGTAACAATTTGGCTGCTTTGGAAAACAACTGTTCTTCTCGATCGGTGAAGGAACTCACTTTTTTACCGGCAACAAGATAAGTACCATCAGAAAGTTTGGCGTTCACCAAGGCAGCAGGGCCGTGACAGACAGCCCCTACTATTCCTTTTGCTTCATAAATGCTTACAGCCAATTGTCCCAATTCCTTACTCTCAGGAAAGTCCCACATAGTCTTCCCTCCAGCGAAGTAGATGGCTGCATAATCATTTGCGTTCACTTGGGAAGGCGAGAGGCTGTTTTCCAACTGCTCCATTACATCGGTTTTGGCGATGAATTCCTTGTTCACTTCCTTCATGTCCTCTTCCGGCTCGTAAAAAGTCTTTCCCCCTTTGGGACTCATAAAGTCCACCCTAAAGCCACTTTCAGTAAATATATTATAGGCTTCCGATACTTCTGAAAGCTCGTAGCCCCCTGCTACCACGGTGTCTTTTCCTGCTATGTTGACTTGTACGTATTGATTGTTAGTAACTACTATGAGTACTTTTTGCTTGGCGAATAACTGGGAAGAAAACCCAAGCAATAGGGCGAAAATCCCTACAAGTGTTTTTACTCTTTTCATGATTAATTTGAAATATTAATGAAAATAGGAACTACCGATTTCGGTGATTCGACGTCGAGCAAAACAAGGGATTTACAACACCTTAATCTATCTGAGTTATAATTCAGTCAGACGGAATTATGATTTGGACAATTGAAAATCAGCAGTTTAGGTTTAAGCTTGCTGACTTCTGTCCTTTCGGTATTGGGAAGGGGTTTTCTGAAGGATTTTCTTGAAAGCAGTATTAAAAGCTGATAAACTATTGAAACCACTATCGTAGGCAATAGAAGAGATGGTAAAGTGGTCAAACTCATGTGAATCAAGCATTTGCTGCGCTGATCTGATCCGATAAGAATTGAGGTAATGCTGGAAGTTTTCACCAAAGTTTTCATTTATCGCCTGCGAAAGCGAATGGGAACTCACTTTAAGCGTAGTCGCCATTTTCGGAAGTTTTAGCTCAGGGTTAGTGAAGGGTTTTTCCTTTTGCATGAAGGTTTCTAATCTGGAAATCAACTTCTCAGATTGGCCGCTGTCGAGTCGGGAATTCTGGTACTTTTTCTCTTCAGGTTTTAGCACTTTATGAAAAATGGCCCAAACGCTTAGCGGATAGACGACCAATGAATAAATAATTGGTCCCATGATATAAGGTACAATTTCATCGAGCAAGAACATGAAGTAAGATAACCAGATAAATACCACTCCTAAGTGGATATAGTTGAGCCAGTCCTTTTTAACATTGGAGCTAGGTATGGGCAGTCTGGACCTATATTTTTTCTGCCAAATAAAGGAGAAGATAATGTAGCTTAAAAAGTGGAGGTAAATGAAATAGATGCCAAAATTGAGATAGAAATCTTTTGAGAGTAAACTGAGGCTATTCAACATAAAGAAGAAACAGAAAGGGATAAAATGCATCAAATCCAGTTGGCGGAGTCTATAATTTTCTTGCAGAAAACTTCGGATATAGAAATAGAAAAGCGGGCCGAAAGAAAGGATAAGCGAAAGCCCAAGCGTAATAAATAGCATATTCATATCGCTGGTAAAGGACAGGAAGATGGACTTGCTGATTCTGATACCAAACACGATCAGTAGTCCTCCAAGTATTCGGTTAGATAAGGTACTAAGTTGAGGCGCAGCTAATAAGAGAATACCAAGTGAAAGTCCGTGGAGTACTCCAAAGCTACAAATTGCCAGTATGAGAATGTGTTCAACTAACATAATGGTTAAATATAGACTTTTAGTAAACTTAACGAATGTCAAAGAGTCGTTTAAAAAATGGCGCATCACTTCTAACCTGAATGATGTTTAAAATAAAACGCCCTACAACAAGGACTAATCATCCATGCCTCAGGTTAGTGGGACTGGAAAGCTCATTTCAATCTGTTATCTTAGCGTCCGTTGGACGCTTGTGCCACTCTTTTATCGGCACAGTATTTAGCCAGTCGTTATCAAACATCATAAAAATTTAAATAATGACTAAGAATTATACTCTAGAACTGGGATAAACTATTTTATAATTTTGCTAAAACTTCCAATTTTTTAAAAACAATAACCTTATACATTGCACTGACTGGTACTTTATTATTTTCAACTAACAAATATGTTCTGGTTGCTTTTGTAACTCTATCCAAATTCGCAATGTATGATTTATGTGTGCGTTGAAAGCTTTTAGATAATAGGGCGGTAATATTAATCAGCGTTTCGGAAATAAGGTACATTCTTGAATCAGTATAAATTTTCAAATAATTTCCAAAACTCTGAATGTACAGAATTGATTTAAAGGAAATATTAACGGGGATTCCATCATGTTTTATTTGAAGTTCTTCACTTCCTCTATTTTTTTTAGGTTGTGCTATTTTTGATGCTGAAACTTTGTTTATCGCTTTCAAAAAGCGTTCGATTTTAATGGGTTTCAATAAATAATCTACCACACCATAGTTATAACTTTCTAAGGCATATTCCGAATACGCAGTAGTCAAAATAACTTTCGGTGGTTTTATCATGGAACGCAAAATTTCCATACCATTAAGTTCAGGCATTTCTAAATCTAGAAAGATGAGATCAAGGTCATTTTGTTGAGTAAAATTGATGAATTCAATTGGATTCCCTGTACTTAGTACTATTTCTAAGGCATCTATTTTAGAACAATAATCTTCTAACACTTTACGTGCTAGTATTTCATCATCTACGATACCGACTTTAATCATTACTTTTTTTATAATTTTGAAACCGCTAAATCAATAGATAAATTGACATGATATTTTTCTTCTTTATCATCAATTTCCAATACGTGAGAGTTAGGATATAAAAGATTTAAACGTCTTCTCACATTTTCGAGACCCAGTCCTGTTCTTTTCAATGAAGAAACTTTGTAAGGCTTTGAATTTTCTACACAAAAATGAAGAGTGGAGTTTTTTGTAGTGGCAGAAATATCAATGGTACTCTGTTCATTCGTACTTTGGGCACCATGTTTAACAGCATTTTCAACAAAAGGGATGAGCAACATTGGAGAAATCCTTAAGCCCGACACGTCTCCGTCAATTAAAAATTCAATAGTACAACGTTTACTCAACCTTTTTTCTTCGAGTAATAAATAATTTTCTATAAACTCAAGCTCTTCTTTTAATAAAACGGTCTCTTTTTTAGAACTTTCTAATTGATGCCGCATTAGTTCTGAAAGCTGCATTGCAAGGTCTGGAGTTTCTAATGATTGTTTGCGCGAAAGCGAATAAATACTATTTAAAGAATTGAATAAAAAATGTGGATTTACCTGTGCTTTTAAATAATTAAGCTCCATTTCTTTTTGTAATTTTTCTTTCTCAGCATTTTCTCTCTGGATGATCATATTTCTTCTTAAAAAAAAGGCAGCCATTCCGGCTCCAGTAGTATAAATAAGATAGAAAAAGAATTTAGAGATATCTAACCAGCCATCTTTCTCATTTCCCTTTAAATAAGAAACTAAAAATATGCTCCCAATGAGTAAGATGCCATATAGAAAATAGCGTCTCTTATCTAAAAAAAAAGGAATGAGAACAAAATGATTTATCCAAATGATGGCCATAATGGTTATTGTATAATTAAAACCATGTAAGAAAAAAGAATAGTTAGTATCGTATCGATCTATGAATAACCATCCACTCATTAGCTCAAGAATAAGCACCAATAAAAAGGCGCCTATGTTTATAAGGATTGTATTCTTTAATGACTTTTTAAGCATAAACTATTTTAGCAGCTAGTAAAGCTATCATCTACAAAAACAATATTCTTTAATTTCTTACAAAAGCCTTATATCAATGACCAAATGACTTTATCATTTAAATGTTGGGTTTGTCCTGTTAATGAATTCACACATTGAATATACCATACATATATTCAAAATTTGGGCAAACAATAAACATCAGAAACAACAATTTTTATAATAAAGAAAGAACGCATGAAAACAGCGAAGTTATTAATACTGACGTGTGCTTTATCGCTAAACACCGTCTTTGCTCAAGAAAATAAGGTGAACGATGTTGATTTTCCTCCTTTAGAAGATCGGTATTTCGGACAAAAGCCACCAGGTTTAACTCCCGAAGTTTTTGCTCCGGGTATTGTTTCGACAGAGCATCATGAGTGGGGAGTTTTATTCTCATCCGACATGAAAGAGGTGTACTTTAGTAGGAGAAACAACCAAAGTGGAAAAGATACGCACTTTGTTTTTAAATACGAGAATAATCGATGGCACGAGTCAGAAGCGGAACCTGGGGTGCGTGGGTCTTTCTCTCCTGATGGTAAAACTAGGTTTTCTGCAAACAAATATAGGGAGCGAACCGATGAGGGATGGTCAGAGCCTAAAAGTCTTGGTCCCGCGTTTGAAGATTTCGACATCATGCGCCTTACCACTTCGTCCAAAGGCACTTATGTTTTTGATGAATATGCTAAAGATGGAAATTTTGTTCTTCGATATTCTCGACTAATAAATGGTGTACGTGAAGCCCCAAAACTATTTAGTAAAGAGATAAATACCGGAAAATGGAACTTCCACCCCTTCATTGCACCTGATGAGTCCTATATTTTGTGGGATAGTAAAAGAGATGATGGCTATGGTGGTTATGATATCTACGTTAGCTTTCGGCAGGAAAACGGCTCTTGGGGAACTGCCATTAACTTAGGTGATAAAGTAAACACAAGTACCAATCAACGTGGAGGATACGTAACGCCAGATGGAAAATATCTTTCCTTTTTTGCCTATGATAGCAAAGGGAAAGGAGATGTTTTCTGGGTGGATGCGCAAATTATTGAGACGCTTAGACCCAAATAGGGCGGAATGTATAGTGGACATTATGAAAATGGTAATGATTTACCATTTGAATGATGCTGTAGTGGGTAGACCTTTTTAGTGAACGAGCCAGCGGGCGGGTTGGAATTATAAATTGCAAACACAAAGAAGAAAACATGAAAACAACGAAATTATTAATATTGATATGTGCTTTATCGCTAAACACTGTCTTTGCTCAAGAAAATAAGGTAAACAATGATTCACCAACTATAGTAAACCCCTATTTTGGACAAAAACCACCAGGCTTAATTCCTGAAATTTTTGCGCCTGGTATTGTTTCAATCAATGGAAGAGGTGAAGGTAGTATTTCGTTTTCTCCTGATTTGGATGAAGTATATTTCGGAGTATTTAAAGAAGACGGAAATCCAAGTGTATATTTTTCAAAACTCGAAGACAAAAAATGGACAAATCCTAAAGAAGTAAATTTTACAAAAGACAAAAAAGCTGGAGAATTGCATCCTTTTGTCAGCCCTAATGGTAAAAAGATTTATTTTACCGCTTACGATTCTGATTTTGAGAACGGTAAGATTTGGTATGTAAACCGTTTCGAGAATTCCTGGAGCAATGCAATACAACTTGATTCACCAATAAATGATGATGAAGTTTTTTATCCGAATCTAACCAAAAATGGAGATCTTTTTTACTTCAATATTTCAAAATTTAAAACGTATTATGCTCCCAATAAAAATGGTAAATTTCCCGAAGTACAAGAAGTTGAAATTGGTGGTGCTCACGCTTTTATTTCCCCATCTCAAGATTACTTAGTGGTAAATGCTCGAAACAGAGAAGATGGAAGAAATGACAGCGATATTTATGTCTATTTTAAGAAGAAAAACGGAACGTGGTCAAAACCAATTAACCTTGGAAATGAAGTAAATTCTAATTTTCGCGAAACAAGCCCGAGTATCACTCCAGATGGTAAATATTTATTTTTTAGTCGATATAACGAAGAAGGTGGACTACCAAACTTTTATTGGGTGAGTACAGAAATTATCCATAAGTTAAAAACGGCTTATTTTATGAAGGAACAATAAATTTAGTACTCCTTATTGGTCTTAGCGTCTCGCTGAGACTATGTTCATGAAAATACTTTCGAGGCACTTATAATCCCAACTTCTTAAGTTTACTTTATAGACTGCTATTAATAGCTATGGGTTAAACCCATAGCAATAGAAGAAAATAACCGTTTGACCTTCTTACCTTAACCGCGTTGATCCCAAACTGAGCAATAGTAGGTGTTCGATCATCCAACCGAAGGATCGAGCCAAGCCCGTCTGACCAAAGAATGATGACGGAATCTGCTAGTTATGTGTGCCATTTTACTATTCTTTTACTCAATTTGGAGCAATAGATATAAAGCATAAAAACTAGAATGATCAAGAAACTTTGATACTACGATTGTCGTTCTGGTGTACTTTAAAAAGGACTTCATTTTTGATAAGTACAGCAACTATTTTTGTGATCTTGTCCTGCAGGTTATGGATTGGATAAAATGATGCCTGATATGAATGAATATCTCCGTTCTCGGAAATGAAATTAAAATCCTGATTTACTTTTTGATCCTGAGCCAGTTTATTCAACAATTCCAGTTCTTTTTCGGAGGAGAAACCTTGTATAAGGTCTTTTAGAGATTTACTCCTTAAAGTCATTCGAGAGTACCCCAAGCTATCAAAAAACAGTTTGTTAGCTGTTTTAAAGGTTCCGTCATGCTTAAGTTCCAAAACAGGTAATGTGCATTTTAATGCACTGGCAATTCCCGATAACTCTTTCTGTTTTTCCTTTTCACCAGTCGTAAACTGGGCAAACATCATCACTTTATATGGATTTCCATCTCGATCTTTTATCGGATTATAGGTTCCCACGAGCCATAATTCCTCTCCTGATTTACTACTAAGCTTAAATTCGCCTGAAAAGAACTGCCCTTGTCTTATGTTTTCCCACATCAGCTCATTTTGAGGCTTATCTACATCATTTCCTGGAATCAGCATACTTTGGTTCTTTCCGATCAGTTCGCTCTCATCGTATCCAGTAACACCTAAGAATATGTTATTCGCTTCAATAATGTTCCCATGCATATCAAATTCACAAGAGGCAATTGTTTTATTGATGGCTTCCAAATGCGCATTTAGCCCTACCTGGTTTTCTTCGTTTTCTATTTCCAATATTTTTTCTGAAGTGACATCTTTAGCAAGCATCAATACTTTTTTAATGGACCGGTCTTTACTTCTGAAAGGGGTGAATGATGCATTTAACCAAAGCCGGGTACCCGATTTACCGTTGACCGAAATTTCTTTAGAAAAGGTTCCATGGGTTTCTATTTCATGAATAATATCCGATATAGTAACCGCTTCAGTAAATAGGTTTTCCACCTTAAACCCAATGAGTTGATCTTTATCTTTCTCCAGTATGTGTTCCAGGTTTGTATTAGTATTTAATAAGAGGCCATTTGTTCCAATTTCTGCCATGGATAAAGTTGAATCTATGGCACTGATAAGCCCTTCTGTTTCTCCTTGCCTCCGCTCCATTTCTTCCTGTGTAGAATTCAGCTCTTCCATGTTTTGCCTCATTTGCTCTTCCCTGCTTTGAAGCTCTGTAGTTAAGCTTTGAGACTCTTTAAGAAGTTTTTTGGTTTCTATAGAGGTTTTTAAAGTTGCCAATTGAGCCGCAATGGCCTGGCAGACTTTTTCGAGAAATTCGATCTGGTGCTTCTGTAAAATGTTAAAAGAGGCCAGTTCAATAGCTCCGTAAAATTCATCATTGATGATTAATGGCGATACAACAACGTTTCTAGGTGTTGCCAGTCCAAGCCCGGATGTTATTCGGGTATAATCTGTAGGAATATCTGTTAAAAACAGGGTATCCTTTTCAAGCATTACCTGACCCAATAATCCTTCCCCTTCTTGCACTTCACCCTGTGCCAACTTTTGTTTGTCATAAGCATAACAGGCGGCCATTTGCATTTTTTTAATTTCACTTAGCTCTTCCGATTGAACAATGAATACTGCAGCTTGATTGACTCCCAGGTATTTAACCAGTTCAGAGATAAGCCGATTGGCCATCTCTTTTTCATTTTCAAAATCGAGTCTTAAGATATCTGAAAATTTGGCGATTCCGTCGGAGATCCAGGATCTGTTTTGTTGTTCATCGTTAAATTTGCTGATCGTTGTTTGAAGATCTTCTATAGAACCATATAAATGATCGTTTTTGTCAAGGCTTTCTAATTTGACATTGTCTTCACCAGATTTGATTGCATTTATAAACAAACTGGCATCTTCCATTTTATCTGTAATCTTCTGGAAGCTGTCATAGACAGGTTGCATAATGCTGTTTGAAGCCTCCTGAGTATCCATTTCTTGCCCGGCACTTATTACAATTTGGGCATCAGAATATAGGGTTAGGATTGATTTTCTGATGTATGAAAGAAATAAGAGATTTAAGATTAAAGCCGTCGTTCCCAAAAAGAGGACGATTAGGCTTTTATCATAATAATAACAAAGCCCTGTTAGCAAGACTATGCTTGCCATACTGGTAAAACTATAAAACCAAAATCTGTTGTCTCTTATCTTACTCTTCATCATCAATCTTTACAACTTTATATAGTACGTTTCTTTATAAGGGGACTATCTTCTCTGTAGAGAATTTTTTGACGGCGTCTAAAAATTCCCTCGTGAGTTTCCAAACAAATTGGGGGCTCAATGACAGTTCCTCGGGTTCTAAAGAAAATCGTGTATTCGATATGGCAAAAATGTACTCATGGTCACGATCGTTCTTGAAATCATTCTTCATCATTTCTTTAAGCTCCGCATTATTAGTCTTCATTATTTGCGGAACATCTCCATATACCTGGACGCCCAGAAAATTTGCAAATTCTGCAATTACCGATGCAGAAAGTATGTTATCCAATTCAAGCAGGATTGATTCCCTTATTTCATGATTCTGTATATCATGATCAAGGTCAGGGTAGCATGCTTCCACAATCTTATCACTTTCCTCTTCGGAAAGCATTAAATAACTACGGCCTCTAAACTGACCAATGATATCGGTTGTGAGAAGTATAAACTCTTTTTGTTCGTTCTCAATGAGTGGCAGATCGGTTAAACTTAGGCCAAAAGTGATCTCCGGATCAATCAGTTTAAAGTATTTCCCAGAAATATTCGATAAGGATTTTACAGCTTTAGCATAACCCTTTTCAATGATCTGCCTGGCATTTTTGCGATCTTCTTTAGAGAGGTAATCGGTCATATTCATTTTCTAGTTATATGTAAATTGTATTCAGCTATGCAAAATGTCAGACCTTATACATAGCTTCTATTTATTAAATGCATAAAGTATAAGTGTGGTTTTTATCTATAGCTAAGCCCTAGCCATAGTATCGATGAGTTGATCATTGGTGAAGGGTTTTACGATAAATGCTTTAGCACCCAATTCCATTCCTTCGTTAATTACAGACTGTTGCCCCACGGCACTAATCATTACGATCTTAGATTCTAATCCTTCGTCCTGATAAACCCTTAAAATATCGGTACCTATCATATCAGGTAAAATATTATCGAGTGTTATAAAGTCTGGTTGTAATTCAAAAGCAAGATCAATAGCTTCCTCTCCATTGGAAGCTTCACCGACTACATTATATCCACCTTGGGAGAGCGCTTCTTTAATAACGGTTCGCATATAAAGTGAATCGTCGACGACTAAAACATTTTTTGACATTGTATTCTTTTATTAGTGGTTAAAATATTTTTTTTGATTAAAAAACGGTCGCATGAACTCCATTAGAAAAATTCAATTTCTGATTTTCGATATCAGCAACTGGTTTTTTAATTTCTATAGCTAGTTTTATGATTTTATCTACGATTCCATCTTCGTTGGTAGAAGGCGTGTAAGAAGCTTGTAACCAAACCTTTGATCCATCTTTTCTGTATCGAAAAAATCGACCCGAGTGAGGTTCACCGTTTGCAAGCGATTTCCAAAAATCTTTATGTTCCTTTGAGCTGCTGTAAAGATGATCTAAAAAAATAGAATGGTGTTTTCCCCTTAGATCATCTAATTCATACCCTATTAAACCTAAATATGAATCATTGGCCTCCAAAATGTACCCACTAGGATCGAATTCCATGAACGCAAAGGCATTATGTATCGCTGAAACTTGTTCATCGATATCATTAATATACGTCAGCCTTAGTTCACTCACATTCTCTTCGGAAATCATAGGGATATCAATCATATCTTTCGATGTTGTATTTTTAGTTATTCAAAGGTATTTAAGTACTCTAAATGCAACAATCTGATTTATACGGGTTTAAACGGCTATAAACACGTTTATCGCTACGTATTTTTACCTAGCTATAAAATGTTTGGAGAGCATCAATTTTCTGGTTGCCAAAACTCCCTTAATAGAATTAGGGATTTCAACCGTAAAGGTGGTTCCTATGTTGAGTTCAGTATTCATTACAATCTTTCCACCCAGTTTCTCAACAGCTTCTTTGACCAAGTATAGCCCCAGACCGCTACCTTTGGATTTTTCACTACCCTTGTAAAACATATCAAAGATTTTTGTTTGGTAGGTATCCTTTATACCGACACCATTATCTTCGAATTCAAAGATTATTTTATCCCCTTTTCCAGTGATATCAATTTTAAGAAAACTCTGCTTTTTTGATTCATCCAGGTATTGCATTGAGTTTTTAATGATATGCCTTATGATGAGAAAAATTCGGTTTCTATCGGAGTAGAATACAACATCATTTGGTTCGGAAACTTCAATTTTTAAGGGACTATCAACGGAAAGTTTTAAAGTATTGATGGTGGTTTTTACAATCTCAGGTATATTTAATTTTTCATTCTTTACTTTTCTTCTAATATTCTTGTTGAAAGAAGCCACATCGAGAAGAAAAGCGTCGAGCTTACTGATTGAGGACTCAATTAGCTTAACATACTTAATTGCCATTGTATTTTGATCGAATTCCGTTTTTAAGAGCCCACAAATCCCTAAAACAGAAGCTAGGGGAGAACGGATGTCGTGCCATGCACTATATAAAAAGCGGTCGAGCTCGGCGTTCGTCTTCTTTAATTTCATTTTGAGGCCTTCCAGCTCATTTTCAGATCCATTTTGATGTAACCCGTAGATCAGGCCATCATAGAAACGAGTGCCTTCACTTTGTGATACAGATCGACATTTGAGTTCAGTAAAAAGGGGTAAATGATCTTTCTTAGAAAATTTTATAGGTTTATTCTTAACGGTCGCTTTTTCCAGTAAATCATTCTTTACTTCGTTGAATACAGCTTTATCAAAACAGATATCATCGAAGTTCATGCCTATAAGTTCAGAACCCGAAGCATACCCCAGATTTTTTGCAAGGCTTGCATTTACATACAGAAGCGTACCATTGGAAGAACATTTAAAATAGCCTTCTTCCATAAATTCAACAATGGAATTATTCTGGTGGCTGGTTGCTTTTGAAGGGGTAGGGTTTTCAATTTCGCTAACCTCCTTAAACAAAAAAAGAAAATGCCCCTTTTTAGGATCATGGGGTTGTTCAACGTACAAACCTGATATTGAAGTAGATTCCATAGCACCATTAACTTCAATAACCGTTCTTACATTGAATTGATCGATCTTACGGGCAAGCAGGCAATCAATTTTTTCTTTTAAAGATCGATGGCTTCGGGAAACGGGTGTTAAAACATTTCTTACTGAACCACCTTCGGCAGCAAACCCATTGAATAAGGTCAATAGGGTTGGAGACTGTAATTTTATATCGATAGCCTTACCTCCATGATCAGCAAGAATTTTTCCGGAGTATTCCCTGCTATCTATAGAATTTAAAATGGTTTGTTTTTCCAACAACGATTTTCATATTAATAACCAATCAAAGTTGTGAAATACAGCCCCTCCCGAAAATAGTAGTACACATTAAAATCACAGGCAATTTGTCTTATCAGGCTACGTAGTTTTACGGAGCCTTTTCAACTTCGGTATCTTTCTCAAATACTTTCAAAAGGTTAAGGATCTTGTCAGAATAGTCTGTTAATCTTTCTTTAAATTCTTTATCAGCAGAAATCTCCTTGAACAAAGCATCCAACTCCGCATAGCTAACTTTGTTCACAATGGGTTTTATGCGGTGTATGGCATCGCCAAACAGTTTGAGGTCTTTGAAATTTTCTGCTTTTATGATCTGGTTTTTAAAAAACATGAAATCGTCAACGACCATTTTCTTTATTTCAGGCCAGGGAGTTTTCGAGGTTTTTGCAAGCTCCTTATAGAAGGTATAGTCAATAACGCTATTTCCCCCAGGTTTGTAGCTGATGTAACTGGCCAAACTATTGTATAGGTTTTCTGGATCTACAGGCTTTAGCACATAGCCGTTCATCCCTGATCCTTTTATTTTTTGTTTCGTTTTATCCGATATATCTGCAGTAAATGCTACAATTGGAATGCTTTTATAGTTGGATAGTTCACGTATTCTACTGGCAGTTTCATACCCATCCATTTCCGGCATGTGCACATCCATCAGAATAATATCAAAGTCATCCTTCGCAACTCGTTCAAGTGCTTCGTAGCCAGAGCTTGCAACGGTACATTCAGCACCCCAGGAAGCACAGTAACTCTGAATAACAAATTGATTAGAGTAGACATCTTCTGTATAGAGAATTTTTAATCCCTTGAGCGAGACCGTATGCTTATTTGTTGGGGAAGTGCCCGCTGGAATTACAGGTTCAGAATGCTTAAAAGGCAATGAGACATAAAATGTAGTACCCTTGTTTTCTTTGCTTTCTACTTTTATAGTCCCTCCTAAGAGCTCTACCAGGTTTTTAACGATGGAAAGCCCCAAGCCAGTGCCTACCTGCTCTCTCCATTCATTACTTTCAATCTGTTTAAATGGATTGAATATTTCTCCAATTCTGTTGTTAGGAATACCAATTCCTGAGTCCCATACTTCAAACCTTAACCAAACTTCTTCTTCGATGATATTCTCACACAAAATACGCAATGCCAGTTGACCATCTTCGGTAAACTTAAGGGCATTGTTCATTAGGTTGTCCAGGATTTGCTTGACTTTTGATATATCACCAGAAAGCCACTGGGGAGCTTTTGGATCAATGTACATTTCGCAGCTCAAGCCTTTATTCTGAGCCTCTACTTTATGTGGAAGACAATTTTTTCGGACAAAATCTTTAAGGTTAAAACTATGTTCTTCCACAACCATCTGTTTTCCCCTGATCTTGTTAAAATCGAGTATGTCATTGATCAGTTTGTAGAGGTGTTCAGAAGAATTTTTTAATACATCAAGTACTTTGATCTGATCATTTTTAGGCTCATTTTCCCTGAGAAGGTGTGATAGGCCAATTATGGAGTTTAAAGGGGTTCGAATTTCATGGCTCATCACCGAGAAGAAATCTTCTTTTACCTGAGAAGCTTCTTCCACTTCGTTGCGTGCCTCAATCAATTTCTGCTCGTATTCCTTTATTCTGGTGATATCCGAGGAAGTACCAATTACCCTTTCGGCTTGTCCGTTTTTGTTATACCAAATCCTGGATCTGTTTAATATCCAGATTATACTTCCATTCTTATGCCTCACGCGATATTCTATTTCAACTGTTTCTTTCTTTTTCCGGAAAGCTTCTACAACGGCATTTTTGAACTTTGGCAGGTCTTCAGGGTAGAAAATGTCCCAAAATTCTTGAGAGCCTTTCGGGATCTCTTCACTCTTATAGCCTGTGACCTGCTCTGACCTTTCATCGATAAAAACACTTCCTAAAGTTGGATACCAGTCAACAGTCATCGTTTGCCCGGCTATGGCAGCAAGCTCATATCTCTCCTGTGCTTTTTGTAATTGTTTTTCTTGTGCCTTTAAGTGTGTAATATCACTTCCTATTCCCAGAATGAATTTTCCGCCCCTGCCGTCTTCAAATGGAATTTTGTTCATATCGATCCATTTTTTATTACCAGAGGCTGTAGTAAATTCAATATTATACCTAAGGGACTTCCAGGCATCTATTATTTTTTGATCTTGTTGTTTTATAAACTTGTTTTCTGGTTGAACATGATGTAAGTCATTATGCTGTTTCCCGATAAGCTCTTGTGCTTTTAGCCCATATAACTCTGCCATAGCATCGTTGGCTAACACGAATTCTCCATTCAAACTCTTCATAAAGATGATGTTTGGATCGTTTTGAATGACTTTACTAAGTAATTCCTCTTTTTCGCGAACAGCTTCTTCCGCTTTTTTCTGTCTTGAAATGTCCTGAACCGTAGCTATAATTTGTACAGGGACATTTTGCTCATAAACCAAACGTGTCTTAAACAGTAAATATTTAAGGTTTCCATGTGGTGTAATGATTCTGATATGGCATTCACCTTTGCCTTCGGATAATATCTTTTCCCCATTTTTACGCCATAGGTTGATGTCGTCAGGGTGCACTAATTCTTCTTCTATTGGAAATGGGCCTCTCCGAGGATTAACTTCATAGATTTCATACACATTCTCAGACCAATGCTGTGTGTTGTTTACTAAATCGAACGTTAAATTCCCCATTTTAGCGAGATGCTGCGCTTCTATGAGCTCCTTGGTTAGCTTTTCAAGGTTGTTTTGTTGCCTTTCCAACTCCTGGTTTGTGTAGACCAGCTCATCTACCGATTTGATGTTAATGATAGCGCCCTGGTACTCACCATGTTCATTGTACTGTAGGCTGCCATGCGTTTCAACCCATAAATAATATCCCTTTTTATGTTTGGCCCGATACCTTAATATCGTATCCGATTCCTTATTCTTGATATAGTTTTCTATATCGTTATTGATTTTCTCTTTGTCGTCTGGGTGTGCCAGCTCAAATGCCGACATCTCCATAAATTCCTTATCAGAATAGCCCAGAAGGTTTTGACAAGAAGGGCTTATGTATTTTAAATTCGATTTTTCATCATACAATGAAATAACATCGGACGAATTCTCTGTTAAAAATCGATAAAGCTCCTCATTCTTCTTTAATAACTCTTCTTGTTCAACAATTTGAGTAATGTCTCTAGCCACTGAAATCAAGGTTTCTAACTCACCTTGTTTATTGTACTTTGGCCTTAAAAGCGATTCTAACCAGATATACTGTTCATTAGAATGCTTATATCTATATCTGATTAAGCCCTTACGTTTTTTGTTTTTTATTACTGAATCAATACTTTCCTTTAGGTGCCCTACATCTTCAGGATGAATTCTTGAAAAAGATTTAGTTTTTAAGAATTCAGTGCTGGAAAAGCCCAATATATCCTGGACTGCGGGACTACTATAAACGCAATTGAGATCAGCGTTATACATGGTGACAATATCACCGGAGTTCTCGGCCAGTAATTGATAAAGGTCTTTACTTTTCTGAAGCTCCTTGTGTGCTTCAACTGTCTCCGAAACATCATACGAGTTGATAACGGAATTAAGGTATTCACCATTTTCAGAAAACCACCTTGAAACTCTGGACTCAAGCCAAATATAAGAGCCATCTTTTTTTCGGAGTCTAAAACGAAAGTGCCCGGTAACTACACCTTTTTCAATCTCCGAAACGACCTGTTTTTTTACAGCTTCCCGCTCATTAGGATGCATCAGATCAAAATAATTTACCTCATGAATGGTTTCGGGGTCGTACCCCAACAGTTCAAATGTTCTTGGAGAAGCATATTCAATTTTGAAGTCAGGCCCATGAAGGGTCACTATATCACTCGAGTATTCAGCAAGGATTTTATACTTTTCGAGACTATCATTGAGGGCATTATTTGCAGCAACTCGCTTATCAATGTTGTATGAGTTAACTGAGGCTTTTAAGAACTTACCATTTGAATCGAAAATTCGTTTGGACCTTGATTCAAACCAGGAGTATGTTCCATCTGCTTTCTTTACTCTGTATTGATAGGTTCCATCTGTCTCTTCATTATGGATGCCTTCTTCAATATATGCTTTTACATTTGATCTGTCTTCCGGGTGGATAAGGTCAAGATAACTTGAACGCTCTATTTCTTCCTTTTTATAGCCTAACTGTGATTCTACGGATGGGGAGATGTATTCCAAGTTTAGATTGGAATCATAAAGCCTTACAATATCACTGGAGTATTCGGAAAGCAGTTTGTATAAGTCAAAGCTTTTCTTGAGCTGTTTCTCTAATTTTATTTTTTCACTGATATCTCGGTTGATCAGAAGAATGCAGCGTTTATCATTATAAAGGGTCCAGGATGCATTAAATTCAACATAGATCTTTTCACCACTTATGTTTTTGTGGATCAGCCTTGAATCTTCCAAACTATCAGATTTTTCGAATTCGGATATTAATTCGTGATAGTCCTCAGGCTTTTCAATAAACTCTAAGATTGAGGTTGATCCAAATCTTGAGCTATCTAAACCATATAATCGAAGAGCGTATTTATTGGCGTATTCTATGATTTGGTTTTCGATAGATACTACGAATACAGCTTCATAGGCATTGTCCAGAACGGTTTGATAGTTTTTAGAGGACTGTTCAAAAAGCTTTTGACTAATTTCAAGTTCTTGCCCCTTTTGTTTGAGTAAATGGTTCTGATGGTTTACCTGGTTGTTTTCAACCTGATAAAATTGCTTCATTTTATAGGCTATGGATAGCCCTATAATAAATGGCACCAGAACTAATGAGAATTGTTCAATTGGTTGATCTATCTGCCCAAATTGGCGAAAGAATTCGGTGTACCATTGCTCTGCTAGCATAAGTGCACCGATATTGATTACGGCAAAAAAGCTGAAAATGAAAAAAGTCCGTTTGGACAACAAAAGTATATTGGCAAAGACCACCAGAAAATAGATCATGAAATTGACCACTGAATATCCACCTCCGGTAATCCATGCAGCATTAGCTATAATTATATAGAAGCCAACGAATACAAACTTATTAATTGGTATCTTTTTCTTTTGAAGTGTAGCTCTAAGAAGAATGATCCCTACAATAATGACTATAACTTCGATGAAAATTGATATCACATCGCCAGTTATAAAACCATCTACAAATAAGAGGGCTAGGGCAGTAGCTATGCTGATTTTGCAAAGCAACTCAAAAATAGAGAGCTCAATGGATTTACGTCGATCTTCATTAACAGACATACATGAATTGTGAAATAAAGCATCGCAAATTAGTTTATATTAACAATATAATAACTGCGTATTTTCACGGTTTCTCAGAAAGCCATTTCAGACAAGGCCAGATTTTACTGCGTATTTAATTAATTCCGACGAATTCTTTAATCCTAGTTTTTTCAATACGTTGGCCCGGTGGGTCTCAACTGTTCTGTGGGAAAGAAATAATTGGTCGGCAATTTCTTTGCTGGACAAACCGTCTGATAATAGCTTAATGATCTCTTTTTCTCGATTGCTCAACTGGAAGTTTTCTGCTTTTGAGTTTGATGAATAAAGTTGGTTGAACATCACTTCCGAAATATTCTGCGAAAAGTATTTTTGACCTATGTTTATTTTTTTCAAAGCCATTAATAATTCGTCAGGTTTGGTATCCTTATGGATGTAACCATCTACTTTCATTTCAATAGCACGAGATATATAGAATTCCTCCGTATGTGAACTTAAAATAATTAGTTTCGCCTTTGGGTAGGTTTTTCTGAAAGTAGATATATAATCAAAAGAATCACCCTCTGATAAACTAATATCTAGAAGTGCCAGATCGAAACCAGGTATTCCATTTCCAGTAAGTTCATCAATGCTATTGTATTCAGCCGATAAATGGAATTGATCCTCGTTTTGAAGTATTTTGTTTATTCCAAACCTAAACAGTTCATGATCGTCAATAAGGATTACCTTAATCGGGTTTTGGTTCATATTATTTTGTTCTAAATCAAAATGTATAATAATTCCAATTAAATTGGAATTATTACTACCAAAACTTCAGGAAAATGTTTTAGATATTGTCGACATACTTTAAAGCTGGTATCAAATTAAGCTAAAGAATTAAATTCAGGTTTAAAACCATATTCAATATCTTGCATTTGACTTTTGTTCCTTGTAAGGCAGTCTATTTCAGGATTGCTTATATTAAAGCGTGCAGCAGGTAGATCCTTAATGAGGATTTAGCTCGCCAAGCAATTGATCTAGTTAATAGGAAGTTTAATGGCAAACGAAGTTCCTTCACCTACCTTTGATTGCACTTCTACGGTTCCTCCAAGCTTATCCACCATATCCCTTACAATGTATAACCCTAGTCCGGAGCCCTCTGAATTATTGGAAGCCCTAAAAAACATATTGAAGATATTCTTAAGATACTCTTCCCTTATCCCGAGGCCATTATCAATTATCTGAATGGTGTATTTGTTGTTTTCTATTGCAGCAGTCACTCTGATATGGGGGCTTACTTTATGGTAATCATGATACTTAATACAGTTCGTAACAAGATTACTCAAGATAATTTCTAACCTTTTTTTATCCGTAGATATAACAGTATCCGGATCAAAATCCTTGATCAGTTCTACTTTTTCAGCATTTCTATAATACTTTATATCTTCTGCTACGCTCTCGATAATATCATCTAGCTTTACCCTTTCTATAATTGTATGGCGCTTAGAGTTAATGGAATACTCCATGATACTCTTAATGAAGTCTTCAAGCTTATTTACTCTAGATGACATCTTTTCAAGGTACTCCGAGGTGCTTCTTTGATTAGGGTCAATTTGGGCAATGTTGATTAAGCCCTTAAGAGATTTTAATGGAGCTACCAGATCATGCGAAGATCTGTAAACAAAGTTATCTAGTTCGGTATTTGTGATTTTTAACTCTTTGTTTGTCTGTAATAACTCAGATGTACGTTCATCAACGATCGCTTCCAACCTCTTGTTCTGGTTTTTCAGCCTTCGGTTTATTAAAAAGTTAGTCAGTAGAAAAAGTAGGGCAATGATGAGGGTTGAAATGATATAAGTACTTGGGTTTTCATGCCATGGTGTAGGTATGCTAATAAATGTTTTGGCCTCTTTAGAAGTTATACCACTTTGAGATCTTGCTCGTACACGAAATATATAATTTCCTGAGTTGATCTCTCTATATTCCTTTACAGGTTTTTTGGACCATGCAGACCAGTTTTTATCTACCCCTTCCAAATAATAACTAAACTCGATATCATTCAGCACTGAGCCTGGCATACTGAAGTGAAAACTGACGTCCGAAGGTGAAGCGTTTATAATTGTGGTCTGATAGGCAGGAACCTGTTTCTGGTTAACGGATATGAATCTAATTTTAGGTATGGATAAGGGTGATATACCTTCGTTTTCATTTAGACGAATAACTTCAATACCATAATATCCTGCTATCCAGATGTTACCTTTTATATCGACAAAAACACGGCCTAAGTAGTTTGAATTCAAGCCAGCATCTTCATCTATAATGGTGATGGGTTTACCTTTCTTATCTGAAATTAAGAGACCCCCTTCATAAGTAGCAATCAGTAGTAAACTATCCCTCCATACTTTAAAATCAGCCATATAATTTTTGTTGGAAAACTCATTTGCTGAAGTCTCCCACGGACTGCTTTCAAAGCTTTTTGTATTGAAGGTAAAAAGTCCATTGCTATAGCTGCCAACCAAATAAACATCACCTTCCAGATGTATTTTACCAAAAGGATATTCAAGCTTCCAGCCCAGTTCTTTATTAACGAATACAAGAGTATCATTTTCAATTTTAGCAATACCTTTTTTAAGAACAGAGACGAAAACCCTATCCCCAAGCTTTAATAGCCTCGACATAGCAAAAGGAATTATTTTAATATTATGCCCATCCCATATCAAAAGCTGTTCACTGGTGTTGAAATAAATTTTGTCTTTTACCCTTATAATTTGATTTACATCAGGAATTCGTTCATCCAACTCGGTAAAATGCCTTAGGGAATAATATTGCCTAAGACCGGAGTTATCTTTTTTAAAAAAGCCAAACTCATTGGTACCTCCTACATATAGCAAATCATCCTGATCGTCATAAAAAAGGGCGAAAGCAGAGGAGTAATTTGGTAAATCCAGTTTTCTCCATTCACTACCATCATATTCTAAGACACCACTCAAGTTTGCTACATAGATCAGACTATCAGCGGTCTGTACTATCTCAGTATTGGAGAGGGACGCTTTGAAGTCCTTTGAACCAAAATGAAATACGTTAAAATCCGGGAAAGAGGAGAGGGAAAACGTGTATAAAGGAAAGAAAATTATAAAAAGACAAGTATATGATGCTGATTTTATAAACACTCTAACTTAGCTGGTATAGTTTATTATGAGGAACAAAAATCTTATAAATAGGTAAGAGTATTAAATCTTTCCAATGCATTTCGATCAAACACCTATTTTATCGTATATAATAGCTGAAATAGGAGTTAAATCTCATTAAAACAACAAAGAACTCTAATATGGAATTCATCTATTGGTTAAAACACCTATAAAGAATACGATAGCGTTTTTTTTAGCGATATGGGAATGTCGAAAAGGTATACGGAAGTGATCCAAATGAATATTTCAAATCAGTTGTGAAAATCACTGATCCCGGAAAGCTTTTGTTACCAGCAGAAGGGGCAAGGGAGAAATACCATTTATACGGTTAAGCAGGACTCGATGACTACCTTAATTTTTATTTTGGAAAATACTGCTGATTTTCCTTAAGTGAATGGCTTCAAAATTATTAATTACTAAATCAGCCTTGCTGTAATCCTGATTTTTGGTTTCAGTACTATTAAATCCGATACAGAAGATTCCTGCCGACTTAGCAGCTTCTATTCCGTTAGTAGCGTCTTCAATGACTATACATTCTTCCGTGCTAAAACCAGTGCTTTTTATCGCTTTTATGAAAATCTCAGGATTGGGCTTGGATACTGCTAGATCAGCACCACTGACTTTATCCTTAAAGTATGGGTTTAAGTTGAATCGGTTAAATATTCTGTCAATGTTTGACATGGAAGAGGAAGAAGCCAAAACCAATGTTAAACCATTATCATGATAGTTTTGAATGAGTGATCGTACTCCTTTAATCAAGTCAAAAGTTTTATCTTTTTCGAAAATGGTATTATAGTAGTGACGTTTAATCTGAACCAATTCTTCTGCTGTTTGAGCAGTATTAAACATCTTCTTCAGCTGCTTGCATATATTAATGGTAGACTTACCGGTAAACGAGTCATAAAGCTCTTCTGATACTTCAATGCTTACTTCTTGAAACATATTATAATATGCCTGACGATGAAGTGGTTCACTGTTTACAATCACACCATCCATATCAAAAATTGCCGCTTTCAACATGCTCCTCTTTTTGGATGCGAAAATAGAGCTAATATTTAATACATCTAATGTTCACATAAACAAGAAATAGAAAATTACATCATACAGTTGAAATCTGGGTTCAAATTCAATAGATATTGAAGTACTTCCTCTTAAGAGTTGACTAAAAAATCCCGGGATTAATTATTGGTATATTCAAACCCTGGGATTTTTAATGACATTAACGTCTACTGAGTCTGGCAGTCTCTCGTATTCTTCTGAACTGCGACAGCTGCAAACATGCTGAGAATGTAGGCCATTCCATAAAAACCCTTCTCACTTAGCTCAAGATCAGCATTCCAGAGTCCTATAACCAGCAGTGTAATGGCGCATATGGTTGCAAACCAGCTCAGGCCATAATATATATCCGTAACCGGAATATCCTCCAGTCTGTCTCTGACACTTTTTTGTACCGATACCACGGAGAACAGTCCGAATATGAGTATCGTAAAATAATATCCTTTTTCATTCAGCTCCATTTCTGCGTTAAACAGCCCAATCAGGTAGGCTACCATACCGATTAATAAAGCAGCCCATGAAGCAGCAATAAAAGCATTTGAAGGTCCGTAGTCCTTGTTTTCAGCAGACCTGACCTTAAGATCATCCATTAATTTGTCATCATTCATAACTTAAATGTTTGATTATAGTGAATCGAACTTTACAAAAAGCATGCTATACTGTTTTTAGTTTATGTTCTTTGAATTCCTCAAGGCGTGGTATTAAATCTGAAATCGTGCTATTTAATCCTGATGGAGCTTTTTATTTGACTGACTGTCTATCTACTTGTTCGGTTATTTGGCATTTGAATTCGGGAACCGGGTTAATCATTTTAGAATGGAATCAATTAATCCTGAAACACTCTTTACTTCAAGAAAGTCATCCTTAATGTACTGAACAAGAAATATATGGTCACCCACCTGAATTGATGAATTATTATCGTTCGTTATAGGCTGTTTATAAAGAACTAGAAAACTTGATTAGGAAAATCGACAGTTACATTATACAGATATACTATTTGAGACCATTAATTTTGCTGTATACTATTGTATTTTCATTAATGATACTGTTACATTCTGTATTACTTAAAAATCATTTTCTCTAAAGATATCTTTTAATAAAGCTTGAACTGATTTCATGTTTTGAAAGTATGCAGAACAGTAGTGATATTCAGACTGATCTTATAATTTTAGGAGTTAAAATACCAGTTATAATATTCCCTGAAGGGTTTAGTACAGACTTTTAGGGTACAAGTTTTCAAATGAGCAGGGAATTGGAAATATTTTGTTTAGCCGTTATCTCCGGAATTTCTGGCTTTGGAGTGCGTATGCGAAAGCTCATTGTTCTAGCAATTACCTTCTATATCATTTTAACTAAAGGTGTTTTTGCACAGGATACTTTCATAACCGGAACAGTATCAGACAAATTTGGAAATCTTCCGGGTGCCAGGATAGCTGTTGAAGGAACTACCATTTCGACTTCATCTGATGTAAATGGAAAATTTGTGCTTGAAATAGACCCCGGTGAATACACCATCAAAGCAAGTTTTGTATTGTATCTAACTCAGGAACAGCAAGTATTCGCCAGTTCCGGAGATTCTATTAATATTGATTTTGTACTTGAATCTACCTTCAGCATTGACGAAGAAGCATTTGTAGGTTCACGATCCAGACCACGTTCTTTACTGGAAACCACCGTACCAATAGATATCATCGCTCAGGATAGAATGAGTAATTCTCCACAGGTTGAGCTGGGCCAGATCCTACATTATTCGGCCCCCTCATTCAATTCTACCAGGCAGACCATTGCCGATGGTACGGATCATATCGATCCAGCTACCTTACGGGGTCTCGGACCCGATCAGGTGCTTGTCCTGATTAATGGTAAGCGTCGACACTCCAGCTCATTGCTCAATGTTAACGGAACATTGGGAAGGGGCTCGGTAGGTACTGATTTCAACGCCATTCCTTTTGGGGCAGTAGACAGGATAGAAATTTTGCGTGATGGAGCAGCAGCTCAATATGGCTCCGATGCCATAGCTGGAGTCGTTAACATTGTACTAAAAGAGCAGACGGGGGTTACTGAAATCGATGCTCAGGTAGGAACGAATACTGAGGGGGACGGTGAAACAGCCTATTTCAATGGTAACGTAGGATTTGATATTGGAGATGGTGGTTTCGTAAATTTTACGGCTGAGTACCGTGATCGGGAGGCTACAAATCGCTCGGGTAATTATACAGGGCCTGTTTACTTTAACAATAACCCTGCACAAGATCTAGCCTTAATACAGAGTAGAGATTTTTTCAGACAAACGGGATTTGACGATCAGCGCGTTATGGAAATTGGAAATTCAGCTGCCCGGAATGTCAGTTTTTTCGTGAATGCAGAGTTTCCCCTGTCCAGAGTAATCTCACTTTATGCCCATGGAGGGCGTAACTTCCGAAACAGCGAAGCTGCCGGATTTTACCGGTTTCCCAGAGACAGCAGTCAGGTGGTTCAGAGCCTTTATCCTGATGGCTTCTCACCACGGATCAGAACCGATATACAGGATGACGCCATTACCATTGGTGTGAGAGGACTGAAGAATGGATGGAATCTCGATTTCAGTAATACTACTGGCATGAATGAATTCGATTTTAACGTACTTAACAGTAATAATGCATCACTTGGGGATGCATCACCAACAGAGTTTTTCTCTGGGGGCTTTATTTACAGACAGAACGTCACGAACTTTAATGTATCTAGAACATTAAACTGGCTTCAGGGGGTCAATCTAGCTTTTGGAGCAGAGTTCAGAATAGAGAATTATGAAATACTGGCCGGAGAAGAGGCTTCATGGATTAATGGGCAGGATACCCTGTTTACAGAGAACGGAGCAATTGCAAGAGTTCCGGGAGCACAGGTTTTTCCTGGGTTTCAACCCGAAAATGAACTGGATGAGTTCAGAACCAATAATGCGTGGTACCTGGATATGGAATCCAAATTAAATGATAAACTACTGGTTGGTGCTGCAGCAAGATACGAAACCTATAGCGATTTCGGGGATCAGGCTACATGGAAGCTGTCTGGTCGATATGAGTTAACAGATGAGATCAGTGTAAGTGCCGGTGTAGCATCAGGTTTTCGTGCTCCATCACTTCATCAGGTCTTTTTCAGCAACATCAGCATTCAGTTTGTTGATAATGAAGCACTACGTGTAGGTACCTTCAATAATGAAAGTACAGTAGCTGCGGCTTTTGGAATTGATGAACTGAAACCCGAAATATCCAGACACATCAGTGCAGGGGTAGTAGCAAGGCCTATGAAAAATCTGTCCATTACGCTCGACTATTATACCATATTCATTGATGACAGAATTGTGCTCTCCGGGCGCTTTGAGGAAGGAAATGAAGACATCCTTGCTCCACTCAATGTCGGCGCAGCCCAGTTTTTTACCAATGCCATTGATACCAGAACGATTGGGATTGATTTGGTGGCTACTTATCGTGAAAGTATTGGTAGGGGCGAGTTTTTCACCTCGCTGGCCGGAAATTTCACCAATACCAAACTGGATGGCCCCATACAGACATCCGATGCCCTGGCTGGTGATGAGGACATCCTGTTTAACAGAGAAGAGGTATCAAGAATAGAGGTTATTCAGCCTAACTTTAAAGTGATTTCCCAGTCGTCTTACAAACTCGGAAAACTATCTGCTAATCTGAATCATACTCTTTTTGGCAGAGTGAGGTTTATAGATCCTAACGATGGTGACCCATCGAACTGGCCACTAAATACTCTAACAGGAGCTATTGAATCAAGGGATCAGACGTTCAATCCGAAAATTGTTACTGACCTGATCCTGTCGTGGCAGTTTAACTCCAACTTTAGAGCTTCAATTGGCGGACATAACATATTTAATATCTACCCGGATGAACATACCCATTCCGAGAATACCTCCCTTGGAAGATTTCGATTCAGCAGAAGAGCGCAGCAGTTTGGTGTAGCCGGTGCAAGAGTATTTTTGAAAGCATCACTAACACTGTGAATATGGGCATGAAAAACAGCATTATTTTCATTTTAATGTTGATAAATGGTGTCTGTTTTTCGCAGAATGAAAAAATAAAGAACAAGCAGAGAGCTATTCTAATTTACAATTTTTCACAGCAGGTTACCTGGCCCAATCCGAATGAGTTTGAGAACTTTACCATCGGTGTTCTTGGACAGGACCCAGTATTGGCTGAATTAAAAGCCATGGAAAACAATGGTCGAACGGTTAAAGGGAAGAAAATTGTTGTGCTCAATCTGTCTGAAGTCGAAGACATAGAAAACATTCAAATGGTCTACGTTAATCGAAAGTTCAATTTCGACATGAAGGAGCTGCTGCAAAAAGTCAGGGGTAAGCATATACTGATTGCTAGCGAAGATTATGGCTTCAATGAATCGATGATCAACATGATCAACATCGATGATAACTTTCAATTCGAGATCAACAAAACAAGGCTAAACAGAGAAAATCTTTCCATTTCAACCGCCTTTGCAAAAATGGCAATTACAAGTGCTGCCCGATGGCAGGAACTCTACAGGCAGTCCGCTATATCCCTGAAATTGGAAAAGGAGCGGGTATTAAGCCAGAAAAAGTTATTGGCTGAACAAAGAATTTTACTGGAAAAACAGAAAAACCAGATCAATGAGCAGATACACCAGATCGACCAGAGGAATCTGGAGATAGAACGACAGAGGTTGGAGTACGATAGTTTGGGACGGAGAAATAACCGACTGAGGGTACGGTATCGGCAGGATTCTGCTTTTCAGATTCAGCTACACAGTCAGCTTGAGAATCAGCGTATTGAAATAGAGGATAAGAAGAAAGATCTTGCACAGGTGGATCAGGAATTGAGATCTCGAAATGAAGAATTACAGTTCCAGGAAGAAGAACTGGAAAAAAGATCTGCTTTAATAAAAGAGCAGGATTCTATTCTTAGGAAACAACGGGAAGAAATTAACTATCAGAGAAATTTTACCATTCTGTTTATTCTGATTTCCTTTTTTGTTTTTGTTGCAGGCTTTTTTATCTGGCGAAGCTATCGGATCAAGAAAAAGTCGGAAAAGGAATTGAAGCTAAAAAATGAAGAAATTGAAAAGCAGAAGAAAGAACTGGAATTTCGAAGTAAGGAAAGTGAGGAGTTCGCCTATATCGCAAGCCATGATCTCCAGGCACCGCTCAACTCAATGAATGCACTGGCCAGCCTGCTTCTTATGGGAGACCTTAACGATGATGCAAAGGAAAACACTCAGCTTATAGTTCAGCTAACCGATAAGATGAAGAAACTGATCAGAGGTTTGCTGGAGTATTCACAGCTGGGCAAGGCTGTAGAATTTAGTACAGTCGATTGCAACTTTGTAGCTAAAAGTGCCATTGATAATCTTGATCAGATCATTAAAGAAAATGAAGCTACTGTAACAATAGCAGAGCTCCCCTCAATAGAAGGACACGAGATCAAACTGATCCTGCTTTTCCAGAACCTCATTGGAAACGCTATTAAGTTTAAGAAACCGGGTGTACCACCGGAAGTCAGGATCAGTGCTGAAAAAGTTAAGGATGAAAATACCAGCAGCTGGAAGTTTGAAATCAGGGATAACGGTATTGGAATAGCACCGGAAGCTCAGGACAGGATATTTGCCATCTTCCAGAGGCTTCACAATAACAGTCAGTATGAAGGTACAGGAATAGGTCTGGCACACTGTAAGAAAATCGTAGACCTCCATGGTGGAAAGATTTGGGTGGAATCTGAGGTAGGGAAGGGGAGTTCTTTTTATTTTACAATATAAAGACGATCAAAACCACTTCTCTTTAAGATCTTTGTATTTTGTTCTACCGATGGGAATTTGAGTACCATTTTTCAGCTCGGCTAAATATTTACTTCCCGATTGTACCAAAATCTTCCTTACCTCAGACATTTTTACCAGATAGGATTTATGAATACGTTCAAAGGTATGTGATAAGAGCTGTTCCAGCTTATCGAGTGATTTATCATGCAATTCTTTTGTTCCATCAACCATAAAGAGTTCCGTATAGGCTCCAGCTCCTTTAATATAAACCACCTCCTTAACGGGCAATAGCTGTATTCTGCCTCTTTTCTTCACCGCTAAAAGCTTCGCCTCGTTCGTATCTAACTTTTCTTTATGGATTACCCGATTGAAAGCTTGCTGTAATCGACTCTGGTTAAATGGTTTAGAAACAAAATCCAAAACCCCGTATTCAAAAGCAGTAATTGCCTGGTCTTTGTAAGCGGAAATGATAATGGTATGAAACGATCCTGAAATGGCGCTTGTGAGTAGGTCGAAACCATTTTCTCCATTAAGATTCAAATCCAGGAGAAGGAGGTCAAGTGGGTTATTTTTAATGAATTTCAGTGCTTCATGGAGCGTATCGATCTGCCTGAGCGATTGTAAATTATCACCAAAAATATCACGAGTCATTCGTTCGATTCTTTTGGCAATTCTTGCTTCGTCTTCAACGATCAAAACATTCATTGTATTCACGAATAGATTTTGATAACACTTTTCCACCCGTGATCTGCTGGTCCAGAGGTAAAATTCCACTTCGAATCATAGCTTTCCGTAAGTCGAGCCCTGACGTATTTCAGTCCCGTACCCTCTTCTCTGCCTGTGGCTTGACTTATACCGGCAGCAAAGGTCAAAAAGGTATAACTTTTGCAATCACTGCGCGACTCAAAAAAAAGCTTGAACCTGATTCTGTTATCATCAGGAGGCAGGCTGTGTGTAATTCCATTTTCCAATAGTGTGTGCAGAATAGCCGGAGGTACTTTCTCCGCAGGGTCTATACCTTCTTCTTCCCATGAATAGTTAATTTCCTTCCGGTACGCCATAATCTCCAGATGTGTACGGCACAAGGCTATTTCCTGGGCGATCGGGATCAATGTTTGATTTTCGATTTGATTAAACAAATCAAATTCCTTAGCCAGCGCTTCTATAAATAAAACACCTTTTTTAGGCGCTTCTTCCACCCAATCTATCAGTGAGGTGAGGGTATTCATGAGGAAATGGGGCTGTATATTCTTCTTTAGTAACTCCAGACGCAGGCGTGTGGATTGAACCAGTGAATTTTCATAGGCCAAACGTTGCTCTTTAATTCGAATTGAAAGCAAGTACAGCATGCTCAAAAGAATAAGACTAAAACCTGCGAAAAGACTAATATTAAATGAAACGGAATAACGAATAAACAAGCAGGGAAGAAGGGTTAGCAGTACTAAAAGAGCCCCTTTTGCCTTTTTGTATATACCATACAAGGAAATACTTAAAGAAAGCAACCATAAACAGATGGCCATATTATAAATTGTGAAATCAAAAAAGTGGTGGTTGATGATGAAGAAATACATTAAAACTCCAGCATAAATACACAGAATGAGCTTACGCCTGGGGAAAGGGAACTGCATAGAGAAATAGAGCGGGATCAAGAAGGAAATACCAAACATAAGGCTGGAGATGACTTCCAGTCGTACGACATGCAGGCTGTAATGGATGGGAAAGGCGGTTCTGACAAACCGAGTCATAATTAATAAAAAAAAGAGAAAACAACTGGTACTAAACACCAACATGGGATACTCCTTTTTACTACTCAGGAATAGGAAAAGGTAGTATACGGCAGCAATTAAAAAAGCTCCAGCGAAAATATGCATATAAGAAGTCTCAATAAGTCGATCAGTAACTAAATCCTCATAATCATCGATCTCCAATCCATACCCTCCGACATGATCCGGGTAATAATAATTGCTTAACCGTAAAGCTAACATATGCTCCCCTTCGTCAGTCAGATGTGTTGGAATGCTAAAAGTAATCCATAACTCACCTTCCGGAGGAAGTTCAGCCTCTCGTCCCGGATTTCCATTTTCACCAATTAATACCCCGTCCCAAAAGACTTCATACTCTCCATAGGCCACTAATTGAAGACCATATGGTTGTAAAGCTTCAGGGGCCTTTAAAATATCAATTCTGGTTCTGGACCAGAAGACCTGGCCATCCGGGATTAATTTCGGTCTTCTCAACCAATTTCTATCGTCCAGGTTTTTATCAGCCCACTCTTCCTGATCACCTATTTGAAATACCGTTCTGTATCTTTTAAAAACAGGTTCTGAACTCTGGGAGCAAGAACTCATCATCAGGAGTAAAAAACCTATTCCAAAACAGTAATATAAACGTTGCATATAACTCACGCAAGCTTACATAAAGATTTGGAATTAATCGATTTCCAGTTCTTTTAAACCAGAATATAAATAAACCCTTCAGTTCACCAGGTCAAGGTTCTTCTCATTTTAGAGCAGTTCATTCATACATAGAGCAGTTGGTGAATTAAACAATCAATGTCCACAACTCCTTCAGGAATATTGTGGTATAAGCTTCAAAACTCTAAACAAACTTATATGAGTATTTTTTCTCTTAACCATATCCAACAGGTGAACAGCTGGAAAACGGCACAGACAGTAAAAATATTCTTAATAGCCTTTATGTTAACCCTGAGTGCCACCTATGCTCAGAGTGATGTTCGAAACACTGCACCAGAGGCTACAGCAGCAGAAGACACGCTTTCGTTTAGGGATATTCCTTATCTCAAAGAAGCCTTTATCGATACAGCCCCCATTAATAGAAAAGACGGCATCCTGGTAGGTGAATTAGGAATTGATGGAGGTAACAAGGCAATGATTCTTAAGCTGGCTCAAGAGATCGAAAAGAACAATGAAGGTAAGTTTGACAGCTTTCTTCTTTACCATCAGGGCAAGCTCCTTTTCGAATCATATTACTTGCGTGGTCGCATTAACCTACCTCATTTTCAAGCTTCAACGACTAAAGCCTATACCTGTATGGCGTTAGGCCGTGCTATACAACTAGGTTACCTAACTATGGCTGATCTGAATAAGCCGCTGATCAGCTTTCTCAAAAATCTGGATCCCACAAAATTTGTGGAAGGGGTAGAGAAGATTACGTTGCATCAGGCATTGACGATGCGTTCCGGTATCCGCATCAGTAAAGAACAAGAAGAAGAATTCGAAAAAGATCCAAGCCGGGTAAAAGGCCAGAGGCAAGTTCAGGCCTACCTCGAGCATACCGCTCCCATTACCTTGGCATCCCAAAGTTTTTTATATCAAAACGATCCCATTTTTGTGATGCAAGTGGTTGATGCCATCGTGCCAGGTACAGCCGAAGATTTTATCAAAAAAGAACTCCTCGACAAAATGGGTATCACGAATTATGAATGGCGGACTGAGGTCAGCGATCTGCCAACTGCGGGATGGGGATCTAGCATGACCTCACGCAATATGGTTAAATGGGGTATTTTGGCTATAAACAAAGGCAAATGGAATGGCGAACAGTTGGTTCCGGAAGCCTTTATTGATAAAGCGAGCAGCAGAATTCTCCTAACTGGAGATGATGATGTATATGGAGGAGGAAAAGATGTTTCTAAACAAGGTTATGGCTATTACTGGTGGAGTGCTGATTTAAAGCATGATAACAAAAGCTATTTTAGTAGATCTGCTCAAGGTGGAGGTGGCCAGTACATCATTCTGATTGAGGAGCTTGATTTGATGATGGTATTCACTGCTCATAATAATGATAACAGTACCCTTCAACTCATCGCAGAAAGAATCATCCCCGCTTTCATTAATTAATTGTGAGTAGAAAACAGGTTAAAATCTAAATGATAAGAAAAACGTATTTCGTTTCAATACTTGCAGGAGTTCTATTCTTAAACGCCTGTAATCCAAAAAAACAGAAGGATAACGATTCAGATTCTATAACTATGGAAGCTCGTTATCCTGGCCTTAAACCACCAAGTTTAACCCCTGAGTTATTTGCTCCTGGTATTGTTTCCACTGAAGAATTTTGCGAAACAGAAGTACTGTTTCTACCAGATATGACAGAGCTTTCTTTCAATAGACTTGGTGGAGAAAATGATGAGCCTTCTACACTAATTGTTATGGAATATAAAGGCCATACTTGGAGTAAGAAACCTGTTCCTTTATCTGATATTGATGATTACAGAGAGCGGTTCAGTCCAAGTTTTAAAGAACTGAACAGTCTTGAACCTTTCAATGATATACCCATTAGAGGAGGGGCACTCTCGGATAAAGGCACTTATTATTTCTATGTTTTAGACCCGGATGGAACAGGCCATATGAGTTATTCCCGTCTTATAAATGGCAAGTATGAAACCCCTCGGAAAATGAGTAGGGCGATTAATAGAGGTAAGTACATTGCCCATCCTTTCATAGCGCCAGATGAATCCTATTTAATGTGGGATGCTGAAAAAGAAGGTGAGAGCACACCTGATGTTTATATTAGTTTTAGGCAGCAAGATGGTTCATGGGGAGAAGCCATCAATATGGGAGCTCAAATAAACACTCCACTCTACGAACAACGTCCCAAAGTAACACCCGATGGAAAGTACTTAACCTTTTGGAGAGGATATTTCGAAACTAAAGAAGATGGAAGCAGATATCTACTTGGAAACCCCTATTGGATGGATGCGAAGATTATTGAAACACTGAGACCGTAAATACTATAAAAAACATGAAAACAACGAAGTTATTCATATTGATAAGCCTCAGTTCTCTCAACATAGTCTTTGCTCAGGAAAATAGTATAAACAATGGTTCACCAACTCTTGAGTTTCTTGAGCATAAGACATATCAAATGCCCAGAACCCAAGTTATTCAAGTCAGTAATTCTGAAACTGATACATTAAATACGCTTTACATAAAACTGCCGAAAGGATATGAAGAAAACACAGATTTAAAATACCCTGTAATCTATTTTACTCACCCGGTACATCATATTGAAATATTATCTTCGACCGCCTATTGGCAAATTGAAGATGTTATTTTGGTCGGGATTACCTGGCAAAAAGGTTTGAACTTAGACAAACTGGACAGTTATCTGAATTTTATTCATAATGATGTATTTAAGACGATAGAAAGCAACTACCGAGCTGATGCTGACCAACGCACCTATTATGGATATTCTTACGGTGCTGTAGTTGGCGCTTATTTTTTAACAGAACACCCCAATACCTTTGAAAATTACATTCTTGGTAGTCCCGCTCTTGGAATTGATCATCAAGTTATTAATAATATTTATGCATTAAAGTCCACTGAAATGGAAGATGGTAAAAAGCTAAATGCAAATGTTTTTGTTTCGTATGGTAATTTGGAGACGACGGCTATTCCACTTTTTGAAAAATTTATTACTATGCTTAAAGGCTTAAATGATGGAACTTTAACCTTGAAACATACGGTGGTAGAGGGTGACCATTCAACAGCCTTACCTATGACTACAGTACGCAGTATGTATTGGTTATCAGAGTTGATAAAAGACTAATCAACCTAAAACGTGATCTGTTCTATTTTGATCATTTTTTATTGGTAGAAATTAACTGAAAATTAAAAATAGATTATGGATGATTTCAAACGAAGGGAATTTATGAAGCTAAGTGCGTTAGGGTTTGCAAGCGTTGCTTTACAACTTAACGCCATTTCCTCATATGCCCAATCGGCCAACGCCTATCTTGGGAAATGGAATAAAGATACCAATCTCAATTGGGATGCCTTTTTAGAACGTATTACCCGATTGGCTAAAACCCAACACCAATCGTATTGGAATCAAAAACGGTATACTGAACAGGTAAAACAATTACTTCTTCAGTGCAATTTCCCGGAATTTGAAAATGTCAAAAAAGGATTGAACATGTTTAAAAATAATACCAAAAACTGGATTGAAGCTGAAGGTTTACATAAAGAAGTAGATTTTCAGGTATCGCTATTTCAATTTGACAAAAGTGAATATATTCCCCATCATGATCATCCAGATATGACTGGTGTGATAAATGTTGTTTCTGGAAACTTATTGACAAAAAATTATTCAATAGAGGAACAGCTTCCAATAACAAGAGAAGTTATAAAGAATGGACGAAAAGAAGTGAGGCAAAAATGTGTTATCAGGGAAGTAGGGAATGAAATTATGAAGGGTGGGAGTGTGAGTATCCTTACTTCACATGAAGGAAATATCCATTCCATCATGCCAAACAAATTAACTCAATTGGTGGATGTGTTTACACCAGCATATAAGCCTGATACAAATACCAATTGGTATGAGGTAAACGAAGATGGATTTTACAAGGGACGTAAAAATGTATTCGAAGCAGAGTATTTAACCAAAGGGCTATCAGAAGTATATATCATAAAACTAAGCAGGGAGGAATTAAATCGTTATGCTGGTTCGTATAGAATTAATGATAAAAACTTTCTAAAGGTTTTCACCAGAAGTGAAGAAATCATTATTGAGTCTACCCATAGCTTAGATACCCCTGGTAGGAAAAGAAATTTATTACCCTATGAACAAAACAAGTTTTGGATAGATGGTAAGAATAAGCGTTGCGTTTTTAACCTTGACAATAAAAAAGTCCCTGAGAGCCTTACTTTATATAGTAATGGAACAAGTATTACTGCCAATAAAATAAAGTAACATACATCTGCTTAACAAAAGGTAAAATATCAACAGACTCCTTTCATTGCCTGATGCACTGGCCGAACCGCTACTAAACAATATAAAAATTTGAATAATGAGAAATCACAACTTCATATTTTCAGCTCTTGTATTTACAGTGTTTTTCAATTCATGTAATACTAAAAAACAGGAATCGAAAGGTACCATTCCATCAAAAAAAGATAACCTTTATTTGGGACAAAAGCCACCGGGTTTAATTCCTGAGCCTTTCGCTCCTGATTTAGTAACGTCAGAAGGTTGGGAATATAGCGGAGTTTTTACTCCAGATATGAAGGAATTTTATTTTCTCAGACAAGTCGGAGAAACTAAGGAACAGGAATTCGTTGTATATAAAAATGAGGGAGACGAATGGAATGAGAAAGTTATATCTTCTCGGAAAGGACAACCTTTTATCTCTCCTGATGGTAATATAATGCATTTAGGAGGGAGGTATAAGGAGCGTGCCGAAAACGGAGAATGGTCTGAACTAAAGAAACTAGGTACCCCTTTCGATAGCTTACCGATTATGCGCCTTACTGCTTCTTCTAAAGGCACCTTTTTTTTTGATGAGTTCAAGAAGGATTTTACTGGGGATATTCGATACTCAAGATTAATAGATGGTAAATATGAAGAACCAAAATTACTGAGTGAAAAAATCAATACCGGAAAGAGCTTTCACCCTTTCATAGCACCAGATGAATCCTATTTAATATTTGATAGTAAGAGAGAAGGTGGATATGGAGATTCAGACATTTACATTAGTTTTCGACAGCAAAATGGTTCCTGGGGCTATCCTGTTAATTTAGGAGACAAAATAAATACCAAAGCTTGGGAAGCATCTGCCAGTGTAACACCTGATGGAAAATACCTTTTCTTTAATAGAAACATGGGTTCGGGCAATTACGAGAATGTAGATATCTTTTGGGTGAGCGCAGAAGTCATTTACAGATTGAAGCCCGATGATTTATGATCATCCGAAGCATAAACATTCAGCCGTAAATATCCACTGAAACATATGAAAATCATAATACTATTTACATTGACAGGTCTTCTATCTCTAAACACTGTCTTGGCTAAAGAGAAGATAGAAAGCAATCCAAATTTCCCATTTCATATTGATTCGACAGAGCACAGTGAACCAGCTGTTACCTTAGGTGAAATCTCCTCGATTTACTCGAAAGTGTTGGACAAGACTATTCCACTATCCATCCATTTACCTGCAAACTACGGTAGTTCCAGCAAAATCTATCCCGTGCTGTATATGTTGGGTTCTGATTATCGGGCTCGGTTCGCAATGTTAGCTTCTACACTGGACTACATGGGCGAGGGACAAATTCCTGAGATGATACTCATCGGCGTCGGTTTACCCGAAGGAAACAGTATTTTGCTGCCAACAAGAGGAAATCAAGACACAGCAATTCCAGATAATTACATTAAATTCTTTGAGACAGAACTGATGCCACACGTTGAAAATAAATACCGCGCTGCTCCATTCAATGTGCTTTTTGGTGCTTCTAATAGCGGTTTTTTCAGTGTTTATACACTGCTTAACAATCCCCTTCTGTTTAATAGCTATTTGGCAAGCAGCCCGTCTCTTCGTCACATACCGGAAGTGATTCAGGAAAGAATAAAATATGGTCCATTAAAAACTCTTACGGAAAACAGATCTCTGTACATCGTTTACAGCGATGATGATTCCGATGCAACAACAGAATCGATTTCTGAATTCTCTCTTGTTTTAGAGGAACATAAACCAGAGAACTTTACATATAAAGTGGAAGAACTGGTGAACCAGGGTCATGTACCGGCAACGGATTTTACACAGTTTCTTCTTGCGCTCTACCCTGACTTTAATCCCTACGAAAATCTGGACTCGTTGGATAATGTGATACAACATTTCGATATGCTGTCAAAACGATATGGGTATGAAGTACTGCCACCTGTATCAGTCATATTTAACCTCGGTGTTGACATGATAATCAATAAGAATTTAGTTGTGGCAGAAGAAATCTTTCAATATTCCCTACAAGTGTATCCTGAGGGTAAGGAATCTTATCTCGGAATGGGTGTTGTACACAGAAATCAGGGCCAGTTTGAAAGTGCGAGGGTCATGTTCGAAAAAGCACTCATCATTGATCCTGATTATTCATTGGCTAACAGACTGCTTCAAGGACTAGATAGATCAAAACTGACTTTACTCAGTAGACCAATTCCAACAGATACCCCATTGGTTTTTGCACCAGACCTTATTTCAATTAACGATCACGCTTCCGCTTCGATCACATTTAGTCCCGATATGACGGAACTATTTTTCAATCATAGAAAAGCAGGGGAGAGTTATAATCTATATACCATGAAATTGACGAATGGCAGATGGTCGGAGCCAGAACCAGCTTTTTTTTCAATCAAGAAAGAATATCTGGATTTTCATCCCCGCTTTAGTCCAAAAGGGGACCGGCTCTACTTTGGAAGCACAAGACCGGTAAATGATACGATTAAAAAATTAAATACGCGTAGAAGACTGCATCAATGGTACGTTGAAAAAAATGAAAATGGTGGTGATTGGAGCGAGCCTATTCTAATGGGACAGCCGTTTGTAGACGCCTACATGATGGGTGCGGTTCCGTCGGAAAATGGCAATTTGTATTTTACATCGGGCAAGGGAGCTGGGGCTGATGATGAGGGCATCTATTATGCCATCAATCAGAACGGTCGGTATGCTTCTATTGAGAGCATGGGCGATGTAATCAATACCAACGGGAAATGGATCGCTCATCCTTACATTGCTCCTGACGAAAGCTATCTTATTTACGATTCTGAAAAGGCTACAGAACCGGATAATGGCGATTTGTTCATCAGTTTCAATCAGAATGGCACCTGGTCAGAATCTTATAGCCTGGGGGACCAAATCAATACTGAAATGAGTGAAGGTGCTGCCACAGTCTCGCCTGATGGGAAATATCTGTTTTTTAGAAGAAGTGAAGAAAAAGTAAGGGAAGATGGAAGCACTTATTGGATATCGAAGATTTATTGGGTGGACTTTACCAAGTTGAAAAAAGAGGTACTTGAGAACATAAACAACAACTAATTTAACAGATGTAAGGAATGAAAACCAATATACCTAAGCTCTCAACTCTGGTATTTCTAATATTTTTTAATGCTTGCGATACCAGGAAAGTAAAAACTGAAACTGGTACTTTAAAGGGTAGCGAACCAAAATATGAAACCTATAATTATACTGGATTTACGAAGGAAGAGAAATACGCTTTCCATAAACATATTTTCGAAGGGGGCAATTGGACGGTATATGGTGATACGGAACGGTATTTTTATCTCAACTTCAGCGAAATAATAAACCACTCGCGTATAGCTAGATCAGGCACTCCAAAGATCCTTAAAGAAACACCCCGGGGTGATGTGAAAAACTTCATTACTCCAGCAGATTTGAAGAAGGGGGGTGGACTATCCTTAAATGACTATGTTCAACAGGTGGAAGTGAATGGGTTAATTATCATTCATCAGGGCGAAATCGTTTTTGAAGGCTATCCGAGAATGTTCTCCACCGATTTACATGTTAATTTCTTGATTACCCAAGTCTTTGTAAGTACTGCAGTTGCTATTCTGGAGGACAGGGGTTTGATCGATACGAGCAAGCCTATTGATCATTACTTCAATGCCCTCAAGGGTTCTGGCTGGGAAGGCGTACCAATAACAGACATACTTTCCATGAGTTCCGGAATTGATCGTCCATTAGCAACTTATTTTGAAAGCTTTAATCAAATTGAAGACCTGGCTACCGTAAAATCTATTAGCCCACCAGGAACGAAGTCCCAATTTTCTAACGTTGACGCTGCTATGTTAACGCTATTAGTTGAGAAAATTAGTGGTATTACTTTTCGCGACTTTGTGGAACAGGAAATATGGGAAAAGATAGGAGCGGAACATAGCGCCCTTTTGGCCATCAATAAAAATGGTACCTCAATTTCCTACTTGGATGGTATGTCAACATCACTTCGGGATCTGGCCAGATTTGGTCTTGCATTTACACCCAGTGGTAGAAAGAGCGCACATCCCCTAATTTCTGATGCTCATCTAGCTAAAATCCGGAATGTCAATAAAAATCTAAAAAGGGAATCACGGTATTCCGGAGAAATATACTACAGCAATTATCAGTGGGGGGCAGTCTATGAGGATGGCGATTTATATAAAGGAGCTCATGGAGGCCAGGGATTATATATCTCTCCTTCTAAAGATTTGGTTATTGCATATTTCGGAACCTCCAATATAGATCGTGAAAGAAATCAACTTAGTATAATTTCTCGTCAACTTGCCAAATCAGGGCTGTTTGATCTTGACTGACATCACATTTAAAACAGTAATTCGAACAAAATATCAATATGAAAAGTATTATAACAGCGCTATTAAGCACCATCCTGTTACAATCATCTACAGCGCAATCCAGTACAGATACTACTAAAGATTTAATAAAGAAAGTCGAAAATGGTCTCATTACAAATCAGATATATATAGCTGGTGATTCTACATATTCCATAGAAGATCGCATGGCACATTATGGAATTCCAGGAGTGAGCATTGCCGTAATACATAATGGGAAAATTGCCTGGACAAAAGGCTTCGGTGTAATGGATAAGGAAACTAAAGTTCCAGTAACTGATCAAACACTTTTCCAAGCATCATCAGTTAGTATTCCTGTTTCTGCTTATGGTGTTTTACGTCTTGTGGAAGAAGACAATGTTCCTTTGGATGAGAATATCAATAATCTTTTAAGCTCGTGGCAATTACCGGACAATGAATTCACCAAAGAAAAGAAAGCGACAATAAGAAATCTTCTCAATCATTCGGCTGGAATAAACCTGCACGCAACTCCCGGGTACAGCCTAAACTCAAGTCGACCAACATTGATAGAGGTACTCAATGGAACTCCTCCAGCTAAAAACGAACCGATTGGCGTCAATAAAGAACCGGACGAGAGTTATTATATTTCTTATACGGGCTATGGAATCATTCAGCAAATGATGATGGATATTAAAGGAGAGCCATTTCATAAGATAATGAGTGACTTAGTCCTGCAACCTTTGGGAATGACCAACAGTTCGTTTGATCCGACTCTTTCTCCGTCACAACTAACCAAAGCAGCAACCGCATATTTCGACGATGGGGCCATGGTGGAAGGCAAAAGGTTTGTCCATCCAATATCCGCCTCAAGAGGTTTATGGACCACCGCGGAGGATCTTGCCAAATTCATAATCCAGGTTCAGCAAACCTTAAATGGGAAGAGTGACGACGGACTATCTAAAGAGATGACAAAACTAATGGTTACTCCACACAGCGTAAGTAGCTATGGACCGGGGTCTGAATATGGATTGGGTTTTCAAATTCTCACTAAAAAAAAGGAAGTCTATCTAAGGCATTGGGGGTGGAATACAGGTTTTTACTCAGAGTTCATGGCCCATAGAGACAATGAATTTGGAGTGGTTGTGATGACCAATTCCACTTTTCCAGCATTTAATGCCGAAGTGATTCGCTCTGTTGCACTTGCTTACGAGTGGGATGATTACATGCCCGTGTATGAAAAAGTGGAGGTCGAGTCATCACTTGTTGATGTGATTTTCGGAAGATATCAAACTGACAATAGAGTGATAGAAATCTTTCAAAAAGATAACAAGTTGTACGCAAAGTATATACTCGATACAGAACCGGATGAAATTGTGAAAGTATCCGATCATCTTTATGCAAGAAGAGGTACCACTCGATTGATCCGTTTCGAGTCAAACCCCAATGATGAAACGGTGAATTTGCTTGAAGTTAATGACAGCGACAACAGCGTTATACGTACCTTGGTCAAACTTGCAGATTTGCAGAAAGAACCAGTCGAATTTTTGGTTGAGGGTGAATTTGAGAAAGCCGTCAGCGCGTATAAAGCGTTCATGAAGCAAAATCCCGATCATCCAACAGCTACAGAAGATTATATCGATGATCTGGGAGAACATTTTTCTATTCAGGGCAGGACCCAATTATCACTAAGTGCTTTCGAATTGAATACTATGCTCTACCCGAATAATTACCAGGTGTACGACAGGTATGCAACATATTGTGAAAGGGCAGGGGAGATTGACCTGGCTATTTTAAATTATTCAAAGTCGATAGAATTAAACCCACAAAATAATAGTGCCAGGGAAAAACTCAAGGAATTACAGGAAAGCAAATAAAAATCAATGAAAAAAGCATACTTTATTTTGACACTTGTGTTGGTGGTGTTTTTAAACGCATGCAATACGAAAAAACAGAATACAATAGCTAGTGATTCACCAACCATAAAAAGCCGCTATTTCGGTCAAAAACCACCCGGCTTAATTCCTGAAGTTTTTGCTCCTGGCGTCGTTTCTGTTGATGGAAGGTTTGAAGGTACCGTTTCGTTTTCTTCGGATTTGAGCGAAATGTATTTTGAAGCCGATAACAAAGACAGCGAAACATCTATCTATTTCTCAAAATTGAAAGATGATAAATGGACTCCTGTCAAAAGGGCAAATTTCACTAATGGAAAAAAGAAGGAAGAGTTACATCCATTCGTTAGCTCAGATGATAAAAGGATTTACTTTACGGCTATGGACTCTGCATTTGCAGATGAAAAAATCTGGTATGTAAACCATTTAGGGGATTCCTGGAGTGATGCCATTATGCTGGATTCACCGATAAACGACGACCTGGTGTTTTTTGCTAATCAGGCTAAAAATGGCGACTTGTACTATTTCAATTTGTCAAAGTTCAAAACGTATTGTGCCCCCAATAAAAACGGTGAGTTCCCCGAAGTGCAGGAGGTTGATATTGAATTTGGTCATCATGCATTCATTTCTCCATCTCAGGATTACTTGATAGTAACCGAACGCAGCGATCGGGGAGAAGGAAGAAAGGATAATGATATGTATGTTTGTTTTAGGGAGAAAGACGATACTTGGTCAAAACCCATAAATCTTGGAAATACTGTAAATACAAGATTTAGCGAAAAAGGACCAAGAATAACTCCGGATGGCAAGTATCTGTTTTTTGGCAGGGATGAAAGGGATATAGAGCCTGGACTGGCAAATATCTACTGGGTGAGCACAGAAGTTATTAATAACGTAAGACCGGGCAAGCTGTAATCGCTATACTTTCCGGGTAAGAAATGTCAAGGATCAGCAGGATTTGATAAAGTGACGTGCTTTACTCTGCCTGTTAATTTACAGTTTGAAAAATATTGCTGATTTTCTGGAAGTGAATGGATTCAAAATTATCAATCACTAAATCAGCTTTGCTATAATCCTGATTTTTAGTTTCAGTACTGTTAAATCCTACACAAAAGATTCCTGCTGATTTAGCGGCTTCTATTCCGTTAGTAGCATCTTCAATGATCATACATTCTTCAGCACTAAAACCGGTACTCTCTACGGCTTTCAGGAAAATTTCGGGATCGGGTTTGGATGCCGCAAGATCAGCACCACTAATTTTGTCCTTAAAATACTGGTTTAAGTTGAATCGATCGAATATTCGATCAATGTTCAACATGGAGGAGGAAGAAGCTAAAACCAGTGTTAAACCATTTTTATAATAGTTTTGAATCAGTGATCGTACTCCTTTAATGAGGTCAAATGTTTTATCATTTTCGAAAATGATGTTGTAAAAGCTACGTTTAATCTGAACCACTTCTTCTGCGGTTTGAGAAGTATTAAACCGTTCCCTGAGCTGCCTGCATATGTTGATGGTAGACTTACCTGTAAAGGAGTCGTAAAGCTCTTCCGGTACTTCAATACCTGCTTCCTGAAACATGCTATAATATGCCTTTCGGTGAAGCGGCTCACTATTCACAATCACGCCATCCATATCAAAAATTGCAGCTTTTAACATTCTCCTTTTTTGATGCGAAAATAGGGTTAATTGTTTAACCTGAAATCAATTCCGTTAAGCCCATGCGATGGGATCGAAACAAATGGATATATTGAGGTACCTGAAAGCTTCTCAATATCAGAAAGCTGCCCTTTTAAATGTATGTGAGTTAAGCTCATACTATTTTACAATTTAGAGTATTGCTCCTTATCAGCTTTTCCAGAATTAAACTGCCCTTTTGGTAGGAAAGACAGGGCTATCAAATATCCATTGGGTGAGTACGAAAGTCATCAATAACATAAGACCGAATGGTCTGTAATTACCATATCATCAGAAAAACCAGATTCTACTTCCATTATCCATTAATTATGCTCACTTTATTTTACTTTTGATTAAAACTAACTGACAGTTATTTTTTGACCTGTTGAAAAGTCGATTCCTTCATTTATTTCTCTTTTTATGTTTAGCCTGGTTTTGTGATCATAGGCTTAAGGCTCAATTTACCGATGTAACGACAGCACAAATTCCTCAAGCAGGGGGTGATGCACAGTTTGGGGATTTGGATGCCGATGGAGATCTTGATTTAGTTGTGCTTGGATTTGATAATGAGGAAGCGATTTGTAGAATTTCTTTTAATAACGGTTTTGGAAATTTCGTTCCTGCTTTTAATTTAAACCTGGAAGGCCTTTCTTCTGAACCATCTCTTGCGCTGGCCGATTTTAATCAAGATGGTCTGGTAGACTTTGTAACATCAGGACGATCAAATGAATTGGATGCGAATGGTAATCGTATTCTTAAAACAATTTTATATAGAAATGTTGGTGGAGAATTTGAAATAGCCAATGATCAATTGACCGGTTTTGCGGTTTGTGATCTGGAATGGGGAGACTCAGATAATGATGGAGATCTGGATCTACTAGGCAACGGATTTAGCAGCTTTGACCCTGACATTTATAGTACCATACTCTATGAAAATGCAGGTAATAATGTTTTTTTAGAAAAGGAGGTTGCTATGGGTATTAGTTCCGGTAATGCCGAATTTGGCGATTATGATGGTGATGGTGATTTGGATATCGCTGTGTTTGGCAATGCGGAGGTTGGTGCCGTAGGAGAACTCTACGAGAATGTGGGCAATAATGAATTTATTTTCTTCTTCGAACTGATCAACGTTTTTGATGCCGCCATTGAATGGGGAGATTTCGATAGTGATGGAGATGTAGATCTGGCGGGTACCGGTTTTAGTCCTGACTTTGATACAGACGTGACTTTCATTTACGAAAATACTTTCAGTATAGATGGCGAATTTGTCTTTCATGATTTGGGACTAAATATTTTTGCGGGCGATATAGATGCGGCAGATTTCAATAATGATGGATTGTTGGATTTAGGAATTACTGGTGTTTCTAGTACCAATGGTTTTGATCCTCAGGCTGTAGTGCTACAAAATGAAGGTGGATTTAATTTTAGCGTTTTTGAATTTTTACCTAACCATAGATTCTCTTTCGACTGGGGAGATATTGATGGAGACGGATTACAGGATATAGTACTAACAGGCGTAGAAAATAATGAATTTTTTGCCACTCGAATATTGAGAAATGATGGAGGGTACGGGGTTAATTCCCCATCAATTCCAAATAATTTAAATTCTATAGTAGATCAAAATTCTGTCAACCTGTCTTGGGAAAATCCTGATCCGGCTACCCATACTTATAATGTCAATCTTTATGGTGACGTGGGACAGGTGATTCTTCCTCCTGTTAATTTTTTTAATAACTCAGTTCAGATTCCTGGAAAGGGTTATACCCAAAATCTGTTTGTTGAAATCGATAAATTGGCGGAAGGTACCTATTTCTGGTCTGTACAGGCCAATAGTGGATCAGATGTGCTGTCGGATTTTACTGCTGAGGAGTCTTTTGAAATTACCAATCCATTACAGATGAATCCTTCGCCATATCAGCAAGCGGTTTTTCAAATAGAAGATGACAATATACCCTTTAAACAAAACCTCGTCATTGCCGATTTGAATAATGACAGGCTTCATGACATTTTAGTAACCAATGAGATCATAAATAATGTTTTAGGCACACAGGATGAACGATTGTTTCTGTTTCAAGATGGTGAGTACATAGAAAGCACCTCTTATACTGGAACTTCTTTTGGTAGTATTTCCAGTGTTGCAGATATCAATGAAGATAATCTGTTGGATATCATTAATAGAAGTGGCCCTTACTACAATTTAGAGTTTGGAAGTTTTGATTTCCAGGAGCTTACTACCAGTCAAGCATTTATCCCTTATGACTTTGACAATGATGGTGACCAGGATCTGCTATATGAAGGCGAAAGTAGGTATTTGCAGGCCAATGCCCGGGAATTCCTGGACATTAAGCGTTTCACTGAATATACGATCAGTCAGAATACCAGGTTCTTTCCAAGTCGGGTTTTTAGTCAGGTAGTTGATTTTGACGGGAATGGATTGAATGATTTGATAGAGTTACCTGCTGTCGAAAGAAGCCTGCAAATATTGAGTCCAGAAGAAGGATTTGAAAGATATCTTATTTCAGAGGTCACTGATACCCTGTCAAATCAATCTATACAGGCTTCAATAGCAGATTTTTGGCAACTGGTTGATGTAGACAATGACGAAGACTATGATCTAATTACTCTAGTTGGATACGCGTTCGTAGATCAAAGTACAGATATTCAAACTAGAGGTGCAGTTGGCATCAACTATTATAAAAATGAAAACTCAAACTTTGTTTTTCAGGGATATTATGATGCCACACCCCCTGGCTTCGGGGAGCTATCAGAGCCCGGGAACCGTGAAAACTTCGCTAATTCCAGAATACATTCATTTGAAGTAGGAGATGTAAATAATGATGGGTATTCAGATATACTGATTGGCTTTCAATCTGAGTCGGGATTCGATTTTCCAGATGATTTTTCTACAAATAAAAGCTGTGTACTCTTCCGAAATCAGGAGGGTGACGAGTTTGAGCTTATCGAAACATTCAATGCATCTATTGGTCGATTTATAGATATTGATGAGGACTATGATTTGGACCTTATTACTGTAAATAATGATGCACTTTTTATTAATAATACCAATCCAACAACCATTGACTTTAGCCCTCCTGTAAATCTTCGCTCTTCCATTAGCGGAGATACGCTGATTTTTGAATGGGACCATGATCAATTGTTTGATTCATTCAATTTAGAAATTGAGTATGCTCCTTTTGACGACCCTGAGAATCGATCCATAATTACGCATTCAGGATCTTTTGAAGATGGCCTTCGAAAACAGTTCAAATCAGGAAATTCTTCCGGCTCAAAAATTCATAAGCTGGTCAATGTACGAGAGGGTATATATTACTGGAAAGTACAAGCCATCGACAAGTCACTAAATGGAACTGCATTTTCAGAGGAAGATACATTGGAGTATGAGCCTTTTAATTATAACGCCTTCTTCCAATCTCAAGAAGTAACTGATTTGGGCACTCTTTTTTACCAGGACGGGGACAGCGATGGAGATATTGATATTTTCGCTACAAAAGACGGTGAAAGTATCTGGTTTGAGAATGATGAAGGAAATCTTGAGGAAGGGACTAATCCTGGAATTGAAATTGATGGTAATGCTAACATTCCGTTTATCATAGAATTTATCGATATCAATGCTGATGGACGGTTGGATATAATTTATCAGACAGATAGCCTGGATTCAGTAGCCTTATGGACAGCACCTTTTACCTATCAGACGAGCGAAAATTATGCATTACCCTTAGACCCGGAAGACTTCGTGGATATTGATAACGATGGCGATCTTGATATGCTGTATCGGGATGATCCTTTCAGTTTTAGTGATTTTAACCTTGTGTTAAGTATAAACAATGGCATAGGTTGGGAGTCACCAGATACGCTGGACATTCAAGGTTCTGTACAGCTCACTGCTGATTTGGATAACAATGGATGGAAAGATTTGGTCATAGATCCCGCAGATGATTTCGAGCAACTACTCACAATATATAACTACGAAACGGGATTGGATATTGAAAACCCACGTATGGTTACGGTAAGGACGGAGTTTGGAATAGGGTTTCTTGAGGCGATAAATCTGAATGATGACGAGTACATTGATGTAATAGACGTTTTTTCGACACTATTGCTTATTAATTCTGAGGGAGTTCTTAGTGAACCTTTTACATTTAGTTTGGCAACAGAGGCTTCTCCTAACATTAATAACATCATTGATCTGGATGCCGATGGGGATTCAGACCTTTTTGATTCACAAGGGATAATCGGTAGAAACGATTCGTTGAAGTTTATAGAGCGAGCTTTTCTGCGCGAAGTAGATGACGGTGCTATTGTTCAAAAAGTATTGGATATTGATAAGGATGGTCTTCCGAACTATATTTTAACAGGAGAATCAGGGGAGTTTGAAGGCCAGTTTTTTGAAAGCTTTTTGGTGAATGTTTCGCAAACGAGCGGTAAGGCGAATACCAGCCCACAAGCTCCTTCTAATTTGAATGCTACAGCTAATGCAAATACTATAGAGCTCAGCTGGAATCCGGCAATAGATAATGAAACCCCCAGTCAGGGCTTATTTTATAATGTATACATAAGGTCTGCCACTGATACATTGGTATATCCATATACTAATGCTAATGGCGATAAACAGTTAATAAACTTTGGAAACGCAGCACATGTTGAAAAGTTTGTTCATACCAACTTGGATGATGGGACGTACTTTTGGGCTGTTCAAGCCATAGATAATTCCTTTGCGACCAGTAGCTTCTCTGAAGAACAATCATTCGAGATTTTCGTGGGCCCGGAACTCGAACTGGCTGATAGCCTGGCATGTCAGGAAGATGTAGTCACCTATACCGTTCAACCCGATGGCTTTGCCTATCAATGGAAGTTTAAAGGGGGAGAAAGAGTGGATTCAACCGAAAACAGCTTAACCATCCGATGGCTGGATACACTGACTACTCAGTTGATGGTCACGAATGTCGAATTCGACCGGAGCGATACTATTTCAGTTACAATAGAAGACAAACCTGCCGGTAATTTCAGTTTCGGTGAAAATCTGGGTACTGATGCCCTTGTTCAATTTTCTGATAGCTCGTCTGCTACCGTATCGGAATGGCAGTGGGACTTTGGAGATGGTAACAGCTCCAGTGATCAGAATCCTGTAAATGTATTTTTGTCAAGTGGTGCTTTTGATGTTCAGCTTACCGTTTTTAACAGCAATGGCTGTTCCGATGCATTACTTCGGGAGGTTTTTGTACAGGACATTATTCCTATTAGGGTGGCAGATGTAGTCACACCCAATGGGGATGGTAAAAACGACTTTCTGTTTATTGAGAATATTGAACGTTATCCGGATAACTCACTGGTTATACTCAACAGTTTGGGACAGGAAGTTTTTAGCACAACGGGCTACAACAACAACTGGTTTGGGGATTTTCAGGGAAACACATTACCTGCAGGGCAGTACGTCTGCATCCTTAAACTGGAAGTAGGCGATACGGAGAGAAGAGAATCCTTTTCTATCATCCGGTGATTTAATTTGCCGGTTTTACGATCCCGATAGGGAAATCCTGCCCGGCTATAAAACCTGTAGGATATTGCGCCGATCCACCGTATTTACTGGATAATTCCGGTACCACATCTTCCATATAGGCCTTCAGCTCGTTAACGGTAATTTTGCCATCGCCATTACTTCCATCTGCTTTTCCACTTAAGGCTTCAATGAGCGAATAAGTAAAGACTCCATGCCCTAACTCATCAAACTCCACAGCATATTGCTGTGTACCGCTTGCAGATAGCAATACCGTGCCGGAGCTTCTTGCAAGCTGGACAATGGCTTTTTCTTCCGGGGTACCACGTTTAGCGAAATATTCGACAGCTCCTCCTGAATGGCAGGCATCCAAAAGGACAAGCTGTTTCTGGGCATTTACATCAGCCAAAAGGTTCCTGAGCTCCATGGATGAAATCGCCCTGTTTTCCAGCTCCGTGCTGTTGCCATACAACTGGGTAACATCATGAGGAACTAAATAATACGATTCATCCGGACCTTCTGTATTTACCGTTCCATGCCCGGCATAGTAAAAGATGAACACATCCTGTGCTTTAGCTTTTTGTACGATTTCAGCAAACTTGCTTATGATGTTCTGTTTTGTTGCTTCTTCATTGTAAACATCATACAGATAAACCTCTCTGAATATCCCTGTCGCATTTTTCTGAACGGTTTTGGCGAAAGCCCTTGCATCCGAATAAGCATAATTCAGGTTATAAGCTGTATTCCTGTAGCTGTTGATACCCACATTCAGGACATAAAGATCTGCTATGGCGTTAGCTTCACCCGTATAATTGATCTGTATGAGATCCGGTTTCGATTCGATCTTCTGAAGATTCGTTGCTATTATCTTAAATTCATTTAAGCCCGGAACCAGATCTACATCATATGAAACCCGGACCTGCGAATCGTTTAGTTCAATTTTATTTTGGGTGATGATCAACTTCGAGTTCTGGAAGATGGAAATTTCGAAAATACCGGAACCTCCATCGTATACAGTAGCCTCAATCGTTACATTTGATTGATTACTTAAATAGCCTGATTCTGAACGCGTTAAAATAAAAGCTCTTTGATTATCATCAAGTGTATATGGTCGTTCAAACAGTGAGACAGTAGGACGATGAATTTTAGTAAGCTGAAAAACAGATTCTCCTTTACGTTCAATAATCCTGCTCACAGGTGTAAGCGTATTCAATGACTCCTGCACTTCTTCCGGTCGGTACAAAATTGAAAAAAACTGATCTCCATTATAAAGTTGTTGGTAACCCTTGTCGTCGTAACCTGCTAGCCAGCCAAACAGTCCTGCTCCATTACCTCCGGATGTATAATACCCCTCTGAAGTCCAGATCACCCAGTCCTGCTCACTGGAAATATACAGGCTAGCAAACGGCTTCAGTACATTACCGGTATCTTTCAAGTTCCAGATATGAATAATCTCATCTTCTCCACCTGAAACGAGGAAATCCTGACTGGCGACTATCGAACGGACACCCCCGGTATGGCCTGAGAATGTTTTATATTCTTTTCCAGTACGATCATACAGCTTCATGGAAAAATCATTTCCCAGTACAACAGAAGAATCTCCAAGCCAGCAGTAGCTTAGTATTCTGCCATCTTTTTCTTCGCTGACTTTTATCTTGGTTTTGCCAGACTGAAACAGGAATGGCGTAGGGAGGAGTCGGGATTTGTCTGTTGACTCCAGTAATTTATCCGGAAGTCCGCTGAGCTGCTGGTTATATATGTTGAATTGATAATCAAACTGCTTTGCTCCACTTTGCTGACTGATGTATAGGTTACCGGATCCATCCATATCAATGTTCCTCACAAAGCTTCCACCACCATCCAGTGTTCTTAAAGTGCTCCCGTTTATCGCATTCCAGAAAACGATCTCATTGCTGCTACCACCTGATGATGCGACTACATAATTACCGTCTTCAACATTGGGATTAAACTCCGTAGAATAAACTGTATTATCATGATCGAGAAATTCGGCAAAGGGTTTTGCGTCTGGTAAACTGTAACTGACAGAACGACCGGTATTTTTAGTTGAAACAACCAGCATTTTGGTATCTGCTGAAATGCTGATGCTCGTAACTTCATTATCCATTCGGTCAATTTTCCTTTTGAACTTCCCGCTGGATGAGTACAGAAAAACCATTTCATCCTGTCCGCCGGAAACCAGGTATTTTCCATCCTGGGAGAATAAAACTCTGTTTACTGGAAGCAGATGACGACTAATAAGCTGTTTTGAAACTGTATTCAGTAAACGATCTGATGCTTCCAGTTCGATAAGATGGATATCCTTGTCTTCAGTAGCTATGGCAAGGGCCAGTCGGTCATAGGCAAAGGACAGATCGTTAATAGCTGATCCAACCTCGATGGATCCTGCCTCACTTACTTTCATATCACCGTTTATATTCCACAGCAAAACTTTTTCATCATTCCCGCCCGTAGCCATCCAGCTTCCATCCGGTGAAATGGCAATGGCATTTATGGAACCCCGATGTGCCTCAAGGGTCTGTAATCGTTGCCTCTGTTCGGTATCAATTACGTAAAGTTTACCGGATTCATCCGGGCGGGTATATCCTCCAGCCACAATAAATTCCTGATTTGGTGAAGATTCCAGTGCATACAGTGCTCCATTAGCTCCAGCTCCTGCGTTCAGATAGTTCTTCTCAAGAAGTTCGCCGGTCTTTGAATCCCACCATCGAAGGCTTCTGTCTTCACTTACCGAAACTATGGCATGATCCAAATATGCTATGGATCGTATTATCCCCGTATGACCATCGGTATTGGGTAGCAGAACAGGGGTTTGCGCTGGACTAACAACAGCAAAGAGGGTAAAACACAAGAATGAAATGTAATTATATACAGTTTTATAAATCAATTTAACAGGCTTTGCTATCAATGAAGATATATCATTATCTTCATTTAATGTTATTAAATAAGACTCAATTTTCCATACGTAGCGGGAGTGGTTTATTGACCATATTATTTTTGGGAATAACGGGCATATTTCCAAATATGCTTCATGGGCAACAATTGCCAGTCTTTCATCAAAAATTTACGGATGATTTTTTATTCAATCCGGGATATACCGGACTGTCAGGCGGCTCCGCTTCAGCATCCTTTAGAAGAATATGGACAGGTATAGAGGATCCTGCAAACGCCTACTACATTAGCGGGCATACCTTACTGGCACAAGATAAAATAGGAATAGGTGGTAATCTGTTTTTTGAACAGCTGAGTTTTATTAACAATTTAAGGATTGCCCCCTCGATATCTTATCAGATCATAAAATCTGAGGACTACAGTGTTTCGTTCGGTATAAGCCCGGAGCTTTATCAGACACGCCTTGATAGGGGTGAACTATTTGTACGTGACCCCGACGACCCTCTATTACTCAATCCGGATGAAGGGGTCACATTTGATGTATCTTCCGGTATCGTTTTTTCCAGTTCCCGTATTAATGCTGGAGTTGGCTTTAACAGAATGGTTAATTTTTGGGAAGATGACGATAACGATTCTGGTGTCGACCTTCTTTCCATAATATCGCTGAGTGCCAGCGGGCTAATTCCTCTTCGCTACGGCTATGATGTTTTTGAGCCCAGAATTTTCTACAATATCACACCAGATGGAAGGAATCTTTTAAATGTTTCCGGTTTTTACAATTACGAGAATATCGCCGTTGCCGGAGTGACCTACCGGACTAATTCCGTAGGTGTCATGAGTCTTGGCTGGTGGTTTGAAAACCGAATACTGTTTTCCTATTCCGTGGAGTACAATTTCAGTAATGCAGGTCGCGATTTGGGAGTAATTCACGAACTAACACTCCGGATTGATTTCAACAAACAGTATTTTCAGCGTGTGAATCCGGCAAATCAAAACCCCAGAGAGTCCTCCACTTTTAGAAAGCGTAGGTGATTTGGTATGGCATAATAAGGAGTACTGCGCTGGTAGGGCCCATTATTCTCTTTCAAACTTCATTTCTTAAAGTGAAGGCTTTCACTTTACTAAAATCCCTAACTTATAGATTAGAATACTATAGCATTTCCCTATTTTTCCGAAGCATGAGAAAACTCATTAAAAATAGTTTCAGTAAGTTCTCCATCATCTCCTGTGAGCCTCCAAAACATGATGCCTTTCAATCCCTGCTCTTTTATATATTCAGTCTTCAACCTTAAAGACTTTATAGTTTCAAAAGAAACAAATAGCGAATCTGAATGATCCCAAATGTAAGGTGCCTGAGAAGAACTATCCCAACGAACATCGTAACCTTTTGAACGAATTAAGCTGTCCTGAATAATATTGAAATTAAGTGTTCCATACTGATTTCCAGCATTCTGATATAACCCATTATTAATGGGTACTACACCTTTCCACCAGCGGCCATAAAACGGAACTCCAATGACTATTTTTTCAGCAGGTGCGCCATCTTCCATATACTGTTTGATTGCCCTTTCCATACTGTAGATATAATCATTATTGTCGGATTCAGAGGGCATCATATTCGCATGGTGTCCTGTTTTTCCTTCCCACCCTCCGTGGAAGTCATAAGTCATCAGATTCACGAAGTCCAGCTGCTCTGATATTCTCTTCATATCGACCTGTTCTATATAACCCTTGTTAGCACCTCCGGCTATAGTCAGCAAGTATTCCTGTTGAGTAATTGAAGAAACTGAATCCAGCTTTTCCCGAATTAAGGTCAGCACTTTTACATAATTCTCTCCGTCTTCTGGTCTGTGTGTATTGTTATTTCCGGGTAAACCCGGGTATTCCCAATCCAGATCGATTCCATCAATACTGTTTCTGATCATATAGCCCAGGGCACTATTTGCAAATTTATCCCTGGATGAACTGGTTTTTACAGCATCGGAGAAGCCTGCAGACCATGTCCAGCCTCCAATAGAAATCAGGATTTTCAGGTCAGGGTTTACTTTTTTCAGTGCATTAAGTTGAATAAAAGCCTTTTTATCTTCCTCGCTTTCAGGGACAACCAGGCTATCGACCACGTTGGCGAAGGCATAGTTTATATGCGTTAACTGTTTAGCTCTTTCAAAATCCTTTCCCCATTCCTTTTCATTCCACGACGTGACATAGCCTACGACGATATGCGATAAGTCGTGGCGGTTTTCTTCCCGTTTTTCAGTTTCGGACGTAGGGCAGGAGAAAGTTAATAAAAATATTAGGGTGATAAGCTGATAGTTTAAAAAGTAGTTCATACTGATTAGCTCTTAAGATTAACAGTTTTAAATAATCTGAAAATAGAAAAAGCAGAAACTGCAGCGACTGATAGTAGAATGACAGCTAGGGTGAGATTGCCATAGATGATCCCACCAATGGCGAAAAGGCAGGAATAAATATTGACGCAGCCCAGAAACACCAGCAATATTTTCCTAGGCATTTGCCAAGTATCTTGTGATACAATGGATGTGAAGTCAGGGTCGCTTTTCAGTTCTTCCCTAACCCTTTTCCAACCGGGTCCCCCCGGAAGTGTTTTCCTGTAAAAGCTTTTTAACACCTCCATGTTTTCAGGTTTGCCGAAGCTGGCGCAGCAAAGCCAGCTGATCGTAACGACCAGTACACAAAGGATTAGTCGAACAGGGAATACCACTGTATCGATCTTCCCTTTAATCTTATTGAAAGCTTCTTTAGTTTCTATGTTCAATAAGATACTTTGCTCATCGGGACGAAGGTTTGCATTTTCCAATTCATACAGTTGAAAAGAATCCAGAGCTTCTACCTTTTCAATCAATCGGTCGCTTAAACCCTTAGTATCCATGATGATGGAGGCTACAGATGAAGCATCGATTACCAATACCAGTAAAACAGCCATTATGGTGGCTGAAATCATCCCGGCAATTTCTGAAAGTGCGTTGATTCGCCACCAGAACCACCTCAACAGGTAGATAAGGCCTGTTCCAGCTCCGGAAAGAAGAAGGATATCAAATGCCTGTGTAGCATTTTCCAGGAATGTTAAGGAGAAAATTGCTGAGATAATCATAAGGAGGGCAGTGGACAATCTGCCCATCAATACCTGATTCTGATCTGAAGCTGCAGGATTCACGAATCGTTTGTAAAAGTCGTTAACAATGTACGAAGACCCCCAGTTTAAATGAGTTCCAATGGTGGACATATAAGCTGCCAGAATAGAAGCTGTTACCAAACCCAACCAGCCGGGACCCAATCTGGTGAGCATGGCAGGGTAGGCTACATCATGTCCCAAATACTGATCACTTATGTTTGGAAAGGCTTCTTTAATTGCCTGTAAATCCGGAAATACCACAATAGAGGCAAGAGCTACAATGATCCATGGCCATGGGCGAAGCGCATAGTGAGCAAAATTGAAGAACAAAGTGGCTCCAATAGCGTTTTTCTCGTCTTTGGCTGATAACATTCTTTGAGCGATGTACCCGCCACCTCCCGGCTCAGCCCCCGGATACCATACAGACCACCATTGGACAGCGATTGGAATGAAAAGTAATGGAATGTAAACGAAAGGGTCTGAGAAATCAGGGAGAATTGATAATTTGTCCATAACATTTTCATGCTCAAGCAAGGCCGCAAGACCTCCAACTTCCGGCTGTTTTAATGCTACGATAGCCGCATATACAGCGCCGGCCATGGCAATAGTATATTGAAAGAAATCTGCCCATATCACACCTTTAATACCCCCAAGCGTAGCATAAATGATTACAGCTATGGAGGAAAAGACAATGATCCGAACAGGATCAAGCCCGAACATGACTGCACCGATCTTAATGACGGCGAGGGACACACTCCCCATAATGAGACAATTGAAAAAGATTCCTAAATAAAGTGCCCTGAACCCTCTTAAAAAGGAAGCCAGTTTTCCACCATATCGTAATTCATAAAATTCAAGGTCGGTCACAACCTCCGAACGCCTCCAGAGCCCTGCATAGATGAATACGGTGACCATTCCGGTAATCAGGAAAGACCACCAGGCCCAGTTTCTTACAATGCCACCTTCTCGCACCATTCCGGTCACCAGATTGGGGGTATCCGCAGAGAAAGTGCAGGCAACCATCGAAACGCCCAAAAGCCACCAGGGCATTCCCCTTCCACCAAGGAAAAATTCTTTGGAATTTTTTCCTGCTGAGCGAGAGGCAACCCATCCGATGGCCAGCACAATGGAAAAAAAGATGCCAATAATCACCCAATCTATGAATTGAAAAATCATACTTTATAATTTATGGGTAGGAGGAGAGCCTGTTACAAATCATATCCTTTTAAGGACTCCACTAATACCGAGTATCAGACAAATCATTCTACCAGTACGAGCTCGGCGAAGGCGGATGGATTGTGGAATACCGTTAAACCCATGAAGTCATAGTAGCGGTATTCTCCGCTTAAATCATCCGAATCGTTTACTCCCAGGTTGACTCCCAATGATAAGCCGGGTTTCGGGTTTTGCCCAATTTCTTTCCAACTGATGGCAAACTCAACGGTGTATCCTTCATCTTTATCTTCTCTCTTGTTGACAGATCCATAGACTTTTACTTTTGTTTTTGCCTTTCCATTCCACCTGCTGTTGTACTCGCCATTCTTGTTTAGACCTCTGTCATCGAGAATAGCATTCAATACGTTTACGTGGTAAGCCAAATCATCTTTCTTCCATTCAGTTGTTCCGTCATTTTTGGTATCAAGTAATATCTCGATCCCATCGTCCTGATGCAGTCCGGTTTCATCCCTGTTTTTCTTTCTGGCCTGTATATTTTTGTTGGATACTTTAAAGCCGAAGTAAAGATTTTTTTCATCCCACTGAACTGCATAATGACAGGTATCATTCCAGTTCCTTTTGAAAGAAGGAACAAAGTAACCCCAATGAGCATCGTTCCAGTCATTCAGATTTCCATCAACCTTTACTTTGCCAGTAGACTTTTTTGCATCAATGCTTGCGGAGTTGAGCTTTACCAAAGCAATAATTGGATCGACTACCTGAAGTTCTGTTCTCGCACCATGTATTCTGGCTTTTTCCAAAATTTCCATTGTGCTTTGATAAGAAGAAGTGTTGATCTCCTGATTTAATGCAGCTAATCCAACTTTAGCTATCATTGAAAGATTACTGGATATTCCTTCCACCTCCTTTAATGCCGGAGACTTTTTGATAAGCTCTGTGATCTTCTCATGGTTGGCCTTCCACTTTTCCAGCCATGCAGTTAGTTCTTCTTTTGTATTTTCATTTTGATCCTGTTGGTATTGATGAACCAGTTTTGTAAAAGCTCTTGCGTCTTTTGCATCTGCTGTAGTTAAATCAGCAAAGCGATTGAAAGCATAATGAAATTCATAAATATCACCGGCAGGATTCCTTGCATAGCCCTCCAGTGGTTCCGATACACCTGCGAGTGCCTCTATGGGTTTTGTATCACCGCCTCCAGCTAAATTTCTCATGAGGGTTCCACGGTTTCTAATATGCTGAAGTCCCAAATGCTCTAAGTAATATTCCATAAATTCCATTCGATCGTACATGCTGTTGATATCGCGTATATCCGATGGGGACCAAAAGCGCTCTGCAATAGCTGCTGTCCTGGGCCATATCCGGGAATCGATCGTTTCCGGGGTGACCAATTCAGACCACATGGTAGCTTCACCTCCTAGTATGTTTTTAGATGCTTCAGGTGAAATATTCAGATTTTCAGGTAAAGGATCTACAGTGTAGTGATCGCTTGCCCTTTTCATCAGGTCAATGTAATATCCATTGGAGAGCAGGCATTGATAACCAGCTTCTGACGCTTCCTTCAAAGATTCCACACCTCTCCATGAATGCACTACGGCGTCTTTTGGAAGATCATCTGTGAGAATTTCATCCCACCCCATCATTTTCTTACCGAGGCTTTTGAGGTGTTTTTGTACTCTTATGTTGAAATAGTTCTGCAATTCATGATTGCTTTTGAACCCTTTTTCGTCTTTGAAAGCTTGAATTTCCTTATTTTCATTCCAGTGTTTTCCCTTGTTTTCATCACCACCAATATGAAAATACAGGTCGGGGAAAAGCCCGGCCATTTCTGTAAAAAGGCCATTGATAAATTCATAAGTTTCTTCTTTGATGGGATTCAGAGTTGGGTCAAAAACACCTGACCGGTTCTGCAGATGATATTCCTGATCGGCACTACCCAGCTCTGGAAATGCTGTTAAAAATGCAGAAGCGTGTCCGGGGATATCGAATTCAGGAACTACCCTGATTCCTCTGTTTCCCGCGTACTGAACGATTTCTTTGATTTCAACTTGAGTGAAATATTCTCCATTGGACGCCTTTTCATGCAATTCAGGGAATACCTTGCTTTCCACCCGAAACCCATGATCGTCAACCAGATGTAGATGTAACACATTCATTTTAACTGCTGCCATTCCATCAAGATTTCTTTTGATGACCTCAATGGGCTGGAAGTGACGTGCTACATCAATCATAAGGCCGCGCCAGGGAAAACGTGGAGCGTCTTTAATTTGAACTGCAGGAAAATAATACCCACTTTCATCTGCCTGCAGTGTCTGAAGTAAAGTTTCCATTCCTCTCATGGCGCCAAAATCTGTTGGTGCAGTAAGCGTAATCCTGTCTGAGCCAACTTCCAGAATGTAGCTTTCATCTGTTCCCAGCTCCAATGCACCTTCACCGGATACATTTATTACAAAATCAGGATTCGACCCAGATATACTTACTTTTTCTTGTGGAAAAAACAGGCCTGTTCTCCAATCCAAACGCCTCATAAAACGAGTGGCGTATGCTTCGAGTCGCTCATTCGTAAAGCCTGTTATCTTTGTTTTGAACGAGCTTTCCAAGCTGTATTTTTCATCAAATACTTTCCATTCTTTAGGCACAGGCATCCATTGCAATTCAGTACTTTGTGCAACAAGATTTTCGCATAAGATGCTTATGAATAGCATGACCAGTACCAGCGCTTTCAAATAATTAATCATATTGTGTTTAACTGTCGGTAAATAAAATTTTAGAATTTATACCGTTTGAAAGCCTCAATAGCTTCGTATTCGGCGAGGCCCAGTTCATCGTAAATAGCGGCAGTACTCCTGTTTCTATGCTCAGATCTTTGCCAGAATTCACGAGGATCATTTCCGGGGAAGACGGCAGTATCCTTTTGAGACTGATGTTTGAAAATGGCCTGTCTTTTCGTCATCAATTCATCCGGACTTAGAGGAATGGCCATGTCTATGTCTTCTATATCCCATTCCTGCCAGGCACCCCTGTATAGCCAGACCCAGCAGTTATCCAACCAGTTCATTCCTTTCATCGATGCCAGAGCTGCAAAAATCACCTGCAAGCAGACCCTGTGTGTTCCATGAGGGTCAGATAGATCTCCGGCAGCATAGATTTGATGTGGTTTTACTTCTTTCAAGAGATCAACAGTGATTTTTATGTCTTCCTCCCCAATCGGTTTCTTCTTCACCAAACCAGTTTCATAAAAAGGCAGATCCAGAAAATGTACATTGCTGTCAGGTATTCCAACATATCTGCAACCAGCTTTGGCCTCACTTCTCCTGATCAACCCTTTAATTTTCATGACTTCAGGAGAGTCAACCATCCCGGAGACCTTGTTCCCGATAGAGCTCGTGATATTCTTGTAAAGTACATTTCCTGCTTTCGAACTGAAATTAAATTCATTGTTCAATTCACTGAAAAAATCAGCATATCGTATAACGTCTGAATCGAATACCGCAATATTTCCTGAAGTTTGGTAGGCTACGTGCACTTCATGCCCCTGTTTGACAAGCCTGCTGAACGTTCCTCCCATGGAAATGACATCATCATCCGGGTGTGGGCTGAATATCACTACCCGCTTCTTTGCAGGCTCCGCACGCTCTGGCCTGTGTGTATCATCAGCGTTTGGTTTTCCTCCGGGCCAGCCGGTAATTGTTCGTGACAGGTCTTTAAAAATCTCGATATTGATGTCGTAGGCCGGGCCATGCGCCGTTAATAAATCATTCATCCCATGGTCAGCATAGTCTCTATCGGTTAACTTGAGAATCGGTTTTTTAAGTTTTTGACTGAGCCATATTACGGCTTTCTTGGAAAGTTGATCATCCCAGGTACACTCATCTACAAGCCATGGAGTTTTAACTCTTGTTAGCTGCGCTGCTGCAGCTTCGTCTACTACAAAGCTTACATTTTCATGCTCCTGAAGAAAAGTAGCTGGAATGGTATCTGTTTTTTCTCCTTCGGTTGATTCTTGAATAATACTGGCTTTTCCTTCTCCCCATGCCATAAGAATAATCCTTCTGGCTTTCATAATGGTTCCTACCCCCATAGTGATCGCCCTGCGAGGTACGTTTTGTTCTCCAAAGAAATCACTGGCGGCATCTTTACGAGTTACGTGGTCTAACGTAATTAATCTTGTCCCAGAATTAATGGTGGAACCGGGCTCGTTAAAGCCAATGTGTCCCGTTCTTCCTATCCCTAGTATTTGAAGGTCCAGTCCTCCGGCTTTTTCGATTTTAGCCTCATATTCCTGGCAGTACTGTGGGACCAATTCTTTGGGAAGCGTTCCGTTCGGTACATGTATATTGTCCTTTGGAATATCTACATGATCAAACAGGTGCTCGTTCATAAACCTCACGTAGCTCTGGAGTTCATTGGGTTCCATAGGGAAGTACTCATCTAAATTGAAGGTGATCACATTTCTGAAACTGAGACCTTCCTCTTTGTGAAGCCTGATCAGGGCATCGTACAAACCCACTGGACTGGAGCCTGTTGCCAGGCCCAGCACGCAATTTTCTCCTGAATTCTGTTTTTTCCGAATCAGCGAAGCGATCTCCCGGGAAATGGCTTCAACGGCTTTTGCCGAATCTTCAAAAATACTCACGGGTACCCGCTCGTTTTTCGAAGCAATGGATACATTTAAAGAAGCGTGTTTTTCTATGGTCTTTTCCATTTTAATCGTTTATAAATAGCGTATCAGAAGTATTTTGATTTACAAGTACTACTGCGCCCAGCATGGCCGTAGTATTTCCTTTCAATTCAGAAATTTCCAATTCGATTTTGTTTTTATGAAGTGGTAATATGTTTTGATTGAATGCCCGCAGGGTAGCCTCTAATAAAGGTTTTCCAAGGTTTGACAGGCCTCCGGATAACACAATACACTCAGGAGCTAAGGCTGTGGCTGCATTGGATAAGCCCAATCCCAAATAATAACCTGTGCGCTGGATGGTTTCCATAGCCATTTCATTCTTTTCTGAGGCTTCTGCAGCCATTTCAAATGGTTCTAAAACAGGGAAATTTGGTTTCAGTGACCGGTATGTTTCTTTTATGCCTCGAATAGACACATAGGTTTCCAGGCAACCTCTTTTGCCACAACTGCATATTCTGCCATTTGGAACTAAAGTCATGTGTCCAATTTCTCCTGCAAGATCATTCATTCCATGTATCAGTCTACCGTTTTCGATAATTCCACCGCCAACTCCAGTACCCAGCGTTACAACCAGTAAATGATTGTAGTACCGGCCCTTACCAAACTTCAATTCTCCCAGTGCAGCCATATTGGCATCATTTGTCAAGAACGCAGGTAATCCCCACATCTTTTCTACTTGATGAGTGACCTCAAGGGGATTGGATAAATTGAGGTTTACCGGGTTTTCAATTTTTCCACTGTTGTAGTTCCCTGTAGGAGCACCTATGCCAATTCCTCTTACATCAGAGAAACCGATACCATTTTCACACAGAAGGGATTTGACTCTATTATCAAGCAGTTTCATAAATTCTTCTTCTGAACGGATCATACCGGAATCGAAATGATCTTCACCAAGAATTTCTCCATGTCTGCTGATGAGTCCAAGCTTGGTACTTGTACCCCCGATATCGATTCCTATATAATATTCCACAATTTTTAAAGAGGTTTGCAAAAGAGGAAGTGCCGACGGATTAATTCGCCGACTACTTTTACTCCACACAGGTTTATCTTACATCCCACCAAACCGGATTAGTCATTTCGTTACTATTTCCCTGCCTCTCAATGGCTATATTAACATTGGTTTCGTTAGATGCTTGTTCGCTTGTGGAATAAATCAACCTTCTGGGTACTCTTCCATTATTAGGTGGTGTAACAAAGAAATTTGTGTTATCCGTAACATCAGGGATAATATCGGTTCTTCTGACTAACGCCCATGCTTCGTACCCATTGGTCAGATTGGCCAGCCACCTCTGTTCCCATATCTGATCGAGTTGTTCTTCAGTAGTGCCTGTCAACTCTGCAGTCGCCTGATCATTGAAATAGGTATCTATTCTATCCTGAGGAACACCCCAGTAATTCATGCTTGCACTGATTCCGTTTTGATAGAGCTGATTGGCGTCACCACCAAATCCCAGTAAAGCTGCTTCTGCCTGAAGAAAATAGGATTCAGCAGCTGATAGAATCATGACCGGAAGCTGGTCTTCCACATCTGTTAATGAATTCCCTCTGATTTTTGGTGAAGGGAAAGCCAGATTTAATCTGGGGATGCCTGATCTTGTAACAACCGAAGCTCCACCGAAAGCTCCAAACTGATCTATTGGGTTCCCTATGGAATCAACAGCCATTTCGAATAAGCGGGGATCGCTGGTATTGTTGAGCATATCTGCATAACGATCAGCCAAAACCCATTGGGCAGAGGGACCAAACCCGAAGAAAATGTCTTCGAACCCCCCATCAAGGAAGTCTAATACCAATGCTGTTCTTGACCTTAGAATAAGAGCTTCATTAGTTTCGTCAATCAAGGTGCCGGACAGGGCGTCATTAATTATTCCGTCTATAAAAGCCTGCTCCCCGTCTCTAATGAAGGCATCTCTTGAGCGAATGGCGAGTCTTAATCTCATGGTATTTGCCAGAACGCTCCAGCTCTGTGGGTCGCCGGAGTATATAAAATCACCAGCAGCTCCGGGAATTACAGTCGATGAATTTCCAATAGCATCAATTTGAGCTCCCAAATCATTAATAATTCCTCTATATATATCGATTTGTGCATCGTAAGTGGGAAGTGGAACCTCCAAAGTGAGTTCGCTTCCAATCACATCAGAATAAGGGATATCACCATAGATATCAGTCATTTTTTGGTAAAACCACGACATCATGATTCTAGTAACTGCAACACCTTCCGTACTCTCCATTTCAAGATAAGCACCCAGCAAATTTCTCAGATTTCCGGAAACCCTTTGATAAGATGCGTCAAAGGTAGCATCTGTCCACCCCTGATTGTTTGCATACCCATCAATTTCCCCAAAGAAGTCTCCGGCAGATCCGTAGCTAAACTGGTTGGAAAAATGACTGGTAAACAAAAGATTTCCCCTCCAGGCCACAAAGCGTGGCTCGGTAAACTCAAAGTATTGAGCTCCGGCCATAAAACCCTCAATAGTTCCAACCTGAGGATTAACGGGATCAGTATTAAGTTCCTCGAAATCGTTATCACATGCGATAATGGATAAAAGCAAAACTGCAAAAGCCAAAATGTTTATTTTCTTGTTAAATCTCATAACTAAATGCTTTGAATTAAAAGGTTAGGTTTACCCGGAATCCGTTTGAAAATGTAGGAGGGATGCTGTTAAATTCTACTCCCTGGAAGCCTGTGTTAAAACCTGTTTCAGGGTCGAAGTTGTCATTATCACTATACAGTATAGCCAGATTTCTACCGACATAACTGATTGATAAAGATTGCAGGTTCAACTTCTCAACCACGCTGGTAGGAAAACTGTAACCCAGTGTTACTTCTCTCAATTTTAGAAAAGTGGCATCGTATACCCAGTTCTCACTGATCTGCCCAACTCTAGCCCAAAACGATTGAGGATCTACCCCCCGGGCAGCTACTTCAGGGTCCAGTGTTTCACCATCTTCAACGGCAAACCGATCATCTAGCGGAATACCCTGTCCTCCAAAGAAGAAATCACGACCCTCCAGAGTTTCTACTGCTGTCCCCTGAGTGTGCCTTAATATTTCAGAGAACGAAAATACATCTCCTCCAATTCGAGCATCCAGTAAAAAGGAGAAGTTGAAGTTTTTGTAAGTAAAGGAGTTGGTCAGGTTAATCAGAGCATCGGGAATAGCGCTTCCAATTTGTTCGATGTCAGTACCCAAAACCGGTAGTCCATCGCTTCCAACGATGATTTGGCCTTGATCATTTCGAACAAAAGTGTTTCCAAAAAAGCCTTGTGCACTTCCTCCAACTTCAGCTGCAACCTGAACAACATTATTGAACTGGCGAGCACGAACGTTTCTTTCAACGCCTTCTGCCAGCTCTTCTACTTCATTATCGATCGTAGTTAGATTTAGTGTGGAATTCCATGTGAAATTGCTTTTCTGAATGATATCAGCGGAAAGACTAACTTCAAACCCTCTGTTAATGACTTCTCCGGCATTGATAATCTGAGCAGATGCACCAGCTGAAGTCGGCAGGGTTAGTTGTAGAATCTGATCTTCTGTATTAGATCTGAAATAAGTAGCGTCCAGTCTGATCCTATTATTTAAAAAGCCAGCTTCCAGACCAAATTCAATCGTATTGGAAAGCTCATTCACCAAATCTGGGTTTGCCAGTACGGGTCCAGGATCAGCTCCTTCTTCTCCAATTCCGAGAAATATAAGTCTTTGACCGTTAATGGGACCTGAAGAAACATTAAATGTATTTAAGGTTTGAAATGCGCCCGTGGCGGCACCCGTCTGGGCATAACTACCTCTAATTTTTAAATTGGAGAGTGTATTGGATTGAATAGAAGGAATTGCATCGGTCAATACGGCACTTAATCCTACGGAAGGATAAAAGAATGAGGCATTTTCAACCGGGAGGGAAGAGCTCCAGTCATTCCTACCGGTCAGTTCCAGGAATAGATAATCATTATAACCGAATGTTAAGGAAGCAAAGACACTGTTGGTCCTCAACCTGCTTACACTGGGCAAGAATACCTGATTGTTAAAGTTCGATAAAGAGAAAAAATCACGAACTACAAAGTCCGTACCTCTCGCTTCAAGTGATTCAAAATTACTATTGGTCCTGCTAAATCCAAGGAATGCTGAAACATCGAAATTTGAAGATAGCGTTTTATTATAAGTTAAGATTAAGTCAAGATTGGTCACTGTGGAAGTTGAGCTAATGTTATCAAGCCTGCCATTAGGGCCTGTGGCTGTAAAAGCCCCGAAAGGGAAGAAGTTATTTACTTCTCTTTGTATGAAATCCCTTGAAAGCCTTCCGAGTACATTAAAACCTTCAAAGGGATCCAGATTCAATTCCAGCAGGCTGATGTAACGTTCGAGTTCATCATCATTCAAACGGGTATTTACGGTATAGTAAGGATTGATGGCAAAAAGTCCCTGCCAGTTGTTGGGTAGGCCATCTGGTGTTAGAAAGTTTTGCGAGAGCAATTGATTTGAAATATTTCTGGGCCTTTGAGAAAGTGCTACAGATATGTTGGACTGTCCTCCTGTAAGCTCTGGTCTATTAACTGCTTCCTGATTAATGTAATCCACTTTACCACTAATTCTTGCCCATTTGGTAACATGTATTCCTGCCTTTAAGCCAAAGTTTTGTCGTGTTATTTCACTACCAGGAACGATCGACTCCTGGTCGCTACGAGAATAGCTTAATCGGTAATCAAATCCATTTTTAGCTTGTGAAATAGCTATACTGTTCAAATACGAAACTCCTGTTTGAAAGAAATCTCTAAAATCGTCACTTCCTGATGCGATGAAGGGAACTTCACCAACTCCATCAAAACGAGGTCTTAAAGTACCGTCTAGGCGAGGCCCGAAACTTGAACTTGAGGTGATATCAAAAATTACTTCATCTATTCCCGTATCGAATATTCCTTGACCAAACTCATTCTGCAGGTCGGGAGTTCGCAGTACATTATTGAAGGTTATTGAACTTCCTATTTCAACTTTTGGGGTTTCACTTCTACCACTTTTTGTTGTAATAACAATTACCCCATTTTGTGCCCTGGATCCGTAAAGGGCAGTAGCATTACCCCCTTTCAATATGGATATATTTTCAATTTCTGAAGGATTAAGATTTGAAAGTGTATTTCCAAAGTCACGACCTTCTGCGAAATCAGCCTGAGTTCCCTGATTTTCATCAATAATTACTCCGTCCAATACAATTAATGCCTGATTGTTACTGGTTAAACTGCTTATCCCTCTTACATTCACGACTACAGAACCCCCAACACCTGTAGCATTTTCAGAAATAGAAACCCCCGAAAATTTACCCCTTAGAGCCGACCCAAGATTCGGGTCATCTGCTCGATTAATAGCCTCAGAATCAATACTTTGGATTGAATAACCCAATTTTTCCTTTTCTCTTTTAATACCGAAGGCTGATACGACAACTTCATTAAGGCTTAAAATATCTGTTTCCAGCACTATCGAGAGCTGGGTTTGAGAGTTGACCGGAATTTCCTGAGTAGTATATCCTACAAAAGAAACTACGAGAATATCAGAGGAACCTGCCTCAAGCCTGAAATTCCCATTGAAGTCTGTAACAGTTCCATTAGAGGTACCTTTCACTAACAGGTTTACTCCAGGGAGGCCCTCTCCACCAGAATCTGTTACCTTTCCGGAAACCGTGATGGTTTGCGACCATACCGGAGAGACCAGAAGCGTGGTTAGCAAGATGATGTAAAAATTTTTCATAGTATGTGGTTTGTTCGATAAGGAATTTAGAGGAATCGCTTTTATGGAAGAATTAAATTATACGAACGACAGGATAGCGTATAGAAACAACAAAAAAATACATCTTTTCAATAAGTTAGAAATGTGTTAAGCTAACTTTAATGTAAGATTACCGTGATTCAAACGATTGTTATTTGAGAATAGGACAGTTGAATAGAGATTTTGACATATCAGACATTCAGAAAGACAAATTTCATCACCATGTAATTTTCTGGCTGGTTTACTTCACAATGAATTTATTCAGGTGGGGGTATTATTATGATGACTACTGGTACTCCCTTAAATCCAATCTTGTAGAGTTTCCCATCTATATAGTGTTGGTATACTTCAATCTGTATGTCCTGTTAAAGCGTTACGTCCCTGGAAAAATATATACCTATATATCAATTTTATTTGTGTGCATTTTAGCAGCATCCTTACTCAAAATCATTTTAATATATGAATTCGTCACCACTGAAATCTTTAAGGAGTCCACTCTTAGGCTCGAAGGACTTTTTAACCTGAAATATGTAATTGCGGTATTCATAGGGGAATTATATGTAGTCGGGGTAACTATGGCTATAAAACTTACCATCGACTGGGTCCGGTCAGAAAAGAAAACCAGGGAGCTGGAGCAGCGCAATCTGAAAACGGAACTCTCTATGCTCAGGGCCAAAATGCAACCACACTTTTTTTTCAATACACTGAATAATCTGTATTCTTTAACGCTCGATAAATCAGACCAAGCTCCCGAAACCGTTTTAAAACTTTCAGAATTGATGAGTTATGTAGTCTATGAAGGGAAAAACAGTCGGGTAATCCTTATCAAAGAGATTGAGCACATCCAAAACTACTTGAATCTTGAACGCCTGAGATATGATGATCGGTTAAACGTTACTTTCGATATCAATGGAGAAATTGCAGGTAAAGAAATACCTCCTTTAATATTAATTACATTCGTAGAAAATGCTTTCAAGCATGGCTCCAGTGATACTCTTGGGAAAATAAGTATAGTGATTTTGTTAAAGGTAAAAGACGGTAGAGTGTTTTTTGAAGTAACCAATGACTTTCGACCTAAGGCCGCTATGAAAAATCCCAAAAAAGGAGTAGGGATTGAAAACACCAGAAGAAGGCTTGATCTCCTCTATGGAGATGCTTATAGTCTTGATACTCAGCAAAAAGATGGAAAATTCAGTGTTAAACTATCAATCCCGACCTTATGAGTACTTATAAGTGCCTTATCATTGATGATGAGCCTTTGGCAAGAAATGTCCTGAAGAAATATATTGAAAATCTCGAAGCCTATGAATTGCAGGCAGAAGCATCAGATGCATTTGAAGCCATCGAAATCTTAGAAAAGAATGCAATTGACCTGATTTTTCTCGATATAAATATGCCTGAATTAAGTGGGATCGATTTTATAAAGTCACTTGATTATAGACCTTCTGTAATTATTACATCAGCTTACAGGGAATACGCAGCAGAAGGATTTGAACTTGATGTGATTGATTATCTCGTAAAACCAATCACCTTTCCAAGGTTTCTAAATGCCTTAAACAAATTTAAGCGTCTGAAGCCTGATGTGGGTTCTGAGGAATCCACCGCTCACGAGCACGACGAGGACAGTTTTATATTCATTAAGGTTGATAAGAGGATGGTGAAGGTGCTCTTTCACGAAATACTTTATGTAGAAAGCCTAAAAGATTATGTTAGAGTAGTAACAGAAACAGAACAGCTGATTACACATAGTAATCTCAGTAATTTCACCGATTTGCTGCCAAAAGATCGCTTTATCAGAGTCCATAAATCATTTACCATTTCTCTTTCCAAAGTAAAAGCCATAGAAGGTAATCTTATAGAAGTTTCCAATTCAGGACATAGAATACCCATTGGAAGGGTTTACCAGCAGGAAGTAAAAAGTGCCATTTTAAAAAAAGACTAAGTTCTTTTGTTCACATTTTATATTTAAGTCACTCATAAATTTCTTATATTTTAAAAGGTCACCTGAAGAAATTGATCAGATACCTATTATCAATTCGCTAGGGCAATCAATCAGGGTATATTCAGATGGTACCAAACCTTTGCAGATCGATGATTTGAAATCAGGATTATACTTTTTAAGAGTTGATTCTAAGAATAGAAGAATAACTAAAAGATTAGTGATTAAATGACTTCTATTGGCTACAGGTATTGGTGACCTATCATTAATTATCATATGTTAAGTGTGTTATAGATAGTCTTTGTTTATTTAGGATTGTTTTATACTCATAAGTAATGGTTCTTCCTTAAGCTGGATATAACCATTAACCGCAAGACCAAATAATAACGTAAAACACCTTAATCAATAATGTTAGAAGAAATACGAGTATTTATTGAAAATCTCTCTGGACCAATTCCGGAAGAACATTGGTTGATGTACAAGAAGCAAATAACTACAACAAAAGCTAAAAAAGGAGATGTAATTCTTCACTTTAATAAACCGTGCAAAACTATTTGGCACCTGGTTACAGGAGCAGCACGAAAAATAGAAATGATTGAGGGATCTACCAAAACAACCCATTTTTATACGGCCCCAAAGGTTTTCACAGTATTACAAAGCGCCTTGAAATCTATACCGAGTGATTTATCTATTGTTTGTGATGAAGATTGCATATTCTTAGAGTTGCCATTCGTCGAATTGCAGAAGCTATATGAGAAATCGAGATATATCGAACGTATCGGAAGGCGTATAGTAGAAGAAGAGTATATCGCGGAATTCAGTATTAGGAGGATGTTCCTGAAGATGGATGCGCTTGAAAGATATGAATACATTGAAAAAACACATCCAGAAGTACTAAAGCGGTTTCAATTGAAAGATGTTGCAACTTTTTTAGGCATAACACCAGAAACACTTAGCAGATTGCGTAAAACACGTTTCGCATGATTAAACCACCTTATTCTTGATTACTAGCAAAATTTCAAAGTGTGTCCTATGTCATGCTAATGTTAAGCTTATACTACACAAAAGAATCTCTTTGGTATAAATACCTCTTGAAACCGAACTTATCAAATGTCAAGTGGATTAGGGTTTTATTTATCGACTTTAGCCAAATAATATTTTAAACCATAGCTCTCATGGATACAATTGAAGTTTTAAACGCTAAACAAGCTATTGCAGAATTACATTATAAATATGCTCAAGGTATAGATAAATAGAATTGGACATGTTTAAATCCATCTCTGACGGCACGGTAATGATCAACTATTCAAAGTGGGGAATAGGCACACCCATTAAAGTGTCTGGAGATGCATATCTAGAACTGGTAAAATATCCTTTTCTACCGAAGGGTTAATTACACAACGCTGCATTACCTACTTCCTAATAGAAAAAACAGAATAATAAAGCTACAGATAAGTGTTGACCCTATGACCGGAGTTTTTCTAGACAATCTGAATAAACTAGCACGTCAAAAGTATAAAAGATTCACTACAGTTCTTGGAATGAAAGACCCCATCTGTTGAGAGGATACAATTTCCACAAAACCTTAAAGCAATTAATTACTACTGCTATTCATAAGATAGTGCTATGGCAATTCATTATTTTCTAAATCTTAAATCACAATAGTCAAGATGGCTTTAACAGTTCGTTTATTCCTCATTTTGTATGGTCTAATTGCAGTCAGCACTGGTTATATGTCTATAACTGCCACTTATGATCCAGATACCACACCATTTGAGGACAACTCGCACCGATTCATTGGTGCTATATGGGCCGCTACAAGTCTTGGTTTTTTTTATTGCGCATTTAACCTGGAAGAAATTACACTATTTAGATTTCTGATGCTGGCGTTGTTTATTGGAGGAATTGTAAGGGCAGTTGCTTGTATACACTATCCGCCAGATATGCCAATATTAGCTACTATCTTTCTCGAACTCGTTCCTACGCCAATTCTGTGGTGGCTGCATACGAAGCTATTAGAAAACGTTAGTCTTTAGTACTAGCTTATCAAGGTTCAGTGACTAAAATATAGAAAATTCTTCACTCAAGTTTTGCACCTTAAATTACTCAGTAATCAAAGTAGTACATCTTTAATTTAGACTCCAATGAAAGTAATGACCATTCTTGTTTTTAGAACTTCAATAATGAATGAAAAAGATGTTCAAAGCATCACGCACACACTAAACAACCACCCTCATGTTTTGGGGTGGACAGTAGATTTGATGGACTGGGAGCGTGTTTTGAGAATAGAGGCTAGCGATAGCGCCGCTAAACTTGGGATTATAGAATGTATTAAAATGCTAGGTTTTGAATGTGAAGACCTCAATCACTGAATATATGAAAAGAATAAAACTGAAACGTGTTATAATCGTAACAGTAGTGGCTACCATAATAGGTGGCTTACAAGCCTGGTATGATCATGTGACCATACAAAGTTCGTTCTCACTAGGTCAAAGTAGCCTATATAGCTTTGAATCTGCACTTGTTCTTAACTTGATCTCTGGTTTAGTTGCAGGGTTTATTACTGCCTTAACACTCAACTTCATTGATGATAAGTATCGAACTAAACCTTATTATCAAGGTTTGCTTATAATCGTTTCAGTCTTTATACTAATATGGCTTGCACGGAACATAGTTGAAGGAGTTTTGCTATTAGAAGAAGGGCAGTCTTATCATTTTTCGGCTGATACTACAGATTTGAAGAATATCACCTTTTGGGTGATTATTGTCATTCTGACCTACTTCGTCCTTCAAATGGATAACAAATTTGGACCGGGTAAATTGACTAAGATTTTTTTGGGACGGTACCATATACCAAGAGAAGAAAGTCGCATTTTTATGTTCTTAGATTTGAAATCTTCCACTACTATTGCGGAGCGATTGGGCGGAGTGAAATATCACCTCTTTCTTAAAGAACTGTTTTCAGATGTTACCAGTCCAATCATAAACTTCGAAGGAGAAATTTATCAATATGTAGGTGATGAAATCGTATTGTCCTGGGACTCGAAAAAGCCTCAGCACTTACTAAACTACATTTCCTGTTTTTTTGCCATTCAGGCGTTGCTCGATGATCGAGAGGAAAAATACCTCCATCAATTTGGAGTAAAGCCAAGATTCAAAGCTGGTGCTCATTGTGGAACAGTCATCGCAGGTGAGGTTGGAGTGATTAAAAGAGATATCACCTATTCCGGTGATGTATTGAACACTACGGCTAGAATTCAAGGCCAATGCAATGAACTGGCTAGTAATTTTTTAGTGTCCAAAAAGCTCTTTGAACTTGGCGCATCAATAGACACTCGTTGGAAATTTGAACAAAAGGGGAGCGTGTCTCTCAAAGGAAAGAAAGAGTCAATAGATTTGATGAGTGTATCTGTTAACTAAGTTCCTCTAGATATTGATCTACCATATTGTTGTTTTATAAGACAATTTAATGTGACTTCTATAAAAGGACTTTAACAGATCTTTAAAAAAATACGACACAGCGCAGCAGTAATAAAAAAACAGCTTTGTTATATAATGTCCTGCGTTATGTTACTTAGCTTCGGGTTCTGGGTTGGCTTTAATAGTTGCGCTGTTGGTCTTCCTTCTTTCCATACCTTTCTCTTGCTTTCTTAACGTACACAGAGCACTCTTTTGGCACTCCTAGCTACGAGGAGCCACTGTACCGCAAGTAGGACGTTGGTATGCGCGTAGGAGAGTGGTAAATGTGTGCGAATAGAATGTACTAATATCCGTTCTTTGTTTTGAGATTGTAAGCAATATGCATTATTATTACATCAATAGTATGATTATTTACTTAAAATTATAGTTATGGCAACTGTTAGAAAAACAATAACGTTCACTGAACAACAGGATAAATGGATCAAAGCACAAATAACTGCTGGTGAATTCACAAACGATAGCGAGTATCTGCGCCATCTTGTGCGTTTAGATCAAGCTAAAAATTCCAAATTTTCCAATTTAAAGTCGGCCATTGCAAAAGGGCTAGAAAGTGGTATTAGCGAGAGTACAATCCCTGATATTATGAAGAGGATTGAGGATAAAATGAAAGCAGATGGGCGCTTATAAGCTTTCTAATGAATGTGAGAATGATATTTCAGACATATATGAATATGGCATTAGCGAATTTGGTTTAAATCAAGCTCAAGATTATATGATTGGTCTTCACGACCTATTCCAGACACTAGCAGAAAATACCAATATTGGTAGAGATGCTTCTGAATTTTATCCATCGCTTAAGCGATTTGTATACAAAGCACATATGATTTTTTACCTCCAAACGGAATCAGGGATTTTCATAGTAAGAACACTTAATCAAAGCATGGATTATGAACGTCATTTGACTTAGAGGTTTCTTCTGATCATTAACACTCTTGGATTGACAATATTTCTGAAATCTCAATCGTTCATAGCTATTTAGTATAATACTGTATTATATAACAACCTTGCTAGAAGCACCGCACCAAAAAAATCATCAATCAGAAACGTGCACGTCATAGTCCAGCTCTGCTGGTTAACATAATATCATTTTTGTTATATAATGTCATCGCGTTATGTTAAATCTAGCTTAGGTACTAGGAAGGCATTAATAGTTTGAGAGCCAGCCAGCCTTTAAAAGCACTCAAACTAATTCGTTAACGGAAATTAAGTACTCTTTTGACATTTTTTGAACGGGGAGAGGCTATGGGAAATGGCAAATGTGTGCGGCTATTGAATGATTCTTTATTGATTAGAGTTATATTTGGTATATGGCAAGTACAAGTGAAATCAGAAATAGGCTCATAGATAGACTGATGGCAATCAGCAATTCAGATTATCTAACAGCCCTTGAAAAAATGATTGATTCTTCAAACATCCAGGAGGCATCAATTGCCCTAACTGAGGAACAAAAAATAATGTTAGCCATGAGTAACCAGGATATTCAAACCGGTAGGCTTATCGATCAAGATTCTCTTAATAAGCAGGAACTTGGATGGCTCAACGAAAAGTAGTCTGGACTCAAACAGCCGCCAGACAAAGGAGAAGCATTTTAGAATATTGGGTCAATCGTAATAAATCAAATACCTATTCCATAAAATTACTGCGTCTAAGTAATGAAAAGGCTAATTTAATTGCTCAAAACCCGAAATTATTCGGACAGGCCGATTTTCCCGACACACACATGGCTGCAATGGGCCATTTCAGCATTTTCTATAAATTCAATTCTAAACAAGTAATTATCACGGCTTTCTGGGATAACCGTCAAGATCCTAAAAATCTTCTTGAAGAATTAAGAAATTCTAAATAGCAATATGAAACGATTCTCAATCGTTCATAGCTATTTAGTATAATGCTGTATTATATTTAACAAGTAGCGTTGGCCAGTGGGTGAAATCTCTCTCAATAATTTTGAGGAATTGTCTAAGCGAGACGAAATCTCCTTAACATAAGATCTGTACCGATATACAACTCTACAGCGCACCCCAAAGGGATCACTTCGGGACAGGCTGCCGCACAGTTATATATCTGATCTTATATTAAATACTCGTTCCTCGTATTACAGAGATTTCTGGATATTTGTTATATAATGTCCTGCGTTATGTTAATATAGCTTGGGTTCAGAGTGGGATTAATAGTTTAGGTAAGCCCTCTAACATCAATTAAAAAGTACTAATCATTTCTTAGCAGAAACGAGCACGCTGCCTGCCACTCGTCACGAGCGAGGAATTACAATGCCGCAGTGAGGGATGTTGGACGGGAGGGAAGGAGAGTGGCAAATGTTTGCAGTCATAATATTAAATGTTTTAACTTCGCAAATTCAAAAGTCAAACAATTTCCCAAATCTATGTAAGGTTATGCAAAAGAAATTATTGGTAATACCATTTCTATTAATAAGTGTCTATTCTTTTTGTCAGGAAATCTTATATGTACCAAGTGCAGAGTATCCTACAATATTAGATGCTTATAATGCTATCGAAGTTGGTAACGATAGTATTGCAGATTATTCTTACGAAATTTTAATTGATTCACTTGAGGCGGAAATTGGTGATTTTGGTGATGATAATTACTGGGTGAAAAGTGGAGATGAAACAAACAACATTACAATCAGGCCATCTGATAATGTCTACAATCCCCAATTAAAAAAGTCAGATGGAGTTTTATCTCGAAATTATTCCATTGATTTTAAAGATGTTGAATACATCCATGTAGAAGGCATAACTTTTCCTGATGCACAAACTGGAATTCACTTAGTAAATTCCAATTATTGTACAATTGAGTCTTGTGTATTTATAATTAACTATCCTGATGATGAGAATGCTGGTGGTGGTGGAGCAATTGAGATCAAAGGAGAAGTAGGCGAGAACAAATATTCAACGAACAATTTGATTAAATCTAATTTGATTTATTGCACCGAAGAAGCGCTTAGTTATATTGGAATAAACGGTTATAACAAATGGCAGGGAATCTATTTGGGAGACAATACGAATAATAACTTAATAGTCAATAATACTGTTCTGAATGCATTAGGAAATGGTATTCAAATGTATCACGAGAATTACTCTAATAATACAATAAAACATAATTTTGTCACTTTAATTGATTCTGAGTTAGATGTTGAGGATAGAAGGCGCAACATACTATTGGGAGGGTATCCAACTAGAACTGGCAATATTGGAAACAGTATTGTTAATAACTTCATCAATTCAAGTGATAAAGCCTTGAATAGCAATTTAAGCTCCTATAAATCTTTCTCAAAATATGGTGATTATAACAACCTATTAATTCACGATGATATAGATCATGTTAACGTAACACAGGACAACGTAGAATTTTTTCACAACGTGGATAATGAAATTGCCATAGACCCTAACTATTTTTCTAATTGGGTTAACACTGATTTGAACATGAATATTGTTGGTGTTCTAAGTGGAAACTTCGATAGTGGGAATGATGAAGAAATTGCTGTGTTATTTGATGCAGGAGATAACACAACTCAAATACATGTTTGGAAAAAAGTTGAAGAACAAGGTGTAATATTCTTAAAGTACTCAGGATTATGGTGGCAATCCAATATTGGTTCATTTGATGCCAATCAAGTAGCAGGGCGATTAGTTGTTGGCGATTTTACTGGAGAAGGTAGGGATGACATTGCTGGATTCAGAGATGAAGGTAATGGGAATTCTAAAATTGTTCTATGGGCTGGAAGTAGCGCAGGGCGTTTTAATTCTGAATCCAATCGATCTCCGTACGTAAGATGGACGTCTAACCCTAGTGCGTTTGATGCAAATCAAATAACTGGCAGATTGATTGCCGGTGATTTTACTGGAGATAGCATCACTGATATTGCTGGATTTAGAGATTACGGTAATGGAAATTCCAAAATTCTTGTATGGGCTGGCAGTAGTGCTGGAAAGTTCAACCCAGATAATGGTGCTTTTAATTGGTGGGAATCAAATCCTGGAGCTTTTGATGCTAATCAGCTTACAGGTAGACTCGTAGCTGGAGACTTTGTCGGAAATGATGGTCTTACAGATATTGCAGGACTTAGGGATTATGGTAATGGGAATTCTAAAATGCTAGTATGGGCTGCAAGTAGTTCAAGGAAATTTAATCCAGACAATGGTGCATTTAAATGGTGGGAATCAAATACAGGTGCATTTGATGCTAATCAAGTGACAGATAGACTATTAGTAAGTGATTTCACAGGAGACAATATCGTAGATATTGCAGGTTTAAGGGATGAAGGTAACGGAAATACAACTATTGTTTTATGGGCTACGAGTAGCTCTGGGAAGTTTAATCCTGATGGATATGCCCATGAAAGATGGCGATCCGACCAAGGAGAGTTTATAAATGAAGATGCTAAGTCTGTAATAGCTATAGATAATAGTATTATCGCATTTTCACATCAAATTCAAGACAATCAGGATTATAGCATTATCGCATGGGATAACGATAATGGTTACTTTGATAAAACCAATGATATGAATTATGTTCCGTGGATCATTGATTATAATTCTGAAATCTATTTCAACAATAAGTCGAACAATGGTGGTAGAATGGCTTTAGAAGAAATAATTACTTCTTTTGAACTAGATGAAGAAAAAAGCTTAGCACTTGTTGTTTATCCTAACCCAGCAGGTTCCGATTTTAATGTATCGTTCAACATGGAGCGGAAAGGAATATTGAATATTAGTATTATTGATCTTTCAGGAAAAGAAGTGTTTCAAAAAACGCAAGAATATGAGTTAGGCTCACATTTATTAGAAATAAAATTGGAAGGTATAAAATCAGGATTGTATAGTTTACATGGCACAATAGGTGATCATTCATTTATCAACAAAATATTTATTGAGAATTAATAAAATATTGTGTTCTCCCGTGTATGATGTTATGTTAGATAGAATGTCAAGCGTTGGCAAGGCAGAATAGCGGGGTGAGTATGAGCATGTGGGTGGAAGCTTTATTCTGCCTAGATTTTTGCATACTTTTCATCAATGAAAAAGTATGGGCCCAGCGGCCTGAGCGATTAAGCGAACGCAGACTAGGCGTCCCCAATAAAGACAGATGACCTGTGAGCTATTCTGCCATTAGCAGAGAGATTGCCACGTCTCCAATCAGCCAACTGGCTGAAAGGCTCCTCGCAATGACGTTGCCACCTGAGGGCTTGTGCTGTGAGGCAAACAAAGCGTTGGCCTGCAAGTGTTTTACAGGCAAATTCCTAATCGCTGATAATGGCGTATTTGAAAAATCGCACGGATAACGAAAAATACAACGACAGACTTTGCCTGGAAATCTCTTGTGTTTGGGCTGGTCATCAGGCCTTAGCCTGAAAGCGGGTGGGAAACTATTAATAGCCGTTTGGTCAGGGAACGGCCGAGCGATGGGATGTGCGCTGGCCGAGCGGCTATTTAATATAACGTCTAATTATATAACAACCTCGCTAGAAGCACTGCACCAAAAAAATCATCAATCAGAAACGTGCACGTCAAAGTCCAGCTTTGCTGGTTAACATAATATCATTATATAATCTAAGCTGACAGATATTCGCTAAACAGCGCAGCAGTAATAAAACACAGCTTTGTTATATAATGTTAATTGTGTTATGTTAAATAGCTTAGGAGCTTTTCGCAGGGTTATTTTTTTCTAACCCGGAGAAAAGCCGGGGGTTGGCATAAAGTTTTGAAGGGTAGGAATTCTACCAGCAGGAGGGTAGGGCTGGAACACTCTTTTGGCATTTTTGGCTTGTGTCGTGGGTTAGAGGGAATGGTAAATGGGTGTGGAAGCTTTGGGCTGTTTAGACTAACTTATTCCATCTGATTCGCTTCAAAAAATACCCGATCTCAGGTATTGAATTGGGGATACGTACCTTTTACGGAATTACCAGACGCCTAGAATATTTTGTTCTATGTTTGACCATTCTTAAGCATGAACTCGGGTTAAAGATTGGGTATATATTCTGATATTGTTCGGTTCTTGGGGGGGTTGAATTATCAGCTCTAGCAAAAGCTAGCGGTCTAAATTTATTGCAGTCATTTATTCGGTCAATGGTTTTAAACAGATACATTTCAGCCGTTTGAAAAAAACCAGATAGCCAAGCTGAAAGCCCTAACCCAAAGTGGACAAATGGATCATCGGAATTAATGGTTTCTGCATATTTGAAGTTTAACAATGCTTCCTGATATATAGCATTGCTGAATAGTGTAAACCCTCTATTACAAGCATCGACCAAATTCAAACTGTCAGCCATAAACGGGTCGTCAAGGAAAAGATCAGTAACAATTGTAGGTTTTGAGAGAAACCCCTCTAGTTGGTTTAGGGTATCATTATCCATGTGATTAGCCGATAGCATATCCTTGGCCTCCTGCAAACGGTTTTGCTGGATGAGCCAAGCAACTTTATAATAGGTTTTGTGTTCCGTCAACCTTTCAATTATTGACTGTGCTATTTCCAATCTTTTGCCTGATGGGTGTCTAAACAAATATTGCAACGCATTGGCTGCTTCCTTATCACTAAGGCGAGGGACACTTTCTTGAATTATTGTTAAAAACTCTTTGTCCTGTTTAATGGCTCTAACTAATAAATCTTTCTTGGTATCACAGTTCTCACCTAGCTGTGCAGATTCTTTTAAAGCTGTTACCGCATCAATCGGACTATTGCTTTTAAGAGCACAAGCGGCAATAATTTCATTAGCTTCAAACGTAATATCGAGTGCTTCTGATGAGTCAAATCTTTCAAGATAAGCTTTAGCGCCTACAGCAAGTGAATAGGATAAATATGAATTGCCCTTTCTAAATCCATCTAAGGCCTTACTTAAATAAGACTTGGCCTCCATTATTACTTCGTTAAAAGGCTTTGATTGTAACTGTAGTTTCAGAGTGTCAGCAGCCGTGGCATGCAACCATGGATTATCAGTTAGAGATGGCGGAAACTGCGTTTCCGGGCACAAATGTTCGTTAAGGTACCACCTATAAAACACCATCATCAATCAATATTATCATAATAGAGCATGCAGAAAATGTCAATGCCATGCTTCTTTACTTCATTGTAAACGAGGGCCATCGCGGCTGCTACTATAGATAAGCCAACGGTTTCGCCCATTTCAGTCCCATAAACTAGCTTACCTATTTCTTGGACAAAAGAAACAAGCCCAGCCGTAAGAAGAATATCAAAGTTAGATCCCTTTTTAGAACGGTTTTCACAGAGGAGAATAGCAATTCTAGACCTAATGTTAACGAAAATGGATTTACCTACACGTATTTGTTCTTTTTCATCCGGCTTGTTTTTATACCACAGATTATTGTTATTGACTGCAATTGACATCAGCAACTCATCGGTGCTTTTACCTTCGACTTCTACGATTTTTCTTTGCAATTCGGTAATAAACTCAACCTCTGTCATACAGCATGAAAGATAACTGACACTAATGAATACCCAAAAGCATTAAGTACATTTCTAATGCTGGACAAGAGGGCACAGAAAGTGGCAAATTGAATCAGTCTGACAGTAACGGATAATACAATATAGAGCAACAGTAAAATCCCTAGGATTCGATATGATTTTTGATCATTAAGAAAAAGAATTAAATGGGGTTTTAATCTATTTCACACTGAGACTATAAATCAGGCTACTATTCGAGGTCAAACCCTTTGGGAACAATGATTTGAACCCTGGAATGATGCATCCAGGGCTCAAGGGTGGGGTACCAAGCCTAACTTTTCTATTTGATTCACTTCGAAAAATACCCAAGGTTGGGTATTGATTAGTCACTATGTTAGATACAACTTTATTGAAAAAAGAAAAATGGAAGAATCAAACTAGCTAGAGGTTAATGTGATCCTTACTTAACAGGATTATATTTTGAACTGCCGAATTTGCCTACCCATAGGTAATATACTACCTTAAATTTATATTTAGGAGCTTAATTTTGGGCTCTTTTTTTAACTCAACCTTGAAAAAACAATTCCGAATTGTTTGATTAAGTATAGGTATTCAGATTAAACATTAATAGTCCTAATTAAAGTGCTCTAGTCAATATGAAACAAGTATCATTACTTCTAGGTGCAGGTTTTTCAATACCTAAAGGTTATCCTTCCGGAGGACAGTTGAATGAAATTATTGCAAACTTTAATCCAGATGAATACACTATCGGCACAGCTTACGAACTGATTAAGCTTGAGGAAGGGCAAGAGGACATATTTTGGTATTCGTCTCATAATACATACAAATTTTTTCTATCAGAAATGATCGCTTTCTTCAATTCTCACTTTGAATTTGATTATGAAGAATTTTATGATTTCCTCCAAGACCCAGAGGGTTATAATAAGGATCTAAAAGATAACTTTAATCGGTTCTTTAAAGAGTTTTCAGATAAGTACAAAAGAGATGATCTAGGTAATCTTATTATGAATACTACAACGATCTACAATAAACTGATTCCAACTTATATTAAGGATGGCAATGGAAATCGGTACTATGAGCCTACTCATGTATGCAAACCAATCTATCCAATCTATGGAGATTTTCTGTACCTCTTGGAGAAATTAGGACAAGATTATGATATTGTACACATTCACACTTTGAACCATGATGTGTTATTTGAGACATTTAGTTCTACAGATTGGTTGAATGGCGAAATGGATGATGGATTCCAAGAATTGGGATCACCATATTATGGAGTAGTAGAAGGATTCAAGAGAATTACCCATAAAGTAAGATTACCTTTTTATTCAGGGTATTACTCCTCAAAATTTAGGCTTTACAAACTTCATGGTAGTATCGATTATTTTCCGATACATGAAGAATCAGGCAGAGTAGAGGTTTTTGTTAAATCTGCACCGGGAGTTGACTACATGGATTTTAGCAAAGAAATTAAGGAAGACGAACAATTAAAGTATAGAAGAGATTGGCTTAACCTACATCCAGATTTTTTAAGCGGAACCAACTCAAAGATCTTACGATACAAAGAACCCGCTTATTACACAAAAGTCTTTGAACATTTTGAAAATAACCTCAAGAACTCAGAATCTCTAATCATAATTGGATACGGATTTAAAGATGAAGAGGTAAATAGGATTTTAAAAGATTGTACTGAAAAAATTGATCATCCTCCAGTAATATTTGAACCCTTTCCTTCAAAGAATCATGAAGAAGGTCGGATCAGTATAAGTGGAAAAATTGTCGAGAAAGGAGTAGAAAACATTAAGATATCTGACATATACGATGAGCCAACGAAAGAAGAAGAGTAAGAAACATAGAACAACTTCTTCAAAGGTAAGCACTATAAGAACTTATAACAGTAACCCGGTTATTCAAAGTGCTTTAGATGCTATTTCTGAGAAAAGAATAGGTGGCTCAACTAATATAAAAGGTGTTAACTTTCAATTATTGTACTCATGTTTTAGAGTTCTTGATGAATTTAAAGATATAGACTCAGCTTCAGAAATACGGATGGAAGGAATAGAGGATATTGATATTCTTGAAGTGTCCAGAAATGAATTCGTTCAGCTTAAAACATCCACACAGACTATAAATGCCGGTAGTTTTTGGGAGATGGGAGTATTACAAAACTTCTATGAAACCTACAAAGTAGATCAAAATGTTAGTTTAAAGCTTGTGCATGATTCTGGTTTAGCACAAGGGAAACTAACAAATCTAGAAAGTTCAGTCGAACACTGGAAAAATAGGTTTGAAAAGGATCAAATTGACATTAGCGGCTGTGATTTTAGAGGATTTTTATCATCAATAGCATTTCAAAGCTTTCCTTCCGAAGAAATCTTGATTAACGAGTGCACGAGCATACTTATTAAAGACTTTAATATATCCACACATGCTACTAATCAGTTTCTTATGGCATTATTCTACAATGTCTTTATCTGGTCGAAGCATCGAAAACAAATCAACAGAATTCACTTAATAAAAGTAATTCAAAAAGTAAAAGACTCATTTTCAAAGCAAGCGGAGAATATAGCCATAAGGGATAATTTGATTGAAGAAATTGAGTTTGAAAGTTCTTCTACAGTGATAGAAGATAATGGTTATTGGGAAGGAAAAGCAGCAAGACCTCATCATATAGCTGAGAATCTACCTGTGAAAAGAACTTATTGGGAAAATGAGATTAAAACTCAAGCCGAAAGATTTGATATAGTTGTAATCAAGTCTTCCAGCGGTCAAGGAAAATCTACATTAGCTTGGATGCATACAAAAGATAAGAAAGAATCGGGTTATTCTATTTTTGAAATTACAAAATGCAATACACAACAAGAGATTGCGGCTATATCAGATTTCTTAATCTCTCGATTAAAAATTGGTCTTAGGCCACTTGTCATAATTGATGGGCTATCTAAGCAAGTTGATAATTGGGATAAAATTGCTCAAATAAGTAATCAGCATCCGATATCGTTTGTTGTTACAACGCGCGAAGAAGATTGGGTAAGATATGGCGGTGATACTTCAAAGTTAAACCTTAGATTAATTAATATTTACCTTTCACAAGAGGAGGCCAGTGATATTTTTAGAAAATTAAAATCGGCTAAACATGTTCATGCTGATATTACTTCATGGGAACCTGCTTGGGAAAAAGTCGCAAAGAAAAAACTATTAATTGAATTCGTTTATCTACTTACAAAAGGCCAAATGATAGGTGAAAGAGTAGATTTTCAGATCAAGCAGTTGAATAGGGAAGAGGATTGCAAAGCAAAATTAGAAATTCTGAGGATGGTTGCCGCTGCAGATATTATTAATTTGAAAATTAATACAAGCGAACTGATTTCTTTTATTGAGGCGAGTATTGGTTTTGAAAGAGATAGAGGTGAGATTCTCACACAACTTGAGAATGAATATTATTTAAAATTTAAAGAGAACTATGTTGAAGGCCTTCATCCTGTAAGATCCGACCATCTTTTTAATAGACTCCACAAATCTATATCGGCTTCAGATACTTATCTAAATCTATTTACATTATTACACAATGAAGATTTATATGATTTCGGAATTGGTGTTGACGCTAGAGTTGAGCAAGATGACTTTTATTTCAAATTAGGAAAGAGCGTGTCACAAAGAACGTTTAAGGAAATGGTATGGGTACTCGATGGGCTTCTTCACTCTGAACCACAGAAATTCTGGTTGGAAAACAGGGAAATTTTTGATACAGTCTTTCAAAACGGTGGCTTGAAACTTTTTGCAGTTGAAACTACACCTTTCTCAGAGGTCAATAGTTTGATTGAATTTGAAAAGACATTAGGAGATAAGGCTCCCGGAATATCACAGCTAATATTATTAAAAAATCAGCTCACAAAATTTGATTTGACAAATTCTAACTTGGGAATATTTGCAAAATCATTAAATGAAAATATTTCAAGGTGTAATTATCAAGGCCAAGAATTAGAAGGAATTGGAAGCTTATTTAGATGGTACAATGAATTGAATATGAACTTATCACTTTCAATCGGAAATCTAAATGAGGAATATTTACTGAACCTCCTTGATTACTCACCAATTGAAGAAGTTGCGGAAGTATTTTCTTATTTCCATTTAATGGATAAAACTGCTTATGAATTATTTGTAAAGAATCACAAGTCGAAAATAATATCGTACCTAAAAGTAAAGACTAATTCTATAGTTATTGAGGAAATAGATCAGGATATATCCATTCAATATTTGTTCAATGATAATGACGCTAGTAGACTGAATGACCTCAGTGTACACCGAATTCAAATGGTATCATCTCTATTACCATTCTACCATAAATATCACACAGACGTAATCATTTTACCCTTTCCAAATGAGGATATTTACAAAGTGCTACATCAGAATGCCTATAAAGCGATGCCTTTCAAATATATTACTGATACTTTCAAGGTTCACCTCAACCAAATTTGGAAAAATACAATTGAAGATAATTATAGGGCTGATTCTTTTTTTGATTGGCAGAAATCAATTTATGATATTCGCATTGAAGCCGTTGAATTTGCGAAAAGAAGTGTAAGATTTTTTGAAGATTGGTTAGAGAAAAAATACTCAAGATTGAAAACTTCTGCTGTCAATCTTGACAACCAAGCTAGCAAATTAGGTGAACTTCTTAGGACTAGACAAGATGGGCCAAAAACTACAAATCGACATTATATTGATGATCCACTCGAGGAAGAATACCAAATAGTTTCGGGATGGTTCTCTTCGCTGAATAATGTTGTAAATCAGTATGCCTTAATCATTAATCCTCAAGGAAATAATGATCGAAAGGTGGCTAGGTCAAATTTAAGCGATGTCACCACAGATCTTAATAGTTTTCAACTTGCTGTAACCAATATAGTTCAATCAAGTTATCAGTATTTTAGGTATCAAGATATTTCCGAGGATGAAAATGAATGGTTCCAAAGATTTCTCAAAACTGTCGAATATTTTGTAGTCAATGTTAATAATAGCAAACCGATTGGAGTCGCAAAAGATATAATAAGATATTGGTGGCAAAGAAATCAATCAAATGAATTAGCAAATCTTAACCATATAATCGGTCAATTTGAAAATGAGTCATATTTCACTTTTCACAGACCTAATCAAATACTTCACGAAGGAAATCTTAAAACTGCAGTTATTGGAGTAGAGTATATTGACCCTGATAGTCCAGATGAAGATATCTTACAATTATTAATTGGTTTAAAAGATTTGATTCAACTGGATATTGATTTTTTTGATTTCATAAATGTTTATGAGCTAAAAGCGATTGGCGGCTTTAGGGTAAATAAGGATTTTTTGAAAAGGATCGAGCATACCATTACTACAGGGGAGGAGTTTGAGGAAATGGAATATGGAAACCCCATACCAATAATACCAGAAAGTAAAATGGTGGAAGTTATTGACAACAATATCCAGTTAGCAACAATCCCTAGCGAATTCAATCAGGAATTTGGAGATACGGTTTATGATATGTGGAAGCTTCTAGAATACAGAAGAAGATTAGATAAAACCAGTTTAATCGAAATGAGTTGGCTAGAAGAAATTGAGAAAGATTACATGAAAAGGATAGATTCGAGTCTTCGAAAATTGAAAGGTCAAATACCAAGAAGTGAATACGTTCATTTAAGAGAAATTTACACAAATGTTTTAGAGAACGAAGATGTGACAAATGCTGAGTTAATGATACCCTTAAATGAACGGTTAAATAAAATTAATGAAGAATTACTCATATGAATAAATAAACGGATTTCTTGACATCTAAGGGTAGTATAATACAGAAATATTAACTCATTCACTTTGAGCTCCCATATTTAAATTCAATATTTCGTAGACACCAACAGCTCCCTAATATCCACCTCCAAAATCTCTGCCATACGCCTTAAATCCTTCAAATGAGGCTGGGACTTATTATTACAAATAGCCGTCATAGCAGTGGTGCTAATGCCCATCTGCTCTGCTAGCCATTTCTGTGATTTCCCTTGAATGACGAGTACTTCTTTTACTCTATTAATTCGATCTTCCATAACGCTTTAATACCCGAAAATAGGCATTAAAATGACCAAAAACGCAAGTTTGACTTAGATATTCATAAGTATTACTTACGTTTATATAAGAAATAATTTAACTTTCTCTTGACTTTATTAAAGTTGAACTTATCTTTGTGTAAGATTCACTTCCATAAACAAATTTACTATGTCTAATTCAATAACACTACCGGATTACCATCGAGTCAATCAAAAAATGGTGGAAAGGTTATCCAATTTCATTGATGGAGTACGTCCTAACCGGTTAAAAGATAGCATCACATCCATCTTACTTCAATACTTAGTCTATGAACATCATTCACTACCCATGGACTTTGATGATGTAGCCTGTGACCTGTATATATTATTCGACTTCTTAAACGCACTCGAAAAAGAACTGCAAGAAAACGTTGAACCCCTAAACTGAAAGTTATGCCCGCCCCTAAAAAACGATCAAATAGACGACCAGAGATCCGAAGTTTGAAAATCCAACCCAAAAGAAGGACTAACAAGTACAGTGAAATAGATGTGCCAGAGATCAAACTCTGTGGGAGTTGGTTAGAGAAATTAGGCTTTGTTTATGGTCAAAGAGTACTAATTACGACAATGGATCGACTGTTAGTTATTCGGTTAGAGGAAGAATAGAATTTTAGGTCTCAAACTTTTTATTTTAGTGTAAAACTTACCAGCATGTCTGACCTAAGGAAACAAGTAGAACAATTTGTTAAGCAGGAACTAATGAAAGCTGGATTAGAGGTTTTTGCTAGCGAAAGTGAGAATAGGGGAGTTGACTTCATCATAAAGACTCCCTCTGGGAAATACCACGAACTCTTTTTACAACCTATCAATCTGGACTTTACCAGAAGTGTTAAAATACCGAAAAATGATTTGGGTGAATTAAAAGATAATCTTTGGATTGTATTGGTATTTGTCATGAAGGGAATGGAGCCTGTTTTGCATCTCATTGCTTCGAAGGTTCTGCAAAGTCCTGACAACTACATTTTCTTCGAACATGAGCAAGGCGAACGGTTTAAGCATCTTTCTAATTGGGAAATCAAAGTATTCCAGAAAGGTATAGGTGAACTCAGTAAGTATTCGCTAACTAGTATGATCTCAAAGCTTGGTTAAAAGTATGACCAAAAAATCCCTCATGAAAGAGGGAGAGAAGAAAAGCCTAACTCAAGCCATAAAAAACGAATACAAAGGCGATGATACCAGCCATAGCGAACGCTGTAGCTTACCCTGAACGCCAAACGCTGGCGAAAGAGCCCATACACCCAGCCCTGCTTCACTTTGAAACGAAACAAGTACTCATCATCAAATAAGAAATTTGTATCAGACATAATGGTAAGAATTAAAGCCCCCTAAAAAGGGAGCTGTGAAACACATAACTCATACCAAAGCACACGCATGTGAAAATCCCTGACACCACCCAAAGAGGCACTACCGACACTGAATGAACAACGCGGATACCGCACCCCAAAACACCACCAGCCCAATAAACGAACACGAAATAAATAACTACAAAACATAATACATAAAGAGTAAAGTGACACCCCGGCAACCGCACCGGAGAAAGCCCGATCACCCGGATGGACTGAGGCAAATACAAGGGGCCAAGCCGGTTTACGGTGTGGTGGCATGAGGGAGGCTAAAAAGGCTTGGATTCATTTTATCCTTGTATTTCCCGAACCAACAACCGGAACTTTGCTTTGACCTGTGTGTGGGAATATCATAAATGCTGAATTACAATACACATAGGTTAGAAACTCATAAACACTTAAATTAGGCTTATGGCTGAAATCAATTTGAAACTTCAAGATCAATTGGTAGGTAAGTATGCCATTCTGAAAAATTTCAAAGACAGATTAAAATGGCATAACCTGATAAAATTGGTTGATATCAATGAGGACTTCTCGGAATCAGAAAAGAAACTCATAAAGAATTCTTATCGTGAACTAAGTCGAATTCTAGGTAAAGGTTTTCTAACAGAAGCTTCACAATCCAATCACTTCTTATTCCAACATTTTTTAAACTTAGCTCCTGATGCTATAAGATGGTCAATTTGGTTAGCAGAAGCATTAAAGGCTCTTGAGAAATATGATGAAGATCAAACCATAATTTCCAAGCTCAAGTCGTCAAGATCATCGCATGAAGGGTTTGCCATATTGCAATTAACTTACATGTTTCATAAAGCCAATTTTGCAATAGAGTTTGAACCAAAAATCCAGATTAATAACAACTACAAATTCCCTGATGTAAAAATTATCAATGAGGGGAATAATGAGAGTATAATAATTGAGGTATCAAATATCAATATCAGTGATCAACATGACTGGAATAAAGGCACTTTCCATGATATTACCAAAACCCTATGGAATGACGCATTGTACTATAACCTTCATTACTGTGGCCACCTTAGACATTTTGAAGAGGAAGAAAAGGCTAGTGCAATTCAGAGAATTTTTGAGGCTAAACAAAAGGCAATTTCAAAAAGAGGTTTCGTAGTGGTGGACGAGAATGGAATCAAATTAGGAATAGCCCATGGTGATAAAATTGAAAAACTTCAATCTTGGGCTAAAGAGAACAATATGACTCAGGGAATTACAGGAGAAAGCATTTCTCTTGATTCAGATATAGAAAGATTAAAGAATAAGATTAAAAAAAAGACAAAGCAACTATCAGAGGATTGTTGCAATGTAATTAGCATCCCTGTTCACACTTTGTTTATGATTGGTGTAGACAAATTGGAGATGATTTTACAAATTCATGAGTATTTACATAGGTTTCCGAACGTATATGGAGTTTTAATATATGGAGAAAACCCTTTGCTTCAGGAGCAAAAAAAGATAGTTTATGAAAAAAATATACTGGTTAATCGAGCACGTTCACCCATACGAATTAGTGGCTATTTTTTCATTTACAACAGTCAAAGTGATTATCAGTTGAGTGATCAAACTTGGGATATGTTCGCAGAGTCTTTTGATCATTAATAAGAACATTGATTTATTATGTTAAATAGAACTCCATGAGCAGCGTTGGCCCGCCAAAATACCGGGCGTGGGTAGGCTGGTGGGTTGATAGTGATTATTTTGGCTAGGGTTTTTGAATACTTTTGGGCCAATGCCAAAAGTATTTGCCTGCCCGGCACAAGGGCACTGCGAACACGATTAAAAGACAGCGCACCGGTGAGCACTTCAAGCCATTCAGCACGGCCAGATTATGCTTAAAGAATAAAGCGCAGGCAACAAGTGTTTTAGCGGCAAATCGTAAGCCCTGAGAATCGCGTATTTGAAATCAACTCGTACAATCTACAGAATACTGAAAAGTAGAACGTTAGGGGTTTGACGATAAATCTCTTGTTTCAGGGTTTGGCCTATCACGCCACAAGCGTGACAAAGCGCGTTGGGAAAAACTTTATATAGCCGTATGGTCAGGGCAAGCTGTGGGGTAAGCCTCGCGCGCTGGCCAGGCGGCTATTTAGACATAACAACAAATTATATAACAGGCTTGGACGTAAATTGGATTAGAAGGGAAATTGGCTGAACGATCTCGCCAAACGAAAACTGGCTACAGGATGCCGCACCTTTATTTAATATAATATTATTATATAAGCAAATTAGGTTCTGCGCGGTGGAGAATTTGCAGCGGTGCCATGTGCGTATTAGCGGCAAATACGCAGGGTTTGTTATATAATGTCCTGCGTTATGTTAATGTAAGCTTTGGGATCTGCGTTGGGAATAATTTTTTCTTTTAAAAGGAGGGAAGAAAAGAGTTTTTTTTAATGGGGTGGGATGGAACACTCTTTTGGCATCCTTGGTTTTGCGTGGGTTTGAGCGGATGACAAATGTGTGTGGAATATTGGGCGGCTAATCATGTCCCTAAATTCTTAAATCTCAATTTGAACCTTAGACGTAGCACTCTTAGTCATTTTTGGTTTGCGTGCTGATTTGTGCGAATGACAAAGTGTGCGGTTAAGACATTGTAAAATCTTTCTGTTTACAAGAATGGTAGCACGCTTTTGCCACTTCTCTCGAAGGAGGAATTACCATGCCGCACGGAGGGATGTTGCCTTGTGAGTTGGAAAGTGGCAAATGTGTGCGGATTACAAGGTCTAAACTTTCAATGTGGAGTGCGTGAGGGATAGGAGCAAGCTACCGTGTAGCGCGGATAGCCCGACCCAAAGGGTCACGCCCAAATAAAAATTAATTTTACTAAGACTGAAAAGCTCAAGAAGATTGATAAAAGCGTGATGTAATCAATGAATTCATAAAGGCATTCATAAGTATCATACAAAAAGTCTAGTATCATTATCGCTTAGATTATTGCTTATATGCTGTTTTATTCTCATATTTGAGAAAAATTCTATTAAGGAATGGTGGATAACACTTGGAATAAGTACGCTAAAAGAATAATTAAATCAGAGATGTTAAAAAGGGACATCAAAGTTGAGGATTTGATTATTCTTTTAAGAAAGATTGGTGTTAGTGAAACAAAATCTAGTATCAATAGCAAAATTAGCAGAGGTACATTTTCTGCGGCTTTTTTGTTTCAAGTTTTACAAGTAATCGGATGTAAGCATATCGAAATAATTACACCAACCGAGTTGAATATTAAGGAAGAAAATTTGAGACAATCAACTTTACCCCTTTAGAATTTAAAATTACTTGAAATCAATTATGAGTATTCCAATTATAGATCTTTTTTCCGGTGCAGGTGGGTTGGGGCTTGGTGCGACTAAAGCTGGAGGTGACTTAAGGCTTTCTGTAGAGATTGACCGATTAGCCTGCGATACTATGGAAGCAAATAAAGATTCACATCACGGAGAAGTGTTGTGCGCGGACGTTTGTTCACTTTCTGGTAGTGAATTAAGAAAACTCGCTAAAATATCTGTAGATGAGCCGTTTATCATGGTAGGAGGCCCTCCATGTCAGCCATTTTCCAAAGCAAGTTATTGGACTGATCCGGGTCATGAGTCAAAGTACAGAAGGGCTCGTTCTCAAGGTTTGAGCATAACTAAACCAACGTCAATTATAGAAGCAAAGCCAGATGAAAGAAGAGACTTATTACAAGAATACTATCGTTTAATTAATGAATCTGACCCAGAGGGTTTTTTGTTTGAAAATGTACCAAGTATTTTGCATCCGAGAAACAAGCAAACGTTTTTAGACTTTAGGCAGTCTGTTGAAAGTATCGGATACAAAACTTTGTTATGCAAAGTTAATGGGCTGGATTTTGGTTTGGCTCAAAAACGTCAGAGAATTATTTTACTTGGATTGAAGCATGATTTTCCTACAGAACCAATAAGATCACATTCGGATAATTTGGAAGATTTAACTAATGGAATGGAGAAATATGTCACAGTGAAGGAAGCACTAAAATCATTTAGCGGTGACAAATATTTTGAACCTGAAGAAGTTGTATCTGGAAAATGGGCAGTTCACTTAAATGAGATTCCCCCAGGAATGAATTATAAGGCACTAACGGCTTGGGCAGGACATCCAAACCCTACGTTTGTAGCTGAAACTAAGTTTTGGAATTTTCTTCTAAAACTACACCCTGAACAAGCTTCTTGGACAATTGCGGCAAACCCTGGACCTTGGACTGGACCGTTTCACTGGGATAGTAGAAGGTTGAGAACTCCTGAATTAGCGGTTCTTCAAGGATTCCCTGCAGATTATAAATTTGTTGGAAAAAGAAGAGATCGAGTAAAACAAATTGGAAATGCTTTGCCATCAAACATAGCTGCTGGATGTCTAAAGCCAATGATAGAAAGCATCATATGCAGCATGAATCAGAGAGTAGCAATATGAAATACAATTTGATTAGTTTATTTTCTGGGGGTGGCGGTTTAGATTTGGGGCTTGAACAGGCTAACTTCAAAACCTTATATGCTAACGATTCTGAGGCTTTGTGTAAGGAAACATTTAAGTTAAACTTACCGCAAACTGACTTTTTCTCTGGATCGGTAGTTGACTATTTGGATTATCTAACAAGAGAAAAAGAGGCATTTCCTGAATTATTTGAAAACATACATTTATTAGCAGGTGGGCCTCCATGTCCACCATTTTCAAAATCACGATTTTACCTTAAAGACAAGCCTCGAGCCTTAAAAGACCCGAACGCAGAGGTGACAATTTCCAGCTATTTCAAAGCACTAGAGATTGTACAACCAAAAGCATTTATTTTTGAGAATGTTGCTGGAATAACCTTCAAGTCACATCAAGCCGCTTTCGATTATATCTTGGAAGAGGCTCAGAGTTTAGGCTATGAAGTTTCCTGGAAAATAATCAACACCGCAAACTACGGAGTAGCTCAAGTTAGACAGAGGTTTATCATGGTTGGAATGAAAGAACAGAAATTCACATTTCCTGAAGAAACCCATTCAAAATATAAAGAGCCAAATCGACAACCCTGGGTTACAAGTGGAGAAGTTCTTGATGATTTAGATACAGAAGCGAATTCTGACGATACTGGTCATTTTGCTGGCGGCAAGCATCACCATCTTTTGAAGGATGTTCCACCCGGTGATAACTATTTGTTCTTTACTGAAAAAAGAGGATATCAGGATCCTCAATTTGAATGGCGGTCAAGATATTGGTCATTTCTATTGAAACTAGACCCAAATCAACCATCGTGGACAATTCAGGCAAGGAGGTCTAATAATATGGGACCATTTCATTGGAAAAACAGAATTCTAAGAATTGAAGAAGTTAAACGCTTGCAGTCTTTTCCAGATAATTGGAAATTGGCCGGCACCATTGAACAACAATGGCGGCAAGTAGGAAACGCTGTACCGCCAAAAGTTGCCAAAATATTAGGGCAAAGCATTGTTGATCAACTAAAACCTAAAAAAGATGTACACCAATTTGAAGAGATAGAAAGTGAAATTCTATAATTAGTTAACGTGTACATTATTATTTTGACGAAATTAACCAAAGATGGCAAACCATAAAAAAAACGATCTCTTACATGTAGTGGAAAATGCTATTCAGCTAGATGGTGGGGTAATTTCGGAATTAGACAGAGAAACCCATCCTTTCGTTTTTAATCTCCAAGCAAACAACAAAACATTCAATATAAAGCTTTACATATGGAAAGTCACTCATGGTGGAGGTAGTAAGCGACCAGAGGATGAATATAGAATTCAAATTACCGGAGTAGATAAGTTTGTTCAGGATAACCCTGATCAGCTAGTCATAGTCTTGGGTTGGTATCAGGAACTTGAAGTTTTTATAGCTTTTGACTTTTGGAAACACTCGGGGGAAATAGGTAAGTCTCCTTCTATGCAAATCAAGGAGGATACAATTAAAAGAGCTTTGGTTCGAGGTTTTTCAAATGTAGATAAAGGTAATGGCGAAATTGCCGTAGCGTTCAAACCAGAATTCTTTACTAGATATCTTGAAAATATTGCCAATTGGCACGATAGCTTGATTGACTATAGAGAATCAAGAGAAGATGAGGTAATTGATAAGACTGATGATGAAGATGTCAATTACAGATATTCTATAAGTAGCTATGGTGCAGATTATCCAGTTGACTCAATTGTGAAACGGATGAACGATGAAGCGATATTTGTCCCGCCTTTTCAAAGACAATTTGTTTGGAACCAGCAACAAGCATCTCGCTTTATCGAGTCTCTATTATTAGGTCTTCCTGTACCTGGTATCTTTCTATCAAAAGAGGAGTCAACTGGAAAACTTTTAATTATTGATGGACAACAAAGACTCACCAGTTTACAAAACTTCTATATTGGTTCTTTTCGTGGGAAAAGATTTCGATTGATAGGCGTTCAAGAGGATCTAGTTGGTAAGACCTATCAAGATCTTGACATGGTTGATAAAAACCGACTTGATGATTCTATTATACATGCCACAATTATAAAGCAAACACAGCCAGATGATGGTGATAGTAGTATTTATCTAGTATTTGAAAGATTAAATACTAGTGGAAGTAAATTAACAGCTCAAGAAATTAGAGCTTGTATTTATTATGGTGATTTCAATGAAGCTTTAAAAGAGCTTGCAAAAAATCCCAATTGGAGGAGCATTTTTGGTCGACCCAATACTAGGATGAAAGAAGAGGAGTTAATTTTAAGGTTTTTTGCTTTGTTTTATTCATTTGAAAATTATAAGAAGCCACTGAAGATATTTTTAAATTCTTTTATGCACAGAAATAGAAATCTTCAAGAGTATTCCATTATTAAACTTTCTAAAGTACTGTATCCGACATTAGCATTCATCTACCAAACATTGGGTGAAAAGGCGTTTAGAATAGGTGCTGGGATAAATGCCGCTGTTTTTGATTCTGTCATGGTTGGAACTGCCAAAAGGCTTCAAAAGGGATCTATAACAAATTCAGAAAAATATTTGGAGAAGTACAGCAGACTGGTTGCCAATACTGAATTCTTACAACTGATCCGTGGTGGCACATCGGATGAATCAAATCTCCAAGCTAGAATTAGGATGGCTATTGATACATTCAAAGATTTAGATTGATCTTATGAGAATCAGAAGACAAGCTGAGGAACAAAGAATAAAAAGTCTGTATCAATTGACTTCAACGATAACAGATGATGAGACACAGGCACATATGTCCAAATACTTGTGCGTACAATCTTCAGGTTATTTAGAGAATGTCGTGAAGAGCCTTGTGGAAGATTATATTGATAAGAGTTGTCCGAAACCAGTTATACACTACGTCCAAAAGAAAGTTAATCGTATTACTAATCTAGAATTTGAGAAACTGTGCGACTTCCTAGATTCTTTTGACAATGCATGGAAAGAGAATTTTTGTAATCTTATAAATGATGAGCAGAAATCTGCACTTAAATCTATAGTATCTCAAAGAAATGCAATAGCTCATGGCAACCCTTCAAATATCACGTACAGAAGCATTAGCAACTATTTCTCGGAATTAGAAAATGTAATATCCATTCTGGAAAAAGTAATAAAAAAGTAAACCATTGTGTATTTGGTTTCGGAATCTGAGTAATAGGTAGATAAAAACCTAAAAATGTCCAACGATAAATGGTCTCAACTTCGCCCACTTTCCAAGCTAGATCAACTAGCAGAGACTATAATGAAAACTTCTTTTATACTCTCTGAAAATCATCATGTTATTCAGAGTTACCGAAACCATAAAGGAGCACATTTCAAAGTAATCAATCGAGTAGGGGGGCAGGAGTCGAGTAGGGGGGCAGGAGTATGATATTCTGTGTCGTCAGATTAATGCTGAGAAAACGAATTATTCTTTCATTAAAAAGGCAGATTTAGAAAGAGGTTTAAGAGATGACTTATGGATTGGACTTGTGTTGTTTAGAGATAATGAAAAACCAACAAAGTACTTGATTCCATCAACAGTTTGGAATAAACCAAATAAGTTATTCACAGATACAGCCATCAAAAATTCTGAATACGGAATCAGTTTGAACCAGCATACATCGAAGGAATTTGTAGAAGAGTTCGCATTCGAAAAAATGATAAATCAAATCTGATATGTGATACCAAAAAAGTCCCTAATGGTAAGGGACTGAACAAACACCAAACTCATAACGAGCAATGCGAATCTGATAACTAAACAGTCCGTGATGCCGCCAAAACCTGATGGCAAAAGACCGCCTGTAATGAAGAACTACAAAGACCCACCCTCTATGAAACAAGCAGCGAAAACGCCTGTGTACTAATAACTTATAATTTTCCATAGTAGTAAAAATTAAAAGCCCCCTAAAAAGGGAGCTCTGAGATGGAAAACTCTAACCAAAAGACGCGACAATAAAAGTCTAAGAACCCGCCTGAACGAGAACAACGAAAGCTAAACGAGCTACCAGCGTGCCAGACGCCAAACCACCAAAGACCAAGAAACCGATAACGAAACAAATACCTGTACATAATAAATATAGTATAAAATGAAACCCTGGTAACCGCACCAGAGAAAGCGGTACAGTCGGTTGGACTGAGGCAAATACAAGGGGCAAGGCTGGTTTACGGTGCGGTGGGATTTTGGGCGTTGGCTAAATAAGCCTTGATTCATTTTACCCTTGTACTTCCCGAACCAACAACCGGAACTTTGCTTTTTATCTGTGTGTGGGAATACTACTGCAATTGATCGATTTCATATTATGTTAAGTAGAGTCTTAGAAAGCGTTGGCCAGACAGAATAGCGAGGGTGTGCTGGCCTGTGGGTTGAAGTCATTATTCTGTCTAGATTTTTTGTTTACTTTTTCATCAATGGAAAAAGTAAAAGCCCAGCGGCTTGAGTGTTAAAGCGAACACCAATAAAGAATATCAATCCATTTGTGAGCAGAATGATTCTACGACAAGGAGCGTAAGGAAAACACAAGTGTTTTGACAGGCGAATCCTAATCGCTGAGAATGCTGTATTTGAAATCAAATCGATCTTAGATGCGAATACTTCAAAATAACGAATAACAGAGCCTGGCAAATCTGTTGTGTGTGCAGTGGGAAAAACTCTTTTCGCGCGTTGGCCAAAAAAGAAAAATTATTAGGCGCTTGGGATCAGGGCACGGCACAGCGCTGGTTGAGGCGCTGGCCCGAGCGGCTACTTAATATAACGACTAATTATATAACAACCTTGCTAGAAGCACTGCACCAAAAAAATTATCAATCAGAAACGTGCACGTCAAAGTCCAGCTCTGCTGGTTAACATAATATCATTATATAATCTAAGCTGACAGATAATCGCCAAAGGCTGTATCAGAATAAATATAGCTTTGTTATATAATTTATATTATGTTAAATAATAAAATCAATCAATCCCCAATATCCTCTCTATTCTCTCAATCCTTCCATATCTAAATCCCCTGCTTTTACATATAAGAATTGATTAAAATCAATCCACCTACTGACTTAAGATTTTTCATGCTACGGATGAATGCGAGAAATTCGTTTCCAAACATCAGGATTATGACACACCATCCATTATCCTCCTCCCGATCTTCTTCAGAAATCTATATAGTATTATTCCGAATTCTTTTATATGCTCTATTACTCCTGGTCTTATCAGCTTGCCAGCGTAATCTGAAAGATCATACACTGACCACTCAACAGGCCTCCTTAGCTTTAACTCATGGAAACGGAACTGCTTATTGTATGCCCGACGCTGATTATAGATTAAATCAATCGCCCGTTAATATTCTTACGAAATACTGTACCAGTGGACATCATGAAATTGTTTTGCACTATAAAGATGAAATTCGCGCTGTAGAGAACTTAGGACATACCATACAACTGGATTTTGCACAAGGAAGCACCATTGAAGTAGATCAGGTTACTTATAATTTCGAACAACTTCATTTCCATACCCCTTCCGAACACCTGGTCGATGGGATAACCTTCCCCATGGAAGCACATATTGTCAATAAAAGTACCTCGGAAGATGGTTTAACACGTTATTTGGTTATTGCATTATTCTTTAAAATGGACGAACCAAGTACCTTTATTGAAGAATTTGTAAAACTCATTCCAAAGGGTGAACATCAGATTAGTCATATAAAACCCTCAACTGTCAGACTTAATGATCTATTTACGCAAGGAATAGATACCGAATTGCATTCGTATTATCATTATTCCGGATCATTGACTACCCCACCACATACCGAAACCGTTAATTGGTATGTACTAAAGCATATTTTTGAAGCCTCACCCGATCAAATCAGTCACATCAACCTACTCGAAGGAAATAATGCTCGCCACATTCAGGCTTTGAACGGAAGGTTAATTGATACCGAATAATTTATAAATAGAGCTATCAAAAGCTAATTTTTAACACTTTCATCTTCTATTATGTTAAGTTCACAGAATAATTACACCTATATTCTATAAAACCTCATTCATGTTTCTCCTAAAGGAGAAAAGCAAAAGTAGAATGTGTAATTATTTAAAAGACTTTATATAATTTCATCTCAATAACACACTATCGTAGAATTTCTTTTTTTTTCTCTCAGATGAAGAAAATGCTCAATAATCCCAAGATTCAGCTTATAAGATACCCGATAAATAAAGCTTTTCGGAAGAAACTTTTATGTTCTGATATAACAATCTCAACCGTAAAAAACGGACTCTGTAAAGCATTCTTTTGAAGTCAAACTACCGATCTGTATATACTGCTTTCGACCCCTACCCTTCGCGTAAAGGTTCAGCCATACACATCGAAAAAGCATCGCAGGTATTGAGTCGAAAGTTTGGGAAAACACTCTTGCTCACCTTACCAAAACAGGTTCGGTCTCGCGTCAAAAGACCAGTCAAGCACCTTCAATTTGAAGCTACAGAACCGAATTACCTTCAACGTGCCCAGTCATACTCCAATTGGGTAGATGAAATACTCGATATGCAACATCACCTTCAAATAGGGCATTTTCGTGATATCTGGGGAGGACAGCCCATTTTAAAAAGGCCTAACCTCCTATCCGTCTTCGAAGTTAACGGATTGCCGTCTATTGAACTCCCCGACCGTTATACAAACATTACTCAGGAAACCCTCGAAAAAATCACAAAGCTGGAAGATTATTGCCTACAGCAATGCGATGTGATCTTTTGTCCTTCAGAAACCATAAAACAACACCTGATTTCCAGGAAGGTGCTGGCTACCAAAATTCAGGTATTACCTAATGGTGCAACGGTTCCCAAATCAATGAAGAAAATTCCTGGTCTTCCTGAAGAGTATATCGTTTATTTTGGTGCACTTCAACCCTGGCAAGGAGTCGACGTCCTATTGAAGGCTATGCAATACTTACGGGATAAACCAGAGCTGAAGCTTCTTATTTGCAGTTCTCACAAAGAGAAACTATCACGTCCCTATCAAAAGCTGGCTTCCCGCCTGGAACTCGATCAAAACGTAATCTGGAAGCATAAACTTAACAAGCAGATGCTCGATAAGATCTTACAACATGCGGTAGCCTCTATCGCCCCACTAACGGAATGTAGTCGTAACCTGGAACAAGGTTGTTCTCCGCTCAAAATATTTGAAAGTATGGCCTGTAAAGTACCGATTATAGCTTCTGACCTTCCGGTAGTCCGTGAGATACTGACACCAGAGATAGAGGCAAAATTAGTACGCCCTGACCGTCCGGCAGAACTGGCGAGGGCAATACGATTGCTGGTCGATTATCCACAATTTCGAAAGCAGCTGGCCGCCAATGCCTTCCACAAACTCAATGAACAGTATACCTGGGATAAAATTGATGTTAAACTTTCTGAATTTTATGATAAATTGGTAGCTGCCGTTTACGCTTAACAATAATCTGATATGGGCAAAGCTGCTAAACTTTATCAATCACTCAGCCAACAACAAAAGCAATTCTATAAAGAAAAAACCTTGAGCACCACCATGAAGGTGAAGCAGTGGATTGCTTTCTTATCCAAAATATCAACGCTTGATAAGCTGGGAGATGGAAAAATCAAGAAACTGATGGGCTTTGGTGTTGCCGCTATTGTGATAACCGTTGTTTCCTTTTTTGTTGCGTTAATCTCCGAAACGTATGAGGTATTGATTGGCTCTGCAGTTTTTCTAATTGCCGGAATAATACTTTTCGCTAAGCGAAAGGATGCGAAGGAGCAAGATATCAACAATTACCTTCGTCAATTTTTCATGCCCGTATTAAACGTATTAAAAGACAAAGCTGGTGAAAATGCCAAGCTCGGTGCCAGTCTAGATTTCAGGGACCCCAGGAAGGTGCTGGATCCGGTAAAAAGTGTAATAGGCACTCGCAAGCAAAGCATGTACAGCCCGACCTACATTATGACACGCCTATCTCTGAAAGACGGTACCCTTCTGGAGTTTGTGGTCAAAGACGATATTAAAGACCTGAATTGGAAAAAACGTAGTGCCAGTGGTAAAACTAAGTATAAGAACAAAACGAAATTTGTCCATCAGTGCTTCATTAAGATGACGCTGGCAAAAACGGAATATACCTGGAATGGTACTCAAACGGAAGGTATTGAAGTAGTTGATCACAATGGACATTATCAGGTGAAGTCAAAGATCAAGATCAAAAAGATAGGAGACCATGTTTTACATGTGAAAGCCTTTTTTGAGGCCATTCAATCCATTTATGCACTATTCCAACCCCTGAATCCTTCTTCCGGGGCTTCTACGGTTCGTAATGATACAGAAGAAGAATACCAGGATGATTATATGTTTATCCCTTATGTATGGTATGGTGGTTATTTTGATGATTACGACTACGACAGTTTCGATTATAGCGATACCGGAGAAATCGTCATGGAAGATGAGGCTGCCAATGTATTTGATAGCTGATGGCGATCAGGCTGTTGTGGCTTACGGAAAATTATCCCCCCCAGCGTGGTGGAATGGCCCAATCCTGCGACCGCCTTATCTACGGGCTTCGGAGTAGCGGTTATGAAATTGAGATTATCCATTTTACGACCAGGGGAAATTCCTTTGTTCGAAAGCAGCAAAAAGGCGGTGGTTACACGGCCATTACCTTTGAAGACGGCGAGCCTCACACCTTAAACATGGCTTGGAACCACATCAAAACATTAGGTTCCTTCGATTATCTAATTGCCTTCGGTGGAAATCTTTCTATGACCGGTGCTCCGATCTTCAGCCGGTGGATGGAGACCAGGCTCATTACTTTCCTACGTGGTAATGATTTTGATACCTCCATTTTTACAGCTCGAAAACGGGAAATCCTGCAATATGCTTTACAGGAGTCGTCGATTGTTTTTTCGGTAAGCGGTGAAAAACTGAAAAAGATCAATCGCTGGATACCGAATATAAACGTTCAGTTTGTACCAAATGGAATTGACCTGAAAGATTGGGCGCCTACCAAAAGTGAAGTCGACTTTTCTCAAGCATGGAAAGATGAGAATAGCCAGTACAAAACCTGCATTGGGCTTATCGGACAACTGAAACCAAAGAAGGGCGTACAGTTTTTCATCAATGCCCTCTCCAAAACGAGTTTGAAAGAAGAGGTCCATTTATTGCTCATTGGCGATATTGAAGAAGCCCATCAGCAGGAACTCGATGAAAAAGAATTATCCTACACGCTCATCCCCTTTCGGGATCGTTATGAGTTGATGAAATACTATCTGTGCTGTGATGCGCTCGTCATTCCCTCCTTTTATGAAGGGATGCCGAACGTAATGCTGGAAGCCGGCTCTTTGGGTATTCCTGTTATTGCTTCTCAGGTAGATGGTATGGCTGACGTGATCTCGCATGAACAGGATGGATTACTGTTTCAGGTGGGCAATGAAGAAGCTTGCCGAAAAGCACTTTATCAGTTCATGTCCATGAAAGATCAATGGAAAGAACTTGGGCACGCATTAAAAACTAAAATTGAAAACAAATACACCTCAGACCATGAAATTGAAGCCTATAAAAAATACATTGTTTAGCAGCCTGATCGGCTTATCGCTACTCTTATTCAACTCTTGTGGAAGTAGTTCAGAAAAAAGTGCTGATGAAAGTACAGAAAAGCAAGCCACTGTAGCAAACAATCCTGCTGCTCAAGTAGCTCAAAAGCAATTTTATTACATCAATACAGCTGGTAATGAAAAGCTGGCAGAGATTACTACAGAAGGCGAAGATTTGATTATTTCATTAGCTAACTCCAATCTTTTTGGAGAGCTCAAACGAGCTGATAAACGGAAATATGTTGATCAAAGTGACCAGTTAAAATATACGGTAAAGTACAAAGAAGATGGCTTTAAACTGAATGATCAAAACGAAGCATTACTGTGGAAAATCAAACTTTATGATGATCATATTAAAGTTGCTGACAACAATGAAATGGAAAACAGCTACCGAGTTGGTTTATCAGGAACTTCAAAGATCAAGCTTAAGAAAGACGATGATGAACTTGCCGCTCTCATACTGAAGCCCGGAGATCCTTTCGTTCAAGTTAAGGAGCATTACATCATCCGGAATTTTGGTAACTCTTTGGCTTTAGGCATCCTTTTAATTGATGAAATACCAGACGAAGAGAAGTATATAATCTGTGCTGAATTACTGAAAAAGGAAAAGTGATCGCTTTTTATGCCATGGGCGGTGGATTAGGCCATCTTACTCGAGTACAAGCCTTTATCCATACCCATCAAATTAAAGATCCCTTTAAAGTCATCACCGCCAATCGATCAGCTTTCCGCTTCTTTTCTAGCCAAGAAGTTGTATGGATTGAAGCCAATGAAAGCACTACACCGATAGACCTAGCCAGTAAAATCCAAGAGGCCACCAAGGACATTCGTTTCGAAGTGCTTTACATAGATACTTTCCCTTGTGGCATATTGGGTGAATTGAATGGAAATCTGATTCGGGCCAAACGGAAACATTATCTAGCCCGGAGATTGATCTGGAGGAATTATAGATCGCTAATTTCTGAAAACATATCTTTTGATAATACTTATCAGTTTGAGCCTTTAGAGCCTGATCATCAGTTATTTATAGAGACTTATTGCAATTCGATTGTGAGCTATTCATTAGATTACAAGGCCCGTGATTTGGATCAAAAACAACTCGAAAAAAGCCTTTCCAAATCCATTTGGCTAATCGTCCATAGTACCCAACCGGAAGAGTTACAAATATTGGTTGATCATGCGCAGGATATTGCAAAACTGGAACGAATAAAGCCTAAGTTTATCGTTATATCTGACGTTGAGATTCCCCTACCCGACTCTACCAAACTTCTACCTGAGGAAAATCCGGTTGAGTGGTATCCTAAAGCGGATAGAATCTTTACTGCTGGTGGATTCAACACCTGGTATCAACTCAAAGCCTGGCGACACAAGCACACCGCTTTGCCCTTTCCACGCAAATTTGATGATCAGTTTTGGAGAATAGGTCAGCAATAAAATACTATGATGCTCAAATCCCGATCATTTAATCTTAAGCTTTTTGATCAACTTTTCTACAGTCAGTCCCTGTACGATGATGGAAAAGATCACAATGATATATGTCACCACCAAGAAAAGGTCTCTTTCCATAGCGTCTGTCAAACCCAAAGCAAGTGCAATTGAAATCGCTCCCCTTAAGCCGCCCCAGGTCATGATCAAAGAAGTATTTGGGACAAAATCCAATTTCTTTTTGAATATTGCTACAGGAACAAGCAAGGAAACATATCTACACAGTAGTGATACGGGTATAGCTACCAGACCGATCAATACATAATTCGTTTTAAAGTCTATCACCAACAACTCCATTCCAATCAGTACAAAGAGAATGGCATTGAGCAGGATATCGATCAACTCCCAAAACTTATCGACATAGTCTTCAGTGAGTTTAGACATAGCAATCTGACGGCTTTTGTTCCCTCCTACGATCAAGCCCGCTACAACCATCGCCAAAGGTGCCGATACATGAAGATAGGTAGCCACTACAGTCCCTGACATCACAGAAGCCAGGGTAATGATCACTTCAATATTATAGTCATCAATTTTTTTCATCAGCAGGAAGGTTAACCACCCAATGAAACCACCTAAAAGTATGCCTCCGAAAACTTCCACCACGAACAACTTCCCTACGCTTTGTATGGAAAAACCAGCTTCCGTACCACTAGCCAGTCCGAAAATAGTTAAGAAGATTACGACACCCACACCATCATTAAACAAGGACTCCCCTACTATTTTGATTTCTAGTTTCTTTGGAGCTCCAGCTTGTTTGAGGATACCTAAAACGGCAATAGGATCAGTGGGTGAGATTAAAGCGCCAAAAAGAAGGCAATAAATGAAACCAACCTCCAGTCCAAAGGCTTGCAAAACGTAGTAAGTACTCATTCCAATTAGGAAGGTTGAAACCAGTACACCAAAGGTAGCAAACGCTAACACAGGCCATCGTTGTTCGTTCAGCTTTTGAACATCGGTATGAAGCGCACCAGCAAAGAGCAGAAAGCTTAACATAATGTCCAATAAAACCACTTTGAAATCGATCTGCGTAATGATGAAACGCTCTGCATTCAGTAGTGTATCATCCAAATAGCTCAGGGCGAATACACCGAGCGTAAATAGTATGGTGATCACCGTCAACCCAATAGTATTCGGCAGCTTGATGTACCGGACGTTGAGATAGCCAAAAAGTGCCGATAGAAATACCAAGATGCTGGTGATCACAAAATAGTCCATAATTGTAAATAGATTAAAAACTAAAGCTAATAATCCCAGTCTTAGAATTTTAAGGCTTAGTCTAATATTTCTATCTTAGGTTAGCTTCATTAATATTTATAATTAAACAAAAACCTGCTCCAAGCATGATTAAAATAGATAATCAGTATAGACCTCTTCTTTTAGAAGCCCTGGAAGATATGATGTATAAGCTTTCTTTAAAACTTGATGATTTAAAAGGGGAACCACTCCATAAGGAAAGAAAAGAGCTTACGGAAAAACAGGCCGAACTCGAAAAGTTACAGCACCTCATTTCGACTTCAGATACTTAGAACTCCTAAGTAATCCCGAAAGGCTTCATATATCATGGTGAATCCATCAAAGATTAGTTAATGATGACTTTGTTTCCCGTTAAGCTTTCATAAGCATGATGGATATCAAACATTTGTTGTGCTCCTATCTTTTGTCCGGTTTGACCAGCCACGTAAAGAATAAGCGCACATACTCCTAAAACCGGGATGATCCATAAAACAGATGCATCAAGACCAAGATTCCAACGGGTGAGTCCCCACATACCCAAAAACATGGAGCTTATTCCAAGAGCCACATAACTCATGAAAAAGACTGCCCACATGGTAGGATTTGGTCCATAGAGCCCTCGAACGATAACATCTTCGCTTTCTTGTTCAAAAGAGAGATGGAGCTGAGGAGACCAAAAATGTTGATGTGCCGGATTGATCTTAATGTAGATATGTCCCGGAAGGTAGTTTGTAATAAATTGCGAATCACTTTTAAGAGCGGAATAGAGTTGTTCTTCGACCTGCTCTTTATTGCCTTTAATGAGGTGTTTGAAACGGGGCCTGATCCTGAAACTAGACATACCTGAAAATTAAATGATCCGCTAACATTCTGAAATGACTTAAGTCAGTATGTGGGGTTAGTTTTAGTTATGAACACTTCTACTGTAGATTTAAGCCAATCCAAACGCTCTGAGGGATGTATTATGAATTATCTTCGAACTAATCCTGCTCAGTTTTGGTATGCTGCTGATTCACACCTAATTTTACTTACGTTTATAAATGACACCAGAAGATCATAGTCATTCTTTTTATTCCTTAAAAGCGAGTCGTATCACAACCATTGCAATGACTTTTATGGCTTTGGGTACATTGGCTGAGTTATTTCTTTTAGAGCATTATGAAGATAGCTGGCAGTTGATACCGATCGTTTTGATAGCCTTATCTATCGTTTTCTTCTTGGTTTTACAATGGAGTCCATCAACTATTATTACAAAAGTTTTTAAAGGTTTGATGATTGCCTGTGGAATGAGTGGCGTATTAGGTTCCTGGCTCCATTTAAAAGCGAATATGGAATTTGAAGCTGAGCTTCACCCCTCCTATTCTTTTTTGACGCTGATTACCAACAGTTTCTCTGGTGCCTTTCCGGCATTAGCACCCGGAAGTATGATCGTATTTGGCTTAATCGGATATTTATATATTACTTTGACAGCAAAACAATTTAAATGAATCGAATTATAAAGTACTGGAGTATTGCGATGGTTATCGCTCTTACAGTGTCATGCGGAAGCAATACAAAACAGAAAAATGAAGAAGTAACTGAAGAAATCGTTTCTGAAACGGAATCTGAGGAAAGTGTAACAGAAGAAAACAACTCTTCGAGTATTATTAATCCGAACCTGGCTACTGCTGAAGAGCTTGAATCAAGCGGTTTGACAACGGAATTAGTTACTCAGATCACGGAAAATCGACCTTTTTTATCCATGACGGATCTCAATGATTTAATTGGAGAATCGATGGATAGCACCCAAAAAGCTGCTCTGTATGAAAAGGTGTTTATCAAATTCAATCTGAATACGACTCCGGAAGATGATTTTAAGTTAATTCCGGGTGTAGGCGATCGTATGGCACATGAATTTGAAGAGTATAGGCCGTACGTTAAAATAGCTCAGTTTCGTGAAGAAATGGGTAAATATGTGGATGATGAAGAAATAGTCCGTTTTGAACACTATGTGTTTGTTCCGGTCGAACTCAATTCAGCAACCAAAGAAGAAATTCTAGCGATACCCGGTGTGGGTGATCGTATGTTACATGAATTTGAAGAATACCGACCTTATAAAAGCATGGAGCAATTTCGTAAAGAGATCGGAAAATATGTAGATGAAAATGAATTGAAACGTCTGGAACGATTTGTTTACTTATCGGATGAAAAATAGACTTGTCAACTTCATCTAAGTTTATTCAAAAGCGATGTCAGTAATGATATCGCTTTTTCAGTTTCCAGATATGTACTTAGGGCATCCTTGACAATTGATTTGTATCCAAAACCGCATTTTACACTGTCTGAGGACTAATTTGGTGTTGATATACGAATCGTATAATCTCAAAATTAAAGAAAAAGGGCTGATTTCAAGGTTCAGGAATGGCCTTGAGTAAATTTTGATCAGAAATTCAGACCATGATAATCAGAATTGAATCCGCTGTTTGAGCGGAGCGAGTTTCGGATTCAATGTGTCAAACAGTCTGAATTCCAGAAATTTACTCACAGCCTTGACTTTTTTGCTTCTTTTTTGGGTCAAGCCAAAAATGAAGAGCTAGTCTGGATTGAGGATAAAATGAATTAACAGGGACACACTATTTATGCTTTGACCTATAATGTAAGACTCTAGCTTACTTCAACCAGTACTACTCCTCTACCCAGGCAATCTTTACGATCTCTTCTGTATCGAGTCGGAAATTTCCGAAGCGTGATCCACCCCTAACGATCAGGGCTGGGGGTAAAGCGGGAACCACGATATCACCATAATCTTTCTTTTCTGTTCCACTCACTTCATGGCTTGCTAGTCGTAACTCAGTGATCACTCCGTTCTTCTTGATCAATTGTATTTTAGAGCCAACTGGGATTTCTTTTATGGCCTCTTTTGCTTCTTTTTCGGTCATTCCTTTATCTTTTAATAGTATAACAACCGCTTAAAAAACTTGTTTAACTTGACTTCATTATCCTTATAATACTAATAGTTTTTGACGAAAGGGATTCCCAAGTCTTTAGAAATGGACTTTAAGGTTTCCAAATCCCGGTCTTCTTTTCGGTTTGAGGACAAAAGTATTTTTTCTTCGCCTTCATGTAAATAAGCTTTATAAAAATAGGATTGTACGCTGGTAGTACTTACTCTGGAATTTACATTCTGAGCTACCCTTACTTCATTCATAAAAATCAGGGAAGGGTTGGTAACTCTGTGCACCTTACTTCCTGATTTTACGATCTTTTCTGAAGTATCAACAATAGTTCTTTTTCCATGTAGCTGCAACCAAATCAATGCTCCTCCCACCACGGCGAAAATCAAAACTCCTGGCATTCCTTTAATAAGGAGGAATATTAAAGACATAATAATTAATACCCATCCTAAGGAGTTGATTATCTGAAAGTTATTATTAAATACTCTTAGTTTATATGTCATTCTTTCAACTATTTGAAGATACTAAATCAGCCCAGAATAATATCGACGTACTTTTATTAAACTCGCATAATTCACTAAACTGAATATTGTATTCACTTTATAAGTTAGTTTATAACAACAAACTCTTAATAGAATTAAGTAGCTATGCTTAAGCATATCACATTCCGGAAAATATTTTCAATTGATGCTCTCGGTGCGCTCATCACTTTTATAATGCTCAGCCTGGTTCTTGCCCGATATGAAAGCGTTTTCGGTATGCCTGAAGACATGCTCAACGTATTAGCCGGTGTAGCTGCTGGTTTTGCATTTTACTCTTCTGCATGCTTTTTTCTGGTGAAAAGTAATTGGCTCCCTTATCTAATGGTTATCGCGACGGCTAATTGCTTATATAGTCTAACCACTTTAGTTTTAGTCATACACTTTTATCAGAGTCTTACAGTTTTGGGAATTGCCTATTTCATGGGTGAAATCATACTGGTTGTGAGTCTTGCTGTTTTGGAATTTAGAATGTGCCGGAAAAATGGAATAAAATAGAAAGCGATTATTGCGATATAGATCTAGTTTCGCAATACTTGTACATGCTTCTGAGAAATCTAGCTATTCTCTTTTGTGTTTTGATAATCACTCAGGTTTCAAACGCTCAATCTGTCAATTTGAAAATCCTCAGAGGTGATTCCAAGATTGGTTATATCCATGTTGAAAAGACCAGCACTGATGATTCCACAGCCTTTATTTCGAAGTCAAAGCTCACCTTCAGAATGATCTGGAAATACGAGTGGAGTTCAACAGTTTCTTCGGTTCTGAAAAATGAAATGATGGATTGGAGCCGATTGACTTCATTTTTGAATGACAAACCCAGGGACGATAAGCATACGTTCTACAAAGGGGGAAAGTATTCCAGCTATGATTTTGATGACCAGCAGGAGGATATCGAAGAGCGAATTGACTTCACTACCCTGATGATGTATTATGAAGAACCCAGCAATATAAAGCGTTTATATTCAGAGCGTTTCCAGAAAATGGTTTCTATTGAAAGGCTTGACCAGCATTCTTATAAAATTGATTTCCCCAATGGAGATGTTAACCACTACCATTATGACGCAGCTGGTGAATTGCTTAAGGTAGATGCATTCAGAACCTGGTTCGACTTGGTTTTTGTGCCAGAAAAAAGCTAGAACATTTATCGAATCGCATTGATATGGTGCTTAAGCAAATATGGGTCAAGTGCATTTTCTTTTATTTCCTGAATTAGGGCTTCCCTGAATTTGAGCTGTTTATCACTCAGTTCCGTTTTCACCTTTGCGATAAAAAGTTTTGCAATCTTATTTCCTAGCATCGGATCCGGATTTTCTACACTTCCTCCAAGAGGGACGATTTCAAATTCTTCGGGAAAGCTATCTACAAAATATCGGGCCAGATGATAAAAAACGATTCCTACATCGGCTTGATTAGCATATACAAGATGTGGAACTTCTCTATGGTGTATGCGCTTTCCACTTACCCATTTTTCCGTTTCTTTTCCAAAGATGGACTGGAAAAACACCTCAGCTTCTTCTTCGCCTCTAGCTTCTAGAGCCATATTGTAAATGCTATTCGCATAGTTACCAAAGCTACCCACCTCCGTGTATGGATTGGAGGTTCCCAAAACTACGTCCGACCTGGAAAGGTCCCATAGTGTTTTAATGTTTTTGGGATTTCCTTTCTTAACCAAAAGAACATTTCCTTTGTTGGTGAAAATCAAGATGGGCTGCCCTTCCATGAGGCCCTCCTGATCTAAGCTTTCCATCACCGCTTGGGGTCCTACGACAAGATGTGGCACACATCTTAAAGCCACATTACTAAAGCTTAAGGCTCCGTTCTTAGCTTGTTCTACTCCTATTGGCGGGCTAGTGCTAAAAAACCAGTTCTTTAGATCATATTTTGGCAGGAAGTAATCGTACCAGAATTCAGTGAGGGCCATGTGGTAATTTCCTGAAGTCGATAAAATGAGATCAAAGCCCTCACAATTATTGATTTGCATGTGAAGATCGTAGATTCTATTACTGGTTGGCTCTGTCAAATCCGGAGTTTTTGGATCAAAATCTGTTTTCCATTCTAACAGATCGGGGCTATAAATTCTTGGGGTTCCTTTGATTTTTAGCGTATGATCGACCTGCGCGTCTACCCTATTTACACACAGAATTGCGATTAGATTGAATAGAAATATAACTGAAGATTTCCAATGCCTACTCATGATATTCCAAAAATAAAAGTTACCAGGTTTAAAAATTAAATACTTACTAAAAAAATGAATACCCATAAGAAGAAATGGGTTCCGAATGCTGTAAAAATGATGAGTTCTATTTGATGGAATCAGGTAATTAGTAATTCTGGTATCTTTAAGGATGTACCACAGACTATTTCTTAAACTCGTTCTGTTCCTTTCCCTGTTTGCTTTGTATTCCTGTAGTCCACTGGGCGAGCCTGTAAATCCTGAACTATCGGATAGCTTTTTTTATGATAAGTCAAAAACAGACATTATCTACAGTTCGATGGGTAACTGGTTTGAGTTGGGGAGCAAGTCATTAGGAGCTGATTCAGAAAGCTTTGAGGTATTAAACAAAAATATAGGAAAGGATAATCAAAATGCTTATTATCAATCACTTATCATAAATCATTCGAAGCTAGACCTAAATAGTTTTCATGCTAAAACAGATGATTGGATGTGGCACATTGGCATAGATAAAAATCATATTTACACGTTTCAAAAGGATATTGAAAATGCCGAATACGTTCTAAAAACCTCCATCATTAAAGGGGCCGACCCATCAAGCTATCAACAAACTGATTTTGACTGGGCAAAAGACCATAAGAACCATTTTTATCAAGATCGAATGGTAAACGTTGATTATGAATCGTTCAAGGTAATCAATGATTACTTCGCTAAGGATGATCGTCAAGTGTATTTTTATTACCAGGATCGTTTTGATTCACTTGATGCACAAACCAATAACTTTCGTAAGATTAACCGATACTATGCGCGGGATACCGAATTCATCTATCTTTTTCTCCCCTATTTGCGAGGAGAGTCAATAAAACAAGTTCATAAAATACCTTATGAAAAATTTCGTGATGTTAAGCTCTTCAATGATAGTTACTTACTTGTAGATGATCGATTGTATTTTGAGGCTCAAATTGTTGAGGGTATTAATGTTGATAACTTAAAAGTATTTGATCAATCTTATGTTAAGGATGATCAACAGGTTTTCTACCAAGGTTTAATCATTGAAGGAGCAGACGCAAAGACTTTTGAATATGATAAAAGCTCTTATTTGTATCGGGATAAAAACAATCAATATCGACAAGGAAAAATATGGGTACCTGATCATAATTGATTCACTCAGTTATCTTTTATCATAACAAAACCAAAGTCCTTCCTTAAGGTATCGGAAACCAATACTTTCAGTTTATTTTCTTCAAAATGATAACATTGAATCCGATTGGGAAAGTCGCGCTCAAAGTTTCCAAAAGTAAGTGTATCAGTTACAGACTTGTTTAAAACAAAAGGGGTTGACTTTGTTTCATTCTGATTGGGACAGTAGTATAGTGAGTCATTTTACCTCCTTCTTTGACCAGTTCCTGGATTTTAACAAAGATCATTAATTTGTAATTTTCATACCTTAATTGTAGTATATTAAAAACAATTACTACATTTATGGTACAAATTAAACATTATGGGAAAATATCATCTTGGGGAATTCGAAGAAATCGTAATGCTTACAGTAGCACTATTAGGAAAGAAAGCCTATGGATTCAGTATCATTGAAGAGATTGAAACGAGAATGAATCGGTCAGTCAGCATTGGTGCGATGCAAACCGTGCTAAAACGCCTCGAAGACAAAGGATATTTAATTTCCGAATTTGGTGAGGCAACGACCTCCAGAGGCGGAAGAAGAAGAAGGTATTATCATCTTACCAATACTGGTATTTCAGTGCTTGAGGAAACACAGGAACGGCGTATGGGCCTCTGGAATGCTGTTCAGAAATTAGGATTTAATCCCCAATAGATCTTCGTAATTCTCATGAAAGAAAATCAAATCAAGTGGCCCCTCCGATTTCTCCGTCTATTCTGTAAACCGGAGTATCTCGAAGAGATTGAAGGTGATTTGCTAGAGCGTTACGACAAAATATCAGTGCAAAAACAAAGGTCTGTTGTTCGGATATGGTTGGAAGTATTCAAACTTATTCGCCCTAAAATTCTAAGGTCAGTTTTGAATAGTCAAAATCAAAGTACTCCAAATATGATTAAGCATAATATTAAAGTCTCTTTCAGAAGCTTCCGAAGATACAAAAGCTCATTTTTCATCAACTACATTGGCCTGGTCGGTGGATTGACGACAGCACTACTGATTTACCTTTGGGTTAATCATGAATCGAGTGTAGATCGCTTTCATGAAAAGAATGGTCAAATCTTTCGGCTGGTTTCAGAGCATGGTGGAAATGAGACCCTTTTAAACACCAATGCCTCTTTTGCACAGGAGCTGAAAGAATACATTCCAGAGATTGAATATGTTGTGAACAGTGCTTGGGGAACTCTTGTTTCTAATCTGGAATTCGATGGTGAGGTATTTTCCACACAAGGTGAGTTTGGTTCTGATCGATTCTTTGAACTTTTTTCCTATCCTCTGCTCTTAGGTACTCCTTCGACTGCGCTTCGTGAACCGAACTCTATTGTTCTCTCTGAAAGCATGGCTTTAAGGTTATTTGGAAGCACAGACGTTATTGGTAAGCCTATCCAATGGCGTTGGTACAGTATGGAGGAAGCTGTAGTAATCACCGGAATTTTCAAAGACATTCAAAAAAACTCATCTGAACAGTTCGATTATGTTTTGAACTATGCTGTATATGAGAAGCTTATGGGAGAACACCAGAGAAGAGGGAGAAATATGCGAACGTATATAAAACTTGCTGAAGGAGCGAATGCTCAAGCAGTTAACACAAAAATATACAATCACACCCGAACTGCTTATCCGGAATTTAAAGGTGATCCTTTTTTCATCATCGATTTTGCAGACTATTATTTGAATAATAAATATGAAAATGGCAAACCTGTTGGTGGAAGAATAGAAATGGTACGCCTATTCATCATCATTGGTGTATTAGTTCTTATCATAGCATGCATCAATTTCATGAACCTCTCCACGGCAAGGGCATCATTACGATTGAAAGAAATAGGGGTACGTAAAACAATGGGTGCTTTAAGAAAATCCATCACTTCTCAATATCTGATAGAGTCATGCTTGATCAGTATACTTGCCGGTTTAACAGCTATTGGCGCTCTCTTTATTATTCTTCCACTTTTTGAAAAATTCCTGGATCAGCCTGTTCACGTAAACTTTGAACTTCCAGTTGTGCTCACTTTTTTCGGTATCATCATTTTTACTGGATTGATTTCCGGTAGTTACCCTGCCCTGTACCTATCCGGCTTTAGCCCTTTAAAGGTTATGAAAGAATCGTTCATACCAAGCTCAAAAGATCATTGGTTAAGAAAAGGTATGATTGTTTTTCAGTTTGGAGTATCGCTGGTTTTGATTGTGGCCGTCATAGTCATCTATCAACAAATGCGATATGTACAAACCAAGAACCTGGGTTATGAGAATGAGTATATCATAAATTTTAGAACTACCGGCATGAGCGGAAGCAAGCAAAAAGCATTTCTCGCAGAAGCACGAAATATACCCGGTGTAGTCAACGCAGCAGGAATCTCTCATGCTCTTTTCGGGGCTCAGCACTCAGGTGCAAATATGACCTGGAGAGGCAAAGATCCTGAACAGGAAGTTTGGTTTGAATATGGTGAGGTTGGGTACGGAATGCTTGAACTTCTGAAGCTAAAACCGATCGAAGGTCGATTTTTTTCGAGAGCGTTTAATGAGGAAACCGATAAAATAGTTATTAATGCTGCTACCAGGGAACTGATGGAAATTGAAAATGTAATAGGCGAAAAGTTTACAGTTAACGAAACAGCATATGAGATTATAGGAGTCACTGAAAATTTTCATTTTCAATCACTCCACGAGCCCATTAAACCTACATTCTTTTTGTTAAACAGAAACAATTGGTATTTGAAACTGGCACTAAAGATTGAGCCGGATCACATCTCCGAAACCCTGTCTGAATTAGATGAAGTTTATTCCGAATTCAATCCTGGTTTTCCTTTTGTATACTCATTTCACGACCAGGATCAGGCCGGTATATATAAGAGAGAAGTAAAAATCAATATGCTAACAAAATACGCTGCTGGACTGGCCATCCTGATTTCAAGTATGGGATTATTCGGATTGGTAAGTTTTATGACTCAGAGAAAGTCTAGAGAATTAAGTATTAGAAAAGTATTAGGCGCCTCATCAAAAGCGATTATCACAGCAGTATCCAAAGACTTTGTATTTCCTATTGTGGTAGCCTCCATAGCCGGTGTAACGATCGCTGCCATTTTGTTGGAAAAATGGTTGAATGAATTTGCCTATCGAATTGACCTGGAGTGGTGGTTTTTCGGCGGAGCGATCCTCTTGATGATCCTTATTGCAATATTGACTTCAACATCAATCATAATGAAAGCCGTGACCGCTAATCCTGTACATGTGCTTAAAGAATAACCGTCTACAGTAGAAATAGCTTATTTTGTGATTTTAAATCCCTTTTTTTTGCATTACGGCAATCAAATCAAAAGCGTCCTTCATTCACACTCGTAGTTTTTGCGCTAATAATACTTTTATAATCTATCCCATGAAATATATGATTCTGGCATTTGCATTTATAACCTCAATTGTTTCATTTGCCCAGCCAACCATAAGCTTCACTTTTGATGATGGAAGCACGTCAAAACGTGCTAACTAAGAGTTTGAAGAATGGAACAATATGATACTAAACGCCTTGGATGATGCAGAAATCAAAGCTGTTTTTTTTGTTAATACCAAGGGAAAATCTTCCGATAAGGGAAGGTACCTTTTAGAATCATGGAACAATAAAGGTCACTCAATTGCCAATCATACTTACTCTCATCCAAACTTTAATAGCAAAGAAATCCATGCAGAAGATTTTCGGGTCGAACTTTTGAAAGCTGATTCACTGATTAACTCGTACAGTAACTATGCAAAGCTATTCAGGTTTCCTTACCTGAAAGAAGGAAACTCACAAGCCGAAATTGATAGTATCAGACAAATTATGAAATTCTATGAGTACCAGAATGGGCATGTGACCATTGACGCCTCAGATTGGTACATTAATAGTCGACTGCGAAACAGACTGAAGCAAAATCCTGAAGCCAATATTGAAGCTTATAGAGATTTCTACCTGGAGCATTTATTTGACCGTGCTGACTATTACGAAAAGCTATCTTACAAACTTACGGGCAGACACATCAATCATACGTTACTTCTACATCATAACCTTTCGGCAGCACTCTTTCTAGATGATCTGATTGCTATGTTTAAATCTAAAGGTTGGAATGTGATTTCAGCAGATGAAGCTTTCAGAGATCCGATTTTTAAGTTGACTGCCAATCATGCTGGAGAAAGCCTGATCTGGGCATTGGCAAAAGATTCAGGAAAATTTGAAGACCTGCTAAGGTATCCTGCAGAAGATAGTAAGTATGAAATGGAACGAATGGATGAGCTTGGACTTTGAAAACAAAGGTTATGAGAACTAATTTTTCCACACCGTTTACTGAGAAAATTTATGTTTAATGCATATCTTCTAATATGCTTTTTACTGAGCTCTGTTTGGATTGACAGATTTCAAATGATCTGCAAATTATTAGTTGACAAACGTATGAATGATTATCGGTCGAAATATAACTAATGGGATTCACTTCAACCTATGATACGAGAAAGAGGTAATGCTCCCACTATTCCAATCTGATGTGCAAAGGGAAGCTCATCTAAGTAAATATCAGCTTGCCAGTCGCTTTCGTTCATTTCGAGTGGAAAAAGCTCTCAAATCTGATTTTTATCGATGTGCTTAAATCCCCATTTTGCCATTTCATCTAAAATGGGTCTTAAGGATTTTCCATATTCTGTAATCTGATATTCAACCCTGGGAGGTACCTCGGCATAAACTTTCCGTTGAATAATTCCATCGGCTTCCAGCTCTCTAAGCTGTTGAGTTAACATTTTCTGAGTGATACCTTCTACGGAACGTTTTAATGCACCAAACCGGCAAACATCCTTTTGCTGAAGTTCCCATAAAATAGCTGGCTTCCATTTTCCACCAATCACATTAAGTGTGGTTATGACTGGACATTCAGTCATAATACAGCTTTCTGTAAATTCTTTTATCTTTTCCTCGTTCATAAATAACTGATTATCAATAATAGTATCATTTTAGTTAGTATTAAACTTTAAGGTACCTACTTGCAAATAGAAACTATTGAAATCAATTTTGAAAGAAAAATATTCAAATCATGGCTAAATATTTTATTACAGGCTCAACAGGAACTATAGGAAAATCAACGGTTGGAGCCCTAATCGAGAAAGGTGAAAAAGTCATAGCTGCTACTCGAAATCCAAAAGAATATCAGCTTGCATCTGAAAACCAGACTAGCGCTGTTTACTTCGATTACAAAGAACCTGATACATTCAAAGCAGTAAATAAGGCAGATGCTGTCTTTCTTCTTGGACCACCTTTAGATACCTCACTTTTTGAACTGGTATCACCCTTTCTGGACTATCTGGAGCAGCATGGCCCAAACAGGGTTGTTTATTTATCAGCTAATGGAATTGAAACCGAAAGTATGCCCTTTCATGTTAAAATGGAGCAAAAGCTAAAGGATTCTCAACTCGACTGGACCATTCTCAGGCCGGGCTTCTTTATGCAAAATTTTGGGAATTATGAGCATGAAAATATTGAGCAGCGAAAAATAGTATTTGCTCCTGCCGGAGATGGAAAAACTGCCTTCATTTCAACCGTTGATATCGGAGCGGCGGCTGCTTCCGTATTAACGAATTCCGGTCATTCCGGTAAGACTTACGTTCTAACGGGTGATAAGCTTTACAGTTATTACGATGCAGCAGAAATGCTTAGTGAAGTTACTGGGGAGACGATCAGCTATCCTAATCCGGGTAACAAAATGTATCGCTTAGTATTAAAGGATAGTGGTGCCCCTGATTTTATTGCTGAATACATGATTGACATTTATGATCTGATTAGAAAAAACAAAGTTGAAAACATATCTGAAGATCTTGAAAATCTGATTGGAAGAAAGCCCGAGAGCTTGAAAGAAGTTCTGATTCGGGATTTTAAAAAGTAATCGGGCTATTAAACAAACGATATCTTGAAGATATCGTTTGTTTTGTCAAATAATTCTTGGAAGACAAAGTTGCAAAAGAGCATTTAGATGTCTTTGTAGTGGTAAATTAATGGATTTAACTTCCCGGCAGCTTCTCCCCTTTTGCCGATAATTGTACAATTTTATCGATACGGTTTCTCCTTGTTTTGTTAGTTTTTGATAGCTTAATCCATCGGAGTACAAAACGTTTGCTGGAATCATTAATCTGGTCGAAAAAATCTTTTGCAAATGGTTTTTCAGACAAAGCTTCCTCTAAGTCCTTCGGTATAATTAGTTGATCTACATCATCCATAAAATTCCATAGTCCAAGAGCTTTGGAATGCTCGATGGATTGAAATCCTGCCTCCTTCATTCGTCCTTCCTCAATCAATTTAGCCGCTCTCTTTTTATAGGTGCCTGACCAATATTGTGTTTTTCGAGATGAAATAAGTTGCATCGTTCGTTGATCGTCCAGTTTTCTTCTTATTCCATCGACCCATCCGAAACAGAGTAACTCATCGAGAATTTCTCCTACGGATACATAAGGTGCATTTTCAGCTTTCTTATAAGTGACCAACCAAACACTTTCTTCCTGTCCATAGTGATTTTCCAACCATTCGCGAAGTTCCTCTTTTGACTTTACTTCTACTTTATCGAAATGCTCTGTTTTGATCATTAGCTCATAATTTTAGGCAAAGACATCCTATCCCGGATCTCCGGGATAGGATGTCTAAACTCTTATATCGTTAGTAGTCTACCCTTTAAAGCCTCCAGGCGTAAGGAGGTTTTCATAATGTCTGCCTTAAGATTATTGATGGTAACCTCTGCATTCAGTAAAGCATTTTGTGCGTCGCGAAGATCAAGAGAAGTTTCTTTCCCATTGTAAAAACGTTCTTCCGTCCTCGTATAACTTTCCCTGAATGTATCGATATTCTCTTCCTCCCTGGCTAATTGAGCATTCAATAAGTTCAGGTTGTTCTGTTCCTTAACAGCTTCAGCCAATATTCGATCTTCTGTCTGCTGTTTCCGGTATTGACTGGCTTCCTGGTTTAATCTGGCCTGCTGGATATTTCTATTTGTGCGACCACCTGAAAATAAGTTATACCGCAGCCCGACACCAAGAGTGAAGCCTCGAGTCTGTAATTCAGCTAATTGCTGAAGATCATTCTCCTGATCAAAATAATTGTAATTGGCGAATGCATTGATTTTCGGTAAGCGATCAGCCTCATTAAGCTGTATTTGTTGATCTGCAATTTTGACTCCGAGACGTTCGAGCTGAATTTCAGGGTTATCAGAACGTACATCATCCTTGAGTTGTTCCAAGGGCTGCAGTGCAGGCGGTTGATAGGTCACAGAAACCCGGTATCTGGTTTCCGCATCCAAACCGATCAAAAAATTCAAATCCCTTTTCAGGTTATTTTTAGCAACCAATACCTGATCCAGAGCAGTCAAATCTTGGTTGAGGTCCGTCTTGGCTCTTAAAACAGCTAAACCGGTAACCCTTCCAAACTGAAGTTGGTCTTCTACTCTTTTCAGGCGATCTTCTCCAATCCTGACATTCTTTTCAAGTAATTCCTCCTGGCTCTGGAGCTTAGCGATCTCCAGAAAAAGATCAGAGACAGTCACGATGGTTTGATTAATTAATGCCTGCTGTTGGAGATAGGCCTGATCACGTTGATCTTTGATGATCTCATACCGGTATTTTCCAGTGAACCCCCCCAGTAATACATAATCAGCCTGTAAGGTTGCTGTGTACGTAGTAGTTGCTGCCGAGCCATCGCTAAAACTAGCAGTTGGAGGATTTTCCTGAAACGTTCTGATTGTTCCATCGATATCATTATTTTGATATTCTGCACTTCCCAATAAGCTTATGGTAGGAAGCAGATCAGCATTCGCAGGGTAAACATTGCTTTCGGCAATTTCCACTATTTTTTCTTCGATACGGATCGACTGATTATTTTCCAGAGCTAATGCAATCGCTTCCTCCAATGTTAGCGTTTCCATTTGCTGGGACGTTGCTTGAGCTTCACTCCTCCAGGGAGTGAGTGTACTCAAGAGAGTTAGAACTGAAATAATATACTTCATGAGATTATGCTAATTGATTTGCACGCTCCTGTAATTCAACATCAACTGAAGTAGCAGTAGCGTCCTTAATACCCTTAATTTTTTTGTAATAGAATTTCTTGAAGTTTACCAAACTGATCAGTATCGATGGTAGAAAGATCAGGGTGAGTACCATTCCGAAGATTAACCCATAGCTGATCGCGATGGCTGTAGGTTTCAGGAACTGCGCACTTACGGAATTATTGAGCAGAAGTGGCGCTAATCCAAAGACGGTGGTAATGGTTGTTAGCACGATCGGACGGAAACGCGAAACTGCTGCTTCCTTCAAGGCTTCAATAGCCGTTTTACCCTTGAGGATCAATTCGTTATAAGTACTGACTAAAACGAGTCCGTTATTGATCAATATACCCCATAGGGCAATCATACCCAGTATGGAGAAAATACTTACAGGCACATTATGCACAAAAGAACCCCATGCAACCCCGATATAAGCAAAAGGCAGCATAGCCAGGATAGCCAGAGTTTTTGTTAAGGAACGGTAATTGACAAGTACAACGGTAATAATCAGAATAAATACGACCATAGAAGGCCCCTGACTGCTCTCCTGAGTCTCAGAAGAGAGCCTGGCTTCTCCTTCAAGAGTATATCGGATATTGGGAAATTTTTGCTGAAGATCAGCCAGAATAGAGGTTTCCGTTTCTGCCAGCACACTCGGTACCGAAACCAGAAGGTTTTCCACGTCAGCTTCTACTCTGATCTCCCGAATACCACTTTGATGATTGATCTCTCTTACCCCTTCGGTCTCTCTGAACTCTGCGATTTCTCCAATTGGAAAGCTGGCCCCATTTGGAGTGAAAAAGCGAACATCCTCTAACTGATCAAGGCTTCTGCGGTCAGCTTCGTCATAACGTAACCAGATTTTGATCTCCTCGTCACCACGCTGTAAGCTTTGGGCTTCCAGTCCGAAGAAACCTTTTCGGATTTGGTTAAACACCTCCGATTCCGATAGCCCCAGGAATTTAGCTTGTGGAGTCAGTTCCATGCTAAGTTCCGGCATTCCTTGCTTATCCGTATCTGTAACATCCTTCAGATCAGATCGATTTTCGAGATAGGAACGCAACAGTGATTTCGCTTCACGAAGATTTTCAAGATCATTACTCAAAAGTGCTATAGAAACAGGTTTACCGAATACCGCGATACTGCCATAAGAGAGGTTCGTGGCTTCCGGAATCGGCCCCACTTCTTTGCGAATGCGATCCGCAATTTCAAAAGATAGGATTCCACGCCGATCCCCTTCCATCATATAAATATTTATAAGCCCTTCATCACTGTTCGGCCCTAGCACACGTTCTGTATACTTAATAACATCTTCTCCATCTTCCCGAAGGCCAGTGTAGTATTCATTCACCTTTTTTATGGCTTCCTCAATCTTCAGGAGTTTTTCATTAGTAATACTTTCATCGGTTCCTAAGGGGAGTTCAATTTTAGCAGTGATCAAATCCTGATCGATGGTAGGAAAAAAGGTACTTTTAATCGTACCTGAGCTTACGGCCATAACCGTGGCAACCATAATAACAAGAACTGACACAATACCTATTGCGGGATACTTCACAAAGAAATTGATCACCTTTTTGTAGAATTTATCTCTAAACAGTAATAAAGAGTTATTCGTTTTTTGAGTGATCTTCCAAGGCTTATCGTCTTTCTTCAATGCTTTGGAACGAGCGATGTGCACCGGTAGGATCAACATACTTTCAATCAGAGCGATAAGCAGGGTAGCACAAACCACAAAAGAGATATCTGAAAAGTAATCGCCTAATTGCCCATCTAAAAAGAAGAACAGGGAGAAGGCCAGTGCCGTAGTTGAAAGAGAAGCCACAATAGCTGGAATAACCTCAATAGTTCCTTTGATAGCCGCTATCAGTGGGCTTTCGCCATTTACAAAACGCTGATAGATATTCTCTGCGACCACGACTCCATCATCCACAATAATTCCTAAGACAACGATGGTTCCGAATAGGGATACCTGATTGATGGTTAGGTCGTAAAAATTAGACAATACAAACATTCCCAGTAGTGCCACTGGAATTTTAAAGGCTACCCAAAAGGCAATACGCGGATGCAGGAATAGTCCCAATACGATTAACACAAGTAATATTCCCTGCCACGCATTGTTTTGTAAAGTTCCAATAGCCTCATTTAAAGAGATGCTTTTATCCTCTATGATTTCCGCCTGAACAGAGCTGTTAGACTCATTGAAAGCGTTAAGATAATTGGCTACATAAGTGGCATTTTCAATAATATCTTCTTCTGAACGACTGAATATCTTAATGATCACCGCTGATTCGCCATTTACAAAGGTTTTATCGGGCTTATCCGCAAATTGGTTGTGAACGGTAGAAATATCTTCCAATCGAATGATCTTTCCATCTTCAGTAGCTTTGATCACAATATCACGTAAGCCTTTGGCTTCATACTCGCGGTTGTTTAATCGAAGCAAAATATTCTGCGCTCCGGTCTCTAATTCTCCACCCGAAGCCTTGATATTTTCCCGCTGAATAGCAGCGCTTACCTCATCAAATGTTATTTGATATCTTCTGAGATCACGTTCTCTAAAACGCACTTCAATCTCTTCTTCGGGATAACCGGAGACGGTAATCTGCGATAACTTTGGTGATAATAGGAGTTCGTCTTTAATGGTTTTGGCATAGTCTTTCAATGCCAATCGACCTATATCACCGATGAGACCAATAGTCATCGTATAATTCAAGATCTCTTCTTTGAAGATCTGAGGATTCTCTACATTCGGAGGAAATGTCGTGATTCTATCGACCGCGTTCGTAACATCTTGTAAAACCTCATTTGGATCGGCCGAATCAATAATTTCTACCCGAACATTAGCAAAACTCTCCTGAGAAGAGCTGGTAATTCTACGTATACCCTTCAGACCTTCCAGTTGATCTTCAATTTTATTGACGACATCCTGTTCCAGTTCTTCAGGTGATGCCCCCCGATAAACAACGCTTACGCTTATGAAACTTACTGGTTCATCCGGTAAAAAGTTGGACCGCATGCTTACCACGGTCATTAGGCCAAGCACTACGATCAAACCCACAAAAATATTGCTCAAAGCCGGTTTTTGGCTTAGATACTCTATAATCCCTTTCATCAGTTTGCGATTTTTAATCCTGCCACCGGACGGTCAAATATTTCTGTAATGAGTTGATCACCGGACTTTAAACCAGCTACAACAATAGAATCCCGGGTAGCAAATAGTACGTCAACTTCTTTCTTAATGATAGTATTCTCATTCAGGATGTGTACATTTTCGTCTCTGGTCAGAAGAACTTTATTGATGGTTACTGCATTCTCATATCCATTCAGTCTTACTTTTCCTTCCAGGTACATTCCTGATTTCAGTGCCGGATCGGTGACACTTAAATAAACGGGAATATTCTGCGTAGAAGGGTCAACAATATTATTCTTTCTGGAAACATGTGCAGTAAAGGATCGATTTAATTCACGACTGAAAAACTCAATCTCCTGCCCTATTTTAAGAAGTTCTCCCAGGCGTAAGCTAGCACCAGCTTCGATTTCAAAACTTCGGTCGCTTATGTAGGTGCCGAGGGCCTGGCCTGGATTTACCAACCCACCTTTATCGACTAAAGCATCGGATATGGAACCATTAAACGGGGCTGAAATGGTGTATTTTGTTAGGCGTTCTTCCTGTGCTTTAATACTGAAGTAAGTGGTGTATATTTCGTTAGAAGTTACAAAATAGCGCTCCGACTCTGATTTTGTTTCAGGGAGTTTGGGTAAAGGATCACCTGAACGATACTTTTGGATGTAGCCTAACCACTGCTCATAATTGTCTGGATAATCTGCCTTGAGATCTGGCATCATAGCTGTTAGAATATTTAGGAAAGCACTTTTTTGAGCCTCCAGATTCAAGGTGAATTCACGGCTATCGATTTGAAGCAGGGTTTGACCGGCATCAAAATGATTTCCTGCTTTGAAGGGTTTAACTCCTTCCATAATTCTACCCTGAACCTCGGCGACTAATTGTGTAGAGTTCTTAGGAACAACCCTACCGGAAATACTTGCATAATTAGATACTTCTTTCGGCTTTACTTCAGTGATCTTGAGGTCATTTTTCCTAATGACGGGAATAGTACTTTCCGTTTTTGGACTGGTCTCTGCTATTTCCTCTTGATTTTCCACTCCTTTTTCACTGGAACAGGAAACAAGAAAACCTATAAAGAAAAGCCAAAGGATTCCTCTTGCTATGGAATTTCGATGATAAGATTTAGTGTACATGAACATGATTTTCAATTTTGAACTGTTTTAGATTTTAGTATTAACTTTTACTTATTGTTATATATTCTTGATTAAATGATTGATCCAGGTGATAGAGATGAATGAGATGGCGTTTCCCATTCAAAGAAATATTTGGCCTATACACATATCGATCCTGATAGCTTAATGGGAGTATTTTCCATACGGTTTCGCTGAGCACAAGATCAGTCTGAAGTTTCTTGCATGCCGTCAACATTCTTGATGCGGTATTTAAGACATCTCCATGAAAGGCCTGATGGATGATTCCTGATCCAAGTTCAGCATGGGTGACGTTACCGCCATGTATTGAACATTTGAATGTAGGTTGCATGCCGTAAAGAGACAGAAAGTGAGCATCTATTTTTAGAAGCTCTTCCTTAAATCGTTCAAACAACTGTATGGATTGAATGGTGAGTTCTGTTCGCCCTAAATCCCAATAAACGATTACCTCATCTCCTACGTACTGATAAATGTGTAGGCCCTCCCTTGTTTTTAACAGCTCATCCAGAAGTTCAAAACAACTTTTGATTAGTTCGCTATACTGTTTATTGGTGATTTTTTCAGCTATGGTAGTAGAATGGTTCAGATCGATGAACATAAATCCCAACTCCACTTGCCTGGATTTCAATTTCAATCTGGATAACAATTGAAATAGGCTATATGAAATACCGAGCCTTCCATTGAGATTATACAAACCCACAATGGCCAGACTTAACAAATGATGATAAATCAATAAGGAAAGACTAATTCCGGAAGTACTAAGCAGTATAAGTTCGTTTAGTATATGCTCCCCGTGAATCAGAAAGTTAAGTAGTGTAAAAGCTAATATGAAATAGATGGAGCTTGTAATCGCCTGAATACCAAGTGCTATAAAACCGTTTCCAATATTTCTAGAAAGGAATTCATGGATCTTAGAACGATGTAGCACAAAACATAAAAATCCTAAAGCAGTCGACATATTGACGAACCACCAAAAGGTTGAGAATGAGTAACATCCTTGTATCCATTTAGTAGCTTCACCATCACTGCCCAGATACCACATCAGGAAGTAACAGTTGATTCCAACGAGATAGATACTTATGATCGTTATAAAATGATTCATTTTAATTAAATGACTATCAGTCACTTTTAGGATAAATTTTTTTTAAGGCTTAATTCCCTCGGTTATCATATTCGCAAAAGTTTCTACCATTTGCTTTGTACTAATCTCATGGTGGTTTTTCAACATATGTTTCTTTGATTCAACAAATTGCACCACCCCTACATTAGAAGCCCACGCGATGTAGGTTAATATATGAGGATCCAAATTCTTTCTGATTTCACCTACGTCCTGACCCTCCTCAACCAATTTTACAACGAAATCAGTTAAATCATAGCTGATGTTTAAATAACCCTGGATCTGTATATCAAACTCCGGTCTTTCCATATAAGAAATAAGGTCACTGTATGCCGGATACTTCAGTGTATAATCATAATGCGAATAACAAATGGCTTTTATTTTATCTATATATGATGCTTTTGCAGCGACGGCTTCCCGAAATGTATTATCTAGGAGTTTAATGGCTTTTGCTCCTAGTTCCGCCAGCATTTCATCTTTATTCTTGTAATAATTATATATTGTTCCTTTTGCAATTCCTGCTTTTTCAATGACTTGATCTATTGTAAACCGATCAATACCAACCTCTAGCAATACGAGGTCTGCCGCAGCAATAATCTGCGTTTTTCTGGATTCTGGTGTTGAATGTCGAGCAGCCATTTATAATTGACTATCAGTCATTTTTTAGTTTCTTAACTCTGATTAGTTTCATAAGGTTTTAAAAAAATCACTTTTATTGTTACTGATCTTGTTATCATCTTCCCTTTTTAAACTTTTTGTAGACATCCGATATCTCAAAGTTATCGGATGTCTGGTTAGTTAGACTTGATACTTCTTATATTCTTTAAGCTTCTCAATACGTTCTTTGTCAGCTTTTGAATCAAACACCAAATGCTCTGATGATACATGTATCGCTTTTCTCCAGCTTCCATCAACAGGGATAGAAATGAGGGCTTTCCCGTTTACCACTTTCACTTTACCCATATTTGGTACAAGATCATAAAAGTCTTCCCGGTCCACAACCTCTTTCAATCTTTCACCCGATTTATTTAATAATGTGATCTGGCCTACTCCTTTTTTTAAACCCGTTATATCCACCTCTATTTCTTTGATGACCACTGCCTTCTCATATTGAGTAAATCGTTTCCCTTTGAGCTTTTTATCTCCTTCGAATTCGAGGTAGTTAGGATCTACGTATAATCCCCTGGGATAGAAATAGGGCTTATTATATTGATCAGGCGCGTACGCGACATAGTGCCGCCCGACTTGCAGAATAAAAGTCATTTGAGAGATGTCTCCCAAAAGTGCTGAAACTGGGATTTTTTCACCAGTAGGGCATGCATTTTCATCAAAGACACTTAACTCAGTAGCATTTGTTTTTATACCCTTTACCTTAACCTTATGAACTTTAACTTTGGGCATAATTATTAAGGTAATTAAAAGGGTAAGAACGGAATACGCTGCAAACCCTCCCATGATGTAGTAGATATAACCCAGAAAATCAAACTCAATACTCATCAAACTAAGAACCATGACGGATAATACCGTAGCTATGGGGAAAGAAATAAAGGGACCTGCAAAGGAAGCATATCCGAAATAGTCCTTCATTAGCAAATGCACAGTGAATGCCATTGCCGAGAGGTAAATCAAGGCGATTATGATATATGCAATCAAATCCATAAGCTGTTTTTAGTTCCTTAGGAAATTACAAAAGATGGATTGAAATCCAGGTTATTAGCTACATTTTCATCTATAAAAGTTTTTACGAATAAGGTCGATATCAGAACGGATTAAACAACATCACATTCACATCTTATAAGCATGCTCATCCCGAATTCTGACAATCTCGTCTTTGGCGCATTTGGCTATTTTGCTTTGCGCTGCAATTTTAGCCTGATCATCCGTATCCAGATCACCCAGAATAATGATGTTTTCATCATTCAGCATATTGGCGGGTCCAGTATAGTTGAATGATCCGGCAATTACGACCTGATCGTCGAGCACCATTAGCTTGTGATGCAGCTTTCCAACACTTTTTGTCTGTGGGCAACGATACAATTCTGCACCGGCCTCTTTAAGGCCTTTGGTAGCTGACCAGGATTGTGCTCCCTGCTTGCCATCGAAAATACCCATGATGGGAATGTTGAGTTCCAGCAGCCTGATCATGGTATCATCAATCCCGGAAGATTGGGAAAAGGTAAAAATGGCAAAGTCGATTCTTTTCTTTGCTTTTAGCATCTGTTTCATAATCTCCATTTCCGGATTATGATCAGGAGCAAAAAGAATCCGAATGGGTACGTCAGACACCACCACATCTTTTGGAGCCGGATCGTGACCTTCATTCAGTCTTCCGAAATGACCCTGGCGAATTTCTGCAAACTCCCTGGAGTACACTTTGGCCACCTTTTTATCATGTACAATCACCACATGATTCAGATTTTTATGCGTCCCGGTCGGGGTGAAATTGGTTGAACCGGTGAGAATGGACTCTCCGTCCCTTATGATAAACTTCTGATGAAAAATACTGGTATTAAAATCCGACTTTACATCAATGTTGGCACGCAGTATGGCATCATGAATCTGGCGATTTTCTTCATGCTTCCCTCCTGCTTCAAAAGGGTTTTGACGAGCCCGTTTGACCCTTAAATAATCCTGTTCAATCACCAGCCTGACAAGTACTTTCCGCTTGCGTGCCCGAATGATGGCTTCTGCAATCGGGAGGCTTTCCAGCTCCTGTACGGCAATTTCCAGCCGCCTTTTTGTACCATTAATAAAATCTACGATTACATCTTCTAGATTGTCATCTGCACCCACCAGTGCAGGGCCATTATAGAACTCAACGTTTCCGACTTTAACGCCCATGAGCTTAAGGTTTGGTTTTCCAATAAGTTAGAAAAGTCAAATATTATATCGGAATATTAACAGATAAAATCTAATAAAGAGTTACCAATTAAACTGCTTTTGTTAGCTTTCTGCTCGAATAAACCACTTTGAATGGAATATCATAAAAATTCTCGTATCCAACCTGTAGCTTTTCCTATTCCTGTCTCAATGAATCTATAGGGTTAGACATGGAGGCTTTAATGGTTTGAAAGCTGATTGCAAAGCTACTGATCAGTATTACAGCAATGGTTGGCCCTATATACATCCACAGACTTATTTCCAGCTGATTGGCAAAATTCTGTAACCAGTACCGGCCGGCCAGATAAGCAAGAGGCCATGAAAAAACTGTTGCGATAACAATCAGTCTGACGACGTCCCCTGAAAGTGATCTTATTACGTTTGCCATACTTGCGCCCAGCACTTTTCGGATCCCGATCTCTTTCTTCCGCACGGAGGCCGAGTAGGCCATCAGTCCGATTAAACCAAGACAGGCAATCAGGATAGATAATGCTGCAAATATAGCGAAAATCCGGCCGGTAGCTGTTTCTGACTGATACAGGTTCTGATATTCCTCGTCAAAAAAGAAATACTGAAAAGGTCTGTCAGAATATATTGACCACACACTTTCAACGTTTGCTATAGCGGAACGAATATCACCTGTATTTTCACTCAGTTTTACCAAAATATAGCCTTCATTATTACCGGGTATCAATTCAAGGGATACGGGTTCCACAGCTTTGTGTAGTGACTCGATGTTATGGTCTCCAATCACTCCAATAATCTCCAATACCTCTCCGCTTCTAAATGCTGAAGTGAGTTTTTCACCCACGGGATTCTCAAAGCCAAATGATCTGGCAGCCGTTTCATTAATAATGACTGCACTGGAGTCCGAAGCATAATCACTGGAGAAAAAGCGGCCAGAAACCAGTTCTAGACCCATCATTTCTTCGTAACCGAAACTCACCAGATTATTGCGAAAGATGTGTGTCTCAGCAATACCATCTGGTCTGTATGATCTGATTTCATAGTTTTTTCCTGGAATGGTCAGGGAATTAACTACTGACTTTACATCAGTGTCCTTAAGCAGCTCATTTTTAAAGGTTTCCATATCCGTTTTGATCAGATCAGGTCTTTGTATCACCAGAACCTGATCCTTATCGAATCCCAGATTTTTGGTAAGCATGAATTCAATCTGGCCATATACAGTCAGGGTCCCAATAATGATTACGATCGAGGCAGTAAATTGTACAACCACTAGAAAATTCCATAACCAACCGGATTTGGTCCCTTTCTTCGATACGCCTTTCAATACTTCTACGGGCTGAAATGCGGATAATACAAAAGCAGGGTAAAAACCAGCCAGAATACCAGTGAACAGCGCCAGAACAATTACCCCCAGGATTCCCCAGTAGCTGGAAGTAATACTAAAAGCAAGTTCTTTTCCAGCCAGCTCTGAAAATGCTGGCATACCTGCATAAACGAGTAGTACAGCGACGGCGGCGGCAATCAGAGCCACGATGATAGATTCAAAAATGAACTGATACACCAGAGTTTTTTTTGAGGATCCCATCACCTTTTTCACCCCTACTTCTCTGGCCCTTGAAGAAGATTGAGCCGTTGCAAGGTTAACAAAATTGAAAATGGCTATGAAAAGCATGATCACGGCTACAATGGAATATATGATGATGTAGGAAACGTTACCATTAGCTTCCAGCTCGCTTCCGCTCTTCGCATGCAGGTGAATATCCTTTAATGGGAAAAGATCATAGTATATGTTATTGCCAGAAGCCTGCCATTCTTCAAAGCTCAGTCGGGTAAAGTATTCTATTTGAGGGGCCATGTATTTCTCGATCATCTCTGAAAGTTTTTCTTCTAGCACTTCGATATTTGCGTTTTCGTCTACGATCGCATAAGTATAAAAATCACCACCTACCCAATGGTCGTTATCCCAGGCTCTGTTCGAAGACATAGAGCCTATCATGTGGCCCTGTATGTGAGAATTGGAAGGAATATCCTCCATGATGCCCGTAATGGTATACAGAATGGAATCCTGTTCAACGGTAATCTGCTTACCCATGGGGTCTTCATATCCAAAATACTTTCGGGCATAAGTTTTGGAGAGTATTATGGAACGGGGCTGAACCAGAGCCGTTTCGGGATTGCCAGCCAGAAGCTTAAAGTCGAAAACATCAAAAAAGGTAGAATCGGCAAACAGTACCCCATCCTCACTGAACTCCCTGGTTCCCCTTCCGGTCAGTAACGGACTATTCTTTCGTATTCGTGTGGCCTGTTGAATTTCAGGATAATCCTGAAGCATGGTCCTGGCCAGCGGTGAGCAGCTGGTAGCTTCATTTACTTCCTGCGAACGAATGTAACCTGCTGATTTGACCCGGTATATGTTTTCATAGCTGGAATGAAAACGATCGTAACTCAATTCACTGGCTATATACAATGCGATAAAAATAAAGCTGCTTAGACCAATCACCAGCCCTGATGTATTCAATAAAGTATAAACCTTGTTCTTGATCAGATTCCGTATCGCTGTGAAATAGAAATTTCTGAACATGATGAAAAATGTAATTTGCGTGTTTGACTTTCTCCATGCATAAGGCTGGCAGCAGCGAATAACATCCCACAGGTAGAGCCATCGTGCTCTGGCAATTCCCATTTCTTCCACTCTGTAGTGGAAAAACTCTTCCAGATCACCATGTAGTTCCTCATACCGTTCCGCACGGCAATACCATTTGAAGAATTGGTGCGGCAGCTTTGGTATGTTGTTTTGTTTGTTCATTATGCGTTCAGCCTTATCCCTATACAGGAGATTTTGTTATGTTCTGCTTTCATATGCTCCAACTTGCTTATTGTCGTTACGCAAGGGGAAAGGAGTTTTAATATTTACCAAAGAGCAGATTTTCCTACCAATTCTGAAAAACCGCCCGTTCCCTGCCAGGTACTTTTAGCAGATCCGGATTAGCCCGACTCCCAGTTAAAAGCTAGGCCCGGAATCCGTTTTCTAAGGCTTGCGCGCAACTGAAACGACTCGTCAAGGGCTTTTTTACCATAAGCTGTAATACAGAAAAGACGTTTGCGCTTCCCTCCTCGTCTGGATTCCGCATTCCCAAGTCTGGAGCTGAGCATTCCCTTTTCTTCCAGCCTGTATAGTGATTTGTGTACGGCACTGATGTTCACTGGACGTCCCGACTGTTCAGTGATCTCTCTGGCAATGGCCACGGCATAGGCATCGTCATAAAGTACTCCTGTAGTGAGCAGTACCAGTTCTTCAAATTCTCCGAGATATGTCCTCACTATACTGATTAAATTTCATTTTGTCAGTAATATACGGAAGTCTTTTAATTAAGTTTACTTTTGTCAGTAAAATAAAGCGGATGATAAACGAAAAAGTGACTTTGCTGATAATCGCAGAACGGTTCTAGTCACTTATGCTAAGGACAGTCTCTCCAGTATCATTGCATCGACTGAAAGAAATGGTATCTTGACAGCTGGAAAAACCATCTGACCAAACATCTGGTATTTCCTTACTATTCTATGAGAAAACTGGCGTATTCCGTTATCGGTATTGGAGGGATCCTTACCCTGCTCATTCTGGGGAAGAGCATTCTGATTCCTTTTGTGTATGGTGTGGTGCTCTGGTTCCTGAGCAGATTCTTCAAAAACCTCTTGCACAGGATCCCTTTCCTGAAAAAGAAGGTGCCCAACTGGCTGATCAATACCTTTGTTTTTGCGCTGGTTTTTATCGGGCTGAGCCTGATTTCAGGAATCATCACCCGAAACATCACGGCCCTGCTCGAGAATGGCAGCCTGTATCGGGCCAATTTGGATAAAATACTCAACCTGCTCAATACTACCTTCGATATCGATTTGACGAAGCAGATATCCGACTCAGTAGAAACATTTGACTACACTTCGATTTTAGGCAATATCGCGGATGCCCTTTCCGGTGCCCTTGGAGACTTTATCATGATCATTTTATATGCGGCTTTCATCTTCACCGAAGAACAGAGCCTTTCCAGAAAGATACAGAAACTCTTTAGCAGCGGTGAGCAGTATGAAAAAGCCTCTGCCATCCTTACCAGAATAGACAACGCCTCAAGCGATTACATTCGCCTGAAAACCTATGTGAGTCTGCTAACGGGATTTGTGGGCTACATCTTCCTGCTTATTATGGGGGTAGATGCGGCCTTTTTCTGGGCGTTTCTCATGTTCGCACTCAATTACATCCCCACCATCGGGTCATTAATTGCAACGCTCTTTCCTGCCTTCTTCAGTCTAATGCAGTTTGGAGCACTGAGGCCTTTTGTGATCATCCTTGCAGGCCTTGGAGCACTCGAGTGGTTCATTGGTAATGTGATAGAACCAAAACTTATGGGTAAGTCACTGAATCTGAGCCCACTGGTCACCATTATAGCACTGATCGTCTGGGGGCAGATCTGGGGAATTACCGGTATGCTCTTGAGTACACCCATTACTGTGGTGATGGTTATTGTCTTCGCTCAGTTTGAAAGCACCCGAAGTGTAGCGATTTTACTGTCGGAAAACGGGGAGATTGATGAGAAGTGAGCACTAATCCTCCCTAATATTGCCCCATTAGGAAACAGGCTTTATCAACCACTACCAGATATGGCCTCTCTGACCTCTCCTTCCAGCTGATCAATATCCTGAAGATAAATTTGATCGAGCACCTCGACATACGGACGTTGGTGATAGTAACCCTCACTGAAGTAGTTTCGGGTGATGCCAATTAGCTCCAGTGCTTGAGTGTATTCTCCTTTCATAAAGGCCATTCGGGCTCGATGATAAAAGAGATCGGAGAGCTTTGGATAGATCTTTTCAGCCTCATCGAACGTTTTTAAAGCTTCATCGATCCGATCCAACTTTATTAAAGAAAGCCCTTTATATAAGAGCGCATAAACATCCACCCATTCAGCCCCGGCTTCCTCAATCGTTTGATCGATATAACTGTTGAGTTGATCAAGCGCTTGCGGATAATTGTTCAAACCGTAATAAGCAATCCCTCGCATATAATCATGGTTTTGTCCCTGTGAATAATCGACCTGCCCATTAGCCTGATCACCCAGGTTAAAATCGGCAATGGCACGTTCGAAGTCTCGATAAAAATAGAGGTATAGGTAGCCTCTAAAGCCCGCCCAAACTGCCGGATCGCGTTCGACAGCCTCTCCATAGAAATAATACATTTCATCTAAAATGCCTCGTTTTACCCTTGCTGTTCCAAACTCACGCCATAGTTCGGCGATTGACGAATCCATTCTGATGGCCTCATAATAATGCATCTGCTCAGGTACCGAACCTTGATAGGATGAATAAGACCCTCCTTCCAAAAGCTGTTTTGCATACTGCTTTTCAATTTCTTCGGAGAGCTCCTTTTTGTACCACTCTTTTTGACTAAATGAAGCCAAAGCCAGGATTATGAGCAGGCTATGGAAGTATGTTAACGATCTTACCATTTTCAAGATTAAATGTGATGTAGAAATAGGCGTCCCTCGCTTTGCCCCTAATGACTGTTGGTCTCCATTCCTTGAGTTTTTGAAAAATATCAAACAGGTGGTCTATGGTTTCCTGCCTGAAGGTCATTTTTTGATAACTCATATCGTAGCCTTCTGCAATAAATCTACCTGCCTTTCCTTCACAATTGACTACAAAGCGAAAAACCAATCTCCCACTTTGGTCGAAGAGTTTTGACTCGTCTAAATGGGCTTTGATGGTATCTAACATCGCTTGTTTGGTGTGGATATACCTTCCATCGGGATCGGAATTGTAGTAATCGGCAATGGCACGCTCGTGTCCACAGATTTTAAAGTCAGAATCATCACTGATGGTGTTTTCCGGATCAATCCAGGCTACACGATGCATCCCATGCTTCGAGCGTTTTTCAAATTCCTCAATCGACATCTGCTCTATGAGTTCAGTTTGTCGTGCATACCGATCACCCTGGCTTTCAGCACCAAAAAAGCCAAGTCCCTGAACATAAAGTGTTTTTATGTTTCCTCCATCCAATACGGAATCCTGGCCAACTTTCTTATAATCGTATGTATTGATAAAGGCCTTGGCAGGCTGATCTTTAATAAGTGTATCGTAGACTGATTTTTGGTATTCCGTATACACATAATCTTGCTCTCCAAAGGTATACTGGACCTGGTACGGGCTTTGTTTTTCACTGTCCCAAGTAGCGGTTGTTTTAGCAGGAATGACGTAATCATTGGTATCCGCCGGAGTATAAAGGCTGGTCTGAGAGCCATACTCCAGTATAACGGAGTCTCCTTCTAACAAAAAGTTGCGCTCACTCTCCAGATCGAAGCCTGCATTGTACGTTTCAGTCTTGTAACGAACCTCATCCAGCTTAACGTACTTGATGTAAGAGATCTCTGTAGCGGCATCACGACCTTTATCGTTCGGATAAAAATGATAATAGTATTTACTTACGTAACCTTCTCTGAAAACATCTTCCGAAGGAAAGTATTTGAATACCGGATGATCACTCACCTCTTGCTTGCAGCCTAAAAGCAGTAAACAAAAGATAGCTAGGTTTTTAAACTGGGTTAGTTTCATGGAACCCTAAACTAATCACCAAAAGAATTCAAGCCATGTTTTTTTAAGGTTTTAACAATTTGTTAGGGAATGGCAGTTGTATAGTAATTTTATGCTGGCCTATTAGCAGAATCATCGTGATCTTGGATATCCCATTCAAAAAGCCATTCCATTTTATCATCTACGCAGACAGTTGTATCATCATCTAGATCAATTTTAATCGAATCTAACTTTTCAAGTTCCTTTCTAAATTCGTCTTTTGGAACTGGCCCATAACTATCCTTTTGAATATCCTTTTCATTCACTCAACATCCTTTTCATAGTATCTAACATAGCCTGCTTAAACACCTCATCCTGAGCAAGTAATCGATACATGCTCATGTCATTTTTGCGCTGCTTTCGCGCGACTTCTTCGAATATCTTGACAATGGCTATTTCCCTGTTTTGTTGATCTGGATTGTTTGCGTACTTCGATTCATAATCTGCATGGTTACGCATCTGGGAAGCAAAATTGACAAACTTAACCCGCTGTTCTTCAGGTGTGGCTTCCCAGCCTTGAAACCAACGTTCATTGAAACTTTGAATGATTAAATCCAATTCATCCACTTCTTCTTCGCCACCATGTGCCCCCCTTGGATTGGGGTTTTGTGGATCTACTTCTGTATCCGAATCATCGAGCCCAATACTTGTTCCGATTTTAGTTCGCTCTAATCCATAGGTTGATAAATCAATAGCGTTCAGTAACTCGTCCAAAGCATCATCTTCCGGATTTCTAATGATGAGTTTGGGTATTAAGAATTTGAGAAACCAAAACAGCTTTTCCCATCTTACGACTTCAAAAGGCATGATGGAAGCCATTTGGCCGTATATCTTGACAAATTGCTTGGCTTTGATTTTGTAGTCTGCTTTTTCCTGATCCTCAAGTCCTAATTCAGTATTGAAGCGATCCGCAGCAACGTCTATGATCGGACTCAAGTCCTGAGCATCTGCTCCTTTGAAATACAATTCGTTGAATTGCTCTACTTCATTCCATTCGTAAACACCTTGTGCGTCCAGGTTGTCTTTCAGTTCATGTAAGACATTTACATCGGTAGGTCCTGATAAGGTTGTCGAGGTATAAAATGGGTCAAATGCTTCCTTGATGTCATCGGTGGAATTGAAGAAATCCAGCACAGACAAGTCTTCTGTCTTTTTGCCATACTTAGGAGCAGATCGGTTGAGTCTGGAAAGCGCCTGTACAGCTAAAACACCTTGCAATTTCTTATCAACATAAGAGGCTACCAGTTTGGGTTGATCAAACCCGGTGAGGAATTTATTGGCGACTACCAAGAGTCGGTATTTGTCCATATCAAAATACCGAGCAATCTTGTCGCTGATATAATCAGGATCTGTTGGCTTGGCCGTGTCTAGATGACTAGGTAAATCATTGATGGAGTCCTCAGTGTATTCTATGCCTTTGTATTCCTTCTTTCCGGAAAAAGCTACTATAGCTTTGAAAGGAGCTCCCCTATCTTCCAAAATCTTCTTTACGGCCTGAAAATACTTGATAGCTGATTCGATACTTTGTGTCAAAATCATTCCCTTGGCTTTGCCTTTCAGTTTCTTCTTGTTCACCACATTCTTGATGAAATGGTCAACCATGATTTCAGCTTTCACCTGAATAGTTTCGGGATGTTTCTCAACGAAAGCCTTTAGTGCTTTTTGAGCTTTAGCAGTATCAAAAAGTGGGTTTTCAGCAATAGATTTGTGTATTTCGTAATAGCTCTTGTTTGTATTGTAATTACTCAATACATCTAAAATGAACCCTTCTTCAATGGCTTGTTTCATTGAATAAAGATCAAACTCCCCCATTTTTCCATCTGCTTTCGGTGTTCCGAACTTCTCAATGGTATTGGGCTTTGGTGTGGCTGTGAAAGCCAGATAAGAGGCATTTCCTCGCATCTTCCTAGATCGCATGCTCTCTACGATCAAATCCTGTGCATCTTGTTCCTCATCCTCTTCATTTTGAGCACCCATCGAACGGTTCATATTGTCATGTGCTGACCCACTCTGAGAACTATGCGCTTCATCAATGATGACAGCAAAACGCTTGTCACTCAAATCTGAGATGCCATCAATAATAAAAGGGAATTTTTGAATGGTGGAAACGATGATCTTTTTCCCTGATTCCATGGCCAGTTTCAAATCAGCAGAACTTTGGGCGGCTGCTACGATGTTCTTAACCTGCGAAAATTCTTTGATGTTCGACTTGATTTGTTTGTCAAGGATTTTCCTGTCAGTAACGACAATGACAGAATCAAACAGCGGATTGGAAATGCCTTTACTGCCCGGAATGTGATCATTATCCGGATAGGTTTCGATCAGTTGATAGGCAGCCCAAGTAATGGAGTTAGACTTTCCGGAACCTGCTGAATGTTGAATGAGATAGGTCTGCCCTACTCCTTTTTCGCTAGCATCTTTGATGATTTTACGAACGACATTCAACTGATGATATCGAGGAAAGAACAATGTCCTACTGTCCAATGAATCCGTTGGTTTTCCATCTAATCGCACAAAATGTTGAAGTATGTTGGCGAGGCTAGGACGAGTCAATATTTCATCCCATAGGTAGGCTGTTTTGTGTCCACCCGGATTAGGTGGATTTCCTGCAGCATGATTGTTGCCCTTGTTGAAAGGTAGAAAGTAGGTACTCTTGCCTTTTAACTTGGTGGTCATATAGATTTCGTCCGTATCCACCGCCAGGTGCACAATGCATCTCCCAAACTGCAAGAGCGGTTGAGTTGCATCTCGGTCTTTTTGATACTGTTTGATGCCATGAAAACGGGCCGTTTGTCCTGTCCAATGGTTTTTTAACTCCATGGTGATGATGGGTAGTCCATTGATAAACAATACCATGTCGATTTCTTCCCGTGGGTTTAGGTTGGAATAACAAACCTGACGGGTTGCACTGAATTCATTTTGCTCAAAATCTTGTTTAACTTCCTTGCTGCTGGAGGCCAACGGAAACGGGTACATAAGTGTGAAGAACGCATCATCCACTTCTAAACCTTTGCGCAAGAGATGAATAACGCCATGCTTCTTAATCATCCGATCCAGGCGTTGGATCACTCTCAGTTCCCATTGTGGTTGGCCTTTTAGTTTTTCTAATTCTTCTGATTGCGTCTCGTTGATGAAATGCCAAAAACGTTTTTCATCGATGGCGTATTCCTTATTGAAATCATGTGACTCTCCCAACCAATATCCATTGCCCGAGCGATATTGCTCTGCTGCTTCCGCAACTCCACCAGCAACACCTTGTTCTCTGAGTTCCTCAAGGGTTGTCCCGGTTAGTTTCTTTTCAATGGCAGCTTCCAGTGCCTGTTCGTTGGTTTGGCTAGGCATAGGTTATACTTTTATTTTTCCAGTCACAGCTGAGTTGATCAATGTTGATTTGTATTCTATCAGAGAATCAATCAATCGCAGTTCCTTTGAAATTAATTTTTCAAAGTGCAAAGAGGTTTCTTCAACAAAATCACAAATCATAAGCTGCTCCTTAATTGGTGGTATTCCGGTACCATAATTTCCTACTTGGTCAGTACTTATATGAGGAACGCTTATTCCAGTTAACATAGGTTCGAAGTAGTTTAGGAAAGACTTTGAAGCCAAAATCATAAAAATAAACCTAGTACTAACACTTGATGAGCCTCTGATTCTAGCTACTCGCTGGAGCAGAAGAGATGGTATATCATGCTCTCTAATAGTTGCGACTCTGATTCCATTTGAGACCCAAGGACGGTCTAATCCTAAAACAAGATCATCAACTACTAATTCATATTTTTCAAAGCCATGCACCTTCTCTTTGGGCCAGTAGACTGTTTCCGACCAACTTATTGAGTTTGGGTTGACATTAACACCTCTCAATAATCTATGATCGGAATCATTGGAACTATACTTTTCACTTTTAAAAGCATAGCCAGGTAAAATATCTGTACAGTATTTAAGCTTCTTTATTTTCCAATGCTCTGGAATCTTCCCTATCCATTCCACGCCAGAATCCTTCATCTTCACATAAGGATCTATCCCTTGTGTGACTGCTTTATGGATCATGATTTGTCTCCTTTCCTTGAGTAGCTCAATCAGTTGTTCTTTCTGAGCTATAGCTTGATCTATTTGAGCGGTTTTTTTGTCAAGGAAAGTGGCAATTCTGGTTTGTTCTATGATAGGCGGGATAACAAATGGAATTTTCTTCATTCGATCCCTTGAAAGATCCCATTGACCTATCCTTACTCCATCTGAGGCCTGACCAAAAAATGAAACGTATTGTTTACTTCTAATAGCCCAATTGAAGAATTGTGAATCAATATCCTTTGTGAACTTGAAAACGTAATATGCTGGACTAACTATTCCCCGATACTTCGAAACCCCGTAAGAGCCTTGCCAAGCTTTCATCTTGTTCATTCCAAACTGACCAATGTCTAACAGCTTGTAATTCGAAAGATCATCAGGAATGAAATTGTGATTTTCATCTTCATTTTCAACATCCCTCACTATTACACCTTTCTCCCGGGTAATTGAGAGAAGTTGTTCTTTAGGATGATTCTTTATTGAAAGAGGACTGAGAATGGAACCTAACCTTTCTATATTCCAATGATTAGGAACCTTACCAAACCAATTGATCCCTGAATCTTGATAAGATTCATACTTTTCAACCCTTGTATTTTCTAATACCTCTTCCAATTAGCTGAGATTAAGGATTTCATGAATTAAACCTTCACTTTCCTTAGTCAGAATCACAGATTTTTGGGATGACACGAATTTCACTGATTTTTTGATCTGATTTAGGTTCATAGCACGAGTCTTTTGAAGGTCAGGCTTTTGCTGCCAAAGTTGATTAAGATGCCTACTTCCAATTTGTAGGCTTTTAGATAATTGAGTGCTTGTGCCAAATGAACGTCTTCCAACTGGATGATTGCTTTTAGCTCTACCAATACCTTATTTTCCACTACAAAATCAGCTCGCCTTGTGCCTATAGGCTCAGTTAATCCTTTGTAGTAAATATCTTGTTCTATTTCTCGAGCATACTCAAGGTTTCGTTGTGACATTTCATAGGCCAGCGCTCGCTGATAGATTACTTCTTGAAACCCATTCCCCAGAAAACTATGTACATCAAAAGAAGCTCCGATGATCTTCTCCGTTATGTCCTTATACTTTAGTTTATCACTCATCCATGCAATCATTTAATCCGTCAAATCCGTGATTCAGACAACATACAGCTCATTTTCAATATCTCCTGAATCAAGCCTTCACTTTCTTTTTCCAATTGAAGGATATCTGCACTTACCTCTTCAATTTTTCGAAGTGGTTTGTGACGGTAGAAGTATTTATTAAAGCTGATCTCATAACCAATTTTGGTGGCTTCAAGATTGATCCAAGCTTCTGATATATGTGGCTGTACTTCACGTATAAAGTAATCATAGATTTCTTCTTTCAGCGGTACATTTTCATAATCCCGAAGATCAGATTCTGTTTCATACTCAATGAATCCGTTCTCTTTCTCTGCTGGGTAAAATCCGTAATCTGGAAGTTGGTCTTCCTTACAGCCCAGTCTTTCCAGAAGTTGATCCAGTTTATCTCCTTTCAATTTTTTGATGCCTTTAATGACCTTCTCTGCTTCTGCATCATACCAGCTTACTGATTCCAATATCAATTTCTTCTCTGAGGCTGAGAGTGTGATGTCCTTGGCTTTCAGTTGTGTATCTACCACTTTTCTAAAGGCATTGAAATTTGTGTACTCCACCTCTCCTATTTCTTTGAATAATTCACTAGCCGCTTTGAGCAAGTTTTGATGCTTTTCCCAGTTTTTGGTGTTCATCAACCCCTGCTTTTGTTTGCTCGTAAGATTGAGTTCTTGCTCTTCGCACCAATCCATGATGTCATTTTCTAGGCTTTTGAGTTCTGTATAAACTCGCTCTCCAAATTCATTCCAAGCCCATTCCATAGGCTCTTTCAACTTCTTGTCAAACCGCAAGGTGGCGATTCTTTCCTCACTGAATTGTGCTTTCAGCCGTTTAGGTCTTTCTATGGTGACTTTGTAATAGCCGAAATCGCTATTGTCGAAAACCTTGCTTGCCAGATCTTCGTCATGCTGCCGGTCGACAACAGCCAAATCACGATACGTCTGTACAATTTCATCAATGTGATGCGGCTTGAACTCACAGTTCTTACTGCCCAAGTTTTTTCGCAACTTCTCAAATCGTTGACTGGCATTAATCAATTGTACTTTCCCTTTGCGATCATCTGGTTTATGATTGCTCAATAGCCAGATGTAGGTGGTAATGCCCGTATTGTAAAACAGGTTATTAGGCATTTGGATAATGGCGTCTAGCAAATCATTTTCAATGATGTATCTACGAATATTGCTTTCACCACCACCTGCATCGCCCGTAAACAAACTGGAACCATTGTGGACTGAAGCAATTCTTGATCCTTTTGGTCCCACATTTAGCGGTTTCATCTTGCTTACCATTTCCATCAGAAAAAGTAATTGGCCATCAGAAGATCTTGGCGTTGCATCCTCTGACTTAAGCTCGCCCCAGTAGTCCTTCAATTCAACAATGAATCTTGGATCGATCACCTCTTTTCCGTCCTTGATATATTTCACCTCACTTGCCCATGACTTGCCATAAGGCGGGTTGGAAAGCATGAAATCAAAACTGTCAGAAGAGAATTCGTCAATGGAGAGCGATGATCCATTTCTAATATTGGCAGGATCATTCCCCTTGATCATCATGTCAGACTTACAAATGGCGTAAGTCTCATCATTGATCTCTTTTCCATATAGGTAAACATCGCCTTTAGCTTTAATTTCCCCATCAGGGTCTTTAATGAAGTTCTGCGATTCTGTAAGCATTCCACCTGATCCACAGGCAGGATCGTAGATGGTCATCACCGGAGGTAAATCATCTTTGATCGGATCGAAGACAATATGCGTCATCAGATCAATGACCTCCCGCGGCGTGAAGTGTTCCCCTGCCTCTTCGTTGTTTTCTTCATTGAATTTTCGAATGAGCTCCTCAAATACATAGCCCATTCCCAGGTTGGACAATGGCGGCAGCTTTCTTCCATCTGGATCAAGCTTTTCATGAGGGGTCAGGTTGATTTGTGGTGAAGTGAACTTCTCTAATACATCGAGCAATACATCTTTGGAAGCCATGTGTTTTACCTGACTTCTGAGCTTGAACTTATCAATGATCTCGCCCACATTGGAGCTGAAACCGTCCAAGTAAGACTTGACGTTGGCTTCTAATATCTGCTGATTGTTAGTCGCTGTATCATGGAGTCTTTGCAGTGTCCATTCGCTGATGTTGTAGAATACATAACCTGAAGCATCTTGCAAACCACCAGCATCCAACTCTGTAAAACCAGCATCTTCTCTTTGATACCTGACTTCTTCAAGAACAGCTTCTTTAGTGCTTTCAAGTAGAGCATCTAGTCTACGCAAAACAACCATAGGAAGAATGACATCACGGTACTTTCCTCGCACATAGACATCACGCAAGCAATCATCCGCGATTGACCAAATAAATGATATTAGTTTACTATGTGAAGCTTGATTCATTCAGCTATGATGTTAAAAGTGAACTAAAACAAATAAGAATAATAACATAAAACATGATTACCAAAATAGCTTCATAATTATTAAGAGTGCTTTCAATTTTATTCTTTACTAAATTCATTTCAAACAAAGTTTGATTTTGAATGACAAGAGACATCATAGACATACGGGATTTTACAGTACTGCTGGAAGCCAACACTTCCGAGAAATATAAGTTGATTACTTTGTCAGCCACCTGAAAAAACAATCTGTTCCATTTTTTGAACGATCATTTCCCTGCTGGCCTGAGCTATGGAGGGAATGGGCTGAGCTTCGATTAATTCATCCCTATTCGATTGACTTAAGATATATTTAAAAGAATCACTTAAACAATTTCTCACTTTTTATAAAGCCGACTTTAGCTTAATATTTGCTCAATGGCTTCTTCAAATTTGATTTCTGCATGTATTTGGGCCATAGCTAAAAGGTCCTAATAAGAAATTGAGTAAATATTCCTGTAAGGATAGATAGAGTAAAGCTGATCAACGTACCTATAAGGATATATTCAGTTCGCTTACGCTGGCCTGATTCTTTTAGGTCCCCAAAACGAAAGACTGATTTAGCTGCTATCAAAAAGCCAATGGCCTGGTATTGGGCGAGAAGAATGAAGGTAAGAATCAACGATCTTTCAATCATGCCAATTGTTTTGCCAGCATCTTTCAGACTATCTGAATTGGAAACGTCATTTTCATCATCCTTAGCCTTATCATCCTGCCATTTCCTGGTGATAAAGCCAATTAAGATTCCGATTGGCATGGTGATCACCAGGTAAGCAATGATGATGACCAATACATCTATATTACTGAAAAACTTTTGATCCAGCTTGGTTAGTAGGGCTTCCCGATTCTGAACGGCTTGGGATGTTATGGCCCAAAATATGACCAGTGTACACAAGTGAAGAAATTGATCGGTTATAAAGAGCCATTTTCCTTTGTTCTGCTTCCACCTTTCGCTGTTGTCAAACCATTCAATGGCTTCAACTTCTACCTTTAGTGCATCAATAATACCATGAACGATCATGATCAGTATTGGTCCTTTCCAATTGGCCCATTGGCCAAGAAGCAGGTAGGTTACAATACCAACAATCAAAATATGGCTCCAGAAATATAGTGACTTTGGCCCTCTCTTCTTTTCGACGGCCATGGTGTCGCTTTGAAATGGAAAGTCTGCCAGAAGGTGGGCTATGATCAGGCGAAGTAGTATGTCTATTTCTTGTAAATCCATTGAACCTTTTCACTGAACCTCTTTAGAAAAGGTTCTACTGCTTCAATATTACTAATAATTAAACTCTTACTTACCGCTTTCTGGGTCTTACCCAGGGTCTTACCTATTTCTGTTTGTGTGAGTCCGGGCTGAAGTAATGCATGGTAAACAACATCTGCCTGGGATGTACTCCACCTATCGGTTATGAGCTCAATCATCGGCATGATGGCTTCTAAATCCTGATCAAAGTCTTCTATGCCGGTTTTGGCCTTTATGTGTCTACCTTTTTCCTTCATGCTATCCAAACCGCGTCCTGAAATCGTGAATGGTTCACCTGTCATTTCGCTTAAGTCGTTATTGGCAGGGTAATGATCTAGTGGGCCAATGCCCACCGACATACGGGCATCCCATTGTGTTTTTTTGCTTCCAGTGGTGGTGCTGTGCCTTTTGAGACCTGCTTTGATGATCAATAGCGATAGTAAGCCTAACCCTGGTCTTGCCGAAATGGCCTGAAAGCTGTCTCCCCTATAGATATCCATGATAAAAGTATCATCCTGATGTTTTTTAATATCTCTGCCTATCTTATGTAGTGCTTCTTTATAATCTCCTACAATACGTGTAGAACCAATGATATCACCAGTAATAACAGCTTTAATGGTACCCTCCATGTCTTCTAATTTAGAACCTTATAGGGTTCTAAACAAGAAATAGAACCTTTTGGGGTTCTAAGTACTACTATTTCTTCTGATGTTTTAGTACCTAAACAGGTTCTATTTCCACTTTAGAACCATTATATGTACTACAAACTTTCTTTACTTTCTTCCTTACATCAATCTGATCTATTAAGGCAGCTGCTATTAATGCTTCTCGATATTCTTTGAATCAATTCATGCTTTCATCTATCCTATCTTTTCTTCCATCTTGAAAATCATACTTCAATATCATGCAGTTGATCTACAATTACCAATCATCTATTATATTGAGATGGAATGACCAGAGACATCATAGACATACAGGATTTTACGGTACTGCTGGAAGTCAATACTTCCGAAGAACCCGCTCTGGATGTCTGTTCGTTTGAAGAGCCAGCCATCGGAATTGCCTTTTACGGTTCGGGTGATGTAGACCTTACGGTTCATTATGAGGGTCAGCAAAAGGAATACAAGCATACCAAAGGACTGGCTATGTCTTTTTATGCGGATGAAAAAGTAGAGTTTGCTCATCTGGTCTCACCGGAAAAACCCCTGCAGTGCATTGTTATTGTTACTGCCGTGCGTCAGCTGGAGTCGCTTCCACATCAGGAAGGTGAAATATTTAGCCAGCTGCTTTCAGAGCTGGTCCATCCTTCCGGTCCTTATGTGGAAGGTCCGCGTTTCTTAATGAATCCGGATATGGCTCAGGCGGTGGACAAGATCTTCAACCTGGAATATCAGGGAAAAACAAAGATGATGCTGTTCCGAAGCAAGATCATAGAGCTCCTCTCCCATTTTTTTGGAGAACTGGCCACGAGTAAGGAAGAGCAGTTTAAGGATGCAGATCGCCAGAAGCTGCTGGAGGCGAAAGACATCCTGCTGAAGCGTATTGAGTCTCCTCCTTCACTCAATGAATTATCGAGGCTAATTGGTCTCAACAGTTATAAGTTAAAGAAGAGTTTCAAGGAGCTGTTTGGGGTTCCGGTGTTTAAGTATCTTCAGAATGAACGACTTACGAAAGCTTACGATCTCCTCAAGGATCAGGGTTTATCCACACAGGAAGCGGCTTGGCATGTGGGTTACGACAGCTTGGGTTCATTCTCCAATGCTTTTGAGAAAAAGTTCGGCTTTCGGCCGAGTGAGGTGAAGCGGTAGAGTTTTTGAGATACCGGAAAATTTAAACCCTCTAAAGGTTAGGGTCAAATTTTCCGGCATAACGGTAATAACGAACTTAGGCAGAACAGTTACGTTATTGCGAGAACAAAGCGAAGTGAAACGAAGGTTTTTCGTGGCAATCTCAACCCTGAATTGAGAGATTACTTCATTCTGCTGCTTATGACGTACTCATCGGTCAGACCGCTTAGAGCGGTTCGACCGATAGTTCATCAGATTTTTCCATAGTAATCCTCTCACAGAACCGAAAGATTGCTTCTGGATTTATCGCCTGCCGGCTCCTAATCCTTCGCAATGATGGGTACGACTAAAAGAAATCAGATGGTATCTCACTGCGATTTGTATAGATACCGGTATTTTTTCTTTCATATAAAAAGTAGAAAGAAAAAAACCGGTATGACGGTTAAGATTCTTTCACGGCATAAACGGATACTTCCTTTTCTTTTCCCCTGAGCGGCATATCACCCATTTTAGTGAAGGTGAAACCGTTCTGAGCCATCATTTTCATCAGGTCTTCTGAAATGAGCAGTTCCTGCTCGAATGTGTTGCACAATCCTTGAATGCGAGCTGCCGTATTGATCGGATCACCATGATAGGCGATCTCTTTTTTGTATTTACCCACTTCCGTAGCGGTCACCATTCCGCCATGCAGCCCTGCCTTGAAAAAGGGTATACTTCCATAAGTGGACTGATAATATTCTTCACGGCTTTCAATCTGCTGTTTAAACCTAAAGAAGGCTTTGATGCAATTCTGTTTTCTTATTCCATTCTTCAGTTTCCAGGATAAAACAGCCTCATCTCCGACGTACTGATAAATCTCTGCATCATGTTCAATCACGACTCCAAGGTCGTTAAAGCAGTCCTGTATAAACATACTGTATTTGATGTGGCCAAAGCGTTCAGCCAGTTGTGTAGAGGACTGAAGGTCGAGGAACATAAAGATCCGTTCCTCTTCTTTTGGCGTATAGAACCTTGCTCTCAATAATTTCCCGAGATTACCTGTTCCCAGCATCAGGTTAACCTGCCTCAGGAGTCCCATCAGGAAATCGACTGAAATGACATAGAAATAGATCGCAAAACTGCCTTTATCAAAAGCAAAAGTGACCAGATTGACCTCCGTCCCGAAGTAAAATTGGTAGGTGAAGTATGCCAGAAAGGTCAGAAAAATAAGGAATACAAAGGTATAGAGTAATCGAAGCAGTAAAAGCTTCTGAATGGAAATGCGTCTGTAGATCCGTTCTTCAATTAAAATTTCTGAACAGCCTGAGACCAGTCCCATAATGGGACCCATGGTAACCGAAAGGATCAGGCTTGACGCCAGATCAAACTTAAGACTGCCCAACTCTTCGGTACCTTCTCCTCGGACTATACTCAGAAATACGAAGGCAAGTGTCCATCCTATGGCATAATCTCTTAAAATGCGCCATCTGCGACGATTGGAAAGGCTCATGCCTTAAGATACTCCCTTTTGAATAAATGATGCTCCTTTTCGGATAACTCATTCCTCGACTTTCAGGACACCTTTGCTTCATCACTTTAAAACAGAAAGAAATGAACAACATCAAAGCAGTAATTATCGGAGTTTTCATCTGGATTCTGGGGGTCAGCTTTTTTATGGCCTCGTACTTCTTTCCTTTTATGGAAGATCAGGAGTTGCAGGCCAATCTGATTTTAGCCATTTCCATGATTCCAAATGCATACCTTGGAGCCTACCTGTTTTATAGAAAGGGTTCGCTGTTTTCCGGGATCAGGCTGGCATTCACTGTCGTTTTCATAGCGATTGTGCTGGATGCCTTAATCACTGTGCCTTACTTCATTCTTCCTTATGGTGGAAGTTATGAAGGCTTCTTTGGAGCGCCGGCCTTCTGGCTCATTGTATTGGAGTATTTTCTGGTCGTCTTCAGTTACTGGAATTTCAGAGTAAGGACTCAAACAGCTCGGTTTTAATCATGGAAAGCTCATTAAGATACATTATGATAATCCTGACTATTGTTCTTACCGGACTTTCTGCAGGTCTGTTCTATGCCTGGGAAGTCTCGGTTATACCCGGCACCAGAAAACTGGACGACAGGATTTATCTGCAAACGATGCAGTCCATCAACAGAGCTATTCTGAATCCATTGTTCTTTGCAATATTTTTTGGCCCGGCGCTATTCCTTGTTATTTCCACCGCAATGGAGTTCAGACAGGGCCTCAGCTTTGCCTTCTGGTTTATGCTGATCTCAACAGTTTTATATCTGCTGGGAACTTTTGGAATCACTGCTTTTGGGAATGTACCACTCAATAATACACTTGACGTACTGGATTTTAATCAACTCATAAACAGTGAGTTAAATACATTCAGGAAAAGCTATGAACAGCCTTGGAACCATCTGCACAGGATCCGAACCATATGTTCCATAGCCTCATTCGTCACGTTTTTGATCGCAACTTATTTCAATACCATATCAACAAAAATCTAATCTATTAAAGTCATGAAAAACAACACAATTCTTGTAACAGGCGGTAACGGTAAAACCGGTCGTAAAGTAGCTGCACACTTAACCGAACGAGGCTATTCGGTTCGAATTGGCTCCAGAAATGGGTCACCCGCATTTGACTGGAATAATCCTGATACCTGGCCGGCAGCGTTGGAGGGTATGGATATCGTTTACATCTCCTATCAACCGGATCTGGCTGTTCCGGCTGCGCTTAAAACAATAAAGGCATTTACTGCTCTGGCCGTTGAGAAGGGAGTCAGCCATTTGGTGATACTGTCCGGAAGAGGTGAGAAAGAAGCGCAGGAGTGTGAAGAAGTCGTTATGAATTCAGGTGTAAACTGGACCGTGCTTCGATGCGACTGGTTCTTTCAGAATTTCAGTGAAAGTTTCTTTCTGGATCCTATACTGGGTGGTCATGTGTCATTACCACAATCGGATACGAAAATTCCCTTCATTGATACGGATGATATTGCTGAGGTAGCGGTTCATTCCATCGTCAATAAGCAATATGGCACCATCCATGAGTTAACAGGTTCGGAGCTACTAACTTTTGAAGAGGTCACCAGTATTGTTTCTGAAGTTACGGGAAGGCCTATTACTTATCAGTCGATTAGTTTAGAGGCTTATGTGGCCATGTTAAAGGAGTTTCAGATCCCCGAAGATTACATCTGGCTGATCAATTACTTGTTTACCAACGTACTGGACGGTCGTAATTCTTCTACCACTGATGGAGTTGAAAAGGCTTTGGGAAGGAAACCCAAAACGTTCCGAGAGTATGCCGTTGAAACGGCTAAGACCGGGGTTTGGAATGCGGAGGTGAAGTCCTGAAATTTTGTTTCTTGGTTTTAAAGCAGATTTAGACCTGTCAGGTTTTTAAAACCTGACAGGTCTTTCCTATTTTCGAACTCTTCATTTTTGGTCCCGATACTTCGACCGGGATTTACAACTTGAGGCAAAAACAGCCTGTCCCAATAAAGATCAGCAAATGAGAAAGCAGCGAACTAATTGATGCGTCACGGCTAAAAACTTGACCCTAAGCTTTGGAAGGTCAAGTTTATCAGTCTTTCAACACTATAAAGATAAGATTCCTGAATTCCGTTTCACTTCATCAGGAATGACGGCACATATAGGCTTTTCGGAACTTTTTACTTAAACATATATCCTTTCGGTACTACCACACCTTTTTTGATCACTACAATTCCATTGGAAACCACAAAAAGATCGTTTTCCTGATCTTCCAGGTGGTCACCGCCGATGATGGTAACGTTATCTCCTATTCGGCAGCTCTTATCTACGATGGCATTTTCGATATAACAACGCTCCCCGATTCCCATGAGGATATCGATGTGCTGATCTTCCATTTCTTCCAGCGTTTCGTAATAATCGCTACCCATCATATACGTTTTGATTACAGTGCTACCTTTGCCAATCCTTGAGCGGACACCAATAACCGATTTTTCTATTTTGGAGGCATGAATGATGCATCCATCGGCAATTACGGAGTCGTTAACCAGTGTACCTGATACTTTAGAGGTAGGAAGTATACGTGCCCGGGTATATACACGGTTGTAATTATCAAAAAGATTGAAATTGGGAATCGGATCTGTAAGCCCAATATTAGCTTCGAAAAAAGAGGGTATATTTCCAATATCGGTCCAGTAACCTTCAAACTGATACCCATACACTTTATGTTTTCCTAGTGCCTGTGGTATGATCTCCTTTCCAAAATCGTTAGTGCTTTTATCGTTCATCAATTCGATTAGAAGATCTCTGTCGAATACGTAGATACCCATAGAGGCAAGGTAGCACCTTCCACAGGCCTCCATCTCTTCGCTCACTTCTGAATTCCACTTTTTAATTTCTTCGGCATCCGGTTTTTCCGTAAAACTGGTGATCATACCATCATCATCTGTTTTCAGTATGCCAAAGGCGGTTCCTTCAATGGCTTTTACAGGCTGTGTTGCGATGGTAATTTTAGCCCCGCTTTCCTCATGCTTTGAAATGAGATCATTAAAATCCATCTGATACAACTGGTCGCCGGAAAGGATGAGAAAATATTTAAAATCATGGTTAATGAAGTGTTGCATGCTTTGACGCACAGCGTCTGCCGTTCCCTGAAACCAATCTTTACTCGTCATAGTCTGTTCAGCAGCAATAACATCGACAAAAGCTCTACTGAACAAGCTAAAATGATAAGTGTTTTTAATGTGGCGGTTTAAGGAAGCGGAATTAAACTGTGTCAATACAAACATCCTTTTAATATCAGAATTGATACAATTTGAGAGAGGGATATCCACCAGGCGGTATTTTCCGGCAATGGGAACCGCTGGCTTAGATCGTTTGGCTGTAAGCGGGTATAAGCGAGACCCTTGTCCACCTCCCAGGATTATGGCTAAGACATCATTATTCGTCATGGCTTTAAAATATTTTTATACAGTTCTTCCGTTTGTTTGGCGATGGCTTTCCAGTCAAAGTGTTCTTCTACCCTTTTTCTTCCATTCGCACCCATCTTCTTTCTCAGAGGTTCATCAGCCATTAGTTTATTGATTCCATCGGCCAGATCTTTTGAAAATTTTACAGGATCAGATGCTTCAAAAGGGGCTGTTTTCTCTTGTTCGAGTGGAACTAGAAGTCCCGTTTCTCCTTCAACCACCACTTCTTTGATCCCTCCTACACTACTCGCTACGACAGCCGTATTACAGGCCATTGCTTCAATATTAATGATTCCGAAGGGTTCGTAGATCGATGGACAGCAAAAAACCGCTGCATTGGAATAAAACTGGATCACATCAGGTTTGCTCAGCATTTCAGGTATCCAAATCACGTTTTGTCTATTCTTTTGAATTGTTTCGACGGCATCCTTCATTTCCCTTCCAATCTCTTCGGTATCGGGCGCTCCTGCCAAGAGGACAACCTGTACGTCACTATCCATGTATTTAATGGCATTGACCAAATGGATAATCCCTTTCTGCCGGGTTATTCTTCCCACAAAAAGAACATAAGGCTTTGCTGGGTCCACTCCGTATTTATCTAACGCAGCGGTTTCACTAGTGGTATTGTACTCTTCCAGGTCGATGCCATTATAAATGATCGATATTTTATCTTCATCCACATCAAAGTGGTTCAGAACATCCTGTTTTGTTTCTTTAGATACGGCTATGACAGCATCTGCCATTTCAATAGCAGTTCTTTCAATCCAGGAGGAAGCATCGTAACCCCTTCCAAGCTGTTCCCTTTTCCACGGCCTTAACGGTTCAAGGGAATGGGTCGTTAAGACCAAGGGAGTTCCGTAACAAAGTTTGGATACAATCCCGGCAAATTGGGCATACCAGGTATGGCAGTGTACGATATCTGCATCGAACGCTCCACCGTTCATTCGTATACAGGTATCGAGTGTTTTAAATATGGGTAAAAGCTCCTTTCTGGTTTGTTCAGCCTGAAATACTTCAGCCTTAAAACCAAGAACCTTTAACTGTTCCGATTCACTCTTTTGATCTCCAAAACACTTCACTTCTACTTCCATCAGTCCGGACAATTCTTTTGCCAGGTATTCTACATGGACACCGGCACCGCCATAAACTTCAGGTGGGTATTCGCGAGTGTAAAAGAGTACTTTCATTAGGGATCATTTATAGTAATGATAATCAATTATAACAAGCGATATCATAATTCAAGCACTTATTTTAAGGGTTAGGATCAAATATTAACAAACTGTTCATATGGTCTCCGTAATCGTTTGAAATTCCTTCATAACAATAAAATAGTACCTGATATAGAAATGAGGTCTGCATTGTTCCTTAACGTAAATTAGAATAGTAACTTTGCTTTGAACAATCTGGAAAATGGATTAAAAACCTATGCCTGTTTTATTTCTCTTTGCCGGTCTTGGAGTAGTCAATGGATTTTTAGTAGGTATCCACCTCCTATTTAAATCTCCAAGGAACATAATCGATATCTATTTTGGAGGCCTTATTCTGGCGCTTAGTGTTCGAATTGGAAAGTCGGTGTTCTTTTACTTTTATCCTGATGTGGACTTCCTGATCTTGCAAATCGGACTTTCTGCATGTGTGTTTATCGGGCCCCTATTTCTCCTGTATGCTAAAGCTTTACACGAGCAGCCTACACAATTCTCAAAAAATGATTTATTGATGCTTTCCGTCCTTCTCCTTTCAATAGTTACTATTGGCCTGATTTTTCCATATCGTTCTTTTCCGGAAATCTGGAATACCTACATTGTTAGATCAATCTACTTAGTGTGGTCAGGATTTATGATTTGTGGTCTATACCACAGCAGGAAAACATTGATAAAGAGTGTAACGTCTTTTGGGAATCTGAATGAAAGGGAACGCTATTCGCTTGCAGTCATCATAGCTGTTCTTTTCATAACCGGAACTTATCAATTTGCGTTTTTCATAACAGGATTTACCTACATCTGGGGATCTATAATATTTACGCTGAGTTTCTATTATCTGGCCTACAGAGCTTTAGTGAGCAAAAAGTCGGTAGCGCCCAAACCACTCAAACCCTTGATCATTGAAAATTCAAAGGATATTCTGAACAACATAGATCGGATTATGGAAGTAGAAAAACCCTTTTCCAATAAAAAACTGAAACTCGAAGATCTTGCTGCTTATGCACAGATCAGCAAACATGTATTATCCAAAGTTCTGAATGATGAATACGGTCATGGGTTTTCTCACTATGTAAAAACCTTCCGGGTCAATGAAGCAAAGCAACTAATTGAATTCCGACATGATCTCTCTTTGGAAGGGATAGGCTATGAATCCGGTTTCAATTCTAAGTCTTCTTTTTTTGAAGCCTTTAAAAAAGTAACAGGTAACACCCCTGCTGAATACAAAAGGTCTCTCGAACCGGCATCAGATTAATACAAACTTGTCCAGAATGATCATTCCGGACTCTTTCGGATCAAAAAACTTATCCTGAACGGCCATAAGCTGCGTATTTCGAGGTGATCAAATACTTGTATCCATGAAATATGCTTTAGTTATCCTAATCCCTTTTCTTTCTTTGAGCCTGCATTTAAAGGGGCAATCTGATCATGAACGGATCAGAACCGTACTGAACGGCTTTATCGAAGGAACCTCCTTCAACTACCCAGAGAAGATTATCAGTTCTTTTTATCCTGAAACCCAGATGTTTCTTCATAATGATGCTGATACGATACTCATTATGTCCGCAGAAAAGTATGCGTCCCTTTACACCAGAAAAAAGCCAGGTACTCCAAATTGGCGTTACGGAAGTATTCTTTCGATTGATATTGAAAGAGATATTGCTTCAGCTAAAATTGAAACGCTGATTCCGAGTTTCAGAAAACGTTTTGTAGATATCGTATTGCTTAAGAAAATCGATGGTGACTGGAAGATTATTTCAAAAGCTGCTACGGCTGAACCTATCCCGGTAGTTCCGGAGAAAATAGCTTCAAAACCAGTTAAGGAAGTAGTTATGAAAGGCTTGAACCACCCCTGGAGCATGGCCTTTCTTTCCGAAAATGAAGCAATCATAGCAGAGAAAGATGGAGACCTTATCAAAGTAAACCTGGAAAGCAAAACGAGGGAAACCCTCACTGGGCTACCCAAGGACGTTGCAAGAAAAATAAAAATAGATACTTCAAAGCATGAATGGGGTGTATTTCCACCAAGAGCAAATGGTTCCGTTCAGAGTTATAATGCTGGCTGGTTTCAGGTTTTACTCGACCCGGATTTTAAGAAAAATTCATTTATTTACATCTCCTATGCAGCTGAAAACGACGAACGTGCCAGTGCAGTAAAAGTGGTTAGGGCCACGCTCGCTGGAAACAAACTGACTAAAATCAAAACACTGTTTCTGGCAGATCCTTATTCCCATGGTCTGTTTCATTATGGTGGTGGAATGATTTTCGGGGCGGATGGTAAACTCTACATATCGACAGGCGAAAGAAATCTGTTTGAACATTTGAATCCGGTGCTTCCACTTTCCCAGGATAAAACGGATAAGCGTGGAAAGATCATCAGGATCAATTCCGATGGCACTATTCCAGATGATAATCCAGACTTTGGTCCGGGAGCTGTTAAAGGCTTGTACGCCATGGGCATCAGGGCTACTCAGGGTTTTGCTCTTAACCCTCAAACGAATCAGATTTGGTTTAGTGAGCATGGAACCATTCAGGGAGATGAAATTAACCTTCTATTAGCTGGAGCCAATTATGGGTGGCCTCATCGGACAAGTGGCAAATACCGATCAAAAGATTACAACCCCCCGGTTATTCCAGGAACAGAATTTACAGACCCCGTTTACTTTTGGGAAAAGACGGTCGCTCCTACCGGCCTGTGTTTTTATAAGGGGAGAGAATTTCCGGATTGGAACGGTAACCTTATTGTTCCAGGCTTGAGTAAAGGGAGCCTATGGAGAATTACTCTTGAGCATGAAAAAGTAACAAGCACTCAGGAGTTGTTCATCAATGACCGAGTTAGACTGAGAAAAGCCGTGATGTCTCCACAAGGTAAACTCTATGTGTTGACAGATGAAGATAATGGAAAGCTCATTAGAATACGTAACGAGCATGGACTTTAAGGCTCTTAAAATATATTCTTAAACCTCTTAAAAGTTCGGACTGGTTATTTATAGAATACGAATAATTAAGTGTTATTTGTGCGGCCAAGGTTTGTCTCACATATGATCAAAAAAATATTTCTTTTGCTTTTCAGGGCTAAAAAGTGGAAGCTGGATTATCCAGCGCCTGAAGAAGCAAAAAACAGTATAGTTGTCGCCGCTCCCCATACCAGCAACTGGGATTTTGTATACACCATAACAGCCCTGGATCAGCTACACTTAAATCCGCGATTTACTATCAAAAAAGAGTTCAATAAATTCCCGGTGGGAAGCTTCATTGCCTCCATGGGCGCCATATGGATCGACAGAAGTGTTAAAAACAAAGGAGAGAAGCGGCCTAGTATGACCAAGGTTATGGCGAGCCTTTTTAATCAAAAAGAAGAGTCATTATGTGTAGTCGTGACCCCGGAAGGAACCCGAAGCAAGAATACCCAATGGAAAACCGGGTTTTACTATTCTGCCCTCGAAGCTAAAGTACCCATCTGTCTGGCTTATATGGATTACAAAACAAGGCGTTGCGGTGTGGATTTCTGCTTTATGCCTTCAGGAGATATTGAAAAAGATATGAAGATCATGATGGACTTCTACAAGGATAAAACGGGCAAAAAACCAGAATACTTTAGCTTGGATGAGCGGTATACAACCTAATAGTATCAAACTTTAGCTAATTCGTTTAACGGTCTGATTATTAGACTTGTAACATCTATAATTTCATAAATCTTACTTTGTGACTCATCTAAAATTGAGGTATATTTCGTCAGTGCTAGCTCAATTAAGTAATGCCTGTTATCAAATTCACTAGTAATCTAAAGAGATTTTACCCTGACCTCAAGCCTGTTTCTGTAACGGGTTCTACAGTAGCAGAAATACTCGAGCAGATCAATAAGGATTATAATGGCATCAAAGATTACGTAGTGGATGAGCGGGGAGCCTTACGAAAGCATGTAAACATCTTTATTGGGAATGATATGATCAAAGATCGCGTGAAATTGCGTGATGATCTTGGAGAGGAAGATGAGGTTTGCATTATGCAGGCACTTTCCGGAGGGTAACCAACAAACCAACTGATATGTCTAAGAATATTATGTTACTGGGAACCCGAAAGGGCCTGGTGACCTATAGAAAGAATGGGAAAGGCAACTGGGTATATAATGATACTCAATTTATTGGAGCACCCGTTTCAATAGCAGCTTACGATGAAGTTTCGGAGACCTGGTGGGCGATGCTGGACCATGGGCATTGGGGTTGTAAGCTCCATCGTTCCAAAAATGGTAAGGATTGGGATGAACTGGAAACACCTAAATACCCCGAAGGGGAAGTTATAAAGGATGACATTCCTGCTACAACAAGATACTTATGGTCGTTTTCAAATGGAGGATCTGACCGACCAGGTACGATTTTCATTGGCACTGAACCTGGCGGACTTTTCAAAAGTGAAGATAATGGTGATTCTTTCGAATTAGTAAGAGGATTGTGGGACCACCCTTCCCGTAGGGAACAATGGTTTGGCGGTGGGCGCGATCACCCGGGCATTCATTCTATTTTGGTTGACCCGAAAAATTCGAATCATGTGTTTATCGGAATTAGTTGCGCAGGAGTTTTCGAAACAACCGATGGAGGAAGTACTTGGAATGCTCGAAACACTGGATTGAATGCCGGCTTTCTACCAGACCCAAAAGCCAATATTGGTCAGGATCCGCACCTGGTTGATTTCTGTCGATCTTACCCTGAAGTTATGTGGCAACAAAATCACTGTGGAATTTACCGAACAGAAGATGGAGGAAAGCAATGGAATGATATTTCTGAAGAAAACGGGCCAGCTAATTTCGGATTTGCGATAGCTGCCCATCAAAGCGACCCGAATGTGGCCTGGGTGGTGCCCGGAGTCAGTGATATGGTTCGAGTAGCGGTTGATAACGCCCTTTGTGTTTGCAGAACGGACGATCGAGGAAAGAGCTGGAAAGACTTCAGAAAAGGGCTTCCCCAGGAGGTCTCATTCGATATAACGTACAGACATGCCCTTGACCTTGATGGTGATACATTGGCTTTTGGTACCACTACAGGAAATTTATATATCTCTGAAAATGAGGGAGAAAGCTGGAACACTTTAAACTCAAACTTACCAATGATCCACAGCCTTGAGTTTGCCAGCATTAACTAATAAATCGATTATGAGAGGATGAGGCTTAAAAGGAAAGAAGGCATTTTATTGTACTGGATTATCTCATGGGTAATCCTTGCAAACCTTTTTATCCTTTTTCGTTTCGGTGGAATTAATTGGTCCGAAGACATATTTATTCTCACCCAAAAAGAGTGGATTGTATTGTTTGGGCAAGCTACTTTCGTGGGTTTACTGAGCGGGATATTGTTCGGGATATTAGATACAAACTTCCGGGACAATCGGTATTTCCGCTATAGAGGTTTTGGATCGCTCGTATTAACTAAAACCATAACTCATTTTTTAATAGCCGTTGTTATTTTGTTTTTTGGCTTTTTTCTTGCTGCCCTATTCAACGGATACGGAATTGAGGGTTCATTTCAAAGGTCATTAGATTTCTATTCTAGTTTTTACTTTTTGGTGGTCCTGGTTTACTTATTAAGTAGCATTATGTTACTGAATTTTATTCTGCAGGTAAACGATAAGTTCGGTCCGGGAAACCTCTGGAAGCTCTTCTTTGGCAGGTATTATTCTCCACTGGAGGAAACCAGGATATTTTCTTTTATTGATTTGCGATCTTCAACAAAATATGCCGAGATCCTGGGACACATTAAGTACAGTCGACTCATCCAGGACTGTTTTGTTGACATTACTCCCATTATTGAGCAATATGAAGCAGAAATTTATCAATATGTGGGAGACGAGGTCGTATTGACATGGAGAGCAGATCGGCCTGATAATTATACAAATGCTGTAAAAGCTTTCTATGGTTTTCAAAATAGAATTTCTGAAAAAGTATCGTATTACCTAGATAAGTACGGTTTAGTTCCGGAATTTAAAGCAGGGATGCATGTAGGACTTGTTATAATCGCAGAAGTGGGAATTATTAAGAAAGAGATTGCATATCATGGAGATGCTATTAATACGGCTTCAAGAATTCAGGATGAATGTAATCGATTTGGAAAACTACTTCTGTGCTCCGGAGTATTCAGAAGTAAATTACATAAGGTTGATGATCTGGACTTCTCGTTAATTGGTAAGACCCAACTGAAGGGCAAAACAAACCCGATAGATATCTATAGTGTTGAAAACAAAAAATCTGCTTTAACTTCTGAAAGGAGGCTATTTAAGAAAGTCAACTCTGATATTGTATCCTTATGAATCCGACTGTCATTGGTTTGGCCTATCTTACTTTTTAAAACCTAAAGGATTTGGAACCAATGGCTTTTCCGTTTTAGTCTGATTACTTGAAGGTTCAATATTTACATCTTTGACCAAAAGGCCTTTTGGAACGATATAAGAAGTTACTCCACTACCTCCTGCAATATTATAAACGTTTTGTTCTTTCAAACCATTTTTGACCTTACGCAAGAATTGTTGTCCGAACCCATTAACCAGCGCATTCCTATAATACTCTTCGGTTCCATCAGCATTCAATTTGAACACCCCAAGTAAGTTCGTATTAGACATTTTCCTTACGATGATCCCATAGTCGTAACCTTCCTCATCGGCTAATTCTAAAAGTTGTTCTCGAAGGTTTGATTCATTGCTTTCTCCATCAAAGGATATATGAACCACTCCAGGTCCGGACTCTGTTCCAGTTGGCTTATGAGTCGGCTTAGTTAGCGTTCGACTAGTCATTACGTTTTTAGCAATTCCATTTTCGAGCAAAATAATCTCTTCATCAGGAATTACACCTTCATTATCGATATGGTATGCTCCAATTAAGGAAGTTCCTGCATATTCTTCCAATCTTGGTGTAAGTTTTATAGTTAACGATCTGGAGCCTATTCTGGAACCAATATGATGATCAATCGCTTTTGCATTCGTGGGTCCTAAATAAGCATTGTTAGCATCTTTAATATCAGATGTTGAAAAATTGTAGAGGATATTTGAAAACAATGAGGGGACAGCTTCGTCAAGAAAAAGAACCGGTCCGACATAACTCTCATCAAAGCGCCTGGAATTGATATTCTTTTCCATTTCTGAAATGAGTGAATTAATCGTTTTATCAATTCTTTCAGCATTAAAGAGATCTTCAGCTTTGCTGGAAACAAGGTAGTCGTAAACAGCAACGGTTTCTCCCTGGTCTGTAATTCTGTTGGCGACAAAAGCCAAAACGTTTGTTTGACTCGATACTTTCACCCTGCTTTCTTCACTATCTGTAAAATAGAAGGTCGATGTATTTTGATTGAAATAAACGTTAGACTCCGTGATTTTGGGGAAAGTTTTAAATTTAGATGATACGTCACGCAATAAACTCTCCACCATTTTGGCGTCAACGGACTCTTGCTGGCTTTCAATAGTGAGTTCCCTGGCTGGTAATTTTGCGAATTTCCGATATTCAAAATCCTTCGCAGATGAATCTTTCCTGTTAAGGAGTTCTAAATGTTCTTCATAAAGCTTTGCAGCTGTTTTGTAAATATTGTCAGTAGACTTCCATAAAGAGCTCCTGAGCCCATAATAATCATTTTCCATAGGTACAGACCAGAAATCAAACCCATACGTAAAAGACTCTTCAAATTGACTATTCAGACTTTCATCATTGAAGTTATAATCACCAACCATGACCCTTACATTTTTAGACCGGAAAGGTGTACTGGCTGAGTATAAGATTCCTCCTAGTGAAGCAGAGACATTTACCGTAGTGCCATCAAACAAGCCGTAAGAGATATAAAACGGCTTTTTGTGGCCTTCCATTTTTAATTCAACCATATTACGTTCCAGCTCATCGACCATAGCCTGCATTATGGTATCATTTTGCTGGGCACTAAGATTGATAGTACAGAGTAAGCTAAAAAATGCTGAAAATATAAGTCTATAAGTTGTCATTATTGATTTGCTTAGTTTGTTTGGCTTGTCTTCGGTCGCTCCAGGATAGGTAAAATATCTTTCTGTTTCTCGATAGGTTTCTTTTGGGTCTCAATTCTTCTCACAAATAAACCGGGAGAAACCGCACTCACTGGAACATTACCGGATTCAGCTCCGCATATTCCATTAAAAACCTCCGTTTCATTACTCATCGCCATAATTTCAGCGAACATGGCTAACGGAGTTCCAATCAGATCGACTCCACGAACGAGTTCATCTGGCCTTTCATCAATGTAAATTCTATAGACTAAAATGGGTAATATATTGAAGGCATTGGTTGCATATCGGTCAGTTCGGGTAAACCCGCCCTCTACGTCCACAAAATAGTAGCCGTATTCCTTTCCTTGCTTTTCACATTCCTTAATTAGTAAAGATCTAAGTTCCTGATGATCGTATGTTTCATTGGCTTCAATGATGAGGTTTGATTGTCTTGCGACAGGTTTTAGACCTATATTCGACCTACCATGCCCATTTGAATTCTTAACTTTTTCCAGTGGAGACCTCGACATCAGGAAGGTTTTTAAAATACCGTTCTTAACGACTTCTACTTTTCTGGATGCTATACCTTCATCATCATATCGATAGTAGCCATTCAGGTATTTACCATCGTAATCTTTACGTGTCGGGTCGGAGTATATGTTCACAAATTCAGGGAGAACTTTAGTACCTACCTTTTCCTTGAAGGTTTGTCCGTCGGTATCGCTTTTTAGTCTATGGCCTTCAATACGATGTCCGAATATCTCATGAAAAAAGACTCCGGCTGCCCTTGGGTGAAGTAAGGCCGGCCCAGTAAAGGGTTCGGCTAAAGGCGCCACCCTCAACTGATCAAGTGTTCTCATCATTCCCTCGATATCATCCGTTAGCGATTCGAAGGAAGGTAGATCCTCAGGAAATTTCACATTATATGTCTTATGAAATGGAATCACTTCATCATCTTCCGTTACAATATCTGCACTAATGGTTAATTGGGTTCGATACTTATTACGTACCACTTTGGTTCCTTCCGTATCTACTAAATAAGACCGATTCGCCGAAGAGGATATGTTCACATTACCATTCAAAATGTAAGGGTTTTCAGTGAACAGACTGGAAAGTCTTTTGAGTTTCTTATCCCAACCGTCCATATTCGGCACAACTAAGGAATGATCTTCGAAATATTCATTTGATTTTTCTTTAGAAAAGTCTGACACTTCCTTTTTATCATCGTCCTGACTATCCACTAATCGAAAAGCCTTTACAGCCTGATTGTATTTATCGTGCGTTGCCTTCCAGAGTGCTTGTTGAATGGCTTTCTTTTCGTTGTCGATCGGTAGATTGTGGCTTCCGTAACTTCCGTAGCTGTTGAAACCATAAAGGCTATTAACTTCCCTGGTATTGTCTTTTGTATAGTCTCCTACCCTGATATCTACCTGCCCTAGTCGGACTTTATTATCATTATGCTGAACAATCGAGCCAAGGGATGCACCGATAGTAGCCGTATACTGGTCTTCTACCCTATAGCTGATGTAATAAGCAGGTTCTTCAGCTTGTTTTAAAACTTCCCATTCCCGATCCAGTTCATCAGAAAGGATATTCAATAATTCATCCTGGCTGTAGACGCTGGGCGTATATAAAAGGATGAACGTTAAAAGTGAAACCAACTTCATATCTAAAAATCAAAAGCGCAAAAGTATAAAAAATGCATCGCTTATCAGTGAATAATTAGCCATATCCTAAACTAAAATTCCTGTTTAAATGGAAAACAAATAACTGAATTTACCAGCCCCAGGTTCCCGGCGCACCTTTAAATGGCCCAACAATGTTACTAGTGATCCACCCTCCATAAAAACTACCCTCCTGTGCATTTACTTTTTCGTTGTTGACATAACATTCATTTACAGTGTGGGCATAGATAGCAATCTTGTTTTCAAGAAGCTCGTAACCTTTGCTCACTTTTGGGTAGAACCAAGCTGCATTTTGGCTTCTCGTTTTCCTTCCAACTAAATCAAAGTAGTGTGCCTGACCTTTATATTCACAAAATGTAAGATGTTTGTTTGGCTCCAAAAAACCGTCTTTAAAAGATTCCTTCGGAAGATAGTACGTAGGGGGGTGACTTGTTTCCAATAAACGGACAGCTTCATTCGTATCGCAAATGACCTGGCCTTCAAAAACAATTCGAATGTGACCTTTAAAAGGTTCGACTTTGGGAGGTCGGGGATAATCCCAAACGGATTCCTGTCCCGGACCAGGTTTGATCTTCTTCATATTTCAGTTACTCTTTGGTTTCTATAAACCTGAAATAGGTGAATGGGTTTTTAAATTATGATTACCTCATTGCACAAAGAACTAAAAGGACAGTACATTGAATTAGCGAAGCAGTTGGAAGAACACTATCCGAATCTTGATTTTAGAAACCACTGCTATTGGCGTATCGCCCTGGATAATATTATTAGACAAAAATGGGATTTAGTGATTGGAAAGCCAGCTATCCATCATCTCACCGAAAAGCAACTGACTGAAGTGAACGGTTTGTTACTGAATTATTTGAGCGACAAGAGTTTACTTTTAGAGCACAATAGAAATTCACTGAAATTCAGAGGTAAACGCTCTGGAGAAATGGACAACGCTTTATGAAATTCATTATTGATGAAAACATAAGTCCTGCCGTGGCGAAGCTATTCAGGAATCGAGGTTTGAAAGCCTACCACATTAACGAGATGAAATCCCGAAATGATCAACAGGTTCTGGATGATCAAATCCGTCATTTGGCACTCTTCAAAGATTATATAGTCGTCACCCGCGATCATGATTTTGTTCGTTCTTTCAGAAGCCGAAAGGTTCCAGAAAAAGTGATATTCATTCACAAACTGGAAAATAGGAATGAGCTTTTAGAAAGATTAAGTAACTGTTTAAAAGAAGTTGTAAAACATATTGATAATCATGATTTTATAGAGATAAACAGCACTCAAGTTAGAATGCCGTTTGATTAGTGAGTGCTTACCTAGACATCCGATTTTTTGAAAAAATCAGATGTCTTTTCACTTTAGGTTGGCGAAGCTCGCTTAAGGACATCGAGTTCAGATTCAATAACTGACCTTTTGCCTCATTTTTTTCTTCTCCGCATGTTGCTTCTTATCTTTCAAACGTTCCTGCTTGGCAGCCTTACTAGGCTGGGTCTTTTTCCTGGGTTTCTTTTTTGTAAAAGCCTTCGCCAGCAAGCGATCTAATTTCTTAAAAGCCAGTTCCTTATTTTTCAGTTGAGACCGTTTGCTATCACATGAGACGATTAGCGCTCCTTCCTTAGTTAGTTTGGAATCAAACTTTACCTTTAAAATCTCCTTCTGAAAGTCGCTAAGAATTTCCGATTTATCGACATTAAAGAAAAGCTGGACTTTCGTTTCAACCTTATTTACATTTTGTCCTCCAGGTCCGCCACTTCTGGAGGTCGTTACCTGAACTTCCGGCTTCAATTGGTTTACGGTAATCCTATCTTTACTATGTTGACTTCCTCTCCTCATGCTTTCTGATGTTTTAAGAAACTTCCAAAGCCTTTCATAACCCACAAATGGACCACGGCCTGGGTATATTTATAAATAACCCATGGTAGTCTGGGCACAAATTCATGAATGGCACAGATGATGTACTCATTGTTTAAGACGGAACGAAATTCAAGCCAGCCGTAATCCGTTCGTTTAGCAAGCCTTCCTCCTACGATGAAGAACAATTGCCGATTATCATCGCTTCTGTCTTCAATGAATTGTAATTCCAGTAAGTCAACTCCAAATAATTTAAAGTATACTTTGTCATCTTCAAGCTTGGCTTTGATCAAATATTTAAAAGTCGATGACAACCACTTCGGATAAGAGTCTGCTACCCAGGCCGTACTTTTGTCTGAAGGGTTAGGAAGCCGCTGAACGCTCCGGACTGTATTTTTTTCTTCAAGGGTTCGTACTCTTCTGGGTAGTTCCGGGGCTTCATGCTCGAGGGCTTTTTGAATGCTTTTTTCCACAGGCAAATGGTCTATTTCGAAATCATACGTTTTGTCTTTAACCGTCATGTCGTGCTTGAGGCTCTCAATGAGGGGCGAAACGAAAGTGATACTCGAATTAGAAAACAGACTTACCCATAGCTTGGAGAACCCAAGTGTGAAAAACGGAATAGAAAAGATCCATCGTTTTTTATTCATGGCTTCCGATGTCATTTTCAGGATATCCATATAACTCACCACTTCTTCACTACCAATCTCAATGGCTTTATGATAGGTATCTTCATTACCAAGGCTAACATCTATTGCGCTTAGCATATCATCTATATCAATAGGCTGTGATGGAGACTGACACCATTGAGGGCATGCCATTACCGGAAGTCGCTCTGTGAGGTTCTTTACAATATCAAAGGATGAGCCGTCCGGCCCTATGATAATTCCTGCCCTTAATGCAGTAAGCGGTGTTTTTTTGGAACCTAAGGTTAACTCTGTTTCGTAACGGCTTGAAAGGTGTTTAGAGAACTGGTTTTCGTCCTTTGGAAGAATTCCACCCACGAAAATAATCTGCTTAAGGTGTGCTTCTTCTGCTGAGCGTGCAAAATTATCAGCTAGTAGTAGATCTGTATTCTCAAATGAGCTTTGGTTCAACCTTGTGGATGGCGACATGGAGTGAACTAGGTATAAGGCGTAGTCGGCACCATTAAGGGCTGCTTTAGTACTCGATAATGAATATAAGTCAACTACTCTCCATTCTACATTAGACCATTTATTATCGGTAACCTCACTTCTGCTCAAAGCAATTATATTGTACCGGTCATGGTATTTTTCAATGAACCAGCGACCGATAAAACCGCTTGCACCTGCTATGGCTAATGTTCGCTTCATGTCCCGAAAACTGATGAACTTACTACATGTTTATAATTATGGTATATAATAGAACCCATGCTTTAAATTCTTTCGAAGAAAAGAAAACCCAATCTGTTGTTTTCGGTTTAATTCTAAAATAATAGCGGATGAAACAGAAGTATAAAATATCGCTCTACTTAATTGCCGCATTGCTTTTCTTACTATTTCTCACTAACCCTCCTGAAACACAGTTTTTGTATCAGGTTTCCCGGGATTATGGTCAGATCCATACGGGAACGAACATAACAACGGATGCCTTACTCCAAATTGGAGAAAGCAAGCGCACTTCTTATGGCGTATTCAGTCTTTACACCTATCACTTTGGAAATATCGGTGTTTCCTATTTTGGTATTGCAAACCGGGTTTTCTTTATCCGATCAAACCAAATAGAAACTCTATCACCGAATAAAAAAGAACAAAAAGCCTGATTTTTATGGATAGAAATGTTTTTGGAGAACTATTAGTTTCATGTGGGACGGATCCCGTAACTGGTTTTTATCGTGATGGATGTTGCAATACTGGTCCTGATGATCTCGGAACGCATACGGTTTGTGCAGTTATGACGGATGATTTTCTTCGGTTTACCAGATCAAAAGGAAACGATCTCAGTTCAGCTATTCCTGATTACGGATTTCCGGGCCTTAAGCCAGGAGATCGATGGTGTTTATGTGTAAAAAGATGGTTAGAAGCTCACCATGAAGGGGTAGCTCCAGATGTAATCCTTGAAGGAACGAATGAAAAAACATTGGAGTACGTTTCGTTGGAAGAGCTTTTACCTTATGCTTACAAAAGCTCGAAGGCTTAGAACACTTCTAGAAATAAGAAACATTGAATATTTCAGTTATAAATATATGGTTTTGAGATACTTTGCTTCTGTATGTTTGATCGTATTTATCACCGCAATAAGCTCCTGCTCAGAAGATTCAGAGGAAACGAATCCACCACCAACTGACGGTACTCAAGTCGATAGTATAATCGTTGATCGTGTATTTGAAAACTTGGTATTCGGTCAGCCTGTGTTAATAACAAATGCTGGGGATGCTAGCAACAGGTTGTTTGTTGTGGAAAGGGGTGGAAGAATTTTGTCATTTGATAATACGGAGGGTGTAACTCAAACAGTTACTTTTCTTAATATATCAGATGCGGTAAGAACAAATGGCCTGGAGGAAGGACTTTTGGGTCTTGCTTTCGATCCCGATTTTGGTGAGAACGGAGAATTTTTTGTCTACTATACCTCTAATCCTGATGGTAGATCGGTCGTTTCCCGATTCCAAACTCAAGGAGAAACTGGAAATCCGAATAGTGAAGAGATAATTTTGGAGGTAGAACAGCCTTTCTCAAACCACAATGCTGGTATGATTGAGTTTGGTGCAGATGGGTTTTTATACATTGCTTTAGGGGATGGTGGTGGTGCCGGAGACCCTATTGAAACAGGGCAGGACAATACTGATTTGCTGGGTTCAATCTTGAGAATTGATGTAGACAATACTTCTGATAACCTTCCCTACGGAATACCGACAGATAATCCTTTTGTAGAGAATAATAACGGTTTAAGGGAAGAAATATATGCTTATGGTTTGAGAAATCCGTTCCGTTTCAGTTTTGATAGGGAAACGAGCATGTTATGGCTGGGAGATGTTGGTCAGGATGAAATAGAAGAAATCAATATCATTATAAATGGTGGAAATTATGGCTGGAACATCACAGAAGGCTCTCAATGTTTTAATGCCTCCACATGCGATACAAATGACCTTATCCCTCCTATTACCGAATATCCACATCCTATTGGCTTTTCAGTAACAGGGGGCTACGTATATCGAGGTTCTCGATTCGACGATTTAATAGGTCAGTACATTTATGCTGATTTTGTGACAGGAATAGTTTTTCGTTTAGATGCTGAAGATAGCAATCCTGAACCTCAGGAATTTACCACGGTCGATATCGGCATCTCATCTTTTGGAGAAGACGAGCAAGGAGAACTCTATATGACTGACTTTAATGGAGGAGGGATTTATACTTTCGTATTAAGGTGAAAAGAACTCTTGCTATTCTTCTTGTACACTTTACTATAACGGTATGTTCAGAAAACAAGCTTTATAATGAGACATAGATTTAATGGTTTTACAATAAAGAAGCTAAGTAGTCAAAGCCTAGAATTAGAACTCATCATTTATCTGATAAAGGAAATTCCACCACAAAAGTGGAACCCTTACTGGCCTCATCTTCATACCAGACTTTTCCGTCAATTAATTCAACATACCTCTTAACCAAAGAAAGCCCTAAACCTGTTGAACTCTCACCTCCTGTTGGCCTTGTACTGAGCTTAGAAAATTTCTGAAATAGCTTTCCTTGTTCTTCAGGATGAATCCCTGGCCCCTCATCCATTATCCTGACATGAACATTCTCCTCTTTTATTGAAATAAGAACTTTGATCACAGTCTCTTTAGGAGAAAACTTGATGGCATTGGAAAGTAAGTTTTCGAAAATTTGAAGTAAATACGTTTTATCGGCATGTATAATAACGGGATCAGGCTCTTGATCTAAATTTATTTCAATAGATTTTTTCTGAGCTGCCTCTCGCATATGTTCTACAGATTCACTGACATACTTATTGATATCTAATTCTTCGATATTTACCCGAACATCGTCTTGATCTGACTCATCCATTTCCAAAACACGTTGAACAAGGTTTTGCGCATTGGAAACAGCTTGTTTGATCATGCTGAGATAGGTGTTTTTCTGATCTGCATCATTCTCATTTTCAATAAGAAATGTAAGTCCTTGAATATTCGCGAGGGGGTTTCTTAAATCATGTGCTAAAATTCGAATGATGTAGTCTTTATCTTCAATTAATGTTTTAAGTTCTTCAGACTGCTCAGAAATAGTAGATTTCTGTTCTTCTAGTAACGCATTTTTGATTTGGACCTCTTTGAGTGCCTTAGTTTGTGTGTACTCAAAAACAAATGATATAAACAATATGATTAATAGTAAGCCAGGTACAATGGTAATAAACCAAAGTGTTTTTTGATCTGTATTATATTCAAGCGGAAATTGGTAGCCGTAGTATTCCATTAACCCAAAAGCCACCATAACGCCAAAAGAAATACCTCCCCAAACAGAAGCTGAAAGCCTATTGACCACCAATAAGGCCAAAATGGGTATAGAAATGATCCATGGATAAATCGCGGACCAAAGCCCTCCTGAATAGTACGTTAGGATGATAACGGCAAAGGCACCCACAAATACATATAAATTACCAATCCAGACAATTGGGAGCTTAGTTTTACTGAGAAATGGAAGTATAAGAAACCCAAGCACATTGAATACCATGAGATAAACACCTTTCTCAAACTCAAAAATGACACTCAACCATACATAGCTATTAGAAAATAGACTCGTTAAAAAACTAGCTTTTACAAAAAGTCGCGCATGCCTGAATTGATCAGCATCATTATAATGGATCGGATTAATGAAAAAATTAATTAGGGCTGATATGCTCATCAATTGTCAGACTAGAAATGTAAAGATAGCTCAATATCACTCATAAACAGATAGTTAAATATTAAAGGTCTTTAAACAAGTATTAATGAGCTATGTAGAAGGAGATTAATGCACTGATGTAGATCCATATTCCGCCCAAAATTCCCAAGGCAACTGTCTTTCCAATTTTATGATGTTCTGAATAACTAATAAGTACGGGAAGTGAAAAAGAGATCAACGCTTCACATACGATGATATACACAGGAGCATTAAAGATCATACTGGTATTGTTGTGGTACCACCACCATCCTGCATCTTTGGCTAAATGTTCGTATAAGGGAATATACATTCCACCTGCGATTCCTAAAAAGATGGTTGCTTTGAATAATCCAAACCTCTTGGTTAACAATACACCTATAAAGCCCAACTGTAGCAAAACATTAGACCAGGCAAAAGGCATATATGCCGGTGAGCTCCAGATCATCAATTCTTTAGAGGGATAAACCAAACTATCAATTGTATCGACTAGATAATGATCTGTGGCTAGTTCCAGAACTCCTGCAACAGTTCCAAAGATCAATAAACGAAGAACAAGTGGGTTCTTGGATTGTATGGCATAATACCAGTAAAAAGCATATAGGCCATAAGTTATGATGCTTGCTGTAATTGGCCCTGCTTTTAGTACGGAACTGAGTGCCGACCAAGTGACCAGAACACCCGAAGTTATCAAGATGGTTCTGGTTGTTTTAGAGTCCAGCCCTGGAATATCGTTTGCCATTCGTTTAGATATTGTGATGAGTTAAGTTCTTTATAATTTTGATAATCAATTGTTTATATGGGTTTTATTAGAATTAATTATATCTAAGGCCTATTTATACTTTCTCCACTCTCCAGCTTTTTTGAAGGGAAGGTGGTATCGAAAAATACACTTTCTTTCCTCCATTGAAATGGTGAATGATGCCCTGTAAAAGCAAGCGGTTAAATACAGATGAAACCTTTCGAATAAAAAGATGATGCTCCAAATGACTGATCTTACCAACAATATATTTAGTAAGTGATAAAGCGATTTTATCTTTTCTATTGGATTCAGCTTGAATTCCAATGAATGAAGAAAGATCTTTACCAGAAGCTTTCGAAAATTCTTCCAAAAAGAAATCCATCATAAAAGAGGGTACGTTGCGAAAAGCATTCCCTGGAGTAATGTGGTTTACATAATCAATACACGATTCTGTTAAGGCTTTCCCTGCTTCTGATTCAGCAGCCTGATGGTTCAGTATTTTTGATGCCAGCTCAAAACCTTGCTCATAAGTATCAGGTAAAAGCTCGGATTGAATCCCCATAAGGTGACCTACAATCTTCCAACAATGCATATAGGCGTCTGTCTCACTTTCTGAAAGTTCTACATTCAATTGTTTTAGTCCTGAAAGAATCACAGGCCCAAAAGACATTAAAGTACCTGCCAGATCTTCCTGGTTAATGGGTTCGCCGTAGGTTGAAGTATCCCATGGAGTATTTTTATACTGACCTTCTTTGAGAAAATATCTTATAGAAGCATGAATCAGTCTGATCTTTTGAATAGTGACCACTCCCATTCCGTTAGGGGACAACCCGCCGGGAGCCATGACATTGACGATCATCTGGGCGGTTTCCATAAGCCTTCTTGCCAATGGGTCTATATCTGAATTATGAGATAGAAGCCTTCCTGTTTCGTATAAGACCTGCGCACCTTTAGCGCAGGTATAACACATAGGCAAAGAACTCATATTCAGGAGCATAAAGACTTCAGGGCCATAAGTAATGAATACCTGCTCCCCTATTTTGATTTTTGACTGATCTGCCCACTCTGGGAGAATGCTACTTTTCCTGAAATAATCATTGAGAACAATAGATAATTCGGCATCAAAACCTGAGAACGTAGTTTCGTCGTAGCTACTACTTCTTACTAAGGTCATAAAGATTTCATTGATCTGCTTTTCGTAGCCAGACTCAATGATATTTTTAACCGTATTGTCAGCCAGAGGGTCGGTGACTTTTCTGAAGTCTTCTAGAATCTTTTCCGTAATTGAATCTAAATCGAAAGATATATTCATCTGTAAAGAATAACATTAGAAAGATGAATATAACTTATCAATCAATAAAGCAAAGCAATTACGCTTACAAATCACTCATCACGCCAGAGCTTGAAAGGGAGTATCAATATTAATTTTAGTGGCGTTGGCTAAATGGCCATAGAAAACAGCCATGCCTGACATAGCTATAATTTCCATGATCTCTTCATCAAAGTATCCTACGCTTCTCAATTTTTCATAATCATGATCGTTCATACAATTAGAATCATCACCTAATCGTTGGGCAAATTCGATTGCCATTTTTTCCTTATCATCACTTAACATTGTAAGGTCGCTTTTCACAGCTTCAATTTCCTGATCATCTACACCCAGCATTTTCAAAAATGCAGAGTGAGCGGTCGAGCAATAATTAGATTCTCCCCCACCCGATGCGATTGCGACAAGAATCATCTCTTTTGTTCTTCTGGGTAGTTTTCCATCCATTAAAACGTATTTCATCACCTGCCAAATTCCATTTAAAGCCGTTGGAGCATTTCCCCAAACTTTAAAAAAATTTGGAGTAAAAGGAGCGTTCATGGTCTGCTTAATCGTCTCTAGGAGACTTTCTGTTTCTGGATTAAACTTTTCTGTAGTAAAAATCGGACTTATTGAACTCATAACTAATTAATATTTGCGTCAAATTATTAGTTCATAGAGTTCAGTAAAATTGATGTAAGACGTTTTTATTACATATGTATTGTGAGTCCAGTCATTTGATTCAAAGCAGCTTGTAAAAAACTAATGATGCGAACAAAGAAATAATTGTTGGCTATCACCATAGGTTTTGGAAAGATTAGGGTGCGTTTTCATTCTTGCTCTTCTACTTTTTTTAGAAAGGTCTACTTCAAAACCCATTCTGAGATTTATTTTCCTGGGATACGGACTAAGTGAGCCATGGGTGAGGTTACATAACAGCTGTATGTTGGCCTTTACTTTATGATTAAGCTGAAATTAAGTAGTTTTTAATTTCTTGTTTCGCGACTTGGGCTTCTTTCTCATTTCCAGTTCAAAGCCTATTCGAATATTGTATGGCCTTTTATAAGGGCTCCGACTGTTATGTAAGAAATTATAAAGTCCCTGAATACTACCCACAACCCTTTTTGCAAATTTATAACGTTTACCAATTCCAATAAATCCTCCTGTTACCCAATTAGTCTTAGATTCGGAAGTGTTATCTAAGCTGAATACGCTGGTACGAATATGGTCCAGAGCTAAGGTACCATAGAAGCCTTTATATACTTGGTAGTTTCCAAAAATACGTGGGCCATGCACATTCGTATTTTTTTCAAAAAGAAAATTTTGAGCATCATTATCAAAATTAAAGCGATATAAATAACTGCCATAAATACTCAAATGATCATTGAGTTTATAACCAATAAAAGGAGCCAGATCAATACCTGTATAAGCTGATCTTTGAACTTCCATATTGAAACCTGGTGTTAATCGCTCTTTCAGGCTCTTACCTCGATATGCATTAGGCTTGTTCTTTGAAATATCCTTAATGCTACTAAGGCTTTTATATTTTCTTTTGTATACTGATAGTTTTTCCTGAGCAGCGGTCAATTTATTTTGATGTCGGGCAAAATGCTCCACCGCCATTTCTCTGGCTTTAGTCTGGACTTCTTGCTGTAGAAACTCTTTATCCTGGTATTGCTCGATTTCCTCTTTATATTCTTCCTGTTTCAGTTTAGAATTCTCAAATTCTGCCTGCTGTTCTTTTAATAGTTTTGCCTCTTTTAAATTAACTGCTTTATCTTCTGCTCTTTGCTCAAGACCATCCAAATCCCCTTCTTTTACTTTGGCTAGTTCTTCCTGATACTCACCTGCCTTGCCTGTAATCTCTTTGCTTTTATTGAGCTTATCACTGGCGTTCCGGACTCCATTTATAATTTTTACTTTATCTACCTGCTCTTTAGGCGTATTCTTGACCTTATCCAGTTTTTGAGTGTATTGGTCGGTGTTGATGTTGGTTTTTTCTTTCAATTGGTCTTTAATATCTAAATCCAGGCTAAGTTCTTTCTTAATGTCCAGATTAGTGTTCAATTCCTGATCTAACTTCAGATCAGTATTCAGTTCCGTTTGGTCTAGCTCTAAATCTTGGATGGGAAGATTGACTCCTTCAGCATTTGGCAGACCGAGATCGGTATTGACCTTAGGATCAGGTAGAGTAAAACCTTCGGTTTGAGGAATCTTGGAAGTATTCATATAAATACCCCCTACACCACCAACTTTCTCGCTAATCCTGTTTTCCAGTCCATTTTGATCTAAATCAAAATCTGTGGAGGGTGATCTAACCTCTTTTTGATTGGGAAGGTTCAGATCGGTATTTACCTTAGAGCCAGGTAAATTGATGTCTCCGGCTTGAGGAAGCTTAGGAGCATTGCTATCCACATCATGTACACCATCTACTTTGCCCGTGATTTTATCCTTAAAAACACTGACTTTAGATTCAGCTCTTTGCTCCAGATCTGCTACTTTCTCATTGACTTTGCGATCGTAGTTCTGTTGTAGGCTATCCAGCTTTTGTGTGTATTTTTCATGTGGCAATTTCAGTGCCTTTAAGCTATCTACTTTGGCTTGAGTTGATTGCTTTGCGGAGTCTAGATTAATTAATTCGGGATCGATTCGATGAAGCGAGTCAAATTTGGCTTTGAGACCCATTTGTGTAGAATCAAAGTCTGTAGACTGGGGTGGATCAAAAGCTGGAAGTGGGTTATTGAGTTTTTGTTGTAAACTGTCTAGTTTGTTAACTACCCTTTGATCTATTGAATTGATGTTACCTGCTTTCAGTTGAGGTAAGTCTAAAGTATCCAGAGGATTATGAAATCCAATACCAACAGAATCCAACTTACTTTTTTGAATTTGAGCAATTGAGTCAACGGCCATATTTGCGGAACTTTGCAGGCTATCCGCCTTCTGGGCATAAACTCCAAGAAAAGAGGACAAAAATATGAATGCTATAAAGACTAGATTTTTCATTTCCTGTTTTAGTCGTTGCGCTCTTCTACCACACTGGCTATTTTAGTCTATTTTACTTTATTACTTTTCTTCCTTTCAACCCCTCCAGACTCCTGTCGCAGGATCGCTCCGCTTAACCCACGACCAGCAGGTCATGTCTCCTGATACCGCACACAAGTCACACCACCCCAATTCCCCCCGTTGGAAGACTTGCGCGATAAGGTTTACTTGTTGGTGATAACTCCAACAAGGTCTGAAGTTAAAAGGCGGATTAAAAATCCTATTATAATAGTCCAACATTACAAATGTCAAACAGCGGGCTGCTTTGATGTTAGCTAAGCTATTTTTTTAAATTTTTGAAATGCTCAAAATCTTAATTTTATAGATACGTAAGTATTACTCTTTATCTTCACCAAAAACTTCGTTAATATATTTCTCAACGTCTGCTTTTACCTGATCTGATATTTTTTCCAACTCTTTCAGACCTGCTTCAGTATCTCCTGATTTTATCAAATTAACTGTCTCGGTAACATTAACTTTTACCTGAAATTTGTACGAGATTGAAAACTTACGCTTTTTAAATAAGCTTGATAAATTTCTTGGAGTACTTATTCCAGCACCAATCCTAAAACTTCTTCCTGGTTCATACTCAGCAAAATACTGTTTGAATCTTACCCCAAAATTCGAACCATATTCAATTACATTTTCTTCTCTAAATTTGAAGTCAGCTGAAATAAAAACTTTCGCACTAGGAAGTGAGACGTCAAAAAGAAGTGATTTTCCACCTATTTGACCCCCAACGATATCATATGTTAAGTAATAATTAGCCTCTGGTCTAATTTCTGTTTCACTTCTTGAACTTAATGAATACTCTGCCTGAATTTCAAAATCTTTAATCGTTAAAGCCGCTCCAGCGGTAGTACTAAATTCTTCCCACGGGGATTCAGGGTCACCTTCAGCATCCAGCACTTTTTTTCCTCTAATCCATAATGCCCTATTGCTGCCACCCCAAACCCAAGGTGCTTTCTCAGATTCAAATGTCCTATATAATTCTTCACCAGATTCATTTAAGTATACATTCGAAGTACCCCAACCTCTTTTACCAGGCCTTCTAAACCATCCTTCTCTTTTCTTGATTTGCGTTCCTCCATCATCTAAAGTTATATAGTATCTTTTATGTTCAAGACCATCTAAATCAATACCATCAATAGGTCTATTTGAAGCAAATTGATACGGTGTGAGCATAGGGTAGGATTTTGTTAGTGGATCCACGCTTAAAAACTTACCTAAAGCCGGATTATAGATCCTAAACCCATAATCGTAGCTGGTCAGTCCGAAACTATCGTCCCTTTCTTTTCCATTAAACCCATAACGGTATGCAATATCCGGCATTATCGCTGTACTGGTTGCATGTATAATACGGTAATCATCAAAGAACACCTCGGTTACGTTAGTACTTTCGTTAGATAGGTAAGTATAGAGTGTTCCTTTCCGATCTGGCAGGAACGCCAGTTCCAGCTTTTCGTGAACAATATCGGAACCCTCTTCTTCTGCCAATGCACTTACCCTCCGAAAACCGGCATCAACCAACGCAAGATTTTCGTCAAAGAACAGGTAATTGAGGTATGCACGAGGGGTATGATCGTCTCCATCATTGATGATGGATCCGGTACTAAAAAGATCTTCAAATGTTTGTTGTACTTCTGCAGTTACATCCACACCTGAACTTATAAGTGACTGTGTTAAAGCAGGTGCCAGCATTATAACCAAAGGAGCAGCATCAGGGTCAGGCTCAACTGGCAGGTACTTAGCATATACTTCCATTTTTATCGTATCGCCTGGTTTCACCTCCAGGCTCCGGGCTAAGCCTATTGCCTCCCCTTCCAAGCCGGTCAGGCGCTGCGATCTATCTGCTTCAAAGGTCTGTGTGTAGTTGTATAATTGGGCTGGTATTATGGATCCGTTGTCATAACTGGAACCGAATGTTGCCCGTTCTTCCAGTTCTCTGGATGATTCCAAGGTAGCCAGGCTTACGTCTGCTGCGGGTACAGTATTCGGCACCACCATGCCAAATGGGTAATAATCCATTTGTTCTAGTACTTTGGCCTTGAAATTCAGAGGAGTACCTGAACTCACATCGGCCAATTTACGGTCGGTCACTACAGCCCTTATATTGCCCAGATGATCTTTCAATTCATAACTTTTTTTATCGATCAGACGTGTGTAAAGATTAGGTTCATTTTCAACGGACCTGTATTGACGCATACGCACAGTAAGGCCCTCTGTATCTGCATTGGCTGCTTCAAAAGAAAAACCGGGAATAAAATTCAACATCGCTCCATCTTCGAGGACAAAGTCTCTTCCCTCGTAAGTATCTACCTGTTCAGTCTGAGATATCAAATGTTCGCCGATCTCAATACCCTCTGGAAATAGCCCTTTATCTCCTTCTATACGCATCTGAGGTCTGTAAACCCCCAGTCTGTCGCTTCCATAGAGGGAAACTTCTTTGAGTATTAATTCAGAGTCGGTGCCTTCAGGTTTACTTTGCCGATAAACGGCCATGGTGTTACCGGAAGCATCGCGTATATAATAATCAGTTACCACTGTCCCATCTTCTTTGATCCATATTTTACTCACTCGATTTCCTGTAGCATTGTAACTAAATTTGGTTCGCTTACCGTCGACTTCCACATCTTTCACTTTACCATATGCGGTCCAATTAATGATACTATTCTGACTGTGATCTCTAATTAAATTACCAATAGCGTCATATTCATAATTCACATTATTAGTGGTTTCTCCATCTACTTCAATATCTACCACCTGATCATTCCTTTGATCGTCTAAATCGCCAAAAAATACATCATCAGCAATGGCATCTCTTACCCTTTTCAGTTGATTTTTGTGCTCATAGTACTCATAGGTCAGCTGGTCTACCTGTTCGTTGGTAAACCTATTTAACGACTGCAAATTACCATTGGGGTCATAGTCGTAGCCAGAATAGAATGTACCGTTATCCATCCAGGCTGCCGCACCTACTCCCTCTCTGTTAAAGTGACTGCTTTTGATGCGATTCAATTCGTCATAAACAAATTGCCGACCGTTGAGGCCGTTATAAGCATAATTTACCCCGGGAATTGGTTGTGCGTTGGTAGACCAACTGCTAATATTTCCATTGTATAAGTTACGATCGTCCTTCGCATTTAAGGCTTGGCCTAAGTAGCGTGAAGCATTGTCATAATCCCCAGCATAGTAATTTAACGTCATGGCAAATGCGTCGGCAGCAGTAACCGCGTCTAAAAATCCATCTCTCCCCGGGTCCGTATCGATGATAAGGTCTTGTTGGTTGATGGCTTTGAGCCAACCATGGATGGTATAAGTATAATCAATGCCCTGAATAGCATCTTCTCCGATTAACCTTCTTTTCAAAGGGCCATGCGCATAGTATTCGTAGCTGGCATCCTTATCCCATAAGTAACCATCACGCGAAGTGTAAACCACTTCAATACGATTATCAGCATCATATTCATATTTGTGAAAAAAACGATCAGGTTTGTTAGGATTGAAACTCACCGTATTCACATTGCCACTGAGCAGATCATAGCTATATTTAATAAGGAAAGGGTCTTCTATGCCTGGCAGTTTCTGCACTAGCCACTCCATGTTGCCGTGTACATCATAACTGTAGATGGTAGTAGTACGATCATCAATATCCGGATCATCAACACCATCTTCATCCGTGTAAGAATAACTTACCCGATTAATGAGATTGCGCTGTACGAGTCCATCAGGTAGCGCTAAGTCAGAGGGAGTTGAATATTTTGTAATCGTCACTTCTCTACCCCATGCAGGATAGTCCGGATCATTAGCGTAAGTGTTTAATCCATAGACGTCGGAGATTCCACTAAGATCGGCCAGTCCTACTTCCGTTACCCTGCCAAGCTTATCATATTTGGTGTAGGAGTAGGTACTATCTTTTAGCTGTTGAGCGTTTTGCGAAAAACGTGATTGACCAATATCATCGTAAATAAATTCCGTTATCCCTGCATCTGGAGTCTCTTGTCGAGAAAGCTGCCCCAGACTGTTATATTCATAATGTGTAATGAGATCATGGGCTGTTTCCGTGGTTCTAGCTGCCTCAACCATCGCTTCTGTAGAGACATCTAATAGGTTCACTCCGGCCGGTGGTACCGTTCGCATCAAATTACCAGCCCGGTCATAATAATAGAGGGTGAAATGGTGTAAGCCTAACTCATAATCCAGGGTCAGTTTGTCCACAATATTATCGGCATTGGCACAAGTCTCTTTATAGGTAGTTTCCAGTTGACTCTCAAAACTATTGATCACATCTGCTCTTTGCCCCTCCACTTCTGCCCTAATGGCATCGGCGGTAATGGTTTCGCAGTCTTTGGGTTTGGGATCATAAGCTTCTCCTTCTAGATTGAAGTCGAACTCAGAGGTCCAGCGGAAGCATTGTGAATAGCTTGAGCAACTTGCTGCTGACTCACAATATCGGCCAAATACAGTAGATCGTGGAAAACTATTTAATTCAAATTGATCTAATAACAATGGCGGATTTATTGAATAAGCGAAGATGTCATAACAATTATCTCTTCTAAAAAAGCCTTCGGCTTGAGGTGGACGAGATTGTACGGGTACGGATGTCACATCAACTTCTCTACCTTCAACGTTCGTCTCGACAAAATACCATCCATTGTCTGAATAATCTCTAATAGCATAGATGGGATTGTAGCCGTTATGCTTAACTCCGAAACTCAATTGTCCGTTGTTCTCAAAATCAAAATCATCCAAGCCTGGTAATTCTTTTAAATCGTACTTGTATTGGTCGATTATACTAAGATTCTCATCTATCAATACGAATAACATTTGGTCATCAATAATAGTATTTGATAGCTCACCATCGGAGCTTGTGATTGTAATATCTTGTCTAATATCACCTTTAGCATTGTTAAAAAAATTCATGTGTAAACCGCTCTCATTGACGAATGGGGGAAGTGCTCTGCCACTTTGAGAAAAGGTGGCTAGACCATTATCTCCAATAAAGAATAGATTATTCAAATACTTCCCTTGCTCATCAAATAATATTAATGCAGTAGAACTTATTCTTGCGGTGTTTACAGTTTCTAGCAAAACATTATTAACGTATATTTCATAGTTTTCAATAGTATTTAGAAGTAATTCGACTACGAAGTGCTGACCGAGCTTATGCAATTTGTAATTACCGAATGCCCCGCCTGGCCTACCTCCATTGGCAGTGGTTACTTTAACAATATCACCTAAATAATCTCCTATCAATACACCATTTTCATCTCTTTTCACCACTTGTATTTCAGAAGCATCAAGAGATTTAACATTATAAATATGATTGTCTTGCGATATGAATGGAATAAATCCATAGGTAGATTCTGATACTTGAGTCCACAGTAAGGTTCCTTGTGAGTCGATACGCCCCATATATCTTGGTTCATCACTTTTTAGAGTTTGAATGAGCACTCCATCCAGATATATTTTTACATCTGCCGATGCAAATGCATATGTGGGATCATGTATAAAAATAAGATCCCCGGATGATAAAACTTGAAAATTAAGTAGGTCAGTCTCATTACCACTGGAAATATCAGAAGTAGTTATTTCCGAAGGAATATTAACAGAATTTGATTCTGTATTTATGGTAACTTCAAAGTGTCTCTTCCATTCAAATTCGTCGTTTGCATCGACTTTTACGATTAAAAAGTCCCTCAAATCAGAATTACTATTACTAGTAATAACACTACCATCTAAAAAATCAAGATCAAAATCAACAAGGCCATATAAATAATAACCTCCTCCAACGATCGGTTGCACATTAAGGCCAGCTAGATAATAAGAAAATAAGGTGTGTGCTTTGTTCCAACCTGCTGAAGATTCTAGGCGCCCAGGAACATCGTCCCAACCTTCGGTACAAACTTCACCATCTTGTCTTACGTTAACATCAAACCCATAAGTAAATACTTTTTGTATAGCGTCGATCTGTTCCGGTGTCCCCAATTGCTCCAGCTGTGTAGCAAGATCCACATAAAAATCCAAATCACAATACCCGCTACAGTTGACTACCAAAGCATCCACCATGGCATCCAACTCACATTCACTGATATCATAGACGGTCGTATTCTCCGCACCATCTCTTCTTCCGGTGTAGACGAGCACTTCTTCATCCATCAAATCTTCATTCTCCCTATAAGTGACCACGTAAGACACTACATAGTGCTGAATAATGGTATTGGGATCAGTATTAAAAAGGTCGTCAATAATGGCTTGTTTGAAAGCTTCAGAACGTAAAGCACAAGCTTCTTTGCACTTGTCTTCGGTCTCAACTAACAGCTCTTCCTTACTCCATTGCGGGTCAGTGTCAAAACCCAAACCCGATTTGGCCATACGGAATTTATCGCAATCAGGTAGGTTATAAAAGTCTAATGAACTGGGTCTAATGGTATTATCAACTGAACCATCCGGGTTAAGATTACCCAAAATCCGGTTGAAGTTACGACGTAGCCCTTCGTCATTTTCATCATAGTACACCATAAGATGGGCTTTATTGAGGTCAGGCTCAACTATGCTTTGACCTATTCTACCGTATATCTGATACCCTCGAAAAAAAGTACGTTGATTGTTCTGGTCAAGTTCGCATATATCCGTTGCATCCAGCTTGCGATCCTCGGTCAATGCCCCGTCTATCGAATTCATAAAACGCTGGAATAGGCTATATTTAAAAACCACATCTGCAGTAGGTCTGTTCTCAGAATCCAGCCCCCCGGTAAAGTCAGGGTCACCTTCTGCCAGCAACCAGTTTTCGTAGTTAGATACTTCCAGTTTCCAGATCTCCCACAATCGCTCACAGTCGATGATGTCACCGTTGCCATCTACAGGGTTCTCGTTTAACAGGTTGGTGATCATTTGGTCAAATTCCCCTTCTGCGAAGGAAAGATCAACCTGATCAAAACGATCTTCGAAAAATAGGGCGTCAGCGGCCTCGTACTTGCCCTCCCAATAACGATCAAAGTACTCTACAAACGTATAATAAGTTCCTCCATCTTCTTCATTCGGATCATACAAAAGGCATATCCCACCATTCATAGAGGGTAATTCACCTTCACAGATATCCGGGGTAGGTACGTAAATCACACCTCCACAGTTCAAAGGCACTTCATAGCCTTGCTGCTCAATATCATAAGTGTAGTTACTGGCCAGGTAATCGTATAAACCTTGTATATCCTCTTCATCTAAAAAGGTCATGATATCGTTCAATGCTACGTCTACGCCGTCTTGATAAGCGTTCGACTCGGTAAGAATATAGTCTTGAAGGTGAGTTACTCCTGAAGCCCCGATTTCAGTATTGGCGTAAATCCTTTTTTCCAAAACATAATGTACCAGTGGGTCTGCGACATAAGAGTCAAGGGTAATTTCATAAGGAGTTCTGGCCCCGCACAAAGCGGCCATATCGATAATATCTGAACCCAGTAAAGTGGAAGATAAAGGCGTATCAGAGCCTTCATTTACTTCATGTAAATAAACCTCTACGCGGTAATCGCAAGAGCGGCAACCAGTATTACAAAAGGATTGGATCACATTAGGCGTGATTTCATAAGTGAAATCAATCATTGTGGCACTGGTGAAGAAAAGTGGTTTCTTTACGTTCATCAAAAAATCATCCACCTGCTCGGTACCTGGTACTACTTCAAATATCCTTTTAGGATCTCGACCAAACTCTAAAGGTAGCAGGGGACCATCCTCTGTCCCCATGGACAATGCCGTGGCCAAAATATCGCCATCTTTATCTTGAAAATGAATAGTTCCGGTATTGTTAGCATCGAAAGCAATAATTTTGTGTACATTAGCAGCATACGGTGCTGCCTCACCATACAGCATCAACATCTCTGATTCCGATACACCTGAATAAAAGGTTCTCATACTACGTCCTCCTCCTATTTTATGAATAACTCCTACGCCGGCTTCCTCCCTAACTCTACCTGTACCATCGGCGGTAAAAAGCATGCGTGTATAGGGATAACCTTCGGCAGAAGCTACGCCTTCATTCAGTATGGTTAACTCTCCATCGATATTTTCAACAACTTCGGCACCAGTATAATAACCCACAAAGCTTTCAGCCTCGTAGGCATTTTTAGGGTCTGTATCGAAATCCTCAGTCCCATATCGATCTAAGGTGCTAGCATTTTCTAATACTCCGTATTTATACCCTAACTTATTATCATTACCTAACATCGGAACAGGTAATGAATTTAGCGCGTCTCTGCCTGCAAAGTCTTGTATAGTTTCAACAACTACTACCCGATCATTAATTCTGGTCTGCTGTTGATTGACATGTTGTAAGCCATTGGCTATGGTCAATTGTTCGCTGACTTTATTACCCTCGGTAAAGGACCTGCTATAATTCCAATTCTTTTCGTCGTCAGGATTGGTAAAACGAAAATATCCATTTGCCCATGGCCCTGAATCACTATTATCACCAACCCAACCTTTCTGGCCAGAAAATCCATCTTCTCTAGCTCCTATAGCTCTCACTCGCCAATAATATTCTCCAGACCCTTCTGCTATGGTGACTTTCAAATTTCTTTCACCTGAGTTAGTATATATTTTCAAGGCTTTATCCCACATGGGGGTGCCCATAATATCGTATTGACGCACCATTTGAAATTCATAATTAGGAATGGCTTCGCATTGCTGGTCACCACGAAGCCTCCAGGTGAAGGAATGCTCCCAACTTTCGGTTAACAATTCTGTATGGGCCGGACTTTCCAGTGACAGCTTTACCGAGCTGACATCTAATGACAATTCCTGATCTACAGAAAAAGTAAATCGTACTGCTTCTTCGTTCACCAAGTTACTATACATATACTTATTACTATTCGGGATGATATCAACACGTTCCAGATTATTATAATCGCCTTTAAACCGCTCCAGGTACAATTGTTCTGGTCTATGTTTGTCAATCGATAATCTAACCGGTCGATTGAAGATTTGATTGCCTAGCCTATCTATGCCGACCATGTTAAAAGCAGCTTCTACCTGGAAGTCAACCGTTTCACCCCATTCGTAACGATCTCCCAGGTCCAGCTTACCCTTTATTACTATCGCATCCACATTTGGGGCACAATCAACGTTTTGTTGCCGATACCAGGTAAGGTCAATAGACTGAGTAATAGGGGCTGTGTTGTTATCAGCCAATAGAATGTGCGTATAAATCACTTGATTACCTGCACCTTCTTCTGTTGAGCTCAGGTTGAGTTTAAGCGTTTTATGATTTTCTTTAGTTCCATTATGTGCTACTCTTCTCGTTGGCTTGCGAGGTTCAGACGCTGGATTACTGGCGTTGATCTCATCGATGGAGACAACGAAATCAAAACTCGAACCGCTCGGGGTTAGGGCCTCACTCGTATGAACGAAAGCAATCAAAGAGCACATCAGGGTAATCCAGACGGATGCTTTGTTGAATCTTAATAATGGCCGGGTCAATTTCATAGCATCATTTTGTTTATTCTATCTTCACCAAGAGGTGAAAATGCGTGGTTAAAATCCCTTACTTTATTTTTTTCTTAAGTCTATGACTTCCTTATTCGGGTCGCGCGCTTTAATCCTGGCTAATATGTCCGCCGGCTTCTGTCCCTCCAAAACATCTTGAGCATATTGCATATCATAGGCTATAAAACTCATGGTTACCTGAGACGGATTGTGGCCTTCTGTATACAAAAAATCTACTCTTTTCAGGAAGCCAATCTTAGGATCGATTTTAAAAATGATCAAATCATATTCCGTGTAAGCTGAAGTTGCTTGGTCCGGCTTAACCCGATACACGTCTTCATTCGCATCCCGTGCTTCGTTCAGACAAATACTCCGGCAGGATATACTACTGGCCCTTGTGAGGATAGAATCCTGGATAACAGATGCATCCGTGAAAAAATCAACCCCCTCAGTATTACTGACAGGATCCTGGACATATACCAGGTTTTGTTCGGCTATGATAGCTAGGCTCATGGTCTGGTCTTGAAATATCTGACTATTTCCTGTGAGAATTCGAGACCGCCCTTCAGAGGCATATATATCTACGGTGTCATTAGTGACTTGCTTATGTCCATCAAACACGGTCAAAGCGTAAGTAACGTGTACGCCTTTAATCCCTTCCGTATTTTTCATGCTATTCAATACCTTTCTTAGCGCCTTCTCACACTCATTTTGTGACTTGACGGAAAATATACTGGTTAACAGCATCAGGCAGGTGGTTAATAGTTTCATTATTCTCCGGCGATGTTATAGTGTATTTCCTGAATGGTTTTAATGCCTCTTTCCGTTTCTACCATTTTCCGCACTAATTGCCCTGTACCATTGTATTTATAGTATAGGCCAAAATGCATGTCATCATAGACAGTCGCTAACTTTAAGTTCTCAGAGGCATAGACATAGCAAGTTATTTGCGCATCTGCAGGTTGGAACTTCACATCGTCGAGCCAAGCATCAAAAGGACTATCATTGACAATGGAAAGTACCATCTTATCCCTGACCTCCAAAGGTTGAAAATCTGTAGCACTAATATAAGTTTCTAATAATGACCATTCCCCTACATGAGCTACTTCACTGAGCCCTTTAATGGCCAATTGGTTATCATCAGCGGCATCAGCAACCGTCATGAAGAGGTCTTCAATCTGACCACGATAATTCACCCACAGCTTAACAATGAGGCCTTGTTCATACAATTGACTACTTATTTGTATATCACGCATTTTCCATATGTCGTCCTCCTCCAATTCCAGCGAATAGGCTCCACTATGGCTTTTGTTATTATCTAGTCTGCCCTGCCAGGTACGACCAAAATCTTCCAGGATACGGCCATTTTCAGAGTCTCCGTAAGAGATCTCAAAACTCTCAAAATAAAATGTACTCAGCCCATCTACATTAGTAGCGGTCACGACTGGTACAGCATCATCATATCCAAACTTGACCGTACTATTGATATTTAATGCGTTGCGTTCCAATAAGGCGTCTCCATTGGGAGAATAGGCTAATACGCGAGCCGATTTTATCCACTTCCAAGTATTGGTTTGAGGAACATCCCAACTGAAGGTCTTCAGGTTATAAGTACCATAGCGGTAGTTCTTATCGTCTTCTATTAGATCAGTTTTATAGTTATTGGCTGAACTTACCCTCCAGTGCCCTCTTTCTCCCCTTTCGTAAATATTAACATATTGCAAGGCGTTTCCCGGAGCACTTTTGTCCGTATCTGTGTAGGAGTGACGCCACTTATGGTCAAACTCTACCGCTCCGGCAGTGACCACTTTTTCTATATCTTTTGAAGGACCGATTAGGCAAGAAAAAGGTAATTCAGCTTCACAATTAGGTCGTTCAAAATAGATCACTCCAGTATACGCATCCAGTTTGAATTGCCCGTTTTCAGGTACTGCCGTGGCGCAGAGTGAGACCAATATTACTTCGGTTTGAACAGTATGGGTGCATGGACCTACAGTACTGGTAACTGTTACCTGGTAATTTCCCTGAGTGCTATAATAATGCTCTACCCATTTGTCGGAAGTGATTTGAGTAGTACCGTCTCCCCAATCGATTTGATACAACAACCTAGATGCATTGTTTTGGATATTTAAGACTACCGGGTCGGATAAATCTGGACAGGCATTATCGAGAAAGAGGTCAAAATCTACACCTGTAAATGTTATTGATACTTCATCATATTGATCTGAACATGAAGAGTTTGTCACCGTCCAGCGATAGGTGTAAGTACCTGCTACCGGTACGAATATATTGGAGGAGGGAGAGTCCAAATTACCAAAAGACGTAATGCTTGGACCTCCCACTTGAGACCAAACCCCTTTACTGCCACCTCCAACGGCTGAAGCTTCCAGTTGAGTACTAAAGGAGCATACATTGGCATCTGGTCCGGCTGCAACTTGTGAATTGATGGTGACCGTAGTGCTGTTGGAAGCAGTACACGTACCAGCAGTTGTTCCACCGACAAATATATTATATGTCCCAGTGCTTGAGTAAATATGTGATACTGACGTCGCACTTGTATTTTGGATAGACCCATCCCCCCAATCGATGCTATAGTTCATGCCTGCTGGACCTCCTAACAAGTTCATATTAACTGGTGACCCTACGCTGTTGCAAGACTCTGGAATTTGAATAGAAAAATCTGCTTCTTCGAAAGTAATCACTACATCATCACTATTAGCGGGGCAATGATCCCCTGCATTTAGGTTCCATCTAAAAACGTAAGCACCAATTACTGAAACGGTAACAGAGGAGGTCGGAGAAGTAGGATTAGTAAACACTGATGACCCTGGACCACTAACCTGTGACCAAGTGCCAATACGCCCGAATGGAGGTTGAGCATTCAGGTTGTAGACCAATCCACAAGTTTCATCATCTGGCCCTGCGTTGGCTATATCGGGGATTTCTGCCGTTACACTGACTCTAGCTTCCACCATACACTCAAAACACGGATTTGATGGAGGCTCGATTACATTATTTCCGATTAAGTTGGGATTTTCAGTTTGAAAAACAATTGCACAATCACTGACTTGTTGAAGAGAAAATTCTACAGTGTAATCACCATATTCGTATACAGTTATCGAGTTAGTAGTTGTCGACCGTAGAAAAGAACCTTCATGATACCATTTATATATAGCCAGGTAATCATGCGAATGATTCACAGATGAAGTGGCTATGAGTTCTGCTGAACCACAAGCCTCTATTGCTTCAAGACTCACACCCAAATTGTATTCTTTAATCTCAATGGGGTCTGAAAATTCACTTAAAGTACCATTGTTTTCAACTCGAACCTTGTAGACTCCAGCGTCACCAAATCCCAGTTCTATACTTTTTTCACCATCGTATACAGACTGATACACATTATTCTTATACCACCAGTACTCATCATAATTGCCGGATACGGTCAACGTTGAAGAAGGGGTCCCTTCATCTGCACAGTATGCTTCTACATCCGCAGTAATAACAGGTTTGAAAACCGGTGGTATCACTTGCTGGGCTCTGCTCAAAAAACAGAAACAGGACAGAAACAGGACAAGGTATATTTTAAAATTATCTACCATTATTTCTTGTTCTATGGTTATTCAATGATTAGGCAATCGGTCCGATCATCACAATCAGCACAAAAACTTTTTAGCACTAATTTCACTGCTCCATCTTCTACGAAGTAGTCGAAGTTCACATTGCGTATGGTGGCATTGTATACATCCACATCGCAGCTTACCGTGTAAGTACTTATATTCATCCCGTGGAATGGTCCTGCCATGGTAGAGAAACTACCACTTGTTCCCACTATCTGGTTGGTAAATGCATTGTTGAGGTTACTGATCAATTTCGATCCGTCAATAGCACTATTACCACCACGGATGAATCGCTGCGCATCATCGATGGCAATATCTTCGATATCCATGAGTGTATGGTCTGCGTCGTGAAAAGTAATATTACCGGCCGATTGGTTCAGATTATTATTTCGGCCTGACCTGATTACAGACATGCGATCAACTGTACCTTGCAGGAATGACGCATTGGTCATGGCAGAAGGCCTGACTCTGATCACATCTGCGGCAAAATCAATGTGCGTGATATGGTGCAGTGAACCAGGGGTGAGCTCTATGAGATCACCTAAGTTGAGCTTAGCCAGGGCTTCACAGCCTTCAGTTCCCGTAAAATAGATTTTCATCCATGAAACTCGCTCAAAACCATCGATTGGTGGCACCAGAATCCATTCCGCAGTCATCTGTAGTTCATCATTTGCATTTAGTACCAGTCTTTCCGAGTGTGCCTTTTGTTTGAAGTTATTATACTCCCACTCTGCCGGTACTTGCTGACTGAGATAGGCGCCGGAGAATTCGTCATAGCTTTTAACTGCTACCGGCTGCCCCGTGCTTTCGCTAAAGGCTACATTCTCATTCGTATGGTAAATACCATCTTGATAGTTAACACTCTTTTTGAGCACAGCTGGATACCTGATCACCTTAGCAGTGGCATGGGTATACAGCTCTCCATCAGTGGTTGAAATAGTAGGCCATCCTGTCAACCAGGGTATGGGTATGATAGTCAGACCGACGGTAAAATCAAGGCTAATGTTGAGATCTTTAGAGGATTCGGTCACTCTTTTTTGCGCTACAGTGACATCCACTTCTCTCCCAGGGTTCTTTTGGGTTACTTCTCCGTACAATTCATCCATCACCGGAATATAGGATCCCGGCTCATAAAATACATTGATCTTCTCGGTAACAGGGGGTGTTTGTTGTGTAGTTTCTAAGTCTACATACCGCCCAGCATAAGTCGCCATTCTACTATTCTGGCCATGCATGCTATTGAGGGTAAAAGTAAACCCTTGCGTGGTATATTGATGATTTTTGAACTTATTCAAAAACCCTGTGTAGACAATGTCATTAGATTGACGGCTATCGTTGATGGGTGTTCTGTCTATTTTAACCGGATAGTCTTTCGCTGTCAAGTAATCATATTCAGCATACCCGGTAGTGGTTTGTCCCTGGTGTATATTCTTAATGATCACTTTTGAATAACCCACGCTAGGCCCCGGTAAGATACTTTCTCCTATTGGCCCTTCTGACTGCTTTTTATCCTCACCGTAGAGCAGTTTTTGAATGTCATTTTGCCCTTTTCTTTTAATGAAGTCAACCAATATATTCTCTTCGCGCATAGTGGCTGGTTCGTTGGTTGCCACTCCACTACTGATCTTTCGCCCGTTTTCATTGAATGTTTTATAGAGGTATTCATTGCCATAAAGAACTGAACCCTCTAGCGTATTATCGAAAGTCAGTAGACGTTTAACCCTCAGTCCCCCTCCTCGCTTAGGCCGAGGGGTTGGCACTCTGAAATAGGACAAATTAGGATCCAGTCTCTGACAAAGAAACTCATCGTCAGGTAGAAAACGTCTTCCCCAGAACTCCGTCAGTCCTAGTACTACTTCGTTCGCATCATCAGCATCCTGCAACCCTCCATCTTCCGCATCACAGTTGTCCGTGTTGATCATTCCCTTTCGTTGCCTCTTGACAAACTCAGTACATACATCCCAAGGGAGCTTATCAGCGTTATCGAGTGTGAGGATTACTTCAGCACCACTTTTAGAAACACCGATCACATCGGCATAACCGGTTACGTAGTCTACATTACAAGAAGAGATATCCGGATCAGCAAACTGATCAGTAAGCGGGGCTTTCAATCGGTACAAAAACTTGAAATATATCTTTTTATCCGTCTCTACATACCTTTCATTGATCATTCTCACCAACTCGTCCAGTTCTTCATTGGTAGTGACTCCTATCTGTCGTGTATCCAGTTTGAATGCTTGAGCCTTTCCATTTGCTCCAGCCGCCCCGAGGAGAGGTACCATGACATGGGCTTCCTGGTCTTGCACATAATTATAGTCATCAGACTCATACTGTACGTGTATTTGACCACCGGAAGGCAGGGTGATTTTTTTTAAATGCCAGACTGCAGGGTCGAATAGTTTGGATGGATCATTGGCAGGATTGCCTGGGTCTTCAAACTGATTGGGTACATTGGATTGGTCTACCCAGGTTCTAAAATCTCTATGATGTTGCTCACCGTTGGGTTGGTAATTACCCCAGGCGTCTGAGTTGTGGATTGAATACTTAGGGTTTTGATCCAAACCGGATGCATAGTTATCCAATGCGGCATATCGTGAAGGATAAAGCCCTTGCGGATACTGATAACCAAAAGTATAAGGTCTTAACCTTGCCGGAGTAATACCATTATAAGTGAAGTGCACTCTCTTTAGGGTCAGTCTTCCCCGGTTGGTTGCTGCATTTGGCGCTCCCTTCATTAGTTCCTCAGTAGCCGTTGCGTATTCCAAATGAACTGTTTTTATAGGCTTGCCATTGAAATCACTTACCTTATAAGGAGATGCTTTACCAGCTTGAATAGCACTTCTAGGGTATAAGACTACTTTTGTAAGCTTCTTGAGCTTTTGTTTATTGATGACCTCATCACCACGTACCGCAGCGTTTTGCCCTGATTGTGTATAAAAATGAGCACCAAAACTGTCTGTATCTCTGGTTTCCGTTACGAAAACGGCAATGTGTGTCTTGGTTTCAATGGAATTGAGATAATATATTTCCTTTTCTCCAAAACTGGCAGAGCCAAGATCATCCTTTTTATCTGATAAGGAGTTTCTCTGATACCTCAACCCTTCATATGGGTTTCTCCATTGGTACCATTGTTCTGTACCTCCGTACTCACGATCATAATTGAATTTCGTATACCCGCCAAAGTCATCAGGAGTGGGTCCGTCGTAAGAGCGGTCCACATAATCAGACGTAGTGATTTCCGTAAGTAAATAAGCCGAAGCATATGCTCCAGGTCGAGTACTCCCTACTTTCACTTCTTCATTCTTATGCATGATGAGGTAGTTATCTCTTACCGCTCCACTTGGCGCTCTCCTCACTCCATAACTTAAGTCTGACTCATTACGGCTTTTTACGGGTAAAGCATAGACATATCTACTACCATTTTCGTTGTAAACTGCTAACTCACCGATGGCATTCGGATCATTCCTATCCACTCCATCAATCATGTCGTGCCGCTTGGAATATGCTTTATAAAAATAGCGGTCTCTTGAGGTGGATAACATCTCTTCGTTGGTATTATAACCAATATAAGAAGACCTTCCTGACCGTTCCTCACCTCTTAAATCATAGTTTATCGGAGCCCTGGCTTGAGTCGTAGGGAAGGCTCTTACCGCGCGATCATCTACCTTATCACCCCAGCTTCCTCCCATATCATTAGAGAATCTAAAAAAGACCGGCTCATCTGTCTCCTGATCGGATGGGTCTGAAAAATTGATTTCTCCTCTGTACCAATCTCCTACTGCTAGTGATTGGCTACCTTTGCCTATACCTACGCCTGGGCCACCGTCTCCTCCAATATGAACCTGAGGATGAAGATTGAATATAGAAATTTCGCTTGACGCATTTTTAGGACCAAACTGGCCAATTTGCCGGTGGTGCAACCTGAAACTACCAATTATACCCTCTCCGGTGGCGGAAAAGATATCCGCATCATTGAACGGAACTCCTAAGAAGACATCTCTTTTATTAAAATTGGATTCTTTTTCTACGTGATAATCCATCATATCCTGGTCAGTGGCCCTGGCTGAATACATATAACCATAAGCAGATGCGGTCGTTTCTTCCTTATTTTTTTGCCAAGAATAAGAGCCAGTGATCTTTGCTTTTGCTCCAATAGGTACTGGTCCCGGGTTGGTTGAAAAGTTGACACTGACGTTATATGATCCACCATCATATCCGGAAAACAAGTTAGGTCTTTCACCTTCACTCATGCTTAGAAGACCGTAATTGCTACCCACCAAGGGGATATTGGAATTACTCACAATACTGTTAATGGCATGGTTACTTGCATTGTCTTTGTATTCAGCCCACTTCTGCTTGAGTGTTTCCGCCTTTTCCTTCTTTGTATTTTCTTCTTTGGCGTAATTTAAGATGGCCATAGGATTTACATTGAGACTGAAGCTTCCCTCTCCATTGTCTAAATTGTACCCCATACTCACCAATCCACGCCCTAGAGAAACACCGATACCACCATTCAAACCAAATCCTCTGTAGTTATTATACCTGAGTGATCGGGATGCGCTGATAGAGCCTTTGTCTATCTTAAACTCACCCTGATCATCCTTACCAAATATTTCGAATGTAGCACCACCACCTACCGTAGCCGTCCAGTTTTTAGGCATTTTATTATGGTAAAAAACCTCCTGATTATGATAATCATCAGGAAAACCACGTGTACTTCTGTTGATCGCCCCTGCATTCATTGACCAACCATATCCTACCCATGACGCTTCTTCTTCAGAAGTTAATCCTCCATGATATGATAGAGATAGCGGGTAGCCACTACCATGCGGACCAGGTACTTCCAGCACGGGAAGGTTATATGTAAAATCACCGGTGAAAGTATTCACCATATTGGTTGTCGCAACCGGTTCAAAACTACTGAACTCTGGCTGTGCCGGACCTGAAGTTAAAGCATAAGATATGGTAGGAAGAAATATGTTTCCCAGCATATTGAGCAAAAAGAAGTATGCGATCGTTTTTAAGTACAATCTTTTTCTAAACATCTACTTATAGTTTTGATAGAGCAATTTTTGGCAGCTGCTCAATGTGTTCTCGTTCAAAAGTGAAGTGGTTAATTCCTGTTTCCCAATAAGGGTCATCGAAGGTCAGATATAACCTATCTATAGTATCATCAAACTTACCGTTCATATACTCTTCTGGCTTGAAAGTGACGTGAAAAATAAGCCTATTGCTCAACTCGTGATATCCTTCAAAGTGGCCTAATAAAGGCTTATACCGGTGGTCATTGACAGTGAGAGAAAGGAAAGTATCAAGGTCAAAATTTAAATGGTTCACCCTTTGTTTGTATTCACTATATCCATTTACCTTATGGTAGAGGAGATTATTTTCTTTACTACTTGCTTCAAGGTTTACTTGAAAAGACAAGGTTTGTAGGTATTCGTGCGATAATGAATCCAAGGCTTCTTGACTGACCGAACCGACTGATAATTTCAAATCTTGAAAGGCCAAATAATCCGCTGCAAGATATTGTGCACTGATCCTCAAGAAATCAGTTCCTTTGGTCTTCAGTATTTGTTCTTTATGCTCTATCAGCCAATTTTGATACTCTTCAAGCGCAAGTGATGATTTCGATCCCTTGGAGCAACCAAATAGAACTACTATTATTAGAAGAACTATATATGACTTCATTCTCCTCGATAATTTTTATTTAATGCAATCAACAACTCGTCAGTTATGTCCAACTTATCATTACCATATAGTACGCTACCAGAAAGAGTGGTGCCTAGTATAACGTCGTACCCTTCCTCCTTTCCATATCGCTTAATAAAAGAGTTTACTTGGTTAAGTACCGCCTGCATCATTTTTTGATCTTCAGCTTTGATCTTCTCATCGATAGCACTTTTATAATCGATCAACTGTTGCTGTTGGATATCAAGGAAATTAGATCTTTGAGCCCTTACTTTGGCATTCATACTTTGGTATTCATTGTTGAATTGATTCACGGCTCGGTTAAAATTCACTTCCAACGTATCGACATTGGCTAGCCACACTTCTTTTTCCTTGTTGAATTTTTGCTGGGCTTCCAACGTACCCTCATAGGCATATATCAAGTCTTGCGACTTCACATAAGCGATCTTGTTTCCTTTCTGGTTGGTCAGAAAGCTCATTCCAACCACAATCAACAGAACAGCTGCAACACTCAGAATAGTACCTTTAAATTTCATTTTATTATTGGTTATTCTATACAATCTAACTTTGCTCCTTCTTTCACTATCAAGATATTTTCGGCAAACCGAAAATCTCCTTTTATCGATATCTTACCTCTCACAGTTAAGTGAGCATTTGGCCCGGAAAGTATAAGCTGAGCCGCATCATTTGCATCTAGGGTTAAATCACCTGATTCAATGATAGTACTAGCATTAATGCTGAACCCGTTTATTACCACCTTATCCGCTGCCGTAGGCAATTGGTTGACAGGTTCTCCCCCCTCTTCCAGAGACCAAATTGTTCCATCAGTCCAATCACCGTTAGCAATGGCATAATAAGTGGCTTGTACTGATGATACTTCAAATATTGTGGAGTATAGTGTCTGGCCAATAACCCAACCATTGGTCATTTCGCAGCGATAGCGTCTGCCCACAAAGCTTTGATCCACATCAGTCAGCATAAGGTGTTCAGTCGTTTGGCTATCTATATTTATCCAATCAGTGCCATTCCACTCTTGCCATTGGTAGCTTGTTTGCGAGCCTCCTCCACGGTCATTCAAGATCGGTTGGGCCGGGTCTACATTTAGAAGTGTAACTTCAACCGGACTCTGTAGATTAGCATAAAAAAAGTTCAAATACGAATGACTATCAGGACCGATCAAATTTTTCTCTACATCCTGAAAACTCAACATACTGCCATTTACTCTGAGTCTTAGACTTTGAGCATTTGGTAAAAAATTGAAATTAGGAATCCCCTCAACATCGGAATTGCTTATGTCCAATCCGATAAGTTTGTCCATAGAAGCTAATTCAGTAGGAATTTGGCCTGAGATTTCTGTATTCTGGAGGTAAATTACCAAAAGACTATCAATATTGGCAATTGAGCTCGGAATAGATCCTTTGATATTGGTATTGGCTAGATAAAGCGATTTGAGCTTATTCAGATTGCCTATTGCTGCGGGCATTTCTCCCGCCACTTGGGATTCCTGAATATTGAGTAACTCAAGGTTATCCAACTCTCCAATCCACTCAGGTATTTTGGTGTTGACACCAGTGGACTGCATTGTCAATCTTTCAAGTGACTCCAAATCTCTAGTAAATTCAGGGATGTAATCAATCGGATTATAATCCAACCCTAGAGTCTTTAATTGTTTGAGGTCTCCTAATTCTTCAGGTAACGAGCTAATAGAGTTACTACTTAAACCTAAAAACTCTAGCTTTGATAATTCACTTAGTTCAGCTGGTATTTGATTAATTCTATTCTGAAGCAGTTGTAAAACCTTTAACTCAGATAAATTGGAAATACTTTCTGGTATCTTACCCACAAGATTTGCCCGGAACCTATTTAAATCAACTACATCGCCATCCTCTATAGTCACTCCATTCCAATCCACTACTTGATTAAGTGAGGTTATATTATCCCATTCAGCATCATTTTGAGGCCATCCTCCCCAATAGTAATCTGAAGGTGGTGCATCCTTAATGTTATAAAGATCTCTAAGTGCTTGAATTTCAACCACATCAAATATCTGTCCTTGTTCGGTAGGTATTGTGTTTTGAGGAACGTAGTTGAATGTCGAGAAAATCGGAACACCCTCTACTAGATTGACATCTATATCTTCTTGAGGAATGTAGTTGTAACTAATATCTACGTAAATGTTAAGAGGAGAAAGGTGATTAGTAAAATCGGGGAAAGAGGTAAAATTATTACGATGTAATTGCATTGATCCTAATGACTCAATACTTACAAGGCTATTTGGGATAGCTCCTAAAAGGTTATTATCAACTACCGATAGTGACACTAATGATGCTAGATTACCTATTTCTGTTGGCAAACTACCTGATAAGTCATTGTTACCTAAATCACATACCACAAGAGCTGTCATATCTCCTATTTCTTTAGGTATATTACCTGTTAAATTATTATAGCCAAGGTGTAACCCTACAAGAGTTGTTAAGCTTCCAAGTTCAATAGGTATAGGGCCTGATAATTGATTGGAGCCTAACGATAAATTCTCCAAACTAGTTAATCCTGAAAAAGATGAAGGAATACTACCAATCAAATTATTAAATGAAAGCTGAAGCGTTTTAAGGTTAGATAGATCTCCGAGTTCAGTAGGTATTTCTCCGGCCAAATCATTAAGCGCCAAACGTAATTCGGTAAGGTTAGATAGGTTTCCAAGCGTACTTGGGACGGGTCCGCTAAAATTGTTATTTCCTAACTCCAATGTCTGAAGATTAACAATATCACCCAAAAAAGGCGGTAGTGATCCACTCAATTGGTTATTAATAAGCTCAATCTTTGTGATGCTTGAATTGTAAGCTAAAGAGTTTGGAATACTACCAGTAAGTTCATTATCACGCATATTCAACCAGATCAACTTGTTTAATTCTCCTATGCCTGATGGTAATGAACCCGATAAAGCGTTGTGAGTAATCTGTAGGTATCTTAACCCTTTGAGGTCAGCCATAGACTCAGGGAGGGAACCTGACAGATCGTTATTCACCAGAGATATTATGTCAATATCACCATTGAGCAAAGTAAGACCATGCCAATCAACAACTTGATCGACGGAGGTTATGATATTCCATTCAACTCCATTAGCCCAATTGTTAGATGCATTTGCATCGGTTTGGCTCACCCATGAGTTTCCACCTGTATTTTCGTATAAATCCCGAAGTGCCTGAATCTCGACTTCATCCGGAACCTGTCCGTTGATTGGGGACACATCTTGAGGTAAGTAGCTGAAACTTCCAAAAGCTACTTCATCCAGGTGGGGTTGGATGTAGACATCGCTAATATTGTTACTGGCAATACGTACTGTAATTTGACTAGGATTCGTATGGCTAGAAAAATTAGGAAAGGTATTGAAACTATTATTGCTGAGAACAATCTTTGTAAGATTAGACAAGCTAGTAAGTGAATTCGGTAACGGCCCATACAAGTCATTATTATCCAAATAGATTAACCTTAGATTGGTTAGTTCTCCCAATACCCCGGGAACCTTACCAGTAAGTGCGTTATTGCCTAAAACTAAGCTCTCTAGCTTCGTGCAATTACCGATTTCAACTGGGATATAATCAGCAAGATCACAGTTATTAAGGTATAGCGAGGTCAACTCTCTAAGGTTACCAAACATTTCCAGCGAACTTCCGAATAAGTTGTTGTATGCTAGGTCTACCACTCTCAAAGCGGTCAAATCTCCAAGGGATGGCAATAAATAACCATTGAGGCCATCATCAGGAAGCCTAAGTTCAACCACATCTCCATCCTCTACAGTGATACCATGCCAGCTTGCAGCCTGTTGCACAGAAGTAATATTATCCCACTCTGCGCTACTATTTGGCCACCCATTTCTGTTGATCCATTCTGCTCCGGTAGTCTCTGTATAAAGCTCACGCAAAGCCAGAATCTCTTGTGCGTCAGGTACGATACCGGTGTTGACCGGAGCACTATTTACACTCACTTCATCTGTATATGAGGAGAGCACCTGGCCATCTGTTGACCTCACTTGGTAGTAATAAAGCGTTGATGGGTCTACGGTGTAATCAATGAATTGGGTCGCATTGACAGCTACCGTTACAAATGGATCGTTAGTATCATTCTCGGTTGTGCTCCTCCTGATCTCGAAGCCTGTCTCATTGTCTGAATTATCTGCCCAGCTAAGAACCACCTGGCCAGGTGATGCAACGGCTGTTAGGTTAGACGGGGCATTAATGGTTGCCTGAGATGGTTTTTCTATCACCTCCAATACATTAAGATAGCCAAAGCTTGACCCTGCCTCTACACCAAAGTCGAGGATGATCTCATTATTATCATCTGGTTGTAAATCAATGAAACTAATGGTATTGGTCGAATTGTTAAGTGCGTCAAGTGTTTGGGTCACTCCATTGATCGTATAGGTACCTACTCTATTGCCTGATCCTGCACGGCTTGCGAAAATAACTAAATCGTAGGTCTTGCCATTATCCAACCCGGTCAGTTTGTAGGTGCCTCCGGCTCCTTGTGAAAAGTAACTGTCTGAGTTGGCGGTAACAGGGTAGCCTAATGCTTCTCCGGCGTACCCTGCATTATTATAGCCATTCCCAAAGCCTTCAGAAGCGTCTTTCACAACTGTGAAGCCAATGCTACTGATCAAACCTTTATCGTCGATGAGGCCTGATACCGTCACACCGTCATTTTGCTTAATGCCTAGGTTATTCCAGTTCCCAGATGTAGTATTAGTAGGATTACCTAGGTCTATCAAAAAAGTACGTTGTTCTCCAGTTCCCGGGTCAGTATCTTCCACAGTGGCATTCACCTCTGATGAAAAATCCGATTGAAGATCATTCACAGTATCAATCGCTTTTACCCGGTAGCGGTAAGTGTCTGAAGGCAGGTCATTATCATCAAAACTAGTTGTTTCTACCGGTACTATGGCGATAGATGAATAACCTCCAGATAGCGTAGCTCTTTCTATTTCAAAGTTTGTTGCAGTAGAAGCATTGTTAGTCCAGTTCAATTGAATATCGTTATCGGACACAGTCGCACTGAGATTTGATGGTGCTGTCGGTGGTAAAGTGGCGCCTTGCTCAATCACTTTAAGTACATTCAGATAACCAAAGCTTGAACCTGCTTGTACACCAAAGTCCAAAATAATCTCACCGTTAACATCAGGAGTTAAACCTGTAAAACTTACTGTATTAGATGTATTGTTTAATCCATCCAAAGTTTTGGTTACACCATTGATGGTGTAAGTTCCTACACGATTACCCGTGCCTGAACGGCTTCCGAAAATGACTAAATCATATGTTTTATTGTTATCTAATTCAGTCAATTTATAAGTACCTCCACCTAATCTGGCAAAGTAACTGTCAGAATTGGCCGTTATTGGATAGCCCAAAGTCTCACCGGAATAACCATCGTTGTTGAAGCCGTTACCCAAACCATTGGAAGCATCGATAACCACAACAAAGTCTATGGTACTTGAAGCGCCTGAATCATCTATTAGATCTGATATGGTCACTCCATCATTTTGAGGACTAGTCACATTATTCCAATTGCCCGCTGTAATGTTAGTGGGATTACCTAAGTCAATCAAAAACGTACGTCCCTGTTCAGTACCAGGGTCAGGTAACTCGTCTGTTGTAGCACTTACTTCTACTGTAGGTACTGAACTGCCCGAATCATTAAACGCTTCCAGATAATAGAAGTATGGGGTGTTAGGCGTTAGGCCTATATCACTGTAATTAACTGTGTTGTCATCAATATTCTCAGCTAAAATATTGAAACCAGTGCCTGATTCTGTTGAGCGCCATAGCCTGTAGCCTGTTTCAGTCGCTACATCATCCCAGCTCAGATTGATTTGATCCACCCCTGCTGAAACAGCTAATAGATTCGCAGGAACATCAGGTACTGCTGGTCCTGTACCAGGGTTATTCACACATAAAGTGAAAGTACCCCGTTGTCCTTGATTTACTCCATTGTCGATGTTGATATAATAGGTGGCACCCGTCACTAAACCCGTGTAACTCAAGCTCACGTCGTTGAATTGGCCTGCATCCATGGTGCCGGCTACTTCTCCCATGGACTGATTATAGATCGCCAGTTTAGGAAAGGCTATTGTACCTTCGCCAGTACCCGTTTTCACATCTATCGTAATATCTGGGCCAGCTGCCTGAAAAGTGAACCATACATTGGCGTTAGGGCCATTGGTCCAGAAAGAAGGTCTGGCTTCATCAGGAGTTCCAATCTCTGTGGTATATGCCTCAGAAGGGGAACAGTAATTATTCAGATCGTTTAAGGCAATGGCTGATGAACGATAATCATGACTTACTTCAGTATCAATACATAGGGTAAATGCACCTCTGTGTCCTGTGTTTGGGCCATTATCTATATTCACATCATACCATGCCCCTACTGTCAATCCGGTATGACTCAGTCCGATGTTTGTGTTCGTTCCTGCGTTACCAACATTAACCAGCGGCTGGGTTTCACCATCGTCATAAAGTGCCATACGAGGAAATTTCAAAGCTTGTGTAACTTCCTCTATATTAAGATTAAGGGCCACTTCACTAGTTGTAGCCTGGAACCTAAACCATATATTAGCATTAGGCCCATTGCCCCATTTGGAGGGCCTAGCACCGTCAGGTGTACCAATGCGTGTATCGTATTGCCCAGAGGTGGAGCAGTTGTCATTACTATGTGAAAGTATAACAGCCTCATTCCGATAGTCTTCAGAAACCTCATCATCTACACATAACGTGAAAGTTCCTGAATGACCGCCATTTGGGCCATTTGATACATTAATATAGTATTCTTGTCCGACAGTGAGGGTATTCACACTCATACCCACCGGGTCACCAGAACCAGCATTGGCTACACTTTTTATTTCTGCCTTAGTCGCATCATGAAGTGAAATCCGAGGGAAATTCATAGAACCCACCTCCACTCTAATACTTACTTCTGTGGTAGTGGCGGTGAATTTGTACCATACATTACTGTAAGGGCCTCCGGTCCAATTTTCCGGTAATGCCTCGTCCGGAGTAGCTCCTGAGGTGGTAAACACGCCAGGTGAAGAACAGAAGTTATCTATACTGACCAATTCCTGAGCATCTTCGAAATTATCGTTGGTTTGGGCATGGGTAAAGCCCAATATCAATAGCATCGCGAGATTTAGACAGCATACATGTCTTACTTTATAAAAAATCATACTCGTCTGTTGCTGATTGAAATGCCCCCTTTAGAATTTACCATAACTGAAGGATTGATGTATGAAATAAGAATACACATGCAGATTAAACCTGAAATAGTATTCAATCGTCTTTTTGTATCCAGAAGGAAACTTTTTGAAGAAAGAAACGGAGCGATATACCCTGAACTTGAAAAGTTCCCGATTATTCCATTGTTTTCTCTGGTATTCATAATGATATCTCCTTTAGACTTCTCTTAATTAACAGATCGAGCAAAACGTTACCCTGCCGTTTTGAAAAAAATCAGAATTGTTCAAAAATTAAGAATGAATGGTATCAATATTAAAATCAGATTCTAGTATTCAACAACTGATTAGAATTATATTCGTGTGGTTTTAAGTAATAGATCAGCTATATGTTTTACTTAAAAATGTTAGGTTACATCGTTGTATTAATTAATGCAACAGCTCATTCTTATACTCAAGTAGAAATTGATATTATTGCCGCAAATAGATATTTTCATATAGTTGGCTCTTTACTACAAAGCAGATAACTAAGAGAGACTTAAGCTTTTCAGAGAAATATTAAACCCATTAACACTCCTATTATTCGACAGGCTTTTTAATAATGAAAAACGATAATCCTATAACGTAACGCAGCGGCTTGCATTACTGGATTGGTATAATTATGCTAATGAGCTGTGGTAATTTGGAAATTGACCCTGGAAAAGAAATTTTTGTAAACTAATCAAATAGTCGTGGTAATTGTAAGTAGCTTAGGCCGTTTATAAAAACCGGCTACTACACAGCATTATTTAGTATTTTTACGTCCCATCGTATAAGCATATAATCTTAACATTTATTTAGTAACGGTGAAATATACAGACGAAGAATTAGTCTCGGGAATTTTTAAGGGCAGTCCGGAAATCATAAAGACCATTTATGATGATCTCTTTCCTGTTATCAACAGCTTCGTGATGTCTAATTCAGGAAGCAGTCAGGATGCTGAAGATGTTTTTCAGGAGGCACAAATTATTTTATACAGAAAGATTAAATCAGGCTCTCTTGTACTGAACTGCACTTTTAAGACATTTCTTTTCGCCGTATGCAAAAAACTCTGGTTGTTAAGGTTAAAGAAAAAAGCCAGAATACCGATGGATTATTTTGAACAGGAATTACCTGATCTGGATAATGAAACTGTTGAATCCATTGAAAAGAATGAACGGTATCTACTTTACAAGAAGCACTTCAATAGACTTCCTGAAAGTTGTAAAAAGCTTTTATTGCTATTTTTTGAGGGTAACAAAATGAAGGATATTGCAATAAAGATGGGCTTTGCCAGTGAAGGCTATGCTCGTAAAAGAAAGCATCACTGTCAAAAAAACTTATTAAATAGTATAGCCAATGATCCTCTTTATAACGAATTAGCAGGTTCTGAAATAGCTCGAAAGATTTCAGAGGAAAGTATACCGTGATGAAAAAAGATTATCAAGACCTGATAGAAAAATACCTAGAGGGAGACCTCGAAGGAATTGAGCTTAAAAATTTTGAGAAAAAATTAGAAAATATTCCAGAGCTAAAAAGAGAAATTACCCTTCAGAAAGAAATAAGAGAAGCACTTTTAGAAAAAGATGTTGATGAGTTTAGGACGAAACTTCAGACCTTTAAAAAGGTAGGAGGAATTGAAAAGCAGAAGTCTAACCCTTCTACATTAACGATATCATTGCTATATAAAGTTGCTGCTTCCGTGCTTCTAATACTAAGCTCCGCTCTAGTAGTTTTCCTGATTTTCTTTAATAAACCTTCCAATCATGAGTTATTTAATGAATATTTCATCCCCTACGATAATCTTGTTGTGTCCAGGGGATCTTCTTCAGAAAATCCACAATTGAACAAAGCGATGTCATTGTACGACATCGGGAAATACAGGAAGGCAATAGAGGCTTTTAAGAATACGAAGCAAGAAAACAGTGTTGTGGCATCATTCTATATGGGAGTAAGCTATCTTTCGATAGGTGATACCGAAAATTCAATAAATAAATTTTCAGAAGTTATTGAAAGTGACAACGAAATATTAGCTGAAGTAGCTATGTGGTATAAAGCACTGGCTATGATTAAAAAAGAAGATGTAGAAGCCGCAAAAAAGATTTTAAAGCAGCTTACTACATCCGAAAATTCAAGGTTTTATAGAGATCGGGCAGAATCGCTACTCAATGAGCTAAATTAATCCTATAGTAGCAACAGCTTGTTATAACTCAAATTCGTTTTAAACAATCTTCAAAAAGCAGGGTATATTGAGCGCAAAGCATCGTCCTAATAATCCTAAATTGGTTCCAGTAAACTCCACCTCCAACCCTCTGTAAAATAATTCTAGCATATAAATAACTTTTCACTTTCTTTAAGAACAATAGAAAAGAAACCGTATCTACTATGAAATATATTTTACTTCCCTTCTTCATTTTCCTAGTGTTCCAAATCAACGCTCAGGAAGTCCCTCCCTATAGTGGTAAATTCAACGCTATTGATCGTTTATTAGAGTCTCCGAGCCCTTATAGAACAGCGTCAGGGAAACCGGGTGCTGAGTACTGGCAGCAAAGAGCCGATTATAAAATAAAAGCTTCCATCGATGAAGTTAATAATGTGTTAAGTGGTGAAGAAGCCATTACCTACTTCAACAACTCCCCTGATGACCTGGAGATTTTATGGCTTCAACTGGAACAGAATGTAAACCGAAAAGAAAGCGAGGATTTTGGTGATGCTCTAGGTGGAATCAAAGATTCTGTAAACTCAAGAAGTGTCCAGTTTTTGTTACGTCCGATTGATTTTCCTGCCGGTACAGAAATAGAGTCAATCAAAGATGCTAGTGGAAAAGATATTCCTTATGTGATAAACAATACCATGCTCCGACTGGAGTTGCCGGAACCTCTGAAAGCAGGTGCTAACATTACATTCTCGGTTTCCTGGAAAAATTACATTACCGATAGAAGCAAATTCTTACTCTCCAGAGAAGGTTATGAGTATTTCCCATCTGACGATAACAAGATTTTCCTTTTGGGACATTGGTTCCCAAGAATGGCTGTTTATAATGATACCGAAGGCTGGCAAAACAAACAGTTCAGAAGATTAGGAGAGTTTGCACTAGAGTTTGGTGATTACGAAGTTGAACTAACAGTTCCTTCCGATCATATTGTTGCTGGAACAGGTACTTTAACTAATGAAAAAGATGTACTGACCAAAACGCAACGTGAGCGTCTGGAAAAAGCCAGAAGCTCTTTTGATGAAATTCTGATGATCGTTACCCCAGAGGAGGCAAAAAAGAATGAGCAATCAAAAGCTAACAAAACCAAAACCTGGAAATTCAATGCTAAAAACGTCCGGGATGTTGCCTTTGCCAGTTCCAGGAAGTTTATCTGGGATGCTCAAGCAGTAAAACTTCCAACCAATACCGTGATGGCTATGTCCTTCTATCCAAATGAAGGCATGCCGGTATGGTCTGAAGAATCTACGAACGGCGTGAAGCAGGCATTGGAAGTGTATTCTGAAGCTACTTTCGATTATCCTTACCCTGTTGCTATCTCTGTAAATACCTCCAACATTGGTATGGAATTTCCTATGATCTCCTTTAACGGCGGACGTCCGATTAATGGTGAGATCAGCGAGTTGGCGCGTCGTGGAATGACGAGTACAATCATCCATGAGGTGGGGCACAATTGGTTTCCAATGATCGTAAGTTCGGATGAACGCAAATGGATGTGGATGGACGAAGGACTAAATACATTCTTACATCAGAGAACATTAGCGGAAAGATATCCTCAATGGACGAGTACCACCCCGAAAGACATAGTACCATTTATGAAGGGTGATAAGAGCAAACTCCGTCCCATCATGACAAATTCCGATAATGATATTCTATCCCAGTTTGGAGCTAATTTTTATAGAAAACCGACAGTAGGTTTTCAAATACTAAGAAATAGTGTGGTCGGTAAAGAACTCTTCGATAAGGCCTTTAAAGAATATGCAAACCGATGGAAATACAAGCACCCTAATCCTTCCGATTTTTTTAGAACGATTGAAGATCAGACTGCGGTTGACCTCGATTGGTTTTGGAAGGGTTGGTTTTTCACCACGGATAATGTGGATATTGAACTGGCTGATGTTAAATGGTATCAATTAAAAGAAGACCAGAAAACCATTGAAAACCAATTGAAAAATGGAAAAGCAGCCAAAGCAGGTGGTTCCCCAGAAGAAAAAGAAAACACGGATTTCAGTGATGGCCCTGAACCATTTACGATGGTCAATACTCCTGATGGTTCTTACGGACAGTTCTTAAGTCGTTTGGACGAAACACAAATCCGGAAAGAACTTTCAGGAAAAAACATTTATGAATTAACCTTCAAAAATAAAGGTGGCTTAGTAATGCCACTCGTAATCGAGTGGACGTATGCAGACGGCTCCACTGAGATCGAAAGATTACCCGCTGAAGTCTGGCGATGGAACGAAGCCGAAGTAGTGAAGACTTTTATGAAAGAAAAAGAGGTGACCAACATCCGAATTGATCCGAACCTTGAATTAGCCGATGTGAATATGGAAAACAATGCTTTTCCGAAGTTGGCTACGGATAGTAAATTTGATACAAAGAAAAAAGATCGATAAATGTCTTATAATGGAGAATCAAGGAAAGTCTTTTTTAACCCGTATCAGGAAAACCCTCCCAGTTGTTGAAAGATTTGCCCTAGTCGTATTTACTCTAGGGTTGGTGCTGACTGATTTAATTGAATATTCTAACATTTTAGTCAGCATTTCTTTAACTGTACTAGCAATAGTGTTTTTCTTAACTGCTTACATACCTATTGAAATGCCGCAAGATGAAGAACATAAAACTGGATTTAATGAGCTTTTTACATTTACCATTGGCCCAAAAATAATCTGGATAGCATGCTCAATTTCTACCGTCGGATTGCAGTTTTATTTTAATGGGTTGGAAGGACCTGATATTATGCTGATTGTTGGGTCTATAACGTTAGTACCACTAAATTTTTTATTGGGGATACAGTTTCTTCGTAGAATAAAATATGCTGAAAATCTCACTCCCATATTTTTCAGATCAATCCCAATTATGGTATTTGATATTTACGTACTAATTCAATTGGGTAAAATTTCGCTTTGATTGAGATCTAAATATTTAGAGATACTAAAGTTAAGTGGTAATGCTTCAGAAGAAGACACAACTCTCTGATCTGTAACTTCACAGACTAAAGAGTGAATTTCTGAAAATGACCTCTGTTTTAAATGAAAAACCTAACTTTCGAAACCTGTTCCATTGACGATAGAAAAGCTGTTCTTGACGGAATAAATAATTATAACCTAAGTAAAGTTTCTGCTTTATCTGATTTATGGACTTCGCTTGATTTTGTGGCTCGAGATGATCGAGGAAAAGTCATTGGAGGAATACTGGCTGGTATAGGTTACTGGAATGGATTAGAGATAAATACGCTTTGGATCAAAGAAGAATTCAGAAAGAAGGGTGTTGGAACCAGTTTACTGAAACACGTTGAAAAGCTGGCAGCGGAAAAAGGTGCCACCATTTCCATACTGGATACTTTTGACTTTCAGGCTGAAAAATTTTATCTAAAAAATGGTTACAAGCCTATCGGAGAAATTAAAGACTTTCCAAAAGGACATCGACGTATCTATTTTTCAAAAGTGATTCAATAAGTGTTTAAAACCTCCCCTAACCCCACCAGGAGCAGAGGAATGTGTACTATCCTAAAATAAGAGTAGAATTACGATTGAATTTTTACGCCATTACTAATGTCCACCACTTCCCCCTTTAAGGAGGGATTAAGGGAGGTCAAACAAAGTCAGGGGTTTATTGGACCTAAATCTCAAACTAATTTCAGGGATCATTACATTCCATTTGCATATCCCCTATCCTTTTTTAACTTATGGAATAACACTTAAAACTAAAATTGAAACGGTTTGATCAGTGAAAAATATCCTATTCAGATACATTACGATGAGATGTTTGATAGCAATGGGCGATGTAGGCCTTCCCACCAGGAGCTTTTAAACAAACTCGATACTTACAGCAAGAAAAAGCTCCAGCAATTACAATACACCACAGAGAAAGCACAGCTTTCTATGGGGATGACCTTTAATGTCTACAGTGACAACAAAGGGATTGAAAGGATTCTCCACCTTGATCTCGTTCCTAGAATCATTGATGGTAAAGAATGGGCGATCATAGAGAAAGGATTACAACAGCGAATAGAAGCTATTAATCTTTTCATCGATGATATTTATCATGATCAAAAAATACTGAGGGATAAGGTTATACCCGAAGAAGTGATCCTTTCTAGTACGGATTATTTAAAGCCATGTATAGGCTTAAATCCTCCAAAGGGAATCTGGTGCCACATCACAGGAAGTGATATTGTGAGAGATCAAAATGGAGATTACTTTGTGTTAGAGGATAACTTAAGATGTCCCTCTGGTGTATCCTATCTTCTGGAAAACAGGGAGATCATCAAACAGGTGTTTCCGAGCTTGTTTGCTGAGTTGGGCGTACGACCAGTCGCAGAATATCCCGGAATGCTCTTGAATATGCTTCAGTATTTAGGAGTATCTGATAATCCTACTGTGGCGGTATTAACACCTGGAATTTTCAATTCAGCCTATTTCGAGCATTCCTACTTAACTCAACAAATGGGTGTCGAGCTGGTCACGGGACAAGATCTTATCGTAAAAGATAAAAAGGTGTACATGCAAACTACTAAAGGCCTTCAGCCTATCGATGTGATCTACCGAAGAATAGACGATACTTTCCTTGATCCATTAGCCTTCAACCCTGATTCTATGCTCGGCATTCCTGGAATATTCGAAGCTTACAAAGCTGGAAATATCGCCATGGCTAATGCTCCGGGGACAGGAGTTGCTGATGATAAAGCAGTTTATGCGTACATACCCAGAGTTATTAAATACTACCTGGATCAGGATCCGATCCTTAACAACGTTCCTACATATCTCTGTGCTGAAGAGAAAGACCGAAAATATGTGCTGGAAAATATAGCCGACCTCGTGGTGAAAGAAACCAATGCAGCAGGTGGCTACGGAATGTTAATTGGCCCAAAAGCAGATACCAAAGAACATGAAAAGTTTAAAAAGTTAATTCAGGCTAATCCTAGAAACTACATAGCTCAACCAACACTTTCTCTTTCCACAGTTCCAACACTATCGAAAAAAGGAATTGCTCCCCGACATGTGGACCTAAGACCGTATGTTTTGTATGGAGATTCTATAGAAGTGGTTCCCGGAGCATTATCTAGAGTAGCATTGGTAGAAGGCTCCCTGGTGGTCAATTCTTCACAAGGCGGTGGAAGTAAGGATACGTGGGTATTGTTTGATAAATAAGATTAGAAAAGAATAGATGTTAAGTAGAGTAGCAGATTCATTATTTTGGCTAGGGCGTTATACAGAAAGAGCAGAAAATTATGCTCGGTTCATTGATGTTAATTTTAATCTTTCCCTCGACCTTCCTCCAGGAATGAAAGAGCAATGGGAACCGTTGATAGCAGCAACTGGAGACAAGGAACACTTTGTAGATTTATTTGGAACAGAGTTTTCTCGTGAAAACGCCATTTTATATATGGCTTTTGAGGAGCGTAATCTGAATTCAATCATATCATCAGTGAAAGCTGCAAGGGAAAACGCTCGTATCATTAGGGAGACCATCCCGCGTGAAACCTGGGAAGTCTTAAACGACTTACATTACTTCGTTCAGAATACCAAAAAGAGAAAAATATGGCTGAAAGATGATCCTAAGGAGTGTTTTCAGCAGATCAGGCATAAGCTTCAATTATTAAATGGAATCGCTTATGATAATATTCCAAGGTCACAAGGATGGTATTTTTCGAAGATGGGGCAATATCTCGAACGTGCCGATAAAACCTCTAGAATCCTGGATGTCAAATATCATGTTCTCTTGCCCTCGGTAGATGAGGTGGGCTCACCTCTGGACTTTTTACATTGGACGGCACTGTTGAAATCAGTCAGTGGTTTTAACTCTTATCGCCAGACATACCATAAGATTGTACCGGCAAATATCGTTGACTATCTGGTCTTAAATCGATATTTCCCACGTTCAATCTTGTTTTGTCTCATGGGCGTTGAGAACTGTTTGCACGAAATTTCAGAATCTAAGCACGGCTTTTCCAATCCTGCTGAAAAGTCTATAGGAAATTTAAGGTCGACCTTAGAGTTTTCAGAAGTGGAAGACGTGATGGATTACGGTTTACATGAATACCTTGACAATCTTCAGCTGAAATTAAACGAAGTTTCCAATAAAGTGTATGATCAATATTTCAAGATTCAACCTAACTTCGCCGAACAATTTCAAGAACAATAAATATGACCTATTGCCTTGCCTCATTAACAAAAGAGGGTATAGTTGGTATCGCTGATACTCGGATTACGTCAGGTAGAGACACCACCGTTGCAAAAAAAATATACTGCATGCAGCGTGATAAACACGCTTTTTTCATTATGACTTCTGGCCTTCGATCCGTAAGAGACAAAGCCATTACCTATTTTAGAGAAGTTATTGAAAGTGAAGATAAACAGTTCAATAAACTTTATAAAGCCGTTAATAAGTTCGGCGAACAGGTTAAAAGGGTCGCTGACGAGGATCGCAAAAGCTTAATCGATTCAGGAATGAATTTTAACCTGCATGCCATTGTTGGAGGGCAGTTAGAAGAGGATAAAAAACCCGGTATTTATCTGTTGTACCCCGAAGGAAACTGGATTGAAGTTGGCCCTGCAACCCCATACATTATCATTGGTAATTCTGGGTTTGGAACACCTGTTTTAAAACGATCGATGACCTTTGATGCTTCTCTTGAATTTGCTATGAAAAGTGGTTTCCTTTCTTTTGAAGCAACTAGAATTTCAGCAAATGACGTTGGTTACCCGATTGATACTGTGGTACTTAAGAATAATGACTTCAAGTTAACTCAGCATCGGTTTGAAGAAGAAGAACTCGTCGATATCAGTAACTTCTGGAACAGTAGCTTAAAGGAAGCTATTGATAAGCTTCCTGCAGAAGCCTTGATGAAATCTTTTAGCTAATAAAGCGTTTATCTGATTATTGAGATGAGCTTGATGATTATTTGAAGTCAGTTGTATTTTCACTGGGCTTGTTAACAAGTTAACTCGGTATAGAAACGTACTCCGAATTCAATTTGACACATCATTCGGAATAGTATAAAATAAATAAGCTCCAGATTCTTAACCATTTAAGAAAGACTATTGAAATTAAAAATACATCATCATACCTCTTACCAGTATTCAACGCAGGTTTTCGTTGAACCTCATCATCTTTATTTCTATCCTGGAATACGATCATATCTCCGGCTTAAACAGTTTGAGATCAAAGTTGACCCGGTACCTGACGGATTAGCACAACGAATTGATGCTGAAAACAATCCTTACCACCAATGCTGGTTCATGGGTCAAAGAGATTCTTTCAATATTGATGTTCATCTGGAATTAGAAGTTTCCGATTACAATCCTTTTGACTATCTCATAGAAGAAGTTGTTCGAAAAGAGAAACTAACAGGTCTTGCCCCCTATTTAAATAAAGAACATCTACTTTCAGAAGATCTCATATTATGGATTAATGAACTATTCGAATCCGTTTCCAGAAACAAAACAGAATTTATCTCCAGGCTTTGCAGCGAAATCCATGGTAACTGGACTCATGAGGTCCGATATGAAGAAACCTTATATCATCCAAACGATTGCTTTAAGGCTCAGACCGGGTCGTGCAGGGATCTCTCCTGGATGATGATCCTGATACTACGGTACTGTGGTATACCTTCTCGCTTTGTTAGCGGTTATAGTTATAATCCTGAAGCAGAAGGACATGAATTGCATGCCTGGGTGGAAGCATGGGTGTACGGTCCGGGCTGGATTGGCATTGATCCTTCCAGTGGCTTGTTCACCACCCAATTTTATGTTCCGGTCACCGCTAGCCACCATCCGTCATTAACCCTTCCAGTGCAGGGAACTTATCGAGGTGAAGCTACATCGAGGCTGCATACAAAAGTAGATTTAAAGCTTTTGGATTAGGAAATTCTATTTGATATAGATTCCTGAATTTCGCTACACTCCATCAGGAATGACGGACAAAAAGTTAAAAACGTTACCAAATGGTTACGTCATTCCTACGATCCGATACTTCGGATGCGGGAATCCGCTTAAATCAGAATAGCAAGTAAATTTAGTTAGTATCGTCAAACCAGAAAGGAATAAAGGCTACTTCTTCCATTTCAAACTTTTCCTCTTCACCCTCTACGGGTTCATGATCTTCCCTATCCCTGTCGCTATCTACTTGATTAAGTTTGTTAATGATCATTTTATTCTCTCCTGATATAAAATGCTTAGTAGGAATCATAGTGATCAGTCCGTTCTGATCTTTAACGGAATGCTTGTGAAAATAGAAGCTCAAATCAGTATAAACAGAATCATTGATACTAACTTGATAAATACTACTGAGGCATTCCAAAAGCTTTTCATTATCCTCCCCTGCATAATCATTTCCACTAATTTGTAAGCCCTTCTTAGAAAGATTGAATTTTAAAGTAGGGTTAATACCTTCTCTCTTCTTTGTTTCATGACCTTTGCAAACAGAACGAATTGCATCATTATCAGAAGGATCATACCTTAGAAAAAGCTGCATGAAAGAGCCTTTCACAACATTTCCGGAAATACTGACCACATCAATATATTCCTCCGAATCGCGAAGATTATCGTAGTAGCTGGATACCAGAACCGTGCGATCATCAGATGCAGGATAGTATTGATAATGATCGAACTCTACTGTGCCTTTGAAAACGAGTATACTCAGGGCAAGTAAATAAACAAGGCGTATTTTACGTTTGGTGAACTTACTGATCAGATAATAGTAAATAGAACGACTTATCGATGAAAAAGTAATAAACCCATAAAACCTATAGAATGGATAATAGACTTTGCCGAACCATTTTATCTTTTTGAAAAATCCTAAAGTGAAATAATCAACGAAGTAAATGATACCGGTAATCAGCATTAAAAAGGAAAGGGCAATACCAAAATAACGGATTGAATTGTATAACCACTGCGGTGAAAAGTCAGGAATAGAACCAATTATAAAACTAATGAAAGTTAGAGTTGTCAGGTATGTCCCGAAGGCGATGAGCATAGAAATGATCAGGAACGAGAATGAAAAAATAACGCTGCATATCTCATCAAGGAAGATCACCAGCTTATCCAGGCTAATAACCCGTTCAGAAAGTCTTCTGGTAAACAATTCACTATAGTTAAGAGCTTTAAAGTTAATTTTAGATTGGACGGATCTCAGTCCAATGGCTCCAATCCAGAATCCTCTCAAAAGAAGGTGTATCACCAAAAAAATGGTGAGGGCTTGAATTCCAATTCCCAGTAAACCCGCAAAAACATAAACAATCGAGATTATTGAATCCCCTGATTTATAACGATAAGGAATATCAATAAAGAAATCATAAAATGCCGTATTGGCCTGGATCAATAAGAAGATTGTGAATGCCGAGACAAGTAACTCTAATTGCCAGCTTTCCCGTTCTAATTTTTTAAGCCATTGCTCTATCTGGTCTTCATCTTTTTCTTTGAATTCATCGGAATTTGTATTCATAACTTTTAAATTAAAAAGAAATGATAAACTTCAGTTAAACTCTTTTAGTGCTTGAAAGCTCTTAGAAATAAACATGATAGCCAGACCTTGAAGGAGATCACTTAATATCTATCATTGAATGAGATTAAAAAGTGTCTATAGAACCAAACTCAATATCGATGATTTGAATAGAAATATCGGAAGGAATATGAGTCCTGAGCCTGGCTTCTCTGGTAATGATTTTACTTATTTTTTCGAATTGAACAATGCTTTAAAAACAACTAAAGCTCTGTGGTTCAATATCCCTTATAAAAATAAGGTAAATATTAAAAGTAACAGCGTATTCTATTGGCCTAGAACTGAAGTTAATTTTAACTCAACTAAATCAGAAACACTTGTAACAGTTCATTTTATAGGAGCAACTTTAGCATATTTTGGATATGGTTTGCTTCTAACTGCAATTATAGGAATGATGACATTCTTATATATCAAAAACCCGACAGATACCTCGCCTATTTTAGCAGCTTTTGTTTTCAGTTTAGCATTATCAGTAATTCCATTTTTAGGTCGAAAAATTCAAAATAATATAGTAAGTCGACTATTTTATTCGTAGCTAATGTCTGATTAATCTTACAGTAAATAGCAATAAATAATTCTACTAAACATGTATTAATTGGGAAAGCCTCATAGCATCCCAACCACTTCTTCACTCCTGTCAAAACGTTCTAAAATAGCTTTATTAACCTCTTCATTCCAAAGCATTTTGTAATGACCAGCTTTTTCTAATGTAATGAATTCCGCATTTGGGATTTGTGATACGATCTGTTCAGCGTATTTATAGGGAAGAATTCTATCAAACTGATCATGGATCATCGTGAAACGTTCGAAGTTCAGATTCGGAGCAATTTTATGGACAGCAACATCATCCAGTTTTTCTTCAATAACGTCTTCTGCGATCCCTAACATATGCTGGTGGGCTTTCTCACTCAGATTAATGAAGTCTGAAAACTCTCTAAAAATATCATGTATCTCGTCCGGTGCAGTCAGAAAGATTAAATGCTTCAGATCATGCTCCATTTTACTCAGTCCATAAGTCGTGACGGCAGATCCAAAAGAGTGAGAGATTACCGATACCTGCTCTCCCCTGCTGAACACTTCATAAACCCGCTGAAATACGGCTGCACATTCCCTAATGTTGGTCTTTTTCAAAGTGGAAAATCCATGTGCTGGTAGGTCAAAAGTGATCACTCTGAAACCTTGCTTCACCAATAGATTAGCAATTCCAGCCATTGACCCGGCATTAGAATCCCAGCCATGAACAAGGAAAATTACCGACCCATCTTTAGGTCCTAAAGAATATGCTCTAATGTCTTCCGAATCATGCAATACTATAATTTCTTCTGCTTCTTCATAGAAGGCCTGTTCGCGTTTGTTCAGCTTCTTTCGTCTGGTGGTAGCGAACAGATTAAATGCCTGTCGGCCTGTGACTTTAGGAAATAAGGGTGAGGTAATTTTGTAATAAGTCTTGATCAGATTTTCTAATGCTTTCATGTTATTAGTATTTATAATATACCGATCGGTATATGGATAATCAAATTTTTTTAAGTCTCCAGTTCCGTTTTAATCATTTGCCTGATGTGTTCCATCATATCAACCACAGGTGCATTATCTTTTAACACGCCTGACATAAAAATGGAACCCTGGATCATGCTGTAAATTCTACCTCCTACTCTTTCGGGGTCTACACCTTCTCTTATTTCTCCTTTTTCGATACCTTCCTTAACCAGATCAGCAATACTTTTCTTCAGTTTACCAACTACCTCTTTAGCCCTATTGAAAAGTAGCTCATCATTATTATTGGAATCGATAGCAAGGTTTAATACTGGACACCCTCCAACATCACTGGTAAAATGATAGTAATCTGTATACCAGTCGCACATCGAATAAAGCTTCATCAATGGAGATTCAACCTTACTCATGCTTTCCTTTATACCAAACATTAATCTTCTTACAGTATGATTGAAAGCTTCCAAGGCTAACTCCTCCTTGTTCTTAAAATTACCATATAAAGCTCCTTTGGTTAATCCAGTAGCTTTTGTTAGATCTGAAAGGGAAGTCGCGGCGTAACCGTGTTTATTGAAAATCGGTGCTACCGTTTCAATAATGTATTCTGATGTACGCTCGGCTTTAGTAACCATAATGCAAATATAATAAAATATACCGAACGGTATAATTTTTTTTCGAATTAATCCTAATAACCTGAGTTCGGACACAGAATATGCCGTCATTCTCGAAAACAATGGCCTTATTTTTTCAAAAGACCATTATTTATGGGAATCTCATCCGATTCTCGGATCAACTTCAATGAGATTATCGACCTGCCGGACTTTGGTCAAGCGGGTGGTCTGTCTGTTTACCTCTGTATGAACTACTCCATAACCCATTCAACCTTTTCTTCAATTGGCTTTTTAGGCATAATTCGATCATTTGCTTCATGATAACCCAGATAAAAAAAACCTATACACTTTTCATTCGGCTTTAATGGAACCAGCTCGCCAAGGTATTTTACCAGTGGCGGAGTACTCCAGTAGCCTCCAAGATCATATTGCTGGCAGGCAATCCAAATGTTTTGAACTGAACAGGCTACAGCAGCAACTTCTTCCCATTCTGGTACCCGTTCCTCTTCATCTCTGTGTAAAACAATAGCGATTATAGCACCAGATTTAAGTACGTTGTTTTTAATTTTTTCGTATTTCGCCTCCTGAAAATCAGATATCGTTTCTTTATATTTATTGGCAAGGAATTCACTAAGACTTTTCTTACCAGCATCATAAAATACCTTGAATCGCCATGGCTCGGTAAGCCTATGTGTAGGTGCATGATTGGCGTTTACCAATAGCTCTTTTAATACTTCTACCGGAACAGGTTTATCAATAAATTGAATGGGATAGATGGACTTTCTGGATCGTATGGATTGGTTAATTGTACTCATAACTTCAGTTCATAATTTGATCGAATGAAGTTATGCTTCGAATTTATAATTGAAAACAGGATTCAGAATAATAAATGCAGTTCGGGCTAACTGTTCCACTCCTTCACCAACTCATAAGTACTCGATTGAGCATTGATCTTTTCTCCTGAGTTTTCTACGGGAATATTATTCAGGTTTTCATCCAATCTGACGGAATTGGTGTTATCATTCAATTGAAGATGAACGATATCCATCACCTGCTTTTTCAATGATTCATTCTTAATTGGAAAACATACTTCTACCCTTCTGAACAGATTTCTTGACATCCAGTCCGAAGATCCCATATAAACGGTTTCTTCTCCATCATTCCAGAAATAGAATACTCTGGCATGTTCCAGATAGCGATCCACCAGCCTTGTTACGGGTATTCCTGCTGTTTCAGGTACTAAACAGCAGATACTTCTTGCAAGTAACTCTACTTTTACTCCAGCTTCTGCAGCTTCGTAAAGTTTTTCAATCATCCCTTTTTCTTCCAGATTATTCAGCTTGATAATGATATGGGCTTTTTTGCCCGCCTTTTTATTGGCTATTTCCTGATCGATCAATGCAGTAAAACCATCCACGGCATTAAACTGCGAGACGAGCAGGTTTTTAAACGCTTCGGGTTTCTCTTTTTTATGCAAGAACTGAAAAACCTTTAGCAACTCATCGGTCATTTCCCGATCGGAGCTCAACAGTCCGTGATCGCAATAAATCTTAGCCGTTTTTTCATTCAGGTTACCGGTCCCGAAAAAACCATAAGACCAATAAGTTCCTCCTATCTTTTTACGGACCAGTGCCACTTTGGCATGTACTTTTAAACCGGGGATGCTATAAACGATTTCTACGCCTGACTTTTTCAGTCGTTTTGCCCAGAATATATTGTTGGCTTCATCAAAACGGGCTTTGAGCTCCATAAAAACGATTACTTTTTTACCGTTATTGGCAGCACTGATCAAAGCCTCTCCAATGACTGAATCTTTCGCCATTCTGTAAAAGGTCACATAGATTTCTTCAACCTGAGGGTCTACCGCAGCTTCATTGAAGAACTCCAGCACATAGTCATACGATTGATACGGAAAATGAAAAAGCAGGTCTTTTTTTTCTATCAAAGAAAGGATTGAATCGGACTCACCTACTTCTTTATTTCCAACCGGTTTCTGTCTTTCATATTCAATATTCTTTTCAGTAGGATTGAATACCTGAAAGAAGTCATTGAGATTGTGGCGCTTACCTCCGGGGACAAGATCTTTATCATCCAGATTAAAAGTATCATGCAGTGAACTTAGCAATGAATCCGATATGGATTTGTCAAATAAAAATCTGGATGGCTTTCCAAGGTTTCTCTTCTCGATCTGCTTTTCAATTTTCTTAGTCAGATCACCGGAATATTCATCATCAATATTCAAGTCCGCGTCTTTATTAAGTTTGATACTTTTACATTCCAGAACCTCATATTCCTTGAACACTGAATCGATATTTGCCCTGATAATATCATCCAGAAAGACAAAAAAGGACTTCTCTTCTTCTTTAATTAGATAGAATCTTGGTAGTGCATCTGAAGGAATATTAACATAACCGAAAGTCTCGTCCTCTCCTTTTTTTAACCTCAGCGCTAAATAAAGCTGCTGGTTGTTTAAGAAGGGCTCGTGTTTCGTAAAATCGGAAATGAAAGGTCGAAGATAGGCCAGTACTTTGGTTTTGAAATACGTATGTAATTCCTTTTGAGAGTCTTCCTTAAGGTCACTAACCTGATCGGGAAAGCAGATGTTCACCTTTCGTAATTCAGAGAGTATTTCATCCAGTGCTTCGCCGTATTTAGTGAGTTGGCGAGATACCTCTTGATGAATTTCAGTTATTAACCCTTCCTTAAGATTAGCAGCTTTATTGATCTTCTTTTTATCGATTTCAGCAATAGACCTCAGGTGTGCCACTCTGACCCTGAAAAACTCATCCAGATTTGAAGAATATATCGCCGCGAATCTCAGACGTTCCAGAATCGGCACTTTCGGACTACGAGCCTCTAACAAGACCCTATAATTAAAACCCAGCCAGCTCATATCGCGATCGTAGAAAGAATAGTCACTCATAGCGACTAATATAGTCGAACTGTATTTTTAAGTAGTACAGATAATTACCGATTTTCTGAATCTTATCAAAACCTTAACATTAAAGTCTTTGTGGATTAACTGTAAAAGGCACACGTTTTAGCTATTCCTGATACAAATATAAAGGACGTTAACACTAAGATTCAATCAGTCTTTCACATACCATTTATTTCCCCATCGGTATTTACCATCATCCAGAGCGGTTCCATCTGTTATATTGTAGAACAGGGTAGAATTAACGCCTGTTGTGCTTGCAATTAAAGACCATTTTAAACCTTCCCTAAAACCCACTGTTTTTTTGGCAAAACTTGGTTCCTGACTTAGTATTGGACTGATCTGACCGTAAACTTCTCCTTCCATAATGGTCAAAAACTGGACTTCGGCATAATGCTCTACAAATTGACCAGCTCCTCCCATTTTCCAGCCTAGTTTTACATCTTTTCCTGATCTCACAGCTTCAATCAAGTCCGATTTACTACCCGAAATAACCTCTCCTGACTCATTATGTTCATAAACCAGTTTCCACCTACCTTCCTGACTGTAGGCTGAAAAAGAAACTGAAAATAGGGCTATAAAAAGTACCTGAATATATTTTGGATTAGGTTTCATACTGAATGCTTATGAGTTTAGTTTTCCTATTATATAATTACGTTTTAAATAATTCATAAGATTCCCTACTCCGAGGGAATGGCGCCCAAAACCTAGTTTAAATTTCATTATTACTCTGGCTGTTTTTTATTATTAATCAAGGTAAATCAAGCGTCTCCGGTAGTTTTGGAGCCCTTCTCATTTTCGTAGCCTGCTCAAAGGCAAAAGCCATTCCAATGAGTTCCGGTTCTCTGTAAGCTGTGGAGAAAATTGACATTCCGACCGGGAGTCCGTTAACGTAGCCTGCTGGAACAGTAATATTCGGGTATCCAGCCCTTGCTGCTGGTGAAGAACTTCCACCTCCAAAATGGTCTCCGTTGACCACGTCAATCGGCCATGCAGGTCCGCCTGTTGGCGCTATGATCGCATCCAGATCATGTTCTGCTAAAACAGCATCTATTCCTTCAGCTCTTGACAATCTGAGGATCGTTTCAAGTGCTTCTTTATATTCTTCACTTTCCAGATCGCCCTTTTCCTGCGCCAGTTTCAGAATCTCCTGCTCGAAATAAGGCATGGACTCATCCCTGTTGGCCTCGTTGAAATCGATAATATCCTGAAGTGTTTTCATTGCAGCATCATCACCTAGCGTAGCTAAATACGCATTAATTCCATCTTTAAATTCATAAAGCAGTACATCAAATCCGCTTCTTCCATACTGACTGTTGCTTTCCATTTTAACAGAATCAACAATGATGGCTCCCTGAGCTTCCATTGCCGCAATGGCTTTCTCCATAACTGAATCCACTTTCTCGTGAAAACCAAAGTTTTCTCTCAAAACACCGATACGTTTTCCTTTTAGACCGTCAGCATTAAGAAACTGGGTATAATCGGCATGTATTTTCTCTTTACTTGGCATGGTTCTTTCATCGTTTTCATCCACTCCTGTTAAGGGTCCAAGCAAAGCAGCAGCATCGGAAACCGTTCTTCCCATCGGTCCTGCGGTATCCTGTGTTTTTGATATCGGAATTATTCCTGATCGCGACCAGAGTCCTACGGTCGGCTTGATTCCAACAACTCCATTCGCCGAAGAGGGACATACGATTGATCCATTAGTTTCAGTACCAATGGCTATAGCACATAAATTAGCAGAAACTGAGGCGCCTGAGCCGGAGCTGGAACCACATGGATTACGATCGAGCGCAAAAGGGTTTTTGGTCTGTCGGCCTCTCCCACTCCATCCACTGGAAGATCGCAATGATCTGAAATTAGCCCATTCACTTAAATTCGTTTTACCTAGCAGGACGGCACCTGCATCCCTTAGTTTTTTTACAATGAATGCATCTCCTGGTGCTTTAGAGCCATCTAGTGCCAAAGAACCTGCTGTAGTGAACATCTTATCACCAGTATTTATATTATCCTTGATCAGAACTGGGATACCATGCAAGGGCCCTCTGATTTTACCTTCTGATCGTTCTTTATCCAGTTCTTCAGCAATTGTAAGCGCATCAGGGTTCACTTCAATGACCGAGTTTAATTCCGGTCCGGACTGATCTATTTCTTTAATCCTGTTCAAATACATTTCTGTAATGGATCGAGAAGTATATTTCCCTGATTCCATAGCTTCCTGTAACTCTGATACGGTAACTTCTTCCAGTTCAAAATCCGCAACAGGATCTGCAGTAGATTTCTCTTCACTTACATTATCGGAAGATCCGCAACCGTAAAGCGCTATAAGAATTGAGACTGTGATTGTTTTGGCTAAAACCTGAAAACCGGATGAGAAATTATTCATGTGATGATTGGATAGTTAAGATTATAAACTTAATACATGCTTAGCATTAAGCATGTGAAACTAATAATATTTTAAAAGGATCAGAATACTTATAGTCTTTCGCAGTAATTTTAAAAGTCTTGAGCTAACTCCTGAAAGTCTAATTTTTATTCAACCATATTTGCATAAGATTTTATACTATGCCAGGGCAGTCCGTACTTCTTCTTACACCTCCCTTTACACAGCTGAATACCCCCTATCCAGCAACCTGCTATATCAAGGGTTTTTTAAATACTCAAGGAATAACCTCCTTTCAGATGGACGTGGGCATAGAGGTCATAGGACGAATTTTCAGTAAGGAATATCTGAGAAAACTTTTCGACTCGGCTGCAGACTCAAAATCGTACCCTGAAAGTATCAAACGTATGATAGCCTTGAAAAACAGGTATATCCACACCATTGAGCCAACCTTAAAACTCCTGCAACAGCAAAACCCTACACTTGCTTATTCTATCGGGGAACGGAATTATTTACCGGAAGGAAATCGCTTTCTCCAGCTCGACGATCTGGAATGGGCTTTCGGAACGCTCGGAATTCAGGATAAGGCACGTCATCTGGCTACACTTTATCTGGAAGACCTTGGTGATTTTATAAAAGAAGTACATGATCCGCATTTCGGTTTTAGCAGGTATGCAGAGCGATTAGGTATGTCGGCCTCTTCTTTTGATCCCATACTGAAAGCACTTGAGCAGCCACTTTCCATTATTGATGAGTTAAGTCTAAATGCAATAGAAGAGCGCATTAAGGCTTTTAAGCCAACACTGGTCTGTATGTCGGTACCTTTTCCCGGAAATCTGTTTGGGGCATTGCGAATCGGACAGTTTATAAAAAGGTCTTACCCTGATGTTAAAGTAGTTATGGGCGGTGGTTATCCCAATACAGAACTGCGCTCAATAACAGATGCAAGGGTCTTTGATTTCATAGATTTCATTACACTGGATGACGGGGAGCGACCTATTTTAAACCTGATTGAATATTTGGATGGAAATCGTGATCAGCAGTTCTTGAAAAGAACTTTCTTAAAGAATGAATCATCAGTAGTTTATGTGAATGGTGGAAAAGAACTGGATATTCCATTTAGTAAAACCGGAACTCCTGATTACAGTGATCTTCCTTTAACGAGTTATCTATCTGTTATTGAATTAGCCAATCCAATGCACCGACTCTGGAGCGATGGCCGCTGGAACAAGCTTACTATGGCGCATGGCTGCTACTGGAAAAAGTGCTCTTTCTGTGATATTTCACTGGATTATATTAAAAACTATGAGCCTGTAGGTGCTCAGATCATCTGCGATCGAATAGAAGAAATCATCGGACAGACGGGGGAAACAGGATTTCACTTTGTAGATGAGGCCGCACCGCCTGCGCTGATGAAAGAATTGGCTATCGAAATCCTGAAAAGGAATCTGGTCATCAGCTGGTGGACGAACATTCGCTTTGAACAGCACTTTACTTCTGATCTTTGTCGGCTATTGAAAGCATCGGGTTGCATAGCCGTTTCCGGTGGACTGGAAGTGGCCTCAGACCGATTACTGGAATTGATGAAGAAAGGCGTTTCAGTAGCTCAGGTGGCACAAGTGGCTAGTAACTTTACAGAAAGCGGGATCATGGTACATGCTTATCTCATGTATGGTTTTCCTACTCAAACTGCTCAGGAAACGATAGATTCTCTGGAGATGGTCAGGCAGCTATTCATGAATGGAGTTCTGCAAAGTGGCTTCTGGCATCAATTCGCTATGACGGCACACAGTCCGGTAGGTATGTCTCCTGAATCCTATCAGGTACGTAAAATCGGACCTGAACCCAATGGCTTTGCGATTAATGATCTTGTACATGACGACCACGAAGGAACGGAGCATCAACTCTTTTCAGAAGGATTAAAAAAATCACTATTCAATTATATGCATGATATCGGTTTCGACCTTCATTTAAGTGAATGGTTTGATTTTGAAACTCCAGAGACAACCATTCCTGGTCGGCACATAGAACGTGTGCTATATGAGTATGAGGGAGAGGATATTAATAGACATAGCCGAATGCTGTGGGTTGGACATATTTCATCTTCTCACTCAGAAAATAATACACAACGGCTTCATTTTGAGACCAATATGGAGTCTTTATCCCTTCAAATGGATCAGCAGAAAGCCGAGTGGCTAATTAAAACTTTAAATGAAGCCGGAGTTAATCAGTCAAAAGCTTCTTTTGGCGACTTTCAGAAATCCTTTGAACAATTGAATTCAGGAGAGTTTGACAAATGGCTGGAAAGTGAGGAATTCTTTATGATCCGACAGGCAGGTCTGTTGATTGTATAGGAGCTATTAAAAGTCATTTATAGTTTGAGATTAAAGTATTGATTTCTTTTTAAGATGTTGCCATTTCGGTCATCACTTCTTTAGATAAGTCGTAGCAACCCTCATTTTTATCTGAATTAAGTTCTTTTGTATACAAATAGACGACTTCAAGCTCGAAGAAAGCTAATCTGCCAGGGTAATTTATGATTGTACTTGTTAAGTCCATCCGAAGAAGAATAGTATTATTCACGATTGGAGGGTAACGTTTTACCGGATTTATTAATAAAGAACAATCAATAGAATTTTATTCAGGTCAATTCGATCAGCTAAATCAACCTTATGAAAAAAATAACAGTTCTAACCTTAATCCTACTGTTACACTTTACAACATATGCTCAAATACCAAGAAAAAATATCAAATCCAACGATGATATTGTGATTCAGACGGTGAAACCTGACTCTCTGGGGCATCCCAATGCTGCAGGATACCTCGAGTATTTGCCTGATGGTTATGATACTGCAAAAAGATATCCTTTAATCGTCTTTTTACATGGTCGTGGGGAAAGGGGTAATGGAAATACGGAACTTTTCGAAGTAGCCGATTTAGGACTGCCGAATTTTATTGAATTTGGTGTTGACCTTTGCCCGGGCCCTTCTGATTTACAGGATGAATGTTTTATCGTGATATCTCCTCAACTTAAAACTACTGTTGACAGTTGGGGGATTAATGTAATAAACCATGTTTTTGAATTTGCCATTGAAAAATACAAGGTCGACACTAATCGCATCTTTTTGAGTGGGCATAGTCTTGGAGGCATTGGAACGTACAATTATGCCGGTAATTCCAATAAATACAATTATTCATTAACTGGTATCATACCTGTTGCTGCTAATAGCATAGATGCAACAGAGGGATGCCGAATTTCTGAAAGAAAAATAAATGTAAGAGCATACCATAGTCAGGCTGACAGTACCGTGAAATTTCCCGGAGGAAAAAGGTCATTCGACAACATTAAAAACTGCACTTCGCCAATTCCTGAAGCAGACTTGAGATTCATCGAATATGCATCTCTCACCCATAATGCAACAGTCCAACAGGGCTTCAGAGAATCAGATCGGGATAGTACGGGAATGAATGTGTATGACTGGCTTTTCAACGTTGGTTTGCCGAGTGATACCATCAATGATGCCCCATCCGCAAATGCAGGTGCTGATCTCACTTTAGATTTACCTATTGATTCTGTCGTAATCGATGGTTCCGGAACGGATCCGGATGGAGATGATCTCAATTTTCTATGGTCTCAGATTTCCGGAACCCCACTTATACTTTCCGATATAGATACAGACGATCTGCTTCTGACGAACCTGCAAGAAGGTTCTTTCTCTTTTGTTCTTCAGGTAAATGACCCTGATGGACTGTCAGATACAGATACGGTGAATCTGGCTCTTAATCCTCCCGCACCACAACCACCTGTTGCCAGTGCAGGGACTGATTTAGTAATTACATTGCCTCAAGACTCAGTATTAATTGATGGGACTGGTTCCGATGCGGATAGTGACAGTCTATTTTTTTCTTGGTCACAAACTTCAGGAGCTTCGGCAGTATTATCAGGTGTTAATGAAGAAGATCTTTTCGTAAGTAGCCTTTCTGAAGGCACATTTACTTTTGAACTGGTCGTAACCGATTCTGATGGATTGTCTGATGCTGATCAGGTTCAGATCACCGTACTTTCGGAACCTGATTCCACCTTTCAAATTAATGAGAAGGTTACAGACAAAAAAGGGGTTCGTTACCTCGAGTATCTTCCTCCAGGATATGATTCCACCCAGATTTATCCTATCCTCATCTATTTTCACTCGGACGAAGTGGAGGGAACGGATATCGAATTGATCAAGGATGAGGGTCCCTTATATTTTATAACTAAAGAAAACAAGAGTTTCTGTTTTGATATTGACGGCACTCAGCAGTGTTTTATTGTTATATCGCCTCAGATAGAAGTTGGAAGCGGTTTTTTCAAGGGAAAAGTGAATGCCGTGTATGATCAAATAGAAAAGGATTACACTCCGGACGATATTTACCTTAGTGGTTTTGATGAGGGCGGTCAGGCTATATACTCGCGTATACTTGATGAAAACGACCCAAACAGATACTCAGGAATAGCAGTTATTGGAGCCCGCCCTTCCACTGTTTCCAACTCGGCTGAGGATATTGGCCGTCTGAATCCGAAAATACTTATCGGACATGGTGAAAACGACAGCGAACGATCTTTTTCTGATGCCCTTGATTATTATAACGAAATCAGAGCCAGTATCACGGGTTCTGATACGCTTTTTGCCTCTTTTACCGGAGCCTCCCACGAACAATCAATGTTATTGGCTTTCGACCCGACGGGTTCCATGAATATCTACGAATGGATGTTTAATGATGGCGGGCCAACACTTGTACCACCAGTCGCAGATGCTGGTGAAGACGTCAGTTTCGATCTGCCTCTGGATTCTGCTGTTGTTTTAACTGGTACTGGATCTGATCCTGATGGCTCTATAGATGCTTACCTCTGGTCTCAGATTTCAGGAGATCCACTCATCATTTCAAATATAAACACCAGATTTTTGATCGTTGACAGCCTTGTCGCTGGAACTTTTGAGTTCACATTTGAAGTGACGGACGACGACGGTCTTACCGATGTTGATAGTGTTGTTTTAACCGTAAATCCGGCACCCGAATTAGTTGGTACTATAGAAAAGAAAGAAACGGATGACTCCAGAAGAGTTCCCTATCTCGAATATCTTCCGGCAGCTTATGACTCGACTGCAAACTACCCTGTACTTGTCTATTTGCATTCCGATGAAGTTGCAGGAACAGAACTTGACTCGCTTAAAAACGAAGGCCCATTTTATTACATCAGTCAGAACAGTGAAAACTTCTGTTTCGAAGTTGATGGAACCCAGCAGTGCTTTATCGTCATAGCACCGCAGGTGGATGTAGGAAGTGGCTTCTTCAGGGGCAAGGTAAATGCGGTATACAATCAGATTGTTGAAGATTATGAACCTGATGAAATCTACCTGACAGGGTTTGATGAGGGTGCAGGATCTATATATGCCCGCTTGCTAGATAATGATGATAATCCCAATCAATATGCAGGAGTAGCTATAATTGGTGCCCGAACTTCGAGGGTCAATAATGCTGCGACGGACATCGGTCTTCTTAACCCGAAGATACTTATTGGACACGGTGATCTTGATGCGAAACGTTCATATAGTGAGGCACTGGACTTCTACAACGATATCAGGTCAAGCATAACAGGGTCAGATACTCTGTTCGTTACTTTTGATGGAGACAATCATGAACAGTCTCTCGAATCAGCCTTTGACCCTGGAAGCTCTCGTTCCATTTATGAGTGGTTATTTAACGACCAGACTGTTTCTGCTCAAACAAGGATTTCAAATGGTCAAAACTCCTCAGAAATATTAGATGAAAAATTAAACAGTGGTACTAAAACTGTTAACTATTTGTATCTCAAATCGGGAACCGGCGGAGAACTGAACATTCAATTTTATCCTGAAAGTGAACTGCTACTATTCAACCAATCCGGTCAAATGGTATTTCAAGGTACTCAGGAAAACATAGAAGGCTCATTCAAACGTATTCAGAACGGTGTTTACATCTATCAATACCGAAATAAAGATGTAGAACGAATACATCAGAAGGGTCGTATTATTCTTTTGGATTAGAAGAAATTAGGAAGGTCAGATCTTGCTCTGGCCTTCTTAAATTTCATAACACAGTCTCTGAGTAGGACTAAAAGTGATGGACTTTTGATCTTTAGTTATTTATACATATTTATGTTTATGTATAAGTGCTTATTGGTTTTAGTCGTATTTTCTTATTCCTGCCAATCTGTTGAAAATTCGGAAAAAGAATTATCTCCCGGTGGGGAGCAGGTCATATCAAACTATTATTCTGAAGTATTAGAAGACTCCATAAAATATCAGATATATCTACCCCACTCCTACTCTGAATCAGCTCCCGGCTTTCCGGTCCTGTATCTTCTGCACGGACATGGTGGAGATGAAACAGTATGGTTTAGTGAAGAAAAAGGTAACGTAATTCCACTTTTTGATTCCTTGATTCATAATAAAATCATACCACCAGTTATCACTGTGAGTATGGATGCTGGTAATTCGTGGTATGTGGATGGCCCAACACAAATGCAAACGGCTTATCTGGAGGAGTTCATTCCATTTATCGAGTCGACCTACAACATTGATGAAAGTCATGACTCAAGATTTATCGCTGGAATATCGGCAGGTGGATTCGGAGCCTTGCGTTTTTCCATGATCCATCCAGAATTATTTCGTTCAGTAATCCTTCTTAGTCCGGCATCTTATTTACCTGCTCCTCCTGAAGTTTCATCAGCCAGAAAAGTAGATGCATTTTCCATCGAAGGTTATTTTAATGACGAGTTATGGCAGTCCTACTCATACCTAAATCTGTTGGATATTTTTTTGGATAGCGAGGTAAAACCAGAGTATTATATCTCTTCAGGGGACGACGACAAATATAATATAGCTCCTGTTGTGACGAATCTCCAGCAGCTATTTCTGGAAAATGATGTTTCAGTGGAATTGAGAATTACGGATGGGGGTCATGACTGGGATTGCTGGAGACCAGTTTTTGAAGAATGGTTACCCAAAATCTTTTAAAGAATTTCGAGTAACTGTTTCATCTGTTGTATTAAAGTACTTTGTGACTGAGGGTGAAATAAAATGGTATCGGTTTCAGAAATAGGTCATTTATCTAATACGATTTAAAGCGCACCCAATGATCATTGTTCTTGGCATGCCTCCTGTTTTGACATTTTTCAATCTGGTTAAAACAGGATTGTGGGATTCAAAATCAAGTACAAAGCTACTCCTGGTGCCACTATCAAACAAATCAATCAAGCGTGCCATCTGGTTCTGATCGAATTGCTCATAAGTGCAGAGCAGTGATATACAATTTAGAGTATTATTTGCTTTTGTTAGCTCTTCTACTTTGACTATGTCTTCAGCAAATCTGTTCCAGGCCTCCTGAACCGTTCTGTTAGAATTCTGACACTTTAGTTCTATATAGGTATCGTCACTCACACCTATATCGGGCTTTTTTATCAAAAAATCACACCTTGAAGCACTGTTTTGATTTGAAACCAGTGTCACCTGCGGGTTTGCATTCTTTTTAAAATTAAGATAAGGATTAGCTGCATTACCACTCGGATAACATATTTCGCGCTGCAATTGGGTTACTGCATCATATAGACTAAAAGCATAGCCTATGTTGCATTGGAGCCATACTTCCCAACCTCCCAGAAAATTTGGGTTGGTCAGAAAATAGTTCGTTTTATTTAAGTCCAGCTTAAGTTTGTCTTTCAGTATATTGAAAAAAGATTCTAATCTCATTTTATTGTATTTAAAAACCACCTGCCTTGGGAGCAGGTAGTTTGTTGATAATTGTTCAGGCTGGAATCGGATCCTGCTTGATCGGTTTTACATCAACAAGTTTGTTAATGGCGGCGGTATCCTTCTTTGTAAGCCTTTTTATGGAGTCGGAAATAAGCTGCTTGTCTTCCCCAACCATACTGGAATTCATTACGGCTTTGGAGTCAAAATAATTGGCGTCAAATGAAAAGTGTGAAACTGAACTTTTCATAATGGTGACTTTCCATGACTTTTGATTTATCTTAAGAAAGAACAGCCTGTTAACGACCTGATACATGGCTGGAGGCTGTCCTTCACCACCTCCTGTGCCGGGAACGGTTTCAAAGTAGTAATAGGAGATCAGATGATTCATGGTCTGATTTATCTTTTCAAATTTCAGAGATATTCCTTTGAGCGTACTGGCTACATTTGTTAAAATACTATCCAGCTCAGTCATTACGGCCTTGGTGAAACCAAACCCTCCAAACAGGGCTGAAAGCAGTTCGGCATGTATGTCAGCATTCGTAACAGTCTTTTTCATAGAATAGGCAACTGCTTCTCCAAGTGGTAAATACGCCTGAAGCTTTTTAACGATACCACCTGTTAAAACATAATTTTTCCATTTGGCTTCTGCCTGAATAAACTCCATGGCCTGAGTACCATCAGTAATGTCATAAGGCTCCGGGTGTTCATTATAAATACAGTATGCTGTCAGGATGGCAATGTATGATTCCAGAAGCTGGATCTGTGTAAGCATATCATACATTCTATCGGTCGGAGAATTAGGTACAGCCGCAATGGGTGTAGAACCCGGGGCTTTTCTATGGTTTTCAAGTATTCCATTTAAAGCTTCAGGATCCGGTAAATTATCTGGCGCATCCTCAACAGCGAGCTTTACCCGTGAATGTATGGCATTTACTCCGTTTGCCAGGGTTTGGGACATTTGATACTGGAACTGTCTAACCGAGAGTTCCAGAATTTCCTTTTCTTTTGATTCCATTTGCGATCTGTTATGGTTTTCTTCAGGAGACCATCTCCCGATTTCAAAATGAAGTTGCCCCATAACAGACCCGATTGCATTTTTTTCCAGCCAAAGGATATAATAATCCAGCGAGTGGCTAAATAATGGAATTAAAGAATGTTGAAATGCTGCTTTAGTGTCGGACGATAATTCTTTCCAATTGGAATATTGATATCATTAAGGCATAGCTGATTGCCATCAATAGCCTTGACTTTATTAATGTTTACCGCATAGGATCTATGCACCCTCAGCAGATAAGGATAGTCAAATTTGGGGAGAAGAGAGCCTAAGGTGTCAGAGGTGAGAAGATACTGTTTGTCTACAGTAGTAATACTCACATAACTGCTCTCGGCTTTCATCCAGAGGATATCACCGTATTCCACACGCTCCAGCCGGTGTCTGTCTTTAATGAAGACATGCTGGTTAAACGAGTAATGTGAGCTGGATGGCTCCTCACCAGCCTGTCCTACGGCGATTTTATGCTGCTCAAAATTATGAAAGGCCATATCGATCGCGATTTGAAGTTCTTTTTTACTGTAAGGCTTCACAAGGTAGGCCGAGGGTTTTGCCTTAAGTGCCCGGTCGATGGTATCCTGGTCAATTAAGGAGGTTACAAAAATGACTGGAAGCGCATAAGATCTGTTTACGTATTCGGCAATGGATATTCCATCCTCCTCGCCTTTCAGGCGGATATCAATAAGAAGAACGTCCAGCTGGAACATTTCAAGTGCTAATCGTGCGTCACGGGCATTATCCACCGTTTTTTGAACGATATAACCATGATCTTCCAGTAGTGCAGTCATCTCTTCTGCGACCAGCAATTCATCTTCAACGATCAGTATTCTGAGTTTTGACATATGAGCTTAAAATTTTTGTGTTATCCATTATGTCATAGCTAGTTCTACGGTGGTGCCCTCATCCTCGTGTCTGATCTCCAGTTTAGCCTTTAGCTGTCTGGAAAGCGTAGAGATCAGTTTCGTTCCAAATCCGCTTCCTTCCTGTGTTTCAGGAGGACATCCCGTTCCATTATCTTTAATTACAAGTTTGTGACCATGTTCGCAAGCAACAAAAGCGACCTCGATCTCCGGAAACTGAAGCCCACAGTATTTAATGGAATTACAAACCGCTTCATTAACGATCAGACCAATTGGAATGGCTTCATCAGCCGTAACATCAAGATCAATCGAATTCACGCTTATTGATCCCAGTTGACCATCGTAAGTAGAATTCAGGTTTTCAATCAGTTTGTTGAGGTATTCCTGAATGTTTATGCTGGCTTTGTGCTCCTGCATAAACAGATTCTGGTGGATGATCGTCATCGCTTCCACTCTGGATTTCCCTGCTGACATAGCCATACTAAGCTCACTGTCTTCAGTATCCCGTGACTGAAGGCCCATGATGCTCGAAATGAGTTGAAGGTTGTTTTTGACTCTGTGATGAATCTCATGATGCAATAGCTCTTTCTCTTTTACCTGCTGATGAATCACCGAGTTCTTTTCTTCCAGCAAACGATTGGAACGCTGCTTGCGCCGATATCCGGCATAAAGTGCAATAGCTAACCCGGTAATCAGAATGGAAGCGACCAGAGCATACACCAGCTCCGTTTTCTTCTTTTCCACCTGAGCTTCGACAAGCTGTTTGCTCAGCAGAACACTATCCATTTGATAGTTGTGAATAATCTGTTCCGTCTTCTTAATGTTATCGGCGTTCACCAGACTGTCCTGATACACTTGAAACAGCTGCTGGTATTCATAAGCCTGATTGAACTTATTAGTTGAAGCGTAGAACTCAACCAGCATTTTGCTAATGTCACGAACATTTTTCTTCAGATTTTCGGAACGAGCCATTTCAAGAGCAGCCAGCAGTTCCTGCTCACCTTCCTTTTGTTGGCCTTTGGAAATCAGGATGTCTGCTTTTTCCGCCCTGTAAATGGAAAGGCCGCTGGGGTCTCCCAGTTCAGTTAATAACTCGATGGCGAGATTCAGTTTGGCTAAAGCTTCTTCAGTTTGCTCCTTTTCTTTCAAGGCCAACCCCATATTACCGCTGGCATACGCCTGAATGATTTTCCGCTCTCTATCCAAGTGTTCTGCTACTTCGAGAGCTTTTTCAAACAACTCAATTGCTTTATCTAACGCTTCATTTTTGCGATAAGCTTCTCCAAGGTTTATAGAAGCCAAAGCACTGCTCCGAAATTCGTTCAGAGAGTCAAATACCACGATACTCGGTTCCATGTACTTAATAGCTCTGGAGTAGTCTTCATCTTCAAAATAAAATTCGCCTACTTGAAGTTGAATGTAGGCTAACTCGATTGGAAGTTGTAATTCAGAATATAACCTGAGAGATTTGAAAGAAGACTTTAGTGCTTCTTTTTTATTTCCAAGCAGACGATTAGTTAATCCTAACATTTCGTATGCTCTTCCCTGCAAAAACGTATTTTCCAATCTTAATGCTAAACTTAAGGCACTATCAGCATACTGTTTAGCTATTTTAATATTTGGGTGGTAAAAAGCTAAATTTCGATAAATCCTAAACTTCTTATCAAGAGAATCAGTAGGCAGAATTAATAGTTGAGACTTTAACGAATCCGAAATCTTGAAATTCTGACAATAAGTAGATATACAAATAAGTAAGACAATACAGAAGAGCAGTATTCTCACTATTACCTATTTCCTGAAGAAGTTCTAATCAAAGGGTCAATAATGCAATACTTGATATAGCCATTAAGTTTTATAGAGAAGCATACCACATAAAGTACGTTATAGCTCAGTTTGGTTAATGCAGGGCTTGTAATGATATCAAACCTTCTTTCGTCATCCGTTTGACCAAGAAAGAAATTTCCTTCAGAACCTATGGCTCCTTGAGACTTTTCAAGGTCCAGCACATCCTCCCAGAGCCTTTTAGGAGAGCTTCTGACAAACTCTCTTGGACCAATCAGATCCAGGCGCACATGCTCCACCATAAAAGAATAATCATCCTGATCCATATTTGAAGGCTGAATACGTATGCTCACTTTTGAGTTTCCCGGAAAAGTAGGAATCCCGTCAAGCGGTTCAAGATTGGGAGCTCCCGAGTCTATGGTCATAAACTGGACCGCATCGAATGGTTCCGTATACGAACCCCATGGACCACTTTCGCCGAGATTTGCATTGAATTCAATGATTCCCTGCAGATTTACATAGAGGTTCATTTCCACTTTTCTCATTTTGTCCTTGGACATTTTACAAGATTTAAATTTTATCGCCTGTCGGCTGATGATGTTTTTATCAAAGGGTCCCACCATAAGGTACCTGTTCCCTCTACTTCAATCAATACATTGTATTTGAGTACCGAACCCTCAGGGGCATCCGGGGAAATGGTAGCCTTCCAGCTTCCATTGATCAATTCCGGATATGCTCCACCAGCCTGTTCAAAGAAATTGGCACCCTCCTGTACTTCAAATTCAAAACCGGTCATCCGAGCTTCCGTATTATTCAGTACCCATTCAATCGTCTCCCCTGCTGCTACTTCAGTGGTAAATGAAGCTACTCTTGAAGTTCTGGAAGTTTCCAGTCCCTGATGAGCCATCCGGACGTATCCCTGAATATCATCTCCACTTTTGAAATTGCTCTTAACCCCATCGATATCAACATCGATCAGAATGGTTTGAGTGGTGGGTTGTTCAGCAGTAAGTTCTTCAGCCTGCTGGCAGGAAGTCAGACTAACTCCTGTTAGAAATACAAGTATGAAATAGCTTGAAAATTTCATAATTTTTCTTTTCTGATAATATACATAATCTTTGCAAGACAGTATTAAAAAGATTTAATTCTTATAAAATTTAGATATTAATAAATATAAATTCTGAATATCAAGTCAGAATATTTTATTCATCCAAGGTTTGTGACTCACAGATTGCTTCTACTAACCGACTCATCACCAACATATCTCAAGACTACTGGCTGTTAATTATGTTCTGTGCGCCACAGACCATGGAAAGGGAAAGGGTGACTCACAGATCGTTGTTTATCCAGGTTCTGTAACCTGCGGATAGCTTATACTTATTCGTAGCATGCAACACACGAGTGCCAGATATTATTATTTGTAGTTACTGCCTGTAATTGGAGGTATTGCCCTACTACTTATACTATTCTGGTTCTTTCATCTGCTATTTTATTTTTTCAAACTGTGCCGAACAGTGAAAGCTGGATCAGTGACGACATTCATGACCCTGGTTTTTATTCCTTTAGTTGCGGTAACACTTTTATTCATGTCGGTTTTCGCGCTTCTTGGAGCTGTACTGCTTGAGGCTTAATGTATAGAAATTATGATATTTTTAGCCAATATTTTTTCGGTCGATCAAGCCTATTAATTAATTCATGAGCATCAGCATTATCTTCCAAAAACCTTCTTTATCCATATTTTAGAAAACATAGAGACCTCTCATCACATGATATGCCTGTTCGACAGGATTTTATCGGAATAAAAAGGAAAAAAGCGTTAAGATTATATTATCCATGAAAAAAAAGAATTTTTCTTAACTAAAAACATATGGTAAAATTTGAACGTGTGATCAAAACCTTGGGGTATGTGAGTTTATGTATGCTAATGCTTCTTAGCATTGATGTAAATGCTCAAAAGAAGAAGAAGAAAGGCAAAAGTGCTGAAAAGACTAAAAACGAGTCTGGCGCAAAAAAATCAGACGAAAAGAAGATTGAAGACCTTGTTAAAAGCAGTAGTAAAATTGAAGGGCTTTTTACGCTTTATCAGGATACGATAAAAGGTACCTTGCAAATGCTTATCACTGAAGACCATCTTGAAAATGAATACATTTATTTTAGCCAAATCGCGAATGGCGTAACTGATGCACGATCATTTACCGGAGCCTACAGAGGTTCCAAAATCTTTAAGATTGAGAAGTACTTCAACAGATTGGAGTTTGTTACTCAAAATACCTCTTCGTACTTCGATCCGGAGAACGCTCTCGCAAAAGCAGCTGATGCAAATATTAGCCGCGGCATTATGGCCACCGAAACCATTCTGGCTCATGATAAAGAAAAAGGCCACTACTTGATCAAGGCTGATGACCTATTTCTAAAAGAAACTTTATCTCAGGTTAAGCCTCCAAAGCTTCCAAAACAACCACCAACAGCCTTCTCTCTGGGTAGCCTGGATAAGAATAAAACTAAAGTTAGAAATATCAGAAACTACCCGGAGAACACAGATTTGGAAGTGGAATATGTGTATAGTAAACCATCTGTTTTAAATGGTGGGTCCAGAGCTGTTACCGACGGTAGAAATGTTAGTATAAAAATCTATCATAGCATTATAGCTATGCCTGAAAACGATTATGAAGTTCGATTTGATGATCCTAGAGTCGGTTATTTCCACCGACAAGTAACGGATATGACCTCAAAAAGTGTTACCCCGTACAAGGATTTGATCCACAGATGGCACCTGAAAAAGAAAGACCCTTCGACAAAGCTGTCGGAACCCGTTGAACCCATCACTTGGTGGATTGAAAACACAACTCCAGAGGAAATAAGACCTATTATCAAAACGGCAGCAGAACAGTGGAACAAGTCTTTTGAAGCTGCTGGATTCAAAAATGCAATGGTGGTAAAAATACAGCCTGACGATGCAGATTGGGATGCAGGTGATATTCGATATAATGTTTTAAGATGGACAGCCTCTCCCAACCCTCCTTTTGGTGGATATGGACCTAGCTTCGTAAACCCCAGAACAGGCCAGATTCTTGGAGCGGACATTATGTTGGAATATTCTTCATTGACCAGAAATTTACTGGGAGAAGAAGTTTTTGCAAAGGCGGCATTTTACAGTTTTGAGGCTGAAGACAAACTGATGGAGTATTTCAGCCATGACCCTCACTTTTGTAGCGTGGGTCAGTTTTCAAAGCAGCAAAACCTGTTTGGCCTCACGGCCATGGATGCATTTGATGCTCCGGAGCTTGAAAAAAGCAAAATGGTAAATGAGTTTATTCATTTCCTGATCCTGCATGAAATAGGTCATACGTTGGGCCTAAACCACAATATGAAGTCCAGCCAACTTCGTAGTATAGAAGAGTTGAATAATGAAGAGTTAACCTCAAGTGAAGGGCTTTATGGTTCTGTTATGGACTACCCTTCCATCAACTATGCTGCTGATCGTAACAAACAGGGTCAATACTGGACTACCTCCCCAGGTCCTTACGACGACTGGGCTATAGAATTCGGTTACCGTGAAATGAGTAGTGAAGCAGAAATGAAGAAAATACTGGATCGATCTACCGAGCCCGCACTTTTCTTCGGAAATGATGCAGACGATATGAGGGCTCCGGGTAAAGCCATTGATCCTCGTGTTAATGTAGGTGATCTATCTAACCAGGCTGTGGACTATGCGATTGAAAGGATAAAACTGAGCCGGGAAGTGACCGGAGAACTGGTCAAAAAATTTAGTAAAGAAGGGCAGTCCTATCACGAAATGCTTACGGCTTACTTTGTAGCTACAGGACAGCAGTTCAGTTCAGCCAATACCATTTCAAGATATGTTGGTGGGGTATACGTCGATCGCGCATTTATTGGACAGCCCGGGGCTACAAAGCCATTCACTCCGGTAGAAACCAGTGATCAAAAGAAAGCCATGCAGGCATTGAATAAGTATATTTTTGCTCCGGATGCTTTTTCTGTTCCGGAAAATCTGAGATCACATTTGCAGATTCAGCGAAGGGGATACAACTTTTTCTCATTTACAGAAGATCCGAAATTCCACGCAAGAATGCTGGGTATGCAAAGGGGTGTTTTGCGTCATTTGTTGCATTACAATACTCTGCAGCGAATCGTCGATTCCGAATTATACGGAAATGATTATTCGATCGGGCAGGTTATGACTGATTTGAACAATGGTATTTTCAAAAGTGATATTTACGGCAATGTGAACTCCTTCCGGCAAAATCTCCAGGTGGAGTATACCAAAATGCTGATCAGCATTTTAAATGGTAAAGATAAGAATCAATACAATCACCAAGCCATATCTTTGGCGCTTTACAATTTGAAGCAAATTAAAAAAATGGCTTCAGGCTCAGGGGGAAATATTGTGACTAAAGCACACAAAGAACATCTCAAGACACTGGTTGACAATGCAATTGAAGAAGTAAATTAAAGTTTGAATAGAGATCAAATCCTTCAAATAAGAAAGGCTGATGATTAGTTCATTAGCCTTTTTTTATATTTCAATCCCCCTAACCAAATCTTTCGCTCCCGTACATTATGATAATCTTAGGAATAAAAGTTCTAACGATATCAATCAACTCAAGCTCGAAAACTATAACAGAGTTGCTTTACCAAGCTAGATCGCCTCTTTCCTAAGTTTTTAAAGTTCCATTAAAAATGGAGTTCATTCGTGTAGAAATGTCTATAACAACAACTAACAGATCAATTAATCCAGTTAAACTGGCAATAAAAAATAAATTCGCTATTATGCAGTATAATAGAATATGAACCCATCACAGGCTAAAAAACGATTTTTGGAAACTAGTCAACACTGGCTAGCAGACTTACATAAATACGACGCTGATAAAATGAGCATCAAGCCTACTAAAAAACAATGGTGTATGGCTGAATTATACGATCATTTGATGAAAGTGGCCAATACGTATCAATTACCAAATTTCCATTTATGCTTAGAGAATGGTGATAAATTAAAGGCTAGAAAAAACCTTCGGGCAAGAATAATTTTTGACCTCCAGCTACTTCCCTATCGGAAAATGAAGTTAGAGTCTTTTCCTGAAGAAATAGCTAATAGTTTTACTCCTGAAATCAAGAAAAAACCCGATCTACTAAGCCAGTTTGAAAGATGGATAAAACTTGTAGAGGAAGAATCTTTAAGATTAGATAAGATCGATATGGCTGTAAAGCATTTCCACCCTTTATTTGGATGGATAAATGCTATAGAGTGGTTTTCGTTAATTGAAATTCATATAAGACATCATACAAGACAAAAACAGAGAATAGAGAAGCTTGTTTTCAACAAATAGTTTAACTTAGCGAAAACCTTTATAAAACTTATTAAGTTATAATCATTAAGTAAATCACTTATTGCATTATCGCAGGCTGTATAATTAGATACATGATTATTACACTAACCAATTTGCTATGTATATAGATACTGAAGAAGAAGTCTGGAAAGAATATAAGGAAGAAGGACTTAGATCTACTTTCTTAATTTCAAATCTAGGCAGAGTAAAAAGTATTCCAAGAACAAGTCCGGATAAAGCCATTTTATTATCTGGATATAAAAATATGGGATATCACGCTATACCAACTAGAAAAGTTGACGGGAAGAATACTTTGAGATATGTTCATAAACTGGTAGCTCAACTTTTTGTACCTAACCCTGAAAATTACGATAAACTAGTATTTATTGATCGCAAAGCAGGTAATTGCAAGGCTTCTAATTTAAAATGGGTTTCTAAGGAAGAGTATAGAAAATTCAGACAAGAGGTTTCGAAATCCCCTTATTATTTTAATCCTGAGCATAAATCCAATGCGAAACTCACTCCTACGAAAGTCAGGTTAATTAAAAAAATAGTACAGGATCCGAATAGGAAAACACGATATAAGATATTAGCTAAACAATTCGGAGTTAGTATTAAAACGCTAATTTCAATTAAAAATGAAAAGACCTGGAAAGAGGTGAAAGTTTAATAGATTAAAGTCTATTTAAACTTTTTCACTATGAATCGTACGGTATCTCTACTCTTAGTAACTATAATCTTTTTATCAGGTTTAGAATCAGTTTTAGCCCAAAAAAAGCGAAAGACAAATACGCAACTAGAAGAAAACGAACCTTCAGATAAAATCTTTGAAGGTTTTTTTAATTTTTCTTATGACTCGAGTGAAGATAGAATATACCTTCTGGTCGATAAGCTTAACGAAGAATTTCTTTATGTAAATTCATTGGCAGCAGGCGTAGGATCCAATGATATAGGTCTTGATCGTGGACAATTAGGCTCAACACGCGTAGTCAAGTTTGAAAAGTATGGAAAGAAATTACTCTTGATTCAACCTAACTATAGCTATAGGGCAATAAGCGACAATCCGGAAGAAAAAAAATCAGTAGAAGAAGCTTTTGCCCAATCTGTAATTTGGGGATTTCCTATTATCAATTCTAACAACGATATTTTCAAAATAGAAATCACCGATTTCTTATTGCGAGACGCTCACGGTGTAATTGGAAGGCTGAAAAGTTCAGGGCAAGGAAACTATAAATTAGATGAATCCAAGTCCGCATTGTTTTTAGATAGAACCAAAAATTTTCCAAAAAACTCTGAATTTGAAAGCTTACTGACCTTTACCGGAGAACCTTCCGATGATTGGATAAAAAGTGTAACCCCCACACCTTCTAATCTATCAATCAGACAACATCATTCTTTTATTCAATTACCAGATGAGGGTTATAAGAAACGGAAATTCGACCCTAGGGCTGGTTATTTTGTTGGGACATCTTATCAGGACTACGCTACTCCAATAGATCAGCCTTTGGAGAAAAGACTGATCTCCAGACACCGCCTGGAAAAGAAAAATCCTAAAGCTTCAATTAGTGAAGCTGTTGAACCCATAATTTATTATCTGGATAGAGGAGCTCCGGAACCTATACGTTCAGCTCTTTTAGATGGAGCGAAATGGTGGAACCAGGCTTTCGAGGCTATTGGGTATAAAGATGCTTTTCAGGTCAAACTACTTCCTGAAAACGCGGACCCTCTGGACGTACGGTACAATGTAATTCAATGGGTCCATCGTTCTACCCGAGGTTGGTCTTACGGAGCTTCGGTTCGTGATCCCAGAACAGGAGAGATCATCAAGGGGCATGTTTCGCTAGGTTCTCTAAGGGTACGACAGGATTTTTTAATTGCAGAAGGTTTGCTAGCGCCTTATAAAAAGGACGTAAATTATAATGATGAAATGAAGGAAATGACACTTGCCAGATTGAGGCAGCTTTCTGCGCATGAAGTTGGACACACCTTAGGTTTGGCACATAGCTACTCTTCGAGCACTGAAGGAAGAGCATCTGTTATGGATTATCCTCACCCTCTTGCTAAAGTAAAAAATGGGAAGATCGATCTTTCGGAAGCTTATGATCAAAAAATTGGAGAATGGGATAAAGTCGCTATTGCATATGGCTACGAGGATTTTCCAGATAATGTTAATGAATCAGAAGAACTGGAAAGCATCATTCAAAACAGCATCAACGCCGGACTAACTTTTATCTCTGATCAGGATGCCAGACCGATTGGTGGAGCACATCCTTATGCACACCTCTGGGATAATGGCAATAGTGCAATAGAAGGATTAAAAGATGTATTAGAAGTTAGAAGATTAGCAATAGCTAATTTCGATTTAGATAATATTCCCCAAAAAACTCCATTGGCAAAGTTGGAAGAAGTCTTGGTGCCTATTTACTTCTACCATAGATATCAGACAGAAGCAGTCACAAAGTTGATTGGAGGCCTGGATTATAGATATGCTATAAAAGGTGATAGCCAGCTCGCCACTCAACTAATTAACCCTGAAATACAAAATGAAGCTTTAGATGTACTTTTAAAAACCATATCACCCAAGAATCTGGTTCTCCCAGAATCTATTATTAAATTAATTCCACCAAGACCAATTGGCTATTCTAGGGGAAGAGAATTGGTTAAAGTTCGGACAAGCTTAACATTCGATTGGCTAAGCGCAGCTGAAAGTGCTGCTAATTTGAGCCTGAGTTTATTATTCCATCCATCCAGGGCTCAACGATTACTACTCCATCACGCACGAGATTCCTCCCAACCTTCATTAGAATCTGTGATTAAGAAAGTGATCTCTGAAACCGTTTTTAACGAACCTTTGACTGGCACTGAAAATGAAATTTGGAAAATTGTAAATAGCTCCGTCCTAAAAAGTTTGATACAGTTATATTTGAATGAAGAGACTTCTTCCTCTGTGCAAGCTGTTCTACAATATCAATTAAAAGATCTTACTCAAGCACTTAATGAGCTTTCTAAAAATGCTAAAAACACAGATTTAAAAGCACATTATTCGTATTTGAAATCTGAATTAGATCATTACAAAGAACACCCTGAGAATTTCAAGATGACTACATCTCTCCCATTACCTGATGGTTCACCAATAGGAAGTGGTATGGGTTGTAGTTTCTAGACAGAATGATTCGCATAAAATTAGAAAGCAGATGAGCCGGAGTTCAAAGCTTATCAAGTGCGCGGTAGATCACTTTCCGGGCATTTGCCTTTCTTAGTTGTTCCTGTATATCACCAATTAAACCCATTTCAATGTTTTCATCAGCCTTGATCAAAACAATCATTTTATTTTTTTGAGATTCAGGGAGTGTATTTCTTTCCTCCTCTACCCACTGAACAAGGTTCTCTGAATTGATGATTCTACTTCCGGTTGATATTTGTGGCTCAGAACGGTCGTTTGAAATAGGAAAACCCACGATTAACTCTTTAACTAATGATTTTTCACTTGCTTTCGTAGAGAAATTAGCTTTTGGGATTTGAGTAACAAGATCTTGATTATCTTCTCTAATGGTTGAACTTACCATAAAGAAAAACAAGAGAAGAAATACGATATCAGGTAATGCAGAAGTCGATATTTCGGTTTCACAATCGGACTTGGATTTAAATAGCTTCATTGTAAGTCAGTTAGGTTCAGCGATAGAGATGTTCATAGGCAGGCCATTTTTTGAATCCCGATAAATACCAGATTCTATCTCATCAGTTAGGTCTAGGCTTAAAAATTCAGTAACTGATAAGTCAGCACGTTCCGCATAAACCTCGTAGTAGGCTCCTTTCAATTCATCAAGTACTTCTATGAATTTACCATAGTGGGTCCCTCGATTCGTTTTCAGAGAAATAATAGCTTTTTCCGAAGATTCAGCCAAGAAAGGACTATTACTCTCATTTAGTACAAATGCTTTAACTTCTGATCTTAGACCAACTAAATCGGTTCTTACCTCATTCTGGATCAGAAACTCATCCTGTGAATTTATTAATACTTTGAACAGATTCCGGTCCTTTATTTTTACCCGTAAATCTTCTTTCTTCTCTGGAGGCAATTGAAGAGATAACCCTTTATACTGAACGATTGTAGTAGCCACCAGAAAGAAAACAAGTAATAAGAAAGCTATATCAGCCGTAGAACTAGTATTTATGGTGACTTTAGACCTGACTTTATTACGCATTAGCTTTTTATTATTCTAATACAGAAAAAGCAAAAAGGTCACATAAAAGCACAAAAAAAACCTCAAGAGATTCTCTTGAGGTTTTAAGTTCTTAATTATGAATCTATTACTCTATATAAATTCTTCTATTCACACTTTCCAAACCCTTCTCAGTAGACTCAATAACAATATTATAAAGTCCACTGCTCAACTGTGAAAGATCTAATTGTTCAGTAGTAACTTCACTATTCGTAGATCTTGTCTCACGGAACACTAGACTTCCTGTCTGTAGGTCAAAAATGGTTATCACATACTCGCCTAACGCTTCATCTGCTATTACGTCAATATTAATGAAGTCTCTTGCAGGCACAGGGTAAGTATTTAACCCAATCGTAGTTCCCTCTTCGTTTGCTACAGTATTAAATATCTCAGGAAGTATATTCTCAGTTTCATTAAATCCATCGATACAGATTATACCATCAACATCAAATCCATCAGCTTGCCCACCAAAATCTTCAGGGATGGATGAATCTACTATTCTAACGAATTCGATTTCAAATAAACCGCTAGCTTCGATATCGAATCTTCCATCAAGACAAGTATTACCGACGAATATGTATTCCTCACCATCTTGTGAAACGTAAACGTCAGCCCTCTCAGGGTAAGCCTCACATTGAAGATCAGCAGCTCCGAAAGATGTTTCAACAACAATAAAGTCATCTCCAGGCTGATCGAATATTACATTATCCAGTCGAATATCTATCGATCCTCCAAATCCAAGCGATACAAAATTGAATGTGTTGTTTTCCTGTGGTGTACCAAGTGTATTTTCCGGATTGCTCCTAACCTCACTGATTTCACCACCATTCCTTTTGGTTCCTTGATTAAAGGCCACAACTTCGTCACCAGTACAACCATTATCAATATCGCAAATAGCACCACCGGAAGCTTTGGTTGTCATTTGTTCTACACTATCAGCATCAAACCATCTGATAATAGTTGTATTTGGACCTTCAACAGCTATAGTTGTAAAGAATGAATCTCCAACAGAAGCAATTCCAGAACCTTCTTGATCAGTTCCAACCACCTCAAAAGTATAAGGCACTTCAAACTCATTAGGGTTTCTAACTCTCCACTCTCGTGTACGGTTAGGATTGTTTGAGCAAAGTGACGTTAACTGTAATGGTAGTATTACAAACTCATCAACCGTTAACTGTACAAATACAGACTCAGATGGCTGATCGGGGTCATTACTATTAAAAATTACTTCAGCAAAGTACTGACCTGGTTCTAAAGTAGTAGCATCCAACGTTAGATCAACTGTAGAAGAACTTTCACCCGTTACCACACCAGAAGTATCACTAATTGATAAGAACTGACTAGAAACAGAATCTATGACAATTTCAAATGTCAAATCTGCTTCTCCCGAATTCTCAACGGTAATTGACCTCGTCACTACTTCACCTTCTGTTAATTCCTCAATGATAGAGTCAGGTGATACCGTAATATCCGGTGCGCTAAGAACCGTTAAGCTTGCAGGGATTGTTAATTCAGGAAGATTAGGATCATTGGTAAACAATACTAAATCCTGAGTATATAGTCCTGGTAATAAATTGGATGCATCAAAATTAACATCAACATCTAATGATTGAGTTTTAGTCAGCACGCCAGAGCTTGGGCTTACCGTAACGAACGAATTAAACAGTTCACCATCAATAATTTGAAGGTTATCTACATCTAATGTAGGGCCTGCTACTTCTGAGAATGAGCGGAATACAAGTTGCTCTATATTACCTGTAATGCCCGGACCTTCGAAAACAACGACATCATCAAATGAAATAACCATATCTGAAGAGTCTCGATCCAATTCTATAGTTAATCTAAAATAACCCTCAGGAGCTGCATTAGCAACTGGTACGAAAGCGGCTCCACCGGCACCATCAGAAATTAAGGTTACAATACTTCCATCAGGGTTAATCCTTAGTATAGTATTAACTGATCCGGCGGAAGGTGACTGAGGAATAATATCCCAAGTTACTCCAGTTCCTTGTAGTTCCATTTGCATGGAAAGTGTACTTTTTTCCTCTGTGCCAATACCTACTCCAGGAGAAAATGCTAAAGAAACATTAGCACCATCAGAGGTTCCTCTATAATGCTGCTCTGTTCCAAAAGGATTAGAATCAGATACTGTCCAGGTTCCAAATTGACCAAACCATCCAGCTTGACCACTAATATCTCCTAAAGCAAAAGCTTCGAAATCCGTAGCGTATTGCGCGACACTAATAGCATCATAAGTAGCGCTTGAATAAGTGAGAATAGCTGAAGTATTAATATCCCCTTGGCTTATAGAACCTGATAATGGAGCATTAGTGCTAATAAAATCAGGATTTATTTCCAAACCTTCCGTTTCAGGAACATTGAAGAATATCTCTTCAAAATTGAAGATTAAATCACTTTCCCCTTGATTCTGAATAGTTAAATTTTGAACTGAAGCTTCTCCTTCAACTAAAGTTTCACTAAGTGAATCCGGAGACACTGAAGCGACCGCAGGATCTCTTACTTCAATACCAGCAACGATTCCTATTTCAGCAGCATCATCTATGTCGGTATTAACAATAACACCGGCAACTAAGAAATCACCTGCCTCTAATGGAGTCGCATCAAATATTAATTCAACTTCCGCCGTAGCTCCTACAGGAATAACACCTCCGGAACGATCTGCAGTTAACCAAACAGCTCCTTCTTCAAATATAACTACGTCATCGATTTGGGCATACCAATCGAAATCACCTGTATTAGGGTCGTAGTATCTCCATCTCAACATCATTGTTGATGCTCCTGCGACTAATGGATTCAAATCTATGGTTACATCCTCTCCAGGCAAGGAGAAAAATCCACCGTGATCCTCGTTCCAGCTTAATGCAGTCGTCCAGGTAGCTCCACCATCCGTACTAACATCAAAATCAAGGAAGTCAAGAGCCGCGAAATTTTGATAATTCGCTGTATACTGAACAAATAACCCTGATTTTCCAGTAATGTCTATATTCGGAGTTCTTAATTCAGTGTCAAATTCTGCAGCACCAAATGCATCACTACTAGCAGTTGCAGCTTCACCGAATGAAGTATAATTTTCCTCACCAGCATCAGCACTAAAACTCCATGCTAAACCGGTACCTTCATTATCAATAACATCCCATCCTGCAGGCGGGAATGTTCCCCCATTGAAATCTTCTTCAAGAAGTACATCTCCTACCACAACCATTAATGGTGTTTCATTGGAAATGCTTGAAATTTGGTTCAAGTCATTTTCAGCTTTTGCACGAATTCTACTATCCAATATTTTCTTTCTTTCGAAATTCATATCTAAACCAGTTTCCAATTCGTTTACTGCAGCACCAACAACATCTAGTTCATATTGAACAGGTTGTCCTCCAGTATTCTCAATAGTAACAATTCTGGTTTGAGTAGTCTGGAAATCAACCTCAGCTAATATGACGGTGGGGTCAACAATAATTCCAGCATCGCCTGTTACATTAAGAGTTACAGGTACTTCTAATGCAGGAATTCCAGGATTGTCATTTAGCCCAATAACAAAATTAGACTCATAGGTACCAAACGCTCTGTTTCCGTCGAATAGAACATCAATATCAACTGAACCGCCAGCAGGTATAACACCAGCAAGAGGAGAAGGTGTCGCGAACAAATCAGCTTCACCGTCACTACTTCCATCGATTAATTGAACGTTATCGAGATCCAAAGTTGGACCCGCAACTTCCATTAAAGAAAGAACTACTACTTCTTCTATATCTCCAGCGAATCCAGCTCCTTCGAATACTATCTCATTATCGAAGTACATGGTATATTCACCCGTTGCTCTTACCGCATCAACTCTAAGATTAAAATATCCTTCTGGCACGGTTGCGCTAACTTGCTCAAATACGCCTTCACCAGTTAAAACTTCAATGCTTCCATCAGGAGCAAACTGTATTCTGGTTAAAACGCTTTCTGCTGTGGGCGATTGAGGGATCAACTGCCAGGTAACGCCTGTTCCTACAACCTGAACATCCATTCTTATAGATGAAATAGGATCAGAACCAATTCCAACACCGGGCGTAACTGCGGCGGACTCTCCGAGACCGTCAGCTAAACCTCTAAAATGAATACTTCCACCTGCCGGATTAACAGTTTCAGCAGTCCAGTTTCCGAACTGAGCAAACCATGCATCTTGCCCATTTACATCCCCAAGTAAGAAATCTTCGAAATCAGTTCCATACGCTACAGTACCTAAGTCTGAAGTAGTACCATTTTCTAAGCGTATTGATTTCGTACTTGATAAACCTAAAGATCTACCTGCGAAAGGTTCACTTCTGAGTTCAACAGGATTGAAACCTCTCAAAGCAATGATACTATCCGGCAGAGGTTCTTGTAAACCATCATCTTCAACAACAATGTTGTATGTTATATCGTCGCTACCAGGATTACTTAAAGTAAGCGTTTGATTCGAAGTTTGTCCTTGAGCTAGTGACTCTACAAGCTCTTCAGGATCAATATTAACAACAATACCTTCAACATCTAAAGTTACCGGAACAGTTACTAAGGAATTAGACGGGTCATTATTACTTATTAATATTGAAGATTCTCTAAGCCCCGGAGCAGAAGCAAAGAAGCTGACATCAATGGTTGTACTCTCTCCTTGAGCAAGAGAACCGCTTAAAGGGGATGCAGAGAAGAATTGTCCGTCAGCTCTTAATAACCAGTTTCCAGCCAAACTACCGTCTGCCTGTGCCTCGTCTATTAATAAAGGAGGAATACTGTTGTTTGGAAGCGAATCTACATCAAACTCTCCGATAACGTTATTAGAAATAACCCAAGAAGAACGATTTGATGGAGAGCTATTATCCTGAGGCATAGGGAATGAATTCACTCCACCTTCTTCTATAATTAGAACGGCTACAAAAAATACTCCTTCTACCGCAGTTGGATTGATATTTACTGTTGAAAATACATCTTCACCAGGGTTCGTTAAAACACCACTTGCTTCCGTTAAGAATACAGCATCGTTAGGATTTCCATCATCGTTAGGATCTTCATACAATATAAATCTTGCTGGAGTCTCTTCCAATCCACTAGCAACTGCGGATGAAATAGAAGTAATTACTTCCGCTCCTGCAACCGTAGTAAAAGCATTGAGCCACATTAATTCATTATCTGAATCCAAACCAATACTATTTTCTCCACTACCATCATCTATAATATAAACAGAGTTCTCTGCTACGGTCGAATTAAGTACCCCAGTAGAAGATTTAAATGAATTGGCTATGACAGCAGGCCCGCTTCTTAGAGATGAAGTAGCAGATGATCTAAATGCAGAAGCTTTTCCATTGAATGGAGCAGCTACAGATAATTCGTCTGATCCGGTATCAACCGAACTGCTGAATGCTAGATCGAAATCTAAAGTTGCTTCACCATTATTCGTGATTGTTAAGGATTGAGTCTCCGTTTCGCCAATAGCTAATTCTGAGAGCAAAGACCCTGGAGTAACATCAATTACAGCAGGTGCAATTCCAGTACCAAACAGGACAACATTCAATTCACCTGCGTTTGTAACTATTACTACACCAGTAGAGTCAAAACCCTCAACACTCGGAGAAAAAGTAAACTGTAGGTCGAAACTGTTTCCAGCTAGAACCTCAATTGGCAAATCTTCTAGATCATTAGAAGAAAAAGCATCTGAGGATTCGGTATCTATAACGATATCCAGAATATCAACTTCTCCGGATAAGTCTTCAACATCAAGGCTTGATACACTCAATGGAAGCGTCGAAACATCTCCTAAACCAAGTGCTCCAAAGTCCAATACGTTTGCAGATAGTTCAACAGTCGGCACCAGATTCGAAATAATTGAAGAAAAGGAATCATTCGAACTATCTTCATCTCCGCTTAAGCTTGTTGAAGCAACAAAAGAGAACGAAGTATTATCAGAAGATAAATCAGCTGTAGTGCCAAAGGTATAGTCTACAATTGTAACTGCAGGAAGGGTATCATTAAATACCTCTGTCACTGGAGTTCCACCATCAATCGTATATGAAACCTCAAAACCAGTCGCAGCCTCTATTCCAAAATTTCGAATACTTACTGTCACAGCTTCTGCTGCACCAAGATCGGAATCGCTTGCAGGAGCAACGATAGCAATAATGCCAACATCTTGCCCTTCCAGATCAGATGATAATTCCCATCCTTGATCTGCTAGAACACCTCTGGTAATATCACCAATATCAAAGTTTGATTCGGCAGTACCGACAAATGGCGTCATTAGTGAATTCGGATCTCCCGCAGGGAAAGTAGCTTCATCCCAGTGAGAAAAGCTAGAACCTCCGTTGAATGGGTTTGGAGCAAATATTTCGGGTCTTTGACCACCTAAGGCAGCAACAGCAAGAGGACCATTGATAAAAAGGTCTCCGCCAACTAAAGCATCTTGTTGCTCTTGAGTACCAAAACCTAAGTCCAAAATAGGAGTACCATCACCTAATTCGACTAAAAGATCCCACGACCTTGGGTTTTCACCACTATTTGCACCTACTCCATTACCTCCGTTAGAGATACCAGAGATTCCCATACTATGACCGATCTCATGAAGAACAACGGTAGCAAAATCAGTTTGTCCTGCAGGAGTGTTACCATCTATTCCGAAATAGAAAGAGAACTCCGTATTATAAGTTTGATTACCATTAGGTGTTCCTGGTGACAAATCAAAACCAGCGATAGCATTAGCTAGCGCTAAAGTATAATTAGTAGTTGGATCCGGAGCATTAGGAACATTAATCAAACTTGGCGAACCATTTTGCCCTAAAGTATTACCTCCAAGGTTTGCGAAGTCTGCAGCAATCAAAATAGGAACAACTGAAACTACTTCTGTTTCCCAAATATCAGCAGCAAAACGAAATGCATCTCTTGCAGCTTGAGCATCTTCACCTAAAGCATCAAAGCCATCACCAAAATCAATATTAATCGTGGCAGTCTTCATGGTCATAAACTCGGCTTCCTGTGCAAGTGTCATTTTTCCACCCTGGGCAGCAATTGATTTCCAAAATGGAGAAAGTCCCATACGCACATTCGCGTCTTCACCCGATGAAAAACAGATGTCCTCGTGGAGTTCAGCCCATTCAGCGCCACCGAGTGGTTTTGCTCTATCCTGGGCTTCAAGCTGAGTACTCAGCAAAAATATTAATGAAAGAAAAGCCCAAGATTTTAATCTGGGTTTTTCAAACCATTTTATGTAGTGTTTTAGCATAGAAATTAAATTGTGTTAAACATTATATTAAGAAGAAACTTTTTTCCAGGAGATGGTTTCTATCAAATCATCCACTGATTGCTCTAAAGCTTTCAATTTTTCAGGAGCCCCGTAATAATCCATTATTTTTTTATCTTGACCCCCATCGTTATAATATATATAAGTAGTAGGAAGGTCTGTTATTTCTTTATAGTATCTATCTTGAAACTGAAAGAATTCAGAATCTTCGAATTGATTCACAATTTCGAGGTATGTTTTGCGTTTTATTTTTGATTCGAAAGATCCTATCTGGTTGACATGTGCTTTCCCTTCGTATTTAACTGTGCAATCTGAATATAATTCGAAATCGAAGGCAGGACAAGTTCCAAAGCATTGAGTTTTGGTTAAAGAGACTACTAGATACGGTTCGTCTTTTTGAACCGTAGTACTTAACATGGCAACAATCAACAACCAAAAAGTCATGTAAAGATGATGTAAGTTTTAACTTAAAATTAAATCAAAACGAAAAGTACAAAACATTCTTAACAAGACAATATAATTTCATGGATATCCGTTAACTCGAATTTAATACTGCTTGTGCATAAAAAAGCCGAATAAATTAAATCTATTCGGCTATTCAATATAGGATGGAATTAGTTCCAGTTTATTTGGAGAAATTTATATCCAAAAAATTTTCACGTAAGGAAATCTATTTTTTAAGAAACTACTTTTTCAAATTGTTCTTCCTCAGTGCTACCACTCATTGCTGTTGTAGATGAATTACCTTGTTGAACTACATTTTGTACCTCATCAAAGTATTGCGTTCCAACAAATGATTGATGTTTTACGGCAGAAAAACCTTCTGATTGCAATGCAAACTCTCGTTCCTGTAATTCAGAGTATCCGGCCATTCCTCTTTCTCTATATGCTTTTGATAACTCAAACATAGAAGTATTAAGGGCATGAAAACCAGCTAGTGTAATGAATTGGAATTTGTAGCCCATTTCAGCCAAGTTCTCGCGGAAACTTTCCATTTCTTTTACAGAAAGCTTAGCCGCCCAGTTAAATGATGGAGAGCAATTATAAGCTAGCATCTGATTAGGATACTTTTCGTGTATAGCATCTGCGAATTCTTTAGCCAATCCTAAGTCAGGATTAGATGTTTCCATCCATATTAGGTCTACATAAGGAGCGTAGCTCAAACCTCTGTCGATTCCTTGTTCTAAGCCGTTTCTTACAAAATGAAATCCTTCGGAAGATCTTTCTCCGGTTAAAAATCTGGAATCTCTTTGGTCTACGTCTGAAGTAATTAGATTCGCTGCTTCGGCATCTGTTCTCGCGATGATCAATGTAGGAGTATTCATTACATCAGCAGCCAATCGGGCAGCCACTAACTTATTTATAGCTTCTTGAGTAGGAACAAGTACCTTACCTCCTAAATGACCACATTTTTTGGCAGAAGAAAGTTGGTCTTCAAAGTGCACAGCCGAAGCTCCAGACTCAATCATGGCTTTCATCAATTCGAAAGCATTCAGGTTTCCACCGAAGCCAGCCTCAGCATCTGCTATGATTGGCACCAACCAATCTATTTCCGATTCTCCGGTAACACTTTGGATCTGGTCTCTTCTTAGTAGGGCATTATTTATTTTTTTGACCACATTCGGTACTGAGTCGGCTGGATACAATGACTGGTCGGGGTACATTTGACCTGCCAGATTAGCATCGGCCGCTACTTGCCAGCCACTTAAATAAATGGCTTCTAATCCAGCAGCTACTTCCTGAATAGCCTGGTTCCCGGTAAGGGCACCAAGTCCTGCCACAAAAGATTGACTGTTTAATTTAGTCCAGAGCTTTTCAGCGCCCATTCTAGCCAGGCTATATTCAATTTGAACGCTGCCTCTTAGCTTTAAAACATCTTCCGGGATGTAAGGTCGTTTTACACCTTCCCATCTGGGGTTAGTCATCCAATCATTGTAAAGCTGTTCGATTTTATCTGTATTTTTCATAGTATTAGTGGATTAATTCGTAAGCGGGTATAGTTAAAAATTCTGTGAATTCATCTGTTTTTACTAGTCTGTCAAATAACTCGGTGGCCAATTCAAGTTCGTTTTTAGCCATTCCGGTTTCTTCGAGATATTTTTTTGCCTTAATCAACTCCTCAGACTTTATTTGCTCATAAAGATCAAGATCGATTATTCTTCCGTCTGAAAGTTTAGCTGCTGACTTGAGCCACTGCCAAACCTGTGTTCTGGAGATCTCTGCTGTTGCGGCATCTTCCATAAGATGGTATAAGGCCGCTGCTCCATTCCCACGAAGCCAGCTTTCTATATAAAGTATCCCAACATTAATATTGGTTCTTAAGCCAGCTTCCGTAATATCCCCTTTTGGGACCTCTAGCAGATCTTCCTTCTTGATTTCAACATCATCTCTTTGCTTATCAATTTGATTGGGCGTTTTCATGTATTGATTAAAAGCATCCATAGCTACAGGAACGAGCCCCGGATGAGCCACCCAGGTTCCATCATGTCCATTTTTAACCTCATTTAATTTATCGGCCCTAACCTTTTCCAGAGCTTTTTCATTGGCTTCCGGATTTTCTTTAATAGGAATTTGAGCAGCCATCCCCCCCATTGCATGGGCTTTCCTTTTGTGACAAACTTTTATAACTGCATCGGTATAGGCTTTCATAAAAGGAACCAACATGTTGATCTCAGAACGATCTGGCATTATGAAACCTTCCAGATTCTTAAATTTCTTGATAAAAGAAAAGATATAATCCCAACGTCCACAATTCAAACCGGCAGAATGTTCCTTAAGCTCAAAAAGTATCTCATGAAGCTCAAAGCTTGCTAGAATGGTTTCTACAAGTACGGTAGCCTTAATGGTTCCTCGATCTACACCAAAATAGTCTTGTGCGAAAACGAAAACATCGTTCCACAATCTTGCTTCTAAATGACTTTCCAGTTTGGGTAAATAGAAATACGGCGCAGAACCTTTTTTAATGAGTGATTTATAGTTGTGAAAGAAGTAAAGCCCAAAATCAACCAGACTTCCGCTCATAGGCTGTTCGTTCACGCACAAGTATTTTTCTTCGAGATGCCATCCTCTGGGTCGAACCATTAGAGTGGCAACTTCTTCGTTAAGCTTATAAGTTTTGTCTTTAGAGGGATTATAAAACTCTATAGTACCGTTTACAGCATCCTTCAAATTAATCTGGCCTTGAATTACATTTTGCCAACTTGGGGTGTTGCTGTCCTCAAAATCAGCCATAAAGACCTTAGCACCTGAATTCAGTGCATTAATAATCATTTTTCGCTCAACAGGACCAGTAATCTCTACTCTCCTATCTTGTAAGTCATCAGGTATACTACCAATACTCCAGTCACCTTCTCTAATGGATTTAGTAGAAAGTAGAAAATCCGGCATATGGCCTTTGTCAATCTCCTTCTGTCGTTCTTCTCTTCTTTTCAGCAGTTCTTTTCTCTGAACATTAAAGCGAACGTGAAGCTGGTTCAAGAATTCTAGAGCCTCAGGTGTCAGAATGGCCTCGAAGCCCTCCTTATGTCCACCACTAACTTCCATCGTTCTTGGACACTGATAATCTATTATGCTTGTATTACTCATTATTGAACCAATTTTTAAAATTATATATCAAATATAGGGAATTATCTCTAATAGCGAAATTTCGCTAAAAGAAAATTACATTCTTTTTTATTTATATTTCGATATGTCCAAAGACATCATATCATTAAAACATATTCTAGGTCTTAAAATCAGAGATCTAAGGCTGGAAAAAAGACTTTCTTTTCAAGAAGTCGCGGATAAAAGCGGGCTTTCTATTTCTTATTTAAGTGAGATTGAAAAAGGAAAAAAGTATCCTAAAGGTGATAAAATACTGCAGCTCTCGGAAGCATTGGATACCAGTTATGATGATTTGGTGTCTTTAAAAGTCTCCAAACGTATTCAGCCCGTTGTAGACCTTTTGAGATCTGATTTTTTTAAGGAGTTCCCTTTAGAGTTATTCGGCTTAGACCCTCAAAAGCTTATTGACTTGGTATCGGTATCCCCTGAGAAAATAAATTCCTTCATCACTTCTATTGCCCTTATATCCAGGAATTATGAAGTTAATAGGGAACATTTTTACTACGCTGCTCTCCGATCGTACCAGGAAATGCACGATAATTATTTTCCTGAAATCGAGAAAGAAGTCAAGGCCCTTCGCAAACTTCATCCCAAGCTTCAAAAGAATCTGATTTCCCGCTCTGTTTTAATATCCATTCTTGAAGATGACTTTAGGATTTCAGTGGATTTCGAAGGATTATCTGGTTTTAGTGCCTTGAAAAATTTGAGATCCTACTTATCCGGCACTAATTTGTTGATTGGAAATAATCTCACAGAAGCACAGGAATGCTTTCTTATTTCCAGGGAAATAGGTTTTCAATTACTTAAACTCAAAGAACGTCCGGAAGAAACGCCACCACAAAAATCTTATCCATTCGATTACATACTTAACAACTATAAGGCTTCCTATTTTGCAGCAGCCCTTTTAATGCCAGAACATGAAGTCGTAAGTGATGTGCGAAAATTCGCAAATCTTCCCAAATGGAATGCTAAAGCCCTGCTTTCTTTTACAAAGAAATATAGAGCAACTCCCGAAATGCTCATGCAACGGCTTACTAATTTATTGCCAACTTACTTCGGTATAAAGAACCTATTTTTCTTAAGGTTTGTGGGAACTGATGACTTCTCAGACTTTGTACTAACCAAGGAATTACACTTATCGGGAATACATAATCCACATGCAAATGCATTAAATGAACATTATTGTAGAAGATGGATATCTATTGGTCTTATTAAAGAGTTAAGAAGTAATTGGAGGTTAAAAGGAACCAATGAATTGATTGCAGCGGCTCAAATAAGCAGATACCATGATACCCCTAACGAATACCTTTGTCTTACTATAGCTTTCCCCAATGTTTCCAACCCTTCGGAAAGTATGAGCGTAACGATCGGTGTTTTTATAGATAAACCATTAAAAAAGAAGATAAGATTTCTTACTGATAAGGAGATTACCGTAAAGGAAGTAAATACCACTTGTGAACGATGCTCCATAGCTAACTGTGGAGACCGAATAGCTCCTCCTATTCATATCGAAAAAGAAAGAAGGGATTCAGAAATAATTGAAGCTTTAGAAAAACTCAAAAATCACAAACCAGTAAGTCAATTACCAATGGATTAAGCAAACTGAACTGCCGAATCTAAAATCTGCTGTTTCCCAACTACACCAGCCTGGCGCCAAACTGCTTGCCCATTTTTGAAGATCATAAGCGTTGGAATACTTTGGATGCCATATCGAGTTGATATGTTTTGATTCTTATCGACATCTATTTTGACTACTTTAATCTTTCCGGAAAGTTCTTTGGCTACTTCCTGGACTACAGGAGAAAGCATTTTGCAAGGACCACACCAATCTGCATAAAAATCTATTAACACGGGTGTATCCGAATTGATAAGTTCATCGAATTTGCCTTTCATCTTTCTTTATAAATATTAAATAATTCTTAATCCAGCTTAAAACCAATCACTATAATATCATCCGTCTGTTGCCCGTCACCAATCCAGGCATCCAACTCTACTTTCAATTCACTTTTCTGAGTTTCTATAGCTTTAGAACTAATTTGAAGAAGAAAGTTTTTGAATCGTTTCGATAGATATTTCATATTGTTTTCCCCGCCAAACTGATCGGGATATCCATCTGAATACGTGTAAAATAAATCACCTTTCTGTACTTCTATACTGTGTAACTCGAACTTTTTGGGAACTTTAAATTGCTGACTTCCGATTGGAAATTTAGAGCCCTTAATCTGTATCATTTCTCCATCCCGAATAATGATCAGTGGGTTTTTAGCTCCAGCGAATTCTATTTTCTTTCTGTCTTCCGGTATGGTTATGACCGTCATATCCATTCCATCGTTCGTCTGGCTTTCACCATCCTTCTTCAAATTCTTTAAGAGCCTCTTATCAAGCTCATAAAGTACCTGATCAGGCTGGGTGATCTTATCTTTAAGAATGATGTTGTTTAACAAGCCATTTCCCATTAGGGTCATAAAAGCTCCTGGCACTCCATGACCTGTGCAATCTATGGCGGCAATAACGAACTTATCATCTACCTTATTGAACCAATAAAAATCTCCACTTACGATATCTCTTGGCCTAAAAAGCACAAATGCATCAGTCAGGTAATTATTCAGATTTGAAATGGGGCTCAACATAGAGTCTTGTATCCTTTTAGCATATTTAATGCTCGATACTATTTTCTCCTTCTGACTTTCTATTTGTTCGTTGGCATCTGCAAGTTCAACATTTATAAGGCGTTGAATTTCGGTTTCCTGGCGTGCCTGTTTCACATTAAATATGGCTTGCATCTTCTGAACCTGATTGGCACTGGCGTCACCCATCACCATTTCCTTATACTTTACGTATTTCTTAAAGTGTTCTAATGCCGTAGCTTTATCACCTTTAGCTTCATAAATAGAAGCCAGGTGCTCATTGGCCGTAATAAGGTTGCTATAGGCTTCGGCTTCATCAGCATCTTTTTCTACTTCCTGCAGATATTTTAATGCGGCATCTCCGTCTCCCAGGTCGCAATAGAATACTCCCAAATCTAACTTAGTACCTACTATACCTGTTTTATCGCCAATTTCCTGATATATCTCCAGGCTTTCCTCTATTTTTTCAATGGCAATGTCAAAATCTTCCATCTTTTCGTAAGTCTCCCCAAGGATTCTTAAAGCTGAGGCTTTTGAGTCGGAATATCCATTTTCTTCTGAAAGGGAAATACTCTTTTCACAATATGAAATGGCCATCCCATACTCTTCTTTAGACTTATATATGTTAGCTAGCCCGTTAATGGTTGATGCCTGCCCAAAGCTTTCATCCATATCCCTAAAAAGGTTAAGAGCTTCTTCAAAATATGGTAAAGCTTCATCAAAATTATTAAGTTCTGAATAGTAAGTCCCGAAGTTGAATTTATCCCAAGCCATCCCTTCTTTGTTGCCCGATTTTTCCTGATAGACCTCTCCTTCCAGCAAATGGTGAAATCCATTCTCATAATCAGCCGTAGTCCAATAAACAAAGCTTACCAGGCTATGCGCCATACCTCTACCATAATCATCTTCTAGTTTAATGAACATATCAATTACTTCTAGAAAGGTCTGGATCGACCTGGTGATATTTCCTTGGCTGGTGTAATCATGAAATGCCAAACAAAACTTACTATAAGCAATACCCTTTTTATAATCTATTTCTTCTGATAGTTGATATGCCTCTTTCGCCAGTTTAAATGAATTATCGATATCATTTCTCCTCTTCATCCACGCTAACTCATTTATACTATCTATTTTATGTTCTTCCGACTTAGGGTTCTTAATGTTGTTTTCTAATTCCTTAGCTGATTGGGTCATCTTTATAACTTTAAACACACTATTAGGCCAAAGCAGAATTGTCCCTTGACAAAATCTATCTTTCAACCTACGAGGCTTAAGTTAATTATTTAAAAGTTTTTGCTGTACTACTTGGTGTAGTAAATTCTCCAATTGAGGTTCCAAGTATCTCCACCATCTTTCGAAGATTCCCAATCCCAGGTCATTGAGTTTTTGGTGATGTTATAAAAAATCATTCTTTGAATAAACTTCACATCATCGGGCAAATCAAAAACATGAGTTTGAAATATTCTTTTATCACTTTCAACAATTCCATAAAAATCATAATATCCCCCATTATTATCGGCCCATGCCTGGTGCCATTCTTTTTTTTGAGGATTAAAAACACTAATACTTGTTCCTTTGAAACCTTTGGACTTCCCCTCTGATATTTCAAAATTTTCACGTATTACTTTTCCATCTAAGATCTTTTCAATTTTATTAGTTCCAAAACCTTTTTTACCATCCCCTTCGTCCCAGCTTGCTTCCCACTCTCCTACCCAAAAATCAAATGCATCTGGTTCTAACTCTTGACCTAACAAAGCGAATTGGAACAGCATTAAAACAAGAAGTGTGTTATTTAATTTCTTCATGTTTTAATAATAGTAAGTTAATTCAGTAGTTTTATCCCTTATATCTAGCTAATTTTGCAATTCTATAAAACAGAAGAAATTCGTCTTCTTTGATGAGAAACTTCCTTCTATGTTCCTTATTTTTAATTAGTGCTTTTTGCTGCTTTGGGCAGGTAAGCACTACTGTTTCTAAGAAAAAGGAATATTCTTATGATACTAACTATTATGTAAGCTATTATAATAAGCTGGCTCTTAAATTATATGGCGTTGTCAAAAGTAACCGAATATCCATCTTTGATGACTTCACCGATAATCGAATTAATTATGAACCTAATGACCGATTTAATCTCGGTTTTGGATTTTCTTATAAATGGGCCAACTTAGACATAGCCTTAAATTTCCCCTTTATTAATGACGATGATGATGTTTTTGGAGAAACAAGTCGGTTTGATGCGCAGGGTAATCTGTACCTCAGAAAATTCATTATTGATGCCAATTATCAAAGGTATTCGGGGTACTATGTAGAAAACCCGGAAACATATATTCCAAACTTTCAGCCTGACCCCTCATTCCCCATTAGAAGTGATATTTCAACCTTTTCCATAGGGATTCAATCGTTCTATTTATTCAATAATGAACACCTATCACTTCGGTCTTCATTTTTATACAACGAGCGCCAGAAAAGAAGTGCTGGATCTTTTATTATGGGTCCTTATTTCCTTTTTTTTCGGCTTGAAGCTGATGAATCTATCATCCCGGAAGAGATACGAACCCAGGTTAATTCTGTGATCGATTTTTCAACAACGCGATTCATTAATGCAGGCCTCAATTTTGGCTACGTCCATACATTCGTTATTAAAAAACGGTTTTTTATAACTCCATTTGTCGCTGTAGGCTTTGGGACGGAGACCAGGGCATCAAATGCGTTAGAGAGGGATTTAGAGTTAAAGGAGACCATATTCTCTCCAAATGTTTCAGGAAGGTTTGCGGTAGGTTATAACTCCGACCTCTACTTTGTAGGCTTTTCAATTTTAGCAGAAACAACAGGAGATGTAGCTAGCAGGGACCCACTTTTAGAATACAGCATTAATACGGCACGTTTATTTATAGGGAGAAGATTGGAAGCACCTAAATTCTTGAAACCAAAAAAGAAACGCCGTAATTAGTTATCGCCTCCGAAGACCATATCAGTACTTGTAAAGGTTGTGCCAAAGTTATTCACCAGGTTAACAACTTGCCTCAAAGCATCTACCAATTGCTCTTCCGTTAGTTCTTTAAGTGGGTGTGTAAATGCAGACCATACAATATTGTCGTATATACTATACTTAGCGTCAAGCGCACGATCAAAATTCGCTTCCAAAAGAACTTCAAACTGTTCTTTACTCATATCATTAGTTTCGGCTACAGGACTTATTATACGCATACGGTTATTCACACTATCTGTAACTATGTAAACAGTTTGATTAGCAATATAAGCTTCCCAATAGCCTGTCTGACCCTTTAATTCGGAAGCATTACTGAGTCAAATTTTCTGGATCTTACTGTTCGTCATTCCATTCTGAATCTGAGCCTTACTGAAAAATGGCAATAGATAAATCAGAAAAAACAAAAAGGAACATCTAAACATAGACTAACAAGGAAGTAAAAGTTAGTCAGAAATACGAATATCGTCATCTCCGAAACGATTCCCGAGACCATTTACTGCCATTACGCTAAACATTCCCAAAACTTGTTGATCCGGATTTTGAAGGGGTACTATATTGGAGGGTACATTCGCTAATGGGACAGCAAAAATCTCAGAAAACCCTCCTGGTCGATCGGTTTGCGTTCTAACTTCTACTAAAAAATCGAATACTTCGTTGGTAATGGACCTCAACTCTACGAAAACAGAATCTCCAGGTTGAAATGGAGAAAGGAATTCATTGTCATCTTCTGGGTTTTCTTCTTCGGGATTTATTCCATCACGGATCGGGGGTATGAATATAAGCCCATCTATGTTTCCTCCTTCGCTAAACCCGGCATCGAATGCAACGTTGATCTCGGAAGGTTTATTTAAGTATTGTCCGTTCTTGAATGCTCTGATCCAGTAACTATCACCAGAACCCAGTAGGTCTCGGGCAAAAAATTCTGCGAAGTAAGACGTATCAGGAAAGAAATCTTCTTCTATTTCCAATTTTAAGGTTATGCTATCAACTTCAGGGACATCGTTCATTGAAGAAAATGCCTGAAATTCATCGCCATTAATCTCCACATTAAGTGTATAATCCCTACCGATCTCTCCAAAAGTTTCTTCAGGTGTTGGGGGTGTCCAGACATACTCTCCGGGATCTCTTTCTTCGAAATCAAAAACATCACCTTGATCATCAATAACCTGAACAGAGGCACCATTCACGAATTGAGGGAGTAAAGTATCGAAAAAAGGACGTGAACGGCTTAGAAAAATACGCTGCTCACCAGGTAAGTTATCAATCCAGGCATCTACGACCAGAACAGATTCTGAGAAAGGCAAATCTACGTCAATACGATCATCGCAAGACCCGGAAATGATTAAAATCAATAGTAAGGAGGCTATTAAAAAATCTTTCATACCTCTTAGAATTTAAAATTGTAAGAAACTGAAGGGAAAATTGTTCCTATCACGGAAAAGCGATTGGCGAACGTTTGAGCATTAAGTTGGTTTGCATCGACTTCTCTAACATCTAAGTCCTGCCCGAAGTATTGGGAGAAAGCATTTCTTCTTCCGTAAACATTGTAAATAGATATCACCCAATAATCTTCATTTTTTCTTTTCTCACCCCTCTTGAACTTCTTTCCATCTATAGTTAATGAAAGATCAAGTCGATTATAGTCTTGAATTCGAACATTATTTCTCTGGTCATCCTCCAAATAAGGAATAGCAATATCTCCTACTAATCGCTGCTCGAATCGGCCATTTGGGAAGGTAGCAGGTGTTCCGGTGATGTAGGTAAACGTACTACTTAAGGTTAAGCGCTCATTCAATTCATAAAATGCAGAAAGCGTAAGGTTATGGGTTTGGTCAAAGCGTGTTGGATACCAATCGTTGTTATTGATCCCATCTACTAAAAGCTCAGACCTGCTTAAAGTATAACTTCCAAAACCTGTTAACCTACCGATGTTTTTCCTAACCGAGAATTCCAATCCATAAGCCCTCCCTCTACCTTGTATAAGATCTCCTTCAATTCGCTCGTTGATAAAAATGTCAGCCCCATCAACGTACTCAACCTGATTATCTGTTGGGCGATAGTAAGCTTCGACAGAAGTTTCGAAGCCATTATCCTGAAAATTTCTAAAATACCCCAGGGCTACTTGCTGACCTGTTTGAGGCCGTATGTTATTACTGCTCGGTGTCCACACATCAATGGGGGTGGCAGCTACCGTATTGGAGACTAAATGAATGTATTGCGCCGTTCGGTTATAGCTTGCTTTTATAGAACTTCTGTTATTTAACCGATAGTTTAAGGCAATTCTTGGCTCTGGTTCCGTATAGCTTTCGATAACTTCCCAATCATCAGCCTGCCTTTCCGAAACCAGTTCCCTTCGCTCTCCCGGCACTCGATTCTCTTCAAACTCGAAAACAGTGGTTTCTCCCAGATAAAGAAAGTTAGAAACTCTTAAGCCATACTTCAAGGTTAATTTATCTGATATTTTCTGTTCGTTCTCAATGTAAACAGCTGATTCAATAGCTCTTTTAGTCGGTACGGAGATATCAGATACTTCTCCACTGCTAATAGCCACAGCGTTAGCTGGCTCAAAAGTGTAGTTTGTTACCTCTCCACCTATCGTTAACTCATTATTAGTATTTGCGAAGTAGGTAAACTCAGGTTTAAACGTCCAGGTTTCTATCTCAGAGTCCCAGTCAAAGCTGTCGAAGTCACTTTCGCCGAAAGCCAAGCCATAATCGTATTGAGCATAAATCACGGAGAAATTAGAAAACCAGCGATCATTGAAAAGATGATTCCATCGGAAGGTCCCGGATTGATTGCCCCAGTTAAATCCCTGCCTGGAATCCTGTCGAAATACATCCCTTCCAAAATATCCCGATAAGAATATTCTGTTTCTTTTATTGATGGTACTATTCACTTTTAAGTTAATATCGTAAAAGTTCAAGGCAGCCCCATCGTCTAAAATATCTGTGAACAACCTGGCAAAAACATCAGCATAAGATCTTCTGGCTGCGATAACGAAAGAAGTTTTATCCTTCTGAATGGGTCCTTCCACCGTTAGGCGACTAAAAACAGTTCCTATTCCACCATTTACGCCTACTTTCTTTTTGTTTCCTTCTTTCATCCGAACATCTAAAACTGAAGAAATCCGACCTCCATACTTCGCAGGAACGCCACCTTTATAAAGTTTCACGTCTTGAACAACATCGGGGTTGAATACGGAAAAGAATCCGAACAAATGTGAGGAATTATAAATCGGAGCTTCGTCCAATAAAATGAGGTTTTGTCCAACACTTCCACCTCTTACATTAAAGCCTGATGCCCCTTCGCCTACGGTACTAACTCCGGGTAATAACTGAATGCTTTTGATCACATCCGTTTCGCCGAGAAATGGAGGCAGCTTTTGAATGGTAGAAATATCCAATTTCTCCACACTCATTTCTATATCTACTATGTTTTCATCTTCAGGTCGATCTGTGATCACCACTTCCTCTAACTCAATGCCTTCAGATTGCAACTCTATATCTATTCTTAAATTCTGATCAAGCTGGATGCTACGATCCACTACGGAATAACCTAATGAACGAAAAGCCAAAGTGTAATCTCCAGCGGGCAAGGTGATTGAATAAAATCCATAAAAGTTAGTTGCTGTACCACTTTCTACTTCCTTGACATAAACTGTAGCCCCGATGAGGTTTTCACCGTTTTTGGCATCTTTCAAATAGCCATTGATGGTATATTTTTCCTGCGCGAAAGCCGAAAAAGAGAAAATTATGATGGTCAGGCTAAAAAATAGACGTTGTGTCATTTATATCAATAAAGAAGCTTCAAAGGTAGACGTATTAATCGCTCAAATGTTCACAAGACGATTAAAATAATGTCAAATTTTGTAACGAATATCGTATCTATTGATCTTTTAGAGGAGAAAATCGACGATTCGGGTGTATTAATAGATGTAGGTTTAAGCTATAATCACTTTTATTGTCTTTTGATTATAGAAACAAATGTATTAATCATAGGTAGTCGATAGTTACTCGTTGTATTAATTAAAAATGAAATACAGTAAGTATATAATCCAAGAAGATCGAATAACATTCGATTTCTACGAATTCTATTTCAGTTCCTTAAGAGAGAACAAAGTACTTACGGTTGATAGAATAAAAGAAGTGGACTTTAGCACTTATCCGTGTTCTATGGAGATTGACAATGGAGAAATCATTTTCTTCAATCATGATGATGAATCCAACATAAAGAATTTTGCAAATGAAAATGAAATCATCCAATCAACTAAAACGGATATTTGGGAATTACTCTGTAAGCAATTTCTAGATATAGAACCTACAGAAACTGAAATCAATAAGAATCAACAGACTTTATTAAACCTAGGCGTTTCAAGAGCTGAACAACAAGAAATATCCAAACGAATCAAGTGGTCATTATTTGGAACTATGGAGTGGGGCTATTTAGGACAGTGAGATTTGTTAGCTATGAAACAATATAGAAGTTTATTTTACAGATTTAATGGTTCAAATTTTTATTGGTGGACAATGAAAATAGCTTTAAAGGGAAAATCAAATACTAATTAGCATAAAAATGGGCCAAGGCTAAATCCCAACCCCAGAATACCTTATTCCAGTTAGTCGATGCATTTCATAGCTCATCGTAGTCAGGTCATCCCGGTTAAATTGATTTAGGTCATCATGCCCACAAGCTCTGGCTAGTACTTTCATAAGTTCTGTACTGGCCTCGAAAAAATTCTTTAACCTTTGAGCTGATTTTTCAATGACCAGCCTTGCTCTCAAATGATCTTTTTGGGTTGCAATACCAACCGGACAATTATTTGTATTACAAGCTCTCATACCCAAACAACCGATTGCCTGTATCGCAGAGTTTGAAATCGCTACAGCATCGGCACCCATAGCCAAGGCTTTGGTAAAATCAGCAGGAGTCCTTAAGCCACCAGTGATGATCAAAGAAACATCTTTAACACCGGAAACGTCGAGATGCTTTCTGGCTCTGGCCAAAGCTGGAATCGTCGGAATGTTGATATGGTCTCTCAGAATGGTGGGCGCAGCTCCTGTTCCTCCGCCTCTCCCATCCAGAATGATGTAATCGGCCCCTGCCTCCAATGCAAAGTCAATATCTTTCTCGATATGACTAGCCGCTATTTTGAAACCAACTGGAACACCTCCTGATTCATCTCTCACGGTATCTGAAAAAGCCTGAAAGTGTTCTACGGTTCGTAAGTCTTTAAACGTGGCAGGGCTTATTGCTGCCGTTCCCGCCTCAAGCCCTCTCACTTCTGCTATTTCACCTACCACTTTCTCGCCGGGAAGGTGACCTCCAGTACCTGTTTTAGCCCCTTGTCCACCTTTGAAATGAAATGCCTGAACATCTTTCAGTTTATCCCAACTGAATCCGAATTGAGCAGAAGCAAGCTCATAAAAATATCTTGAATTATTAGCCTGCTCATCGGGTAACATCCCTCCTTCTCCTGAGCATATACCTGTTCCGGCCAATTCAGCACCTTTAGAAAGGGCAATCTTCGCTTCTTTTGAAAGTGCACCGAAAGACATATCGGAAACAAACAAAGGAATATCAAGCTCTAATGGTTTTTTAGCTTTTGGCCCGATCACCACTTTCGTAGTAACGGACTCATCATCTAGCAAAGGTTTTCGGAATAACTGAGCAGGCAACACCTGGATGTTATCCCATTTAGGAAGCTCATTCCGGTCTACGCCCATTGCTTCCGTAGGACCGTGATGCCCTACTTTGGAAAGTCCATTCTTAGCTAATTCCTGAATATATCTGGTATGGGGTTCAGTGTCTTCAGGGTGTGTATCAATATAATCTCCCAGATACTCGTCAGGATTGAACGGAGATGGGTGGACTTCTTCAAACTCCCTGATTTCTTCCTCGTCAATAAATATACTTCCATCCTTAATTTCTTCCTCAAACTTCTGAAGATATTCTTCCGGATTGTAGGAACTGACCCCCGTATCGTACCGGTAGTCCCAATTATGAAGCCCGCAAATCAGGTTTTCGCCATCGACGTGACCATCGCTTAAGAGGGCACCCCTATGCAAACACCTTCCATATAGTACAGACACTTTATCACCATATCTTATTAAGACCAGATCGGTATGAAGCACTTTAGCGTGTGACGGCACTTTTTCTTCCAGGGCATTAAGCTCTGCTACTTTTATAGGATTTTGCATACGTTTTATTTCTATATCAATAAAGGATCAGCCATAACTTCTACCATGGCCGGGCCATCATGTTCAAAGGCTTGCTTCATAGCACCTTCAAGTTCTGATCGATCAGTAACCCGGATACCAAAAGCTCCACAACTTTGAGCAAACTCAGCGAAATTAGGATTTTGAAGGGAAGTTTGCCAGACATCTAGTTCTGCTACCCGCTGTTCTTTGGAGATCTTCCCTAATTCAGAATTATTCAAAAGAATATGCTTGATAGGCATTTTATACTTGACGGCCGTAGTCACTTCAGTCATATATTGCCCAAATCCACCATCGCCTGTTATGGCTACCACAGGTCTGCTATCGCCGACCGCCGTCCAAAGCCCCATTGCAGCAGGGTAACCAAAACCGATTGATCCGAGATATCCTGACATAACAATCGACTGTTTTGAGCATTCAAAATATCGGCCAAAAGAATAAGTGTTGTTTCCTACATCTACTGCCATAGCAGCGTGATCAGGAACGATTTTATTCATTGCATCGAAAACAGCAGCAGAACTAACACCCTTGCCCTTATCATCTAACAGCCTGCGTTCTTTTTCGTCTCTCCATATTTTCCAGCGCTTTGCAACCTCCTCTTTTTGATCTATGGCATTAAGGCTAGCACCTTTCAGCTTTTCAACAAAAATTTTAGCCGTTTCACCTAGTTCACCCCAAATCGGAAAATCAATTGGATGGAATTTTGAAAGGGCATTTCTATCATAATCAATCTGAATGGTTGGTATTTTCGGCGTTATTCCGGTATGGTTTGAAAAAGAAGCTCCGAATACGATCAAGAGATCCGCTTCATTCATAAACCAGGAAGCTATTGGCGTGCCACTACGTCCTAAAACTCCGCAACCTAAAGGGTGAGTATCAGAAATCAACCCTTTGCCCTTAAATGTTGTGAGAATAGGCGCATTTAGCTTTTCAGCGAACTCCGTAATTGAATCCATTTCAAAGCGTGCCCCATGTCCAACTATAATTGTAGGTCTTTTCGCTTCTTTTAGTTTTTCAACAGCAGCATTTGTTACTTCTGCAGGAGGTATAATTTTATAATCCGCTATTCTCTTATCTAGGTTTTTAGATTGCTTGGTCTGCTCTATCTCATGTATTTGGACATCATCTGGAAAAGTCAGATGAGAAACATCCCGGTTAATGATGGCTTTTTTAATGGATAAAAGCATCAGCTCAGCATGCTTACTATCAATTTGTACCCGATGGTTGAAATCAGCTACTGAAACGAAAGCAGAGACCAGATCGACTTCCTGAAATGCCCCGGTTCCTACTACCTGATTTTCGACCTGACCTGAAAGTGCTAAAATCGGCGCACGATCGTTCTTAGCATCCCACATACCGGTATACATATTAGTAGCTCCAGGACCTGCTATTGCAAAGCAAGCAGCCGGTTTTCCAGTAAGTTTTCCATACGCAGAAGCGGCAAAAGAAGCAGCTCCTTCATGCCTTATTCCTATATATTTAAGTTTTCCTTTCTTTTCCAGTTTTCGCATGGCATCGGCGACTCCGAGATTTGAGTGGCCTACCATTCCAAAAACCGTATCTACACCACATTCAACCATGGTTTCCATCATAACATCGGAAACGGTTCGAGGTGCCGGTGGTTCTTGTTCTATTCCTATGTAAACACCATCATCGCGAATTTCAATCGGAAAAGTTTCCACTCCATCGTCGAAGCCCGGGGCTTTGCCACTAAGCGGATCGTAATCCCAACCATGCCAAGGACATCTGAGAAGTCCATTTTCTATAGAACCTTCACCGAGAGGACCTCCCTGGTGGGGACATCTATTATCGAGACAACCGAGTTTGCCTTCATGATGTGTGATGCAGTAGCTTTTGTGCCCTGCGGTTACGGTCATTACCCTTCCATCGGGAAGTTCTTCGGCAGACTCTAACACTTTGTGCCATTCGATATTCTCCATATGATCAGAAATTATGCAGTGAGTTTACGAAAAAACATCTTAAAAACCACTTCTGTTGTCTTATGTGTAATGAACTTAAATAGCGTATCTCTACGGTCTAATTCCTTGATTTATCCATTAAATACTATATTAAGTCCGTTTTGAGCTTGAAACTAGATTTTTTCAATGTATGGTCTTTTATCGTTGCCATAGCAACCGGTCTCTTGGCTATGTCATTTCCGCTCTCCTTAGTATGGTCTATTGAACAGGAGTTCATTTTTCCAACTTATCAATGGGTCATCAACGCAATCCTTATTCTTGATATTCCAATAAATATCTATCACATCCACAGTAATAAATCCGAATTTCTACTTCCTGAAGAAATCCGTCCGGAGAGCTATTTCAAGAAGTGGTTAGCTATTGATTTCGTAGCAGCCATTCCTTTTTATTCCCTTACAGGGAGCATGATCTTATCGGTAATTCGTCTCATCAAACTCGTGAAGATCTCACATCATATGACGATGCTCAGTCGCAAGCAGATTCGATACAATGTGCATTTGAAAATAATGAACTTTGTTTTTTGGATGTCACTCCTTGCCCATTGGCTCAGTTGCGGCTGGATGTACATACATGGAATCGATTCCACAATAGATCTGAAATCGAATTATATAAGGGCACTTTATTGGGTAGTGACTACCTTAACTACCGTTGGTTATGGCGATATAACTCCCCACACTAATTCGGAGTATCTGTATACGATTATGATGCAAATTCTTGGGATAGGTGCGTTTGGTTACATTATTGGAAACGTTACTTTCTACCTAAAAAGAAGAGACCCAGCTACACTCTCTTACATCGAAAATATTGAAAAGCTCAATACATTATTAAAGTACAGGGGCTTACCAAAAAGCCTTCAGCGAAAACTTCAGTATTTCTATACTTACCAATGGAGGGAACGACTTGGCTATGATGAATCCAGCTTATTAACGGGTTTGCCTGAGTCGCTTAAAGGTGAGGTTTCTATTCATCTGAAAAAAGAGATCATTAGAAAGATCTCTCTATTTAGAAATGCAGAAGAAGGTTTTCTCGATGAGATTGCAAAAATGCTAACTACGGTAGTCCTCACACCCGGTGATTACCTGTTCCGCTCTGGTGATGAAGGAGATGCTATGTATTTTGTCATATCTGGTGAATTGAGTGCCTTGGACAATTCAGAAGAAAATACTTTTGCTGAATTTAGTGTAGGAGATCACTTTGGTGAAATAGCGTTATTTGAAGAAGAAGCAAGAACAGCTTCTATAAAAGCACAGACCTATTGCGACCTCTATAGGTTAGATAAAAAAGTTTTCCAGCGTATTAAAAACCTCTATATCGATATTTACGAGGAAGTCAGAGCTAAAGCAATATCACGCCAAAAAGATAACATACTGGCAAGAACGAATCGTTAAAATACGATAGGCTGAAAAATGATATCCACTCTCCTATTCCTTAGTCTTCCCATGAAAGAGTTGTTGTTATAGCTCGGATTAAATTGTCCTAAATCTTTAATATGCATCATTTCGGAAGGTACTTCATGCATAATCAACCGATCATATACGGATGTGCTTCTCATTTTAGATAACCACTGATTGTACTCTTTTCCACCTATGTTATCGGTATGACTATGAATAATGATCTCGTATTGATCCAAATCGGGAATAGAATCAACAAACTCATATAATTCGTTTAGCTGGTACTCATCAATAGACCAGCTGCCGCCTCCAAAATAGATACTCCTGATCAACTGCTCATCTTGAGCATTTGCACTTAATAGAGGATTTATGAACAGAATTACAACAAAAAGTAGTCTTGGCATACTGTGAAATAGTAATAAGAACGACATATTATTAGATTCGTTTTTAGAAAGGAGCATTTTTTGATGATCTTCCGTGATATAAAAATCATGAAATGAAAAAGAATCTTATCGCTATCGTCTTAGGGCTATTTGTATTGACCGCTTCTTGTGGGAATTCATCAAGCTCGAATAAATCAAACTATACAAAAGAAGATATTGTAAGAGAGGTGGAATATACCGGAGCCATTGATACAGCAACTTTTGCAGGAGGCTGTTTTTGGTGTACAGAGGCTGTGTTTGAACGTGTAGAAGGCGTTGTTAATGTAGTTTCAGGTTATTCAGGAGGAACAGCAGAAAATGCAGATTACAGGAAAGTAAGTTATGGATTAACCAATCATGCTGAATGCGTTCAGATCTATTACGACCCTGGCGTAATTAGCTACAAAGAGCTTGTTAAAATATTCTTTGCTACGCATGATCCAACACAACTGAACCGCCAAGGGCCAGATGTTGGTGAGCAATATCGTTCAGAAGTTTTTTACAGAACAGATAAAGAAAAAGAGATAGTACAGAGCCACATTAATAAGCTACAGAATTCCAATACTTACGAAAAGGCCATCGTTACCAAAGTGAGTAAATTAGATTCTTTCTATGAAGCAGAGGAATATCATCAAGATTACTACGAATTGAACCCTTATCAGGGCTATATATTATCAGTTGCTAAACCAAAAGTGAAGAAATTTTTTAAGTACTTTCCTGAATATGTAAAAGAGAAATATCGAAAGGAAAAAGGCTAGGCTTAGTGATTAGCCTTTAATCGGATTGGGCCCTTAATTTCCTGATCGGGATTAGGGGTTTTTCTTTTTGGGTGATCAGGATATCGCCCTTTCTTAATAAGGAAACTGCAACGGATGTTACGAGATCCATTTTCATTCTCCATGCTTCTCCGAATAAAGTTCTGGCTATTTCGGAAGGGCAACAACTTTTAGGGTATCTCGATTTTGTGAGTTCAAGAACAGCTACTTTGACCGCTTTACGCTCTTCCATCATTTACTACTTTTCCTGAGCAAGCTCGATCAAAGTCCGAAACATTTTCACACCACTTTCTATGATTGCATCGGGAAAATCATAATCTGGGTTATGTAAAGCGGGGCAATCTTCACCTGAACCAATCCCGAACATAGCTCCTTTATACCGATCTGTAAATAATCCAAAATCCTCTCCCCATTTGAAAGGTACTTCCCTTTCATGAAATTCCAGATTGTTTAAACGGGCAGCCTCAATAATTAAATCAACAACTTCTTGATCATTCTGATTAGCATAAAACTCCTGAAGCCAGCTGATTTCTACTTTGAGGCTAAAGTGTTCTGCGGTATTTTTGACAGATGCTTCGACTCGTTTTTGAAGCACTTCCATAGTATTGTTACCCCATGTTCTCAAGGTATAGTGGAGCTCACCGTAACCAGCTGAAACGCCATAAGCTAACTCTCCCATGTCGATTCTAATGGGTGTAAGTAGTGCAAAGTTTTTATCCTCGAGTTCGGGATTTACAAATTCTTTTAAAGCTTGAATTAGTTCTGAAATAGCGTTAGCCGGGTTAGTACCCATTTCCGGCTCAGCAGCGTGCGCTGTTTTTCCATGAAGCTTTATAATAATACTTTTCACAGAAGCATTGAACGATCCATTACGATACACAATCTGGTTTAAGGGATAGGACGGTAAATTATGCAAGGCAAATACAAAATCAGGTTTAATGTCTTTAAAAAGTGGATCGTCTATTACTGCCTTGGCACCTTCTCCATTTTCTTCGGCTGGCTGAAAAACAAGTACGACCTTACCTCTTTTTAAGCCTTGCTCATTCAACAACTGTGCTACACCACACAAGATGGTTGTATGACCATCGTGACCACATTTATGTGAAACATTGGTCTTTTTTGACTTATGATCGAATTCGTTGATTTCCTGAATGGGAAGAGCGTCGATGTCTCCTCTAACCAGAATACATTTACCTTCTTCTTCGCCTTCATAAATAGCCATCACGCCTGTTTTAGCAATTTTATCAAGACGATTAGGGTGAAAATTACTCAGAAATTCTATTATGCATTTTTGGGTTTCAAATTCCTTGCCGGATAATTCCGGATTTTGATGAAGCTCTTTTCTAAATGCTGTTAGACTCTGCACCTTCTATATACTTATTACGATTGTGACAAAACTAGCACTAAAGAAATATACTTTTTAGAATTCTTCACTCGATTACGGAAGCGATATCTGTACAAAGAGTTAACTATTTCAGCTTTTCCAACTCTTCATAAAGCTGAACAATACGATCTTTTAGATAACCTTTGATCCTTTCCTGCTCAAATAAATACCGTTTTAAAAACTCAATATCATTATGATATTCATCAGAGACTTCCTTTCGGATCATTTCTAGTAGATCGTGAGGGTTTTTATGATAGGTTTCAATTTCTTCGTTAATATGGTTTAGATCGAACTCAGAGATCGGATAGGCTTTGACACTAATTCTTTTAGGCTCCTCTTTGAACCCGCAATTGGGGTCTATCTTTATATTATCAGTCCTCATCCATAAAAAATCGGGGTTAAGATTTTTATAAACTGAGAAAATTTTCTCTAATCGATCACTAGTAATTGATTTTTTGCCTTTTATAGCCTTAGATATAGAACCATTGGAGAAGCCCATTTCCTTCTCAAAGGAAGCAGCACTATGATTAATTGCCTTTAAAAAAACATCAAAAGCTTCATGAAAATTTTCTACTTTTTTATTCATCAATAGAAATTATTCCTTTATTATTAGAAAATAATCTAATCACTGTTTCTAATTGTTAACAAATATGGGTATTTCAGAAGATTTAAAAAATTTCATTGAACATGGGGACTATAAAAGGATTGCAGATTACTACAACAAAGGTTTTGAGAATGAGCAACAACATGTCACCCGACAATATGTAAGCATGGTCATTCGGGGAGTACGTACAAACAGAAATATTCTAAAAACTGCCGAATCGTATTTAAGGAGGAAAAAAGAAATCTTCAGCTGAAGTAATTACTGATAAAACAGATCAAATAGAAACGACAATTAATAATGTGATCGCTTAAGAGAGTTTTAAAGAAATTTAGACTAACTAGATAACTATTGTTTTGGATCAAATATTAAGAAAGGGCTTTTGTCAAATTCATAGTCCTGGAAAAGCCTCGATAACTATTTCGTAAGAAGCTTAGAATTACATCCCTTTCACCAAACTATATATATTCACAATACCCCTTAAAGTAAGTAATTGATCAATCTCCGTGAATATTGTAGATAGCCCATTCATTTTATAAACCAAGCCCCCTGTTCCTATAATCCGGTAATCTAGAGGGTGCTCTTTCTTTATTTGATCAATGATTCCTTTTACCATGCCCTCATAACCATAAAATACTCCGGCTTGTATCGCTTTTGATGTGTCTGTACCAAATACAGATGATGGAATATCAAATGGAACCTCAGGAAGTTTAGCTGTATTCAGAAAAAGTGACTCGAAGGCTGTTTTAACACCTGGTGCAATCGCTACTCCCAGCATCTCACCATCTCGTCCGATAATACTGAAGGTTAAGGCTGTCCCGAAATCAACTATAATACACGGCTTTTTCATTTTGATGAATGCCCTTGTTGCATTACACACTAAGTCCGTTCCTATCTCATGTTTATTGGTGACTTTTATGGGAAGTTTTTCGTAAGTATCGGAATTGATCTCTACCACAGAATTAATCTTAAGATCACGACATAGCTCAAGTATTTTATGGGTCATGATAGGCACCACACTGCTAATACATGCACCTTCTATATCATTTGAGGTGATACCTTTTTCCATGAGAAAGGTCGCAAGCTCCAGACTGTAATTATTCGAGCTTTTCTCCTCTGAAGTAGGAGTTCTATACGTATAAAGATGTTCTTCATCGTTTTTAAAGAAACCAAAAACGATGTCAGAATTACCGATATCAATGGCAAGTATCATTTTTCGAAGATATTATTAATACTATGAGGTTGGTTTAATCATGATATTTTGAAATCAAACATTTGAATGATTTAATACCAATCAAATTAAACCAAAAAGAGGCTGTCTCAAAAGCCGCCACCAGTCGTCATTCTGTCCCGAGGTTTCGGGATCAGAATCTAACGTTCAGAGGGCTTTTGAGACAGCCTACTTAAAATTATCTTTCTGGAAAATGGTTATACCACTACTTCGTCTCTCCTGGAGTACCCTTCGTCAACTGCCCTATGCTCTGACTCATCTTCCGGGTGCATAGCTTCAGCACCATGAGTCAATTTTTTAAGCGGTCTCAGAAATAAGATTAGAATAGCTCCGAACAAAGTTGCAAATATCATTATCGCTAAAAAAGTATTGTATTCTCTCTCATTCTGTATTTCATCTATTACTAGAGAGCCTTTATAATCTTCCTTAGTCAGGTTTTCAGAAAGATCACTTGGTATATCCATACTAATCAATGCATGAAAAGGACTTTCGCTAGTTACATTGTTTTCAGTTAATACTTTAATAATTTCTACTCGTTCCTCTTCTGAAATATTAAAGTATTGACTTATAGGGGCCTTTGTTTCGTAATCCAATAATTCAAAATTGGTAGAATTTGGGGTGAGAACGGTTTGAAACACAACTGGAGATTCATTCTTAATGCTATCCAGAACGTACGTGGGCAAATTGGAGTTTGAATTGAAAGCTACTTCCACCGGCTCAGACTGCGAAGCTTCACCAATTATACCTGCAACCTTATTACCAAGCCCAGTAGCTGCAAAGTAAATACCCATCATTATAGAAGCGTATTTTACGGGTGCAAGCTTTGTTATGAATGAAAGAGAGACTGGTGATAAACATAGCTCTCCAATAGTATGAAATAAATATGCCAGAATAAGCCATATCATACCTGCCTTACCGAATGGTACAGCACCAGCCTCCAATGAAGCAAAAACCATAAACAGAAATCCAAATGCCATGATAATAGTACCAAGAGCCATTTTAAAGATTGAAGAATCTTCTTTTTCCCTGATTCTCATCAGTACCCAAAATGAAGCTATAGCTGTTCCTAAGGTTATTATGAAGAATGAATTCACTGACTGAAACCAACCAGCAGGGATTTCGAAGTTAAAAAGATCTATAAATCGATCCGTTTTCTGCTGGGCATATAAGTTCATGAGCCCTCCTGCTTGCTCAAAAGAACCCCAGAAAACGATCACAATTAGAAATGAGATCAAAAGAACAAAAATTCGTTCTTTTTCAATTTTAGTTAGAGGTTTTTCATGTTTTCCATCACTTGCGAGTTCTGCTTTGATGTAATCACCAACCCCTACAAGATATTTTTGTCCGTAGACAAACACAATTTGACCAACGATCATACCCAGCCCAGCAAGCCCAAAGCCATAATGCCATCCATAAATTTTTGCCACAGAAGCAACTATAATTCCGGCAAGAAAAGCTCCTATATTAATTCCTATATAAAAGACAGTAAAACCTCTGTCCCTATCAGGGTCACCTTGCTTATAGAGGCCTCCCACCATTGTTGAAATGTTAGCTTTTAAACCACCAACTCCAGCAACAATAAAACCTAGGCCGGCATAGAAAGCCCATAAGGTTGGAATAGCCAGTATTAAGTGTCCGATACATAAAAGGATACCTCCCAACATTACTGTTTTCTTCTGTCCTAAAAGACGATCAGCCAGAATTCCTCCCGGTATAGATGCTAAATAAACGGACATAGTGTAAGTCCCGTAAAGAGAAAGAGCAGCGGCATTTGTCCATCCAAGACCACCAGAAGCTACATTATCAACAATAAATAGAACCAGAATGGCCCTCATACCATAATAACTGAACCTTTCCCACAACTCGGTAAAAAACAAAATATAAAGACCGATCGGATGCCCTAGCATACGCTTTTGATTCATAGCGTGAGAGGGATCACTTATTGTCACTTGAGACATACTTAAAGTTTTGTGATTTAAATTTAAAACCGTTAAAACTACAACTTGTGTTATATCAAACCAAATTATCTTCTACTTTGGCGATTTTCATTATAATCTATCAAAATTCATTTGTTAATTGTGTAAGTGTTGTTCACTTCAATAAAGGAGAAAGGATACACATAAAAGGTGGGCAAATACTCACATTTTAATAGATTTACGCAAACGTTTGAAAATTAGCTTTAATATAGGATTATGCAAGAATTTGGACTAAAGTCAGAGAAGGCAGGACTTCATGATATTGGTGTGAAAGTAAAAGAAGCACACTGGAATCTGAGCTCGGCTGAACTCATAGAAGAGTCAATCGTAAATGGTGAAGGTCACCTGGCCGATTCAGGAGCTTTAACTTGTGACACGGGCAAATTTACAGGAAGATCACCTCAGGATCGTTTTATAGTAGAAGATGACTCTACCAAAGATACAGTTTGGTGGGGGAATATTAATAAACCCATATCTCCTGAAAACTTCGACAGACTTTATTTGAAAATGCTTGGATACCTTGAAGAACGTAAAGTTTACGTGCGGGACGCCTACGCTGGAGCCGATAAGACTTATCGATTACGGCTAAGGGTTGTAAATACTTTAGCCTGGCATAATCTCTTTTGCTTCAACATGTTTTTAAGACCCGAAGAATATAAACTCAAGTCTTTTCAGCCCAATTTCACTATAATTTGTGCTCCGGGATTTCAGGCTGATCCTGAAGCAGATGGTGTTAGACAAGAAAACTTTGCGATCATCAACTTCACCAAGAGAATTATTCTGATAGGTGGAACGGCTTATGCCGGAGAAATGAAAAAGGGAATTTTCTCAGTACTCAATTATATGTTGCCTACCGAACATAATATATTACCCATGCATTGTTCGGCTAATATTGGAACAGAAAAGCACGATACGGCTATATTTTTCGGACTTTCAGGAACAGGAAAAACCACATTATCCGCAGATCCAGATAGAGGCCTAATTGGTGATGACGAGCATGCCTGGACAGATACCAACGTATTCAATTTTGAAGGTGGATGTTATGCTAAAGTCATTGACTTGACCAGAGAATCCGAACCGGAAATTTTTGACGCTATCAAATTTGGATCGATTGTAGAGAATACTCGCTTTGAACCTGGTACCCGAACCGTTGATTACGCAAACACAGAGGTTACTGAAAATACCAGGGCGTCTTATCCCTTGTATCATATATCAAACGCTATCGAACCATCCGTAGGTGGTATCCCAAAAAATATCTTTTTCTTAACCTGTGATGCCTTTGGAGTTATCCCTCCTATCTTAAGACTTACGAAAGGCCAGGCGATGTACCATTTCATTTCTGGTTATACGGCCAAAGTAGCTGGTACAGAAACAGGAGTAACAGAACCACAAACAGCTTTCTCCGCTTGCTTTGGATCACCATTCTTACCGCTTCATCCAACTAAATATGCTGAATTACTCGGAAAGAAAATGGAAGAGTATGAAACTAACGTTTGGTTGATAAATACCGGTTGGACCGGTGGCCCTTATGGAGTAGGGAGCCGCATCAAATTAAAATATACGCGTTCTATGATTTCTGCAGCTTTGAATGGAACTTTAGAGAATGTAGGGTACAGAACACACTCCATATTTGGAGCGAAAATTCCTATGACTTGCCCTGATGTACCTTCGAAAATTCTGAGTCCCAGAGAAACCTGGGAAGATGATGAAGCTTTCTACAAAAAGGCCAATGATCTGGCTGTAAAATTTGTAGAGAACTTCGAGAAATTCAAAGAGTTCGCCAATGACGAAATTATGTCGGGTGCTCCGAAACCTAACTACGACTACGCTTCCTGAAATCTAGTTAAGTGCGATCTCGTAACCAGAGGTTGCACTTAATTTTCTGAAGAGAATAGCAACTCGACCAATCAGCCATTTATTAGAGAATTAAGGATAACACACCAAGAATTCTTTTGATTAATTCTCTTTATATTCAGCGTTTCATATCACTGATTTATGCGAAGAGTTTTTTTAGCAACCCTGGTATTTTATGTACTGGCAAACACTATATCAGTTAGTTGTTACGGGTTTGAGGCTCATAATTTATCTTTTCAAGGGGATTCCGCTCTAAGTCCTTCCACTTTGGATTCAACTGAAATTGATCTGATTCAGAAGGAATTAATTGAAAATGGTAGTACTAAAAACAATACCTCTCTTCTTAAAGTAAATGACGAAAATGAAGGTAACCTTTTGGTTAGCATTCTCAGAGGGGCTTTAGGAATGGCTGTTCTCGTTTTGATATGTTGGCTATTCAGTACGAACCGAAAAGCAATATCATGGAGGGTCGTTGGAATTGGACTAGTAATTCAACTACTTCTGGCTTTTGCCATTCTGAAGATTGGTTTCGTAAGAATAGGGTTCGAATTCATTGGTAAAATATTCGTGAAAGTCCTGGACTTCACTAAAGCAGGAACTGAATTCCTATTCTCAGGCTTTCTCAACGTAGATACCTATGGGTTTATCTTTGCGTTTCAGGTCCTTCCAACGGTAATTTTCTTCTCCGCTTTAACCAGTCTACTGTTTTATTTGGGTATCATTCAAAAAGTGGTTTACGCTTTGGCTTGGCTTATGACAAAAGCCTTAAGACTATCCGGGGCAGAAAGTCTATCTGTGGCAGGGAATATCTTCCTCGGACAAACAGAATCCCCCTTAATGATCAAGGCATATTTGGAAAGGATGAATAAATCTGAAATACTTCTGGTGATGATTGGAGGCATGGCTACCCTGGCTGGTGGAGTTCTGGCAGCGTACATTAGTTTTTTAGGAGGCTCAGACCCTATACAACGTCTTATTTTTGCAAAGCACCTTTTAGCAGCCTCTATTATGGCGGCCCCTGGAGCTGTGGTTGTCTCGAAAATATTGGTTCCTCAGTCTGAATCAATTGACTCTAATATTTCCATATCACTGGAGAAAATAGGAAAGAACGTACTTGATGCTATTTCTAATGGAACTACGCAAGGGGTAAAACTCGCAGCTAATATTGCTGCCATGTTATTGGTGTTTATCGCTTTCCTCGAAATGGGGAATTACATCCTTCAAAAAATAGGAGATGTGGCCAACCTGAACTCATGGATCGTTGATGTGACTAATGGTAATTATAAGTCTTTCTCTTTTCAGTTCATTCTTGGTTATGCTTTCGCACCTTTAATGTGGCTCATTGGTATTGCGACTGAAGATATCACACTTGCAGGACGTCTACTGGGCGAGAAATTAATTTTAACTGAATTTATTGGTTACGTCAGTCTTGCTGATCTAAAGGCCAATAATGCATTTGCGAGTTCAAAAACCATTATTATGTCGACCTATATGCTATGTGGCTTTGCTAATTTCGCATCGATTGGTATACAGATCGGAGGAATAGGTTCTCTGGCCCCGGGTAAAAAAGTTTTACTTTCCGAGTTTGGATTGCGGGCACTCTTAGGAGGAACTATCGCTTCACTCCTTTCAGCTACAATGGTTGGAATAATTTTAGGGTGAGAGTAAACCTTTTGAACTAGAACAGAATGGTTTAGTTGCGGCGATTCATCTCATCGCGAATTTTCGCTGCTCTTTCATAATCCTCCTGCTTTAACGCACCGTCCAGGAGCTCCTTAAGTTTATCAAAAGAGTAGTCTTTCAACATCTCTTCTAAAGGTTTCGTTGCTTTCTTGACTTCCTTGAGCTCATCCTCAATGGGAGATTGTGTTGTTAACTCCTCTTCTTCCTTTTCGTCTGTGATGACTACGCCAGCTTCTGAAAGTACTGTTTCATAAGTATAGATCGGAGCATTAAATCGCAGTCCAATCGCTATAGCATCAGACGGCCTGGAGTCAATCTCTACTTCCTTAATACCATCACTGCAAATGAGTTTCGCAAAGAAAACTCCCTCCTTGAGATCGGAAATAATGATTTCCTTGATTGAATAGTTAAAAGTATAAGCAAATGATTTAAAAAGATCGTGCGTCATCGGACGATTGGGCACGATCTTTTCTATTTCTATAGCTATTGCTTGTGCTTCGAACATCCCGATAATTATGGGAAGACGACGATTACCTTCAGTTTCTCCCAGAACAAGTGCAAATGAACCTGATTGTGACTGACTAGAAGATAGTCCTAAAATTTCGAGACGTAGTTTATTCAAGATTACTATTTAGCTGCTTCTACTGCTTCAGTTAATTTTGGTAAAACCTCAAAAGCATCCCCCACAATACCATAATCGGCAGCTTTGAAGAATGGTGCTTCGGGGTCTTTATTAATGACGACAATATATTTAGAAGAATTAACACCTGCAAGATGTTGAATAGCTCCTGAAATTCCCACTGCTACATATAATGAAGGAGAAACTTTTACACCTGTTTGACCAACATGTTCGTGGTGTGGCCTCCAATCCATATCCGAAACCGGTTTACTACATCCTGTAGCTGCTCCTAGAGATTTCGCTAAATTTTCAACAACATTCCAATTTTCAGGCCCTTTTAGCCCTCTCCCTCCGGAAACAACAATATCTGCTTCTGGAAGAAGCACATCTCCTGTAGCTTTTTCCTGATTAGTTATGGTAACACCAAAATCTTCATCCGAAAGTGAAGGTGTGAAGCTTTCTACTGAAGCTTCGGAACCGTCTTCAGAAATGGGAACGGCATTCTTTTTTAGAGCTAAGATCTTGTTTTCAGACTTTACATCAACTATCGCGAATGCTTTACCTGTATAAATGCTTCTTTTAACCTTAAATCCATCACTTGTATCCGGAAGTTCAACAACATTAGATACTAAGGAAGCACCAACTTTTACAGCTACTCTTGCAGAAACAGGACTACCCAGTGAAGAGGTGGCCAATACTAAGGTTTTAGCTCCAACCTTCTCGTAAGCCTCGGCAATAGCACTGGCATATGCATTAATGACTCCTTTATTAAGGCGGTCATCTGCGACATGCATTACGTTGCTTGCTCCGCTACTTCCTAACGATTTAAGCTCGCTTTCTTCTACTGTACCCAGAGCAATGGCTGTTACATCGCCTTGATCTATAAGCTTTCCGTAAGAAACAGCTTCAAGCGACGTTTTCTTAATTTTTCCCGCTTCAGCTTCTACAAATACTAATACTGACATTTTCTTCTATTTAAATAACTTTAGCATCATTTTTTAACAAATCGACTAACTCTGAAACATTATCAGCATCGATCATTTTTACTTCTCCTTTAGCAGGAGGCAGCTCATATTTTTGAGTTTCTGTCTGCATTCCATCCGATACAGGTTCAACTACATTTAAAGGTTTCGTTCTTGCAGACATGATACCTCTCATGTTTGGGATTTTCCATTCTGCGATAGGTTCCTGACATCCTAGTACCAAAGGAAGTTTCGCCTCGACATATTCCTTTCCTCCTTCTATTTCACGAGTCATTTTTGCTGTATCACCGTCAATTTCAAGGGTCATCACAGGAGCTATGGAAGGAAGGTTTAACAATTGTCCTACCATTCCGTGAACCATACCACCATTAAAATCGATGGATTCTCTACCCATTAAGATCAGATCGTAATTATTCTCTTTCGCTATGTTTGCGATTTGCTCTGCAACGAAGAATGAATCAGAAGGGAATGCATTTACGCGGATAGCATCATCAGCTCCAATAGCCAAAGCCTTCCTGATGGTTGGCTCTGTATCTGCTTCACCAACATTTAAAACAGTAATTTGTGCCCCGTGTGATTCTTTTAGCTCTACAGCCCTGGCCAGGGAGTAGTCATCGTATGGACCAATAATGTATTGAACACCAGAAGAATCGAATTTAGTATTATCATCCGTAAAGGATATCTTCGATGTGGTATCAGGCACATGCGTTATACAAACTAGTATTTTCATGGATTTAATTGTGTTTATAAATTGCTTTTAAACTCTTTTGTGCAGCTTAGAGGAACTGATTAAACGATTATTCATTTATACTTATCCATTTCTTTGCTGATCTATATTTGTAACCAAAAATGTGGCGTGAAGTTACGACAGAAGCAAAAAAAACAAAACGAAGAATACATGAAATCTGAAAGATTGACCAAATTGTTCGAATTTTTAGAAGATGAGCCGGAAAACCCTTTTAATTTATATGCAATAGGGGTTGAATACCTCAATCACGATTCGTTAAAATCACTAAACTATTTTGAAAAAGTACTAGCAGAACATCCGGATTATCTACCCGTTTACTATCAGGCTGCTCTGCTCTATGTCGAACTTGAAAATGATGATAAAGCCGAAGAAACGTTCCTCAAAGGGGTCAAGTTAGCCCAAAATAAGGGAGAGCAACTGACTGAAAGAGAATTAAAAAGTGCTTATGATGAGTTTAAATTTGAATGACTCAGAATTTTAAAACAATCTTTCCTAGTTGTTTACCTTCTTTCATTCTGTCAAACGCACTTTTCCAATCCTCTGGAGCATATACATTATCTATTACAGGCTTTATATTGTGGCTTTTGACAAATTGTAGCATATCAGCAAACTCTTCATCGTTGCCCATAGTAGAACCCTGTAGCGTAGCTTGCTTCCAAAATATTTTAAAAAGATCAACTTTCTCGGGCATACCAGCACTTGCTCCATAAAAAACAATTTTTCCTCCGGGTTTTATCAGGTCAATGTATTTTGAAAATAGACTTCCACCTGTGCTATCGATTATGAGGTTGAATCCACCAACCTCTTTCAATGCTATTTTATGCCAATCTTCTGTTTTATAATTGAAACCACCTGATGCTCCCGTACTTTTGACTTTGTCTAACTTTTCTATTGACCCTGAGGTGACATAGACTTGATCACTCACCGACTTACCGAACTGGAAGGCAAATTGTGCAACACCACCTCCTATTCCCGTGATTAAGACATTTTGCTTGTTGCTAAGCTTGCCATGCGTGAAGAGTGCTCTGTACGCAGTGAGTCCGGCAAGCGGTATTGCAGCCTGTTCTTCAGATTTCAACCCATGAATAGCTAAGTGGATTCGATCTTCACTTACTGCCACATACTCAGCAAAGGTGCCGTCTTTTGGCATTCCTAGAATGCTGTAATCTGATGCTTGGTATGATGATTCCTCTCCCCAACCAATATTGGGATTGATCAGAACTTCTTTACCTATCCATTCACCTTTCACTTCACTCCCAACCTCTTCAACTACTCCAAAACCATCTGATCCGAGTGTCACTCCGTATTCTATACCTGGATACATGCCTTGCCTTATCCATTGGTCCCTATGGTTTAAAGCTGCTGTTTTAATCTTTATGAGTAACTCTTTTGGCCTGAGTTGAGGTTTTTGCTTATCGATCAATTCGACTTTATCTCTCGCTGTTATGGCTATAGCTTTCATTTCTTAATTTTTACGCTCTTAAGTTGGAGTGTACGTTCAACTACCCAATTTGGATCATATAAATAAAGTGCAATTCTTGTTAAACCGTGCAACTAAAGCTGACAGGTTTCAATTTTCTTTGTTTAAATTATAATTTATCCATTGTTTAGAGGAATATTACTGATTTTATCCTTGGAAAACCGAAATGATTTCATCTTAAATTACAATAAACGAAAATGAAAACTCAAAAAATTATTACCGTATCGCTTGTCTTAGTTTTAGTATTAGTAGCTACAGCCTTCTTATCAAATAAAGATCAAAGTTCAAAAGAGGAGATTAAACAAGTCATTTTAGAGGGCTACATCCACGGAGCATTTAATGAATTGGATCCTGAAGCGATGTCCAAAACATTCCATGAAGACTTTGCTATTTTTTCGGCTAAGGGGAACGATATTTCAAGATATGAAATCAAAGACTGGGTCAATGGAGTGGAGAAAAGAAAGAATGACCCGGAATTTGATCCTGAAAACAATCAATGGGATGCTGAGTTTTCAAACATTGATGTGACAGGTAATTCTGCAGCAGTAAAAATCAACTTATCTCATGAAGGAAGGCTCATTTATACCGATTATTTATCACTTTTGAAATTTGATGACGGTTGGAGGATCGTTGCCAAAGTATACCATAAGCATTGATTTTAAACGATAGTACATTAGAGCAATGAAAAAAATATTAATCGCAGGCTGTTTTGTTCTCTTAAGCTCGGTTGTTGGTCAGGCTCAAGAAACGGAAAACTCAATTTTTTGGAAAATTGAAGGAAATGGTCTTGAAAAACCGTCCTACTTATTTGGTACAATCCACTTTATGAGAAGCGAAGACTTCTTTATTACTAAGTCGATGAAAGAGAAGTTTAAAGAGGTAGACCTTTTTTCGACCGAAACGTTATACAATCACCATACAACACATGTATTGAATAAAGCGGCACATTTATCAGAGGATCAATCTTTAGAAGTGCTTTTGGGAAAGGATAACTACGAAAAGCTCGAAAAGCTTTTCAGGGAGCGTCTTGGGGTTAGTAAATTGAAATTTGGTTTGGTGTATAGCAGATTGAAACCGGTTATTCTGTTATCCTCTATTACTCAATTACAGCTTGGTAAGGATATTAAATATTTTGAAAATGAACTTTTAGACCTTGCTAAAAAAAGTGATTTGGAATATCTGGGGCTAGAAACTATAGAACGTGAGATAGAAGCACTTGAAAAATACCCTATGGATGCTCAGGTTAAGGCACTGATTGCCGCTGTTAACAACTTCGAGGGTCATATAGAAGATTATAATGGGCTTATAAAAGCTTATAAAAATCAAGACCTGGCTCAAGTCCTATTTAAAACGCTCGAACCTGAAAATCAAAACAGTGTTTTCAAAAAAGCATTTTATGATGAGCGTAACGAAGAATGGATTCCTGTAATGAAAAGAAAGATGGAGTTGGCCCCAACTTTTTTTGCAGTTGGTGCAGCACATCTTGAAGGCGCCAGAGGTTTAGTAAGTCTTTTAAAATCAGAAGGCTATAAACTTACACCTATCGAAGTCTTTAATTAATTGAATCACCCTTAATTCCACTGTTATTGGATATCGGTTATATCTTTCATTTCTTTACTCCCTGGAAACACCTTTCAACAAGTGTTATCCGTATTTTTTGATATGACCATTACCACAAATTTTTTGAACTTTATCGGTCGGATTATATTGTTGTGCTTAATTCTTGCTAATACGTTAGGGTATTCACAAGAATTAGACAGTCTAAAATCTTTATTAGATGACAAGCAACTAAGCGATACAACTAGAGTTGATATTCTTAACGAACTAGCTTTCCAATTATGGAATTCCGATCCCGAGGCTACTCTGAAATATGCGAATGAAGCCTTAGAAATCTCCGAAGACTTATCAGATAAAAAGCGATTAGCTTTAGCCCACAAGGTACTTGGTATCCATTTTTGGTCAGTAAGTGACTATGATAAATCATTAGATAATTATTATGAGGCTCTTGAGCTGTTGAGAGAATTAAAAGATACAGAAGGACAAGCCACTATTCACAATAATATCGGAATTGTTTTTTGGGATAGAGAGGAATTCGAGCAAGCGATTGATTCGTATGAAATACTGTTAAAACTCTCTTCGGACTCGAGTTTACGAAGTGCGGTTTATAATAACTTATCTGTCATTTCACTGGAAGTTGGAAAACCATTAGAATCATTGATGTACTCCAATAAATCTATTGCTACGTTATCTGCTGATACAGCTACATTAATATCAGTATATATTAATAAAGGTAATGCTCTCTTCGATTTGAATGAAGACGAGAAAGCTCTTAATAATTATTTTAAGTCGGTAGATCTTGCTTATGCTAATAATGATTTGTTTAACCAATCAAAAGCACTTATTAATATTGGAGATATATATAAGGAAGAAAACAAATATGATTTATCGCACAAATATTTATCAGAAGCATTACTAATCAACCGGAAATTAGATAATAAAGCAGGAATTGGAAATAGTCTAACAGCTATAGGCGGGTTAGAGATAAGTAAAGGAAATCTCGATAGCGCAAGAATCTATTTGAACGAAGCATTGAATATTTATACTGAATTAGGAAAAAAGTCGAACCTTTCTAATATATATATTGGATTGGGAAGTATATATTCAGAAGCTGCTAATTGGGATGAAGCAGAGAAATATTTTTTGAAGGCAGTTTATTTAAATGAAGAACTAAATAACCCTTTTGAATCTTCATATACCTCAAATAGATTATCACAGCTATATTTTAAAGTTAAGTCTTTCAGAAAGGCAAGGGAATATGCTAATAGAGGTTTAAGAGTAGCTAACGAATACAATATTTTAAATGAAAAAGTTACTAGTCATTTGATGTTGGCCAAATTAGATTCTGTCCAAAAAGATTACAAAAGTGCTTATTTTCATAGAGTCAAATTTTCGGAGTATAAGGCCGAAAAGGATGAAAACAACCTTAAAGTTCTGGATTTAGGCTCATCTCGAGAAATAGCTAAAAGAGAAAAAGAAAATGAGCTTTTAAGACGTGAAAAGGAGATTAAGGATAAGGAGCTAGATTTGTCTCAGAGTGAATCTCAAAGAAATCTAATATTGCTATTAATTATGAGTTTCGCTCTCGTAGGTTTCGTATTTTTAGCTATAAAACTTTATCAATTCAATCAGGAAAAACAGAAAGCTTATGTGATGTTAGAAAGTCTAAACACAGAAATCATTCAACAAAAACAAGAAATATTACTTCAAGCTGAAAAGCTCAAAGAAGCAAATAAAGAAATATCATTAATGAATCGTTCTCTAGAGAAAAAAGTCGATAAACGAACGAGGGAATTAAAATTACAGAATGATAAAATTATACAATACGCATATATCAATGCACACAAGCTAAGAGCACCAGTTGCCAGAATACTAGGGTTGATCTATTTGATCAATAATAATCCAACTGAACAAGAACTCAATGATATGTTAGAACGGCTAGACACTTCTGCTAAGGAACTAGACGAGGTGGTTAGATCCATCAGCGATACCTTAGCAGAAGAGAGACCGGATATGGTTTATAAACAAAAAAGGGAAGTATAGACTTCCCAAATTTTTTCAAAAGATAAATATACTACCTAACCACTACACTCTTTTCCTTTCCGTTCTCAACATCTTGAATATTGGTATCAGGAACAACTTCTTCGTCATCACAACCTGCTACAGATAAAAATAAAACTGCTCCGAATAATAGTGTAAATATCTTTTTCATGTCTATAAATTTGAATGTTTATGTTTTTATTTTTTGCTTGACTATGATTCAAACTTGAAAAAATAAAATTCTACACTCAAACTTTTAAGACATAAAAATTACTTAAACGCTTCATTTTCAGCGTTTTATACAAATTTATATTGAGATAGTATAAATATGAATGTAAAAATAGTAATATTTTAGACATAGAAAAGGGATAGTCTACCTCTGAGAATATTACAATATTAATGATCCTTTTAGTGCTTAGTTTCCATATAGAAACAAAAAAGGCTTTTAGAGGTACCTAAAAGCCTTTAGTAGAATAGTACAATTTTACTTTTTCAGTTACTCTTTCTGTAGTACTGTTTAGCTTCCGGGATCCAGTTATTAAGATCTTCTATTCTGGTGCTGTGAGATGGGTGCGTTGATAGAAATTCAGGAGGAGACTGCCCCCCACTATTAGCGGACATTCGTTCCCAAAACTTGGGAGCCGCCTCAGGGTTATAGCCAGCTAAAGCCATAAAGATTAATCCAAGATGGTCAGCCTCGCTTTCATTTTCTCTCGAGAACTTTAAGATTCCTAAAGATGTACCTGCACCCGCAGCCTGCAATAATAGGTCACCGGAAGCTGACGCACCTGCTCCGCCTAAAAGTATAGAGGCGATACTCAAACCTGTTTGTGCAGCCATTTGCTGGCTAACACGCTCCCTCCCATGGTTAGCTACAGCATGGGCTACCTCATGTCCCATCACAACGGCAACACCTAATTCGCTCTGGCATATCGGCATAATTCCTGTGTAGAAAGCAACTTTACCGCCAGGCATCGCCCAAGCATTTACTGAATTATCATCCAATAGGTTAAATTCCCAATTGTAACCATCCAGAAGTTCTGACTGTCCTCTTTCTTTGAAGTATTCTTCCACAGCTTTTTTTATCCTATTTCCTGAATTTTTCACCCATGATGTCCACTCAGCATTATCTGAGACTTTAGCCTGATTTAAAACTTCCTGGTATTGAGCTGTACTGGCCTGGATTAGTTCATCATTCGAAATTAAGCTCAACTGCTTCCTACCCGTAACCGGTACTTCTGCACAATGGTTGGAAATGAAGAGAATTAAAAAGAGAGCGAAAAAAGTCTTTAAGTTGATCATGTTGTTTCTATTGGTCCTTAATAGTTATCAAAAACAATTCCATACATAGTTTATGAACCAAAAGTACAAATTAGGTACCTAAGCAGATGTATTTGATATGTAAATAAATAAAAGAGTGCAAACTCCCGCGATCAAAGTCTGTATCTGCAAAGGTGAGAAAACAATATATGTAGAATCTTATCTACATATATTGGTTATCAGGCGCACTCAGCTATCTTCTGTAACCTATTTATAGGTTTGATATCTCCACTCGCGTTAAAAAAGTCAATATCCTCCTTTTTAATTTTCTTCATAGCCTTAGATACCGTTTGCCTGGTTGCTCCCACTAAGTTGGCAATATCCTGATGTTTAAGGAGCGACTCGAAATTCAGATCAAATTTTTCATAATGGGGCTTAAGTTCTCTAAAAAGGAATATAACCCTATTCACCACATCTTGAGAAGCTATAGAAAAAAGCCTGGATTCTGATTTACACCACCTTCCGACTATATATTTCTGAAACCAATTACTCAATTTCGTGTCTTCATCAAGTACTTTTCTAAAGCTGCTCACATTTATGACATTGAGGTTGATATGCGTGATTGCCTTCGAGAATTCATTAAACTCCCGGTTAAGAAAACCCAAATTCCCAAACATATCACCAGGGATCAGCACGTCATAGATTATTCGATTTCCCTTATCATCATAGCTGCCTATTTTAACTACGCCTTCCGTTATTTGATAAATATGTTGTGTATCGAACGGGGGTCTATATATATATTCTCCCTTTAGGTGTTTTTTACATAATACTTCTACCTGCGGATGCCTTATTTCTAAGTATTCCCTTAAATCGAATGTATCATCCATAGCTCAATTGTTGAATTTCTCTTTTAGAATTTAATCTTATGGCTCTCAAGGGTTACACCCTCTTTGCCTTTAATCTCAACTTCAGCTTTATTCACTCCGTCTGTATTGGAAAGCTCTAATACCCCATAGTTCAATTTCATGATGAGTTCTCCGATTCTATATTGATTTTCTTCTTCACCCCCATTCCTCCAAGTGTGGGTAAGTCCACTAGAGGTAATATCATACAACGGATAATTAATCCCATTTACTTCATATTTAGAAACTTCAGCGATGTGTCTATCCCCACTTAAAAAAACAACTCCTTGTGCCTTACTTTCTTTGATTACATCAAAAAGTCGCTTCCGTGAAGAAGGAAAATTGGCCCATTTCTCATAAGCATGATCCTTAGCAATAACCTGAATACTACTTCCAATTATGTTGAAGGTAGCATCACTACTTTCCAATTCACTTTCCAACCAATTCCATTGTTCTTCTCCTAAAACATCTCCGGATTCATTTGGGAGATATACTCTATTCTTTCTTGTGATGGTATCCCTGTTAAACCTTGTATCAAGAAGTATGACTTTAATTTTCAGATCGCCTCTCATAAAGTCGTATGAATCGTATATACCTTGCCTTTCCCATCGCTCAGAATTAGAGTCCTCCCCATAAAACTCTAAAGCAAGTTTTTGACTTTCATGCTTTTTGGAATAATCCTTTCCGGCATCGTTCAATCCATAATCATGGTCATCCCAAATCCCAATAATTTTAGTCTTTGATTTTAATCGGTTATAGCCTTCGTTTTCATTTTGTTTTTTGTATTTGGCTTTCATAATGGACATATCATGCGTATCTCCATAAATATTGTCGCCCAGCCAAATCCAGAGATCAGGTGATTCGTTTATGATAGGTTCCCATAAGGGTTGCTCCAGATCCTGCTTATTGCATGATCCAAACGCTATAACAAAAGACTTATCTGATTGTGCGAGTAAATCAAACCAGTGAATAAATAGAAATATGAATAGAAAAAATCTCATAGTAATATTTTTAAAATTTAAAATTAGTTTGTTAATGCTTCGATCAAACCTCCATACACAAGGTTCATAATCTGTTAAACAAACCTTAATGAGATCATAATCAAAATTAGTCCTCGACTTATTGTCGAGGACTAATGCAGTTATTTAATAAAATTTAACTTTATCTACCGAAACGGTATCGTGCCCCTAATTGAAGTCTCCAAGGAGTTCCACCAACGACATTAGATTCGTGAAAAGAATCAGAATCGCGAACCTGATAAACAAAAGATTCACTTTCTGAATCGAAGTTCGTAACGTTTTGAAGAGTTTGTCCTCTTCTGAAATTATTAGTATTTCCCCAATCCCTATTTAGCAGATTAGCAAAATTGAATACATCAGCTGTAAATTCTATGGAATGCTTTGAGTTTGGAATTCTTAAATTATAGATCAAACGAGCATCAACTGTAGCTGCAAATGGGTTTCTTCCACCTCCACGTTCAGCAAATCCTCCAAAACTTTCCCTCAAATATTCTTTGAAGTGTGAAGGTACTTCAGGGTCATTCAAAATATCATTATAACCATCTATGATATTCTGCGGAGTATTCGAATCATTGGGGTCGAAAACAAAAGCTACGTCATTACCGGAGTTGAAGTCTCCATTTGTACTTCTTCTTCCAGTTCTAAAAGTATATCGACTTCCACCGTCACCTGTCACGGTAACCCCTAAAGATAATCCTTTCCAACTCGGTGTTGCTCCGTTAACCACTAACTTAGTATTAAAATTATTATCTGAAAAACCATAATTCAATGCTCTTGGATCACCTTCAACAGGTAAAAATGTTGATGTGTTTGCTACACAGCAATTGTATGAACTATTGTCCCTAGCCTCATTATATGTGAAACTCGCATCAAGATATCCATCTCTTCCTAACCTAGCCGAACCGCTAATGATCACAGCCCACTGATCTAATTTACCATCGTCTGTTAAAACTAATGCTCTTCCCACCTCATCAGAAATTCGACCGTCTAGAAATGTTGAAAAGCCATTTCCACCTATTTCATCCGCAGGAACAAACACTTCTCTACCTTCATTACCGGTAGTAAAGAATGGCTCTTCTACCAAATTGGATTCTTGATAGACGTAATTGTTTCTCGTAAATGACGCCAGGGCTTCAAAACTCAAGCTATATCTTTCGTTGATAAAGTGAGTATAACCTAGATTCATCTTTTTAATAATAGGCACTTCAAAATCATCGCTTACTGCATTAATCGTTGAAAAAGGAGTTATTCCCAACTCCTCAAACAATTCAACACCGGGAACAGTAGAAGGATCGTTCCTATAAGAAACGAAATCTGGAATGGGTACATCTTCATTTTGTAAGTCAATAGCTCCTAATAATTCTCCACTGTTTTGAATATTGTTAACCTGTGCATAGTAATGAGGTTGAGCTGTAAAAAAACCTCCACCCAGTTTTATAATATTCTTATTTCTTCCACCTAAATTATAAGTCAATTGTAATCTAGGTTGAACATTATCCCAGTCCTGAGGCTTTCGATTAGTTCTTATACCTAGTTCGCTAAATACGGTAGGGTTAAATTGTGCATCATCCAGAAAAGCAGTTGCATCATACCTCAAACCAGCCATTACTTGAAGAAAAGGTAAGGCCTCAAATTCTACCTGACCAAATAAAGAGATATCTACTACTGTTTGCTCTACTAAAGGTAATCCCTGTAAAGGAACTTCTCTTCTATATTGCTCGGGATTTAAATTTCTGAAATCATCAAGAGAAGCGAAATCGAATCTTCCGTTTTGTTCATTAGAAAGAAGAGTCTCGAGCATAGTTATCATATTATCTGTACCAAACGTTACGTTAAACTTGCCAAGATTTAGATATGATGTATTCGTTAAATGTATTTGACGTTCTACATTATCTTCCGGAGAAAACCTTTGACCTCCTATTTGAAAATTATCTCTTAAGCTTACAGTATCGGGTTCCAACTCTCCAGTTTCAGGGTTTTCTACTAAAATAATATCACCATTGTTATCGGTTCTTACGAATTGACTGCTTATATCCACAACAGCTCGTGGTATGTTTGAACCGGGTAGTTGGGAATTGGGTTGAAAAGACCTTTCAGCATATTGATACTGAACTTTAAACTCATTTGTAAATTTATTGGAGAAGGCTGATCTTAAAGATATCAGTGTGCTATTTTCCATAGAATTAAAATCTCCACGGGTTTCTGCCAATGAAGGATTGTTATCCCCTACACTAAATGGATTTTCCCACTTATTCCAATTGTTTCTTACCGTTAATCGGTGTTTATCATTTATTTGCCAGTCTAACCTTGCAAACCAAGTATTTGCCTCAGTTTCTCGAGTGAATTCACCAACTTGTTGTTGATCACTCACGCCATATAGTTCTCTTGCTACTCGAATAAATTCAGCAAGCGTATCTGCAGTAATTTCTAAATCAACCTGATCATCTTGATCTGTTATGTTAAGTATCTCAATAGGTATCTCCTCTTCTTGCCTTTCATAAACAGTATAGAAATGTAGTTTATTTTTGATTATTGGTCCACCGAAGCTAAAACCATATTGAGAAGTAAAGAAATCTTCTTGACGTCGCTCACCTTCTATATTAAAATCGCTCTGTAATGCATCTGCTCGATGAAAGAAAAAGGCACTTCCCTCAAATTCATTAGTTCCCGACTTAGTTACCGCATTAATAGCTCCTCCCCCTTGGCGACCTTGTGTAACATCATAGTCGTTTGTCGATACCTCGAACTCTCTGATGGCTTCTTGTGAAATGGTATAAGGCCCTCTACCGATCTCACCAGCTGTTAAAGTATTTCTAGCATTAGCGCCATCTATAGTAATATTTGTGGAAGTTCTTCTTTGGCCTCCTAAATTTATGCTCCCTCCTCCTTGAAGAGGTGATAAGCTTACCAATCGGGTAAAGTTTCGGCCTTCTGTTGGCAGTTTCTTAATCTGTAACTCATTAATTGAAGTACCTTGACCTAATTCTTGTATCCTGGACTGGATGCCTTCACTGGTTATCACAACCTCATCCATTTCCATTGATTCTGAGCTCAAATTTGCATCAACTACTATTCTTTGGCTCTGGCTTATGTAGTAGCCCGATTTTTGTTGTGTTCCATATCCAACAAAAGACACTTGTACAGTGTAAGGTCCACCTAACGGTAATTGGTTGAAAAGGTATTTACCCTCGATATCTGATACTGTACCTGTTTCAAAACCAGTCGATTCGTTTTTTAGCATAATTGTAGCACCTGGCATGGATCCACCACTTTCGTCAGTAACCTTACCAGCAATTGACGCCTTTGTAGATTGCCCATCAGAATTATGTATTACACTAAATACAAAACATAGGAAAAATACAATTCTAACGATTCTACTGCTTCTTGTAAATCTTTTGGCATAAATCATTTTTTAATGTGTTTAAGTTTATGCCGACGAAAGTAGAGCTGGTTAAAAAGACGTTTATGTTAAAATTTAACGTTTTTAATTGGTTAACAAAAAGTTCATAAGGACTAAATCAATAGTAAAGCTATAGTTCGAAATAAGCTTGAAAAATCAAATTCAATCAATGTTATAACTTTGAATATTAATATTTTCTTAATCTGCCTTTATTAAGTATTTCAGTTAAAAAATTTTGTATCTGAAGTCTTTAAAAATATCTTGGAGAAAGAAGATATATATCTATGAAAATAATCTGTATAGGAAGAAACTATGCCAAGCACATTGAGGAGCTTAAAAACGAAAAACCCGAAAATCCTGTCGTTTTTTTAAAGCCTGATACCGCCCTTCTAAAGAATAATGAACCCTTTTATCATCCCTCGTTCTCAAACGATGTTCACCATGAATTGGAGCTGACCGTAAAAATTGACAAACCAGGTAAGCATGTAGAAGAAAAGTTCGCCCATAAATATTACAGTCAAATAGGATTGGGTATTGATTTCACTGCACGAGATCTACAAAGTGAGTTCAAAGAGAAAAGACTTCCCTGGGATTTGGCAAAAGGCTTTAATGGAGCAGCACCTATTTCTGAGTTTCGTGAAATAAAAAAAGGTGAGGATCTGAAGAATCTAAATCTTGAGTTGAAAATAAATGGGGAACAAAGGCAAATCGGAAATACCTCAAATATGCTCTTCTCTATTGACCTCATCATATCTTATGTTTCAAAATTTATCCAGCTTAAGACAGGCGATATTATTTTTACTGGAACTCCAGAAGGCGTTGGCCCTGTTAAATCAGGAGACCGACTGGAAGGTTATTTGGAATCAGAAAAGCTTTTGGATTTTGAAGTTAAATAGAGTTTTAATCCTGTTCTTTTTTTTTCAGGTTTCTAATGCTTCGGCAAATAAAAAGGCTTGCCCAACAGATTACGAAAGTTTGAGAGGATACTACATGTTCCCTATTAGGCCCGACCAAACAAATTTTTTGGCTGGAACTATGGGAGAACTAAGAGCAACTCATTTCCATGCAGGCATCGATATTAAAACATCGGGAAGGGAAGGTTTAAATGTGTACGCTGCTGCGGATGGTTTTATAAGCCGAATAAAAGTTTCTACTGGGGGCTATGGCAGTGCACTTTACTTACAACACCCAAACGGAACATCCTCTGTTTATGCTCACTTAAAGGAGTTTTCTGAGGAAGTCGCAGCTTACGTTCTCGAAAATCAATACCAAAAGAAGACTTTCGAGATTGAGTTATTTCCACAGCCAAGTCAATTTAAATTTAAAAAAGGAGATGTGATTGCCCTTTCCGGTAATTCGGGATCCTCTTCCGGACCACATTTACATTTTGAAATCCGAGACCAAAACCAAGCCGTTCTTAATCCTTTGAATTTCGGTTTTAAAGAAATTAGAGATAACATTCCACCTATTGCGAAACAGGTTGCCCTCATCACAAAAACACCAGAAGCAAGAATTAATGGTAGGTCAGGGTGGTTTCCTTATGGGTTAAAGAGAAAAGGATATGATTTTTCAATTACCGACACCATTAGGGCTAATGGACTCATCGGAGTTGAAACCTATGTTCATGATAAGCTCGATGGGGCAGCAAATAATAACGGGTTCCCGTGTATGGAGATGCTGGTCAACAATGAACCTTACTTTTCCCAGAGCATTCAAAGGGTTGTGTTCTCGAAGCAAAGAAATATCCTGGTGCATTCTAATTATGAGAAAGGCATAACGAAGAGAAGACGTTATAATAAACTTTATCTCGATGATGGGAACGCCCTAAATTTCTACAATTACAATAAAGAAAATGCAGGTTTAGTTCCCATAAAACCAGACTCGGTCTACAACTTTAAAATTTGGATGACCGACACCTATGGAAACCAAAGCTCTATTAGCTTCATCGTTAAAGGAGAGGGAAAATCTTCAGAAATAAACCGATACAACCAGAAGTCCATTACAAAAAAGATAAGTATTGATAAGAACCTATTACGTTTCATCGCTCCTATTAAAAAAGATCAAGTCCCATTATCAGAGTTGTATATAAGAGGTGAAGCTTTCGTATTACAACCAAGCTATATTGAAAAAAGCGATGCGGTTTATTTATGGAATCTCAAAAACGGAATTCCGGATTCTATAGATAACTGCTCTGAAATATTGTTTCCAAAGCTCTTCACTTTTATTCCTTCTGAGGCTACTTACACCTATTACAACGAATTAATGAACATCCATTTTCCCAAGAAGTCATTATTCGATTCACTCTTTCTGAATATTAATTATGAATACGACAGTACCCGAAATCTGGAGTTATTTACTATTGGGAGCCGTCTAAACCCTGTTAAAAACAGTTATAAGGTTACTTTCAAACCTAAAAAAATCTATGAAAACAGCGATGAATACCAATTGTACGAAGTTTTCGGTAGATCTTACGCCTACGAAGGAGGAAATTGGAAAGGAGTTGAATTTGAATCCAGGATCAGACGGTTTGGTACATTTACATTTTTAAGGGATTCATTGGCTCCTAGTATTAAACCAATAACGCTTAATTCAGAAAGCCTACGCTTTATCATTAAGGATGAACTCTCCGGAATCAAATCATACAACGCTTATCTAAATGATGAATGGGTACTCTTGCATTACGATTACAAACGAAGGTTGCTTTGGTCTGAAAAGTTTGACAAAACAATTCCTTTTAATGGTGAGTTAATCGTAAAAATTGAAGATAGAGTAGGAAACATCAACACATATAAAACTAAAATCTAAATAAATGAGTCTACAAGTAGGAGATGCAGCTCCGGATTTCGAAAGCAAAGATCAAAATGGTGAAACTGTAAAATTATCTGACTATTCAGGTAAAAAAGTGGTCTTATATTTTTACCCTAAAGACAATACGCCGGGTTGCACGGCCGAAGCATGCAACCTTCGTGATAATTACAGTGAATTTCAGTCCAAAGGTTATGAAATTCTTGGTGTAAGTGGAGATAGCGAAAAGTCTCATCAAAAGTTCATTGAGAAGTATGAACTTCCCTTCAAACTTCTAGCAGATATTGAAAAAGATATTCACCAGAAATACGATGCTTGGGGAGAAAAGAAAATGTATGGGAAAACATATATGGGAACCATTAGGAAAACATTCGTTATTGACGAGGATGGGAAAATTGAGAACATCATAGAAAAAGTAAAAACTAAAGATCATACTGCCCAAATATTAGCATAATATAAAGTTCATCGGTTTCCTTAAGCAGTAGGAAACCGATGAATTAAATTCTCCTATCTCCTTCTGCTCCTCATATTCTTTTCTATTTTTGCGCAAGCAAAACAAAGTGATGAGCAGCGAACACTCCCAAAACATAGATAATCTTCACAAAACGTGCAGCCAGGTTAGAAGAGACATTTTAAGAATGGTACACGGAGCACAATCCGGACATCCAGGTGGTTCTCTCGGGTGTACAGAATTTTTTGTAAGCCTATACTTCCATATTCTCGATCACAATACCGATTTCAATATGGATGGCAATGGAGAAGATCTTCTATTCCTTTCCAATGGACATATTTCCCCAGTCTGGTATTCGGTTTTAGCCCGTTCAGGTTATTTTGACATTTCTGAACTAAGATCTTTTAGAAAAATCGATTCGAGGTTACAGGGGCATCCTGCAACAGAAGAAAATTTACCGGGAATAAGGATAGCTTCAGGTTCCCTTGGACAAGGGTTATCCGTTGCTATAGGAACTGCACTCGCCAAAAAATTGAATGGTGATAATCATTTGGTTTATGCTCTAATGGGGGATGGAGAGTTACAAGAAGGACAAATCTGGGAAGCAGCTATATATGCGGCAAGTAATAAAGTTGACAATTTGATAGCTTCTGTTGACTATAACGGGCAGCAAATAGACGGACCTGTAGATGAAGTCAACTCTTTAGGAGACCTTAAAGCAAAATGGGAATCATTTGGCTGGTCAGTACTTGAAAGTGATGGAAACGATTTAGAAAGTCTGATAAGCACCTTCTCTAAAGCCAAAGAGCTTACTGGTCAGGGTAAACCTATAGTTAATTTAATGAAAACATCCATGGGGAAAGGTGTTGATTTTATGGAAGGAACGCATAAGTGGCATGGAATAGCCCCCTCCGATGAACAATTGGAAGAAGCACTTAATCAATTAGAAGAAACGCTGGGAGACTACTAAAATGGCTAAATTTACATATACAGATAAAAAAGATACTCGCTCAGGTTTTGGAGTAGGATTACTGGAGTTAGGAAGGAAAAACGATCAGGTTGTCGGACTTTGTGCCGATTTGACCGGCTCACTTAAAATGGGTGACTTTCAGAAAGAATTCCCCAATCGCTTCTTCCAGGTAGGGATTGCAGAGGCGAATATGATGGGACTAGCCGCGGGACTGACAATCGGTGGAAAAATTCCATTTACAGGAACGTTTGCAAACTTTTCAACAGGAAGAGTATACGATCAGATCCGGCAATCTATAGCATATTCCGGAAAGAATGTTAAAATATGTGCTTCTCACGCAGGACTTACACTAGGTGAAGACGGAGCAACTCATCAGATACTGGAAGATATTGGTATGATGAAAATGCTTCCTCATATGACGGTTATTAACCCTTGTGATTTTAACCAAACTAAGGCAGCAACAATTGCCATAGCTGAGCACGAGGGGCCGGTTTATTTAAGATTTGGTAGACCCAAGGTTCCTGTTTTTATTCCTGAAAACCAGAAGTTTGAAATTGGAAAAGCCATTAAGCTGATTGAAGGAAGTGATGTCAGTATTTTTGCAACAGGACACCTCGTTTGGGAGGCTATCCTAGCTGAAGAAACCTTGGCTGGAAAAGGTATCAACGCTGAAATAATTAATATACACACGATCAAGCCACTTGATCGAGAGGCTATTCTGGAATCTGTTTCAAAAACTAAATGTGTGGTTTCAGCAGAAGAACATCAGATTAATGGAGGTCTTGGTGATAGTATTGCTCAGCTTCTTGCCGCAAACCGACCTGCACCAATGGAATTTGTAGGGGTAAATGATCAATTTGGAGAAAGTGGAAAACCTGCTGAGCTTATGCTGAAGTACGGAATTAGTGCCGCTCGAATTGTAGAGGCTGCTGAGACAGTTTTGAGAAGAAAGTAAAGAATCTTTAGTTTGTCAGCTTATTTATATTCCGTAAGCTCTCTTTCACGCTCGACTTCTAATATCAGATTTCTAACCAGACGTTCAGATTCAGCTCGTTCGCCTTTACTCAATTCGTCTTTTTTAGTTTTTCTTTCATCGAGATGAATAGCCAATAAAAGGATTCCATAACTGATTACGGGCAGAAAGCAACCGATTGCAAACCAAAGCCAGAAACTCCTTCCATAACTGTGGGCAAAATACCCTGCCACCAGTGGGAAAGATAAATAAAAGGCCAGTCCTAATAGTAAAAAATCGAAAATCATCTGCTTATAAACTACCGTTCAAAATTAATACAAAATCGGCAGCTTTAGGTTTATAAAACGTAAAGAAATTTAAAGCATACTCTACAAACCCGACATCACAAAAGCTCCCCAATAGTAAGGTTCGGGATAAGTCTTTCTTAGTTCTATCTGGGCTTCTCTGAACGCTTCTCGTATTTCATTTCCGGAAAGCCAGTTTCTATAAAAATCAATCATCAATTTTTGAGTAGCCAGATCATCAACTTTCCATAAGCTCATCACTATGTTTTTAGCACCAGCGGATTTCAAAGAACGTTGTAAGCCATATACTCCCTCCCCTGGATGATATTGTCCAAGACCGGTTTCGCAAGCTGAGAGAACCACCAATTGAGTTGAATCCAATGGAAGTGTAGTGGTTTCGTATGCAGTAAGAATACCGTCTTCATTAAGATGACCTTCTTTATGGTTTGCTCCTGCCAGAGCAACCCCGGAGTTCAACAATACCTCCGTTATATTCGGATCTGCTTGATCTTGTTCTATACCATAGAAGAATCCATGAGTAGCTAAATGAACAATATCATGCGATCCCAAAACCTTTAAATTCGTTTCTGATGCTCGCTCCTCCAAATGGCTACTTACCTTCCAGCCCTTTTCCTGAAGCGTTGAAGAAATCTTTTTGATTTCAACACCCGTCCCTTGTAGTTCAACAAAAGGCCCGAAAACTTCATCAGCTAATGAGAATGAAGGCATTCCAAAAAGGGCTGCTTTTTTATCCTTACCTCCCCCTTTCTTTATTTTTTTGACCAGCAGTTCCTTAGTATTTATTAGCCTCACTACACTTACCTCATCTACTACATATTGATCAGTCTTAGTATTAATAAGTGTATTCAAATTGATTTGATTATATATGCCGTCGGAGGAAAAGTAAATACGCTTTAGCTTCTTTCTACCAACACTGGATTGAATGCTATCTAATATGGGTTCCCAATATACGGAGTAGGATACGGTATCTTTCAGCTTGAACTTGATGCTATTCAGGTATTGCCTGTAAAATTCCTTTTCCAGATATTTTGATTTTTTGCTTTTGACGATCGCAAATACAGGATGATCTCTGGTTTCAGGAGTCACTATTAAGGCTCCATACAATAATCCATCTACAAGTCTGATCATCTCAACGGCAGCCTCTCCAGGCTTTAAAACCCGCTGAATATCTTTCCAAGTATATTCATCAATTTGAAATCCTGTTTCAAAAGCAGCAGACTGTTTCACTAGCAGTTTTTCCAGAAACTCTATACTGTTTTCAAGTCTATCAATTTCCGATTGTGATCGATCGCCATAAGACTGAGCCAATTCATTTTTTTGGTTTTCCCATTTTTTATAGGAATCCATCAGAACTTCATCATTGCTAGAAAGGATTCTTTTCCTCATTTTATTAGATGCATTCAGAATGATGCCTTTTGTATTCAACTGCAGGTTATATAAATCACCGGAAATCTCTGGTTTTAAAACAGAATCAGCAATTTCACTGAACTTTACAACGCCACTCATTTCAAGAGCGAAGGAAGAATAGTCTTGAATGAAAGAAAGATTTCTTCTATAAAAGGCTCTTTTTTCAGTATCTGTTAAGAAGGTGAAGTTCTTGAGAATCTGATTAAGCAGGTTTTTCATAGCCTGATCGAATAAAATATCAGCCGTCGGGTATTCTCCGTCAAACCAGTAACTCTGTGCCAAATTGAATAAGGTTGTTCTATACCGCTCAGGGTCATACGAAGGCCTTGACTCGTACTGTGACTTAGATTGGTGAAAGTAGTTCTTCGCTGCCTTGTAATCTTCCCGTTCAAAATGTAACTCTCCTAAATTGTTTAGAAAAACCATATTTAAATCACTATTGACAAGTTTCTCTGATACTATAAATTCCAGGCCCTGTTCCCAAACCAATTGGGCAGAATCATATATACCCAACTCTCTACAAATACTTCCCAGGCTCTGCAAGGCATACAGATGTTGAATAGGATCTTCGTTAGGGTTGGTGAGTTCTATAAACTCATGTATACTCTTTTGCGCCTTTTCTAATGCTCCCACCTCCAGATAGTAAGTACCTAGATTGTTCAGGGCCGACAAATAAGAACTTAACAGATCTGGATTATACTGGATATCTTCTTTAAGCATCAATTTGAGACTTTCCATGATCTCAATTGCCTTCATCGTTAAGCCCTTGCTGTAGTATAGGCTTGCCTCACTGTTGAATAGACCGATCATGCCGCGATAAAAATCACTGACCCGATCCTTGAAATAATCCGGCGTAACGTTTTGCGCGCTTTTTAGCGTTTGACGAGCTTGAAGAATATAGAATTCTGTGCTGTCCAGCAGCCTTCTGTTTAAATAAATATTCACCACGTTCAACTGGGATTCGAAAAGCTCAAAGCTCGTGGGACCATAATGAAACTGGCTTATTCTAGCGGCCTCTAGAAAGTTAGCTGTTGCAGGTTCAAAATCGCCAAGTGCCTTTTGTGCGTAGGCCAGATTACTTAAACTAGATGTATACTGAAGGCTCTGTCTTCCATATTGGCGTTCAGCTATTGTTAAGGCTTTTACATGTGTAGACCTCGATTGAACAAAACTTCCTGAAGCATAGGCATTCATCCCTTCCCTATTCAACTCATCCCAATCCTGTCCCTGGACAAAACTAGAGAGGAGCAAACAAAGGATTAGACATAAAACTGATCCTGAATTACATTTCGGCATACCTAAAGTTAAACTCAGACCAATGTAAATCCAATCCATAAAATTGATGAGCCTATACAATAAAGAGATTCTCACCTCCGAAGTATCGGAACGCGGGAATGACGTTTCAAATTAAGCTCCACACGTCGAGGCTTTCTCAAAAGTCTTATTCTGGTCATCCTGAACTTGTTCCGAGTCATTGGAACAGGATCTTCAAATATCTGAAAATCTTTAAGTTAGATTCTGAAATAAATTGCTTATGACGTAATATCGGTCAGACCACTTATAGCGGTTCGACTGGTATGTTATCCAGTTTTGTGAATTTTGAAACCAAAATTTTACTTCTCAGAATGAATTGTGTTAAAATACAAAAAGTGTATCCAAATTTTGTTTTGATTTTCAGTAGTCAATGAGTTGTGGGATAATTGAGTCGATAAGCTGTTCCACTTTTAGCGATGGCGAAAGCCTGCTTTATCAATTTATTCACCA
>JBCCDY010000006.1:0-317862 GCA_039030555.1 Bacteroidota bacterium
GTAAATAATCCATCGATCACACTTTTGAAGCCTACAGCTACAAAGAAGAAAATGACCAAACCTATAAATGCATTACTTTTGAATACCGCCTCAAAGTCAAATCTTTGATTTATGATTTCTTTATCTGCTTCATCAAGATCTTCTTTCTGGTCTAAGTATTTCCTGACTACCGAGATGATCAGGAATAGAACGAATAGAATGAGTACTAAAACGATTAGAAGTACAATAAAGATGATCGTAATATATTCTGAAGGGGCACCTGATACCGCTGCCTCACCCGAACCATCACCAACAACTTCTGTTTCAGCTGCTGCTACTTCAACAGGCTTTTCAGATTCAACTTTTATATAAGCAAGTATAGAGAGTACCTGATCATCCGAAAACGGATAAGAAGGCATAACGGTCTTATTATATTCTTCATAAAGAGCTACTGCGTATTCATCTCCACTTTTTATAACTGCTTGCGAATTTTTGATCCACCTAATTAGATACGGTAACTCAAGTCTCTCGTGAACATTTCTCAAAGCCGGACCAATAACCACTTCGTTAATGGCATGACACTGAGTACAATTGCCTTTCCAGATACTTTCTCCCTGAGCGATTATAGCTTCATCCGTAGGTATTCCATCATCAGCTGCAGCTTCATCTTCTTGAGCTTGTAGTGTATTGAAAGAAAATAAGAAAAAGAGTATGGCAAGAATGGTACAATGACCAATTGATTTAGAACTAGATCCTCTTTGCATTCGTTTCAGTGCTCGTTTCGTTGTTCACAAATCTACTATCCCAACGCAATTTTTCAAATAAATGAATTTTAAGAGTGTTGCTCATTTCTTAATAATTTCCGTTTTACAATAAATAAACACTGATTTTCAACCCTTTATCTTACCTGAGGTTGATTTAAAACCTCATTACTACAAATAATTTAGAATGAGTATAAATAACGATTGCTTAATTGCCTTTGATTTTAAGCCTCGCAGCCTAACTTTAATGTGGATTTAATGAAATTGAATGAAAATAGCACTAATCGCTCACGATGGTAAAAAGGCAGATCTTGTAGGCTTTCTACTCGACTTCAAGGATAAGCTTAGCGAAGCTGAACTTGTGGCGACAGGAACTACGGGTTCCCACATCGAAAAGGCAGGATTAAAGGTTCAGAAAATGCTTTCCGGACCTTTGGGAGGAGATGCTCAAATAGCTGCTATGGCTGCGAATAAGGAGCTTGATGTCATTATCTTTTTCAGGGATCCATTGGATAAGCACCCACATGAACCCGATGTGCAAATGTTACTTAGGATATGTGATGTGCACAATATTCCTTTGGCTACCAATCCTGCAACTGCTGAAATTATTTTGAATAGTATTAGTAAAGCAAAATTATGATTCTAATAGCAAATAGTGGTTCTACCCGATGCGACTGGAGGATCTTAAATGGCGATCAGGTTGCGGAGTCTTTCATCACGGTTGGTTTCAATCCGTATTTCCATCACGAAGGAGTTATTTCAAATACACTTCAGCAACATTATCAAATCATTGACCATGCCGATTCCATTGAGTATCTATTTTTTTATGGGGCAGGTTGTTCAGATAAAAAGTACCGCATTTTAATCGAAAGAGCGCTCCAGGCTGTCTTCAAAAAAGCAAAAATATATGTAGACCACGACTTAACGGCTGCAGCCTTTTCCACCTACGAGAATCGACTTAGCATTACTTGTATTCTGGGTACAGGATCGAATTCGTGCAGTTTTGACGGTGATATCGTCAGAGAACAAGTTCCTGCATTAGATTTTATTCTGGGCGATGAAGGAAGTGCTTCGCATTTTGGTAAGCGTTTATTAAGGGATTATTTATATGATCTCCTACCCGAAGAATTGAGCCTTGAATTATTTGAAAAATATCGACTTTCAAAAGATGAGATCATAGAGAACGTTTACAGAAAACCTTATCCAAATGTGTACCTCGCCTCTTTCATGCCCTTCATCATCGAAAAGTCAAAAGACGAATATCTGAGTCCTATCATAAGAGAAGGCTTAAAGGAATTTCTTGAAATCCACGTTTGCAGTTTCCCGGATTATTCGGATGTGAAAACGCATTTTATAGGTTCCGTCTCCCATGCGTTTCAGGATGAGTTGAAATCCCTTAGTTCAGAATTAAATATTGATATGGGCAAAGTAATTCAGTACCCTATTGATAACTTAGTCGATTATCACATTAAGTACCATTATCCAAAATTAGCCAAACTAAACAACAAGTAATTTAAAGTTTATGAAGCCCTATTTGATCGGAATCGATATCGGAGGAACCAACACCAAATGTGGAATTGTAGACCAGGAAGGGAATGTGCTTGGTAAGGAAATCATCCCAACCAACATTCACAGGAATATTGATGTTTATCTGGAAGGTGTTTATGAAACTATTAATAGGCTTCTTGAATCGTGCGGCGATTGTGAGGGTAAAGTCCATGGTATAGGAATTGGTGCTCCAAATGCCAATATGAATACGGGTACCCTGGAGCATGCAACTAACCTTCCTTGGAAAGGTGTTATTCCATTTCAGCGAAAAATAGAAGCTTTATTCAACTTAAGGGCTGTAATTACGAATGATGCGAATGCGGCGGCTATTGGTGAAATGACATACGGAAAAGCGCAGGGGTTGACAGATTTCATGGTTATAACTCTAGGTACAGGGCTTGGAAGTGGTTTCGTAAACAATGGTAGTCTTATTTACGGACACGATGGCTTCGCAGGAGAGTTTGGCCACGTGAAAGTAAAGTACGATGAAAGAGAGTGTGGATGTGGTAAAAAAGGCTGCCTGGAGACTTATGTTTCTGCAACAGGAATATGCCGGACGGCTCATAAACTGCTTGCTGATTTTAAAGATTATCCAACCAAACTACGTGATCTAACCATTAAAGAGATTACTGCAAAGATGATCCATGAACTTGCCCAGGAAGGTGATCCGGTTGCACTAGCAGCTTTTGAAAAGACAGGAAAGATACTCGGACAGAAACTGGCTGATGCTGTACATATGCTTAGTCCATCTCATATATTTTTAATGGGTGGCTTATCGCATGCTGGTCATTTTCTGATCCCTCATATTAAAAATTACATGGAACCACAGCTTATGCCAGCATTTGCCAATAAGGTTCAGATCGAAGTCACCGGCCTCGATGAGAAGGTGGCTCCTATTCTCGGGGCAGCCAGCCTGGCTAAAAACTACATTCCTGAAGAGTAAGCCAAAGCATTTTTTGAAAAGGGATGATTTATCCATACTTTGAACGGATTTTTTAACCCAGACCAGACATAAATGAACAACAAACTCTTCATTATTTTAATCGCCGCCGTAGCTTCCATAGGAGGACTACTTTTTGGCTATGATACCGGCGTCATCAATGGAACGCAATTCTATTTTAGTAAATACTTTAACCTAACGGATGTTCAAAAGGGCTGGGCAGTAAGTAGTGCTGTATTGGGATGTTTAGGAGGTGCGTTGGTCGCTGGGCCTTTGAGCAAGGTGATTGGTCGTAAGAACTCACTTATCGTGTCGGCACTATTGTTTACACTTTCTGCATGGGGGTCGGGATTACCCAGTTTCTTGCCTCAAACGCTGGATATGCTGGTCTTTTTCCGAATTATTGGGGGTATCGGGATTGGAATAGCCTCCATAAATGCTCCAATGTATATCGCTGAAATTGCTCCTGCAAGACAACGTGGTAATTTGGTGACCTACTACCAATTGGCAATCGTTACCGGTTTCTTCGTGGTTTTTCTAGCCACCTATTTTATAGGTAACAATCTTTCTGAAGCTGAAAATATTGAAAGTGGTTGGAGGGTCATGTTTTGGTCTGAATTGATCCCTTGTTTTCTCTTTCTGATCTTACTTTTCCTCGTCCCTAAAAGTCCAAGGTGGTTAGCGCTCAAGCAACGAATGGAAGAAGCCAGGACAGTACTGGTGAAAATACATGGCGAAGAAATGGCTATTGAGGAAGAGAAAGAGATTAATAAATCGATTGAAAAAGAAGGTAGTTCTGAAGGCTTTTCCATATTTGCGAAAGGCATTTTACCTCTTATACTTATAGGTTCTATTTTATCTATACTTCAGCAAACGACCGGTATAAATGCGGTTTTATATTACGGAGCAGATATTTTTGAAAAAGCACTTGGGTTTGGCCAGGAAGACGTTTTAGAGCAGCAAATTCTATTAGCTGCAGTCAATTTCATTTTCACCTTCATTGCCATGTTCAGCGTGGATAAATTGGGGCGTAAGCCTTTGGTCATTATTGGTTGTATTGGGATGATCATTGGCTTTATGCTACTCGGAGTAACCCTAAAAACCGGGAATGTAGGTGTTGTGTCCCTAATCGGAATTTTAGTTTTTATAGGTTCATTCGCCATGTCCATGGGGCCGATCACCTGGGTGCTTCTGGCGGAGATGTTCCCGAACCGGGTTCGAAGTGTCATCCTTTCTATCGCTGTAGCCGCTCAATGGGCAGGGAATTATATGGTTTCTCAAACATTTCCCATTATTGCGGGAAGTGAGGTTAATGCCACCAATTGGAACGGATCGCTCCCCTACTTCCTCTTCTCTATTTTCCTGGTTGTACTCATTGGATTTACGCTTAAGTACATCCCGGAAACTAAAGGGCGAAGTCTTGAAAGCCTTGAAGAGATTTGGGAATCAAAATTTGGTGCTAAGTTTTAATAGAAAAATTTAAAGAAATGACGGATAAAATAATTGGCTGGGTACTTTACATCGGTATTATTGCTTTCATCATGGGAGGAATAGTAGAATCTACCGATTTTGTATTCGAAGTAATCTATAATTCCACGATCAGTAGCCTGACAGGCTCCCTTTTCCTTTATGTAATTGATATTGTTCTGATCATTACCATACTAGTGATTGGTTACGTAGGTATCAATTTCGTTAATACTCGATTCTTGGATAAGGGTTAAAGTATTTTAAGCAGCTTAAATTTTAGATTAAAAAAACTTTGCTAAAGAATACACTTTTCTATTCCTCCATATAAGGTTGATGGGTCACTAAAACGTATTTCTCTTTATCGTGTTCCGATATTTTTAGGAACCCATATTCATAACAAAAAAGATATACCTGGCCTTTCTGGTTTTTCCAATAATGTGTGAAATACTTTGGGTTGAAGCCTTCTGCGAGAAGTACTGACTTTCGTATTGTTGTTTTTCCTGCCTTTTTATACCAATTGAACTACATAATGACGCTTATCTAGCTATTGATTTTTCCTTCTCATGCGTTAAAAAGCCTCGCTTTAGCGCTGCTAGTTCTACGTTTTTTGCCTTTGACAAGAAAAAATCATTTAACAATCTAATGCGCCCTTACACAGTTCAATGGGTATTAAATCCTTTTAATATCCTTCTGTTAAGTTTCAGTTGCAGGTCAATCGCCATATATCGGTTTCCCTTTTGATCCCTGTTTTTGATGTAATGAAAAGAAGACTTGCAATAACTGGAACAAAACTTCTTATCAATCCTCCCTTCTACTTGTTCTCCACACGATGGGCATGTTTTCATAAAGGTTGATTATACGTTTAAATAACGTTTAATTATACGGATAAATTTGTTTAAAACGTATAATGGCATTTCATTGGAAAGATGTATGCAGCGGGAAAGAAAATCACTTTAAAACACCTTTTGATAAATGGTAAGAAGCAGATTGGACTTAAATTTTATTCTGACAAAGTTATTCAAGCCCTAATAAAGGGTATTCCGGGCATAAAGTGGTCTGATAAGTATGACATGGCTTACACCCAAAATACTTCAACAAACCTAAATTTGATTTACCAAACATTTAAAGGGGTGGCCTGGATAAACGGACAGTATTTCTTTACTGACCGCCCCCTCCATTACGGTCAAGAAAAAATAAGTGTTGACTTTTACAGAAAACGCCCGGCCAGTAAATTAAGGAGGCATGTACCGGAAGACTTTTTGCAAAAGCTGGAGATTCGAAAGTATAGTCTCAATACCGCAAAAACGTACATTTCAATGTTTGAGAAATTTATGAACTACCATAAGCATGTGGAAAACCTAATGGCCATCGATGAGGAAATGATACACAAATACCTTCAACATTTGGTGCAAAAGGGACTTTCGGATAGCTCAGTCAATCAATCGATAAACGCCATCAAATTTTATTACGAAGTAGTAAAAGGAATGCCCAATAGATTTTATGCGGTGGATAGGCCTATGCCTAAGGAGACGCTCCCAAAAGTGCTGAGCAAGGAAGATATTGGCAAAATGATAGCGGGCATCAGAAACATAAAACACAGGTGCATGGTGAGCATGCTGTATGCCACTGGCCTGCGCCGCGCTCCTGAACCTAAAAGTCGAGGATTTAGATAGCAAAAGAATGACCGTCCGGGTGGTGCAGGGCAAAGGAAAAAAAGACCGATATACGCTTTTGAGCAAAAAGTTACTTGTGGAACTACGTACATACTATAGGGCCTATAAGCCAAAGACCTATCTTTTTCAAGGTGGAAATGGTAATCAGTACAGTGCTACCAGCCTTGCCAAAATCATAAAAGTAGCCTCTAAAAAAGCCAAAATCGTTCAAAATGTAACCCCACACATGCTTCGCCATAGCTTTGCTACACACTTGCTGGAAGCCGGTACTGACCTACGCGCCATTCAAACAATCCTGGGACATAACTCCCTGGAGACCACACAGATGTATACGTATGTGGCCAATACCTCTTTGCAAAAGATTAAAAATCCATTAGATTCGCTTTGATACATTAGAAATAAACACCCCTTTGTGGTGTTTACTGAAATGTTGGGAAGCATACATAGAACGCACATGAATCTCTCAGAAGAAATTAGAACAACTCTTTTAACACATTTGCACAAGTCCATTGAGGAAACTGCCAACAATTTGGCAAACCACTTAAATAATGGACGAACTAACCAATTAATAGACTATCCACCCAATGGAGGGTTAACAGATGAAGAGAAGGAGTCTCTTGAACATCTAAAAAACAACGATATTTTGCGAAATGCATTAAGGAAGGTTTTTGCAAGTAACTCAGCATCAGTTTTATTTGACCTTTTCAACATCATTGATGGAACTGGAGATCCAGACCCTGGAACAGGCAAATGGTCAGAAGTAATGCTTGTTGACATGCCGGAGGACTTTGACGAACATGTGGAATTCCTTCACGACAACTTCTACGAAACTTACTGGAACTGGAGGAAGAAGCGGAAAGCCAACTTCAAATTGGACTTGCTGGACGACTAAAACGCTTCCCAACAAATGCCATGAATGAATGGGGGTTCATCGGACAAGATATTTTCGTGGGGATAAGAAAGTACGCCACCATTAATAAATTTAAAATAAAGCGTGGCTATGTGCGAGACGAGAGGTTAGTGCTTTCTAATCCCCACTCATCATAGCTAAACGTTTTAGGTAATTGAGGACTAACGAAAATCGCTAACCAATCAAAAATATGGAAAATGATTCGTATGGTGGACTTTCATGGATTACAGAGGAAATGAAAAATCAACTTAGGAAAAGAGATAAAGTTGTTTCCGATGAAGATATTGAAAGTCTTTACGAACTAAGGGATAATTCTGATTTCTCAATAGCTCTACATGAAATTCTAGTTAAGCGTTACGAAAGAGACCCAAGTTCACTCAATACTGTCGAACTAAATTTGTTATTATGCATGCATCTTGAAAACGCAGGACAATCTGACACTATTTTAACATTTTTGCAAGAATGGTTTCCTGAACATAAGGAACGAGTAATTGAATCATTGGAGGCAATTGGAGCATATGAATCCTCTAAATTAATAGATCAAGCTGTTCGACTCTTACCTAATGATGGAAGTTGGTTTTATGATAGTTCGAATGAAGAATCTGAAGAAACTATGACTAAAATTGACCGTGAATTTTCAGATTATCCGGACGGATTTATGAGAGATTTGTATCGGAACTATGCCGATAAGCATAGGAACGAGATAGAACGATAAACTACCTACAACAAACGCTGATGAATGAATAGGGTGTCACAGGTCATGAAAGTTTGGTAGCATTTGGAAAGTCCACCGCAATTAATAAATTTAAGCAATGGTGTAGCTTGGAGCTAGAGGAAAGGGCATTGCTTTCTAATCCCCACTCATCATAGGTACTGTGTACAATCACAAATAATTTTAGAGATTTTTAGGAGGTTCAACTTGTTGATCCATCCTGTTAGGCAGAGGCTAAGGCTTCTGCCGATTTTACTTTATGATTTGGATCATAGCTGACGTCATTCGTCCATAGAGAAAACATTAAGCGCAGGAGCTTACGCTGAACGGCCACCGGTCCTATGATAGGCTTTGCCTTCTTTTCTTTGAGTCGTTGATAGAAAGGTTTCAGTGTAGGATTACACCGTACAGCTGTTAGAGAGGGCATATGAAGTGCGGCTCTGATATGACTGTTTCCTCGTTTACTGATGGAGGTCTTTCCTCTGTATAAACCTGATTCTCTGTGAACTATATCATATCCTGTATATGAAGTAAGCTGTTTGGCACTCCTGATCCCCTGAAAACCTCTGGTCTCTGATATGACCACTGTGGCTGATATGAAACTGATGCCTGGTATAGAAGTGAGCTGTGAGGTTTTGCGGCTTAGCTCTTCATCACAAAGTATGATTTCCCGCATTTCTAACTCTACCTCTTTGATCTGATCTGCTATCAACCTCATACGCAAACTTAGCCGGGTAATGACTCTCTGCTGCGCATTGAAGCCATATTCCAGTGCATGTAGCTTACACTTCAATGCACTTTGCTCTTTGACGAGCTGGCCTCTTTCTCTGGATAAGTCCTTTAAATCCTGTAGCTCTTTCCTTGCTGGCTCCCAAAGATCCAATGATCTCTCAAGACCCAAGACACATAGCATCTTTGCATCCAGTAGATCTGTCTTGGAGCGCTGCTGTAAGCTTTCTGAATCTGCCTGATGGCATCACACTCACACTAAATCCCCGATCATAGAGAAAGTGACATAGTGCTTCGTGGTAGACTCCCGTAGCCTCCATTGCAAAGTACAATTCGTCCACAGAAATCAACCCCTCACTCAGCCAAAGGGCAAAATCTTCATATCCTTTGAGGGTATTGTCAAAAGCAGCTTCTGCTACAATCCTTTGCTTCATATTGGTATTTATATAACCATAGCAAACTTTGAAATCTTCCTTGGCTACATCTATGCCTACTGAATGTCTGATAATGCTTGACTCCATAACTAAATTGCTTTTTAAGTTCTCAAAGACACTTTTGCTCGTTTTTGATACGGTCTAGCTCTGGGCTGACCCAGGTACTTGTTCAAGTTCTTTTGAGAAAGAGGAGATAGGTAATGATCCTAAAATGCGATATCGAAATCTTCGTATCAAGCTGGACTCCTTATCCTATCCCCTAACTGTTTTTTATCAAATCTAATAGCTATTTTGATATCCAATATCTAGCTCGCTAACATACGAGTTGGGCGTTATGGGGAATATTGAGATTATCCACAATATTTTTCTTCTTTAGTCGTCTATCAAACAAACCTCTTCAAACTATAAATATGAAAAAGAACAAGGTCTTTATTCTTTTATTACTCGTTAGTAACTATCTCTCAGCGCAAATGCCGGATAATATTTATCAACTATGTAATAAACTTGACAATAAAGTACCTTCCATAATGTCTCAACACAATGTACCTGGTGCTTTCATTACGTTACTAAAAAATGAAGAAGTAGTTTACCAACATCACTTTGGATATTCCGATTTTGAGAACAAGGTCCCTGTGACAGGTCAAACTGGATTTAACATCGGGTCAATCTCTAAGACTTTTACCGCGTGGGGTATAATGAAACTAATCGAACAAGGTAAGATTGGAATCGATAGTTCAGCAAGTAAGTATCTAACACGATGGCAATTTCCAAAATCCAAGTACGACGTAGATCGAGTTACTATTCGCAAAATCTTAAGTCATACAGCGGGTCTTAGCGTTCATGGATACCCTGGCTGGAATAAAGTTAAAAAACTCCCAACAATTGAAGAGTCGTTATCTGGAAAACCTAAAAAATCCACAAAAGTTAAGCTTATCACTGAACCAGGAGTGGCATTCAAGTATTCAGGTGGTGGCTACACCGTATTACAGCTAATCATTGAGGAAGTCACAGGAGATACCTTCGAGCATTTTATGGATACAGCTATCATTGCCCCAATTGGAATGAAAAATAGCAGCTTTACTATTAACGATAGAATACTATCTCAATCTTCTTTTGAACATAACAGAAAAGGAAAGAAGATTCCATTTGAATATTTTGCGGCCAAAGCAGCAGCTGGTTTTCACACCTGTCCTGATGATATGATTAAATTCATTCAAACTCACTTTTCGATTTTGAATCAAAACTTGAATGATTCAACTATTATTTCTGAATCTTCAATAAAGGAAATGATGACTGTCGTACCTCGAATAAATAATAAGACTCCAACAGGGCTAGGATATTTTCGCTTCAAAAACAATAATGGTTATTCATGGGGACATGGCGGTGCAAATTCTGGTTGGATGGCTCAAATTGCGATTAACCCAGAAAACGACACAGGATTAGTTGTACTAACCAATTCCTTTTCAGGATATAAATTGATGAATTTTGTATTTAATGAGTGGGATAAATTACAAATTGAATGAGAAAATCCCCATAACAAACACTATCATCCATAAGCTAACTGAGCTATTTGCAAAGGCTTGCGGTAACGGATACTTTTATAGATATTTAAAAAGTCCAGCTTACGGATGATAGTTGGGCGTTAGCTTCAATAATCCCAATGCAATACAGATTTCTAAAACCTAATGGACATGTAACAGAAATTGAATTGGATAACAGTTTGGATATTCATTCAGCTTGCTGGTGTTCAACCAACGATGAAATAGCAGTTGGTCTAACTAGAAAAAGTGGCGAAGGTCAACTGAAGGTTTATGAATCATCTGGTAAATCAAAAATTGAAATCGATTGTTTCGAGATTTATGATTGTGTTTATGATAAATTCAATAATAATTTATTGTTGAGTAATGGACATACCTTTTTTTCCTGCTCACCTGAACAATCTAAACTTCATAAACTTTGTAAATACAGTCATATAAAATATGCTCCAAACAGATGTAGCATTTCACCCACTGGAAAATATATAGGTTTATTAAAATATAGAGCGGACAGTGATCGGTTTCATGTGATTGACCTTGAAAAGAAAGAACTGATTGATGTCAAACTCATTTGTTGTTCATACAGTTGGATAGATGATTACACCATTATTTATTCCACTGTTGGAGGCAAAATAGGCTACTACGATTTAAGAACAAGAAAGAAGACCAATAGCCAATTTAACATCAAAAGCATTCTAGCTTCTGACTCTACTAGTTTAACAGAGCTTCAAAATAAAATCAGGAAAGTTGAGAAAGAGAAACTTTCTTGGATCCACTTTGATGACCCAATAAGAATCCTAGATTCAACATATTTCGTCATGAATTCAGGGAAACTAGCTGGATCTGCTTTGCTAAAATTCGAAGGTTCTAAATATGAAGTTTTGTTTGAGAGCGATGATAAAATTCAAACGTATGATTTGGATAACTTCAACAATGCACGGATGAATATTTCTAGGTCGGTGAACATGAAGTTTTCCTACTATTCATTGGTTCAAGAAAGCGGAGAATTTAACCACCCTAACACGGACTTCTACCTTAATCAAAATGGCAGAATGAATCAACTAATAAGACTGAAATGAAGCTATCAAACACTATCATCCATAAGCTAACTGAGCTATTTGCAAAGGCTAGTGCAATCCGATACTTTTAAAAAAATCTAAAAAGTCCAGCTTACAGATGATAGCTGGCCGTTGTAAGGCATAAGCCAAGAATCAAATGTTAAGGGAAATTGACACATTAATAAATGACCAGAACAAAGGCATAATGACCTTTAATATCATTATGATAGTGATGCTCGTTTTTGGTGTAGTTCTAATATTTGCCCTACCAAGATTTGACTTAGGAATCAAGTCCGACTTTATCAAATCTGGGATAGGTATTTTGGTGAGCTTGCTTGGCTTGTTGGCTCAATTACCTAATTCAAGGAAGAAGACTGCCATAACTAAGCTACAGCTAATAAAAAAAAGATGGATTGAAGGAGATGATCAAAAGCGTCTAGAGCTTTCCGAAAAAATGGAGAACTTATTATTTAACATCAACTAAAATGAATGACGAAGAAATAAGACCGGATATTCTCGAGGAGTTCAAAAAACTGGATAAAAGGAAAAATCGAAGATCAGCAATTTTCTTGGTGTCATTTATTACTCTATCCATGTTTACTGGAATTTTGATTTACAATGAATATATCAAAGAGACAGAATTAATTGATAGCCAACTTGAACAGTATACTGAGGTAACTGAAACACTGGTGAAAAACATACCGGATTCAGTATATAGCAAGTTCGAATCCATTGAAGTGTCTGAAACAACGTCCGATCAAGTGAAGCTGGCAGTTGAGTTAATGAATAAAACCCCCGAAATACCTTTCAAATGGGCAGGTAAGTCTGAAGAAGGTTTTGATTCTTCGGGTTTCATAGCCTATATACTTAGCAAAACAAAAAACATTAGTGATTACAAAAGTTATTGGTCTGGCAAGCTGAAAGAAGTATATGGCATAAAAACTGACAGCCGAATTTCTGAAGGCGATATTGTTTTTTATGAATCCGGAGTATGTATGTTCTATATGGGAGAAGACAAATGTATAGGAATGGTTCCAGGAGGAATTACAATTCTAGAAATCAAGAATATTTGGAATTATGTAGGTTATGGTCAGGTAGATTAAACGCCTTACAACAAGCGATAAGCTCAATGAGCAAACTGAGTTCTGAGCAATTTTTAGTGCGAAACAGTAACTTTAGAAATAATTTGAAAAGGTATGCTCACTGAACTTATCTGAACGTTGTGTGTAATTGGGGAGATTCGGGCGAGAAATTGAAGGGAAAAGGTATCAATTTCTCCCTTTCCGAATTGAATTCAGGAGCTAGCTTCGAAATGTAAATGTACTAAACAAAAGAAAATAGATAGAAAAATTTAATTTTATAACTCACTGATAATCAGTAGTAAATTTTGACGTTAGTCAGTATAACTGGCATAAGTAATAATCCTCTCACACGCTTTACTCCAAAACACTAATCCTAACCTTCTTAGTCTTCAGTTTACTGTTATTGAGTTTATGGATAAGACTTTGAACTCTTGAGTTAAGCACCGCAACAAATGCGCTGTCTTGTTTCAGTTCTATCATTCCAAGTTCCTCTTTGGTGAGTCCACCTTCCTTGAAAAAAAGCCCGGCTATGTCGCCTTTGGATATCTTATCTCTTCTTCCACCCGAGATGTAAAGGGTTTCCCACGAACTGTTTTCTACTGGTTTTCCATATTGCAACTCCATTGGTTCGGCACTCTGTGCAAAATTTGGAAGTGATTTACCTTCTGACCTAATCAAATACGCAGTCCCATTTTCATGCATTCTAGCGGTTCGCCCATTCCGGTGAATGAACTCTTCTCTTTTGAAAGGAAGGTCGTAATGAATAATGAAATCCATCTCCGGAACATCGATTCCACGTGCTGCCAAATCTGTCGCAACGAGTAAGCGATATGTACCATTTCTAAATTTTATAAGTGCATGTTCCCTTTCCTGTTGTTCAAGTCCACCGTAAAAGCAGGCGTGGTCAATACCATTATTGTATAGATAGTCACTCAAGTGCTGAATGGTATCTTTCAGGTTACAGAAAATAATACCACTACCCTTTCCAATAGTACCAAGGAGTTCCAGAAGGGTATCCAGTTTTTCACCGGATGAATCGACAAATCTGAGTTTTAATTGTGGTGTTTCTTCCGTCAGAAAATCTAGTTTTACAGGCTTTTTAAGCTTGATGAAACTCGGTATCTGAACACGTTGGGTAGCAGAAGTGAGTACTTTCTTTTTAAGGTTGAATAGTTTCTGAGTGATCTCTTTCATCTCCGATTCAAACCCTACTTCAAGGGATTTATCGAACTCATCAAGTACCAGGTATTTTACTTTCTTTGTGCTAATCGTTTTTCTTCGGATATGATCTGCAATTCTCCCAGGAGTTCCGATCAGTATAGCAGGGGGCTGTTTAAGATCAAGTTTATCTTTGAAACCAGCCCTACCGCCGTAAATAGCATTGACTTTAAAACCTGTACCCATATCTCTGGTGACCTGCTCTATCTGAATGGCCAGTTCTCTCGACGGAACCAGTATCAGCAGCTGTACCTCTTTCAGTACCGGATCCAGCCCTGAAATTAGCGGCAAGAGGAACGCAAGAGTCTTCCCAGTTCCTGTAGGCGATAACAGTATAGTTTCAGTACTCCATGAAATAGTCTGTTCGGCTTCTTTTTGCATCGCATTTAGCTCGGAAATCCCAAGTTTGGAAAGAATAGCCTTCCGATCCTTATACTGTTCGCTCATCCTGTAAAGGTATCCTATTTATGCAGAGGAACGCTCCAATCCGGTTTGTTAAAGAAACTATTTGATATCAGTTAGTATCTCTTCAAGAATGATCTGCTGCATCAAATCGGGCTCCGTGCCAGGAATATTATGTGCTGATTGCTTGAACCAAAACAACTTTTTATGAGGTGCTCTCACGCTCTCAAAGTAGTTTTCTGCAATCTCATAATTCGTCTGATAGTCGTTTACTCCTACAAAGAAGTAAACAGGGCACTCCAAAGCAGGCGTTTCTTTAAACTGATCTATTTGGAAAACATGATCATTTACGGACCACCAGTCTTTTTCCCATTGTCTAAAGTAAGGCATTGCTTGTTCTACCTGTTCATCAGTTACTTTTTCTCCACTCATTTCTGTTTGCCATCGATAAAGTATAATACTTTGTTCAAGGTTCTCATAAGGAATTTTTATAGTAGCGAGTTGATCAACTGCTTTTTGATTATTTAAGGCTTCAAAATGGTTTTTAAGTACCTCAAGAGCAATCTCTCCGCTCTTTCTTAAATCGACTAACGGACTTATGGCTACGTAAGCATATAATGATTCTGGATATTTTTTCGCCAAATGAAAACCTAAAACCGTTCCCCATGAATGCCCCACAAGGTAAATTTTCTCCCTCTCGAACGATAGAAGTAGGTATTGAAGAAGCTGCTCAGCATCATTTTTTATTTTTTCAATAGTCACTTCTTCGTTGGAAGAATTTAACTCCGCAGTTTTGCCACTTTTCCGTTGATCCCAGTGCACCACCACAAATTTCTTTTCCAGTTTTGAAGTAATTTTATCAGCCTGTTTCATAGCAGATTGGCCGGGACCACCATGCAAATAAAGTAAGATGGGATTCGATTGATGATCCCCTTTAATACTTAAAAACTGCCTGGAATTACCAACTGTAATCGTAGTTGTGGAGTCAATGGAATTATCACCAGTTAGTCCTGCATGTACTGAAAGCAAGCTCAAAAAGAATAATAAAAAGGATAGGTATATTTTCATCAATTTTTTGAATTTGAATAAAGACGATGCAACAGGTGAAAAGTTGCAGTTAGTACCCTGAATTTCCAGCCTCAAGCATTGGGTACCTGGAAAAGACTATCCTTCAATAGCTTAGGATTCTCGGCACAAGGCCGAGAAACAAATACTAAATCTTTTGTAAGAGTTTACTTATTCAATAGGAATACAGAAGTCGACAATACACTTCTTTTCAGGGTGATCATTAAAGTTATTGTGATAGATCTCAAAAGGGTTTCGATCTGCTTTTTTGTACCCTTGTTCGTTCATCCAGATGAATAAGCCGCTCCATGCTTTTTCAAATTCACTCAAACCAATCTCATAATTTCCGACTATAAATTTACCAGCTTCCAGACTCATCAATCCTACCTCTCCACTTACCCCTATCGGTTCTTTTAAGGTAATACAAGCACTCATTCTAATTTTATCGGGATCGGTGATCTTAAAACTATCGTGGTAAACAGTGACCATTTTCGTACTCGGATTATCGAAAAGATTATTCGGAGTAGCCCATTGCATCAGTCTCTGGTATGCCTCAGTTATCACTGTATGCCCAATACTGCTTACGTAAGCTAATTCCTGCCCTGGCATTTCTTTAATTTCAATTTTTGCATTCATGTCAATCCAGTTTTTAAGATTATTGATGTTGCAAATGTATTTTTCAAAAAGCTGGTCAACTTGTCCATTCTTGCTATCTCTTTTACCGATCTTGCTAAATCGGTCAGGTATATGTTTTCTGAAATCTGAAGGACTTACTCCATAGAATTTCTTGAATACCCTGCTAAAAGAGGAATTGCTGCTAAATCCATATTGAAGTGATAACTCTGAAATACTAACTTCCGGTCGGTGCATCAGTATAGAAGCCGCCTTCTCTATCCTTCTCCTATTGATGTAAATATTCAATGGTTCATTTGCTATTATCCGGAAAATCCGGTGAAAATGAAAGGGAGAGTAATGGGCAACCTCCGCTACCTGTTCAAGATTCAACTCCGAATCTAGATTATCGTCGATAAATCGAAACACCTTATTAATTCGTTCTATGTAAACCTCACCTATCCTGTCTTTTTCAGAATTCATTTTACTATTCCGGATATGTATTTCTGTAGATTGATTGGATTTAATTTAGCACACAAGTAATCATCAATTCTCCGTTTGCCATATTTTTAATTTATATGAGTTCAATATAACCGACGCTAAAACCTATTCTCAAGCGTCATTACGGTCCCGCTTCGGGATTGTTCTTAAATTTTAAAAAGAAGAATAAAAATGTCCGTAATCTCATTAAAGTTGTTTGAGATTCCCGATAAATAATGGCCTATGAAAAAATAAGGCCATTATTTTCGAGAATGACGGCATATTTTATGTCGAACCCAGGTTAATTTAATAAAGCACACTGATATTCCTGGAAAGATAAATAAACAAAGCCTTTCACAATTTTTTTTCACTTTAAATGAAACATTATATTTTACCGAACGTTTGGTAATATTATAATCATTATTTACATTTGTTTCATGAGACCTCAAAAAGTTCCAGATATTGATATTCTAACAGGCTTAACCCAGGTATTCCGATCCAAGGGTTACGAAGGGGCGACTTTAGCCGACTTAGCTGAGGCAACAGGTCTTCAAAAAGCCAGTTTATACCATAGATTCCCTGCTGGTAAAGAAGAAATGGCAATAGCCGTACTGAACCATCTTGATAAATGGGTAGAAGAAAACGTTTTCAAAGCACTGAAAGACGAGAGCAACTTACCCGAGGTCCGGTTGAAAAATGGAATAGATCAGATCAGAACATTATATGGTCGCGGTAAAGAGGTTTGTATTTTCAGGGCTTTATCAATGGAAGCCGGCTTGGAGCTGTTCGAAGAACAAATTAAAAACGGCATGAAAGAATGGATATCAACATTTGAAAAAATTGGTGTAGCATCACAAATGTCTCCTACCGACTCGCAAAAAAATGCCTTGGCAACACTAATTCAAATTCAGGGAAGTCTTATTGTAGCCAGAGGCTTAAACGATATAAGCATTTTTGAAAACACTTTAAAGAGTATCGAAAATAGATATATAGGAAAGTAAAAAAATTTATCTTTTAAATAAACCGAACGTTCGGTAATAAATCTAAAATCATGAAAAAACATCCATTACCTCCTTTTAATCTGGAAACTGCAAAACAAAAAGTTCAAATGGCAGAAGATGCCTGGAACAGTAAAGATCCTGTTAAAATATCTCAAGCGTACACCATAGATACAGAATGGCGCAATCGAAACCAGTTTATCAACGGGCGCGATGAGGTACAAGCATTCCTTCAGAATAAATGGGGAAAAGAGCTGGATTATAAGCTAAAAAAAGACCTATGGGCATTTCAGGATAACCGAATTGCTGTACGGTTTGAATATGAATACCGAAACGAAAGTGGACAATGGTTTAGAGCTTACGGAAACGAGAATTGGGAATTCGACGAAAACGGATTAATGCAGAAGCGTTTCGCGAGTATCAATGACTTAGAAATAACAGAATCGGAAAGAAAACTATAAACACATTAACTCAAATCATGAAAATAAAAGAAATAGTTGCCGCAATACCCATGGTTGATGTGGCAAGAGCCGTAGAGTTTTACAAAAACATTCTCGAATTGAGGGTAGAAACCTTAAGTGCTAATATGGATATGTACTGGGTAACTTCTGGAGAAAGTAAGTTTCTATTGTACAAGAAAGGTGAAGCCAGCAAAGCCGAACATACCGCAATGAGTTTCACCGTAGAAAACATCAAAGAATCTGTCCTTAAATTGGAAGAAAACGGCGTCAAATTCTATCAGTCCAATAACACCAAAATATTCGACTTAGATGGAAGTCTTTCCGCCTGGTTTCAAGACTCTGAAGGAAATAATCTTGAAATAAGTCAGAGACCGTAATAATTATACATTTTAAAAAAAATTTAAAAACTACCAATACAACTATTATGAAACAAGTTAAGTATCAATCACTAGAAGTAAACGGTTTAAACATCGCATACCGTGAAGCAGGAGACTCAAAAAAGCCAACTATTTTATTATTACACGGCTTTCCGTCTTCCTCGCATCAGTATAGAAAAGTACTAAGTCAACTTTCTGACGAATTTCACTTGATAGCACCAGATTACCCTGGGTTCGGGAATAGTGATTTTCCATCGGCCGATGACTACGAATATACCTTTGATAACATTGCCGTAACTATTAATGCCTTTCTTGAACTTAAAGGAATTAGTTCTTATGCCATGATGATCCAGGATTACGGAGCTCCTGTCGGGTTTAGGCTCGCCACCGCACACCCGGAAAGAGTTACCGGGTTCATTATCCAAAATGGAAATGCATACGAAGAAGGCCTGGGAGAAGCATGGGCTGGAATTAAAGATCTTTGGGCCAATAGGAACAAAGAAACGGAAGATGCGCTCCGACCCGCTTTTTCTCTCGATGCCCTTAAATGGCACTACACCCACGGAACCAGGGATATCGAAAACGTAAACCCGGATACCTGGCATTTAGACTTCTACAGATTATCCCGCCCTAATTCTTTCGAGGTACAAATCGATTTGATTTATGATTACCGGAACAACGTAAAATTGTACCCAAAATGGCAGCAATACCTCCGAGATCACCAACCTCCTGTATTAATCGTTTGGGGTAAAAACGATGCTTACTTTCCAGAAAGTGGAGCGGCAGCTTTCAAAAAAGATGTCAAAAACATTGACTATAACATTTACGATACCGGACATTTTGCCTTAGAAGAAGATGGTGAAGAAATCATCGGAAAAATGAGAGGTTTCATGAACAAAATATCTGAATAGCAGATCGCAAAGCGTTATAAAAACGATAGCGGTTCTTGTGCAAACTTGAGCCGCTTTTGTGTTTATCCAAGTATGTAATTCTTCCCGTTTAAACTGGTTATTCTATCTCAAAAATTTGAGTGCGTGTTAAGATTAGAGAAGAGATCGGTAGATCGCAAATCATTACGTCTTTTCCCATAACGTAGCTTTCACAATTAACATCCATCACATAGAAGATTGATAACTCCTTTATTTACTCGCTCCAGATATATCCATCTTACCTTAATCCCCTTAAATTTCATTCTAATATCTCCACAACATATTTGTGCAAATCGATTAGGTCAGATTTGGTTTTCAAGTAACGGTCAATGCTCTGATCACCCATATTTTGTATTCTGTAAGTCGGCAAATATTCTTTGAAGTTTAAGTAAACAAAACTATCTACAATTCGCTCCTTAAGAGGATGAGGCACGTCATAATTAACAACTATAGACTCTTCTATTCCAATATGCACGATCTCGTGAATTATGGTATTAGCCGGATTGGGATACTGCTTGAATTTCCCGTCAGGCGTAGTAAAAATCAATATTGAACCTTCCTCAGCATTATAGCTTCCACCAGGCCCATATAGGGTTAGGTTGACTTTATAAACCTCGAATTTCTTAAAATCCCAATCGAGTCTCTGTGCATCGATATCATTAATCATCTTATTGATCAGCGAAAGCTGTTCAGATACTTTTTCATAACCTTTTTGATAATCCAGTTTGTTATAAACGCTATCTCTCATATATACCTTTAGATATTCGTAGTCCTTATCAGAAGTTTTAGTCTCTCTCACTTTGTTTTTCAAAGATTCGATGAAATCACCTTCTGGTAGGTTTACCTGGTAATCGTACTCTTCAAAGAAATCAATATCCTGAATGGTTCTCCAGACATACTCTGCTTCAACATCAGACGTAGGAATATTTACCCGGACTCTATTTTGCCCGAAAATATTTTTTGAGATCAGAAGTAGGAACAGTGATAGCTTAATGATCCTTTTAATCATATTAAGTCAGTGTATCTTATCAAATTTCAATATCCACTTAATTATCCGAATTCCCTGAATAACTATAATGCCCGATGATCTTATAATCGAAAAGTATATCTTCCATAACCTGTCCTCTACCAATATTATGAACAATCATATTTCGCTTGCCGTCTCTTGATTTTTTATCTACAACAATTCCTATATGGATTATAGCTCCTCCCAAATTCCAACAAACAATATCCCCCACTCTATAATCCTCTGCTTTTGTAGATTTAGCTTTCTCTTCTCCATGCCTCGAAAAGAACATCATTAGATTAGGAACACGCCTGTGATCGATGTTACGATCGGTTGACTGTAGTCCCCAATTCTTCGGATATAATTTGAAGTTTTCTTTCATATCCTCATGAACTTCTTTCTGAAGATCAATACCCAATTTCCGATACGCCCTGATCACTACGTCTGTACATACACCTTTACCTTTTGGTACATCACCGTTTGGATAGGATATTGAAAAATAACTGGGATCGTAGACCACTTTCTCTTCCGTAAGCTGGATAGCTGCATCCGATAGTTTTGAGGGAAATGTATCCTGAGCTGATAAGGTAAATTGAAAGACGAAAATTGTAGCAAGGAATATCATAGAATTTCTCATGTGCTTAAAACAAAGTTATGTAACCATTAGTCTTATCGTCACTTACGATCTTTAACGGGAATAACCAATTTAAGTCCTGACCAAACCTCATTAACAGCACAGACCTTTACATCAACAAGTCCGTTCTCAAAAGCATGTTTGCGAACTACATCTTCAGTGACATCGGTAGGAACTTTAGAGGCTTTCTTAGGCCAACTGATCCATATCATTCCATTTTGCTCTAATTCAGATTTTAAAGCAGGTAGCTTTGTTTCTAATTCCAATTCTTCTTTTGTGAAAAAATGAATCAGGTTTTTTAAAACTGAAGAAGTATCTTCTTCTTCAACCTGATCAGGAAAGTCTATAAAAAGATCATAGTAATATTCAGGAGGGTTTACAAGTTTAATTTTGAACCCTTCTTTGACCCCAAGCTTTTTGGCTAAAGGAGTACCGGAATAACCACTTGGTGAAGCCATATCTTAAACTAAAAAGTGGTGGGATATTTTTAATCTTTCCACTACAATTAAAATTTTCTGGATCATTATTTCATGCAAGACGATTTATGAAGTCAACGTATTTCACTCTTAAAGCCCATATTTCTTTTCAAAAATCCAAGGTTAGCTGATAACCGCTTTTGTTTTCCTCCTTAATGAAGTTGGAAATTCCCACCCCAAGTAATCGAATCCCTTGCGCTTGCATTAGTGATTCATGAAACAGCTCCTTTGCGATCTTGCTCAACTCTTCTTGGTGTAGAATGGGGTTATCAGTAGTCCTGCTTCTTGTGATTTGGTTGAAATCAGCATATTTCACTTTAATAGTAATGGTTTTACCAACTTCCCTTCCCCTTTCATATCGTTTAAATGTCTCTTTTGAAATACGCTCCAGTATCTCGTGTACTTCCAATATCTCTTTTATATCCTGATCGAATGTATTTTCCGCACTTATGGATTTTCGTTCCCGATTGGGTTCAACCACCCTATGGTCAATGGCTCTACAAATGTTGTAAAAATACTTTCCTGATTTCCCGAATCGCCTGATCATCTCATCTAAATCGAGCTTTCTAAGGTCTGATCCCAGGAAAATACCGAGATGGTTCATCCTTTCAGCAGTCTTTTTTCCAATGCCGTGAAATTTCTGAACAGGAAGCTTAGCAACAAATTCCTCGGAGTCTTTAGGCAAAATGGTATACAAACCATCAGGCTTGTCCATATCGGAAGCGATTTTCGCTAAGAACTTATTGAACGATATACCCGCCGATGCAATTAGATTCAATTCATCTTTAACCCTTTTCTTAATCTCCTGCGCGATTAATGTAGCTGATGGAAGTCCAATTTTATTCTCAGTTACATCGAGATAAGCCTCATCCAGTGAAAGAGGCTCGACAAGATCGGTATAGTCTCTAAAAATAGCTCTGATCTTCTGGGAAACAGCTTTGTATTGATCGAAGCGAGGTTTTATAAAAATGAGATCAGGACAAAGCCTTGCGGCTGTCACGGAGGGCATGGCTGATTTCACCCCGAATTTCCTGGCCTCGTAACTGGCTGCAGCAACCACTCCTCGTTCACGACTTCCACCCACAGCAATAGGTTTCCCTTTAAGTTCAGGCTTATCCCTTTGCTCAACAGATGCATAGAAAGCATCCATATCGATGTGAATTATTTTCCTAACTGGCGAAGTCTGCTCCATGAAGTTTTCAAGTCCCTCAAATTTAATGTACTTGAAATTTAATATTTCGTAAATTCATTCCTCCAACATAGAATAAGATCATGACAAACAGAAGGGAATGGATCAAGCAATCAATGGTTACTGCACTGGGCATTTCTATTGCACCGCTAGGATTTAGTAAAAACGCTTCCCAGCTTCATTTTAATGGTGATCCTCTGGGTAAATATGCCCGATTGAACTACAACGAAAATCCCTACGGCCCTTCTCCAAAAGCCAGGGAAGCGATGTCAAAATCATTTGATCTGGGTGGCCGATATGCCTTTCAATATTATGAACCTTTAGTAGATCAGATTCTTGATAAAGAACGTATAAAAGAAGACAATTTGGTATTAGGAGCGGGTTCGAGCGAAGTGCTTCGCATGGCAGCTCACGCATACGGTCATGGCGGTGGAGAGATTTTAACTTGTACGCCCACTTATGGGGCTTTAAGTTTTTACGGCGAAAATATTGGAGCTAAAACCAAAAACCTTCCTCTGACCGATTCACTGGATTTTGACCTTGATGCACTCAAGCAATCCATTACTCCCTCTACTCGTTTGATCTATGTTTGCAATCCAAACAATCCTACGGGGAAGATCATTTCTAAAGATAAAGTGCAAGCCTTCTGCAAGGCTGTCCCAAAAGATATTGTAGTTATTGTCGATGAGGCTTATTTTGAATACGTGGATCATGAGAATTATGCCTCGATGAAACCGTTGATCGGAGAGCAGGATAATATTCTAATCATAAGAACTTTTTCGAAAATATTCGGGCTCGCTGGCATGCGGATGGGATATGGAATGGGTAGTCCTGAGGTGATTGAAAAACTTAAGAAGTACAGTACCCGAGGTTCAGTTAACGTACTAGCCGTGCAGGCTGCCCTGGCAAGTTATACTGATGAGGAGTATATTGAAAAAAGCAGGATCAGTAATAAAGAAGCTAAGTCATTTTTATATGATTTTCTGAAGAGTAGAAATATCAAATACTATCCTTCTGAAACAAATTTTGCCATGTTCAAAATAGACCGTGAAGTCGGGAAGTTTGGTGAGCTGATGAAAAAACAGGAAGTCCTGGTAGGCCGTCCGTTCCCTCCATATACAGATTGGTGCAGACTGAGTATTGGAACCATGGATGAAATGAAACGATTTATCATCGCTTTTGAGAAAGTAAATTGATTGAATTTAAAGCCGTACCGACCTTCAGAATTCTAGATTATAAAACTGCAATTACCTTTTATGTTGATTTTCTGGGTTTTTCTATTGATTGGGAACACCGATTTGAGCCTTCGGATCCCGTTTATATGCAAATATCCAATGACGGCCTTATGCTTCATTTAAGCGAAAATGAGCGGTTCAAAACGGGCAATATTTCCTTTGTGGAATCTAAAGGAATACAGGCATTTAGAGATAAAATTATTAGTCGAAACCCGGAAAATTCGTTATCGGAAATTCAAAAGACCGACTGGGGGACAATCCAGTTAGAAATAGAAGACCCTTTTGGAAATCTTCTTAGATTTAATGAAAAATCCAACTCTTAGGGTAGCAAGATGTCGTTCCATTTTCATGGATCTTATACCTGAATTATAAGATTAGCATTTAGGTGTTTTACACTATCGCGGAATAGTTTAGCTTAGCTAAGATGTTGCTGCTCACGAAATACAAACACTGTGCTTTCGCATTTTTATCATTGAATATCTTATTCAATAATTGGCTCATCTATATTCCAACCATAAAAAAAAAGCTGGGCATCGATGAAGCTGAATTGGGTATTGCCCTTTTCTTTTTTGCACTGGGAGCATTCTTCGCTATTTTCCTAACAGGAAAGATCACCGATAAAATTGGAGAAGGAAAAGCCAGCTTTTTAGGCGTACTCTTAATGTCCATCACTTCTATTTTACCAACTCTGGCAGGCAGCTACGGCTTACTTTGTGCTTCCCTTTTTGCATTGGGCCTTTCATCGGGTATTCTTGATATTGCTATGAATGCTATGGTATCGGCCACTGAAAGCCGTCATAAAGCGAAGATCATGAGTTCATCTCACGGCTTCTTTAGCATTGGAGGGTTCATAGGTGCTGGACTCGGAGGCTTATTGATCCCAGCTTTCAACTTTCCACCCTTCCATGTTTTTTCTGTCTCCTTGATTATACTGACTTGGTTGGTAGCGTATTGGCCTCGATTTAAGAACGCACCCAGGCACGAAACATACACTGCGGAAAAAGCGAAGCTTAATATTGGTTCCGTAATTTTTATAATCCTGGTTGGCTTTTTTATTATGATCAGTGAAGGTGCGGTTACAGACTGGAGTACTGTCTACGCCGATCAAGTATTGGGACTTTCGCCCGCTTATGTTGGTTTGGGCTATGCTGCTTTTTCTGCTGCAATGGCCCTAGGCCGTTTTACAGGGGATATTGTCACTCAAAAAATGAGCTCTATCATACTTATAAGATGGGGAATAGCATTAGGGGCTATCGGTTTGATTTTCGTGGTTCAAAAGATGCTGGCTCTTTCACTTCTTGGTTTTGTTATCGTGGGTCTGGGCTATAGTGTGGTGGTACCTATGCTTTTCAGGATAGGAGCACAATTGGAAGGCATCAAGCCCGCTCAAGGAACAGCCGCTATTGCCGGCTCTGGTTATGTCGGTTTTTTAATAGGCCCGGTTATCATGGGTTTTATAGCAGATGCCTTCAGCCTCCGGCAAAGCTTTGTTATGTTGATTGCGTTTACCGTAGCCTCGGGAATACTTTCATTCTTTATCTCATTAAAACATAAATAGGTGGATTACTAACAGTACCCCCACTACAATCCCCCTTGAAAAAAGTAAAATATTAACATGAGTATTAAATGAATTTTAAGTAAATTCTCGTGATAAAACTATGAGATAAACCTATGCGTTATTTTTTGCTGCTGTGTTTTTTTCTCGTTCAAAACCTATCTGCCCAGAACGTTGATTTTAAATTTAAGCGCCTAATAAGCAACAAAGAACTATCGAATAGAACCATTACTTCTATACTTCAGGATGAGCAGGGCTTTATCTGGTTCGGCACACTGGATGGACTCATCAGATATGATGGACATTCCACTAAGATCTTCAAGAAAAAGTTTGGTGACTCTAACTCTCTTTCCGACAATGCCGTTCGGGCTCTGATCCAAGATCACGAAGGCATATTCTGGATTGGAACCCAGGGCGGAGGCTTGAATAGATTCGATCCGGAGACTGAACAATTTACACATTATGCTAATGATCCGGATGATGATTATACGCTAAGCTCTGATGCGGTCTGGGCTATTCATGAAGATTCGAAGAAAAGATTATGGCTAGGCACGTTTGGTGGTGGGCTTTGTTATCTCGATAGAGATCAGGAGCTATTTTTCTCATATCAAAACGATCTTGACTTAGAGACTTCCATCAGTCATAATATTGTGCGATCCATCCTGGAAGATGAATCCGGCACCATCTGGGTAGGAACCGAAGGCGGCGGCTTAAACTCATTCAATGCGGAATCAGAAGAATTCAAGAGATACCAGAACGCTGTTGACGATTCCACTTCCTTGCGACAAAACAGTGTCTATACAATTCTTGAAGATCATACCGGGAAATTGTGGATAGGAACTTACGGTGGTGGGCTCAATCTATTCGATGAGTCAGAAGGGCGTTTTAAAGCTTTTACTTATGATAGTTCTAATCCGAGCTCGATCAGCAACGACTATGTTTTTGATCTTTTTCAGGATAGAGAAAACAGAATATGGGTTGCTACCGATGGCGGTCTGAACCTTCTTGACCCTACTTCTAAAAAGTTTACTTCTTACAACAATGATCCCGGCGATCTTAACAGCCTGAGCACTGACAGGATTAGGGCTATTGGAGAAAGCAACGAAGGGATTATCTGGATAGGAACAGAAGGTAGTGGAGTTAATAAAATAGTGCAGAAAGCAGCTTTCCAGCATTTCTATTATTCTGAAAATGATCCGAGCAGTCTTGGAAATAATCTGATCAGAACCATTTATGAGGATTCCAAAGGACGTTTGTGGATAGGAGCTAATAATGGAGGTGGATTAAACCTTTTTGAACCACCAACCAACTCATTTATCAAGTTTTTAAACGATCCTGAAAACGGCAATTCCATGAGTAATAATAACCCTAGTGCCATTGGAGAAGATAAGTATGGAAACCTATGGGTTGGTACCTGGGGTAACGGATTAAACCGTTTTTCTCCAGACTTGCAAACTGTAGATCGATTTGGCAGTGTAACAGAAGATAAAAGCACGCTAACAAATGGTAATATTCAAAGTATATTACTACACAGCTCTGGTGATCTCTGGGTAGGTACAGAGAGCGGTTTAAATAAATTCAATTATGAAAATGAAAGCTGGAAACAGTTTTATCATGAGCCTGGAAACTCGAATAGTCTGGGGGCTAATGGAGTCCAATCCAAAGCTCTAATTGAAGATAAAAACGGAATTATCTGGATTGGCGCATGGGGAGGGGGTATCACACGGCTCGACCCCTCCGACAATACTTTTATGAACTGGAACAATAGCGAAGAAGAGCAGCTGTTTAGTAATAATGCTATTCTAAGTGTTTATGATGATGATAAAGGAAACCTTTGGCTGGGAACTTTTGGTGGAGGGCTTAATAAGTTCGATAAGGCATCTCACACCGTTCAATTTTTCACCGAAGAAGATGGCTTAAGCAATAATGTGATTTATGGCATCTTAGGAGATAATGAAGGAAATTTATGGCTCAGTACGAATAACGGGCTTTCAAAATTCAATCCTGAAACAGAAAAGTTTAGAAACTTCGATGTGAGTGATGGGATCCAAAGCAATGAGTTTTATTGGGGAGCCGCATTCAAAAAGAAAAATGGAGAAATGGTTTTCGGCGGGATCAATGGATATAATGTATTCTCTCCTACTGAAATCTCCGATAATACCTTTGTTCCTCCAATAGCCATCACGGAATTCCGATTATTTAACAGTCCTCCTTCCATCGGAAAAGACTCTTTACTTGAAAAACAAATCAATTATCTGGATCAGTTTGATCTTAAATACGATCAAAATGTATTAAGCCTTGAATTTGCATCCCTGAACTTTATTCTACCTGAAAAAAATCAGTATGCTTATCAACTGGAAGGTTTTGATATAGATTGGAATTATGTAGGCACCAATACGAAAGCCAGCTATACGAACCTGGATCCGGGCACCTATTTTTTCAAGGTCAAAGGATCTAATAATGATGGTTTATGGAATGAGGAAGGGGATCAGGTAAAAATAACGATTGTAGCGCCCTTCTGGCAGACTTGGTGGTTTTATGCAACAATTGCTATTAGTGTAATAGTTTTTATTTATAGTTTGATCAAGCGAAGAGAGCAAGTTATCAAAAGAGAGAAAGCCAAATTAGAAGAAAAGATCAACGAAGCAGTATCCACCGTTGAAGAGCAAAAACAAGAATTAGTCCGGGAAAAAGAAGTTATTGAATTGAATAATTGGATCAATAAGGGTTTCGCAAAATTCTCGGAGATCATGACAAAAGACAAAAATGATCTTTATAAATTCTCTCATAACATTCTTAAGAGCTTACTTGAATATGTAAAAGCGGATATGGGAGCGTTATTCCTTTATGACGATTCTAAAGAATGTTTTGGAATGTATGCTTCTTACGCTATGGGTTTTTCTGATGAGGAAATGAAAAAATACGTACTCGGAGAAGAAGAAGGCTTAGTGGGTATGACTTTCAAGGAAGAGGAAACAAAGTACATTAAGAAAATTCCTGATGGCTATTTTTCAATAAAATCAGGCTTAGGGGATTCAAAACCAAAAGCAATTCTATTAATCCCTCTAAAATTCGATGATCTTAAAGTTGGTGTGATCGAAATGGCTGCTTTAAAGGAATTCAAGGACTATGAAATTGAATTCATGGAAAAGGTAGCTCAAAACATTACTTCCACGATCAGTACGGTACGTATGTCTGAGCAAACCCGGGAGCTATTGAGACAATCCAAACTTCAGGAGGAACAATTAAAAGAAAGCGAAGAAGAATTACATCAGAATTTGGAAGAGCTTCAAGCCACACAAGAAGACGCCAAACGGAAAATCGATGAGTTGGAAAGCCAGTTGGAAAATCTTAAAAGCAAAGAAAAGAAGACAAAGTCCAGGGTCAAAAAAGAGAAAGTTTGATTTTAGCACCCATCTAAAAAAAGAACATTATCCCTGCGTTTTAAAGCTTCGGAAGCAGAAAGCCCTTACTTTTTCTCCCTCTTCTGTAATATCAGCACCTAAAACCATACTAACTCTTTAAAAAGATTATGACATTAAATTTTATTAGCAGAATATTTCGAAAAAGAAGATGTGCATACGGCCAGGCGAATTATGAAGACCTAAGTACCTCAGAACTTGTGAAACTCAAATCTATAACTAAGATAAACTTAGGAGTACTATATGGGACTAACATAATATTACTGATTGTAGTTTCTATAACAGCCTACAACGAACCTGCTATGATCTCTCTGCTCGGAGCCAGTGCTGCCAACGTTGCAATATTAGACCAGGAACATAAAAAGTTGAAAAAGATAAATAAGGAGTTGAGAAGACGAACAGATTAATCTTAGTTATCTTTCAATAAGATTTAATCTTTGGAAAAGAATGAAATCAAAGGGGAATACTAAACTAAACCTAACACCATGTGAAAGAAAAAACCTTCGCTCACACAAAGTAAAGGTTTCTGATATCTTATATTTCTCCGTTGATGAATTGGAGGTGCTGTTAGATGCTTCTACTGAACGAGCGAGGGAAATACACGCTCTGGCTAATTTCCAAAGTATTCACTCTATCGGTATTCGGTTTGCTAAGGAGCTGATTTTCTTAGGCTATTATGCTATAGAAGAACTTAAAGAAAAAGATCCTGCTTTGCTCACCGAAGAATACGAGCGAAAAAAAGGGTATTGGATAGATTCATGTGTAGAAGACCAGTTTCGTTTGGTAACTCACGTAGCTGATACAGGAGATCTCTCGAAGAATTGGTGGGATTTTACAAAAGAACGAAAGGAATATCGTTCGCAGAAAGGTTATCCTTCAGATAGACCGAAGATATCATGGTATGAGGTAACTCAAGTTTGACATACGATGTGATTTTTTCTAAATGAAAGCTCGTAGAATTCAAATATTGTCAGGCTTGCTTTTTATCCTCTTCCTTTTCGGGTGTTCTATTCAAGGCACATATTATCTGAGAAATTTCACCGATCAGACTGCGAAAGTTATTCTTATGCTTACAGAACCTGCGACCAAGACTTTTGAAGCACCCACCTTTGCTTATTCAAATAAAATAGAGAAGTTAAAAAGAGATGCATACAAAAAATTCAGCTCTTCCTTAAAAGGTAAATATCTAACTGATAGTACCATAGAAGTATTGATGTCTGCTGAATCAACTCTATTTTTTGCTTTCGGAACCAATTCCAGAGTCCGGGGGATCAAGACGCTTCAAATCGAGTCAAAAAATGGAATAGAAATACTTCATGCAGACGATATTAACAAACTGGATCACAGAATGAGAGGAGGAGGTCAGTACACTGCTCATAAGGACATTCAATAAACAGGATTCTACCTTTACTTAAAACCTTCAACGATGCTCACTCCGACCTCAACGATACCGTTGGATTCTGGTTAGCAGCAGAAAGTACCCGGTTCCCGATGGTAGCTGCTGTAACCAGTGAGGTAGCTATCATTCCTAACAAAAAGGCCCCTGCCCCAGGGGTCACATGGTACTCCCAGATAGAACCCATTAAAAGATTGGCCATAAAATAGGCTCCTACACTTCCAATGCCCATAGAGATTGCCAGGATGAGCACAGCTTCGCTATTAATACTTTTGATGATCTGGAAAATGGTTGCTCCAAGCACCTTGCGAACTCCTATCTCCTTCATTCTTCGAATAATGTTCAAGGAAACCAGACTGTACAAACCCGTAGCAGAAAGCAGAAGCGCGACGATTCCCTGAATGATGAAAATGATTAAGATGTTGTCGTTCACCAATGAAGCTTGGATAAATTGCTCATTCAGATAACTGGATGCATAGATCTCGTTAGGAAACAGCTCTTTCCAATGTGATTTCATCAATTCATTGATCTCTTTCAATTCTTTGGGATTTGCCTGTATGCTGATGTATCGATATTTTTCCTCTGGTGAATATTTGATCATTGTCGGCTCTATGGGTGCCCATAAGCCTCTGGTGTACATATTCTGGACAACTCCAATCACATACAATTGTAAGGAATCCTGCCATACGATTTTGGCTCCCAGCGGATCTTCAATACCAAGCTGGTCTGCAAATTTCTGGTTGATGACGATAGACACTGTTAAATCCTGCTCGGAATCATTTCGAAAAGACCTACCTTTCAAAACGTTCAGGCCAATTGTTTCGATGTAATTGTATCCAACCCTCAGGATATCGGTCTCAAATTCTTTATCCTCAAACTTTACAGGATCATTAGAATAAGACTCATACATCTGAGATTGAGATCCTGCAACGGATTTAATTCTCGAGTCATTCTCAAATGTATTTTTAAATGATTGGTATTGGTTTTCATCATTAACCTCTACATACACTACTCCATCCCGATCATAACCTACATTCAGCCGTTCCTGAAATCGGGCATTTTCCACGAAGATGAAACCTACAATAACTGCAATGATTGAAAAAGCATATTGCAGGATGAGGAGCGTTCTTGTAAACCAGTTTCCACTTTTAAGCTTGAGATTCCCTTTTAAAACAGTCACCGGTCTGAACTTACTGATGTAAAACGAGGGATACCCGCCTGCTACCAACACCGTGAAAAGTAGCATAAAAAAAAGGAATATTATTAGCTCAGGATTCTTTACGAAGCTTAATTCAATATCCAAAAAAGGCCAAAGACTACTGTAAGCCGGAACGAAATAACCGGAGATTAAAACCCCAACTGAAAGCCCCATCAACGTTAAAAAAGTACTCTCAACCAAAAACTGAATAACCAGTTGTTTTCTCAAGCTTCCGAGAACTTTTCGTACCCCGATTTCCTTGAGCCTGTTTCCTGAAACAGCAATAGACGTATTCGCAAAGTTAAAACAGGCAACTAACAATAGCAGAGCAGACATCACTATCGGTCCAACAACAGCTGAAGGTGGTATGGATGACCTGAACCAGTGCGCTTGAGTATCCTGAGATCTGGCAGCCATTTCAGTAAATGGTTCCAAAAAATATTCGGATACCTGAAAATCATTTCTCGATTTATTCTGAGGCTCCAGGTACTGATCATTTAAGCTTTTTGTGATGTGATCTAAATCATTCGGATCTTCAAGAAAAACAAATGTCGGAATAAATGAGGCCCAGTTTTCCCGATCCTTATCTTCCAGATCGAAGTAATTATCAATAAGTGTAATCATCTGAATTCCGCCAAAGCTGGAGTTAAGCTGTTTTTGTTCAAATATTCCAGCAATCTCAAATTCTTCAACAAACTTGTTCTTCTTGAGAGTTACGGTTTTTCCAATCAGATCTATAGTGCCGAAAAGCTTTAAAGCCTCTTTATCACTCAGGAACAACGATGATTTATACTGAAGTGATTTTTCGGAGCCCTCCAGAATATTAAAGGTGAATACCTCAAAGAACTGTTCCCCAACATAAGCTATTTCAGCATTAAAAACTTCATCTTCAATTTTCGCAGTTATAGAAGTTGGAACACAATCGATCACTGCGTTGATCTTGGCCTCATTAGTATGAAGATTTGTACCTAACGGTATGGGTGTAACTCCATAATTTTCCCTATTCCCATTAAAATCGTGAACAGAGTTAATTCTATAGATAGAACTGGCGTTGACATGTTCGATGTCAAAGTCCTTATTGAACTTTTGGTTTAGATAGGCGATGATGCAACACGCAATACTTAAACCTAAACCCAGGGTATTTACAATCAGGTAGGTTTTATTCTTCCAGAAGTTTCTAAAAGCGAGACGGACGTAGTTTTTGAACATGTGCTAAAGGTTAGACTACATACTTTTTCAATTAAAATGCCACTATAGTTAAATTCCTGATTATCATTTATTTATATACATTTTATAGCTTCAAGATAAAGCAATACTCGACCGCATTCGGATGGATTCGTCCGAATTCAGACAGTGTTAATGGTAAAGATATGAAAGGATAGAAGTGCCTATTATTTCTCTATTTTGGAAATAATAGGCACTTATCATAGTTTGAAGGGTAAATAATGAGCGCTGGTGCTCGTTACATAGATGTTACATACAAGTTGAAAAACCATGAAAAAATTATATTATAAGAATTTTTGGCATTTATTTTCAAACTATATAAAGCCCCACCTTTATTAAATATTTTAGTCTAAACATCGTTTTGGTCAATAAGCCGTGTATAAAATGAAAATCTCAGCTAAAGGAAAATACTATGGTAGCTTAAACTCAGAGAGGACATTCAATGGTATTTTATTAACCAAATATGACTATCATGAAGATAGAACTCCATGGCATTATCATGAAAACCCCTATTTCATGTATGTATTAAACGGCAATATGAAGGATTGCAATAAAAAAGTAAAGTCATTGTGTCCTGCTGGAAGTTTAATGTTCAATAATTGGCAAGAAGCTCATTATGGTTCTAAACATTCCGCTGATGCTAGTGGCTTTCATCTAGAATTTGAAAGAAAATGGCTTAAGGAAAACGGAATACCGCTAAATTTACTGGAAGGAAGTCAATTGATTAAAAACCCGAAATTACACTTACTTTTTGCGAGGCTATATCATGAGTTTTTAATTTCAGATAATTACAGTGATGTGTCTGTTGAAGTTTTATTACTTCAAATCTGTGAAGCATTAAGTAACTTAAAGGAAGTTAGCGCTCAAAAAAATCCAAACTGGGTGGATGACTTAAAAGAGTTACTACACTATGATACTTCTACACTAAGTCTTGATTATTTATCAAATGAGCTAAACATACATCCTGTACATATCTCAAGAGCTGCTTCAAAACACCTTTCAATGAGTCTTGGTGAATATATGAGACAACATAAAGTTAAAAAAGCTATCCCACTGCTTCTAAACTCAAAGAATTCACTAACCGAAATAGCTTATGAAACAGGTTTTTCAGACCAAAGTCATTTTAATCGCGTGTTTAAGTCAATTTTCAATATTAATGTAAGCAAATACCGAAAAAATATTGCTAAAAATTCATAATGTTAATTTCATTCTATTAAGCAGTAATCGTATTCTCTAAGTTTGATGATTAATTGATTAAAAAATGAAATATACACTTCTAACACTAGTTTTCTTTTTATGCGTTCTACCAGCTATTGCCCAACTCAATTTTTCTAAAACCAATAAAAATAATATTCCTCTATTGAATAAGATGGATAGTGTTGTTTCTTCTGGAAAATATGAGCGTATAACAAGTATTTTAATCGCTAAAGATGGCACTGTTTTATTTGAAAAGTATTACAACGAAAATGACGTTAACTCCAAACATAATACGCGTTCGGTTACTAAAACCATGGCAACTTTATTAACTGGCATCGCTATAGACAAAGGGTATGTTACCTCTGAAAAAGATAAGATTTTCGATTATTTGCAGCACAAACTTCCGGTAAAAAACCCGGATAAGCGCAAACAAGAAATTACAATCGAAGACCTCTTAACAATGAGCTCTATTTTAGAATGTAATGATGACAATAGATTCTCTAGGGGGAATCAAGAACGTATGTATATCATAGAAGACTGGACTCAATTTTATTTGGACCTCCCTGTTTATTCATATCCTTGGGGACCTCAACCTAAAGACCGACCCTATGGACGAGCTTTTAGCTATTGCAGTGCCGGAGCGGCTTTAGTGGCGGAAATATTACAGAATGCCATCAAAAGTGATCTAGCTGAATTTACAAAGCAGCACTTTTTTGAACCCTTAGCAATTAAAGACTATACATTGCATTATACACCTCAAAAAATATTAAATACTGCCGGGGGCAGTGAATATAGAAGCAGAGATCTTTTGAAACTAATTCAGTTATGCTTAAACAAAGGACAATGGAATGGGAAACAAATTATTTCATCCTCATGGATTGAAAAGGCATCAACAACAAAACTCGAAGCTTATGATGCCGAATATGGTTATCTCTTTTGGTTAAAAAACTTTGGTAAGGATAAAAAATACAATTCTTTCTTCATGTCAGGTAATGGTGGAAATAAAGTTTTAGCATGTCCCGAATTAAATATATCTGTTGTTATTACTACAACTAACTATGGTAATAGAAATGGTCATAATTATACTGATGAAATTATGAATGATTTTATTATTCCAGCTATGCTAGATAAAACCAGTAGGTAGCAACGTTTATAATTAATTGCTATCAATGAAACTTCAATTATTCATCATTTTAATACTTCTATTGATTGGTTGCAAAAACGAAAGAGCATTTGAATGGTCTGAAGAATTAGAACAAATGACTGGAAAAGACTTGAAAGAATGGGTTGAAAAAAGCCCATTTAGTGGTCAGCTCAATGAGACTGAAGACGATAAGAATAAAATTGTAATCGATAACCGTAATCAGGTGTTTCCTTTATTGGGAAAGTTCATCAATGAAAATGATAATTTCAGGGACTATATCGGCCGGAATGGTGACCTCTATCAAAAAGAAGTCCTTCTGTATGAAGACCTTCAGTTCGGAACATCTTTCGTTTATACTGCTTTAATGTATGGCCCTGAAGAACTTTTTCTAAAAGATTACTATTCAGAAATGGGAAGCGTTGCTTTCTCTGGACAAAATGCCATAAACGAGCATTATTCCGCCAAGCTTTCAGAAACGAACTTATTTGAGAAAAATGATAAATACAAAACAGCGATCTATTGGGTTAATACGAACAATAAGACGTATTTATCAGGATTTTATCAGGAAGGAAAACTGGTATTTCAATTTGGTTTTCCTTGTAGTACCGATGAAAAATTAAAGGGTATTGAAAAAATCAAAGAAATAAGTCGTGCCCTCAACCTGAATGTAAAAGAATGGAATGAAGCAACAAAAGAAAAGCTAAAACTGAATGATAATCCTCAAAGCTTTTGGGAAAACCCATATCTAGGCATATACCTCAGTGAGTACACTATTCCGGAAGTCAGGGTAAAAATTAGGAATACTGCCTTTAAAGAGCTGGCAAGTAAATATTCCGATGAAAAAGGTGTTGATTATCTATTTGCTTATGAAAATGACAACCAGGAATACACGATCTCATTCAAAAGAGATCAATCTACTTTAAATGAAAAACAGTATGAGAGCACATTCGCAGGATCTAAATTCATTTCACTTAATGACTTGCCTAGCGGGAAACTGTTCATCACCAAAGAAGAAATAGTCGATGGAAGAGTGACTACCAATACAGAAACGTACTTCAAGAATAATTCTATTCTGAAAATACAAATCAACTATCCGGAAAAAGATCTCAAAGCCCAAGAACAATTACTCGATATTCTAGGTAATTTGAAGATCAGTAAATTCTAGAATTGCTGTTAAAAATGTCTAGATGTTCGCAAACATTTAAAGAAATCGGTTTTTCGTTTTAGTATCTAATGTTAATGAAATCCTAAACAAGTAAAATTTCCGTGAACCGGTGTTTCTTTTTCGTATTTCTGTATCTGAATAATAAACCATATGAAAAAAACACTCTTAGTAATTTTATTGGAATTTTCTATATCAGGATTACTTGCCCAGAATAAAGGTTCTGAAGTTAATATTGGAACTAATTATACAATTCATTCTAATATTTTAAATGAAGATCGAGAGATTCAAATACATCTACCTGACAGTTATAATGATTCAAAAGTAAATTATCCTGTACTGTACATATTAGACGGGCAAAGATTTTTCAGCAATGGTGTTGCCATTCAAAAATCTACAAAACCAAGAGTTCCACGCGAAATTCCAGAAATGATTGTTGTCGGGATTAATAGTAATCGTGAATCAAGATATGTTTTGTTTGGTGATGACAGTGCAAAGTTTACCACTTTTATTAGAAATGAAGTTATAAAATTTGTTGATGATAATTTTAAAACCACTAATGAGCGTATAATTTTTGGATGGGAAGGCGCAGCTTTTTACATCAGTGAAATGATATTAAAAGAAAAAGAATTGTTCTCTGCAGCAATAATATCGAATGGAGGTCTTGCTTCTGAAGAACTAGTAAAAGGTTTCAGTTCTGATAAAGAAATCTATTTGTACATAGCAAATTCCAGAAAAGATATATACACCATCACTCAGTCTGATGCATTTAATGATCTATTAGAAAAGAATAATCCTAAAAACTTGATATGGAAATACGAACTGTTCAATGATGAGGTTCATCAAACAATGCCCTATTTAGCCATGTACAAGGGGATTAGATATTATTACCATAATTTCCCTGGGTTGAGTTTTGAAAGTATTATGGCCTATAATAATGCCGGTGGAATACCGTATTTAAAATCTTATTATAAAGAAAGGTCAAAACGTTTTGGGGGGGATGGTAAAATTGAAGATGGTGCTAAGAACGGATTGATATGGCTCGCCTGGAAGCGTGATAATTTTGAATATTTCAGCTTTTTTATGGAAGAGTTTAAAGATGTTCTATCAACCGAAAGATATGCTTCCGCCTATTGGCAAAACAGGTTTGGGCAGTTTTATTTAAAACATAAAGACTATTATAATGCTATCAAGCATTTTGAAATAGGCATTAAAAAGTTTCCAAACACTCAATTTGATGAAGCCATGAAAAGAGGATTGGAATTAGCTCAAAAGAGTATATAAATGTTGATCTATGCTTGCTTGAAGTGTATGTCACCGAGGGATTGTTGGTATTATGTGACTTTGCCTATTCCTGAAAGCGAACAATCCCCCTGATCGTTGTTCTTTTATTTAAGCACTAGCAAATTACGATAGAAGAAAAAGGCATTTAACACTTTGACTAATTCGGAGTGCATGCTATTTGGAGATAAATGAGCACTAATGCTCGTTATAAAAGTGTTGACTCTAATTTAAACTTAACAATGAAAAATCATATCATGAAATATTCAGTATTTCTATTTGTCTTATTTCTAAATGCTTGCAACACAAAAAAATCAAATATAAAAGAGGTTCAGATTTCAACTGAAAAAAACTTGTATTTTGGTCAAAAACCACCAAGCTTGATTCCTGAACTGTTTGCCCCAAATCTCGTTTCGATGAGTGGGCGACATGAGTTTGGAATTTCGTTCTCCTCCGACCTCAAAGAGGTTTATTTTTCAGCCGTAATTGTAGGCCAAAAAGTAGCTATTTACTATTCAAAACTACAAGATGAAAAATGGTCTCCTATCAAAAGGGCAGATTTTACCAAAGGAGAAAAGGATACTGAAATGAAGCCATTTGTAAGTTTGATAGAGGATAAAATATACTTTGCAGCATATAATGCAGAGACGAAAAGCCCTAAAATTTGGTATGTTACGAGAACCAAAGATTCTTGGAACGAAGCAAAACCAATAGAATCACCCATAAACAATGATAGAGTGTTTTGTTTAAACCAAGGAAAGTCAGGAGGTTTTTATTATACTAGTCTAGAAAAACGTAAAATGTTTTCTATAAAAGACATAAATCCGGAGTCTACAATAGAAGATTTAAATATTGAATTTGGTACTCAAGGCTGCATTTCACCTTCACAAGATTATTTGGTTGTAAATGCTAGAAAAAAAGAATATGAACAAAGTAAAAACGATCTCTATGTCTATTTCAAGATGAAAGATGGGTCATGGTCAAAACCGTTTCGCTTTGGAGAGGAGATCAACTCTAATGTTTCGGAAACTGTTCCAAGCATTACACCCGATGGAAAATATATGTTTTTCAGTAGATATAATGAAGAAGGTGGATTATCAAACTTTTATTGGGTAAGCACCGAGGTTATAGAAAAGTTAAGACCAAAACAATAAAATATTCCTACTGCCAACACAGTGTGTAAGTAATAGCGGTTTAAGTGATAAAAAGCAGAAGTATTAATATGAAATAAAGATCCGTACAAAACCTAAAAATTAGTGAGTCATAATCCGCTACCAATCATACATTAGACCGTTATATACCATTCGGCTTATGAAGAAACTTTTATTAATATCATTAACACTCACTTTTTTTCCTACAAAAAATCAAGGAAAGAAAAAACAGATAGAATTGACAAAACAGAATTTCAAGAAGTTATAAATAATGATTGTCAGCTAATCAAACCAAAAGCAGACTTGAAAGAAGTCTTAGTCCTTTTTGGCGGTTATCCGGAAAAGGCTAAGGACATAAGAAGGGAATTTAAAATTATCGAGACCGCTAAGAAGAATGGTGGAGTTCTAGTTTTCATGAACTACAATCGAAAATTATGGAAAGATATCAGCGGACAATATTATCCTTTATGTTTATCAAGTTAATAGGAAGAGAAATATAGATTTTTTGCATTATGAATATATAGTGCATTAGTACAATTACTTTTTTTCCTAACAAAATGATTGGGTTGCCAGATTGATTTTATTCGTTCTTATCAATAAATATCTTTATAAAATCCAACACTAATCATTAGTTGTATACCACTGATTAACTAATCACTTAGTTTAATAACTATTTATTTAGTTATTTAGCAATTATGAGCCTTAAGAAATATGAGAAACTTACTTTATCGATTCTTCTTTTTAGCACTATGTGTATGTGTACAGCGTGTCGGCAATCCCTGGATTGTGAGTTAGTCATTACTAATGTGAATGTCATTGATGTTGAGAGTGGAGCAATCCATTATGAAATGGATGTGGCAATCAGGGCAGATAGCATTCTTTCAATCTCAAAAAATAAAACATTCGATTTCAATTTGGTGGAGACCATTATTGGCAATGAACAGTTTTTGATCCCAGGGCTATGGGATATGCATACACATGCTTCTCTTAATTTCCAGGATTATTTACTCCTGCTCGTAGCCAATGGCGTAACTGGTATAAGAGAAATGCAAGACAACTTTGGTATTACAGCAGAATTCCTGAAAAAAGAAAAATCGGATTCTTTGCTCATCCCCGAAATAGTGACTTCTGGAGCCTTGGTAGACGGCTATCCCTCAAATCGCCCCAATTCTGAAGTAGCCCGCACCCCGGAAGAAGGCCGTCAAATTGTAAGAAAACAAAAGTCAGCCGGAGTTGATTTCATTAAAGTCTATTCGAAACTAAAACGAGACGTATATCTCGCAATAGCTGATGAATCCAAAAAACAAGATATTCCATTTAGTGGTCATATTCCCAGATCGGTTACCCTGGAAGATGCCGTAGCAGCAAAACAGCGATCGATAGAACATTTTAGTAACATTCTGGAATATACCTCTTCAAAGAAAGGTTATTTAGATTCTATCATATACGGCACAATCAAAAACGATATCAGACAAAAATATTCGATGTCGCGAAGAGCGTTTTTAGTAGAGACGTTTGATGAAAACAGGACAAAGGAATTGAACAAATTAATAACTGATGGTGAAACATGGATCTGTCCCACCTCTGTGACCAATCGAATGTTCGGTTATATAAACGACTCATCATTTACTAATGATCCCAGAGTATACTACCTACCATCTGCCTGGGGTAGTAATTTCAAGATTTCCCAACACAGCTACTTTAAAACCCTCTCAGATGAGGATTTTCAGATCGAAAGGAATTGGTATCACCTGGGTTTATCCGTTATGAATAAGATGCCTCGTAATAAGTTTTTGGCAGGAACTGACATTGGGATGATTTACATTTTTCCTGGTTTTAGTCTGCATGACGAACTACAAATCTTTGTAGAAGATGCTGGCTTCACTCCTTTAGAGGCTTTGCAGACGGCCACTATCAACCCAGTCATATTTCTAGGTATTGAACGCAAGATCGGGACAATCGAAAAAGGTAAATTGGCTAATATGGTTCTGCTTTCGTCTAACCCTTTGGAGGACATAAATAACACACGGAAAATTAATGGTGTTTTCTTAAGAGGTAAATATCACGATAGCCATACCCTTAAGTTAAGGACTGATAAAATTGCAAGATGGAATAAGTTACCTAACATCACTGAAGTAATAGAGCCGATCATATTGAAAGAAGGAGTAGACGCTGGGATTGAGAAATATCTGGAATTAAGAGAGTCTTCCCCTGAAAAATACAAATTCGATAATCTACAATTGAATTATTTGGGCTATTCTCTATTAAGATTAGAAAAACCACTTGATGCAGTTAAAATTTTTAAGCTCAACGTGAAAATATTCCCGAAAGATGGAAACTTGTTCAATAGCTTAAGCGACGGTTATTTTGCTTTGGAAGAAACGGAAAAAGCAATTCAGGCAATGAAAAAAGCACAATCATTTGGTTATAAACTATCGATGGAAAAGCAAAAAATGGTACTGAATGAATAATAGTTGAACGTCATGAAATCACATCACTCCACCTCATCAGATCCTCATTCATAACTCTATTTGGTTATTAATGGATAATTGGCTTATGAACTCTCACACAATGCATAAGACTTTGAAGAAATTTAGCTTCATTTAAATAATACCGGAGTGCGTGTTATCCAACTTATTTGGAGATAAACGCGCACTTACTGTAATTTTAAAGGTAAATAATGAGCACTAGTGCTCGTTATAAAGATGTTAGCAAACATTTCGACAAACGTACTAATATCAAATTAAAATTAAATCGGTAAAGGGTAAAAAAGACAATCCAACACCTATTAAATTATTAGACATATGGAAAAATAGTGGGTACTGAAAACCAAAGGACACTCTAATATACCCGTAAATTAAAGCACTCATCAATTGTGGTAAAGTAAGAATCGGAAGTAAAAGAATATTCACCCAGTTTAATTCATACTTCGATATATGTATCCAAGCAAAAAAAACACAAGAGATATAATAAATACTTCGAAAGTGTATGTTCCAAAATTTAATCAAAATCTCGTTTAATGATTTAATATTGATTGCTGAATAAAGAACTATTCCTAATAAAAATGAGATAACTATCCTCATCAAAAAACTTTCATCTATAGCGCTAATTTTGGCATGAAAAAGAAACTTGGTCAATATATAATAGCAGAGTACACTTGATGATAAAGCCAAATAAATAGGTTTAAACCTTAATGAAAGCCTGAAGGCAATTTCTTCAACAAATGGTAGAATCACTCCGCCCACTAATAAAAAAACAAATGGAGTAAAACGTCCAGACATATTTCCTTTTTGTATGTTTTCGGGGTCATATACAATTACAAAAAATAAAACAACCGGAATTAAGAATATTAACTTTATAAAATACAGTCCAATAGTATCATAAATTTTAAATTTTACTGGTTTTTCGAGGTTCTCCTCAATTCTAGGATTTTTAATAAAATTTACAATTTCTTTAAATAATGAAAAGTAATATTTTGGTTTAATCAAAGGGTATTTCACACTTATCTGTTTTATTGGAAGACGACTTATAATGCTATTTGTTACTATCTGACTTATATACTTCTGAAAATGAAAAACGGTTGCTAACACGGGTAACCGTTGCACAACCCTTTGAAAAGCGAGGGTTTTTCAATCTATATGAGCCCTTCTAAGGGCTTGTTTTATTTTAGGTCAACAAGCAACTCTGGTGATTTTGGAGCCTTAGAATAGATGACACAAAGCCGTATAGCATCAAAAAATATAAAGCCGCCTTTTTGATCTCTTTACTCATGCTCTGGGTTCTATTTTGGATGAATTTCAAGTACTTCTTGATGTTGTAAGCCACTCCAGCCATCAACATTACCTTGTTGGCCTGCTTAATGCCGATCGTATTCACCTTGCGTAAGCTCATGAAGCGGATCAAAGTTCCAAATACAGGCTCCACAGTGCTCTGACGTTTACTTTTCATACGTCTGCCTTGTCGAGTTTGAAGTCGGGCTATCATGCGGTCGTATTCTGTCTTGTAATAGGTGATTGTAAATCGTTTCTCATTGCTTACTCCCTTACAGTTAGCAGCTATTGGACACCCCAGACAATCTTTCGACTGGGTGCTGTAGACACGTTTACGATTGAAGTTCTCGCTCTATCTGTAGTTTTCTGTATCGAGCTATTTTACCTTCTGGGCATATCCAGTGATCATTATCTTGATCGTATTTAAAGCTCTCCGCCCCCCCTTTGTAAGTACCATGCGCCGGTATACAACCGGTAAGCTTTTCCCTTTCTAAAAAGGCATAGTTTTCTCCACTACTATAGCTAGTATCGGCCAATAGGTTCTCCCAATACAATCCCTGAGTTTTTAAACGTGGTTTCAGCTTTCTGACCACATCTTGCAAGTATTGATTGTCTTTCAAATCGGCATAGGAAGCTCCAATATGGCTAATCACATGATGAGAAGTATCTACTACCAATTGGCTCTGCTAGTTCAGCTTACAGGCTTTACCGGGTTTCACACTGATACAGGCATCGGTGTCATTAGGACTATAATGGGTTTTATTACTGGTGTACTTCGAATTTTTATTATTCGCACCTACTCGTTGATCTTGTTCGATTCACCACTTTTTGTTTCGGCTCTTGAGTTCTTGAAATTCCCGATCACTGGCTGTGATAGTTTGCTGGGTAACAGGGGCTTTATTCACTTTAGCTTTCCGGTAAGCGGATTTATCCTTCTGGATGATATGACGAACCCTCGCCAAGTGAGTGTTCAGTTCTTCCTCAGGTACTTTTATCTCTAAACTGTCCATACTTGCATTGGCTTTTACCGAAGCTGAATCTACTACCCGTGTGGTGCCTGCAACCATTCCTTTATCCACATACATCGAAAATATATGTTCGAAGGCAGCCTCAAAGATCGTTTCAGGAAACAGCTGACGGGTACGGTTTATCGTACTGTGCCATGGCAGTTCTTCATCAATATCATAACCCAAAAAATACAAGATTTCTAAGCGCATACTGTAATGTTCGATCAGTTTACGATCGCTGATGATATTCTCCAGATAACCTACCAGGCATAATTTAAAAAACACAACAGGATCGACTGATTTTTGACCGCAGGTACCGTAATACAGCACTGTTTCTTCATACAGATCACAGGTCCATTACGGCTTTAGGTCTACGGTAGAAGCTGCTTAAAGGAACTCTTCCGGCCAGTCGAAAGGTGGTAAGCAACTTGGGTTGGTGATGCTTTTTTCTCGCAAGGGTTTTTTTTAAGATAACGCTTGACCCTTTATCTTAGTTAAATTCGAGTTGTACAACAGGCACAATGGGTAAAATGCATAAGCTCTTAAGGTCGCTTACTACATCTTACCCTGAGCGTAGCAATAAATCGGTACGAATAAATGCATGTTAGACTTTTAAAAACAGAGAAAGACTATCAAAAAGCACTTGAAAAGCTTGAAACCATATTTGATGCGAAAATTGGATCGCTAGAAAGTGATGAAGCTGATGTATTGGGACTTTTGATTGATGAGTACGAAAAGAAAAACTATCCTATTGAAGCTCCAGACCTTATTGAAGCTATTAAAATCCGTATGGAGGAAATGCACTTAAAACAGGTCGATCTCATAAAAGAAATCGGAGGAAAAAGCAGAGTATCTGAAATTTTGAATAGGAAAAGAAAATTAACTGTCGAGATGATTAGGAACCTAACTACGAGACTAAATTTGTCGGCAGGGCTATTAATAAAAGATTATCAATTGACTAAATAAACTATGGCCTTGACACGATATGCTATTGATAAAACGACATTCAACCTCCCGCCAACTCCCTTCTGACCTTCCTCATTCCCTCACTCGCTATCTCTTCAATGAGGTATAGGTTTTCTGTTTGCCTTACCTCTGGCATTTTAGGGTCTATGATGTATTTCGGAACCTTCGAATCTACAAAATCCAGCAATCCAGCAGCCGGATAGACCAATAAAGAAGTACCGATAACGATAAAGAACTCCGCTTTCAGGGTTTCTTCGATCGCTAAGTCCATCATCGGGACGGCTTCGCCGAACCAGACGATAAAAGGTCTCAATTGGCTTCCTTTCTCGCATTTATCCCCTTCTTTGATCTCCCAATGATCGAGTTCATACACCAGGGAAGGGTCGACTGTACTTTGTGCCTTGGAAAGTTCTCCGTGCAAATGGATCACTTTATTGGAGCCTGCCTTTTCGTGCAGGCCATCCACATTTTGCGTGATCACGCTAACCTCAAAATGATCTTCCAGCTCCGCGATGATCTTATGGCCTTCGTTGGGTTCAACTTCAAAAGACTGCTTTCGCCTCTGGTTGTAGAAATCGAGCACCAGGCTTCTGTTCTTTTTCCAGCCTTCGAAGGTGGCTACTTCCATCACATCATGTCCTTCCCACAGTCCACCTGAATCCCTGAAAGTCGATACACCACTCTCGGCACTCATCCCAGCGCCTGAAAGCACCACAAGTTTCTTACGCTTAGCCATTAATTTTTCGACTCAAATTTTTTAAGCTCGGATAAAAGCTCTTCGTTTCGTTCCGTAGCTTTTTTCCATTCCGTCACATCTCTTGACATCACAGATGCTCCAATGATCTCTCCATTGCTTTTCACAGGGTTGGCATCTACTCGAATGAACAAGACTTTATCTTCCACCGGTCTTTCCTGTGTAAAAGAAAAGGATTCTCCTTTCAAGGCCCTGTCGTATTTTTCCTTCCAGAAGGCATGTGCCTCGGAAGGAAGCTTATCGAAAATGTAATCGCCCGGATCTAGTGAGGTTCCGGATTTTTCAAATCGGTCTCTTAATGCTTTATTCGCTATCGTAATCTTATAATCCGTATCCAGAGCAAAATAGGTATCATCGGTATTATCGATCAGGGAATTCAGTACTGAGCTTTTCTTCTCCATATCGATCCTGGCTTCGTGGAAATGGGTGACGTTCTTGGAAATCACAGAACAACCGATTACAGTTCCTTCATCGGATTTGATCGGATTGTGGTGTGTTTCAATAATAGAAAGTACACCATTTTTCGACCTGTCCTCTTCCATAGTAAACTGTTCTCCCTGCAAGGCCCTATCGTATCTCGCCTTCCAATGATCTCTGGATTCTTCCGGTAGTACATCCAAAATACTGGTTCCAACATCCAGATTTACACCCAGCACTTTGTATTTATCCTTCAGGGTCTTATTCACCAAAGTGATCTTATAGTCAGTATCAATCGCAAAATAAGTATCATCCGAATTATTGATGATGGATTCTACCGTCGATTGCTTTTGTTGTAATTTCTCCTGATCCTTTACGTGAGCCGTAAAGTCATGGCCTACTACCGCACAACCGAATATTTCTCCGTGCTCATCGCGAATGGGATAATGAAGGGCTTCATAGTGGCGGGTATCTCCGTCGGACTGCTCCAAATCGATTTCTGTGAACATTTCTCCCCTTAAAGCCCTGTCGTAACGGTCTTTCCATTTTTCCAGATCTGCATCAGGGAATACACTCAGAATATTATCACCGATTTCGGCTTCAATACCTGAAGCCATAAATATTTCCCTCAACGCTTTATTGAGGATCACAACCTCATATTTATGGTTCAAGACCAGGAAGGTATCTTTTGAGTTATCCAGTACTGCAGATAAGGTTGCTTCTTTCTTTTCAAGATTACCCATGGTCCTTCGCATCTCCTCCTGGGTAGCCTCCAGCTCTTCCATATTTTGTCTCAACTCTTCTTCCTGGGCTTTCATCTCCTCCCCCATTTGGCGAGAGTCTTCAAGCAGTACTTTTGTCCGCTCATTATTGAATACAGAAATGACCGTTGAGGCAATGGTCTCTGATATTTTCTTGACGAAATCAATTTCAAAAGCCTGGAAAGTCTGGAAGGAAGCGATCTCCAATACGCCCACAAAATCTTCGTTATTTTGTAGCGGCTGTAATAGAATACATTTCGGTAGCGCTTCACCTAAACCGGAACGTACTTGTATGTAGTTATCTGGTATATCCGTTAAGAATACGGTATCTCTTTCCTGCCAAACTGCACCTACCAATCCTTCGCCATAGAGGATTTCCGTGTTCAGCTTTTTCTTCTTTTCAAAAGCATAGCACGCCCTGGCAATCAGTTTTCCTTTGGTATCGCTTGAAGAATCGTCGGTGTCTTTTAAATAAATGGCACCCATATGTGCGTTTAAATACCTGACCATCGACAATAAAACTTCGTCGGATAGCTGCGTAAGGTCATCATGGTTACTCCTTAAAATATCCCCGAACTGAGCAAATCCCTGGTTCACCCAGTTCCTGTTTTTATCCTCTTGGGCAACCTTCTGGAGACTGTTTTTCATATTCGTCAAGGACTCGCCCAGATCGCCTTTACCATCGAATACAGCTATATCGTTATCGAAATTACCTTTACCAACTTCTCCCGCGAATTCCTCAACAGAATGCAGCATATCGAAGAAATCATTGAAGTTCGAGCTTATCTTCTGAACCTCATGGTTAAGCCCGCTTGAGTTCTCCGGAATATTTCCACTTTTCAACTCGGACGTAGTTGATTCCAGGGTTGAAAAAGTCTTTCTGATCGCTTTTCTGTTTGAAAAGAAAACAAAACTTAGTGTTGCAACCGTTATCAATCCGAATGCTATACCGGTTCTTATCACACCACCGAGAGTTGATTCCAGCGCCTCATTCCTCATGGAAATATCTTCTTTAATCAGCGTTTGGATCTCATTTGAAGAATTATTTACCGACCTAATGAGCGGGGTAATCTCAAAAGAAATCCGTTTCAGGCTTTCGAAATCGACATCACTGGCCGTCAATCCATTCTCCGAAAGGATCACTTTGATTTTTTCAAGGTCTAGCCGAAGCTTGCTCAATTCCCTGTTTGGCAGGTTTCCCCGGTCGTTGACCCTCACTTCTTCTATGCTTCCAAGAACCTCACCTAAGTCAAACAACCAAAACTTCTGAATACTCAACTCATCTGAGTTGTCATCAAGCAGAATAGCGATCAGAGTTTTGTTGGCTATGGAATTTGTATGCCGAAGGTGGTTTAGCAGATCAAAATCCCTTTTCGTTAGTATAGAATGGTTTTCCTGTGCGGAAGATGCGTAATAGAAGGTGCTGGCGATGATGGAAAAAAGTCCAATTATTGCGACCGCGAAAAATATAATAAGCTTACCCTGAATAGAATTAAGGATAAACCTGGTCTTTAAAAAATCATTCATAGCAGGAATTTAGCCCTTAGACCTTTAATGTTTAAATAACTCTTATACCAGTTGCACTGTATAGTACAATTGATATTATCTAACAAATTATTTAAAAAAACATTCCCGATCAAAAAGGGCACAAAAAAGCCCATGACTTTACGGTCACGGGCGAATTTCAATTCTATGAATTATACTATTTCTTGCGGCCTCTTCCTTTTTTCTCCGGTGTTTTCTCAGCAAGCTCCAGACACTCCTCTAAAGTCAGTTCTTCTGGCTCCTTACCCTTCGGAATTTTGACGTTCTTCTTGCCCGCTTTAATGTAAGGTCCCCATCTTCCGTTTAGAACCTGAATCTCTTCATTTTCTTCAAAAGACTTTATCAATTTCTTGGCATCAGCCTCTCTCTTGTTCTTGATGATCTCTATTGATCGCGCTTCTTCGATAGTATGAGGGTCGTCTTCTTTTCCAAGCGAATAAAATTTACCATCATGCCTAATGTATGGACCAAATCGGCCTATAGCGGCTACCATAGATTTTTCTTCAAAATTACCGACTTCCCGGGGTAATTTAAAAAGCTCCATAGCCTCTTCCATGGTTATGGTTTCCATAAGCTGACCTTTCCTCAGACTGGCAGATTTTGGCTTTTCGGTTTCCGTTCCTTCTCCAATTTGCACGTAAGGTCCAAATTTACCCAGCTTAGCTACTACGGCTTCACCCGAAGCAGAATCAATCCCAAGCTCCCGGCTTTTTTGAATGGAAGACCTTTCTATATTTTCAGTCTCCTCCACTTTTACATGGAAGTTCGAGTAGAAATTGTGGATCATTTCATCCCACTCAGCTTTTCCATCGGCAATTTCATCGAACTGCTCTTCTACGCGTGCCGTAAATGAATAATCAAGAACATTGTTAAAATGTCCGACCAGGAAATCGTTTACGACCATCGCCAGGTCTGTAGGAAATAGTTTGTTTTTTTCAACGCCCGTAATTTCTTCTTCTTCCGATCTTTTGATCTCCTTTTCAGCTAAAACAAGCTGTATATACTTTCGGGGTTTTCCTTCCCTCGATTCTTTTTCTACGTAGCCTCTTTTCTGGATGGTAGAAATGGTTGGCGCATAAGTTGATGGCCTTCCAATACCCATTTCTTCCAGTTTTTTCACCAGGCTGGCTTCCGTATATCGAGCTGAATGCCTTGTAAATACTTCCCGACTCGTCACATTGTCTAAATCCAGATCCTGACCAATACTCAAAGGAGGAAGCATACCACTTTTCGTCACATTTCCTTCGTCTTCGTGCTCTTCGTCAGTAGATTCAATATAAACTTTCAGGAATCCATCGAATTTTATAACTTCTCCATTCGCTGTTAATTTTCTGGAGCTCTTAGAGATTTTAATTTTCGCCTGGGTCTTCTCGATCTGGGCTTCTGACATTTGTGATGCGATAGCTCTCTTCCATATCAATTCATATAGGCGTTGCTCACCGCTGTCACCATCGACATGCTCTTTTGAGAAGTCCGTTGGCCTTATGGCTTCGTGAGCTTCCTGAGCCCCGGAGCTTTTAGTTTTATAATGGCGCTCTTTGAAATAATTATCTCCATAACTGGAATGAATGGCATTCTTCGCTTTACCAATGGCTTCATCCGAGAGATTAACACTATCGGTACGCATATAGGTTATTTTACCAGACTCATACAGCTTTTGAGCCAGGGTCATCGTCTTAGAAACGGAATACCCAAGCTTTCGTGAAGCCTCCTGCTGGAGCGTTGAAGTCGTGAATGGAGGTGCAGGTGATTTCTTTGAAGGCTTCTTTTCAAGACTTTCTATACTGAAATCTGAGCCTTTACACTCTTCTAAAAACTGAAGTGTTTCTTCTTCGGTTTTGAGCTTTTCGCTTAATTCTGATTTTAGCTTTGCGCCCTTATCAAGATTAAAATCAGCCTGAACTCTAAAAGATGAAGTACTTTGAAATTTTTCAACCTCTCGCTCTTTTTCTACAACTAAACGAACTGCAACTGATTGTACCCTGCCAGCGGAAAGTCCTGCCCTGATCTTCTTCCATAGAATGGGAGAAAGTTCAAAACCTACCAGTCTATCCAGAATTCTCCTGGCCTGTTGAGCATGGACTAGGTCGTAATCAATCTTTCTTGGTTTATCAATAGCTTTCTGGATGGCATTTTTAGTGATTTCCCTGAAAACGATACGTTTTGCATTGTCTTCATTCAAATCCAGAGCTTCCGAAAGGTGCCAGGAAATGGCTTCACCCTCGCGGTCATCATCACTTGCCAGATAGACCAACTCGGCAGACTTAGCAAGCTTTCGAAGATTTTTAACAACATCTTGTTTATCCTTTGGGATTTCGTAGGTCGGTTTAAATCCATTGTCGACATCTACTGCGCCGGAACCTTTTGGTAAATCCCTGACGTGCCCAAAGCTGGAGGTGACTGTATAATCCTTACCGAGATAACCTTCTATGGTTTTGGCCTTTGCCGGAGACTCGACTATTACTAAGTTTTTAGACATATCTTTTTAGTGCTATGGCGTCAAATATCTGTAAAAATTAATTGAAATGGCAAGCAATCAAAAAACTGCCTACAGATAAACAGATTCAATTAGTCGCTATTATTACTTTCCTAACGCGAACATGTTTTAATTTATATGCTCATTTCGTTAAGAAATTTTTAATGAATTCTGATTAAATTCAGATTGTAAATACCTTTTACTATGATCAAGAAGTTATTCTTAATAAGGCATGGATCGGCACATGAAAAGGAAGCGCATCAAAAAGATTTTGATAGAAAGCTAACTTCAGATGGCATTCGGGACAGTGTTCTTGTTGGAAAATATATTTTTCAGCATTTTAAAAATCCCTCCATCATCATATCCAGCAGTGCCAACCGTTGTGCCGAAACAGCATCCATAATTGCCGAACAACTTAAGTTTGATACTTCTAAAGTAGATCAGAGACAAGATCTGTATGAATCTTCTGTAAGGAGTTTACTTCAGGCCGTCAATGAGTTACCGGAGGAGGCGGATGCAGTGATCATCGTTGCACATAATCCTTCTATTTCTTATCTGGCTGATTACCTGACCGAGGAAAACGTCGAGTCTATGCCTCCTGCTTCCTTAGCTGTTATTGAATTCCAGGAACTAGAATGGGCTGAAGTATCTGAAAAAAACGGAGATATTAGCTTATTCCTCAAACCTGAAACACTTCAAAAATCATAAATTCTTTTTAACAAATGACCGCACTTGGAAGGCATGTACTGGTAGAACTATACCAATGCGATGCAAATCTATTGAATGATGTAGTACATATCGAAACTACAATGGAAGAAGCTGCCTCGAATGCAGGGGCAACTTTGATCAACTCAACCTTTCACCATTTTTCTCCCTATGGTGTTTCAGGAGTAATCGTGATTCAGGAAAGTCACCTGGCCATACATACCTGGCCGGAGTTTGGGTTTGCCTCGATAGATATCTTCACCTGTGGCGATTCTGTTGATCCCTGGCATTCTTATGACTTTTTAAAAGAAAAGCTTGGAGCCAGCCATGGTTCTGCGATGGAAATGAGGCGTGGGGAAATGAAACTCCTTCAGAAATCTGACTTTGAAAAAACAAACTTAAGGGATGACCTGGAAGAGCATCGAGAGCAAATCGTACGATCGCGGGATATCTGGTTCACGGAAAGGACGCAGGATCTTGCCTTTTCCCTAAAACACAAAGGAGAAAAGTTGTTTGATAAGCAAACTGATTACCAAAGGGTAGAGGTTTTTGACACCACAGCCTTCGGTAAAATGCTTACGCTTGATGGTATGGTGATGTGCACCGAAGGCGATGAATATGTTTACCACGAACTCATCAGTCATATTCCTGCATTAACCCACCCTGAACCTGCTCAGGTGTTGGTTATTGGTGGAGGTGATGGTGGAACCGTGCGAGAATTAGTCAAGCATCCGGAAATACAAAAGGTTACGCTAGTAGAAATCGATGAGGAGGTCGTAAATGCATCTAAACTGTATTTACGAACGATTTCAAAATCTCTGGATCATGAAAAGGTCGATGTCAAAATCGAAGACGGGATCGAGTTCATAAAAAAAGCTGATCCGGAAAGTTACGATCTCATCATAGTGGATTCGACTGACCCAGTAGGTCCCGGAGAAGGCTTATTCACCGAGGAGTTCTATAAAAACGTTTATAAAGCCTTATCTCCCGAAGGTATAATGGTTACCCAGAGTGAATCACCAAGGTTCAATAAAACGGTATTTCAGGAGATCAATAAATGCTATAAAAGTATTTTCGGCAAAGAATCTGTCTTTACCTATTTAGGTTATATTCCAACTTACCCTACCGGGATGTGGAGCTTTTCTTTGTGTAGTAAAGGCTCTCTGGATCCCATAAAATCTATCGATCAGCAGAGACAAAATAAACTTCTGTCTTCCAACAAGTTATTGTATTACAATGCAGAAATTCATAACTCTGTATTTGCGTTACCCAATTTTGTGAAGGATCTTTTGAATTAATAAAACTTGCAGGAAGGAAAGGATATCATAGAGAATTTTGACCCTAACGGAGTTGGAGTAAAAGGCAGCATTTTTGGCCTGCCCTTCCAGTTCGAGCAGGCTAAAATTATCATTATTCCTGTTCCCTGGGACGTAACGACTTCATATTCTGATGGCACAGCACTCGCTCCACAAGCTATCTTTGATGCTTCTACACAAATCGATTACGTTCAGGAAGACATTCCTGAAGCCTGGAAAATGGGTATTTATATGTTGCCCATTCCAAAAAAATGGAAAAAAACGAATAGTAAGCTTCGAAAGCTATCTCAGTCCTACCTAAAAAAGCTGGAGGAAGGAGCTTCCGTCACCTATAAAGAGAAGGGTGCCGTAAGGCAGATCAATACAACATCCGAAAATTTGCATGATTGGGTGTATAAGCAAAGTTTATGGTTACTTGGTGAAGATAAGTTCCCTGTTGTGCTGGGTGGTGAACATAGCTGTCCGCTTGGTTTAATGAAGGCTCTTAATGAGAAAAAGGGAAGTTTTGGTATTTTACAGATAGATGCCCATAGCGACTTAAGACCATCATACGGAGGCTTTGAATTCTCTCATGCTTCCATTATGGATAATGCATTGAAGATTTCAGGAATTGAAAAGTTGGTACAGGTTGGAATAAGAGATATTTCTCCTCAGGAAATGGACACCATCAACGATAATGATAGTATCGTTGTTTTTTCGGATGCCACCATAAAGAAAAATCTGTTTGAAGGAGGTACATGGCTGGAGCAATGCAATAAAATTGTAGAGGAGTTACCAGATCAAGTTTATATCAGTTTCGATATTGATGGACTAGACCCAAAGCTTTGCCCAAATACGGGAACACCGGTTCCAGGCGGATTAGAATTTGATCAGGCGCTTTTTCTGATTAAGAAAGTAGTGGAAAGCGGTAAGAAAATTATAGGTTTTGATCTTTCTGAAGTGGGTTGTGATTGCTCTAGCGACTGGGATGCGAATGTCGGAGCCCGGGTTCTATACAGACTCTCGAATTTGACTGGGGTATCTAACGGATGGTTGAAATTGGAATCATAGCCTAAATCCGATGACCAAGATATCGTCGGTCTGCTCTTCTTTACCCATCCAGCTTTTTATCTCTTCATCTAGTACTTTCTCTACTTCGACCATCGGCTTTTTAGATTGTTCGGTCAATAGCTCTTTGAATTTTCTAGTCATGAATTTCTTACCGGTCTCTTCGCCGAATTGATCTGCAAACCCATCAGAACACATAAAGAAGCTATCTCCTTGCTTGTAAGAGATCAGGTGTGAATCAAAACTCTTTGAAAGCCCTGAGTCACTATCGGCAATTGCAATATGACTTCCTTTAATCTCTTCAAACTCTCCATCCTTTCCAATGATATACAGCGGCCTTTTTGCGCCAGCAAACTGAATCATTTGATTAGACCTATCGATCTTGCAGATGGCAACGTCCATTCCATGATTGTTGTGGGCTACTTCTCGGTGTTCCAGAGTTTCGATTACCTTTTCGTCAAGTCTTTTTAAAATATCCGAAGTATCCAGAGTACCATTTTCATTGATGATCTGGTTCAATAAAGAGTTACCAATGATCGTCATAAAAGCACCTGCAACCCCATGTCCTGTGCAATCAACAGCAGCTATAATGTCATAATTTCCTCTCCTGGAATACCAGTAAAAATCGCCACTTACAATGTCTTTTGGTCTAAAAAAAATAAAAGAGTCTTCCAAAAATCCGAAGATCTTATTTTTATTCAGTATTGCTGTTTGTACACCCTTCGCGTATTCTATACTATCGGTGATATCCTGATTTCGGGCTTCAATTATTTTCTTTTGTGATTCCACCTCGCTTTTACTCTTCACAATCTCCTGATTCTGTGCTTCCAGAAGCCTTTTAGCCTTTTGGTTTTGCGTGTATTTCAAATACACTAAGATTGCTACCGTGAAAAGAGAAAAGAATATAAAAATTAGCGCAAACGTTATGAGCTGTTGATTCCTAAGTTCAAGACTTTTTAACTGGATCTCTTGCTCTTTCTTATCTAACTCATAAGCCGTTTCAAGTTCTGCCAGCTTCTTTGAACTTTCCTGATTGAATAAGCTGTCTTTTACCGACATATGCTTTTTGAGCATGCCGTAAGCCGGAATAATCTCACCTTGTTCAAAATATACCTCAGCCATAGAGAGGTAAATCTTGGTTAGAAGAGGCCTGTCTTGAATGCTTCTTGCTAAATAACCTGACTGCTCCAGAAAGCTAAGTGACATCTGATATTTTTCATCGAGCCTGTAGGTTTCTCCAATATTAAAAAGCGCATGTGCTTGTCCGAACATATTTTTATTGACTCTTTCCGCTTCAAGAGACTGGAAATAATAATCTATGGCTTTTTCATAGTCGCCCTGCTGGTAATAGATGTTACCGATATTCGATAAAATGTCAAAAGATTCCAGGCCACCTGATTCCCCGGAAACGGCTAGTCCTTGCTCATAATAATTCAGGGCTTCTTTATAGTTGGACATATCATAATAGACGTTTCCGATATTATTCAGAATCCTGACCAAATAGTTATTGTTATCTAGCTCCTCAAATATGGTTAAGGCTTCTTGAAAGGACTCAAGGGCTTTTTCATTTTCTCCTTTGACCGTATAGATAGTTCCTATATTACTTAAAGCGAAAGCAATACGTTTTTGATCTTCCAGTTGCTGTGCGAGCTTCAATCCTTTCAGGTAGTTTTCTAAAGCAAGATCATAGGCTCCGAGGTTTTTATAATAAACCCCAAAGTTATTATAAGCCTTAGCTATCCCATCGTTATAGCCAATCTTTTCAGAGATCGACAACGCTTCCCTATTAAACTCAATGGCTTTTTGTGGGTCGGAGTTTCGATACCTCTTAAATAATTCTGTGAGTACTTCTACCCGGTCACTTCCAACAATGTTATCATTTAGTTCCTCATCCGGCTGTTCGACTTGCGAAAGCAAAAGGACTGGAAAAATGAAAATAAATATTATGAAAGGGAAGCGCAAAACCATAAAACATTAAGTCAAAAAGCGCTTTCTAAGTAAGCCTACGACTAAGGAAATTATAAGTATTCCGATCATAACCATGATCGCTAAATTCTTTTGTTCATTTTTAGACTGCAATTTTTCAATATTCTTACCCATACTTTTCATTTCCTCCATATTCTGCTTTTTCTCGAACTCATATCGAGCCTCCAGTTCCATGATGCGCTTACTCATTTCTTTGTTATTGAGGGAATCTTTTACTGCCTGATACAATTGCAAAGCGTTATAAGCGTTTAGAACTTCATCATTAGCAAAATAAGACTTCGATAAGGCCTCGTAAATATTCCCAAGCAATCTTAAACTCTCTATTTTCGCCGCAAGATTCAGGGCCTGGTTTTGAAAACTAATGGCCATCTTATACTCGTTCTTGCTATAGTAGACGATACCGATATTGTTAAGGGCAAACGCTTGTCCGTATAAGTCCTGATTACCTCTTTCAATCTCTAAAGCTTCAAAATATGAGTTTAGTGCTTTATCGTAATCACCTTTTTCAAAAAAGATGTTTCCCATACTAGTTAGTGGTTCAAAACTCTTATTTGTTTTACCGCTTGAGTTAAATAGTTCTAATGCTTCTTCGTAGTACTTTAATGCTTCTTCATGGTCTCCTTTTTCTTTATAAACATTTCCAATGTTATTAAGACTACCCACAATGAGTTCTCCATCTTCCAGGTTTTTCAGCAATTCATAAGAATTCTTATAATTCTCCAACGCTTTTTCTGATTCGCCCTGCAATGAATAGACTGTTCCAATGTTGTTATAAACTTTCGCTAACCCTTTCGAATCACCAATCTCAGAATAGATCTCAAAAGCATTTAAGTAGTTTTCCAGGGCCAGATCCAGCTTGCCATGTTTCCTATGAATGACTCCAATGTCGTTATAAGAGGTAGCCTCACCTTTTACATAGTCGATATCTTTTGAGATCTGCAAAGCGCTCTTGGCGTAGGATAAAGCAAGAAAAGGATCACTATTTACATATGCCCTGAATAGCTCATTCAATACATCAACCTTATCTGAATTTTCAGTCTTGTCTAAAAGATTTTCGAGACTATCGATCTGGCTTATTCCAGTACTTTGAAAGGCTATACAAAGAGAAAAAATTATTGCCGTCTTATAAAAACTGCCTTGAAGCCTATTTAACATGTCTTCAAAATACAGAATAATGAACAATTCTCTCTAAGCGTGAAAAAAAAATACAGTTGTAGATATTGAAAATTAATGAAAAGCAAGCTAAAGGCTGTTGACAAACCCCATGAATTTATCACTGCCGTAACTAGCCATTCCGGAATGTTCGTAGGCAATATTGCCTTCCGGGCTTATAACATACGTTCGTGGGATAGAATTACCTCTTAGCTCTGCAGGTAAGCGAGATGCAAGTCTGTAAACTGGAAAAGCATAACCTTTTTTTTCTTTGAATTTCAATGCTTTCTTAAAGTCTTCATCTACTGAAATGATTAAGAAAGCGACATCTTCAGAAGAGTTTTTATACAAATCCTGTATTTCCGGCATTTCTGCAATACACGGAGGGCACCAGCTAGCCCAAAAGTTAACGAAAAGAGTTTTACCTCTTAAGTCTGCAACATCAACCAGCTCTCCTTCTTCATTTCTGAGTAAAAGTTCGTGATTAAAATTTTTATCTGTCTCCGGAGTATCAATGGACGGAGAAAGCAAACCAGTTTTAAGTACCAGCCCCTGAACAAACCCAGCTAATGGCACGTTCAGGCCTGTTCCAAACAAAACTGCGAGCAGGATAATCGTTATGGAAAGCTCTTTAATTGTCTTTTTCAATGGATAAACACTTAGTTGCAAATTAGGCAAACAGTACCATACGGTAATTCGTTCCTAAAGATGTTATGGCTAAAGTATTAATTATCGTAGGCTCTATTATTCTTTTTGCAGGTTTGGTTATGCTCTTCTTTGGTGATAAACTGAATTGGTTAGGAAAGCTTCCGGGTGATGTTTTAATCGAGCGAGAGCATTTCAAATTCTATTTTCCGATCACCACGATGTTGCTGGTGAGTCTGATCTTGACTCTGGCCGTAAGGTTATTTCAACGTTGGTTTTAATCTTTCCTTATATTAGCTATTACATAAAACTCAAAAAGTGAAGCTTTTCAGGTTCTTAGTTACCATTACTATTCTCTTCTCCAGTTCTCTTTATGCCCAAAAAGTAAAATATAAAGACCTTTACCCTCTGTTTCAAGCTAATAAATACACGGAAGCAGAACCTTTCCTAAAAAGATATTTGGCTTCTGATCCTGATCATGCAAATGCGAACTATCAATTGGGTTTGACTTACTCGAAGAAAGCTAAAAGCCTTAATATCCTTACAGAATCCGATGATATCCCAGCCTATGCTGATTCAGCTATTCAATCCCTAAATAAATCTAAAGGTCTGATTACTGAAAAAGAAGTGAAAAAGCGTAATGAATATTATCAATCCTTTAGCAGAAGAGATCTTCGTACGGGAAAGTTTGGGATAAACATATCCGATGTGCATTTGGATATAGAAGACAGAATTGATGCCTTAAATGGTTATAAAAAGGAAGCTCAACAATTTTCGGAAAACCATGAGCAAATGGTTAAAAACTACAATACTGTTGTTACTAAATACGCAGCTATCGGCAAGACCTTTCAAAACTATCAACAGTTGTTGTTACAATCTGATCAGGTACTCTATAACACTTTAGATAGCATTGATCTGATTTTTCAAAGTTTTCAAGCGAATGCCAAAGCAATGAAGGCTAATACGGATGCTTTAAAGACTGATTATTATTCTCCTTCATTAACTATGAAAGATTTTGAGGGAATTAGTGAAAACGCCGAGAATGTACCAGATTTCAATTCATCTGAAATCGAAGTTTATAATTTCAGTAATTGGGTTGGCGAAACTAAGAACCAGGTAAATATTGAGATTGACCCTCTGAGAGAGGACATTTCTATTTATTATGGTTCACTTGAATCGGCAATTTCAAAAGTAGAAAACCAGGAAGCTTTCGATATTAAAGAACTAGACGTTTCGAGAAAAAGTGAATTGGTTGATCGTACAAAAGAGTACGATGAATCAACTTTACTAGAACCATTGTTTGCTTATTTGGAAGCGGAGCTATTTTTTAAGTGGTACTCATCCCCTACTTATCAAGCTGAACTGGAAGATTCCACAAACATCGATCAACAACTAAAACTTCATACGCGAATTTCAAAAGAGCTTTTAAGAATGGACAGCCTAAGCATTGCTCTTTTAGATAGTTTTTCTGAGTCCATTGTCAACTATCCTATGCTTACTCCTGATGGCTCGAATGTTTTTGAGGAAGAGTTGAAGAATAAGATGACTTCATATAAAGAAGAACTAAAGGTATGGGAGGAACGTCAGGATTTCTGGGAAGAGAAAAGTCGATACGCTCTTTATGATGAGATCTCTATTCCTTTATACGACTTAGAAGAAGGAGGAGATTTCAAATATAAAACTAAAGCCATAAGCATTTCTGATAGTGCGGTTTATGCATCAGGTATAGTTGGTGATATTACTACATCAACCTTATTTCTAAGTCAAGTGAATCATTCAAGAATCGTTAATTGGTTAAAGGAGATAAAGTTGACTATGAAAGATGTAGTTATCGATTCTCTGGAAGTTCAGCTTTTAGAAAATGAGAGCCCCGGAAAAACTCTTTTTGCCTTTGCACCCATCAGCCAAACAGATACCACGAAGATTCCATTTCAAGGTTTTCTTTTGAAATACAGTTATGAGGGTGAGAAATCATGGGAACTTTCACATAAGTTCGAAGGTAAGCCGAAATTTATGGAGTATGATACTCTAGTCTCTGAAACCAAAGTCTATTTTGATTATATCAATCCATCAGGTGAGGCAGAGGTTTCTTACATTCTTGTTGATAGCTCGGGGAAACTTCGATGATCAGCCTCCCCTACTATTTTACTTTTCACTAAGCATGGAATCTATGGCCACGGAATCCCATTGTCGGGGAGCAAGTAAAAGAGTTGCCAAAAGGATGAGTCTAAACATTACATCGGTCATATCCCAGATTGGAGAGCTCAATCCGTGGCCAAAACTGACTACAATTAATACAGAACCTAAAGCATAAAGCGCATAATCTTTGAACAGGCCAAAGATCAAAAGAAGTCCACCGATTAATTCTATGTAACTGGTATAATAGCAAGTAGCCCACAAGAGAATTTTCGGTAGCTTTCCTTCGTACGACACAAATACATTATTATAGACGTTATCGATACCCCAGGTAAAAACTTTTCCATAACCCTGCATCAAAAAAATCAATCCTAGTACCAGCCTAATGATCAATGTTCCTATCTGTTCTGTCTATTCAATATTGAAGTCATTTTTTTTCATTAAGATCAGAATTCAAATTAGCTAGTTCCTTCAAATAGTTATTTATAGGTTGCAATCTTATACCGCTATATGTCATCCAACATACCTCCTAATTTTAACGAAGACGAAGTAAAAGAAGAGTTACAGGCTCAGAAAGAAGAGCTTACAGCAGCTCTGGAAGAACTGTCCAGAAAAAATAACCGACTAGATAAAGCGCTCTCCGATCTGGAAAAAAGAAATTTTGAATTGGATCAGATCATTTACAGAACTAACCATGACCTGAAATCTCCTATGACATCTATTCAGGGCATCTCTAACTTGCTCAGAAGAGAACTAAAAGATACCAATCTCTATGAGTATATAGACCTTATAGATGTTAGCCTTAAAAATCTCAAGAAATATGTTAAATCCATGGTTGATTTTGCAGAAAACTTTCGAGGTGAGTCCGAAGTAGTCAAAATAAATCTTGGTGAATTTCTGGATGGTATAGTTGAAGAAATATCATTCATAGAAGGGTACAATGAAGTTTCAATACTATATGAGCACCCAAGTTTTATATATGAGGGCTATGAACACAGACTGCGCTCTATATTCCTCGCAATCATTTCCAATGCGATTCACTATCATGATCCTAAGAAAAAAAGCATTCTTAACATAGATTTCAATCTATCTGAGAATGAGCTTTCTATTTTATTTAGTGATAATGGGATTGGTATGGATGAGGATATCAAAAAAAGATGCTCAGAAATGTTTTATAGGGGTTCTGAATCATCTGTAGGCTCAGGTTTAGGCCTTTATATAACATATAGATTGGTGGAACAATTGAATGGTTATATCAACATTCATAGTACTATAAATGTGGGAACAACAATTCAACTCGTTCTACCCAAATTCGAACTATAGCACTTCAATTTTTATTACTTTCTTTTAAAGAATAGTTGATCGCATCCTCCAACATCATTCGCTGTGCCTGAGAAAATTCCTTAAGGTACTCTACTTCATCTTTCAAGTTTTTTATGTTCTCATCGTATTTCCGGCCAATATCTTTTATTCGCCTCTGATACTCCATTTTGAGTTCTAAAATCTTACTTTCGTAATCGGCCTTCAAAAACTTGAGTTTACTTTGAAAATGATTTTTGAGTTCAGCTTTTTCGGCTAGATACATTTCTCTCAGCTCAATCACGTCAGCTTCTGCTGAATTTCCCATTGTATTTTTAACAACCGGACCTTGATTCTTTCCTAATTCCATAAAAAAAATAAGAATTATTTGGTTATAGCGTCATCAATCGTTTCGAAATATTGAATATCCATTTGCTTATACTTTCCCTGCGGGAATTTTTCTTCAATGGAAGACCTTCCAATTTTCACGCTTTGTCTAAAAACAGGATCTTCCGGTAAGATTTTTCTATGTGATTGAAGCCCCAGATCATACATTTCCTCTTTCCATTCAATAAAGTACCACTCCATTGATGGTTGGTGAAAAACAGATAACTTTCTTTTATCGAAAACTAGCTTTTCTATACCATTCGACTTTACCAGTCCACCAATGAATCTGAAAATATCTTTAAATTCCTCAACAGGAATATAGGAATTGGTAGCACTTACCACAGCAATATTAGGTTTATCATCTACCGTATAAACCAAAGCACTTTTGAATTCCTTTTCAATGCTTAATCTATGTTTTGATTCCAATATCTCACTCATAATTAAAAAACTTTATTAGCATAAATAATAAATGAAAATCATTAGTCATTATTAAGCATCATATTTACTTTTTCCAAAGTTAATTTTCTATTGACTTTATCAGTATTTGTATGAATAAATCTCTTTATGTAGAAAATGTTTTTAGGAACAGCATATTTTGGAATAGCCTCTTTAAAAGACTTTGTTATTTTATTCTCAATTGAGAACGCCAACCTATGAGATTCAATCAATAGATTTAATTCTTCTCCAAGTTGTGGGTGAGGCTTTGAAAACAGAAAACTTCGAAACGGAAGGCCAAGTTTATTCAACTTTTCTTCTATTAACTTCTCTACAGACTCTAATTGAATTTTATACCCGCCTGAATTAACAACGTTATCAAAACGACCTTTCCATCTAAATCTCTTTTGATCAATTAGCTCAACGATATCATTAGTGTAAAATTCATTTTCACTTTTAGAATCTAAAATTACCAATCGCCCTTCATGATCGACTCTAAAGCTTATCTTCTCCAGGCCCATGAAATGGCTCTCTTTCTGGGGAGATAACCTTTTTAGTGCTACATGAGAAACGGTTTCAGTCATTCCATAAGTTTGAAATACCCTAGTTTCTAACTGATTAACAATTTCTTCCTGATTGCTTGTTAAAGGAGCACCTCCAATAATTACGCAATCAACCTGATTTAGCATGGGCAACATTCGTTGTTCTTCAACAGCTTGCAATTGGTAAGGAACCAACGCTATAAAATTTATACTGATAGAGGGCTCTAAAAATTTATAGGGATTACCTGAAGGTGGAACAACGATTACGTTCATTCCAATTTCCATAGAACGGATCAACATCATTTTCCCTGCTATGAAGTCGGTGTTTAGACAACATAGGGCATTGAATCCTGGCTTTAGTCCTAGAGCTTTTTCAGTGCGTTCTACGCTATAAGTTATATCTTCTCTACTTAGCTGAATGAGTTTTGGCTTACCTGTAGAACCTGAGGTATTGATGGTCAACTCTGGTAAACCATTCAGCCAATCTTTACAAAAAGCTAGAACGCTCTTTGAGTATTCCGAGAGTTGGGTTGTATTGAATTCGCCTTTCCGGAGCTGATCGAATAAAAATTCCTGATTTTCAATTCTAATAAAGTTCGAAATCATTCAATCTGCCTAAGCTCTTCTTCAAATTGATTGATAATGAATTCTTCTACTTTACTGGTATGCCCGTGGTAGACTGCTGCAATTCTTTTGATAACACGTATAGCTTTCTCTTTTAAGTCATTATCAAGATGATCATGGTATTTTTTGAACTCGTACAAAGCTGCTCTATAGGCAGATTCAATATCGGGATGAAGCTCTTCTTCCAATAGTTCAAATCGACTTTCCACAGCCCAAGAGTCGTACTTAAGCTCCTCTTCGATGATCTCATAAAACGCCTCCTTATCCTTTCCGTCAAAACCTTTACTCGCGTGAGCAATCACATAGGCCATCTCGCCTATACCTCTGTAAATTTCGTTTCGTTCGTATCCCATCTGAATGGCTTTTATGAAAATATACTAAATGTTGAATAAAATTCAGATGCTATTGCGTAAGAAGTGTACTTTGAACAGTAGACTTCAATTCTTCCAGTGATTTGCGATTATCTTCCTTATCTGTAAAAATTTCCATGATGCCCGCGCTCTTGGTTGAATTCACCCATTCGGTAAATTCCTCTTTAAGTGCATTTACGGAATTAATGGAACGATAGTCTAAACCATATTCGTCAGCCAGGTATTTTGCGGTTAAGTTGTGTGTTGATTCGAAAACATCTTCAAGTTCTTCCTGATCTCTTGGTCCTTTGATCATTCGAAAAATACCACCTCCTGAGTTATTGAACAGTACTATCTTAAGATTCTCAGGAATGTGATTTTGCCAGAACGCATTTCTATCGTAGAAAAACGCTACGTCACCCGTTATTAATACAGTCGGCTTTCCGGAAATACTCGCCCCACCTAAAGCGGTGCTGGTACAACCATCAATCCCGCTTGTACCTCTATTACAAAAAACCCTAACATTTTGATGGAGCGTATTATAAAAATTAGCCCAGCGGATGGCCATACTATTAGCTAAGTAAACATCACAATCATTCAACTTTTCTAGTATAATTCCGGTGGCCACTAACTCGTTTAATTGATTCTGTTTCCTGAATTCCGACAGAACCTGATTTGTAATATCATCTTGTTCTTTCCAGGACTCTAAGTATTTAGTATTGACATTCTTTTCAATAGAAGCTAACCACTTTAAGAAGAGAAGAGGGCTAGCTTTTATATGAAGATTTAAGGATTGAAAGGTATCAACAATGGACTCTGACCTATCGATATGCCAATGTTCATTAGCCTTAAAAGACCTTAAGAAAAGTTTTAAGTTTTTGGAAATAATGGATAACCCAAAAGTGATGAGTAAGTCTGGCTTTAGTACCTTTTTTCCATTCTCACTTAAAGCACCAAGAAATAGGTCCTGATGCTTAATGGAATCTTTTACTGAGATGTTGGAAACAACATCCCCGATGATGACCACTTTCTTCCGGGACAGAATAGATAAGACTTTATTTAGTTCCTCATCGTACTGATTTTGCCCAATCAGGATCACTACTTGTTCAGCAGTAACGAATCGACCTTTTAATTCTGTTAAGTACTCATCTGACAGATTTCCTGTGTTTTCAACCGAATCAATCACTTGAATAGGAAGATTCTTAGGTTTCCAGTCTTTAGCAGGATAGAAGGGTTCTCGAAACGGACAATTAATATGAACCGGCCCCTTAACTTCTCCTTCCGAAATCAAAGCTGCCTGATTAATAATACGCTGTGCATGCCATACTTTATCTGAATGGTCAAAATCATCTGGCAGTGTAAAAGAAGCTTTAACGTGTTTCCCAAAAATATCTTTCTGCCTAATTGTTTGTCCATCAAGCTGGTCGATCCACTCCGGAGGTCTGTCGGCAGTCATAATGATCAAGGGGATCCTCCTGAAATATGCCTCTGCCACAGCAGGAGCATAATTATAAGCTGCAGACCCACTTGTACAAACTAAAATTACTGGTTTATCTAGCTGTTCAGCCATCCCAAGAGCCGTGAAACCAGCCGTACGTTCATCAGCAATAGTACTTGTAGTAATGGACGAATGCCTACTAAAAGCCAGGGATAAGGGCGCATTTCTGGAACCTGGCGATATCACCGCATGTGATATTCCGTGTTGGGCTAGGATATCGACAAAAGAAAAAATATGATCAAACAAGAGCGTTGAGTTGATCTAAAATATTTTTCAGCGTTTCGAATTTGAGTTCCGTTTCTCTAAGCTCACGCTCAGGTTTGGAGTCGGCTGTTAATCCGGCCCCAGCGTAAAGTCTTATTTGCCCCTCATGAAAGCTCATACAGCGCAAATTCACAAAACAATATGTGTTGTTTTCTATATTCACGGGGCCAAAATAGCCTGCAAACAATTTACGCTCAAACGGCTCATGAGTCTCTATAAATTGTCGTGCTTTCTCTCTTGGCATCCCACAGACCGCAGAAGTTGGGTGCAAAAGTTCGAGCATAGTACTGGTTAGTTCGGGGAAAGCCGTAGCCTCCATATCTACCTTGTAATCAGTCCTTAAATGAACAAGATTACCTGCACGTACCGTTCTTGGGCCTATTTCTTCAAACTCCCTTAAACGAATTTTCTTAAAACAGTTAATGATGTATCGGCTCACCAGAGCTTGTTCTTCGATCTCTTTCTGACTCCACAAAACTTCATTCAGCCCGAGCTCTTCATCATAAGCTTTAGTTCCAGCTAATGCCATAGTACTGAAAAAATGCTTTTGTGTACTCTTTACCAAAATTTCGGGTGAAGCACCTACCCAGGTTCCGAATTTAGAAGTGGAAATCAAAGAAACAAAGGCATTAGGATAAGCAGAGCACAGTGCATTAAATAAAGCTAGTTTATTCAATTTAGGATCGATTTGAACATCTTTTGTACGAGATGGTACTACTTTATGGAGTTGCCCTGACTTGATCATGGAAACACCCTCTGAAACATAATTGTGAAACCAATCTTCATTTTCTTTCGAGGACTCAAACGCAGTTTCATGAAAAGGCAAATGGTCTGCTGAAGCATTTTGCTCTATACGCCTCACCAACTCTTCTTTCAAACTCATATCGAGCTTAGAGTGATCTTCCACCTGATCCATAACTGGGTCTTCATTATTCAAATAAAGATCAGGATGAAGCAAGTGTTTTTCTGATCCCCTATCGAAAGGCACAATCAGAAACCCCTTATCGTAATCTTCTAAAGGCCTTTTAAAAGATTTAGGATACTCCGAAAAATCTACTAGAAGATTTATTCTAGTCTCCCCTGGCAATCTATACAAAGCGATAGAAGCCTTTTGTTCCAACGCATATGCTATAGGAATAACAAAGTCGGATTTAGTATATGTTTGCTGCTGATCTTTTAGCATTCAAAAAATTATTACTTAAATATAACAGCCAGAAGGGATATTGGGTTTTGTTTGGGTTGAAATAACTATAAAGGATTTACCGCTAAAACCGGTATAAAATACAAAACCGAATATCTGAAGTCATTTATAATTTATTTAGCACGAATAACCAGATATCTTTTCCCAATGCTTGACTGATAACCAAATTGCTAATATGAAAAATGTAATATTTACGTTGTCGATCATAATCCTTTTTTTAGGCTGCGAAAAGCCCCTCAAAGAACAACATATTCCAGTCCACATTGGACTAATTGAATACGACGCCAAAAAAGACACGCTTGGTTTTGAAGTTTGTCACGAGGACCTACTCTCGCCTTATTTCCATCACTTAAACATCAGTTATGAAGGAGAGAAGCCTGCAATGGTCAAGGAGTATAAAAATAGGTTTAAACCATCGGATTCGCTAGAAAACGGCTTTATCACGATCAGGTTTATTGTTAACTGCAAAGGCAAGGCAGGGCGCTTTCGGGTAATTCAAATAGACGAGCATTATAATCTAAAAACTTTCAGTGATGAAACAGTTATGCAGTTATACCACATCACAAGATCTTTGAAAGGATGGGATATCTTTGAAAGAAATCATGAATCATACGATTACATACGTTACGTGACTTTTAAAATTCATAATGGGGAAATAAAGGATATTATGCCATGAGAATTTTAGCGCTACTGTCCATGCTAACCATGGTGTTTTATACATCAGTATCTTATTCGCAACGAAACTGCAACATTTACAAGGGTGATTCGAATTGTTATAAAGCGTGTTTAGAAGTCGAAAAGGCAGTGATGCATTATGCGGGGGATCGATCTTTTCAAGAGCACCTTTTGAAATCTATTAAGTTATGCCCGGAGTTTGATCAGGCTTATTTTGAACTTTCAGTAAACTACGCCAAAAGAGGATTAATGCATGAGTGGATTAAGTGGATAAACAAGGCAGTAGAAATATCCCCGGAAGATCATCTGGGATGGAGAGGGTGGTATCATTGGTTTTTTATGAACAATTATAGAAAAGCCATTGCCGATATTGATTCTTTGGACGCTTTATTGGATTACGATATAGGTTCAACAGGAGATGGCCTGTACCATCTCAAAATTTTAAAAGGGCTTTGTTATAAAGAACTGGGAAACTCTGAGAAAGCTCTTCAAATTATAGAGTTGTTTATGGATGACGAAGAATACTATCAGGGTTCTTTTGATTATCTACATTTAGGAGTACTTTACCTTGAAACCAATCAGTTGAATAAGGCTATTAAAGCGTTTGAAAAACAAAATTTATACAATGAAATAAGTGAGGCCTACTTCTATTCCGCAGAAGTCAGCCTTCTAAAAGGCAATGAGGCTAAAGCAATCAAGCTACTAAATATGGCTCTAAAGAAGTATAACGAGGGTTTATCTATGCACGATCCATATCGCCAATTAATCGATGAAATCTATAAGGTTGATATTGAATCAAAACTAGAATTACTAACAGGTAAACAATAAGACAATTAAAGGATTACCCTTAGTAGTTTTATTTTTTAATGCTTACCTAAAATCCACTTAACTTCATCATTATAAAAATTTAAGATTTGACCTTCTTCGATAAAATATACGATCAGCTCTTTCAATCCAACAATAAACCCAAGCAGGAGCTGGTTTCAGAGGCAATCAAAAGAACAGAACAGGAACGGAAAGCTTATTTCAATTGGCAAAATATCGGTGGTTATAAGCCGATCTTCAATCAAATTTTTGAGGCGTATCAGGACAAACTCCAAAATAAAGATTCAGCATGGCAGGTGCATCTTTTGCAAATGAGTGGAGCTAACGGATTTGCCGTTACTTACCGAAATGAGCTGGGATCGCAAGTTTTCCAGCATTTCTTCGACCTTCTAAAAGATAAATGTATGAATCTGGACTATAAACTGGCCAATGCGGATGTCCGGATTTCTGCTAAAAAGGATATTGTGGAAACGAAAGAGCGCTATTATCTCAAACCGATGATTAATACTAAAAACACAGAGCAGTTATTTGATCAAAAGTTCGGGAATATTCTTATCGAACATATTCTAATCAATGACAGACCCAGCTATATTAAATTTACAGCAAGCATATATTCCGATCACTTATACGCGAAAGCTCTTTCTTTTGAAGAGCTGATGAACGAGATTTTCGAGCAGACCTAATCACTAATACCAAAAATATTCCCGTCGAGAAATGTCTGGATGTTGGTATTTTTTCTTTTTCAATCAATCTACCAAAAAAAAATGATGGTTGTACGTTTAGCTAGTCCTCAATAACCTGGAAGGAAGCATAAATATTCCTTTGATAAATGAGAGTACTCCATCGACGGCGAAACCCAGTATTCTAAATGGGATCAGCAAAATCCAAATGACTGGATACAGGAACAATAAAACGATAGCAAGCGGCCAGCAAAGGATAAGTAAAATGAACCAAAGGAGTATTTTCATATAAAAGGTTTTGTTATAATGAACGCCTGATTTAGCCCTGCGGTTACAATTTATCCTTCGTGGATTTCCTTCAAAGCTTCATAGTTACTGTCGATGATATGATCGAGGTCTTTTTCTGATAAGGCATTCGAAAGAAATAAAGATTCAAATTGTGAAGGCGCCAGGTAAATCCCTTTTTCTAGCATAGCGTTGAAGTACGCCCCGAACATCTTCATATCGCAGTTTTTAGCTGTTTCGAAATCAACTACTTTCTCTTCGGTAAAGAATAAGCTGATCATTGATCCGATCTGATTTTGCGTGTAGTTCAAGCCTAACTTATCCAGATTAGATGAGATTCCCTCTCTCAGTCGTTCGCATTTCGCTTCTACTGAACTGTATATTTCTTCTTTTGTATTCAGGATATTCAGTTGAGCTATTCCAGCAGCCATAGCTACCGGATTGCCGGAAAGTGTTCCAGCCTGATAAACAGGGCCAGCAGGAGAAACAAAGTCCATAATCTCTTTTTTGCCTCCATAAGCTCCTACTGGCATTCCTCCTCCAATGATCTTTCCCAAGGTGGTCATATCAGGAGAAACATCGAATATGCCTTGTGCCCCTGATTTTGATAATCGGAAGCCAGTCATCACTTCGTCAAAAATCAGAACGATATTTTCTCTATCACATATGGATCTTAAGCCTTCTAGATAGCCGTCTTCCGGTAAAACACAACCCATATTTCCTGCTACCGGCTCCACAATTAAAGCAGCAATGGCATCTGGATTAGCCTCAACCAAGGCTTCAATGGCTTTTAAATCGTTATAAGGTGCCAATAAGGTATCAAGTGCCGTTCCTCTGGTTACTCCGGGACTATCAGGTTCGCCCATAGTGACCGCTCCACTTCCGGCGGCAATCAGAAATGAGTCTCCGTGACCGTGGTAACAGCCTTCAATTTTTATAAACTTATCTTTCCCAGTGAATCCTCTTGCTAAACGAACAGCTGACATGGTAGCTTCTGTACCTGAGTTAACCATCCTGACTTTTTCGATGGAGGGTACCATCTCACAAATCAATTCAGCCATTTCAACTTCTTTCCTTCCGGGTGCTCCAAAAGAAGTGGAGTCTTTAACCGCTTTAATGATGGCCTCTTCTATTTCTTCAAGGGCATGACCTAATATCATAGGACCCCATGATCCAATCATATCGATAAGGCGATTGCCATCCTCATCATACATATAAGCTCCTTTGGCTGATTTTATAAAAAGAGGATCGCCTCCAACGGCTTTAAATGCTCTTACCGGTGAATTCACTCCACCAGGTATTACTTTAGAGGCATTCTCAAATAACCCCTTACTCGTATTTTTATTCATCCTTATATTCTGTTTCGGAGGTTCTGTAAAGTGATGCTTCATCTTCAACATCAACACTCACATAGTCCAGATTCTGAACTTTCAGTAACTCAATAAACTGATTATCATTTTTGCCTTCGAAATTAATACCTGTTGAAAAAGCTAATGGGTAGACTTTATCACTGATTCCGGTTTGCCAATAAGTTCCATATGTATCCAACTCGTGGCCAAAGAAAATTAAGAACTCATATCCTCTTAATATCATTTCTGAAGGTACACGCTTGGTATTTCTTAAATATCTCTGCTTAAAGTCGGAGACTTCTGCCTTTAAGGGATTCAGGAAATTCGAAGCCAATAAATAGATAGACTCTCTTTCAATCTGTTCAATATCGAAGAACTCATAATTCAGCCAGTCAGCAGCTCCAATTACCGGGATTTTATCTCCCCGTTGAGCTATAGCACTAATTGCATTTGCACCAATCTGTGCATTATCGGAAGCAATGAATATATGTCCAATGCTATCGGGTTGTATTTTGAGTGAATCGGTTTCTCTACCTCTCGCATCATAATATGTTTTGGTAAGTACTTTTCTGATCTTTTTAGAATCCTGAACGGAAGTCTCGATCACATCAATAACCCTATAACCTCTCTCTTCCATTAATCCCCGATAAAAAAGCGCCGCTTTTACATCCTTTTTAGAATCTTCGTGTATGATGAGCACGTTTTTATTACTAAATAACTCAGATGCATAGTCTGCGGCTTTCTTAGCTTTTGTTATAGTGCTTGCATGAAAAAGAAAGGAAAATGGATTTGAGCCAATGATATCAACATTGTCAGATAAAGGGTTGATCATATTAACTCGATTTTTCCTGGAATATTCGGAAATCGCCTTTCTAGGCCCTGTAAAAAGAGGCCCTACAATCAGATCAACCTTTCCTATAGTTGGAATTATTCTAGCTGTAGCCGAACTATCACCCCTTGTATCAAAAGCGATCAACTCCAGATTTATTCCGTTTTCTTTGAGGCTATCGACAGCTATCTTCATACCCTCAAATAAGTCTACCGCAAAATTATTACGAGGGCGATAGTGGTAAGTCGTATCGTACTGAAATGGTAAGAATACGGCTACTTTGTACTTATCTTTTTTGTTACTGTCTCTGGAAGTTACAAGTCCAAGCTTTTCAAAAGATAAGTTGTGCTTTCCTATCAGCGTATTAATTCTTTTTCTATCCTGATTTTCAATCGGCTCATTCAAATATTCCCGTACCAAAAGATTTGCAATAACAGGATCTTTATACTGCTTGTAAAGTGCTTCAAGTTGCTCAAGACTATCAACTTCAGCTAGCTTATTCGTTTTTAAGATCGCTATTTGCTCTTTTAGTTTTTTATCCTTGATCCGGTCTTCCAGTTCCAGTGCCTTATCGACCTCTCCCCTGGAGTAGCTGATGTTTGAAAGCCAAAATAACACCTCTTGGTTTTGCTTCCACGAAGGATATCTATCCAAAACCTGTCGGAACATATTGTATGCGATATCCTCTTGTTCGTCTTTATAGGCACAATAAGCAAAATAGAATGAGGCATACTCTTTAAAAGGTGTATCCCCCAGCTCTAATACCTGCTTGAATGCCTGGCGGGCAAGTCCAAATTTTTCCTGCTTTAATAAGCTCTTAGCGTACAAGTATTCTTCCTGCCCGGTTTCCTGGGCGTGCAAGGTCAAATAGCTACTTAAAACGAGAACTATTGAAAAAACGAATCTCATATTTATTCCCATTCAATTGTTGATGGTGGCTTACTACTTATATCGTAAACAACTCTGTTTACGCCTTTAACCTGATTGATGATCTTATTTGAAATATTAGCAAGGAAATCGTAAGGTAATCTACTCCAATCTGCGGTCATACCATCAAGGCTTGTGACAGCCCTTAAGCTCACTACATTTTCATATGTTCTTTCATCACCCATAACACCTACAGAGTTAACCGGAAGAAGTATTACACCGGCCTGCCAAACGCCATCGTAAAGACCTTCGTTCTTCAGGCCGTCAATAAATATTTTGTCTACTGCTTGAAGTATATGAACACGCTCAGCCGAAACTTCCCCCAAAATTCGGATGGCCAATCCTGGTCCTGGGAAAGGGTGCCGGCCTAATATTTTTCCATCAATTTCCAGTGCTTTACCAACTTCTCTAACTTCATCTTTAAATAGGGTATTCAATGGCTCAACTACTTTCAGGTTCATTTGCTCTGGAAGCCCTCCAACATTATGATGGCTTTTAATAGTTGCTGAAGGCCCTTTTACAGAAACAGATTCAATGACATCGGGGTATATTGTACCCTGACCCAGCCACTTTACATCCTGGATTTTATGGGCTTCTTCATCAAATACTTCAATAAAGACCCTTCCTATGGCTTTTCGTTTTTTCTCGGGATCAGAAATTCCCTTCAAAGCATCATAGAACTTCTCTTTGGCATCAACGCCGATCACATTCAGACCCATGTGGCTATAAGAATCCAGGACTTCTTCGTATTCATTCTTTCTTAGAAGACCATTATCAACAAAAATACAGGTCAGATTCTTACCGATAGCTTTATGGATGAGTATGGAAGCAACGGAAGAATCAACCCCTCCAGATAGACCTAATACGACTTTATCATTGCCAAGTTGCTTCTTAAGTTGGTCGATGGTGGTTTCGATGAATATATCCGGGGTCCAACTCTGGTCGCACTTACAAATATGCACTACAAAGTTCCTTAGCACCGTTTTCCCATACTCCGAATGTGTAACTTCAGGATGGAATTGTATACCAAAGCAATTTTTATCTTTCAGTTTATAGGCTGCAATTTCAACGCTTTCCGTACTTGCAATGGTTTCGAATTCATTATTCAATTGACCGATTGTATCTCCGTGCGACATCCAAACCTGACTTCCAATAGCAACCTCTTTTAAAAGATGGTTGTGCATATCAAGATGTTTTAACTCGGCACGACCGAATTCCCTTATTTCAGAGGGGAGTACGAACCCTCCCTTTTTGTGAGCGATGAGTTGAGCTCCATAACAGATACCTAATACCGGATATTTATTGATCAGGAAGTCAGTATCAATATCCGGGGCTTCCCCATCCCTTACAGAATATGGGCTTCCTGAGAGGATCACTCCTTTTACAGAATCATCAAAGTCAGGAAGGTGATTATAGGGATGGATTTCGCAATAAACATTCAGCTCTCTTACTCTTCTCGCTATCAGTTGGGTATACTGACTGCCGAAGTCGAGAATAATGATCGTTTCATTCATCTCGCAAAATTAACATTATCCCGAAGGGAGCCGAGAAAAAAAATAATTATTACTGCTTTGTCATACTAAAGCATCTTGACTTATAAGTTCGCAAGCTCTGCATTTGATCTTTGGGTATACCAAGCCCGTTTTAAAGATTATTCTATAAACAATCCCTTCTATCCTCCCGATCGCTTGGCCTGATAGCCTTTTTCTTTAAGGATGTCCAACACCTTTTCCACAAAATCACCTTGGATTAAAATTTCACCCTCTTTCGCTGAACCTCCTACACCGCATTTGGTCTTTAATTCAGTAGCCAGTTTTTTAAATTCCTCACTCGAGCCTTCAAACCCTTGTACCACTGTAACGGTTTTTCCATTTCTCCCCTTCTTCTCGGGTCGAACTTTTAGAACAGCGCCTGAATCATTGTTACCTCCTAAACCATCAAGTGCGTCTTTAAAAGCATAGTTGAAATCGGGATTGGTGCTGAACACAACACCATCCCGCTTTTTCCAATTTTTCTTTTTGGACATATTAAATCCGAGCAGTCCAGACTGGTCTCTTAGCGTGGTTCACCACATCTTCAGCTAAGCTTCCAGTTAATAAGTGAAGAAGTCCCGTCCTACCATGGGTTCCCATAGCAATCATATCGATGTCGTTGTCTTCAGCGAAATATAGTACTCCATCTTCCACATTTTCATGATTATAGATATCAATATGGTAATTGACTAAATTGATGTCCCTGGCAAACTTCTCTAAACCTTCCCTTGCGTCACGATTACTCATGAAGGTATTTCGTGTATTGATATATACTAAATGTAAAGTAGCATTAAACAATTCCTGAAGATTCTTAAGCTTTTTACATAGATTATATTGATCCATATTCAAATCTGTAGCAAAGGAAATACTTTTAATATCAACAGCATCAACCTTACTCTTTATAGAAATAACAGGGCAATTCGCAGTTCTTACAATTTTCTCTGTATTCGAACCTAAAAAGACCTCACTCACGCCTGAACTTCCAGCTGTTCCCATTACAGTTAAATCAGCATCGTGATCGCTAATGGCTTCTGTAATCGAATCATAAGGTCTTCCAACGACCAATTTGGTAGCAATATCTAATCCACTTAAGTAATCCTGACTTGCTTCAGCTTCTAACTGACCTTTTGATTTTTGGATCAGCTTTAATAGAAAGAGGTTATCCATATTATCCCCTGGCAAATTCACTTCACCTGTAACATGGAAAGAATCGCCGTGTGGATGTTCAACAACGTGAAGAAGTATGATTTTTGAATCCTCCGATTTTTTGGCTATTTCAGCAGCAAAATGAAGCGCATTTTCGGCATGTTCTGAAAAATCGGTTGGGACGAGTATCTTTTTCATGGGTATAGATTTGATTTTTGTTTGTTACAAAATGTCTTTAGAAAGGGATTTAAATACATAAATCTCAATATTAATAATCAAGATAACAATTTAATCAAAATAGCTGACTGACCTAAGTCATCAACAAACCTGATCCGAATATGACCATAAATAAAAGAGAAGTTAGGGCCATTTGCTTCAAATAAGGGTCGAGTTTTGAAGAAGTGGTCTCTCTCTGAATACCTAATGCATTTTTCAGGACTAAAGGAGTAACCAGAAGAAATGCCAATTGTAAAGGTCCTTCATAATGAATAAAAGTAAAAACCAGAGCCAGGCCAATTGCTAAAACCAGTAAAAACCAGTGATACAACCGAGCATTAGTTGGGCCTAGCCTCACCGGAATTGACATTTTACCAGCTTTTGTATCAGACTTAATGTCTCTGATGTTATTAATGTTCAAAACTGCTACGGCAAATAAACCTGTGCTTATAGCAGGTAGAAGAATAAACAAGTCGAAACTTCGAGCAAAAAGATAATATGTGGCACCAACTCCTACAATTCCGAAAAATAGGAGCACTGAGATATCTCCTAGACCCATGTATCCATAAGGCTTCTTTCCCATAGTATAAAAAATAGCTGCCAATATGCATGTTATTCCGATTCCGAGAAATATTAGAATATTCTTAGTGTCTTCGAAAGCGATAAACAATAGGCCAACACCGCTTATTAAAGATAATATGACAAATAAAATAATAGCTGTTTTCATCTGTTGGGCTGAGATTTCACCGGTTTGAACAGATCTTAATGGACCCTCTCGCTCATCATGGTCTGCACCGTGTTGGGTATCTCCAAAATCATTTGCCAGGTTGGATAGAATTTGAAGTAGAACTGTAGTTAATACACAGGCAGCAAACACTGAACTATCAAAGAAGCCTTTCCATGCTGCTAAAAAAGTACCCATACCTATACTTGATAGTGATAGAGGTAAGGTTCTCAAGCGAAAAGCTTTAAGCCAGGCTTTAATATTCATTAATAACAGATCTTAATTTCATACCGAACCTACATCCTTTCAGGTACCTCTATTCCAAGAAGGTACATGCTCTTTTTGATCGCTTTTGCTACTTGTTCTGATAACTGAACTCGAAACTTAATTTCTTCTTTATTCTCCGCTCCAAAAATAGAAAGCTCGGTATAAAAGCGATTATAAGCTTTAGCCAAATCATAAACGTATTGAGCAATAATGCTTGAAGAATATTCATTAGCTGCTAAATCAACTCGTTCAGAATAAGCACTTACTAAACTGATCAGGTCAATTTCGGAATTATGCAAGCTCAAATTATCGCTTACAGATGAATCTTCTAATTCCAAAATTTTAGCTCTTCTTAAAATAGCGGAGATTCGGGCATAAGTATATTGAATAAATGGCCCTGTATTTCCCTGAAAGTCAATAGACTCTTTCGGGTTGAACATCATTCGTTTCTTTGGATCAACTTTTAGAAGGAAATATTTCAATGCGCCCAATCCTATAATTCTGTATAAGCTACTTGCTCCTTCTTCAGAAAGGCCTTCAATTTTCCCAAGTTCTTTTGTGCGCTCTTCGGCAGTATTGATCATTTCAGAAATGATATCATCCGCATCCACTACGGTACCTTCCCGGGATTTCATTTTACCTGTTGGTAAATCAACCATACCGTATGAAAGGTGATGGCATCCATCGCCCCAGGAATAGCCTAGTTTTTTCAGAATTAGGAAGAGCACCTTAAAATGATAATCCTGTTCATTTCCTACGGTATAAATCATTCCATCGATCCCGGGGAAATCCAGGTATCGCTGGTTTGCCGTTCCTATGTCCTGAGTCATATACACTGCAGTACCATCAGACCGTAGGATCAATTTCTCGTCCAATCCTTCAGAGGTAAGATCAATCCATACAGAACCGTCGTCTTTTTTGTAAAAAACTCCTTTTTCCAATCCCGCATCTACAATGCCTTTCCCTAGCAAATAAGTATCGCTCTCATAATAGTTCTTGTCGAAATCTACTCCTATGCTTTCATAGGTAGCATCAAATCCATCATACACCCACCCATTCATCTTCTCCCAAAGCGTATAGGTTTCCGCATCCTTCGATTCCCATTTTCTAAGTAGCTCCTGGGCTTCTTTTAATATAGGAGCTTCCTTTTTAGCTTCTTCTTCACTTAAGCCCTCTTTTATGAGTTGTGCGATTTCTTCTTTATAGTGAACATCGAACAAGACATAATATTTACCGACCAGCTTATCGCCTTTTAAACCAGAAGACTCGGGGTTTTCTTCATTACCATATCTTTTCCACGCTAACATGGATTTACAAATGTGTATCCCCCTATCGTTTACAATCTGTGTTTTGACTACTTCGGACCCCGCTTCTTGTAGTATTCTGTTCACGGAAAATCCAAGAAAAATATTTCTCAGATGGCCTAGGTGCAGTGGCTTATTGGTGTTCGGAGAGGCATATTCAACAATATACTTCGAACCTTTTTTAGCAGATGGTTTTAGTTCACCAAGCTTATGAAAAGAATTAATCCAGGTTTCAGTTGACAATTCCAGGTTTAAGAAACCTTTGACCACATTGAAAGAAGTGACAGAATCGCAGTTTTCTACCAAAAATACTCCTATCGCTTTAGCTGATTCCTCCGGTGTTTTACGGGTTATTTTCAAATAGGGAAAGACCACAAACGTATGTGTTCCTTTAAATTCCTTATTGGTGGGTTGTAATGTTATTTTTTCTTTTTCAATATCAGCTTCAAACAGGGTTTTAAAAGCTGATACTAAAGAATTTATAATTTGATCTTCAAAATTTTTCACTCCTATCCTTCCTAATTTTGCGCTAAGTTAATGTGAAATCCGTGATGCTGGAAAATTAGTTCTTAAATTGAATTTGGAACTAATTCAACCGGTATCAATTAGTAAAAGATTTTGGATTCCGTTCTTTTTTCTTTCTTACAAAAACTATTAAAGAAAAAAACAGGAAAGACGGCATATCTTTTTTCGGTACTATTTGATAATGATTTCATAAGAGATTTTATTTCTCCGGTAAGAATATCTCAGCCATCATACAACGAGCGCTCCCTCCACCCAGAGTTTCAATCGTTTCTATATCGCTATAAAGTATTTTACAATGAGATTCCATTTTTTGTATTTGTTCTGAAGTAAGCGCATTGTAAGCTTGCGATGACATCACTAAAATTTCCTCTTCCCTATCATTTTTCACTTGTAGCATATTCCCTGCGAAACATTCAAGTTGAGATTCCGAGATCTCGATAATTTCCTTTTCTGTTTCCTGAAATGTGTTGATCAGTATTTCTTTCTCTGATTCATCATCCACTGAATCAAGGCATATAACCACAAAATCATTCGCAAGGCACATAACTACATTGGTATGATAAATAGGCAGCCTTTGTGAATCCACACTTTGATTAGCTGTAAACAATATTGATTTAACTTTAAAGCTATCGGCAAACTCTTTAACCAGATCCGGGTCTGTACGTTCTGATATTGCAGCATAAACGATCTGATTTGGGCGGTCGATAACTAAGCTACCGGTGCTTTCCAAAAACCTTCCCTCCGACTCATATTTACCTAAGTTGATCTGCTCTTTAATTTCAAGTCCCAGCCCTTCAATCATTTCATCGATGATCTCCTGCTGTTTTTCAAGCCTCCTACTTGGTGCAAACATCGGATATGTGATAACTGTACCATCTTCATGAAAAGAGACCCAGTTGTTCGGGAATACGGCATCACTGGTTTTCGGCTGTGAACGATCCTGATGCACATACACAGTTACTCCGGCCTGCCTAAGTTTATCGACAAAACCATCAAACTCCTGCTGAGCTTTTTCCGTGGTTTGTTCGAAGGTAAGGCTTGGAATATCTTGCTGAAAATGATTGTCCGCAGCTGTTTCAGGATTAGAAATGAAAAAACTGGGACGTACCATCAGAATTCTGGAGGTAATCTGCTCTTTCATAAATTGATTAATAAGTTCTTCTAAAAGGTAATGTAGTACACCTGAAAAGTCCTTCCATTTTGGATATTTCCTGATAAGGTGTCTCTTCAACCGTCATACCCATTTTTCTCAATTCTCCATTCAGTCTTACAAATGAGGGATCAGAAACTACTGTTTTAGGATTGATTGAAAAAATGTTAGAATTCATCCTAAACATCTCTTCCTGGTTGATTTTTATAGTATTGGTTTCGCCGAAATAATTCAATAGAAATTCATAATCGGTCTTATTCTTGAAGCCTCCTTCGTAAAGTATGCATTGATCATCCCCGAAAGGTTGAAAACAACAATCCAGGTGAAGAGCATTTTGATAGGGATCATCATCCGATTTGACCAACTCGATTCCGATTACCTTTAGCTCAGGAAATGTATTTTTTAAAAATTCAATTCCCAATCGATTCGTCCTACTGACCTCGTACTTCTCAAAATCCTGATCTTCCGAATAGCCAACAAAAAGATAATCTCTCCATGGCATTACGTCCCCACCTTCTATTCTTACTCCTTTGGGCACCCTTAATACCTCGGGTTTAAGATTAACCAGATGGTCTATTATGCCCTCAATCTCTTTTTCTCTTTTATTTATTATGGCAGAAAGTATAAATCTGTTTCTAACCACAAAACCAAGATCGCGAACAAAAACCTGATTGCAATCCTCAATGCTATCCGGATGGTAAACATCCACGTTGTATCTTTCCAGAACGTTCTTGAATTTCTCCAGCTCGTTAATAACATCCTGCTGTTTAGGGTATTGACCTTTTTCCAGATAATACCTTGATTTGGGGTCATAGGTGTCTTCGATTTTTGGAATTGGGCCAAAACTCTCTGCTGTTCCTAACAAGACCTCCTCTAATGGAGCCGTTTCATCTCTAACCTGGACGTTGATCATACTATTCTTTAAGCGCCGCAAGTTAGTTAACCCGGATAATCCGAGATGTAATTCTGGAGAAATTTTTCAACTTGACACTTTTCAGGTCGGAATAGCTGTCAATTAGCTACGAAAAGCCATTAATGAGTCTGGAGTTTTTGGATTTGCCTATTCATAATCCAAAACCAAACAGGAGGTACAAGGGCAAGGAGTATCATTCCAGGGTAACCTGTAGGCATTTGAGGAGTATCTTCCATATGACGAAGTACTTGATACTTCCGATTGGCCTTAAAATGATGGTCGGAGTGACGAGAAAGCTCAAACAGCATAATTCTTCCCACAACATGATCCGAATTCCAGGAATGATGCGGCTGAACCATTTCATACCGATCTTTCTGCTTTTGCCTGAGCAATCCGTAATGCTCTATATAGTTTACAGTTTCTAATAGCAAGATCCCAATAAAGGCAGCAATCATGAATAACAGCATCGTTTTCAAGCCAAAGAAAATTGCTATAGATATCAATAAGCCGATCTGGGCTATTTGCATGATGAGCATCTCATTCTTTGATGAAAAGAATGATAGCTTCTTTTTCTTCAATGAATCTGTCTGGATTTTCCAGGCCGAGATGTAACTCATTACGATTGATCTTAACCAGAAAAAGTAAAGTAATTCTCCCTTTCTAGCCGTTGCGGGGTCATCAGGTGTTGATACATTTTTATGATGGCCTCTATTGTGTTCAATGAAAAAATGGAGATATAAAGATGATAAAAGAAGTGCTTTCGCTAGAAATTGCTCGCCTTTATTTGATCGATGGCCTAATTCATGGCCAACGTTAATTCCAAAAACTCCGCAGAGAAGGCCCATGGCAACTGTCCTTCCGAGTATTTCATTTAATTGTTGTGTTTGTGAAATAGTAAATAAGAAGAAAACTAGTAAAGCATACTGAATTGGCACTGTAGCGTATACCATCCAATCGTAAAGCACATCTTTCTTTAATACTTCTTCTTCGGTTTCGCTTAGATTTTCTTCATTGGGCTTAAAAAAAAGCTCCAAAAGCGGGATTAGTACAAAAACTTCTATGACGGGAAGCCACACATAAAAACCTTCTTTCAGGAAGCTGACAATTACCAGTGTTGGCAAACTAAAAACAGCTAAGTATTTTAATGCTTTAACTTTCATGGTAATATAAAACTATGGCAATTACAATATTTATCAAACTATTTTATAAATAATAGTTCGATTTATGGGTAGAAAGGCAGTTAAAAAAGCGAGAAAAGAGGATCATCCTAAGTTTGAAAGTTGGAGAAATAAACTTGCACCTGAGATTCTCAGGAGTGGGTTTAAGGATTTAACAATGGATGTTGTGGCTAAAAAGCTCAGTATCAGTAAATCCACGATTTATGAGTATTTAGCCAGTAAGGAGCAGATTGTAGCGATGGTCTTTGAGTACAAATTAAGTCAGCTGGCCCAATTTGAGCATCATTTATTCGATGAGAACCTCAACTTTAAGGATCGATTCACCGCAGCACTTACCGTTTTTTCAGAGCATGCGTCTCAGTTATCCAACGTTTTCTTGTTGGAGCTGAAAACGACCCAACCCCAACTTTGGGATAAAATAAAACTATTTATAAAGGAGTCTTTAATGAAGCTGGGAAAGTTCTACCAGGATGGTATGGAAGCACAGGCTTTCAAAAAGCATCCTGTCAAAATTTTACTCATTACCGATCAGCTTTTTTTCGAGCAGGTGATAGACCCGGACTTCCTGGAGAGCCAAAAAATGACCCTCCAGGAAGTTGTTGATTCTTACTTAAAACTCAAATTTGAAGGATTACTAAGATGAATATCAGTTTTTGATGATTCGTTCTCTTACTATTTCTCCGTTTTCATATTCAACTGAAATCAGATAGACTCCTGCTTGAAGATTTCCCATCTGGATTTGTATCTCCGATCCACCTGAAACATCCCGATTGATCACTTCATTTCCAGAAAGATCCAAAAGCCGAAGTATTGCATCGGATTGTTGACTAAAACTGATGGTCAATTGATTTACCACCGGGTTAGGGAAAATTCTGAGCTCCAGAGGTTGGTCTTCAATACTGGAAAGCACTTGATCTACTTCAATCACAAAAGAGGTGGAAACGCTTGCTCCATTACCATCATCTGCTGTTAACGTAATGGTTGTAGAGCCGCTGCCTACCTCTGAAATATTTAGAGCATTTCCGGAAAGTTCAACTTCAACAACTTCTGAATCACTGTTCGAAGCTGTTATAGCTAAGGTGTTATTATCCGGATCAGAAAATACATTTGAAATATCAATAGTTTCCGTTCCAAAACCCTGGAATAGCAAGATAGAGCCGATCTCTTCATTTACTATTGGAGATCCATTAACTGTAAAAAGGAATAGGTTCTCTGTAATGCCTTCATTGCCATCGTCAGCTGTAACTGTTATTGTGGCAATGCCTGTACCAACTTCTGCTAAAGTAAGAATACTTCCATTTAAGGATGTAGTGACAACTTCTTCATTATTACTCTCTACTGATATGAGAAGTATGTCCATATCAACATCTGTAAATACATTATCCAAATCAACGGTAGTGGATTCAAAACCTTCCTGCTCAAGTATGTTAGCCAGAGGATTTGCGATGGTAGGTGCCGAGTTAATAACTACTTGAAAAGTATTGTTCCCTTCTCCTCCACGACCATCTGTTGCGGTGATGCTAACGTTTGTAGTTCCATTAGCAACTTCGGTAACCGTAATAACATTATCCATTAGAGAGACCCCAGCAACATTGTCATCTTCATTGGTGAACAGATAAGAAATTTCATCTCCGTCAACATCAGAAAAAACGGTATCCAGATCTATAGAAATGGATATAAACCCTGATTGTAAGATTAAGTCTTCAATTGGATTAGAAGCGATAGGCTGGGCGTTGATCACCAGTTCAAATTGTGTATCTACCGAGCCACCATTGCCATCATCAGCAGATAGATCAATCGTTGTTGTTCCTGTTCCAACCTCAGATAAAATGAGCAGGTTGGACGAAATATCTGCAAGCACTATAGCCTCATTATTACTGTTTGCGGTAAATATAAGAGGGTTTCCATCACCATCATTGAAAACCGTATCTAAATCAATACTTAATGAAGTAAAACCTTGTTGCAAGAAAAGGTCATCTATTGGGTCGATTAGCTGAGGTGAAGCATTGACAATTAGTATGAAATCGTCGGAGATCATTTCTCCATTTCCGTCCATAGCCGTTACGCTAATTGTGGAAGTTCCATTAGTGACTTCCGTAATTGTCAGAATATCTCCAGTGATATCTACCGTAGCATTGGCCTCATTACTACTTATTGCATCATACATTAAAACGTCATTATCCTCATCATCAAATACAAGCGACAAATCAATATCTTCGGTCATGAACCCGGACTGAAGTATTAAATTATCAAACGGATCTATTACCGTTGGAGCATCATTCAAATCGTTTAAGGGTACCTGAATTGTTAAAGTTGAAGACAAAGCAGGTGAACCACCGTCGGTAGCTGCTATTTCAAGTTCAAAAATTGGAGTTTCTTCAAAGTTAAAGGCGCTGGAATTATTTACAAAAAGTTCTCCGGTTAAAGCATCGATACTAAAGGCATTACTTATATTTCCTCCTGATATAGAAAAAATTACATCTCCATTTATTCCCGCATCAGGGTCTGTTACATCAATAAATATACCTAGTGCCCCGGTTACCGTGTTTTCGTCTAGAGCGAAGTTCGGCCCGCTAAGAATAGGTGCTTCATTAACATCCAGGATATTGATAGTAACAATTTCAGGAATACTTGTATTCGTTCCATCTCCAACGGTGACGGTAATCTCGACGGGGTTAGTGATTGTTTCAAAATCAAGATCGTCAGAATCGTTGACTAAAAGCTCCCCGGTAAGAGGGTCTAAGTCGAATAATGGCTCTGCATCGCCATCGTCATTCGGATTTCCGGAAATGATCGTCCAATCCTGTGAAATAGCCCCGAAATCCGGGTCTAAATCTTCTATAGTTCCAACCAGCGTGCCGTTAGCAGAATTCTCTTCCAACTGGAATGACTGATCTGCAATTACGGTAGGGGGATCACTTACGGGCGCTATGGATATTAAGATCGTTTCGATATTAGATTCGTCTTGCCCATCACTGACACTAATTGTTATGGAAGCCGCATTAGGTCCATTTAAATTTAATTCAGCAGAAAAGAGCAAGTCTTCAAGTGCTGTATTTATATCGCTAATATCTCCTTCTGCGGTGAAGTTATCTGACCCATTTCCGTTTCCTCCGAAAGTTATTCCAGTTGTTCCTATACTGACTGTTCCTCCAGAAGAGCTTACTGACAAAGTAAGGATTGAGTTATCAACATCAGAAACTGAAAACTTAAGAGGAATACCTTTATCAACATCATCTTCGGAAATTGCTATTCTTGCGAACATGTTTCCAAATCCCAGTGGACCTGCTCCCACATCAATGGTACCTACAACGGAGTTGTCACTAGCATCAATCACAGTGATATTATCATCTGTTTGATTGGTTACGAAAATCAAAGACCCTTCCGGGCTGATCGATATTCCATTAGGATTAACCCCTACATCCACGGTTGTAATTATAGAATTGGTTTGTGTGTCAATAACGGTAACGAGACTTGCAGTGATGTTCGTAACATACAATTTGGAAGCATCATCACTCACAGAAAGGTGAAAAGGCCTATTGGAAACTGGAATAGAAGTGATTTCAGTTTCAGTCTCGACGTCAATTACGGAAACGGTATTATCCAGCGAGTTTGTTACGTAAAGTAGAGATCCGTCCGGGCTAGCAGCAACGTCTACAGGAGCGTTACCAACTGAAATGGAAGATAAAACCATATTCGACAAGGCATCGATTACGCTCACAACATCTGAGGCTCTGTTTGTAACGAAAATTCTTTCTCCATCGAGACTTACAAATATATTGGTAGGTTCTCCTCCTACATCTATGTTACCCAAAACAGTATTGGTGAGCACATCTATAACAGCTACTCTTCCATTGATCGATGCGTTTACATCTGTCGCTACATATACCTGACTACCATCTAAACTTACAGCGATCCCATCCGGGTCCTGACCGACTGGTATAGTGGCAATGACCGTATTATTTGTTGTATTAATCACGGAGACGGAATTACCAGTTTGATTTGTGATATACACGCTGGTGCCATCTGGTGATACGGCTACACCAGTAGGGCCCTGGCCGACATCTATTGTTTCTATTAAGGATAAGGTTACCGGATCAATAACTGATACGGTGTTGTCTGAAAAATTGGGAACATAAGCAAAAGATTGAACAGTAAGAACAGGAGCATCATTGGTTTCCAAAATTGAAAAAGTGATGGAAGCTGTATTTGAATTCTCAATACCATCACTACTTATTAAGGAAATCCCAGCTACGGAAGTCCCACTAAGATTCGGTGTCGGGGTAAAGGTGGCCTCATCTAAGGCCGTATTAATATCGGCTAATGAGCCTTGAGCTGTAAATGAGGAAGAGCTATTTCCGTCACCTCCAAAAATAATGTTCGCAGATCCTAGCGTAACAGTTCCTCCCGTTATAACAAATGTTACTGTTTGATCATCGTTATTGATATCATCAATCTGTATATCATCCGATAGCGGTACGTCAATATCATCTTCATTTACTATTGGTACTGCTGGTGCAGTAGCGATAGGAGCTGTATTCAAAATCGTTAAAACAAAACTGTCTATAACCAGAGGATTACCATTATCATTAGCGCTTACAGATATTGTTGTCGCTCCTATGCCGTTTTCAGTAACCGTTAAGGTGTTGTCAGTAATTGATGTTGTTGCTACCGATATTTCTGAAGAGGAAGCCGTAAAGTCCAGATCAGGATCATCTGCATCGCTGAAGATCGTTGAAAGATCGAACGTTAGTGTTTCAAAACCAGCCTGAATCTCCAAATCAGAAATTGGATTCTGGATTATTGGCGCAAAGTCATCATCCTGAATTTGAATGGTGACTTGCTGCGGAGTTATTTCATTTCCGTTCGTAATAGCGTCAATATCGATTATTATGGATTCATCAATTTCTTCAAGATTATCATCTATTACCGATAACTGAATGGAGGCGCTAGGTTGATTCGCAGGAACTGTTATAGTTGATGCAGCATTAAAATCATCTGTAATGACCGCGTCGCCAGAGTAGGCTAATTCCACAACAACATCGAAAATGACCGTAGAACCTACCGTTGCAGTTATATTTGCTATTCCCCCATTCTCATCAACATTACTGTTATCAACACTAAGCATCACATCAGGTGGTGTATCCACCAAAAAAATGGGTTGAATACCCGGAAAATTTGGCCCTGCTGCCGTAATATCTATTCGTGAATTGTCATTACCTGTCCAATTGCTTCGATCACCAATTTCAGATAAGAGGATTGTTTTATCGCCAATAAAAGTTCCATTATAAACGTAATTGTCATTATGAAAAGCACTAGTTGTGAGACCTACGGCTGTGATGTTCAGTGTAAGATCGTCCGGTAAAAATGATGTTGTAAGGTCGTTAAATCCAGTAGTTCTCCATTCACCTGGAATAGTACCATTTGAAGTACTCCAATTGGCTAGGCCATGAATGAATAGACTTGGTGTATTATTGTCTATTCCCTGAAAAATCAACCATGAATCGCCACTACCATCAACCGGAACAGAAGTATTCCAACCGCTCACTGAAATTGTTCCGAAATTCAGAATATCTCCGGAAACAGTACCTCCGGAAACCACATCGCCCTCAATACTAAAATTAATTAGTGTACCTGCATCAATCTCTGTATTAGTTGTCCAACTTATTACTCCATCAACACCTGCTCCGGTTTCTAATACACTACCATCCCAGGGGAAATCTGTGATAAAAACGGTTTCTCCATTTCCAATATCAGATAGAGCTACTATGGAGAGTTCTACCGGATCGCCAAGAGGATCAGCCGTTACACCAACGAAAGCCAAATCGCCAGTCTCTAATTGGGCATAGACTTGAAAATTTGTTAGTTGAAAGACAACTATTAATAAGCCTTTACATAGAATTGAAAGATGTTTTTTGAAAGACCTTCCAACATGGCAAAAAATTCGTTCCATATCTATTTTCATTAACTTAAGCCTATATTATCTATGAATATTTATAAATATAAGGGATTCATATGATAACAGACACGTTTATGGGCTTTAGCATTCATTCATCACTCAAAGTTCATAGGAAAGTCTTCAAGCAGGATCCTCTGAATTATTATGAGACGATAAATGTTAAGCCTTTTGCAAGACTAATACTATTTCAAAGTAGATCATCAATTTCCCAGAAGAATCGTTCTTTCGTTTTGGGTTTTGCACCAAGTTTCTTATAAAACTGAATGGTTTCGACATTAAAATTCGGAGTTTGCCATTGTAGCTGTTGGCAGCCTTCTTTCTTCGCTTCTTCTTTTATTACTTTCATTAGCTGTTTTCCAAACCCCTGACCTCTCAAGCTTTCTTCCAGGTAGATACAGTCTAAGTACATGTAAAAATCTCCATCCCAGGTTGAAACCTGTTTGGTGAAAGTTGCATACCCCAATAATGCATCATCTGCCGAGATTACCAGGCATTTCAAAAGAGCCCCTTTACTAAAAAGGAGCGCTTTAAGCTTAAGTTCATGATTTTCTGTTTTCCATTCAGCTTTCTCATACTCCGCATGTTTCATACATAAATGAGAAAGTTGCTGAAGATCAGACATTTTAGCTGGCCGAATAATCGCTTTCAACATGCACAATGGATTTCTACTCCAGCAGTAGATTTTTGACCCTCAGTGGCGTAGCCATCAAATTTCCACCACTCTATTCCTCCAATCAGTTCCTTAACTTTAAAACCATATTCAGATAGTTTCAAAGCTCCTTTCGTTGAACCATTACAGCCTATTCCATCACAATAGCATACATAAGTTTTACTCATATCCAGTTTTTTAACGGACTCTTCATTCATTCGTCTGTGGGGGAAATTTATAGCTCCGGGAATATGCTCTCTTTTGTAACCAAATTCCTGGCGTGTATCGATGACGATAGTATCTTCGCCCTTTTCGAGCATCTCGAATAGATCTGAAGGATCCATCTCATACGTCAATTTACTCTTGTAAAAGTCTACTTGCGTTTGCATAATTATTAATTTTAATATGCCTCAAATGTAGATCTCAGATACATTTCTATTTGCACTAATTGACTGAAAGACATTGAACTTAAGCTGAAAAAAATTCAGCTTATCAAGTGCATATTATATAATAGTTTTGCCCGTATGGAAATCAAATATTTCAGGCTTATAAAAACTATTGCGGATGAAGGAAGTATCGCCAATTCTTCGGAAAGGCTTTTCTTGACACAATCGGCTTTAAGTCATCAATTAAGAGAGCTTGAGCAACAATTGGGCTTCAAAGTATTCTTTCGCAAAAGAAATAAATGGGAACTAACAGATGAGGGAAAGGAACTTTATCAATTAGGAGAACATATTCTATCTCAGCTTGAAAAAGGATTCGATCGGATTAAAGGTATAAAAGAAGGATCGTCTGGCAATATCAAAATAAGTACGGAATGTTACTCATTCTACCAAGGTCTTCCTTCATTCATCCAGAAAATGGGGATTCTATATCCGGAAATCGAAGTGGATCTGATTTTGGAGGCTACTCATCAACCCGTTTCAAAGATTTTATCTAATGAAATCGATATTGCACTCGTTACGCAAGATCCCAAAAATCAATCCCTGCAAAGTGTTGAGATATTTGAAGACGAAATAGTAGCCGTTTCTCACACTGAAAGTTCTTTGTCCAATGCTGAATACCTGGAATCAAATCACTTTTTGAGCGCCAACTTGATTATCCATTCATTCCCTTTGGAAACGGTGTCTGTCTATCAACATTTTCTAAAACCCAATAACATCATTCCTTCGAAAATAACAGCTATACCCTTAACAGAGATAGCCCTCGAACTTGTAGGCTCCAATATGGGAATTATATGTATGCCAAAATGGGCATTGAAATCATTTAACGTCCCCGATAATATAGTATTTAAACCTATTGGAGTGAATGGGTTAAAAAGAACTCATCGTTTGGTTTATCGAAAATCAGATAAGCAACGAAAGTATATCAAAGACTTCGTTTCAAACTTTCAAGAGGAATTTTCAGATTTCACCTGGTAGATAAACGCTTATTAAGCCGAGTTATAAAGAAAACATCACACAACCCGAGCGGCTCTGTGATGCTTCTTAAATGTTTACAACGAGCTAATCAAAAGTGGGCTTTGTATACTTTTCTAATTCCATTTTATTATTAGAAAGATCTACATCAGCTAGCCTTCCACTCGGATCTATTTCAACTGATTTTATTTCGGAGGCAGGTCTAGAGACTTCAAATGTATACTCAGGATATGTCCAGGGCCAATCCGGGAGCAATTCGGCTTCTGTTTCTTTCTCACCTCTCATAATTCTCAGAGGAGCATAAAGCATTTCTTTAGAACCGTCATTAAAGGTGAGTTCAATATCTATCGGGGCAATGCCTTCCCCTTCTCTAACCAGGGTAATAAAGGTTTTTTCTCCTACGCCAATTACGTTTCCTACTTCATAATCAATAGTTTTAGTTGTTCCTACCCACATTTCTGTATACCAGTGTAATTCCATTCCCGATACTTCTTCCATCACTTTTATGAAGTCATTCGGAGTTGGATGCTTAAAGCTCCACTGGTCAAAGTATTCTAACATACCTTTTTTGAACGCTTCTTCGCCAATGACATACTCCAATTGCTTCAGGAAAACACAACCTTTTATATAAGCACCCAGGCCATATGCAAAGTTGGTATTGTAATGGTCACTATGTGTGGTTAAAGGCTCTTCTTTTCCACTTAGGGCCAGTCTTCTGTAACCTCTGTATTCACCTGAATGCGCATTGTAGCTACTATCAGGATGGTTCAAAAACTTAGTCGTTTCATTTTCGGCAAAGGACGTAAAACCTTCATCCATCCAAGCATAAAGGCTTTCGTTAGTGGCAAGCATCATTTGATACCAGCTATGTACCATTTCATGGACAGTCACACCAATAAGACTCTTCATATTTCTATGGCCTGTTATTAGAGTCGCCATAGGATACTCCATTCCTCCATCTCCTCCCTGTATGACGGAATACTGCTTATAAGGATACTTCCCAAAATTTTCATTGACATATTTGAATGCATTAGAGGTGATCTCAGGTAGTTTTTCCCAGTTTTCTACTAAGGTATCCGACTGATAAAAAAAATGGAGGGTCGTTCCTAATCCAGTATCAATTTTTGTGTGCGTGTAATCCGGGTCTGCCGCCCACATGAAATCAATTACATTTGGTGCTTCAAACTCCCAAGTCAGTTTAGAGCCTTTCTTATGCTCAACTTCTTTATCTCCATCCTGATATCCATGCCCTATCTCATCGGCATTTTGTAGATAGCCTGTTCCAGCAACAGTATATTCGGAAGGGATAGTAATATTCACATTGAAGTCTCCCCAAATTCCATGAAATTCTCTTCCAATATATGGGTTAGGGTTCCAGCCTTGATAATCATATTCTGAAAGCTTGGGATACCACTGCGACATGGAGTAGTCAATTCCTTCTTTATTATCTCTTCCAGAGCGCCTGATTTGTAAAGGAACTTGTCCTTCAAAATCCAAAGTGAATTCAACTGTTTTTCCTACCTGGATGGGCTTGGGTAATGTTACTATTAAAATGGTTCCTTCCTCTTCTATAGTAGCCTTTTTCCCATCTACTTTAAGATTTTTAACGTGGAGATAGCCTTGCTCTTCCTCACTAAGTTTAGATATTCGGTCACGTACTCTTCTATCAGGGTCTTCAATATTTCTAGATCTTAGATCCATCATACTTCCAGGCTGAAATGCATTGAAATACAAGTGGAAGTATGCTTTATTCAGTTCATCAGGTGAATTATTGGTATACTTTATAGTTTGCTTTCCAGTATACTGATGGATTTCGGTATTGAGTTCTACATCAATTTTATAATCAGCACGTTGCTGCCAGTAAGTTCTCTGAGCTAATGAGAAATTGATACAAAAAAATGATATAAATAAGATTATGATTAATGATCGCATATAAAACATCAGGTTATAATTAAAGAAGTTAAAGATTGAAAATTATACTGTTAAAACTGTTAAATAATTGATCGAAGGCGTAAAGAAGCATTCCAATGGTGCATTTTTTTTCACGTAAAATTAAAACTGCAATAAAATCTGATTAATTTGTTAAAAAACTAACCAGCCTAAAAAACTTGCTATATAGATTTGCTTTAACAACTGTATTAAGTTGTGCACTGATTCTAATATCTAAGGCGCAACAGATCCAAGATACAGAAGCTTTCAAAAAAGGGGCTGAAACTTTGTATGAAAACAATCAGCTCAATGAGGCGCAAGACCGCTATAATAAATTAGGGTATTTCTTTTGGCAGAACGGGAATTCAGACAAGGCGATTAAAAGCTTCGAAAGGTCCATAGAAATAAACAAGGAACTAGGTAACAAAAATGCTATAAATGGTATTCAAACGAATCTTGCATTAATCTATAATGAAAATCAACAATACGACAAAGGTCTAAATTATCTTGAAGAGACCCTGGAGTTCGCGCGATCAAGCGGTAATAAAATCAATGAAGTTTCGTCTTTAATAAATATATCCACTGCCCAGCGATTAAAAGGCGATATACAAAGTTCTATTGAAAGTGCCCTTCAGGCAGAATCACTTTCGCGAGAAATTCAGAATCGTGAGCTCCTAAAGCAAAGCTATGGCCTTTTAGCAGAGAATTATGAAAGCGTTGGAGACTCCGAAAATGCTATAAAGTATTTCAACCTATACACCACTTTTGAAAGGGAAGAACAAAAGCAGCTCGAGCAAAAAACCAAACAGGAAATTGCTTCTGTGCGAGAAGAAGCAAAAATTATTCAGGAACAGGCCAAAGAAAAAATAGAAGAGGTACAACAGGAAACCCGTAAGAAAGAGATTCAAATAGACTCTCTTCAGAGAATCGAGGAGCTACTTGAGCAGACCTTAAAAGAAAGGGAAAGCAGACTTAATTCAGAAGAAAGGCTTTTGCATATATCCGTACTGGCTCTTTTATTGGCGACAGCTTTCGGAATATATCTTTGGTTTAATTTCAAAAAGAATAAAAGAATATCTAAAGCTTTAGGAAAGAAAAATGAGAAGATAGAAGCAGCCCACGAAGAAATTCAAAAGGTTAATGAACAAATCTTCAGTAGTATTAACTATGCGAGTAGAATTCAAAACTCCATCTTACCTAGAAAAGAGGAGATCGAAAAAACACTTCCTGAATCGTTCATTTTATATAAGCCCCGTGATATTGTTAGCGGAGACTTTTATTGGTATAACTACATAGAGCCAACAAGCAATTCATTCAAAAAAACGGACCCAAAGACGGTTATAGCGGCTGTTGATTGTACAGGTCACGGAATACCAGGAGCCTTCATGAGTATGGTTGGGAGCTCATTACTCAACCGGATAGTGAGTGTGAAAGGGATAACATCTCCCGAAAACATATTAAACGAATTGCACTCCGGAATAAAATACGAGCTACAGCAGGATAAAAACGAAAGTAAAGATGGAATGGACCTGGCTTTATGCACTATAAACCACAATAGTAAAACCATCGAGTTTGCAGGTGCTAAAAATCCGTTGGTATATATCACAAACAATGAAATGCACCAAATAAAAGGAGATAAATTTGGAATAGGAGGAACTGATCTCAAACGGAACTCAAACAGACCAAAGTACACCAAACATATTATTAAATATGAATCCCCGATTTGCTTATACTTATTTTCAGATGGCTTTCAGGATCAGTTTGGAGGTCCGGAAGAGCGTAAGTACATGATAAAAAGATTGAAAAAACTATTACTAGAAATACATCCAAAGCCTGTTGAAGAGCAGTACAAAATTTTAAATACTGAATTTGAAGAGTGGAAAGGAAATTCTCAAAAACAGATAGATGATGTACTCTTAATTGGAATTAAACTTTAGCACTACCAAACAACTACCCTAATGAGACTTCTTAAAATAGCCGTCGTACTGATCCTCTCTCTGAATTTTAGAATTACTGCTCAAGAACCTAATCAACATGAGAAGAAATGGCATGTCGATGAAGAGGGAGAAATATATTGGAACAAATCCTTGCCCGTTTATATTCAATTGAGCTCTGACCCAAGCAAACCGAATGAATCTGTTACATTGGAAAGCAAAGACTTTGCTGAATATACTGAACCCTACTATTTTGATACTGAAGGCCCCAACTTTATTCGAACCAGATGGGCTGTAGATAAAGAAACTGGTAAAACCATTTATCCTAAAGTAGAGGTATTATGGAAAGTATACTCCGATGGCGAGCCTCCGGTAACACAAATTAGATATGGTGTAGAGGATTCTTATAAATCTAAAGAGAGTATCTATTCCGGAAAGCAGATCATCAGTTTTGAAGCAACTGACAGGTACGCAGGAATCGACAAGATATTTTATAGTCTCGATGAAACCTCTTTTAAAGAATTCACAGAGCCGATTAAGTTGGATCAAGAAAAGCAATATGTAGTCAAGTATTATGCGGTAGATAAGGTTGGGAATGCGGAAGAAATCAATGAAAGATCTATTACCTACGATTTCTCCCCTCCTGTTACAGAACATACGTTGGAAGGAAAATCCGAAGGAAATGTTATTTCACCAAAGACCAAAGTGAAACTGACAAGTAAAGATGAGCTTTCCGGAGTAGAACGAATAAAGTGGAAAATTGACGATGGGAGGGAGTATAATTATGCATACCCTTTGGACTTAGCCTACCTTAAAGAAGGAGAACACACATTAATATATTATGCTACAGACCATGTGAAAAATACGGAGGAAGAGAAAAAATTTGTCTTTTATATGGATAAATCTGCTCCCTTAGTTTCTTCTGATATTACTGGCGATTCATTTGTGGTAAACGGGAAAAAATTCAGTTCGGGAAGGTCACAGTTTAAACTCGTAGCAGTAGATAATAAAGCAGGTGTTGAAGAAGTTTTCTATTCGTTAAACGGTAGAGACTATACTAAGTATGATGGGCCATTTAACTTAACAGGAGATAATGGTAACCGATACATAAGGTACTATGTTGTCGATAAGGTAGGTAACTCTAATAAGAATTCTGCGCGCACTGGCAGCACTGGTAATTTAGTAGGCTCATATCTTGACTTAAAGGGTCCAACCATCAGTCATAAATTTATAGGAGCTCAATTTCTTAAACACGACACCGTATATATAAGTAATAAAACAAAAATACAGATCAGTGGCTACGATACTGAATCCGGACTAAGTCATATTGATTATAAAATCAATCAGAAAGATTACACTAATTACAAAGAGCCATTTACAGTTGATGAAGAAGGGCCTAAACAAATAGAGGTATCTGCTTACGACAATGTGATCAATGTGAATAAAAAGGACTTCAGTTTTGTAGTTGATAATACAGGGCCTAAAATAACAACTACGCTTAGCATTGAACCGGAAGGTACCCAAACCGTAGATGGGCAGGAATACAAAGTTTATTCCGACAAAGTGGCCCTATTTATTTCTGCCGTAGATGATCGTACCGGTTACAACAAAATCTACTACTCCTTCGGGAACGGTCCGGAAAAATTATATACCGGACCCATCAAGGGTTTTAAAAGGGACGCAAACATAGAAGTTAATGTTAGAGCTACTGACTTTCTTAATAACGAAGAGACCGGGAAGGCTTATTTTCGAGTGGAATAGACTATCAAAGTCCAAAAGAATAACCTAAACTGAACCTGAAATATCCGTAAGAAGGTGTTTCAGGTTCCCCTTCTAGCTCTTGGGGGAAATTGTAAATGTAAGATGCTAAAAAGTCAAGATCGCCTTTTCTAAAGCTTAAAGGAGCTGCCAAAGAGTAGTTAAGAACAGTAAAGTTGTTTTCCTCGATCGTTTCAAAAAAAAGAAAAGGGTCTACTAATTGAAATGCAGCTAGGGTAGTAGCACGGCCTAAAATCGATCTCCTTTCCTCCGGATTGAAGTTTCTAAAAAATTCCAAAAACGTTATTTCATCTACTCCAATTACTTCCGCAATAAAATCGAGACGTTCATTTCTTGTTAGATTTTCAGTTACGCTTCTTGTTTCATCTGCGAATGATTCTCTATTAAAAAATTGATCTACAACCGTTTGATTACCAGTAATCATCGCGACAGAGGGAAGAAACGTTATCTTATCAAACAACCAAAGCTTTGGAAGTTGTATCTCCGCAGAGATCGAGGGAATAAGACGATTAGCAGTATTAGAACCAAACAGAAATGAGTAATCTATACCAAGAGTGAATGGTTTCCATTCGTAGTAAGTAGATAGGTTAATGGAATTGGTCAGGTCATTGAACTCCGGAACTTCAAAGCTGAGACTATCTATACGTGGTACTACTGACTCAGAGGATGATTCATTATAAAAAAAATGATCATAAGAAATTAGATAACTCCATTTTTCACCTATAAAACCAGAATAGCCTGTAGTGACCGTTGTAAATGAGTAGCTGGGCTCTAAGTCGGAATAGATATTTCCTGATACTTCAGCGAAAACACCTGATTTATGATAGTATGAGATTGTAGGAATAAACCCATTTTGATTGATATTGAAATCTCTACCTGCCGATGATACATCGGTTGAATATGAAAGTCGTAAAGTTAGTTGAGAGCTATAAAGTTTGTCCAGATCATTAATAGATTCAGCTAAAGTGACAAAAAAAGCGGAGTCTTCAACTAATTGACGCTCAAACTCCAAGAGCTCCAATTTCAGACTATCAGATAAACTTTGTGAGAAGCCATTTATAGTCCAAAACAATAGAATTATGACGAATACCGATTTCCACATTCTTTACTAGAAAAAACAAAACTAATTGTTTCTTCTATTTCTCAACTGCTCATTTCGTTGTCTTCTTTGATCTTGTGTACGCTGTTGTTGCAAACGCCGCTGACGTATACGGTCTAGTAGCATCGACCTGAAATCTTCTTCGGCTTGTCTTAAAGACAGAATTTGTTTTGTGCTAATCACCCCTAAAAGCCTATCGGAATATTCACGTTCAAGGCCGACTTCCTGCTCTTTGAGTTTAAGCCTTAAGTCAAGAAGATTACGCTTTTGTTCTTCCGTTGCATTTTCAAGATTAACTTTTGATTTAGCCTCAGAAAATTCCCTTCTGAGGCCCTGACGTTTCTCAGTAAACTCTCTGTAGACAGGCCAAAACTTTTCAGCCTTCTCTGGGGAAAGCCCCAAACGCTCTGTAATCAAAGCAATCTTCGCACTTTCTATTTTTTCTCTGGCTTCTTCACTTTGGGCATAGGCCGCTACCGTAGAAAAGAGACAAATTGATAGGTTAATTATAAATCGTTTCATTTTTATAAAATCTCGTTTTCAATATCAAAGTCATTCAAAATATCCTCTATACCCTCTCCCTCGAAATCTATTCCATCCAAAAGATCTGCATCCGAATGATCAAACTCCATCTCAAGGTTGTTCATCTGAGAAAAATCAATAAGCTCATCGGTGGAAAGATCAGAAGATTCCAGATAAGCAATCAAATCTTCCGTTTCAATACTGGCGAGAAGCTCTTCGTTCGTAAGCTCGTTGTTATCATTAAAAATAAAGAAAATCAGTACTGCCATAGCAGGTATCGCTGCTACGGGCCATCGAACGAAAGTCGGAATCTCCAAAAACCATGTTTTAGGCTTCTGCTCCTCTACCTTACTCATTACTCGAACCGGTAAGTCTTCAAAATAGCCATCAGGAGTTCTGTGGATATTAGATTTTTTCAAGCTTTCAATTTGGATTTTCTTCTTTTTCATTTCAATATTTAGAACGTTAATCCATTAAATGGTTTAATCTTCATTTAAAATATCTTCAATTTTTTTTACCGCATGGTGATAGCTCGCTTTAAGACTACCTACAGAAGTTTCTGTTATCTCCGAAATTTGTTCGTACTTCATCTCTTCAAAATATTTCATATTGAATACCAAGCGTTGTTTATCCGGCAATTTTAATAATGCTTTTTGAAGTTTAAGCTCAATTTCATTTCCATCTACATGCTGCGATGAAGTTAGCTTCTCACTCAGTTCCCCCTCAACATCTCCGATGGGCAGAAAAAACCGTCTTCGTTTCTTTTTTAGAAAATTCAGACACTCATTCGTTGCGATTCGATAGATCCAGGTGTATAGAGAAGAGTCTTCTCTAAATTTGGAAAGGTTATTCCAAACCCTCACAAATATCTCCTGAACGAGATCATCAGCATCATCGTGATCAATTACCATCTTTCTCACGTGCCAATAAATTCTTTCCTGGTACTCCCTGACTAATAGGTTAAATCCATAATTAGCCGTTTCAGGATTTTTAACCTGCTCTATTATAAAATGGTCTTCCAAAAGAACTGTGTGTCGTAGTTTGGGTGCTTAGACAGAAGAATTTAATAAAGGTTTAATTACCAGCATAATATTTTAGCTCTAGTTTGTGCTAATAGAACTTAATCACGCCAGTGAACCCAATTATAGGTTAGATAAGCTCTTGGAAATAGGATTGTTTAGAAACAGAATTGGCACTTTTTAAGAACTACCAGTAAGCATTTATTCTTTCTCGAATCGAAGAAGAACACTAAATGGAGGCTTCATTTATGTTTTTAACGATATCAAAAATGATCGTTATCAAAACGACTGTAGAAATCACACAAGTAAAATAAAATATGAATCTTTTATTGGCTACTGGAATTTCCTGATCGTCGTCAGGGTCAGAAAATATCAGGTCGTAAAACTTATTAATAAACTTATCCAAAGTATCTAATCAGATTTCCATTAGGGCTTCTAATATTCCTGCTGTTTTTCCTTTAGGTCGGACAACTGTAAGTGGATATTTATCAACGACCTGAAGTAATTTCTCTGCCATACTTCCTAGAAAGATTGCCGTAGTTGCGCTTCTTCCTTTAGCTCCAACAATTAGTCCGCTAATTTTCAGTTCATCCGCCAAATCTCGAATATCTGAAGTCAAATCATCATTCTGATCAAGCGAATAAACAGCTGTGATCTTGACACCTTCAGTATCTATTTCCTTTATAAAGTTATCAAACGTTTTTTCGGCATTTCTTTTCATAACTCCAGCGAACTCTTCAAAAGACTTTCCGGTATAGTGGTATCCAACCGGAACATTATATACATTCTGGCAAATGACTTCCACTTTATTCATATTATTCCTGGAAATGTAAATAGCATATTCCAGTGCAAGTTTTGAGTATTCTGAGAAATCGATAGGCACGAGTAGCCTTTCCATAGTGGGTTGTAATCCTTCAGGAATGATCAAAAGCATACAACTAGCCCTTCTGGCTAATCTTTGGGACAATACTCCTGAGCCCTTTAGTTTCGTTTTATTACCCATTATAATAATGTCAATACCTTCCTTCTTAGCAAAACCAAGAATAACTTTAGAAGGCTGACCTTTTTCTACAATTACATGAGATTGAATATCGGAATGTGCAGTAAAATGATCTTCGATTTTTGACTCAATCTGCTTTTTACGTTCATCAAGCGCATTAGGAACCATGTTAGGGAACTCTTGCTTTAATTCCTGCGGTATTTCAATGTTCTTGATGACATTAACAAAATAAATATGATCTGCTAATGAAGATTTGGTTACGAAGGATGCAAACTCAATAAGTGTGTCATCCATTTCGGACATATCCAACCCGACTAAAATCTTCTTTATTGGTTCCATTGAAGTCTCATAATTTGTGGCAAATTTAGGCTATGCTTTTTTAATAATGGAATGAGTCCATTAAAAAAAGATTTATTAATCAACTAATGATCACAACAGCTTTTCATCAATTTAGTTGCGATAGTCTATCGGCCAACATTTCAATTTGCTCATTAGAATGTGCCGCAAAATTAGCAATTCTGATTTGAGACTGTTTGCGTTTACCATAACCTGACCCCACAACTAAATGAGACTGGTTGAGGATCTTTAAAATATCCGCGGAATTCTTTTCTCCCGTTTCTGCTACGATAACAGTTTTAGATCTGAACTTCTCATCCGAAACAAAGGGTTTTAAAGACGAATGGTTTTCCAATGCCTGGTAAAGAACGGCCGATTTGTAATTAATATCTCTTCGGATCTTAGGGAGACCAATTTGAAGCATATCTTCTGCTACCTTTCCAAGAAGATAGATATTCAACATATTAGGTGTTTCAGGAGTCTGATCTTCTAAAATCTTCTTGTGTAAACTTGAAATGGTATGGTAACTTCCTGTTTTTAGTCCTTTGGATTTCAGTTTATCTGCTTTTTCAAGTACTCGTTCATTGTATATCCAAACTCCAAGACCTGCGGGCAAACCAAAACTTTTTTGAACTGAAAAGTATGCACAATCAACTTTGCTGTAATCGATCTCAACGCATGGTACGGAAGAAACGACATCGAGAGCAATCAATACATCTTTGTTTCTACTCTTAAACTCATAAACATCCTCCATCGGATGCATTGCACCTGTACTCGTTTCGTTGTGTGTGAAAGCTATAAGTTCAACATCATTCTCGATCATCTCATCTGTTAAAAGATGGCATGAACCTTCATTACTCTCTAATTTTATAGCTGATTTGCCTAAACTGCTTGCTATCTCATAAAATCTGGATGAAAATGCTCCATTAACAATATGTAGCGATTTTTCTTCTACCGTATTCTGAATAATTCTTTCCCATATCTCTGTTGCAGAACTTAAAAAGGCGATGTGATACCCTTCAGGGAGATTTAACAACTCTGAAATATACTTTTTGGTATTCGCTACAATTTTTTTGAATTCACCGCTTCTATGAGAAATTGAAGGTATCTGTTCCTTTAGAGCATTCTTTATATGATCATTCACGGTGAAAAACAGTTCAGAAGGGCCAGGAGTGAAATATATTTTCTTCATAGAATTGATTTATAATAAATGAAAGAAAACCTCATGCTGTGGAATGAGTTTCTTTCATATTGTGTTTATATTTGACTTCAGGATAAAGATATCCCGTTTGAGTTCCGGTTATGTTTGTTAAACCTAACATTTTATAAAATACCGGGTCAACCACTCTTCGAAACCGGGCCTCACCCCGACTTGTCGGGTCCTCGTTACTGTTTCAGTTTCAGGTTAACAGTGGATTGTTGAGAAGAGCAGAAGCCCAAATCCTGTTTATTCGGGGGTTTAACGAAGCTCTCCCGGGCTCATTCGGGTTTTTAATATAGCATTCTTGTTCTTATGGTGTGACTTATCTTCTTTAGTTCACCTATGATAGATTTATCATATTCTTTATCCACATCCGTTATCACATAACCAATTTCCTCGTTGGTTTTAAGGTATTGACCTAAAATATTAACATTATGCTCTACTAGCACATGGTTTAACTCCGCTAATATTCCAGGCTGATTTTCATGTATATGCATCAACCTATGCGCATTTTCTAAAGCTGGAAGGGTGACATTTGGAAAGTTTACACTTCCACTCGTACTTCCGGTATTTACATAGTTAATAATTCTTTCCGGTACATAAGAAGCTATATTCTCTTGTGCTTCTAGTGTACTTCCACCAATATGAGGGGTCAAAATTACATTTGGAAGTCCTCTTAAGTCAGAAAAGAATTCATCATTATTCGATTTTGGCTCCTCCGGGAAAACGTCGACGGCAGCTCCAGAGATTTTACCGGATTCTATATTCTTCTTCAGAACAGGAATATCAACCACATGTCCCCTACTGAGATTAATGAGGATCGCTCTTTCTTTCATCTGCTCAAATTGATCTTCTGAAAGCAGATTTTTATTTTCCTTTCTACCATCTACATGAAGACTTACGATATCGACCGTATTTAACAATTCCTTTAGCGAATCGCATTTGGTTGCATTTCCTAAGGCCAGCCTTTCCTCCAGATCGTAATAGAAAACATTCAAGCCTATAGATTCAGCTACTACAGAAAGCTGTTTTCCGATATTTCCATATCCAATTATTCCAAGTTTCTTACCTCTGATTTCAAAGCTACCAGTTGCACTCTTATTCCATTTTCCAGCATGCATCGCTGCCATTTTATCCGGTAGATTTCGCATGAGCATAATAATATTACCAATAGCAAGTTCCACAACCGACCTTGTATTGCTATAAGGAGCATTGAAAGCAGCGACACCTTTCATGGAGGAAGCAGGTAAGTTTATCTGATTAGTTCCAATACAGAAAGCACCAATCGCCAATAACCTGTCTGCTTTTTTAATTACTTTTTCCGTAACCTGGGTTTTCGAGCGTATCCCAAGGATCGATACACCTTCTATCCGCTCACACAGCTCATCCTCTGAAAGCCCTGCAGGATGTACTTCAACAGAATAGCCTTCTTCTTTGAAAACCTTAATTGCTTCCTGATGAATATTTTCAAGTAAAAGCACCTTGATTCTATTCTTGGGATAAGAAAGTGCTGTATTCAACTTGTTTGCATACAAATACTCGTCCAGGCTGGGAGCTACATGGTCAGCTTTCTCGGCAATTTCTTCGCGATGTACATTCTCAGTGAAAGCATAAAACTTCTGAGCAGCACCCGCTTCCCTAATTTCATAATCCGTATGCCCATCACCTATTACATGGACTTCGCCATCAAGATACAAACCTTCTATTTGCTTCGCCTTGCCATTATTAGAAGAGAGGATATTTTCTTTATCGAAGCCTACGATATTGCCATCCTTATCATAATTAAAACAGTTGGCAAAAACATGATCCTCTTCAATACCATAATCGGCTACGATAGGTACAATGAAATCTTTAAAGCCATTGGAGATGATGTATACGTTTTCGTGATAGGTTTCGAAAAACTCCTTATTCCGTTCTACCGACTTGGAAACCTTTCTCTTGAGTCTTTGGATCAATTTCGGAAGATCATCCTTATGGGCATCAAGCAAGGCAAGCCTTTGTTCCAGTGATTCTCTGAATGAAAGTTTCCCACTCATGGCCTGATCAGTGATCGATTTGACTTTCTTCAACCGATCATTTTTATCTTGATAATCCATTAAGCTTATATCTCCAAGCTCATCCAACGCTTCTACACTTGTAAATGTGCTATCGAAATCAAAAACGAAATATTTAGTTATAGCCATAGTTCTTAAAAGATGGGGCAAAAGTATAAAAAAGGAAACCTCATGCCTACAAAGACACAAGGTTCTCATGGCAAAAAAAGTATAAAACTCTAATGTGGCTCCGGAGACTTATCGATAATCAGCTAAATGTGATCTCTGTGTGCCCCGGTCAGTAGATCACCTACCGATCCAATCATTCTTTTTATTGCTTTACAGGCATAGACTTCGTATTGTAAGTGTATATATCATTTTGAGTGATTTGTACCTTCTTATTCAAATATTCTAATTATAGATTCCGTTTGAATGGATTTATGGGATCAAAGTAAAAATTTACGTTTTTTTTGGAAATGACATCTATTCTATTAAAGTAAGGAACGAACTCCATGACTTCACTACCTCGATATTGTCCTCGGAAATGGCCAGAACTACTTGTTCTGTTTTCAGAATATTTAAAATAAATATAACCCTAATTATCTACGATTTGAAAGATAAGAATTTGGAAGTATGTGCTTAGCTTACTGGGGTCTGTTCACGCATAAATAAGAACACCATATAGGTGACAAAGCCTACCAAATAAATGGTAGCCTCGAGGCGGTCGAGCCTGTTTCTTTTTAGAGTAAACATAAAGACGAATAATAAAACCGAACCAAGCATTACAACTCCTAAATCTATGTTTAAATCGGAATTGTAATTCATAGGACTAAGTAGAGCTGAAGTACTGAGGACGAGCAGTATATTGAAAATATTCGAACCTACTATGTTTCCGACAGCGATATCTGATTTTTTTTGAAGTGCGGCCACCGCACTTGTAGCAAGTTCTGGAAGCGATGTCCCGGCAGCTAGTATAGTAAGACCAATAAGCTTTTTACTTACCTGAAATTTTTCTGCTACAGCTACTGCATTATTCACGATCAGGTCTCCTCCTATAGCAAGTCCTACCGCTCCTCCAATGATCATTAAGGTCGTTCGAAGGCTGTTGTATATTTCAATCTCGTCTCCAATACTATCACCCGTATTTTTCATATTGAAAAATACATTTAGAAGAAAGAGTATGAACATCACAAATAGGATAATAGCATCGAAAAACGAAAGCACATTTGTTTCAGCCTCGAATAACAGTTTATCATTAACCAGTATGAAAAATACAAGAGTAGCTAATATTGCATAAGGTATTTCTTTAAGTACAGTTTGCCTCTGAACAAATAGCGGATAAATGTTCCCAGCAACTCCTAATATTAAAAACATATTGAAAATATTGGAACCTATAATATTTCCGAAAACTACATCGTCATGCCCGTTCAGTGAAGAAATGATATTAACTACAAGTTCGGGAGCGGATGTTCCCATAGCTACGATAGTTAGCCCAATAGCTATCTCAGAGATATTAAACCGTTTGGCTAAAGATGAAGATCCGTTTACCAAAAAATCTGCCCCTTTGATTAATAAGACAAATCCTAAGATTATAAATATTAGATTAAGAAAAACGTCCAAGTTGATTTTTTAGGTTATAAGGTAATTGTATTGTTTAAATACAATTAAATCTTAAAATGTAACCATTTAACGATTAATAAAGCTATTTAATTTTGTCGATAATTTAGCGAGACCATTTAACTTAAACAGGTATTATTGATTTATTTTCTAAAGGAAACTCGTGTTATCGCCCAACTATAGATGGATAAGTTAGAATACATTAAGCTTCTGGAGTACATAAATCAGCTATTGGCTAAATCGTCCACTGTACTAATCTTATTGGGTATACTGGTTTTAGGAGTGTACTGGCTAAGATTTTTTCAGTTAAAAGATCTAAAGAAAAAATTTGATTATTCTGCTGATCATGAGGTGGTTACGCTTAAATGGAGCGGTATTTTTATCTTCTCTGGTCTAGGTTTATTCCTAAATACACTCTTTCACGAAATTGTGGCGCTTAATTATGCTTGGTTTTTTATTAGACTTTTACTTGGCGCAGCTATAGCGGGTAGTACTTATTATATCTATATCACACTACTTAGGGGACTTTATGTAACATATCTGAACAATCGCCTTCAGAAATTACGATATAAGCCCAGGATTTCTCCAAGAACAAAGCTCGAAATGAAACTTTTAAGTGAAGAAGAGGAGGATGTTCACCTTGATGCAGGAATGCAGGCGGAAGAAGATATATTTTCTTTTGATTACGATGTTTGGATAGACGAACGTTCAGACTATATAAAAATTGAAAAATATGATGGGAGAAAACTGGCTTTACAATGTTCGAAGTGTAATTACTTTACACTGAAAGTTTATAAAGAGGCTATCATTTCTGCACCAACATTCGAAGAGAAAGGTGAGCTAGTGAAAATTTACAGATGCCATTATTGCAAACACACTGAAAAAAATTATTTCAGTGTGTCGCGCTTAAAAAAGAATCTTAGCAGTTGATAAAATCCTTATTATTGCTTTAAGGCACTTTCGAGGTCCGCGATAAGATCATCCGCATCTTCGATACCTACACTTAATCGTATTAACGAGTCCGTAAGTCCTACCTTAAGTCGTTCCTCCCTCGGAATGGCAGCATGCGTCATGCTTGCAGGATGACCACAAAGTGACTCTACACCTCCTAATGATTCTGCTAATGAAAAGATCTCGAAACTCTCTAATACTTTAAAAGAAGCTTCCTGAGAATCATCAACTAAATCAAAGGAAATCATACCCCCGAAATTCTTCATTTGTTTTTTCGCAACCTCATGGTTAGGATGATCTTCAAAACCTGGCCAGTACACTTTACTAACACGTGGATGTTTTCTCAGGTATTGAGCTACTTTTTCTCCATTCTCTGCATGTCTATCCATTCTTACGTGTAAGGTTTTAAGGCCTCGGATGACAAGAAATGCATCGAAAGGGCCTGGTACAGCACCTACCGAATTTTGAAGAAAAGCCAGTTTTTCAGCAAGTTCAGCATCTTTGACTACTACTGCACCCATCACAACATCTGAATGTCCTCCCATATATTTTGTTAAGGAATACATTACAAGATCAGCACCCATATCAAGGGGTCTCTGCAAATAGGGGGTACAAAATGTATTATCAACGCAAGTCAATATACCTTTCGATTTAGCTATGTCTGTAATTGCCTTTATATCTACGATATTCAGCATTGGGTTAGTTGGCGTTTCAATCCAGATCATTTTAGTGGAATCACTTATATGCTTCTCTAGCTCTTCAGCAGACTGCATATTGATGAACCTGAATTTCAGGCCGTAATCCTGAAATACTTTAGTGAAAATTCTGAAACTACCCCCATAAAGGTCATTCGTACTAATAACCTCGTCACCTGGTTTCAGCATCTTGATGATGGCATCAATTGCCCCTAATCCACTTGCAAAGGCAAAAGCATGGGTCCCGTTATCTAATGCTTTTAAGTTGTTCTGAAGTGCATCTCTGGTTGGATTTTGTGTTCTCGCATACTCATAACCTTGGTGATCGCCCGGAGACTTTTGAACGTAGGTACTGGTTTGGAAAATAGGCGTCATGATAGCACCAGTTGAAGGATCTGGTTCTATTCCTGCATGAATTAATTTTGTAGCTGTTTTTAGGTTTTCCGTGTTTTTCATCAATTAATAGTTAATATCAACTCTAAGTGTTAAGGTTGGGGTTTTATCAAAATCAAATAAAACTAAATTTCTGAACATAAAGCATTATGCAAAGCCCATCGTTAAAAAGTTCTTACGTATATCTTGAAAAATAGAAGCTCTTTAACCTCATTTTTGCAACTATTTGTTCAGAAGAAGACTTCTTCCCTACCGATACTTTGGTCGTTAGTAGTACCTTTTTTTATCAGTATTGGAATTTCCTATTTACTGGGAAATGATCAAGGCGAAGTTTTTAAGCATTCTCTGGTCTTAATGTTGATCATAAGTATCCCATCGATGGCGTTCGCTCTTATCCCAACAACATTTATAGCATTTATCTCGGGCTTTTTTTATGGCTTTAAAGTGCTTCCATTCGTAGTTTTAGCATATGTATTAGCTTCTGTAACTGGCTACTTTCTAGCCGGGTTTTTCGATAAAGGTTGGGTTGAGACGGAATTAAATAAATATCAAAAAGCTAAGCGTTTCATCACCTTTTTTAAAGAGAAACCTTTTAGCCTCGTATTCCTAGGAAGATTATCGCCCTTTTTACCTTTTGCGTTTATGAATATCATTTTAAGGTATCTAGGTGTGAATTTCAGGACTTTTTTCTTTGCAGGCACATTAGGAATGCTTCCAAGAACTGCATTCTTCGTTTGGTTAGGGCAAAGTTCTCAGTCGTTAAAAGACTTTGTATTGAGTACAGATTCAAATGATTGGTACAGAAATGGATTTACGATTTTACTGATCATGATATCCATTATTGGGATTTTGGCCTATTTCAGAAAAGCAGTTTCTAAATGAGTATAGCAAGTTTTTTCAACTCACTGGAAACTTTCAGGTTATGATCTACAACTGCCGATTCATTCAATTCAAATTTCCATCTTCCATCGACCTGAATGAAGTTAATGCCACTACCTTCAGAGCCAAGACCTTCTTGTTCTGTAATAATTAAAGTTGGACTGTTATTCAAGCTTTCCTTTATAGCTTCAAGCTCAGAACTTTTGTCAGCAGGTACAAATAGCATATGACATTTACCAATATCGGATGGTTTGTTAAATCTTTTAATCGAAATCTTTTGGTTACCGACTGTTCTGGTCTTTGCCATCACATCTAGTTGATCCATAAGTTGCGTTTTACCCAAAACACCAATCACAAAATCATCAACTTTATAACTATCGGGCCATTCGATATATCTCGTGAAATTGTAAATAAAAACAGAGTGAAATTTGTAGTCTTGAGCGTAAGTCAGTTGACTTATTATGAATAGAAAGACGAATAAAAAAATCCTCATTTAAGTAGATTATAAAACGAGTAAACTGCTTTCAGAAATATTCTTTAGAATAAATGCTTAGTAAATATACCAATTTAATTGGAGTAATTAAATATACTTAAGGTTTGGGTTTCTTAAAAAAGCTATCTAATCGTGCTTTTAAATCACTATCGACTGGCTTTAGGTGTGGAGTAAGAGACATTTTATCAGGGAAAGTTTCCATATGAAGGGTTTGTGTTGGAAACGCAAAACGTATACTTAGAAGCTCAGCCAGCTTTATGATCTCAATGATGATTTCATGCCTGCACCTTAATTCATCAGACCAGCTAGGCACTTTGAAAAAGATATAAAACATGACATTTAAGGAACTGTTGGCTAATTCATTCAGATGCACTTCATAGTAGTCCTTTCTTGTAAACTCATGGTTTTCAACAATTCTTCTAAGCCCTTGAACAAAAAGTTCTATTCTTTCAGCAGGCGTATCGTAAGTGATGGCTATCTGTGTAAAAAATCTTCTATAAATCCGTAATCCATGATTATCAATCGTTAAATCTGCTAATTTCCCATTGGGTACTGAGGTTACAGAATTTCTGAATGTACGTATCCTTGTTGATCTAAATCCAACTTCTTCCACTGTCCCATCGATATCGGATGAGGTAATCCAGTCGCCAATCTGAAATGGTTTATCAATGAAAATCATTAGGGAACCAAAGAAATTCTTAATGGTATCCTGGGCAGCCAACGCAAAAGCCAAACCACCTATAGATAGTCCTGTTAATAATGGCCATATGTTGAAATCCAGATTATTTAATATGAATAAGACTCCTACAATGATGACAAAGGCTTTAAGAGCCTTCCTTAGAAGTGGTACTAATTGATCATCAAGGGTAGTTTCGGTCTTACTTGCTAAACGCTCAAAGTAAATGGAAATAAGATCGATGAGTTTATAAAAGACAAGTGTTAAAAACAATGGCCATAATCCTCTCAAAATAAGTACTACGTATTTGGCTACCTGTATCGGCAATTGCAAAACGGGAGTGAAAACAATGAGTAGAAAAATAATGCTCATCGTACTGATCGGTTTTGCTACAGCAACAACAAAATTCTTAGCCGTATTATGGTATCCCAGTTTTTTTAAGATCCTGACGATGAATCGTTCAAATACAAAATTCAACAGCTTAAATAAGATAACGCTGGTTAAAATCAGGATCAGCATTCCAAAAAGCTGCCATACGTATAGCCCCATGACTTGTGAGCCTCCTGCCTTTGGCAAAATATTCATGAGTTTATCGGTTCCGAAAGGATAGATATTCCGATAGATCTCGTAAACTTTTCTTACAGAATACTCAGAATAGAGCCATTCATTACCCACTTTTTCTAAATACAGATCTGGGAGTTTTGAAGTAATGACGTACCTATGCCTAATAACATTTCCTGAGGAGTCGTTGTAATTTTCGTTCCTGGGAATTATTTCAGGATCAATGTAAATACCCTCTCCATCAAAAATTCGCTTTATTTTTATCGCAATTTCCTGTCTCTTCTGAATCTCAAGATTCCCTCCGATTGTTCTTGCGGAATAATCCGGGTTATACGTTTCAGGTTGTAAGTTGATTAGATGGGTTACTATAGTATGGTAGGGGGATGAAAGATTGAAAAATACTTCCTTCTCCTCTTTCTCCTGCGCTAACGTTTTTAACGAAACACATAGTAACATCAAAATAAAAAATCCTGTAAAAGCCCGGTTTTGATTCATTACCATTGAAATTTAGAAACCTTCAAACTATTACCTTCCAGATGATACAAATGAAAAAAATCATCACTAGAATATTGAACCATAGCGATTTGACCGCTGCTTGAAAGTGGCCTTAAATTCAATAAACCTCCTCTCGAATCATAAATATAGGAGTAATCCTGCACTCCATCATTCACTACGACAACCTGTTTTGTACTTTCAAAAACATAATATTGAAAAGTCATTTCACCAATATCCAAATAGTCTTTTTCAAATAAGGTATTGCCAGCCCGATCTATAAAGGAAACTCTTCCTAAATCTTTTCTACCGATGATATAGGTTTTGCCTAGAGCATCGGGAATAAAGCTAAACGTTGATTCCGTAATAGGTTTATACAATTGCTTCCTGATTAAGATATCGCCTTTGAGATTGAATTGAATCATCTCTCCTTCTTGACCCACTAAATGTATTATAGTGCTTCCTGAACCTGAACCATAGTCTACCAGAATTTTATCCGAAGGATTAACTTTTAAATCTATAGGAAATCCACTAATTCCTTCTCCTCTCCTATTGAATACATTCACAAACCCATTTTCCTGGATAACCAATAAATAATCTTTTCCAAGCACTCGAATGTGGGTCGGTTCGAGAGCAAGTTTTCCAGTCAACTTCTTAGGATTCCAACCTTCCAGAAGCTGTGCCTTTTTATTCGTTAGAAGTAAGTTCCCTTCTTCAGTACCTATGAAAAATCTGTAATTCTTAGAGTTGTCGTAGTCTACCAAACTCAGAAGTGCAATTTTTCCAAATCGGTTGAGTTCTACTGGGAAATAGTCTACATTTTTTCCATTCAAATCCTTAATATGAATAGCATCTTCAGTAGCAAAAAGATATTGTAGTTTACCATTTTTATAATAATCGATTGTAAAAACATCTGATACCAAAGCTTGTCCCAAAGAATCTTCCCATAGTATTTCTCCTTGTTTATCTATAGCACTTATTTGACCTACCTGATCTGAGGCAATAGAAATAAAGTTTCTATTCTGATGGTTTCTCAGAACATACGGTTTTCTAACCAGCGACGTATCTAAAACGGTTTCTGTTATAAGCTCATAGGATGATTCTCCGTTTTCAAGTAAACGTCCATCATACTTTGTGTAAAGACTTGAATAAAATTTATTATCGAAATACGAATTTTGAACTGCAATCAACTCGAAGCCTTGGAATACAAAAGGGTTCTGTTCAAACACTTTCCTATACTTTGGCGACATTGAACTTACTAATGACCTCCAGGCTCTCTTTGTATTGATTAATATACTGTAATTGGCATCTTGTCCAAGGTTATCAATAAAGGAATTTGTTTGAACCGTTTTGCCCCATGTATTGTCTTCATTAATATCGGTTAAAGCTGTTTTTAAAATATTTAAGTTATTGGCTATCAATAGGTTGTTTTCATAAATACTATAAAAGCATTCTTCAAAGCCCTGAAATAGATTCCCAAAAACTGCAGTTGGAAACTCACCGATACTGAGTTTCCTCAATTCTATATCTCCATATTTTTCGAGATATATGGAATCACCAGAAGACAAACTAGATTTTTCAGAAAGGTTATTCAGTTGATTCAGGGCTTCACCTACATCTGTTATTTCAACTACCGCTAGCCTTGGAATCAACTCATTAGTAATCGTTTCAAATACACAAAGTCCAAATTCATTCCCTATCCAATCAAAAGCACTTGAAGGGTCATAATCATATTCTTTCTTTAATCGGCTCGCACTACTCTGGAGATTGCTATTCTGTTTTCGATAATCTTCAAACTTTTTACTGAAAAGCGTTTGATCTGATATTGAAAAATGAAAAAATATACCTGTTCTGTTTGGGACAAACTGGTGAATACGGATGGGGCTTGCTTGTTGGTTTTCGAATATGGATAAGAATTCAGAAACTCTTTTCGAGAAGCTGAAACCCGTAATTAAAAGGCGTTCTGAGTCGATCTTCAGATCAAGAAATCCACTAGTTGCTACCTGACCAAGTTCTTTGATATAGGATGAGAATTCTGGTGATGAGAATGTAGATAATAAAAAACCAAGCTGTTTATAATTCACACATAGGTTACCCTCATCATTTTCAATATTTACAATTCCCGAATTGGAAGGGTTAAGTTCTTTAAAGCCTAAAATCATTCCTTCTGATAGGCGGATCACATCTTCAACAAGAAAAGGAGTGAAACTAAAAACCAGTACATCATCGATGACTGTGAAAGTGAATAAGTCGTCGTTTTTATCCGTTAAAGAATATAGTTCCCTATCCTGAAAAGTATAAGGACGAAAGTCTATCTTCTTTTCTTCTGCAAGCTTTTTGAAATAAGCATAAACATCGCTGGAACCTACTTTGCTGATAGGCACTATGAAGAGGCCATCAAACTTATTTTTCTCCGTAACGTGGAGCGAAACAAGTATTCGATTATTGGATAATAATTTGAGTATTGAGGCCGAATACTCATTCTCGGAGACAATAAGAGCTTCAAAACTTTCTTTAAACGACTGGAATTCTGGTACGTTTAAAAGGCCTTTCCAGATTGATTTGGCCTGAAGCTCATTCCAAAATTTTAGAACCTGATCGTTTTCAAAAACGATAGCTGCGCTTCCAGGAACATATGAAAACAGGTCTCGATTCTTGCTAGGAAATCTTTCGGAGTAAATTACGTAAAGGGATATCGATATAATCGATATCGGTATCAGAAATAAGAAAAATTTTCTCAAGATGTTTTAAGAATGTGTTACTGAGTGGATATAAAAAAAGCGGATAATAAATTATCCGCTTCCTATTCCAATTAAGGTAGATTTCTCAAGATTTATTCTTGATATCCTGAACTTCAATTCTAATCTCCTGAGCTATGTTCTTCAAATCTTGCATTCCTTTTCTAACACGAGTTCCAGCTGCCTGATTTTCTTTATCGTAAAATTTGCTGAAGTCTCCTTCTAAAGAAAGAACTAAGTCTCTGAGTTGGTCAAATCTTTTCATTTTTAACTATTTAATTTTAGAATAATACGGTTTCAAATTTGCGCTCAATATAAATAAAATGTTTAAGAATCGGCCAAATAGGCCAGAAATTTAATATTTGAATTCTGCTTCCACACCCTGACGTTCATACTCACCTGAGGTCAGTTTGTTTTTAACATCTTCAAAAGCTGAGATCGTTTCACTTACATCATCTAACGTATGTACTGCTGTTGGTATTATCCTCAGCATGATAACATCTTTAGGTACAACCGGATAAATAACCATAGAACAGAATATTTTATAGTTACTTCTTAGGTCTTTTATAAGCATACAAGCCTCAGGCACACCACCTTGCAACAACACAGGCGTTACTGGTGATATTGTAGTTCCTATGTTAAATCCTTTTTCTCTCAATTGCCCTTGTAGAGAATTAACGACTTTCCAAAGGTTATCCTTCAGCTCTGGCTTCGTTCTTAGTAATTCTAATCGCTTAATCGCTCCCAGCACCAATGGCATAGGTAGTGTTTTAGCGAAAATCTGAGAACGTGTATTATATCTCAAATATTTAATCACCTGGGCATTTGCAGCTACGAATGCGCCAATACTAGCCATAGACTTGGCAAAAGTTGAGAAATAAACGTCAATTTCTTCTTGTACTCCTTGCTCCTCTCCTGCTCCGGCACCTGTTTTTCCCATTGTTCCAAAACCGTGGGCATCATCAACGAGTAAACGGAAGTCAAACTTATCTTTAAGCTTTACAATGGAAGCGATATCGCCCATATTTCCCGACATACCGAATACTCCTTCAGTAATAACGAGTATTCCACCTCCGGTCTCTTTGGTGATTTTAGTTGCTCTTTCTAACTGCTTTTCAAGATTCTCAACATTATTGTGCGGGAATACAAACCTTTTACCCATGTGCAACCTCACACCGTCGATAATACAAGCATGAGAATCAGAATCATAAACAATTACATCTCTTCGGTCTACTAAAGCATCTATGATTGATAATACTCCCTGATAACCATAGTTGAGAAGCATAGCTTCTTCTTTGTTCATGAAATCAGCTAATTGACGTTCTAATTCAATATGATGTTTTGAATTACCAGACATCATTCTTGCCCCCATAGGGTAAGCCAAACCGTATTGAGCCGTGGCTTCTGCATCCACTTTTCTCACTTCCGGATGATTCGCCAACCCTAAATAATTATTCAGGCTCCAGGTTAACATCTCTTCTCCCTGATACATCATTCGAGGTTTTATCTCCCCTTCTAAAGAAGGAAACATAAAGTATCCTTCAGCATATTCAGCATGCTTGCCCAAAGGGCTCTCTTCCATCGAAAGTTTTTCAAATAAATCCACGTCCTAATATTTTTGTTACGATTAGATTTTCTAAGCTTTATATATTGTAAAGCTTTAATCAAAAATTTCACAAATTTAAGGATTTTTAACTTCTTTCAGTGTGTAGTCTGTAGTTTTCCTTAAGTAAGGCTTTAGTGTTGAACTAAAAAAATTAAACTCAAGCTCTAAGCTGCCGAAATATTAGTAAAGATCGTTATGGCAAAAATCAATAAAATTCTAATAGCTAACCGAGGTGAAATTGCCTTAAGGGTTATTCGTTCAGCTAAAGAAATGGGCATCAAAACAGTAGCCGTTTTCAGTGAAGCCGATAGAAATGCACTTCATGTAAAAGCTGCCGATGAAGCTATTTGTCTTGGGCCTCCACCCTCTTCTAAATCCTATTTATTAGGTGATAAAATTATTGAAAAGTGTAAAGAATTAAAGGTGGATGCCATCCATCCCGGTTATGGTTTTTTGTCTGAAAATGCCTCTTTTGCTCAAAAATCAGCAGATGCAGGTATTATTTTCATAGGCCCCTCTCCTCATTCTATTGAAGTGATGGGAAACAAGCTTGCTGCAAAAAAAGCGGTAGGCAAATACGATATCCCACAAGTTCCAGGGGTGGACAGAGCGGTAACGGACCCAAATGAGGCCAAAAAGATTGCAGAACAAATAGGATTCCCAGTGCTTATTAAGGCAAGTGCAGGAGGCGGAGGAAAAGGAATGCGTGTTGTTGACTCTGAAGATGAATTAGAAGAGCAAATGAACCTGGCTATAAGCGAAGCGACTTCATCTTTTGGAGATGGTTCAGTATTCGTTGAAAAATTTATAACCTCTCCAAGACATATTGAAATTCAGGTATTGGGTGACCAACATGGAAACATCGTGCATCTCTTCGAAAGAGAGTGCTCGGTGCAGAGAAGACATCAAAAAGTAATTGAAGAAGCCCCTTCAAAAGTGGTTTCTGAGAAGATGCGTGACGAAATGGGGAAAGCCGCGATTATGGTTGCCAAAAGTTGTGATTATTATGGAGCGGGAACAGTAGAGTTTATCGTCGATGAAAACCTGGACTTCTTCTTCCTGGAAATGAACACCAGGCTCCAGGTAGAGCATCCGGTGACTGAAGCTATTACGGGGGTCGATTTAGTGAAAGAACAGATTAGAATTGCTGAAGGACAGGAACTACCTTTTAAGCAGGAAGATCTGGTGATCAAAGGACATGCTGTTGAATCAAGAGTCTATGCTGAAGACCCAAAAAACAACTTTCTTCCTGATATTGGAAAATTAGAGGTATACAGAAGGCCTCAAGGGCCAGGCGTAAGGGTGGACGATGGCTTCGAAGAAGGAATGGATATCCCGATTTACTATGATCCTATGATCTCTAAATTGACTGTGTTCGCAAAAGATCGTGATGAGGCTTTAGAAAGAATGATCAGGGCTATTGATGAATATGAAATTGTTGGGATTGAAACGACACTTGAGTTTTGCAAATTTGTTATGGGGCATGAAGCCTTTATTTCTGGTGATTTTGACACGAAGTTTGTAGAAAAGCATTTCAAACCTGAAATGCTTGAAAAGAAAGCTTCAAAGGAAGAAACAGAAATAGTTGCAGCTCTATCAGGTAGTATTTTCCATGACTTAGGAGCATCAAAATCCTTTCTTAAAAACGGAAGCTCACAGAACTGGAAAAATAGAGCTCATAGTTAAAATACATGGCTGAAATCAGACCCCTCAAGGCTTGGAGATATAACTCTGAGTTATCGAAAAATATTGATGACCTGGCATCACCTCTATTCGATGTCGTTTCCCAAAAACAGCGAGAAGCGCTTTACGAAAACGAGTTTAGTAGCATTCACCTTTCAGTGCCCTCAGGTGAAAATCCTGCTGAAAACGCGTCCAAAAAACTGGAGGAATGGAAGCAAAAGGGAATCATTCTTCAAGATCCCCTGCCAGGAATCTACGTGTACTATCAGTATTTTACGCTACCCGGAGGTTCTAAGGAGTATTGCAGAAAAGGGTTTATCTGTTTTATGCGAACTTACGATTGGAATGAAAATGTACTCCTTCGTCATGAGAATACCATGCCTGCCGCAGTCAACGACAGGGTTGAACTGCTGGAAAAAACCGAATTGAACGTTAGTCCGACTCACGGACTTTACTCAGACCCTGAGTTTCGTTTGGAAAAGTATATGGATGAAAGTATGCTTCATCCCATTTATGAAACTGAAGATTATCAAGGTGTTCGTGATGTTCTCAGTGTAATTCATGACAAAAAGGTTATCTCGGAATTCGTAACAATGCTTAAGCCAATGCAGATCATTCTTGCCGATGGTCATCATCGTTACCACAGCTCTATTCATTATAAAAACAGTATGAAAGCTGCAAACCCTAACCATACTGGAAATGAAGGCTATAATTTTCACCTCATGTACTTCACAAATGGTGAATCGGACGATTTAAGGATTTTACCAACACATCGCTTGGTGCAAAATCTACCAGACTTTGATGAAGCTGAAATTCTAAAAAGATGCGAACCTTACTTTCATATTAAGACGGTAGACAATGTTTACGACATCCATGAAATTATACTAGGAAAGAAATCGGCCTTCGGACTGTTGTTTAAAGAAAACGCCTTTAAAATTCGGTTGAAACCTGATTTGATAGATACCCTGGAATGGAAGTTCCCCGACTCTGTTAAAGAATTAGATTTAACGGTTTTGCACTACTTTTTTATTGAAAAAGTATTAGGTATTCCAGGGAAAGAGCAGACTAAGTCAGAGAATATCTCCTTCGAAAGAAATTTCACTAATTGTTTAGCGAAGCTTATCAAGGAAGAAGCTCAAATGGCTTTAATCGTGAAGGATATTCCAATGGAGCAGGTCAAAAATATTTGTGCAAGTGGTTATACTTTACCTCAAAAATCGACTTATTTCTATCCTAAGGTTATTTGTGGTTTCCTGTTCGGATCAGTAAAAGAAAATGAATTTCAATTCCCCCATAATATTAGCTTCTAAGTCACCCAGAAGGCAAGAACTTCTAAGAGAAGCCGGATATACTTTCGAAGTTGTTTCTCTTGAAACCGATGAAAGTTTTCCTGATTCAATCCCTAAAAAAGCAGTAGCAGAATACATTGCCAAGCAAAAAATAAAGCCTTTCCGAGACAAGTATAATGATACTTTAGTGATCACTGCTGATACTACAGTGCTTATCGCAGAGGAAGTTTTAGGCAAGCCCTCATCTTATAATGAAGCGATGGAAATGATCATGAAGCTATCGAACGAAGTACACTCTGTAATAACAGGAGTATGTCTGCTATGGAAGGGTGAGCTAAAGTCGTTTTCTGAGGAAACCCTGGTTAGCTTCGAACAGGTTTCAGAAGAGGAAGCCGATTTCTATATCAAAACAAAGAAGCCATACGATAAAGCGGGTGCTTACGGAATCCAGGAGTGGATTGGTTTAACAAAAATCAAATGGATAAAAGGAGATTATTATAATGTTGTGGGTCTGCCAGTAGCTAAATTGTACGATACTATAAATAATTTACTTTAGATAAGGTTTAGCATAAGCTCTTTATGAAAGTTTGTTTTCAACAGTTTTAAGTCGATCTTCAAATTCCTTCATTCTGGCCTCTAATTTCGCGTAGTCAACAATTTTTACTAAAGCTTCTGTGGTCAATCTTAAATCTCTTATTTCATGGTTAACATCGTTAAATCGGTTATCCATATCTTTTTTAATAACATCATTATAGAAATCGCTGAAGACATCAGCGATTGCAATCTTAACCTCGTCCAATTCATTCTTATCCATACCTATTTTATTAGTTAGAGTTAAACGAATAAACTCTTTTTTTAGTAAAAAACAAGTTGCTTTTTTTTGTCCTATTTTGGAGGAAATGGTTTTTTATTCAAATTCTGGCAAACATCACTTTCCAAAAAGATACCTAACTCCCAAATTTACTCCGAAGATATTGGGTCTACTAGTGATGTTTGTTTCGGACAATGTAGCTTCATTCAAGCTAAATCTAACATTCGGCTGAAGCGTAAAACTATAGTTCTTCGCAAACGGATAATTCAGTTCAAGTCCCGTAATTCCCCTAAAAACGACGTCACGGAAACCTGTATTATCATCAGAGGAGATAGATTGATCTGACAAACCATTAACTCCGGAAAGTGTATTTTGTACAAAGAAATCAGAAGACAAGCCCGCATTGATAATCAGTTTCCATTTTCTATTTACGACCGCATATCCTGCTATCAGAGGCACCGAAACGAATTCCAGACGATTATCAAGGTTTACGTTTTCAGTAAAAAGTACCTCATCAGAATTATCGAGCTCTGTTAAATTTGAAAAATGAATAGCTACTTGTTCTTCACCTTGTTCTGAAATGAGATTGGTAGATGTCCCTGATCCATAGTTTGCGTATGCTAAACCACTTTGAATACTCCATCTACTTGTTAAATTCAGCCCAAAATTAATTCCGGCTGAATAATACGATCCCGAGCTTTCCTCCCCTGATGTCAATCCGGTATTATTCAGGTCAAATCTGACACCCTCAACGCTTGGGTCTAATGAAGCTAAGCTTTCGGAGTCGCTAAAAAAGACATCTGAGGTATTCCCTGAAAATGAACTATTAGGGGAATAACTACCAGAACCTACATCTACCCCAGCCCAAAAAGCCATTAGGTTTGAGTCTGATTTTTTCTTGATTATTTCCTTTTCGACGGGCACTTTGTAGAGTTCATCTGGTTCCTGCAGGCTCACAAAAGAACCCAGAGGTGAAGATTTAGGTTTTAGATCATAATTATCCGAAAGTGGAAGCTGATGGTCTGCAAATAAAACGGCTTCTCTGGAATTCAACTCTTCAAAATCACTTCCTGAAGTAATCAGCTTTTGCTCATTGGATCGCCTCCCGTCTTGATTAACAAAGTCGTTATTAGATCTACGATCCGCTCGATTAGAATTCAAGGCAGATGATGCTACAGCTTCAGAAGAATTTGGAAGGTTCTTTTCATTCAAGTCGGTTAGAAGATCGTTATTGCCAACTGAATCAATTAAAGTAAATGTATTTCTATTACCCTCGAAGTCTCCAGTATTTTCAGCTTCAATCTGTTTATTCTTATTAGTAATCGTATTTTGATTTGAAGCTATTGTTGATTTTAAATCATCAAAAGATGTTGATTCGCTTTCCTTAGAAACTAAATCAGAATTATCACCTGCTAACGATTTATCAATGTCAATACGGTTTTGGTTGGTGGGATTTGTATTTGGCGTACTCTTTTGAGATTCAGATATGCTATTTCCTTCAAGGTTCGTCTGAACCTGGTTGAAGTAAAGAACACCAAGTGTGAACATAGCCATCAATGAAATTGAAGCAGCCATTTTGTACCAAAAAACGATGATCTTGTTATTCTTAGCTTCGTCTTTGATCAAGGCATTTTCAACACCTACCCAAACAGCATTGGGCGGTTCTTTAGACTGACCTTCGAAAGCGTCTCTCCAACTATTGCTGAAATTATCTTCCAACTTTTCCATAGTTAGGTTCATTTTGTTCTAAAATCTTATTTTTCAATAATGATTTTGCCCTCGATAATTGAGACTTGCTCGTTCCTTCGGAAACCCCAAGCATTTCAGCAATTTCATTATGCTTATAACCCTCCACGGCGTAGAGGTTAAAAATTACCCGGCAACCTGTGGGTAATTCTTCCATCATGCTCAACAAATCGTCAAGCGAATGTCCATCAGCACAAAAAGGAATCTCAACTTTTGCATTCTCCTCAACATCCGACATTGGAAAGAGGTACAATTTGTTCCTCAACTGATTCAAAGAAGTATTTATGACAATCCTCTTCATCCACGTTTTCAAAGCACTATCTCCTCTAAAATCTTTTATGCATCGGAAAATCTTTATGAAAGATTCTTGCAGAACATCTTCAGCCTCTTGTTGAGCTTTGCAGTAGCGTAAGCAAACTACATACAACTCTCCCGAGAAGCGCTGATACAGTTCATATTGCGCTTTGCGGTTCCCTTCCTTACATTGGCTAATCAGTTCCTTATCTGATAACATCTATTTTCGATACCGATATCCTTTGGACACCTTAAGTATTATTTTCGTTGGAATGCCTCAAAACTTTATTACAAAAATGTGATATTTCGGCTCAATTTTAGCGTAGTTCTTTAATATGAGATTTTTTCTAGCTCTGTTTTTTATTTTCATAATACATCAACTATCAAGTCAGGAGTTACGATATGAAGACGTGAACTATCAAGGAAACATCAGGACGGTACAGCTTTACCCTGAGGGAAGCTCGCTTGAAACAACTATAGAATCACCAGTAATTTCAATCAGACAGAGCACGCCTTTATTATTGGAATTTGATGTTTTTGCTCGGGACTTCGAAAACTTCCTGGTGAAATTAATACACTGCAATGCCGACTGGACTCCTTCGAGGTATTCGGATATTGAGATATTAAATGAATTTAATGAATTCAGGATCAACGACTTTGACTATTCTTTTGATACCCGCGCCGAATACGTCCATTATTGGTTTACTGTACCAAGAGTAAAAATTAGTGGAAATTACCTGATTAAAGTATACCGTGAGGGGAATGAGGATCAGTTGATCCTGACTCGAAGATTTATGGTTTACTCCAATCGTGTAACCATCAACACTCAGGTTGGACAGTCATTAACAATAAGTAAACAGAGGTCAAACCAGCAAATTGATTTTAAAATTGATTATACCGGCTTAGAGGTTAGAGATCCCTTTACTCAGATTATGCCTGTGATTAGGCAAAACCAACGTTGGGATAACGCCATAGTTGGTCTTAAGCCTACCATGTTCCGGCAATCCTTCAGTGAACTTGAGTATTTCTACCTGAGCGAGGAAACTAATTTCCAAGCTGGGAATGAGTTTCGTTTTTTCGATATAAGAACACTCGACTTCAACGGGCAAGGTGTAGCAAAGGTGAAAACTACCGAAAAAGAAATCACCGCCAACTTATATCAGGAAAAGCCAAGGGCCGAGTTTGCTTATTCGGAATACCTCGATATTAATGGTCAATTCATTATTAATAACCTTGATCGCCAGAATAGTTTATCTGAAGTAAACAGCGAATATGCTACAGTCAATTTCTTCCTGGAAAAAGAGCAACCTCTGGATGAGGAAGTCTACGTTTTTGGAGCTTTATCGGATTGGGAAAAATCAGACTCTAATAAGATGAGCTATAATAGTGCAAGAGGTGGTTACGAAGGTTCCCTTTATCTAAAGCAGGGTTGGTACAATTTTATTTATTTGACTGACGGGGATAATCCTTACGCATTAGAAGGGATTCATTTCGAAACCGAAAACCAGTATGAAATACTAGTTTACTTCAGACCTATTGGAGCTAGAGGCGATATCCTTTTGGGATATGAAAATATTCAACATAATAACAGGAGAAATTAGAAACTAACGGTCAAGGGTTATGGCCTCTCCATTTTCTAGGTTTTCACCGGAAGATAGAGCATGATAAGGTTCGATCACTTTATTGTGTAAATAGTCTACAATATCAACCATTCCAAACCCTTTATGTGTACACGACCCTAATCCGCAAGTATAAACAAACTCCGTTACTTCTTTGGAAGCAAATAAGGTGAATGGCATGGTATATCCACGCATATCGTATTTTATATCTTGTTGATAGACCGGGTAGATCCTGGCGAATTTTTTACCATTCTGCTTTAATTTTTCCAGGTAAGCCTTATCAGGATCAATTTGGAATTTATAAAAGCTTTCCAGCTTTTCGCGCTCATAGCCATACATCTCCATTCTGGACATTACGGCTTCGTAAAGCAAATCAGAAAACCGATCTACCATTGGTGAAATAAATGCTTTGCATTCCATCTCTTCAAACTGCGGTGGCCTCAGAACAATAGGAGAAATACAGATGAATTTAGTTTCTGACTTAAATTCTGGCATTCGCTCTACATCAACTCCTGATGGGATTAAACGTAGTGCTCCGATTTCAACTCTTTCCAATTCAAAAAGAGACTCGATAACATGATCGATAAATTCTCTATTTAAACTAGAGAATACTAAAGTCACTTTTCTAGAATAGAAATGTAATCCTTTTCGGCTCACTTTCGTATGACCTTTAAGCCCCGAAAAAGTGTAATGCATAAAATCCTGGAAAGGGCTGTCAGGATTCTTTAAAATTAGTTTTTTAAGGAATCCAGAAAGCAAATTCTGGTGGTGGAAAGGTACTGCGGCACCTTTATTTTCCAAATCAAAAATAATCCTTACCCTCAAAGCTCAAAAAGTTAGGTTGGTTTAGTTTTAGCAAGGTAAGTCAAGTTACGGATTATCCGTAAAATTCAAAATAAATCACTTGCCTATTCAGACATTAAACCTGAAATGCATTATATCTCCGTCCTGAACCAAATAATCTTTTCCTTCAATTCCAATCTTACCGGACTCACGGCATGCAGCCTCTGTTTTATATTTCTCGTAATTTTCGAGCTTTATTACTTCTGCTTTGATGAAACCTTTTTCAAAATCGGTGTGAATAACTCCTGCAGCCTGAGGAGCTTTCCATCCTCTTTTTATCGTCCAGGCTTTTACTTCTTTTTTACCCGCTGTGAAATATGTGATCAGATCTAATATGGAATAAGAAGCTTTAATGAGCTTACTTAAGCCTGAATCTTCCAAGCCATATTCTTCCAGAAACAAAATCCTTTCTTCGGGATCTAGCTCAGCAATTTGCGCTTCTATAGAAGCACTTACTAAAACCACTTCGGCTTCTTCGCTTTTTACGGACTCTTTGAGGCTCTCCGAGTATTCGTTGCCGTCTTTTGCAGCTTCTTCGTTTACATTCGCTACATAGATTACCGGTTTAATGGTAAGTAATTGAAGATCCGCAATTTGAGGGAGTTCTTCCTTGGTAATTTCAACTGATCTCGCATTCTGACCTGCTTGCAGTGCCTCCTTAAACCTTAAAAGAACCTCCTGTGTTTTTCTCGCTTCTTTATCTCCTGACTTGGCAATTTTCTCAACCCTCTGAAGCTTTTTCTCTATCGATTCAAGGTCTTTCAACTGGAGTTCCGTGTCAATTATTTCCTTATCCGAAACCGGGTCGATTTTTCCGTCAACGTGAACGATATTATCATCAGCAAAACACCGCGTCACATGAATTATAGCATCAACCTCCCGGATGTTAGCAAGAAATTTATTACCTAATCCTTCTCCTTTACTCGCACCTTTAACCAAACCTGCGATATCAACGAATTCAATAATCGTTGGAATTACTTTTTCCGGTTCTACCAGTTTTTCCAGAATAGTCAGCCTTTCGTCGGGAACTGATATTACACCTACGTTAGGTTCTATTGTACAAAACGGAAAGTTGGCAGCTTCTGCTTTTGCATTAGATAAAGCATTAAATAGTGTGGATTTACCAACATTAGGTAGTCCTACAATACCACATTTCAATCCCATTTTCTTTTATAATCTTAAGTATTATGAATATTTAATAATAATAAATGACATAAAAAAAGCCCCATCCCGATGTTTCGGGACGAGGCTTTTCGTTAATCCATATTTTAATTAATCCCAGCTTAGTTCTTCGTCAAGCCTTGATTTTCCATTTTCATTCGATCCTGCAGTCGCTAAATCATCTTCGTATTCTCTATCGAATTCACTAAAGTCAACATCAGGCATTAATTCGTTCTTTACATGATTGACCGTTCCCTGCAATGCCTCCATGAATTTATTGAAGTCCTCTTTGTACAAAAAGATCTTATGCTTTTCGTAGAAGAACCCATCATCTTTATATCTTCTTTTACTCTCCGTGATTGTCAAGTAATAATCATTTGACCGAGTTGATTTAACATCAAAAAAATAAGTCCTCTTTCCCGCTCTTACTCTTTCCGAGTAAATTTCATTTCTATCCAAATCTTTTTTCTCTTCCACCGTTCTTTGTTTAGTTGATTTAAAGAATCACTTTTTCAAATTAAAAATTGTTTAAATATAGAATAATTAAATTCATTATTGCAAATGAAAACGTTTAGGTAAACGGCTTTAAAAAAGGTAATAAACTGAATATCAAATACTTGATAATTAAATTCGAAGCGTGTGAGCGACATTAAACACCAAGATGTAAAGCATATTGAAAATTATGAATTGCTAGCCAAGCAACTCGTGGAAGGATTCATAACGGGTCTGCATCGATCTCCGTATCATGGTTTTTCAGTAGAATTTGCTGAACATAAACAGTACAATGTAGGGGAAAGTACCAGACATATCGATTGGAAGGCATACGCTAAAACTGATCGCCTTTATGTGAAAAGGTACGAAGAAGAAACCAACCTAAGGTGTACCATTCTGATTGATAACTCTTCTTCTATGCGCTATCCAAGTGCTGAAAAAGGTAAGATCAGATTTGCTTTACAAGCGGCTTCAGGACTCATTTATCTTTTACAGAGACAAAGGGATGCAGTTGGACTAGTCTCTTTTTCAGAAGGAATAGATATGGAAACAGCGGTGAAATCTACCGGAAGCCATGCACATAGCCTATTCAATCAACTTAATACAATCTATAATGAGCAGGTTGAAGAAAGGAATACAAACATTCCTGAGGTTCTTCATAAGCTCGCCAAAAGTATTCATAAAAGAAGCCTCGTTGTAGTTCTTAGTGACCTTATTAACTCCTCCTCGGATTTAGATGATGTTTTTAAAGCTCTTCAACATCTTAAGCATAAAAAACACGAAATTTTATTGTTCCATATTAAGGATGCTGAAACAGAGGATGACTTTGAGTTCTCCGATCTTCCTCATGTATTTGTCGACCTTGAAACGAAAGAGAAAATACATTTAAACCCAGGTGAGTTAAAAGAAGAGTATAAGAAGCAGCGGGAAGAATTTAAAAAGAAGATTTATATGAAATGCCATCAGAACCGCATTGACCTTATTGAAGCAGATATCAATGAAGGCGTAAATGAAATTCTGAGGGCATATTTAATCAAAAGAAAAAGAATGCTGTGAACAATTATCTATGAATAATGAGTAATTAATAATTGTAAGTCGTTAGATACTACCGTAACTTACTAAGCTCATTATTATATTAATTGCTAATTGCTAATTGCTAATTGCTAATTGCTAATTGCTAATTGCTAATTGCTAATTGCTAATTGCTAATTGCTAATTGCTAATTGCTAATTGCTAATTGCTAATTGCTAATTGCTAATTGCTAATTGCCTTAAAGGTGCATCCACTCTTTTTTAGCAGTAAGTTCTTCTTCTGTTTCTTCGTAGTCCGGATCTGGCACACAACAATCTACCGGGCAAACCGCCGCACACTGAGGTTCTTCATGGAAACCTGTACATTCTGTACATTTTCCTGAAACGATATAATAAAACTCATCAGAGACCGGTTCTTGACTTTCGTTGCCATCTACTACGGTTCCATCTTCCAGTTCCACTTCATTCAAGTCCGTACCCCCGGCCCATGTCCATTCAACTCCACCTTCGTAGATCGCTGTATTCGGGCATTCCGGCTCACATGCACCACAATTGATGCATTCATCAGTAATCATTATAGCCATTGGACGATAATAGTTAGATATTAAAAAAATTAAAAACCAAAATTAGAAACATTATGTTTGCCTTCCAACCAAATCAAACAAGAAGCACTGCATAAAAATTTCCATGGAGAAGCGTTTATTTTCAAATCATTTAAAATGTCTTAGAGAGGAAATTGTCAAGTCGGAAAAACCGAGAAGGTTGGAGGCTATAAGTAGGGCAGAACGTGAAAATCCTTGGTTTACCCAAGAAAATATCCAAAGAGCTATTGCGGGTATAGAAACAATGCTTGCTGAAGATGACTTTGAGAAATGGTTTTCTAATTATTCGTTGCCAGCCACTCCCCCCAGAAAAAATGTGGGAGTAGTTATGGCCGGGAATATACCCATGGTTGGTTTTCACGATGCTTTATGCGTTCTAGCTTCTGGAAACAAACTTTCTGCCAAGTTAAGCTCGCAAGACAAGGCATTAATGAGCTGGATATTTGAAGAGCTTCGAGAGATTGACACGATTTATGAGTTTCTAATCGAAGAAATCGACAAAGTGAAAGAGGTAGATGCTGTGATAGCTACAGGGAGCGATAACACAGCACGATATTTCGAATACTATTTTAAGGACATACCTCAAATCATAAGAAAGAATAGAACTTCTGTTGCTTTACTTGATGGTAATGAATCTGCGGATGACCTTGAAAAACTGTCAGATGATATTTTCCAGTACTTCGGTTTGGGTTGCAGAAACGTCTCAAAACTTTATGTACCGAAAGATTATAATCTTGATGGTCTTTATAATGCTTTTAAAAAGTATGAGTCATGTAGAGATTTTCATAAATACGTAAATAACTATGAATACAACATGGCTATTTATCTCATGAAGAGAAGTGATATTTACGACCTCAGCACTGTAATTTTAGAAAAGAGTAAACAACTGGTTTCTCCGATAGCGGTTGTTTATCTTGAAGAGTATAGTGCATTGAAAGATGTCAAATCGGAATTAAAGTCGAAAGAGGAAAAGATTCAGTGTGTTGTAGGTAATAACCCTGATCTGTGCTCCGTCAAGTTTGGGCAAACTCAATCTCCTCAGCTTTGGGACTACGCCGATAATGTTGATACTATGGAATTTCTGATTGGCTTAAATGAATAATAAGAAAATAGTCGTTTTTCTTGAGAAGTATCTTCCTTCTCCTTTCTCCATAGCTTTTCTACTTACCCTTATTTCGATCATTCTCGCTTTCTTCTTCACTAAATCTCCTGAAGAAAGTACATTTTACTTCATAGATATTCTTGGGTTTTGGGAAAAGGGATTCTGGGAGCTTTTGAGCTTTACCATGCAAATGTCCCTGATCCTCCTTTTGGGGCATGTCTTAGCTATTTCTCCTATTATGAAAAAGCTAACAAGCGGAATAACACAATACTGTACGTCTACAGCAAAAGCCGCTTTTATCATCAGCTTTACTGCCATATTCATCAGTTACATCAACTGGGGAATGTGTTTAATTATAGGCGCTGTATTTGTTCGAGAAGTTGGGGAGTATGCAATTAGAAATGGAATCAAGATCAGCTACCCAATTTTAGGAGCAGCAGGCTATTCAGGTATGATGACCTGGCATGGAGGCTTTTCCGGTTCAGCACCATTAGTGGTTTCTCAACCAGGGCATTTTCTTGAAAGCAAAATGGGTGTTTTACCAATATCCGAAACCCTACTATCCCCATTGAACATTGTAGTCTTTCTTTCCACTATAATAATTATTCCGGCCTTCTTTTATTTGATCGGAAAAAAAACTGCTGCTAAACACGACATATCAGAATATCATTTTTTGATAGAGAAAACAGATGGTTCAAAGCTTAACTCAAATGAAGATAGCGACTCTCAAAATCTTGATCAAAAAAGATGGCCTGCGTTAGTTTTAGGACTTCTAGTAGTATTATTAAGCTTAATTAAAGCATTTGAATCGAGCTCTGATTCCTTTCTGGGCTTTATCAACCTCAATTATGTAAATTTTTTACTCTTCGGGCTGGGCATTTTATTACATGGTAGCTTCAAGAACTTTCTCAAGGCGGTAGAGAATGCAATTCATGGAATATCAGGAATTATCATACAATTTCCACTTTATGCAGGCATAATGGGTATTATGAAGTACTCAGGACTTGTCGGTGTATTTTCTGAGGCCATAGTATCCATCTCGAACACACATACATTTCCACTACTCACCTTATTTAGTGGCGCACTTGTAAATACATTCGTTCCCAGTGGTGGTGGACAATGGGCCGTACAAGGGCCTATATTGATTGAAGCAGCTAATCAATTGAATGTGAGCACTGCAAAAACAGTGATGGCTTTGTCTTATGGAGATCAACTCACTAATATGCTTCAGCCATTCTGGGCTCTGCCATTATTAGGGATCACGCGCTTAAAAGCTGCACAGATATTTCCTTATAGTTTATCCGTTTTACTTGTGGGAGCCTTAATCTACTCATCCCTTTTACTAATTTTCTGAATTTTACTTTACAACTTTTTACAACAGCTCTTCTTTGCCATTCTTATATTGCAAATCTTCTTAAGAAGGTTTTATGCATAAGACTACCAGAAAAATAATCCTCATCATCTGTGGAATAATCATTTTACCGCTGGTTTTCTATGTCGTTTTCCAGGTTAGCCGCTTAAGCGAAGAGGAGCAAATGATCGAAGAGATCTACTCTAAACAACTTGATGCCATCCTGTTTTCTATAAATCAATACTCTAACGACCTACTAAATACATTCGCAACCCAGATAGAATTGGGAGTGAATTACCCTCAAGCGTATGACGTACAAGAAGAGCTTTTGGATAAATACGTATTCCCAATGATCTTATCAATAAAGAATGATTCCTTAAAATATCATGAAAGCTATTATTCTGGAGCTCCGTTTATTAGAGATACGCTAGAACCAAAAATTGTTGATCTACATCGAAAAAATGCCCAAATCATCGATCGGTTGATGCATTATAAAAAAAACAATTTTACGAAACTGGAACCCTTGGGTGAAATTGAACTTGGACAGCAAAAGTATAACTCCATAGCATTCGTCACTAAAGATGAAAAAAACAACATCCTATATAATTGTACGCTTTTAATTAGCCCCGGTGCTTTTATAGAATCACTTTTAGGACCACGCATTCAGCAAGTAGCTGCTGAAGAATTTGTTATTCAAGCAAAAAGGGCTGATATCAAAGAGGCTATATATTCAACCGACTCAACTAAAATCACATCATTCCAGTCGAAATCCCTATGGCTTTTAAGTAACTATTCTTTGCAAATAGCACCGAAGGATAAATCGGTTAAACAGATCGCAAAAGAAAGGGCCGAAGCTAACTTTTACATCCTGATCGGCCTCGTTATTCTATTGATCCTAGGTTTCTTACTGATTTTCAGAAACTTGAATAGAGAAGTACAGCTGGCTCAAAATAAATCGGATTTCGTTTCCAGCGTTTCTCACGAAATTAGAACGCCTCTCGCACTCATTAGCATGTTTGGTGAAACTTTACTCTTAAACAGAATTCCTACAGAAGAGAAAAAAAGAGAATACTATGAGATCATCGTTAAAGAGAGTACAAGGCTCCGAAATATTGTAAATAAGATCCTCAACTTTTCACAAATAGAGGCGGGTAAAAAGGTCTACAATTTTGAAGAAGTAGATCTCACGGAGCTTTCTAAAGAAATCGTAAACACCTATTCATTCCATCTACAAAATAAAAGCTTTGATTATGAGACTCGATGGACTGAAAAGCCTCAAAAAATAAGTGCGGATAGCGAGGCGATAACGGAAGCTATCATCAATCTGCTCGATAATGCTATAAAATACAGTCTTGATGAAAAGCACATTACGATCACAACCAGTTTCAAAGGTGATTGCGCTTTTGTAGAAATAGCTGATAAAGGAGTTGGAATAGAACCTAAAAAGAAAAAGCAAATATTTGATAAGTTTTATCGGATAACCCAGGGTAACATTTACAATGTACAGGGTGCTGGCTTAGGCCTTTCCCTGGTTAAACAGATTATGGACGACCATAAGGGTAAAATTGAGATAGATTCCGAACTCGATAAAGGAAGTTGCTTTAGATTGTTATTCCCCATAATTTCAGAAAAAGAAGAAGATCATGCCGAAGATACTGATCGTTGAAGATGAGCCAAGCATGAGGCTTGGCTTAAAGGATAATCTGGAATTCGAATCATACGAAGTTGAAACAGCTGTCGATGGTGAAGATGGACTGGTGAAAATGATCAAAACAGACTATGATCTTATTCTCCTGGATGTGATGATGCCAAAAATGTCAGGTTTTGATGTATGCAAAAAAGCCAGAAAAGAAGGTGTTTCTACTCCAATCATTTTTCTAACCGCTAAAGGTGAAGAGATTGATAAGGTGTTAGGATTGGAGCTCGGTGCTGATGATTATATCATTAAACCATTTGGCCTTCGGGAAATGTTAGCACGCGTAAAAGCCGTTTTAAGAAGGACTCAAGGAAATATCCCTTCGGAAAATAAAGAAGAAGCAGTTAAGACTGTTGGAAGATTAAGGATTGATTTCCAACACTATGAAGCTTTTGAAGGAGAGGAAAAAGTTAAGCTATCCCATAAGGAGTTTGAAATACTTAGTTTTTTATTAAAGCATAAGGGAGAAGTTGTGGATCGGCATGAACTTCTGGAAAAAGTATGGGGATACGAAAACAATCCTACAACTCGTACCGTAGATAACTTCATTTTAAAACTTCGACAAAAAGTTGAAGAGAATTCTAATGATCCAAAGATCATACTCACAGTTCATGGAATTGGCTATAAATTAATAGACTAAATGCTATCAAAGCCCCATAACAAACCTCTCCTCTATTAGCTTTTCATTTAGTTTTTGTTCGTTTTACTAGTTGATTATTCAACGATATTGCAATTTTCTAGTCATTTTGACAATATAAAACAGTTTTGTGACAATTCGTGACAAGCATTGACGGTCTTATGACAAACCTGCCTCTGTTCTCCCGTTAATTCGCTTAAGAACTTTAAAACACTGAATCATGAAAACATTTCACATTCTTACAACAGCACTTTTAATAACATTTGCAACGGTAGTTTTTGCAAAAGAAGAAAAAGCAAATCCAACAGGTGAAGAGAAAGCCAAAGCGGCTTATCTTAATGTAGTTCCTGGCAAGGGCGATACTTACAAAGTACTCTACACCAGAAAGAGTAGCACTCCTGTAGAGATATCCATAATGACTAATGATGGTAGAACTTTAGAGACTGATAAGGTGAGAAGCTCCAAAAACTTCAAAAAAAGTTACGATTTTTCAAAGTTTCCTGAAGGAACATACAAGTTTTCCATTACTGACGATGAAGGAACTGCAGAACGAGAAGTGATCATTGATAGATCGGAAGTATTAGCCAGAATACTTCCAAGCTCAAATCATTTATCGTTCAAAGTTCTAGTTCCAAATACTCATAGTCAGTCTGTAAGCGTGAAAATTTTCGATAATAACTATAATCTAATTAAAGAAGATACTATTGAAGGCGAAGACGGCTTCATTAAGTACTACTCTTTGACTAAAACTTTAATGAATGATTATTCAACAGAAGTTTGGATGAATGGAAAAGTAGTTGCTAAAAACTATTTCAATAAATAAGACGACATAAGTACAATGTTGATGAAGGCGACCAAATGGTCGCCTTTTTTCGTTTTAAACCCTCAGCACTTTTCCTCTCAAATACAAGGTCATTTATACTTAAATTCATAGCTTTATTCAACCAGCTAAATATAGCCCCTATAACAATGATACCAGAAATCGACTATGGCCCACTCCATAAATTGGTGGGTAAATGGGCAGGTAACAAGGGATCTGATATCTCCCCACTTCCTGACGGATCAACAGAAACCCCGTATCATGAAGAAATAGAACTCTTCGCCTCCGGGAATCTGAAGAACGCTCAGACTCAAACCGTTTCAATGCTACGTTACCACAGAGTAGTGAGAAGGAGCTCCAATAATGAAGTATTCCACGATGAAAGTGGATACTATATTTGGGATGCCGAAAACGAGATTGTGATTAATGCATTTGTACTACCACGTGGAATTAGCGTTTTAGCTTCCGGGAACTATAAAGAAATTGATGGAGAAATTGAGATGGATCTCGAAGCCGATTGTGATGAAAGCTGCTGGGGAATCTTACAATCTCCTTTTCTGGAAAAGAAAGCAAAAACATCGGCCTACAGTAAGAAAATAAAGATCGGAAAAGATTATTGGTCCTATAAGGAAAAAACTGTTCTTGATATTTACGGTAAGTCATTCGATCATTTCGATAGTAATACTCTGTCATTAGTCTAACCTGACTCTTAACACCAAATTTCTATGAGGCAAGAAATGAGCTACAAACGGCTCATTGATCCTTGTTAAATCAGTGATGTTGACGGGATCATATCCCTGGTTCTGATACTCTACTTCTCTTGTAAACGGTCATACCCATTAATGGCTTGGCACTCAGCTTCTCTTATTTTCACTAATGATTTAATTAATAAGGTTAAACCATGATCATTATCCAATCTCCTAAGATCATAATCACACCATTTGTTAAAGGCCTGATTTCATTTCAGCATAAACCAAACAGAAATACTTTATCAAATTATTTACAAAGAAGTCCGTTTTGATTTGATCTTGAAGAATCAGGATTAATTTTGCCGGACATGCAAATCTACCAGAGGTATTTATTCACCCTTTGAAACAGCTACCGGAACATATCATACAAGCCATAAAGAATGGGGATAAAGAAGCATTTGAGCAAGTCTTTAAGCAATACTATAATGCCTTGTTTAATCTCTCAAAGGGGATTTTAAAGGATGAAGCGATCGCTGAAGAACAGGTACAGGAAGTCTTTATTAAACTATGGGAACGCAAAGAAGAACTACAAGCAGACATTAAATTATTTCCATACTTATTAACCAGCGTCCGTAACCGGTCTTATAATTATGTAAGGGATCATACTGTTGCGCAAAAGTATGTCGATCATCAACTACAGCAATATCGTGAGCAAATATTCAATCAGGATTATGAGCAATACAGTGATGAAATCATTCTGAAACTAAATAAAGTTATTGATCAACTTCCTGATAAATGCAGAGAGGTATTTAAACTTAGCAGGTTTGAGAACCTCAGCCATAAAGAGATTTCAAAACGTTTGAATATTAGTACTAAAACAATAGAAAATCATATTACCAAAGCTATGAAGGTCATAAGAGCACAAATGACGCAGCTACTGATCTTCATCACTTTTTGGCTAGGGGATTTTTAAGGTCAACGTGTTAGCATTAGGAATTAACCATGGATAATACCAATAACATCAACGAGGATATAATCATAAGGTACCTGAATGGAGAAACTTTAGATGGTTCAATCGTGAAAGAGGTTGAAACTTGGCTTAGTGCAGATGAGCATTTGGAGGAAGCTAAAAGTATTTATCAAGCATGGGAACTCTACACTTTAGCGGCAACATCAAGCAGGGATGTTAATGATGCTTATCTAAAGCTTGATGAAAAACTTGGTAGCGTCAAACGATCAAAACACATAACCATTTCTTACTGGTGGTATGCTGCAGCCTCTATTGTATTGATTGGGCTTTCCGTGTTTTTCTTCAGCACTCCCGAAAACGATGAAATCAAAACACTTGCTACCAGGCTCAAAATAGAGGAATACCAATTGGAAGATGGTACCAACGTTACTTTAAATGAAAAAAGTAGCCTTTCCTACGATACCCGATTGATTAAATCCGGCACGAACCGTACGGTTAGTTTTGAGGGTGAAGCTTATTTTGATGTAGCACATCGATCTGAAAACCCATTCATTGTTAAAACTCACGATGCCGAGATCAAAGTACTAGGCACTCAATTTATGGTTAAAGCTTTTTCTGAAATGCCAACAGAAGTATTGGTTACGGAGGGAAGAGTACTCGTAAAATATTTAACATCCGGAGAAGAGATTATACTTTCCGCAAAAGAGGAAATTACGACCCAGCATGCAATCGATAAAACAGAAATCGTCGTTGCACCTTCGGATGAAAATCACCTGTACTGGAAAACAGGTGTAATGAAATTTGAAGGTGATACGCTTGGGAAGGTTTTTGAAACACTTTCCGAAGAGTTTAAAACCCAGATAAAGGTTGAAAATGAAGCTATCCTCTCGTGCAATATCACAGCAACTTTCAAAAAGCAATCTTTAGAAACCATTATAGAGGTAATCAAAAGTACTCATCAACTGAAAGGATATCAGAATGGAGACACCGTCATTATCGTAGGAAATGGATGCCAATAAAAGATTTGTTTGTGTCGCACTGCTATTCTTTTTAAGTCTATGTGGCTTTTCCCAAACGGTAGAAAAGTCTTTTTTATTCGATAAAGCTCCTTTGCCGGAAGTAGTTCAAACGGTAGTTGAATCTTTTGGCCTTTACCTATCTTACGATCCTTACATCTTCAAAAACAGTTCTCCCGTTTCTCTACAGCTTAAATTCTCCTCTGTTCAAGAAGCTCTGGAGTATATTGTGAGTGATGATTTCAGCTTCCAGATCTTGAATGAGTACGTCATTATAAAGAAGAAAAAAAAGGACATGCCAGAGCCTGACCTTCCTTCAAGCAACCTTGAAAAACGTATTTTTTATGATACAATCATCGTAAGAAAAACCGAGACTTTCTATGATACCGTTGAGGTCGAATCAGTGAAAAATATTGAAGTGTATGATACCACGCACATACAAAAAGAAATTATGGTCTACGATACCATAGACTATGTCATAGAAAAAGAGGAAAGCAGGAAAAAACTACTTTTCTACTTAGGTCCGTCCATTTGGAGAAGGGATGGAGACAATATGAATGGTGCTCTTCTGGGTTTTTCTTATCGCCATCATTGGAAGCACTTTTACCTTGAAGCAAGCCTTTCGTATCAATACTATCTTCAAAATATAAGTTTCAGTCAGACTGATAATCTGGTAGATTTGAAAATAGATACGATATCAACTTTTTTCATTATTGAAAATGAAGAAAGAGTTCCGGTCTTTGTGATAGATTCCACTTTTAACGAAAGAGAAGTTGTCCGTGAAGTAGATCGTACTAATTCATACCATCTACTTACACTCGCAGTTTTAGTGGGAAAAGCTTTTACAGTAAGTGAACGTGTGGATGTTGGAGTCAACTTTGGCGTATCGATGGATTGGGTATTTCAGGCGAGCGAGATCCTGGAGCCTGATGAAACCTCAGATGAAACGCCGATAGAATTATCAGATTATAGGGTACCACTACATAACGTAAGATTAGAAGTGCCTTTCACGTATAAAAGCAAATCGCAACAAGCTGAATACTACCTAGCCCCTTTTAGTGATTTAGGGCTAAATTCTGACTTTCAAAACTCAACTATTTCTTCTGAAAGATATCGATTTGGAGTTAAATTAGGTGTAGTCTTTTAAGTGGACTAGGGGATTTTTGGGGTCTTCGGGTTAATCGGGTGATCAAAAGCTAAACACTATGATATTACAAAAATTTACCTTTAAAATCGTCCGACAATTGTTGATAATAGCCTTGATTATTATCAACACAATAGCAATAGCAGAAGAACTTGATTCAACATCGCTTTGCAATGCCGCCTTTACCTTTGAATTGGACACTACAGGGGCTTTACCAGTCTATACTCTAATCGCTACGGCGGAAGGAGATTCTTCAAAAAGCTTTCTTTGGAACATTGGTGGTGAACTGGAAAGAACGGGCAGTCGAATTGAGCACATCTTTTTTGATGCTGGCTTATGGCACACTACTCTTACTGTTTCCGATTCCTCTGATATTTGCAGTACCGTACAAAACATAGCAGCTATTCCTCCTTCAAGTGATGCATGTTTCTTCAATGTGTGGAGTTTGGATAGTGGAACTTTTCAATATGCGTTCGAAACCTGGTTGCCTTTTTATGCTGATATGTCCTTCTCCTTGAATTATGGTGATGGATCATCGTTAGAGCACATACCTGAATTTGGCGTTCCTATCACCCACACTTATGATTCTCCAGGCGTCTACGAAGTCTGCCAGACCATGAATGAAGATGGTTGTTCTTATTGTAAAGAAATTGTGGTTGGTTCATTCAATGTACCAAACTGCGACACTGGCTTCACCTACCTTGCTGATTCTAGCAATCAGTATCGATACTCTTTTATTTCTGAAGAAACGAGTGACTTGTATGAGTATCTATGGGAAATAAACGAAGAAATTGTTTCCAATGATCCCTCTTTTGAATACATATTTTCCGATTCCGGCACTTACCAAATAGCACTTTTTCTTATAAACGCGGGCAGTGGAGATACATGTAGTATTACAGAAGTTATTGCAGTACCATATAATTTAGAATCGTGTGATGCGAGCTTCACCTATAATATCGATTCTATCTCTACTAACAATTGGATTTTCAATCTTACAGCCAATAGCACGGATACTACTAATACATTTGTCTGGGGCCTTCCGCAGGGAATAGCGTTCGGACGCGAGTTGAGTTATGTACATACGGAAGCCGGAAATTTCGACGTAAATCTTGTGATTTTCAATGAAGAAGATACTTGTAGTTCTAGTCAAAATATCCTTGCACCTGAGCCTAATGGATGTATTTTAAATATTTCGGAATTTGATGAAAATACCATTGACATTATTTCCGGTACACAAAGTATAATAGGACAGCTCTATTATACGATGGATTTCGGAGATGGAATGGTTGTTTCCGGAGAACAAGCAGGAGGTGGTACTATCGGGCCATTTTCATATAACTACAGGGAAGATGGCGTTTTTAATGTTTGCCTTTCAGCTACGGATAGTTTGAGTTTTTCATGTGAAGTATGCCAGGAAGTTGAAATAATATTACCCTCATGTTCTGCTTCTTTCAATTATCAGGAAATCGATTCTGCTAACAACAATTACCTTTTTACACCTTTAGAAATTAGCGAACTGTATTCTTATCGATGGAATGTGAATGGTGAGTTCCTTACAGATCAATTGCCATCAAGTGATCCTTCTTTTAACTATACATTTCCTTCTTCCGGAATATGGAATGTTTCACTTTATAGAATGAATATAAGTAGCGGAGATGTATGCTTTACTTCAGAAATCATAAACATACCGGGAGACACCATTGAATGCCCCACTTCTTTCGTTTATCAACCGATAGATTCTACGAACACGTTCAGATATCTTTTTACTCCTCTAATTATTGATAGCCAAAGGACTTTCCTTTGGGAAATTGAAGGCGGTTTTCAATCCACCAATACCTTATTGGAATATACGTTCCCGGATGCCGGCCTATGGAATGTAACATTAAACCAAATCAGTAATAACGGAGATACTTGTTCGGCAACTCGAACGATAGAAGTCCCGCCTGGCAACCTACATATTTACGGGTCGGTATTTGCCGATCTGATCCCTGCGGATGGAGGTGTAGTTTCTTTATATCAAAAACAAACTTCTGATTGGATACACATTAATGACGTAAGTACTGATAACGGAGCTTTTAATTTTTCCAATCTGGCTCCAGGAAGATATCTTCTCCACGCCAGAGGTGACGCTTTTGTACATCAGGCTTTTATTCCAACCTATTTTGTGAACGGAGTTGGTTGGCAAGATGCTTATACACTCGATCTTTTTGGCTCTGCCGAAGAGGTTAAAATCACACTAATTCGATCGCAATCACTGAGTTCCGGGCAAGGAAGAATACAAGGAAGGGTTATAACAAATGAACCTGCTGAACCTTTCGTAATACTATTGAAGGATAGAGCTTCAAGGAATACTGTGAAATGGACTATTTCCGGAACCAGTCACAGTTTCGATTTTAATCAGCTTCCTTTTGGTGAATATCTTTTGACCGTAGAAAAACCTTCTCAATCATTCTCCCGGTCTATTGATCTTACTGAAAACCAGGCAAACATTAGTGGTATTGAATTAAACCCTAACGTAATACTGAGTTCAGAAGAAGAATTTTCAGAAAAATTAGCGGTATACCCAACATTTATCGAGGATCACGTATTTCTAAATAATCAAACCTTCACGCGCCTGGATCTAACCCTAGAGTTACGTTCAATGACTGGAGATTTAGTAATGAGCGAAGTGCTAGAACTTAATGCTGGTGAAACAACCGAGCTCGCATTGCCTAATATAGACGATGGCATCTATTTTATGAGAACAACGAATAAAGAAGGCCATTCAACTGTCACAAAACTGATCAAATAGGTTTTTGACGTATTTCACAAAGCCGATAATCTCTTATCGGCTTTTTTTATTATACCGCTTATTCTTTACCAGTAATTAATGAACCTGATTGATATAGGTATTCCATATCAATAAGATCATGCTCAAATGATTAATTTCATCTAAGGCTAATTTCAACGGCTGATTTTTAGTAGATTGTATAATCACTGAAAATCAATCTTATGGCCGAAATCACCCTAACTATCAACGGCAAAACCATTACCAGTCCCAACGTAGCAGAAGATATGCCCATTCTCTGGTACCTGAGAGATATTGAAGGTATGACCGGAACCAAGTTTGGATGCGGAATGGCCCAATGCGGGGCCTGCACTGTTCATTTGGATGGAAACGCTATTCGTTCGTGCGTCACACCGATAAGTGCCGCGAAAGGTAAAAGCATCACCACAATAGAAGGACTTTCAGAAGATGGAAGTCATCCTTTGCAGGAAGCGTGGATCGAAGCAAAAGTACCACAGTGCGGTTATTGCCAAGCTGGTCAGATCATGAATGCAGCTTCCCTCCTCTCAAGAAATGCAAACCCTTCCGATAAAGAAATCACCTCTGCAATGACAGGGAACATCTGCCGGTGTGGAACATACAATAGAATCAAGAAAGCCATTAAGATCGCTGCTGAAAAAGGAGGTTCCCAATGAAAACAAAAACTGAAAACCAGACCGTAAGAAAAATGGACCGACGCTACTTTATTAAAAGTAGCTCAATTGGAATGTCAGGAATAGTATTGGGCATGCACATCGCCTGCTCCAGTCGACCAGATGAAATTGCTCTCCCTCCTGCTTCTTTCGAACCGAACGTTTATTTAACACTGAATGAAAAAGGTGATGTGTTCATAGTAGCCCATCGTTCCGAAATGGGTCAGGGTGTACGAACCAGTTTGCCTTCCATCGTAGCTGATGAGCTGGGAGCAGACTGGGAGCGTGTACAAATTATTCAGGCTGAAGGAAATGAAGAGAAATATGGTAATCAAAACACCGACGGCTCTTTTTCTGTGAGGATGTTCTATATGCCTATGCGTAAAGCCGGAGCTTCCGCCAGACTGATGTTGGAACAAGCAGCTGCTAATGAATGGAAGGTCGATGTTTCTGAGTGCAAAGCAATCAACCATGAAGTAGTTCATGAGCCCAGCGGTAAAAAATTGAGTTTTGGTCAATTGGCTGGAAAGGCTTCCGAACTTCCTGTTCCAGATGAAAAAGATCTCAGGCTTAAAAAACGCGCTGAATTCACCAGAATAGGAAAGCCTACCACGCTGGTAGATTTAAAAGATATTGTTCAGGGAAAAGCAACTTACGGACTTGATGCTACCATTCCTGAAGCAAAAGTCACTCTAGTAAAACGTTGCCCTGTTGCCGGGGGAAAGGTCAGGTCTTTCGATAATAGTAAGGCACTGGAGGTTCCCGGAGTAATCAAAACCGTACAACTCGATTCACCGGGATTTCCGACACAGTTTCATAATCCTCTTGGCGGAATAGCCGTGATTGCCGAAAATACATGGGCGGCAAAAAAAGGAAGAGATGCTTTGGAAGTTGAATGGGACTTTGGTCCGAATGCAAAATACAATACTGCTGATTTTGCTAATACAATGGTTAAAGCTGCGAACACTAACGGGACCGTTCGCCATGAAACAGGTGATATAAAAGGAGCTCTAGCCAGTGCTGATAAAGTATTGGAATCGACCTATTCCATACCACATTTATCTCACACTCCAATGGAGCCACCAAATGCCGTGGCTAAGTTTGAAAATGGAAAATGCGAGATTTGGGCTCCTACTCAAAATCCCCAATGGGCCATTGGTTCTGTCGCTGGAAAGTTGGGTATCGAAGAAAAAGATGTGACCATTAATGTCACTTTACTTGGCGGTGGTTTCGGGAGAAAATCGAAACCAGACTTTGTGGTTGAGGCTGCTTTGATCGCTCAGAAAGCGGATATGCCCATCAAACTGATCTGGATGCGAGAAGATGATGTACAGCATGATTTTTACGCTTCGAGCAGTGTACAGCATATTAAGGCGGCTTTTGACGAAGATAAAAATGTGATTGGATGGAATCACCGTTCTGTATTTCCTACTATTTCAGGAACGGCAAATCCTACTGCCCAAGAACCTTCCAATGGCGAAATCAGTCAGGGATTGATCGATGTGCCGTATAAAATCCCTAATGTTTGTATTGAAACGGGAAAAGCCGACGTACAAACTCGGATTGGTTGGATGCGATCCGTGGCAAACGTTCAACACGCTTTCGCTATCGGTTCCATGCTGGACGAAATAGCCGAATATAGAGGAAAAGATGCTGTGAAAAATGCTCTTGAAATGCTCGGGAAAGATCGTATGCTCGATCTTTCAGGAATCAAAGAGATCTATGGAAACTACAATGAACCGCTGGAAGACTATCCGTGGAATACGGGTCGTTTGAAAAGTGTCATCGAAGAAGTTGCTTCAAAATCAAATTGGGGTAAATCACTCGGTGCAGGAAAAGGACAGGGATTCACTGCCTATCGAAGTTTCCTAACCTATGTGGCCTGCGTGGTTGAGGTTGATATGTCAGAAGATGGGAAACTAAAGATTCCTGAAGTACATTTTGCAGTTGATTGCGGACAGGTAGTAAACCCTGATACGGTCAAAAATCAGTTTGAAGGAGGTGCCATTTTCGCTCTTAGTGGAGCATTGAAAAGTGCCATTACTTTTAAAGACGGGCAGGTTGAACAAAGTAATTTCCATAATTACCATGTGGCTCGTATGGCTGATGCTCCACAGGATATTTATGTTCATTTGATGGATAGTGAAGAAAAGCCAACAGGTGTCGGAGAACCCCCTGTTCCTCCAGTCGCTCCTGCATTGGCCAATGCCATTTATGCCGCTTCAGGAAAACGTTTGAGGGATTTGCCTTTGAAGGTATAGAGAACAAAAATTAAAGTTTCTCTTGGTGTTTAGTAAAACCAAATACAATTATTTGGCTTTTTGATTGGTCAATTTTGTAAACGATAGTATAACCTTTAAAAGTCATATCTCTTATGAAATCATTTTCAAAGTAGATCGACTTTTTATATTTATTTGGATTATCAGACAAAGACTTTATTCGAGAAAGAAGATCATTTTTAAATTTTCTAGCAACGGTAGGTCTATCTTTAGCTATTAATGCTACATGACGGTTTAGCTTCTTTACAAAAGAATCCTGAAGTCTAACTTTCATATTCTTTGATCGTCTTTTCTAAAATCCGATCAACTTCATCAATTGAAAAGTTTTTGGCTGAGCCTGATTCTATTCTTTCTAATTCTGATTCCAAGTACTTCTTAGTCTTATCAAATGATTCTTCAGATTCTATAATTTCAAGATCTTCAGATTTAAATTGACCCAAGAGCCAAAGAACTTTGTCAAGAATCTTGTCACTTACTTTTAACTTTAATGTAGCCATTAGTTAAAATTAAAGAATTGAATCCGAAATTCAGCACCCATGCCCCTCTTCACTCAGACTTTTAGCTCCTTGGCTTAGATAGAAAACCAACTTCTACTTCATAAAGTAAGAGAACTGAGCCACATCTTCTTTTACATCGAAAGGAGTTGAATGGTAGAAGCTTATCGCATGATCATCCACTTGGTCGGCCTGAACGTAAACCTCCTCAAAGCCATTTTCATTACAATATCCGTTGATTCCAGCTATCAGTTTTTTACCGATTCCCTGTCTTTGGTAATTGCTTAAAACTGCCAGATCATAAATGTATGCCCGTGGCTTTTCCGAATAATACTGATCGAGCACATAGGCCATCAGCCCGCCAACCACCTCATTTTCAACTTTCGCTACAAATACCATAAAGGAAGACTTTGACAAAAGTCTTTTGAGATGATCCTGAGATGGCATCTCAAAATCTTCCATTTCAAAGACGTCTTCAAATACGCAGATCAGTTCAAGGAATTCCTTGATGTCGTTCGCCCCAAGCTTCTTTACATCAACCATCATGATAAAATCTTTAAAGATTAGACATACGAAGTTTTAAAAACTTCGTATGTCTCCTTCATTTTATCTTGGTATCATGAAAACCAGCTCTCATCCAGTTGCCATTTTCATTTACCCAGATATTAGTCACACGATATGAATTCTCTATGGTTGCTCCTTCTTTCAGAACTGAAGTGACAACCTTTGCAGTTAGAATCGCAGTATTTTCATAAAACTCAATTTCAACCTCATCCATTTTATAGTCAACAACTACCAAAACTCCTGACTGGATTTCCTTTCGTCTTTTCTGCAGATAATTGAACCAGCTTTCTTTATCGATGGATTTTGAATTCCCATTGGTGTGTGCATAGTTGTCGGTGACCATAGATTTAAGAGTTTCCAAATCTCCTTCAGCAAAGGCTTTATTAAATTTCCCCACTGCTTCCAAGAGTTCGTTCTCAGCTCTTGCTGTATGACTCTGGGCAGTTATAATATTGGCTTTAGAAAAATTGAATATGAAAATCAGAATTACTATCCTAGAAAGTGTTTTAACAAAATACCTCATATGTTTTTTCCGTTTAACTTCTCAGAGTCTAGTTATCAATTAAGATAGGAAATCTGAATAGTATTTCTTCAATTCAAAATTATGCAAAGCAGCCTATCAATTTCCGTAATCACTGTCGATAATCAATTCATTTCCATATTCACCGAAATACAACTTCCTCAATCGGACCGGGGTGGTATGCTTTTAACCGATCGTATTGATGCTCTGAATTTTCGGATTAGGGAAAGTGAAGCGGGTTATGAAAGCAGTTGGCATGTTGCTGGCGATCCTACAATGATCATTATTCAACAGGGCATTCTAAGAATTGTGCTTCGGAATGAAGAGTCCAAAGATTTCAGTTCCGGAGATATCTTCATTGCGCAGGACTATCTACCGGATAATACTGTTTTCGACGAAGCAATAAATGGTCATCGGGCAGAGGTGATTGGGGATGAAAAGTTAAAAGCTGTTCATATCAAGCTTTCCAGTCGCTTTTGAAGTACTCTGACTTCTAAACATTAGTTTTTGAATACTCTGAAAATATCCACCTTATCCTCCATTTGAATTTTCAATAGATAAAGACCACTCGGGTGAGTGCCAAAATCAATCTGCATTTCAGTTCTTAACGACTTTTCAAAAATTTGATTACCAAAGCTGTCGAAAACCGTTACTGTTTTATTGGAATTAGTGCTTTCAGTGCTCAATATGGTTACAACACCAAATACCGGATTAGGATAAATTGAAATATCATTTGATAAAAAACCATTAGTGCCTGTAACTACCGGTTCCAGAATGGTCAGAGTTCCGTTTGAATACGAAAAAACGTAGTTGTTGTCTTCACCTCCCGAAATAATAAGATCAAAAGTGCCGGGCTCACTTGAAATTGTTGCTGATGTGGAAACTTCAGGAAGAAAATCGATGACACTCACATCTTCATCGTTTACAAAGCCTTCATATACTAACTTAAATTCCGGATTTTCCTCTCCACTGTTTCGCTCTACGTCTTCTACTGAAACCGCCAAACCAGCCTTATTAATGGTGAGTAGCTGTGTAACTTCTTTGGCAGGCCCAAAAGACTCATTCCCTTCCTGTACAGCCGTTATCATAGCCGTTCCAGCATTTTCTATGGTTGCTATTCCATCCAGTATGCTTACAACTAAATCATCTGAACTGGTGTAGCTGACAGGTAATCCTGAGCTTGCGATAGCCTCAAAAGCAAAACTTTCATCACCATAAGTTACTGGAGACAAGGGTTCAAATGTAATACTTTGCTCCTGCTTGGCTGGAACAGAAAAGAAAACTTGTGACTGTTCCGTAAAATCTTCCAGACTTCCCGTCAGGATAATCTGATCACCAAAAGCTTCCAAAGCTAACAACCAGTGATTGAATTCTTCTAGATCGTCCGTTGGTAAAAACTCCCACGTTTCACCTTCATTTTCAGAAACAATCATTTCACCATCCAGAGTGTCGAAGTCAATTCCCGAAACGTACCAGACTCCAGAAGTATCAACGGAAATATCCAGAGCAAAAAAATCTTCAGGAATATTGTTCAGTCTTGTCCAAACCAAAGCATCTTCGGAGGTATACAATTCTACCATAGAGGTTTCACTATTGGCATAGCTGATGATAAATTCCGAACCAGTATGGTCCATACTTCTGAAAAGGGCATCCTCAGAAGGAGTAAAGCCAGTTACATTCAACTCCACCCACGATTCAGCCTGATTTGTACTTTTATACAATCTCGGCGTAGAATTATTATCCTCAACAGTGAAGGTCGCTGCATAAAGAGCCCCTTCATCGTCGGAAATGATATAAGAAGTTGTAGAATTAGTCAGGATGCCATCTTGAGACAAACTCCATGTCAGTCCGCCATCCTCAGATTTCAGGAGTTCAGGGATTATATTCTGGTCAGCGACAGAAGCATATAGTATTCCATCCAATTCGTATAGACTGTAAAAGAATGCATAATTCTGAAGTCCTGTGTTGACTTCAGTCCATGTTATTCCATCCGTTGAGCTAAACAAACCAATGAAACGGTTCGTCGGATCATTTGTATTCCCAGCCGCATAAATCGTTGTCGTGGAACTCGTTATGGTAGTTACCTGAAAGCCTTCCGGGAGAAAATCGTTTGACGGTATCCAACTGATCTCCGTATTCGGGGATTCCTCTTCCGATAAATGCTTTAAACCTTCCGTATTACCAACTGAATAGCCAAAACCGGAAGCTGTACCGAGCTTAAAGATCAGGCATCCTATAACCAGGAAAATAAATGTTTTATGCATTTTAGTTCGTTTGATTTGATCAAATCTTTTACTGTTTTCTACCATTCCTGATTGATTTCGAGCTTAATGAAAATACTTAACCTCCCGCCATTCTGCTCATCTCTTCTTCAAAAGTCTTTTTAAATTTTTCGTAGTCATAATCAATTTTAAGACGCTCATCGGAAGACAGTCTTTCATTATAAGCCTCAAGAATCAGTTTGGGGTCGAGTTCAATAGCGATATAGGATTTAAAAGACCCTTGAGCCGTTCTGGTCTGCTTTTCACAAATCACCTTTGAGCCCCTGATCTCCTGATTAACCACTTCACGATTCAGGCTCTCATAGCGCTCCTCGACTTCTTCCTTGTTATTGAATTCTCTTGAATTGAGGTAGTTATCAGTCACCGCTTTCACGGTAGTAGAAACATGAGCTGCTAAATCTGCACGGGCATTACTTAGTGCCTTCTTTTTGGAAGCCACCTGATCTCTACTCTCTCCAATAGAGTTCGTTCGGAAAATCTCTCCAGAGCTGAAATATTCCGTTCCTGAACAGGGAACGATTACTTCAGTCTCTCCGCTTGGAATTACCTGAGGTGTTTTATTCTTGCAGGAAAATATACACAATAGCGAGAGTATGATTAAAAGGTGATTGATTGAGTTTTTGCTTATTGTTTTCATGTTCAAATGGTTTTCTTAATTGGAAAAGTGTTTGTTCAGTGTGTTTTCAATTTCATCGATAAGCTCTTTTTCGACCTTCTGATAGGCTTTTAGCCCAGCTTTTTCGTACGAAGTGTGCAAACCTTTTATGTCGTTGAAAGAGTCTGAAAAAACAGAGAGATCACTATCGTCTATAATCGAAATTGTAAAGTCGAGATATGTGCTAAAGAGTCCATTCGTTTCTGTACCTTTTCTAGTGATGGCGTTTATAGAAAGCTCAAACTGAGCGTCTGATTTCCCTGTTAGATTGACTCCTTTCTCAGTCAGAATTTTCTCAAAAAGTGGTTCAAGAATGTTCTTTGGAAGTGGTGATCTCAGATTGGTCTCCGAACTGGAAATGCTATAGACCGGTGGAGTCGCGATAAAATTAACTTCCAGCTGGTAGGTTGGAAAATTCTTTAAGAATGATTTTGAAATGGGGTATTGATCAAGAAAACCCAGTGATATCTCGGCAAATAAACCTTGATTTAGTATCTCATTTTTCGGAATAGTTCTATTGTAGTGTCCTTCTCCATCGGTAATGATTTCCTGATCTCCAGCACTACTTCGAATGATCAATGGAAGTCCCTGAACTGCTATCCCCGAATCTGATTGAGATTTAATGGTCAAAGACCTGGTGTTTTCCGTGGCCTCAAAGACAAAAGGGGTTTCTGAAGCCATCAAGCGGATGGATCTCAACAATTTCTGAATACTTGCCAGAGACTCTTTAGCAAGAAGAACCGTTCCCTCTGGTCTTACCCACTCATTTTTTTTATTCAGGTAGTTTTTTAGGTCCTCTATGGTCTGCGCATAAAATTTTACAGACTGAACAAGGTCTTCGCTTTCCATTCGTTCGGCGTGGATAAAACTCGCTCTCGCTTTCGATAAAGCGGCTTCTCTTTTTTCATTTCTGATCTTTTCGAATTCGGATTTTTCAAGTTGATAGTACACCCAATATTGCCTTTTATCTGACCATGAATCAACCAGTTCATAGGATTGGATCTCCTGTTGGGTCGAAGAACGTATGGAAGAGCTGTAATTTTCCCTGAATCCGCTACTGTTTTCCACCTGACTGAGCAGGGAGTTGGATTCAATGGTTATGCTAATTTCGGAAGCCAAATCATCAAGAGCTTCCAGTTTTGCATTCGCCTGATAATCGGGATCTGACAAAGATGCATTCCCTACTCCCGAATAATAGACGCTGGAACCGGGTTTGGCAGAAACCCAATTTGGTACGGTATTCAATACTGCAAGTTCTTCATCAACCAAAGGAACATTTTGATTTGGCGGCTGTACTTTGCAAGCCACTAGTAAACAGAGCGATATGATGCATACCAGTCTCATTTTCCGTAGTAAGCTTCAACAGATTTGGTAGCCTGACTTGCTATCGATTGCCTGACTTTGTATTCCATCTCTTTCCTGCTTAGAGCAGTTCTATTGTTCGAAAACAGCTTTTGAAATGCCTCATATTCTGCGCCTTCGGTATAGATCAGCTTACCATCCGATGGAAAAAGTAACCGATGGTTTCCCCGATATTCAGCATAGGATAGATCATCGTAATATTCCTCCCTTAAGATGTTTGAACTCAGGACTTCGGCTGTTTCTGTTGAGATCAGCTGATATTGAAGCGAAGCCTGAAAGAGATTTTTTTTACTGAATTCCGTGTATTGGACCAGCTTATAATCTGTTACATAACTATTTACTTGAGCGACGGGGTCGCTTACGAACTTTTTGGATGCTACGTAGGCCGTTCCGGAGGATTCATTCAAATTTCCTTTTACGAAATTGTAATCCAGCACTTTTAGAATAATCACAGCTTTCACCCCCAGAATTTTACCCAGCTCGGCAGCAGAACGCTCATCTATGATACCTGATAAGCCCAGTTTCTGTTCTTCGATCAGTAAATCAAGATTTTCCCGATCAATGATGCGGATGAGTGGATGATTATTCCGTGCGAGATTTACAACAACCAAATCTCGTATGGCTTCTGACGAATGAGCCGTGTTTTTCTCAGAGGATATTACAGCAACGGTCGTCGCCTTCACCTTCATTTTATTCAGATATTCACGGGTCTTTTTGTAGCTGGAATGGTAGCTTAAAACTTCCTGAAAACCTTTCCATGATGCCATCAAGTTACCATTTTCGAAGTCTGCAATCGCTTTCAGATAAATCGGATCGATTAATTCATTTTCGTTTAAATCTGTTTTAGGATCAAAACCAGGATCGTACAATCTGATTTCGGCAATCAGTTCCTTTCCCTTTTCCTTTTGACCAGACGAAAGCAGTAAAGCCACTTCCGACTTCAACGCTTCTAAATGTACTTTTTTATCGGATTCAAAATCCTGATAGTAATAGTCCGGGATACTAACTTCTACCTTAAAATAGTCCAGCTGCTCCTGATAGTCATTGATTGATTCGAACTGTTCAATAGCCTGTGAAACTTCTTCAGAATTACGCGAAACAAAGTATTCTGCCAGCATTTGGTCTACTACTTTCTGCGCATTCCTCTTTAATCCCTGAATGGATTCAGGCCTGATTGCGTTTCGATGAAGAGCTTCCATGTACTTCTCTGCCGCCTCCTCATAAAGCTCCGCCTGCTCGAATCTGGCAGCCTCTCTCAAAATTCTCTTTTGAGCCAGAGAAACGATGCTGATGCAATTTAAATACAACAAGATTACATAGAATTTCAACATACAAAAGCTTTCATATTCATAAACCCTTACCTTTTGTTACTATTGATTTTCAAGAAATTTTTCCAGCGCTTCCACTGATTCTGAAAACGTAAGCGCATCGTTCACTTGATAGTAATTGCCTTTATCCACGGTTTTGGAATAACCCAACTTGGCCACTTCGAGCTTTTCTTCCTCATAAGTGAACAGATCCATGAAAGAAACCACCTGCGATACAGAAAGGCAATTCGCTCTTACGATCTGCTTATAAACGGTCATCTTCTCGTCAGAAAAAGATTTATTACTGATGGAAGATTTAGAGCGGTCAAAATTTTCAGCAGACATCGGGGTTGTACATCCTGTCTTCTTAACAATGGTTCGCTGTGGAGTACTGGTGCCCACAGGATCGCCATCAATGACCATTTTATTGCCATTCGAATATTTGAGTTTTACAGACCATGTTCCGGCCGGTTCTTCGACGGTTATTTTAAAGTAATCGTTCCCCTTCTTCCAGTCTTTTTCATCGTACAGAAAAGGAATCTCTCCCGAATATGCCTGCACTCCATCATAAGAAATGGTTGCTCTCACTCCTACCGGATTTTTAACTTCCAGTCGTGCCCCAAAATTATTCATTCTTACATAGCTGAAATTATAAGTCCTGCCATCACTTAAAATGATGTTTTTCCCTTCTACTCTTGCTAAGATTTGATTAACATTTTGTGAATTGGCCGATTTTCCACTAACCGTTGAGCCCTGAGTTTCCTCCTCGAAATTCTCCACATTCACATTTAATCGAAAAGATTCTTCACCTGATATCACGTTAATTCCCACAGAAGACCCTGAACTACCGGAAGTAGAAGTCGCTTGAGAATTGCCATCAGATGATCCGCTTGTATAATAAGAAGGTTCAGTTGGTGGTGTAATAGCCACTGTCCCCGATTCTGGAATTGGAACTGAACTAACCGGACGGAAAACGTACTTTCCTTTTTTATTCTTTTTGATAACCGTGGTCATTTCGTTTCCCTGATCGAGCAGCAAACTCTTTTTCAGAACTGGTGCTCCGGCTTCTTCAAATTCGATTTTCACCTGTGCAAAATCCTCTGTGATACCATTAGCCGTTACTCGACCAACTGGTATATCATTATACTTTGTTCCATTCACATAAAGCGTGAAATTTTCTCCTTCCTCTGTGAAAAAAATCAGGTTGGAATTTTGAGCTCGTATAAAGCACAGATGGAATAACAACGCAATCGTTAAAAGATATTTCATAATGTTTTCTGTTGTTAGAAATCTGTGTCAAGAACGCTTAAAATTGAACTGGTGGCTAATTTTCGATCTCTACATGATCTCTACAGAGCCTTTTTAATTAATAATAAGAGCCTGTGATGCAGCTTAATCATGTATTATTGCAATAGAGAAATCTTTGAATTTAACACAAACTTTAATTGGCTGTAGACCTCTCAAATTTTTGATAGTGCGACTGACCATATTGTTCCACTTTTTCTTAGCTGCGCATTCATACGCTCAAATCGATGCCCCGGAGAATTCCATAGAAGAATTGAAGGAGCGTTTGGAAAACGGGTTGAACCCTGATGAGAAAATAAGGATCAATCTTCAATTGTGTAAAAATCAATATCGAACCGATACTACAGGAATAAATTATTGCTATGAAGCGGAAAAGTTAATTGAAAAAAATGGTGGATATGAATGGGAGTTACTCACCCTTTACTACCATATTGGTGTTGCTCATGCCATTCGTGGTAATCATAATGAAGCTCTCGATTATTTTTCAAAACGGCTGAGAATATCGAAGTCACTGAATGTTGATACGGTAAGAACTGATACCTATCGTTTCATTGGAAATCTTTACGCCATTCAGGTTAAATATGATTCGGCATTGATCTACTACAGAAAATGCCAGGAACTTCTAAGCGAGATGGAAGAAAAATCCGCACCACTCTACGAAGTGATGGCTAATGTTATTCTAGAATCAGGAGGAGATGTTCAAGAGGCGATTCAATATTACAGAATCGCTATAGACATTTGTAACGAGCTGGACGACCCGCAGGAGAAAGCGAATATTTACTTAAACCTGGCGAACTCATTCATTAGAACTGAGGAATATGATAGTGCTATTTATTACAACAAAGAGTCAATTAAGATGGCAAGGAAGTTTAATAACCTTCAGATTGAGGGCGTTGCCAATAGACAAACAGGAATAGTTTTAAGGGAAACAGGCGAGTATGAAAACGCTCTGGTATATTTAAAAAATGGAATTAGAATATTAGAAACCATAAACTACAAAAGAGGACTTGCGGAAGCCTACGACTTAACTGGCAGCACTTATGAAAAATTGGGAAGATTAGAAGAGGCAGAAAGCTGGATTGCTAAAGGAATGAAACTCAACAAGGAATTGGGATATCTGGGCTTTTATAAAGAAGGGTTGCTTTTTCTACATGAAATTGAAATTCAGAGAGGTAATTTTCGAGCTGCCCTTGAGCATTATAAGGTCTATGATAAAATTGAAGATAGTTTGGCCAACGTTGTAAGGGCGCAAAATGTAGAAAAGCTTCAAGTTGAATTTGAGACCGCTGCCAAAGAACAACAGATCAAACTGCTGGAAAAAGATAAGGAAATTTCGAACCTGTGGAAAACCGGACTTACGGTCGGACTTATTCTTAGTATAGCTGTAGGGTTGGTACTTTTTCTATTTCAGAAGACCAGAAGAAACCTTGCTGAATCTAAAAATTTATTAAGCCAGAAAGAACAGGAATACCTTGAACAGGAACTCGATTATAAAAATCGTGAAATTGTAAATTTTGCAGTTGAAATTAGTGAAAGAGACCGGCTGGTTGAAAAAATCAACGATTCAATCAGAACGCTTGAAAAGAAGGGGAAAGATCAGGATAATATCGACTATCTGGTTGACACGATCAAGAGTTTTATGAGCCTGTCAAAAAAGAGAGATGAATTTGAAGTGCACGTTCAGCAAGTATATCAGTCATTTTTCAAAAAGCTTGAAATTACTTATCCAGACCTTACTCTTAGTGAAAAGAGACTTGCGGCCTTACTTCGTGTTAACCTGAGTTCCAAAGAAATAGCTTCCGTGGTGAACATCTCACCAAAGAGCGTGGATATGAACCGTTATCGACTCAGAAAGAAAATGAGGTTAGAGTCAGAGGAAAACCTTACGGAAATTTTGCAGACTATTTAGGCTTATCTAGCAAACCAGAAGATTGACTTATACATCATTCCAATAAATCTTTATTGACTATTTTATTGTACTTACCTTATTAAAAAGAGCAATTCCTTGTCAGTCGTCAACTTAATTTGTCAAACGTCAAGTTGAATTGACCTAATGTTTTTATCAGCGTTTATTCGTCTAAATCATTTAAACATTTAATCATGAATAGAAACTTGAAAATTATATTGATTGCTGTAGTCACCTTTCTTATACATGACTTTTTAAGAAAAGAGTACTTCTATAATTTATATGAGTTTCTTAACCTAGTCATTCATCAATCATCTGTAAACTATTTCATTGCTTATGTGGTAGTCGGGTTACCTATATTCATTAGTCTTACCTTTTTGCATACTAAACATAAAGTTTTCGAAAGTTTAGGTTTAAATGGTAACCTGAAAAATGGAATTCTTGCTGCTCTTATTGGAGCCTCACCAATGCTTATTGGATATGCATTTGTATTTGAGTTCAATAATAAAATAACTATTCATGATGTAGTTACCGGTTCCATTTGTGCAGCACTATTTGAAGAACTTTATTATCGTGGTTTTCTCTTTGGTCAAGTATTTAGGTATACAAAAATTGGGTTTATTCCTTCAATACTGTTTGGCGCTTTGTTATTTGCTTTTGCACATCTATATCAAAGTCAGGATGTGGCGACATTAATTGGGATATTCATTACTACTTTTCTTGGAGCAATACTTTTTGCCTGGGTTTACACGGAATGGGGATTTAATATTTGGGTTCCCGTCTTTCTTCATTTGTTCATGAACCTTTTTTGGGAAATGTTTTCCGCAGGAGATAACGCTTTAGGAGATATGTATTCAAACCTATTTCGAGTAATGACTATTGCATTAGTCATCATCGGCACTATCGTTTACAAAAGAAAGAGAGGAATAGAACGATCTGTAACCAGAAAAAATATTTGGATAAAAGCCAAATAAAGTCGTTAAAACATGGGATGGATTAGCCTTTTGGATAATCCATCTTCAAGGTTTCTAATTTCTTTACTACGGAAGTAGCAATAAGATAATCACGGTACCACTTATCATTAGCAGGAATGATTTCCCAGGGAATTTCCGGGCTACACCGCTTAAATAATTCTTTATAAACTTTCAGATATTTTGACCTATTCTTTTGTTCTGTCTTGTCTGCTTTGTCGTATTTCCACTTTCTCGTAGGGTCTGATTTCCTCCTCTCTAGCTTTTGAAGCTGATATTCTTCAGAAATATTTAAAAAGAATTTGAGTATTAAGGTATTGTTTCTCAGCAGGTGCTGTTCAAAAGAATTGATAAAGTCGTAGCGAGGCTCAATTTCTTTAGAAGTCAATAATTTATGAACGGTCGGGACGAGAATATCTTCATAATGGGAGCGATTAAAAATCTGAATCATTCCTTTTGCAGGAAGATGCTGATATATCCTCCACAAAAAACCATGTCTCTGCTCTTCTTCGGTGGGCTTCTTAAACGATTTAACATTGCAGCCCATAGGGTTTACACAAGAAAAAACATGTTTTATAGTGCTGTCTTTACCCGATGCATCTAAGCCCTGAAGAATAATTAATAAAGAGTGCTTTTCGTTTGCATAAAGTAAATCCTGAAGTTTAGAGAGCTTATCTTGCTCTTTTGAAAGCTTTTTTAAAACATCTTCTTTCTTTATATCTGTTGGAGCTGTTGTTGGATAACCATTTAATTTACTCATAAACTCTCAAAAGATAGGTTAAAGTTATATCTATTTCCAAATCGAAAATGATCGATCAATGTTAATCCTTTAGTTTTTGGTTGAACTCTAGCCCTTTTTTAATCCAAAAATCAAGATCTTCATCAGAATCAAAGCCTTCTCCATAAACAAATACGAACCCTTTCATCTCTTTACCAGTAAAGTCCATTACCCTGCAACCAGGTCGTTCCAAAACAGCGTGGTAAACTTCTTTGCCCAAACGAATCATCAAGCGGTCTTCTTCAGTTTTTCTATCTGTATCAACGCCAATACACATTTTGTCATTTACCATAAATATTAGCCCACCCATCATCTTTTTCTCTAGTACGTTTCCCGTTCCGCTTAGGCTTTGCCTGACCCTATCAGCCAAAAATTCACAATATGACATTCCTTACTTAGTTCCTTGTTGAGACTTCATTCTATCCTTTGTGTGATCGTCTATGTATGATCTTACATAACGGATGATTTCATCGATTCCTGTATGTTTTGAACCATAAGTCAAATTGAACTTATAATCGAAATCTTCAGGATTTTCACCTTGATTATGCTGCAAAAGAGTCTCTAACTTATCTAAAGCCTTGGCTAGTTTCGCTTCAAGGGTTTTCACTTCATTATATTCATCCCAAAGACTGATCATTTCCTGTTTTATTTCTTTAGAAAGTGGTTTCAGAATTGAAAGAAAATCATTTCGTTCCTCTTCGTTTTTATCTGAATCAGGGTTTTGATAAATAGCCGGAATATCGCCATTAACAATTTCTCCCATATCATGAATAATCAGGATTTTCACCAGCCTTCCAAAGTCTAATTCAGGATAATATTTATGAAATAGCATCCCCATCAAACTTAATCTCCATGTATGCTCTGCAACACTTTCCACACGCCCCTTGGAGGTATGCCCTGAGCGTAACGTATTTTTAAGTTGTTCAGCGGTTTTAAGAAACTCTAAGGTTCCATTAATTTCAATTTGGATTTTCTCGTTCATCGACTTAAAATAATTAACCTACTCTTAGATCTTAGTTCTTAGACTTCATCTTCTCACTTCTCTTTTTCCTGTATTCATCCATTTTCTCAGACGCTTCAGTATGCGCTCGATCACCCCAAACCCCTTTCTTTCTATGATCTAACTCTTTTAAAACCTCTTTTCGTCCATAAAGTGTAAGAATATCCCCGACATCAATCATATCATCGGCCTCCGGAATCCCTAAAGAAGATTCTTTCCCTCTTCTGATATCAAGAACGATAATACCCTCATCTCTTAAAGAGGTTTCTTTGAGAGTTTTGCCAGTAATCCAATCTTCTTCCTCCACCGTTAATTCAGTAATTTCAAAACCTCCGTTCAAATCTAAAAGCATATGGTAATCAATGACTTCTAAACCTGCATACTTTTTCAACGACCATTTAATGATCCTTTCCAGTATACGGTTGACAAGCTTACTTCGTGATAGCAAGTACAAACCAAAAAGGCTAGCGAATATTATCGATATGCTTAACCAATTATCAAGTTTGTTGGAGTCATCACTCGTAAATGTAATGACCAGTGATGACATGGCCGAAACCAATCCTGCATTACCCAACAGCATCAGAATCAGGGCAATTTTCCTTCTAACCGGATGAGAGACTATACTTTCCGATTCAGTAGTCGTAAAACCAACCCCGGTAAAAGCACTGCGAGCCTGAAAATGTGCTGAATGCTTAGATAGACCTGTCTGCATTAGTGCAACAGCAGCAATCCTAGTAATCAGTATTGAAATAACAATTATTATTAAGAACGAGATGAGAGAAATCATTATTCCGTTTTAGCTAAAACCAGCAGTAAATATAAGCTTCAAAAACAATATGCACTTCTACAGAAAAGTAAAACTCTAGGCTCGTTTCTTTGAACTTTTCAAATAGTGTTTCTAGCGTTGATTCATCTAAAAAAAAGATTTATCCGTATTCATAATGGAGATACCTGAAACGAAAAGTTGTTTAATTTAAATTCAAGACGATCCAAAACTTCAACTCCTCCATCCCTCATCTTAAAACCATTGAAGAATATAATTTCAGGATCAATATCCCTGCTCCGAAATATTCTGATTTCGATATAAGAGATTTCGAAAAGAATATGGAAACGGTAAAGCTCAAAATGAAGCCATTCAGGATCGATTTCTTTCAAATCGCCCTGTTAAAATCCGGAGGGGGAAAAGTATCATCCGACGGTAGGGAATTTAGTTTGGGAGCTTACACGCTTTTCTTCACTTTACCGGGTCAAATTATTTACTGGGACGTACCAAACAACTGGGAAGGCTATTATTTATGTATTGAAGAAAGTTTTTACACGATCCCGGTAGAAGAATATAGACGCCTGTTCGATTTTCCTTTTTTTAAAACAAGGGTTCCAGCAATAAATCTTGAGGAGGAGGAGGGAAAACTCATACTGGAACTCATGAAAAAAGTGAATTGGGAATATTCAAATCCTTCAGTAAAAACAGGTACTATTATTAAGGCATATCTGAGTACAATCCTTTCTTACAGCCTTCGGTTTCATGAACGTAACCTAGATCATACCCGCGCCAAAAATCAGGTATCACCTCTTAGTGTACGCTTTAAGGATGAAGTCAATGAACGTCTGAAAGATATGGTTTCGGGAACAGAGTTTGAGCCTATTTCCGTAAGTAAATTAGCCGATCAGTTGTTCGTTACTCCTAAGTATTTATCAGAAGCCATCAAGAAAGATCTCGGTGTAACACCTACGGACCATATTAATTCAAGGATTATTCAGGAAGCCCAAAAATTACTTTCCACCACCGAGCTCCAGGCTAAAGAGATCGCCTACATTCTTGGCTTTAGAGACAGCTCGTATTTCAATAGACTGTTTAAAAAGCTGGTTGATGTGTCTCCGGGTCAATTCAGGAAGTCGTTGAAATAGCTATTCCCAGAACGATGTCTTAGTTCGTGTACTAACTCATATAACCAGCTTTGTCCTTTTGCCATGATTCGTGTCCCCACGAATTTTCTTAACCTAAGCAACTACAGTCTTTGGAGTTTAAATTAGCATCAGGGTAAAGTCGTACCATCTTTTCTACGAAACATGTAATAATAGGCGATTGTGAAGACACAATCTTAGGCTCTGTATATTTATTATCTATCTAAAAGTCATTAAAAAGCTTTCTTAAAATAAAAGTAACGTCAGAGTTTATGTCCTCACGAACTCATATTAATAGGTTCAATAAAATCATTTAGGTTCACGTCTTTACAAGATCATTTGAGTAGTCTTTTTGGTTCATATTATTTCCTATTTGCCCTAATTCGTGTCCTCTCGAATTCATAGCTTTAGCTTTATTCCATGAACAATTTTAGCAACCAAAAAATATCATATACAGAAATTGGAAAAATCTATTTCTGGACAGCTACCATTAATAAATGGCAACGCTTATTTGATTCCGACACCTGTAGGAAAAACGTTATTAACTCAATTTCATATTTAGCCTCTAAGGAACTTGTGGATGTTTTTGGATTTGTATTGATGCCCAATCACATACATCTGATATGGCGAATGAATAAACTGAATGGAAAAGAAAAACCTTTCGGATCATTTTTAAAATTCACTGCGCATGAGTTTAAGAAACAACTCACTATTCATGAGTTATCGAAGTTCAAGATTGAAGCAAATAACAAAGAGTTTGAGTTTTGGCAGCAGAATCCGATGGCTATAGAATTATACAGCCCAAAAGTTGCATATCAAAAGTTAGATTGTATTCATCATAACCCCTTATCCAAGAACTGGAATCTTGCCAACGAACCTCAGGATTATAAATACTCTTCGGCTTCATATTACGAAACTGGAGATACCAAATTTCCTTTTTTAAAGCACCTTGGAGAGGAATTTTAGTTCCTAGTAACTGTTGTAGAAATTTGTGAGGACACGAATCGGAGGCTTGTTTTATATCTTTACAAAAAGTAAATACAAGCCCAGTTTCGTGTCACCACGAAACCGTCAGGCTAAAAAACAATCTTTCCGAAATCAGTACCATCCTAACCGAAACCAGTCCAATTCTCGGAGTAATGCCCTGCCGTTATTTGTAGTGTAAGTCATTAAAACACTCAGAATAAAAATCATGAAAAATCTAAATCAAGTTACGATAGCAATCCTGTCAGTTTTATCACTGATCTGGCTATTCATCATATTCTCAACGGTTCAACTTCATGCTAAGCCGACCACAGGCGAAAAAGATAAAGAGTCTATCATACAGCTAATCAATAAGTTATACAGTAGTGTAGATCAGTTAAAATGGGATGAGGCCATGGATGTAATGGCAGATTCAGTTTATGTCAATTATTCTGCACTTGGCGGAGAATCCGGCTTCCAGACGCCAAATGAAATTATCACTTCATGGAAAGCCTTACTTCCGGGTTTCGAAGCAACAATACACCAAACCCATAACGAAGCGATATGGGTAGCTGGAAACAGAGCTTCTGCAACACTTGACGCCATTGCTACGCACTATCTGGAAGTTTCAGAAGGCAAAAATTACTGGACCGTATTTGTTGGTTACGATACCGAGTTTATAAAAACTGGTAACGATTGGAAACTTGCACGAATTGACCTGAGCCTATATGATCAGAAAGGTAATGAAAATCTTCCTCAGAAAGCTATGGAAAGAGTTGCTCAGGGCAAAACCAGAGCAAGTACGAACAAGTCCTTCGCACAAGCTCAAATGGAGGCTTTTTTCGATGCCCTTGAAGCACAAAACCTTGACGCATTACTTAGTGCGCTTTCACAGGATGTAGTTCAGGATATGCCTTTCGCTCCGGCCAATTTCCCCAAATCGTTGAACGGAATAGACCGAATGAAAGCCCAGTACACCGGTGTTATGAATTATGATCAGAAATATGAGAGAGCATACATCAGTACTTCAAATCCCAATGTGGTGCTTGTGAAATTCAATGGCACAATTACTACGAAAGAGGGAAGACCATATAACAACTCTTATGTGAACATTGTAGAGGTCAATGAGGATGGAAAAATCAAACATATCGTTGAGCATTTTAATCCTGAAATACTGCTTAACAGCTGGCCGGGATTAAGTCCTGAGACCTACTCCGTCCATAAGGCTGGAGCAAGAACAAATTCAGGCGTAGAGCTTCGTAAAATTGAATTTGAAAGTGACGGTGCAACTCTAACAGGGCATTTATTCCTGCCTCCGAACTTTGATCCGGAGAAGAAGTATCCGGGAATCGTGGTAACAGGAAGCTGGACAAGTGTAAAAGAACAAATGCCCGATGAATATGCCAGCCTCATCGCTCAAAAAGGAAATATCACTTTAACTTTTGACTTTACGGGCTTTGGAGAAAGCGAAGGAGAAATCAGGCAGTTCGAGGATTACAGTTTGAAGATCAACGACATTAAAAGTGCCATTACGTTTCTAACACAACACAAGAACGTCGATAACGAAACCATTACGGGATTGGGCGTATGTGCCAGCTCAGGTTATATGGCCCATGCAACAGCGCAAGATGAAAGAATCAAAAAACTGGTACTCGTTGCACCTTGGCTACACAACCCTGAAATAGCACGATCAATCTACGATTTACGTCCGGGAGGAACGGATGGACTCTTAGCCTCTGCTGCACAAGCAAAAGAGACTTATGAAAAAACCGGAGAAGTGGAATTTGTACTCGCAGCCAGTGAGCTCGACCCTTACAGTGCCATGTACGTACCTCAAAATGCTTTCGATTACTACTTAAACCCAGCAAAAGCAGCAGGACCTGCCTACGACAATCGATTTGCCGTCATGAGCTGGGAACCATGGTTAAACTTCGATGGAATTTCAAGTGCAAATGAAATTTCTCAACCCGTGTTAATTGTACACAGTGAGTCAGGAGCTGTACCACAGGGAGCCAAAGCGTTTTATGAGCTACTGGATTCAGAAAAAGAGATCGTCTGGTTGAATGAATACGATCAACAGCAACTTTATTTCCATGAAGATGCAGTGAATGCAGCCATGGACGAGGTGGTCAATTATTTGAATAAATAATGACAAGCTTGGTTTCGTATCTCCACGAAACCATTAGGCTAAAAACAATTTTCCGAAATCAGTACCACTTAAACCGGAATCAGTCCAACTCACAAACCGTAACAGACACGTTATTTGTAATAGAAAGTAAGTCAAACAAAAAAAATAGAAAAATGAGCTTGAACAAATATTATACACTCGGTAAAACAGGATTAAGAGTAAGTCGATTAGCATTAGGGACTATGACGTTTGGTTCCGAATGGGGGTGGGGAGCAGAAAAAGACGGTGCCAGGAAGCTGTTTGATCATTACGTTGAAAAAGGAGGAAACTTCTTCGACACCGCCGATCTTTATACCAATGGAACCAGCGAGGAATGGCTTGGAGCTTTTATCAAAGAATCAGGCCTGAGAGACAAAGCAGTCATAGCCAGTAAATTCAGCTATAATGCTGAGCCCGGAAACCCGAATGCAGGAGGAAATGGTAGGAAAAATATTCTTCGAGCTGTAGAAGGAAGCCTTAAGCGACTGGGTACAGATTACATCGATCTTTATTTTCTTCACACATGGGATATGATCACCCGACCGGAGGAAGTCATGAGAACGTTAGACGATCTGGTAAAATCCGGAAAAGTGCGACATATAGGTCTTTCTGATGTTCCCGCATGGTATGCCTCAAAAGCACAAACCATAGCGGACTGGAGAGGATATGAGCCTGTATCTGTACTTCAGATGGAATACTCACTGGTAGAACGAAACATAGAGAACGAGTTTATCGATCTGGGACAGCAATCCGATATGGGTATCATGGTCTGGAGCCCTTTAGCTAGCGGTTTATTGTCAGGTAAATACAAACCTTCGGAAGAAAAAGTGGAAGGTGAAGGAAGACTTGCCTCACTGGCAGACTCGGGAAATCCCGCATTCGATAAGTTTACCGCTCAAAACTGGAAAATTGTTTCTGCTCTTGAAGAAGTGGCTAAAGAACTGGATCAACCCATGTCTTCCGTTGCGATCAACTGGACAGCTAACCGACCGGGCATTTCAAGCGTGATCATTGGTGCCACGAAATTGCATCAACTGGAAGAAAACACCAAGGCTCTGGATTTTGAAATACCGCGGGAACTTATGGACAAATTGAGTAAAGCTAGTGCACCGAAAGTCACATTCCCATACTCCTTCTTTACTCCCGGTATGCAGGCTATGCTTACTGGTGGAGCTACCGTGGGTGCAAAGCCGGGAAGTTATTCAAAAGAGATCATCATCGATGCAGAACCGGCAGGTGTCGAATAAGAAAGTATTGAGTTAGTCCGAACCTGTTACGATATTTCGGAGCAGGTTCTTTTTTTGCATTAGAGTTCACTCTTCCAGAATCCACTTATAATTTTATCATTAAAAAACATCATCATGAGTAATAAAATAGCATTAGTCACCGGAGCAAACAGAGGCATTGGATTAGAGATCGTTCGTCAGCTGGCTTCAAAAGGATATGAAACCATACTGACCAGCCGAAGTCAGGAAAAAGGAGAGCAGGCCTTAATGCAATTGCCTGATGATCAAAACATTCATTATCATACACTTGATATTGTTGACCCTAAAAGTGTTGAAGCAGTTAAAACGGATATCATCAGGGAGTTCGGAAGGCTTGACATCCTGATCAACAATGCAGGAATTAATTATGACACCTGGCAGGAAGCCCAAAATGCAGATCTTGATGAGGTTAAAGAAACCATTGAAACCAACCTGATCGGGGCATGGAGAATGGCACTTGCCTTTATTCCGATCATGAAGGAAAACGGTTTCGGAAGGATCGTTAATGTTTCCAGCGGGGCCGGCGCACTTAACGGAATGGCTGGCGGCACCCCCGGATATGGAGTATCCAAAGCGGCCATGAATGCCTTAACCATTAAACTAGGCAAAGAGCTTCAGAATACCGGAATTTTGGTAAACTCTGTTTGCCCAGGATGGGTAAGAACAGACATGGGAGGCAGCAATGCTGATCGAAGTGTTGAAGAAGGAGCTAAAGGAATTGTCTGGTTAGCCGAACTTCCCAAAGACGGACCAACAGCTAAGTTCTTTAGAGATGGGAAAGAGATTGATTTTTAAAAAATACATATTACCAACATATACTTTTGCCAGGTTTAGTGTCCGCACTAAACTTAAAAGGATTAGCAAATCCTAAGGATACAATCCACGGCTTAAATAAACAATATTGAACCTGGTTTTTACAACCGTAGGTGGCGTCGCCAACCATTGAACAGTAAATTTGGTTTATAAGTGTCGGAAGGAGTAGCAAACTCAAAAAACCAGTCAGGTTTTGAAAACCTGACTGGTTTAAAGCTATTTTGGAGCCAGTAAACAAAGCTTTATATAAATCAGATTTCTTGAAAAAAGTGATTGTTTCTCAAGGCGGCCATTCACTTTTGATTTCTTAAATAATTATGGTTGCTCAAAATTCTATATATTTATACCAGTCAAAAGACTCTGATCATGAGAGCAATTTTAAAACTTATAGTTACTTATTAATTAGCTTTTAAACCCAAAGGCTAATAATTCCCTGTTCGGATATTCTTCCGAACCCCTTTCATTTATTAATCGATTCGTGCGTTTTTATCAGCGGTTAAAATGACTGTTGAGATGTTAGGTCTTGTTATGATTAAGCTTCAGCAGTTCGAATGCGTGGATTTGAATCAGCAGGATTTGAATCTTCAAAAGCACACGGATCTTAAATCAACTCAAAAAAATTGCTCATGAAGAATCAAGAAGTTAAAAAGAACCCGGAATTTTTAGAGTATATTCTACAATTAAACGAAGGCAGAACACTTAACGAAGCTCTGCAAATAAGCCTGAATCAAATTAATGAATTAGACATTGCCCAATTGAATCGAATTGGTTTGAAAACTTATGAAAAGGATAAGTGGACAATTCATAAAATCCTACAACACCTCATTGATTGGGAAAGAATCTGGTGTTTCAGGGCTGTAGTATTCGCTCGTAATGAAGGAACCATCCCCGAGGCACATGACCAGGAAGTGATGGGTAAAAACTCAAATGCGGATGAACTACCCATTGAGCAGTTGGTGAATGAGCTTAAAGTTCTCCGTCAATCCACCATAATGATGTTTGAATCCTTTAATAAAGAGATTCTAGAAAGAAGCTGTATATTTTTTGAATATGAAATGCCTTTTTATACGATTGGGTTGACCATAGCAGCCCATCAAATCCATCATTTCAACATCATAAAAGAAAGATATTTACCACTAGATGAATAATCGTTTGTTATACCTATAGATACGTTTGCAATTGGGCGATTTCTACAAATACCGGAAACAAAAGCACTTTTAGTATTAAAATGTTATTTTTAAAAAATAAAAATTTGAAAGGAAAATTACGCGTGCTCATTAGCACTTAGTTGTTTGTAATTCTCTAAAGAGATGGCTAAAAATGATAAAATACTAATAGACGGTATCATCGACGATAGAGTTGATCTTAAACTCCCATCAGACAAACGAGATGAAGCATTTGAGTATTTTTCATTTGAACAAACCTTAAAAGACTATGACCTTTCCACAGATGAAATTAAACATGGCAATGTTGATGGAAGGAATGATGGCGGTATCGATGGGTTTTATATTATAGTCAATGGACATCTTTTATCAGATCCGCAAAGTTTTAAATGGCCCAAATCTGGATCTGTTTTAGAAGTGTGGGTAATTACATGCAAACATCATGATACCTTCAAGCAAGCACCTCTGGACAACTTAGCCGCCAGCATGGTGGAAATTCTTGATTTCACAATTGAAAGTCGCAATCTGAAGGGTGATTATTCTGAACAAGTATTAAGGTTCAGAGAAAACTTAAAGCTTGCCTATAGAAAAGTTTCACCGCGATTAAGTCAGTTTACCATAAACTTCTGTTATGCTTCACGTGGTTCAACAACAGAACTTGGAGATTCTATTGTTTCTCGATCTAAACAAATAACTCAGGTTGCTAAAGATTCTTTTGGCAACTGTTCCTCTGGGTTTTTATTTCATGGCGCTACAGAGTTAATCGAATTACATAGAAAGTCTCCAAACTTTTCGCTCGAACTACCCTTTAAAGAAGATCTATCAAGTGGCGAACGGTACATTGTTCTAGTCGATCTTAGAGACTATTACAATTTCATATCAGATAGTGGTAAACTGAGAAGATACTTATTTGACTCTAATGTGAGAGACTTTATGGGACTAAACAGGGTAAATGAAGATATCCGTGAAACTCTTTTAGACTCAAATTCACCTGACTTTTGGTTACTGAATAATGGAGTAACAATATTGGCAACTGGAGCCAGTGTAATAGGGAAATCCATTCAAATTCAAGACATTCAAATAGTCAATGGTCTACAGACGTCAGAATCCATTTTTAGGCATTTTCAAAATGGAGGTATTGATCCAAAAAACAGATCCGTACTGGTAAAGGTAATTGTCTCTTCAGATGATAAGATAAGAGATACCATTATAAGAGCAACCAATAACCAAACCACAGTTGAACTAGCTTCACTTCATGCAACTGATAAAATCCAGAGGGATATTGAGGACGTATTGAAACGAAATGATTTGTATTATGAACGAAGAACTAATTTTTATAAGAATCAAGGATTATCATCCGATCTTCTTATCACTCCGCTTTATATCGCCTCTGGTTATGTTAACTTAATTCTAAAATCTGCAGATCAAGCCAGCAGGCTTAAATCACGGTTTATGAGGTCAGAAAGCTCCTATGAAAGAGTTTTTTCTGAGTCTACTGATTTGAATGTTTGGCCAAAAATTGCGTTTGTACTCAAATCCACAGATAACTTTCTGGAAATTATGCGTCCAGTAGGTGCCGGAGGAGGAGAAAGATTCTTAAAAAGTAAGCGACAGTTTTTGAGCTTTTTAACTGTGTCAAGGTTACTAGCATCGTTTAATTTTTCTGCGATGGATTTAGTTCAACTCGATTTGAATAGGTACACTAATGATGAATTAAGAATAAGTTGGAATCTGATGGAATCTCTGAATTCAGAATCTGGCTATCGCCCAAAAATTCAAAAAAGCTATCTCAATAGGCTCTGCATAAAGGCATCTGAAACATGGAAAACTAAAGATCTGGAACGAATAGTAAAAGGTAAGCAGATTGATATAAAATTTAAGCGGAGTAAAGGGCAAAAATTAAAAGAAATCAAAAAGATGACAATGGAATTTGCTATGCAAGTCAATACGCTTTTACCTCCTCAACCTTGGAAGCCTGGTGTTGATAGGGAGATAGTAGAAAAATTGAACTGCACAAGATCAGAATATTTTGACGCGGTTAAATTACTAATAGACGGAGGGTTACGAAATGTACAAAAAGACGGAGTTGTCTACGATTTAGACGGAAATGTCATTTCATTTGATCCTGAAAGAGTAGATGAAGACTCGTTAAAACTAAAAGAGTAAAATAACTACACACAATAAACCCTAAAAATGAATATGCGAACAGAGTCATCTGAAAGAACAATTAGAAAAAGAAACTTCAGTGCTTCTAGCAATTCGAGTGCATGCTCTTTTTAGCTGGTCGTTGTATGTATCAAATATGCTTACTTATATATCAATACTAATATCTACAATTGGCGCTTCGTTAGGATTGATTGGCCAATCAATTAATCCTGAAAAGAGGGGTCTTAAAAGACTCACTTCTGTTGGTAGGGTCGCTGCTTGTATGATAATACTTGGTACGGGTGTTTCATTACATAAAACGTATTTGGAAAAATCAATACATGATTTTCAAACTCGACAAATTGAGAGAGTAAGGGAAATTGTATACTCCAAAATCTACTATAGTTGTTACCATCTTGCGAATCCAATTATAGCTTTTTATAGTCAAGTTGACCCGGACTCTAAATCCGAAATGAAAAATACAGATATCTGGATACAACTTGTAGATGAAAGCACAATCCAGATACTGAAATCTTCAAATCTAGCTGTTAGCGTTGAATCAGATAGTGGATTTGAAAAATGGAATGAATCTTATATTGAGTATTTTGATGGCTACTATAACGGCTATACGTCACAATCTCTTGAAAATGTACTTAACCAATGGGCGATTTATATCGACCCTCAAGATTTAGTTCTAATGGACTCTTTGTCTGATCACGCCTACCTTGAGCACTTAAGGTATATCAAACCTTACAATAATGAAGATGAAAAATTAGAATTTGTCGAAAAAGTAGGTGTCTATTACTTTTTTGATGATGAAGATGTATTAGCAGAGCATCAGGACTTTTTCACCATGCTTGGTAAGCTTTGCAGGAAATCAGCTAAATACCACGGAAAGTAAACATAAAAACTAAGTAAAGCACTCAAACTCCCTTAAAAACCACAATAGCGTTGTGCCCTCCAAAGCCAAAGGTATTGCTCTAAAAATTTGTAAAAGAATAATAAAATGAATGTCCGATTTTATCGATAATCACTTTTTCAAAAAATATTTATCCATGGTCAATGGCACCACCAATCATGGAAGAAAACTTTGCTTACTAGCTCTAAAGTAGCTTTAGACCGATCAGGTTTTAAAAACCTGACCGGTCTTTTGGGTTTATTAATTATTCTGAGCATTCATTGAAATAACTCAGGTGTACATCCATACATATTATCAGTTCGCTACAACGAGCCCTCAGTCAAAATCAAATACTCTAGTTGTCCAATTGATTTCTCTTTGTTTGATAATGCAGCAAATAGGCCCTTTTGGTTGGATCATCGAGAAATGATCTATTGATTAGGGTTTCAACAAACGGCTGTCTTTGCACAAATGGAGCTATTAGAAGATCTATCCGTCTTTCACTTATCCCAATTCTTCTGGCAAACTCTTGAAAATCTTCCAAGCCAGCCTTTCCATTAGCTTGCATGTACCGAGACTTGTAGCCATCCATAAAAAGACCTTTATCTAAAGCAAAATCCGTATCCTCCACATGGATACGGGTATTGATTAGGTCATAGGCGGGGCTTAAAATATGATCACCGTTAGGCGTTTGTATTACTGCAAAATTCTTTAAATGTGCATCCCCATTAGAAAACAGGTAATTGAACATCACCAGAGAGAAAAACTTTTCCATCTCTATAATAGAAGCGGGTACAAATTTTCGAATTAAGCGGGCGATTTCTTCATAGCTGTATTCGTATTTAAAATTTATTCCTGAGTTTTCACTTGTTTTTCCTGCCAATGAAGCAAAATCTTCTTTCCCCCATTTGGAGTCATTATCCTTTATATCGAAACGTTTGGTGATATAGGCTGGGGAACCATCTTTGAAAAAAATCAAACTGTTTTCAGCTGTATTGATCCCATAGACTTGTCTTGCTATTTGCATTGTTAAATGCTCATTGGCAGGAACTTGTCGTACTTTTTTCAAATCCCTTGGAATTGGTTTCAGTATATGAGTTCCTTTTTCGCCTTCTTCCGTTAGCCGAAGCTTGTTCTTTTCAAGTATCAAAGAAACTTTTTCCTGTACCCCTGAAATTGATAATCGTTTACGGTTATCAATAAACTTCTCTGCATCCTCCTCACTTAATTCCGGTGGATTATAAGGCAGAATATGGCTAACCTTTTTACCATTATACAACCTCCGTAAGCAAGCTTGACTGTAGGTTTCAAAACCTTCAGCTAATGTTCCCGGACAATATTGTATTTCAGGCACACTCATTCCGTTTCATTATTTATTGGGACGACACTCACTGCACCAATTCCATCTTTTGAACTTGTTGCCAGTAATAAACCAAAATCATCTTTCTCATCAATACGGAGTAACCTGCTTTGCAGCTTCCTATTTACACCTTCAGAAAGCATATTGAAAAAGAACGGAAACAGGTGATCCGCCTTATAGTTCTTCTGAGTTTTAGGGAATGTAAGGCTTATAGCCGGCTTATTGCTATCTGCCAACCAGGCATTAGAATATTCAAATTCGTAATGTGATGAATCTACTTGGGTAAGTATCCCTGCCAATTGATCGTTCCATAGCACTTGAGCGCTCTTCATTCCTAGAATTCAGTTTTCTTAACTACCAGTTTTAACTCCATCCCTAGGACATCTGCAAGCTTAGTTAAGGTCTCAAGAGTAGGATTACTCTTTTTGCTCTCCAATGCTTTTAAAGTGCGTAGGCCTACTCCTGAAAGATCTGCCAACTGCTCCTGGGTGACTCCAAGTACTTCCCTACGATCTTTTAAACTGATTACTAATTGCTCCAAGTGCATTATAAAGCTCTTTTTTAGTTAAAAATAAGAAAAAAGAATGAAATATTATCAAATAGTGCTTTAAAATACACTTTAGGAGAAAATATGAAGCTGTGCAAGAACATTAGAAGAAATAGTGCAGTACATAGCACCTTTCGAAGTATTCCTATTGGCCAAGACTTGCGAGAAACCCAATAAGCTCAACTTCACTTCTGAACTAAGAAAATCCTACCCCCTGGTCGGTGGCGCCACCGACCAGGGTATGAATCATTAAACCAACACTAAACTCCCTTAAAAACCACGATGGCGTTGTGCCCACCAAAACCAAAGGTGTTACTCATGGCCACATTCACTTCTTTATCCAGAGCTTCGTTCGTAACAATTTGAATGCCTGAAGGGATCTGAGGGTCCATATTCTCCACATTAATCGTTGGAGGAATTTTGTTCTCATTAATAGCCTTAATGGAAAGAATGCCTTCCAGCGCCCCAGCAGCTCCTAGTAAATGTCCCGTCATGGATTTGGTAGCACTGACGTGTAGGCTTTTAAGATCGTCACCGAATACATTATTTACGGCGTTCATCTCACTGATATCCCCAACTGGCGTAGAAGTGGCGTGGGCATTCAGATAATCCACATCAGCAGGTTTAAAACCTGCTTCCTTTAAAGCATCGGTCATGGCCCTTGAAGCGCCAAGCCCTTCGGGATGGGTAGCGGTCATGTGGTAAGCATCGGCTGTCATGGCCCCTCCGACCATTTCGGCATAAATGTGCGCTCCTCTTGCAACTGCATGATCATAATCCTCCAGGATGATAGCACCTGCCCCCTCTCCCATCACAAAGCCGTCCCGGTCTATATCGAAAGGACGAGAGGCTTTTTCAGGATCATCATTCCTGGTGGACATCGCTTTCATAGAAGAAAAACCACCAATAGATGCTTCCGTAATTCCCGCTTCCGAGCCACCTGCAACAAATACTTTGGCTTTACCTAATTTGATATAATTGAAAGCGTCAATCAAAGCTGCATTCCCGGTAGCACAGGCTGCGACAGGCGTATAGTTAATACCCCTCAGGCCGAATTTCATGGAGATCAGTCCTGATGCCATATTGACTAAGATCTTCGGCACGAAAAAAGGGCTGTAACGAGGATTCTCTTTACCATTCACGGCATACTCCTGGACCTCATCTTCAAAACTCAACATACCACCCTGACCAGTTCCCCAGATCACCCCAATATCGAAAGGGTCTATTTTTTCCAGATCAAGCTTGCTATCTTCCATAGCCTGGGATGCGGCGTAAATTCCGTATTGCGTATAAAGGTCTGACCGTTTTATTTCATTCCGTTCCAGGTATTTGGTAGGATCAAAATCTTTGATCTCGCACCCAATTTGTGTCCTGAACGCACTTGGGTCAAATCTGTTTATCCGATGGGCACCACTTTTCCCAGCTACCGCATTTTTCCATGTCTCCTCAACAGTATTTCCTAGAGGGGTTAATGCACCCAAGCCAGTTACTACAACTCTTTTCATTCGGTTAATTCTTTAATTACAGTTTTTTTGATCAACTCAAAATCATCATTCCCGCTAAGCCTGGTAATTTGTAAAGAAGCCAGCATATTGGTGCAGATTAATAAGGCCTTTTCCCTCGGCTCCACTCCAAACTTAAACATATTCCTCGAACGTCCTTCTTCCAGAATGTCAGTTACCCAGTTCAAAATCTTAAACACCAGTTCTTTCAAATAAGCCTTCATATCTTCATTGACCGTGTTTAGGTCGGTAGAAAGTGATCCTACTACGCACACATTGCCCTGCGAATGTTCGGAAGAATAGATGTCCATAAAGGCTTCCAGCTTATTTAAAGGAGGCCATTCCTGTGTCATTGCAATCAAAGCTTCAATATCATTAATATGCTTTTGAACGACTGTTTCACCTAAAGCTCCCTTCGTTGGAAAGTGATAATGAATAGATGCGTTTTTAATGCCTAAAGAAGATGAAATATCAGAAAAGCTAAACGCATTAAATCCTTTTGACCGGATCAGGTCATCTGCAATATTGATAATCTCATTTCTGGTTGACACAGTATAAAGATAACTACCTACTAGTAGATAGACAAATCATTATAGAAATTGATCCCCATGTTATTGGGTCTATATTAATTCCATCACCTGCTGAGTCGTCAAAACAGTAGCGAATTCACCATGCAGACTGGCTAAAGCCGTTTCATGGATAAGCTCTGCCGGATACTTCTTTCCGTCCGCTCCAACTTTATCGAAAGTGGCCGTGGCATCGGAAACAAGATACGTTTCGAAACCCAAATTTCCCGACATCCGCACAGAAGTGGAAATGCAATGATCTGTGGTCAACCCTGCAATGGCAACCGTCTTTATGCCTGATGCGTCCAACTGTTCCTTTAAATTCGTTCCGATGAATGCACTGTTCACATTCTTTTCAAAAAGTGGTTCACCTTTTATCGGTTTCGTAGCTTCCTGTAGCTCATTCCCGGGATGTGAAGGTTCTAATAGTGATCCGGGCGTCGTAGAATTATGTTTGACATGAAAAATAGGCCAGCCTTTCGATCGCCATAGATCCAGTAGCTTTTTAGCTTTTTCTTCTGCATCCGGGTTGTTTCTGTTTCCTCCCCAGTATTCAAGATCATCAAAGCCTTTTTGGATGTCAATAAGGACAAGTGCCGTTTTACTTGTGAACTTCATAGATACAATTTTAAATCAAAATCTTGTAATTAGATTCCTAAAGTTTGATTATGTTTTTCAATACAAAATGAGGCTTTTCAGGGTTGACTTTTTTTGCATCAAAACTTTAAAAAGGTCATCAGCAGGTTTTATGCTCAACTGGAATCAAAGCCCTTTATTCTACGAAGTTACAGCATGTATTTTCACTTCTTTCTGCTTTCCCTTAAGCAAAACACTCCCCAGGGATTTAGATGTACAGAAATCTTCAGTGTTGATGTCACTAACTAATTTTTCTGAAAGCAGCAAAGCGGCATTGTAAGTATTACACTGTGCCTGTATTCTGGCTGAAGTATTGATTACATCTCCGTGATAAGCCAATTCCTTTTTAATAAAACCTACCTCTGCAACCATAAGAGCACCACCATGAAGACCGGCCTTAAACTCGGGGTAAACGCCATAATTCTGAAGATAGTAATCTCTTCTTGATTCTCGCTGTTGCTGGAACTCAAAAAAAAGCCTGACACAATTGTTATTAGCTACTCCTTTTTCATAAGGCCAGGTTAAAACTGCCTCGTCTCCTACATACTGATAAATCTCAGCTTCATTCTTGAATATAACCACGTTGAGATCATGAAAGCAGTCCTGAATGAACTGACTATATTTCAAATGACCTAACTTTTCTGCAATTGTAGTAGAATCTTTCAGGTCTAAAAACATGAAGATCCGTTCTTCTTCCTTTGGTGTTCTGTATTTTCCCATGAGTATTTTAATAAATACCCCCTGGCCAAATCTTTCCACAGCTATTTTCAACAAAGAGAAAACAAAAGAGCAGAAAATGATGTAAAGTAGAATAGAAACGAATCGCTCGTCTTTCAACCACCATAACCACCCTCCTTCGAAGTTAAGCTCCATTCCATTGGCCTGTGCAATGATTTGAGCAAGTCTTAACAATAAAACTGTTACTACAAAATTTATGAATATTTTGAGCATTAAGCCTGCACCGAGGCTAAAGTTCCTGGATACATATTCATCTAAAAAAAAATCTATTGTAGCGTATACGGCACCTAACATTATTCCTATCATGGTCATGGCTATTAGATTTGTCATGACTAAAGACCTAATGCCAACGCTGACCTCAATATCCGGAACACGATCAATTCCGAGGTATCTAAAAATAGCGAAAAAACTCAGGCATACTCCCCAGAATAGCACTGAAAAAGCTACTTGCTTAAGATATGTTTTTACACTTAAATTTAATTTCATAGATATCAATTTTTCAACAGGCCCGATCAAACTCCTGTTCCATGCCGGGAAACTTTAAAGAGGATATTATCAGGTAGACTTCCAATTTCTTTTTTTATCATTTGATGCTTTTAATTTTGTAAAAAGTCCATTTTAAGCGGTAGACCACTCTTTGCCAGAGCCCAAACACCATAACATATCATTCAGGTCTAATGGATTTAAAAGATGCACTTGATGTTGATCTAACTGCATGCTCCCATTTTTCAGGATAAGGTGCTTTGAGCAATACACCAGGCTCCAGATATTCAAACAATTCACTGTAGTTCTTTATCTCAGTAAAATCCGTTCTTCTTACTCTATGCCAGGGCCTTAGCTCGCTTGAGCTTTTTATCCCCATTGCGCCTATTATTTCAGCTACACTCTCCACCGTACTCTCGTGAAAAGTAGAAGTGCGTTTAGACTTGTCTTTTATGTTTAAGGCCTGCATATAATTAGGGTCTTGCGTTGCTACCCCTGTCGGGCATGTATTTTTGTTACATTTAAGCGATTGAATACAGCCAATGGCCATCATCATTCCACGTGCTGAATAGCATAGATCCGCACCTACTGCGATATTTTTTACAATATCAAACCCTGAAATGATCTTGCCGCTACAGATGATCCGCATTCTGGATCTCAGGTTAAATCCGGTTAATGCATTATGTACGAAAATTAGCGCCTCCGTTAAAGGTGCTCCGATACTATTGGAAAATTCAAGGGGAGCGGAACCTGTCCCTCCTTCTGCGCCATCGACAGCAATATAATCTGGTAGAATATCGGTTTCAACCATTGCTTTGCAAATAGCCAAAAATTCTCTCCTTTTGCCTATACACAATTTAAATCCAATGGGCTTTCCTTCTGACAGGTCACGAAGCTGCCTGACAAATGCCAATAACTCTAATGGTGTGGAGAAAGCAGAATGCGACGGAGGAGAATTAACATCTTTACCCAAAGGCACATTCCTGATTTCAGCAATTTCCTTTGTAACCTTGGCTGCTGGTAATATACCGCCATGACCTGGTTTCGCTCCCTGAGACAATTTAATTTCAATCATCCTGACACTAGCATGAGAAGCTTTTTTCCTGAATAGCTCAGGGTCAAATTGTCCTTCTAATGTTCTGGCTCCAAAATAACCTGTTCCAATTTGCCAAATCAAATCACCTCCATTCTCGAGGTGATGCCTGGTCAATCCTCCTTCCCCTGTATTTTGAGCAAACCCACTATTGCATGCTCCATTATTTAATGCCAAAACAGCATTCCTGCTTAGAGCGCCGTAACTCATTGCTGAGATATTTAATATACTGGCGCTATAAGGTTGCAGACAGTCTGACCCGCCGATAAGAACACGCATTGTTTTCGGATCAACCTTCACCGGGTTCAGAGAATGGTTTACCCATTCATAGCCAACCTCGCTTACGTTTTGTTGTGTACCAAAGGGCAAGGTATCCAATTGATTTTTGGCACGTTGATAAACCAGTGAGCGTGTCTCGCGTGAGAAGGGAACACCGCTAGCGTTGGATTCGATAAAGTACTGATTGATCTCTGGCCCAATACCCTCAAGCAGGTAGCGGAAATTCCCAATAAGTGGGAAATTCCTTCGAATAGAATGTTTTTTTTGTATCATGTCATTCAATCCAATCAAAAAGAGAGGAAGCACAACAACCAAACTCCAGATAATGGGAGGCCATATGAGCTGTATGAGAAAAACAATTAAAATGATACTCGCTGAAGAAATCAGAAATTGTCTCTTCATTACGTCAATGGTTTATTGCGAAGTTTAGAGTCAATACTCCATGCTCCACCACCGGCAAAAAAGAGATAGAGAAAAATAAAACAGTAGAGCACCGCTAATTCTCCCTGATTTACAATTGGTAAAAATGACTTGCTAAAAAACACCATAAAATAGGCTACGGCCATCATACCACTCAATAGAAATGCTGTCCATCGTGTAAACAACCCAATGAGCAGCATTATCCCACCTAAAAATTCTAAAACACCTGATACCAAAAGCAAAGCTGAAAGTTCGCCCTGTGCGTTCCCGGAAGGTGGGTAGCCAAAAAGCTTTTGTGTACCATGCCAGAATATGAGGAACCCAATTATCATTCTCAATAATGCCAGAGCTTTAGGGTGCCAGTTGGTCCAAAAGTTTTCCATTTTTTCAATTTTAGGATTTTAATAGTGGCTGCTCTGGAATTATAGCTCAAAAACCAAATCAATAGCTATTATATTCAAATCTGTAAAACGTTCCTCTTCTCCGAAAAAGGATCCATAGGTCAACTCAGCCCTTAACAGATTTGGCACAAGCGATTTATATAACACCACATCTATTTCATGTCCAAGAAAATCACCTTCTTCTTCTGATAAATAGGCATGGTAACCTAGCCACCCGCCTATACCCCAAACAATGTTAAAAGACTCTGCTGTGAAATATGGATTATGTAAACCATCTGCCGGTGGATCAATAAATACATCAGATATGCGATGCAAACGTTGTCCCGTGGATAAAGGAAATTGATAGGAAGCAATTCCATCATCTGAGGAGGCCAATTCATACCCAACATTGAAAATACCTAACTTTGGTAATGAGAGCCCTACTTCCACATTTACCAAGAAAGCGTCATAGTCATTCGTATTATCTCCAAAGTCGCTTTGATACGCAAAAGCTGTCCTGTAATTAAAAGCTATATTATCTTTTGGTAATGGTCCTCTATCGATAGTGATCCCATAAGTTTGATTGGATACTGATGGGGCATCGTCCTGAAAATCAAGAAGGTGTGTGAACAGTCCAAATCTAACTCCTTTATTTTTATAATAGCGGAGCATTAGGACGTGCGAATCACTACGCCAGTCTATATCTTCTGCCAGCAAACGGTTGATTTGGTACATATAAGAATATTCAAATGCAAAACCCTTTTGATCGTTTTGTAACCTGGCATAGATGGCATCAAATGTTTGATCATCCTGCCTGGCTGAAACTCTCCCGATAAAGCGCTCATCCTCAACGATTGCCGCTTGTCTACCCACTTTAAACTGCATTAATGTGCCATCACTCAACGTATCGTCATATGAGATATGCAGCTGATTTAATTCAAGCGTTTCCGGATCGGTCACATTCGTTCTCTCCGTTAGACCATTCAACCCGTCGAAATACAGGTCCGGAGTAATAGCAATTACACTTTCCCCCTCTACATAAATTCGAAAACCTCTGTATGATTTAGTGAGATAGCCAAAGTTTGTACCAAAGGTATAAGCCTGGGAGGCCCTAGCTGCATCATCATTAGCATGCCAGAACCTTAATTTACCATTGAACACAAACTCCCCTTCATTTATGAATTTTGTCAGGTTACTACTACTCTCTTGTGATTCTTCTGATTCTTCCTGAGAATAACCACAATGGGCAAGTAGTAAAAAAGCAAATAGTATCAGCAGTATCGTCAAATATTGACGACCATAATAACGACAAATCATAAGCTTCTGAATTGTAGTTATTATTTAATCAACTATAAGCTTCGGTGGACGCTTACCTTCGATAAAGTCTCTTATCGCCACACTTACCTCTTCTGCTGCTTCCGTAGCTGAAAAATGATTGGCCTCAACAAACTGTACATGCCCGTCTGGAACAAATTCTGGTGATCTTGCATACTCCTCTTCTCGTTGAGCAGGGTCTTTGGTAGCCTGCAAGAAAAGTATGGGCATGGTCATATGCTGTATCAGATTTTCCATTCTATAATCAAGCTCAATATCAAAACTGGTTATATAGGTTTTGGCAACTGCCTCGGCAATGCCCTCCGTTCCAAATTCTTTGTAAATTCTGTCCATGTGCTCAGGGGTTAACTCCTCAGAAACCCATGCCGAATTATAGGTTGCAGTTATCATGGTGCCGTTTTTATAATTCTCGGCATCTGCTAAATTCTCATGGGAAGGTCTGGGAAGTCCGTGAGGCTCATTGAAAGATTGCTGCATCCTTATCCAGTTTGTAACTCTTTTATTTGCTCCCGGAACGGCCATCATATTATCTGCTATACAACTACCTCTATCGTGCGATACCAAATCGAACTTATCGACACCAATTTTATCCATAAGTTTCACCAGACTTTTAGCAACTCCCTGATGAGTCAAGTCCTGCTTCAGCCTTTTATCTGATTGTCCATACGCCAGCTGATCGACTGAAATGACATAATAGTCTTTCGCTAAATCGACCATTTGCTCTTTGAAACCCCACCATGATTCAGGGAATCCATGTACCATTAAGATAGGAGACTTGTGTGGATAACCTGCGGTAACAAAATGCCACACGGATCCGTCCACTTCAACGAACCAGTGAATACCAAAAACATTTTCCCCTAAGAATTCTAATTCTCCGTGTTTATTAAAAGAACCTTTGGGTGGTTTCGCTGCGGGATAACGTTTCATATCCTTGGTGAATTTAGCCAGTTCATATGGCTTATAATCTATGGGTACACCAGTGCCTACATTCGTTAATTCATCTGGCATTGTTGCAAGAAGATCTCCCTGATCCTGTTGAGCAAATATGCTAACATGTAGCATAGCTAATAGTAAAAGAAGCAAGTTTGTCTTTTTAATGAAGTGCGTTGAAGTAAAAGTCGTTTTCATTGATTTAGGGTTTGGTTAAAAAATTTTAAAGCTGGAAATAATTGATGTCGAACATTCAGTCATTCCAGAAGCTTAAATCAAATCTATACTTGAATATCTCCTCATTAAAGGTGAAAAATGTCCTTTTTATGGTCAAAATGAGCTTTATTGAGAAAGATTGTCAGGTTCTTATTTCTCTGAATTGAGCAGGTGTAATTATTGCATCATTCATTTCTTCAAATGACTGATGCACTTGTATAATAATTAAAACAAAGACTAATGAAACACCAAAAAAGATAAAAGTGATCTACCAAATCAAATGCTGGCAAATCCCTATGATCAAATCCAGGGCTCGCTCTCACAGGTCGAATCGGGGGATTCAGAAAAATGATAAGATTGCCTCTAATACCTCCTGTGGTTTTTCTTCTACAATAAAATGACCCGCATCTAATTCTAAAAAGGATACGTCATCCGCTTCGTTTCTCCAGATTGTCCGATAATCAAAATTCCCGGTGTTTGATTGTTTTCCCCAAATTACCAAGGTAGGGACGCTAATTTTCACATCAGCGTCTGCTTTATCATGTTCCATATCGATACCCTTGCTTGCACGATAATCTTCACACATTGCATGAAAAGCATCATCAGTTCCATTGGTAGCTGCATAATCCTCACCGGCATCCACATCATCACCAGCCGCCGCTTTAGCAAATGCTCCTGCTTGCGGCCCCATTAGTTTTTCAGGTAAAGGATAGGGCTGGGTCCAAAATATCCAGGCCCAAAACCTGTTAGCTACTTTGCTATCTATATGTTCCCAGACATATGTTGCCGGAACCACATCCATAATTACCATTTTTTTAACAGCTTCGGGATAATCCTTTGCTAACCTTCTGGCGGTATGGGATCCTCTATCGTGGGAAGCAACCAGAAAGGAATCATAGCCTAATTCTTCCATTAGCTCTATCTGGTCCATTGCCATCCGTCCTTTAGAATAATCGCCTTCTCGCGGTTTATCACTCCGTCCATAACCACGTAAATCTGGTACGATTACTGTGTAATTCTTCGCAAATTCCGAAGCCAAATCTCGCCACATCACGTGAGACTCAGGTGCACCATGCAACAGAAGTAGAGGTTCACCAGAACCACCGATAACAGCGTGGATATTAATACCATCTATCATAACATCCAAGTCGCGGAATCCCGGAAAAAATGTTTCTGTTGTCGATCCCAGATTTTGCGGTTCCTTGTTTGAAGTTTCCACCGGAACCTCAGCTTGATTTTTATCTGTCTGTTTTTGATTGCACGCCACAATCACTGAAAATAAAATTGCAATTATTAATGGCTGAGAAATGCTACTTAATCTCATAAATCATCACTTTAACGTAAAAGGGATACTTTCTACGATACCTTCTTTTTTATATCTTAAACTTCCAATTCCATGATCGAACAATCCATTCAAGTTATTACCGGATGGGTCCTCCAAACGCGCATTTACATACAACACATATTCCCCTGGTTTCCAATGATATTTGGGTTGGAAACTCCATTGAGTTTCCCGATTTTTGATTGAAATAACTCCTTCAACAGGGTTATTCTCATCATCAGTAATAATGAGTCTTTCCTTTAAAGAATTGTAGTCTAGCATTTGCAGAAAACTAGCTTCGAAACTTTTTTTACTGTTCGCTTCCGGGATGGTTAACTTCCAGTTTTTTATTTCAGGAAATGTTACGTCTGCTTTTTCTACGGTTATATTCTTTTGAAAAGAAGTTGCCATTTTTTGATGATAAACATCTTCTAAACCTTCAATGGTGAGTGTGTAATTCATATTGGGTATTATAGCATACCCTAATTCTTCATTTGCTTTTAAACCGGTTTTTACTCGTGCCGGATCGAGGATCAGTGTGAGTTGCGTTTGTTCTCTGTTCCAGAGTTCTTTTGCGTTATTGAAGAATACATGACTTACTTCAGCTCCGAATTCATCAGTGAGTCTGATTTTTTCAATATTTCTTATTGTTTTCATAGGTCGTGAAAACTGAATGTACATACGAAGCAGGTTTTCAGGCAGTATATTGGAAGACGGATAGACGGCTCTTACCAAAGGTTTTTCAACATGTTCATTGCAAGCCGTTAGCATTATCAAGAAACACAATAGAAAATAAGGTTTCATTTGCTGACACACACGCTAAACAGCCGTTCTTATCTACCCATTTTTTGAGAGGTCAACTCAGCATAGCCTTCCATCTGTTTTACCATATCATGGTACTGTTTTGTGCTAGTCTGAGCCTCCGGGTATCGATAATCCGGGAAATCGTATTCCGAAATAAAATCGCTTAGTCTTAAAAATGTACCGGTTAATTCTGAAACCAGATCAATATCTCCTGTTTCAATATTTCTCCTTACTACTCCTAACATTTGAGGGTTTTGAATATCAACTTGCATGACATTGGCAGTGGGAATTTCCTGCATACCTTCCAGGCCTGCGGCAAACATGGCACGTTGTCCGGCCATTCCCTTTCCTTGGGTACCTGCTATTACTGCATTTAAAGGAATCATTGTTCCTCCTCTGTTTTTATTCGTTACGATCAAACTTTTGCTCGTCGAGCCATCAAACCCTTGTGTTGTTACGATCAACATATCTATTGGTGTGTTTCCATAACCAAGCTCGGCAATCGTTTTTCCTTTAACATTGGCTCCTTTTTGAATTTCGTCTATAGGAATAGTCACTAGAGGGGTACAGGTATAACTTGCCAACAAGGTAGATTTGCCCCCTACTTCATCAAACAACATTGTTCTGATAGGTGCACGCGTTTCGTTTTGCGTATGAACCGCATGATAAATTTCTATACTATTCACCATTTCCTGAGTATCTGTAAATGGGTAGGTTATTTTTCGAAGGGTAGAAGCAAACTCGGTATTGGTCAGTCCAGCCACATAAACATAACCATCATGATAATCAATATCTGTGATGTTCAAAGTGCTTGCAGGTGTTTCTTTCCAAAACACCAAGTCTGATGAAGCAGGATTGTCAATAGAAACATTTTTAGAACCATCTTTTATGATTTCTAAAAAATGAATATCGGTTGTGACCGGATTTACAATGGCTATAACCGATTTAGCCTTTGGTTGATGACCTAATTTTATGGACACATATGCTTCCTGACTTCCTGGATGAATTTTCATATCGTTAATGATAACGTCTCTAGGTTCCATATTCAATTTCGCTGCTATCACTATGTCGAAGCCTTCCATATTGTAAGGAATTGCATCTTTTAACTCCTTAGCTTCAGTTGGAACAGCATATAATTTAGCGCCCTTACTATCACCCACAAACAGGACGTTATCTGGCCCAAATGCCAGAACATCAGCTCCGTTTATCAACATGTTTTCATTAAGTACTGAAGATTCCTCTTCAGTGCGGGAAGTGTCTACACAGCTTACCGATATGAATAAAAGCATACTGAAAACTATCGCTTGCATTTTCATTAACGAGATTGGCAATTTTACTGCTTTAATGTAGTGGTTTGAGTTAAATCTCATTTTCTTTCCGGTTTTGATTTATTTTAAAAATCTTGATAGATCATAATGTTTTGCACATACAATGTCTGTTTTTTTATAGCCCGGCGAGGAATTTCAAGCCGGTTCTTCAAAGCTGAAATCATTAATAAAATACACTGTTATCCGATCTGATCATCCCCAGTTAGTTATATAGTCAGGATGCCAAGTCTTTCTTTTGCACATTCGTCACTCACAAAATCTCAAATTAAATTTAGGCTTAAACATTTCATTCATAAAGGTGAAAGATGCCCTTTCTATGGTCAAAATGAGCTTAATTAAGAAAGGTTGTCAGGTTCTTATTTCTCTAAACTGTTTGGGGGTAATACCTGTAATCTGTTTAAAGAATTTAAGGAAGTTTGTCATTTCACTAAAACCACATTCATAAGCTATATGCTTGATGGGAAGATTGGTCGCTGCCAGTTTTCGCTTGGCTTCTAGAACAATATAGTTGTTGATGTATTCTTTGGTGGTCTTCTTTGTAAATTCTTTACACAGCTTATTCAACTGCTTGTGAGTTATGTTTAAAAAGGAAGTGTAGTCTTTCGCTGTTCGGGTTTCCGTATATTTTGACGAAACCAGTTTTCGAAATTCCATGAATTGTAAATAGTCATTAGGGTAGAATTGCAATGCGCGATTTGTATTTAACTGAGTCTTTAATAAAAATACGGTTAACATACTGGCAACTACGTCAGCTTTAGCCTTTCCAAGATCAAGTGAAAGCTCCCTTTTTAATGCAACAAGAAACAGGTCCCGATTGCCAGGATCTTTGAAAAGTGAAGGATTCAAATGATTATTATGAAAAAAACTGATTTTGGAAAATGCCGAAAGTGATAGATGGTGAAGCATAAATTCTTCGGTGAAAATCACACCATAACCATTATAATTTCCTGATTTATCAAATTTATGGATCTGATCTTTAGAAATAAAAAGGCAATCACCTTCGGTCATTTTGTATTCCACAAAATCCACCTCATGGGTCATTTCGCCCTCAGTTAGTAATAGTATTGCAAAGAAATTAATGCGATGCGGTTGGAATGGATTTTTTTTCGTGTCAGGTTTAAAAGAGAAAAGATCTTTCATTTCCACTAGCTGGAAGCCAAATTCCTTTTTGTATCCGACTGATTCAAATTTTGTATCCGGAAACTTTTCCATTTATCACTGTATTTCTGTTTTATAAAAAATCTTTATCCGTTCATTTGTTAACTGCTTATGTACTGGGGAGGCGTTTTAACCTAAATAGTGCCATCGGTATAACAGACCAGATGACTAATGCAACAAAATAAACAGCCTCAGAGAAAAGATTAAACCAGTTTGTCATCAATAAACCGCAAACCATAATAATATGAGCCAGAAACGCCCAAATGATCCCTCCTGCGATTAATTTCTTGTGTTTTTTATTTTGATTAAGAATAAATCTCAGAAACCAGAAATAGAGCGGAATAAAAACCATAACAGACGTTAACAATCCCGGGTTGTATTGAAGCGTAGCAATTGCTGCCAGGATATGTACAAGGCCATTCACAATTATGATGCTGGCCATAGCTATAAGTGGGAAAAGATGTTTAGGACTGGACAGTATTCCCAGGATTCCTACCAGCCATACCAGAGTGGTATTGATGATAAAGATGGACTCTTTGGTAAGGGGTCTTATGGGGGAGTCCGGAGCTCCAAGTTTTCCAAGTATGAAATTGTTATTGAACTCATAAAAGGCATAATAATTACCATAAAGGTCAATCCAGTGCTCTTCAAACTGATGAGTGATGTAGGCTATAAGCATTAGAACCCCTACAAAACGATAGTTCTTTAATAGAGCACCAAAGTCATTACTCTCATGCATTAGAAATACTCCCATAAGCATGAATGGAATAGCATAAGTCCCAATCTTCATCCAGTGGTCAACAAGAAAGCCCTGTTGCCCTAGCGGTAACCAGAGCATAAGAAATAGTAGTAGAATAGAGCCGATTAAGCCTCTAGATTTTTTCACAGCTTCAGAATCGTTTTTACTAAACTATCTATCTGTGATCAAAAAAAAATTGATGTGAGTTAAGACTTTTAAATTGATGTGAGTGAAGACTGTCTTCTGCCAGACAAAAATCTGCTATATCCTTCAGGCGTTACACCCATGAATTTTGCTATGTATTTTGAAGGGGTATGTTTTATGATATCCGGATAATTCTCTTCTAAAAATTGGTACTTGATCTCGGTATCATTAATGGTTTTTATTGTGGTATTTTTTTTATTCTCGATAATCATACTCATGATTTTCTTCCTTATGAAGAGACCAAAAGTATTGGAATGAAAAAAACTATTTAAAAAGAAGTCGAAAGGTAGCAATAAGTATTCAACATCTGTAATCGCTATCAAAATATCCGAGGCTATACTTTTCGATTCAGCACTAACGATGTTTGTATTGAAATTTCCTTTTTGAAAAAATCTGGTGACCACTTCTTTATCTTCATACAAATAAATTGTCGCAGTGATTCCACTCATTAGGTAAATCACATGGTTGCATAGCTCAGTCTGGCTAAATATAACTTCCTTCTTCCTTGCTGTTTTGACTTCAACAATATCTGAAAAATGATTCCACTCTTCATCTGGAATGGATATTCTGTAGCTTTCTATCTCGCTCTTAAACTCATTTATATGACTATGTGAATAAAAGTCGATGTCTTTAACTTCAATAATTTTCATTGCAGAAATGCAACTAAGATTATACAAAAATGTTCAGAAGTATGTTGTGGAAATAAATAAATTGTCGCTTACACGTCAATTTTATAGATGCCAACTTATTTCTAAACATGATAGGCAATGATCCGTATCGGAAAAGCTTAGAGACGAACATGTTTTTATTCATTTCTTATCAGAAAAGGTCAGATTTTTAAAACATGTATCTACGCTCTATAAAGATAGATTTTTAGTTTTACACATATATCAGACTGAATTTAGTGACAGCCTCAGAAATTTTTAAAGGACTTTCTTTTGATGATGCCACAGAAGAGCTAATCAATTCCAGACTTCAGCAACTGGAAATTGGTAAAGGCGATGTTCTATTAAAGCCAGATGATATCGTTCAGTATCAATACTATGTAGCAGAAGGTTGTCTCAGATCCTTTTTTATCGATCATACGGCTAAAGAGCATACCATTCAATTTGCAATATCTGACTGGTGGATCAGCGACTACACCGCATTTTACAAGCAGGAAAGAGCCATACTTTATATTGAGTGTATTCAGAAAGCCACGCTTTTTCGATTATCAAGAAAAGATATGATTGAGATTCTCAATCTAAGATCTGATGTTGAACGCTTTTTTCATTTTAAAACAGAGTCATACATCAGCTCTTTTCAAAAAAGAATCTTGGGCGACCTGTCTAAAACGGCAAAAGAACGTTATACCGATTTCGTTAGGCATTACCCCAATATTGAGCAGTCCGTAAAAAACTATCATATCGCTTCATATCTGGGTATTACCTCCGAAAGCCTAAGCAGAATCAGAAAAGAGCTTCTCGAAAAAAACTGATTTTCTTACCATACATCATTTTTTTGGAATGACTTCCACGGTAGTTTTGTTTCAACAAAAAATAGAAACGAACGAATAAAATACAGCCATGAAAAATTTCGAATTCAAAAACCCAACGAAGATACTGTTCGGAAAAGATCAGATTAACAGGCTATCCAAAGAAATTCCCAATGATGCCCGTATACTACTTTTATATGGAGGTGGCAGCATTAAGAAAAATGGCATATACAATAAAGTCAAAAGTGCATTAAGCGATTATGATGTTGAAGAGTTTGGAGGCATTCCTGCAAACCCCGAGTATGCCGTTCTCATGGAAGCTTTAAAGGTGATTAAGGAAAAGGACATCACTTTTATGCTTGCTGTAGGTGGTGGATCAGTTATTGATGGTGTCAAATTTCTATCTTCTGCGGCCCTTTATGAAGGAGAAGATCCATGGGATATTCTCAAAAAAAAGATACCAACTTTAAAAGGTCTGCCATTTGGAACAGTCTTAACACTTCCCGCTACCGGATCAGAAATGAATTCCGGATCTGTAATTACCAGGGCTGAAACGAAACAAAAGCTGGTTATGGGAGGAGCTGGTCTTTTCCCAGTATTTTCCATACTTGACCCAAGTGTGGTTGCTTCAATCCCTCAGAGACAGATCGCAAACGGACTTGCCGATGCCTATACGCATGTACTGGAGCAGTATATGACCTACCCAGCCAATGCCCTACTACAGGATCGGTTTGCTGAAAGCATTCTTCAGACTTTAATAGAAGTGGCTCCTAAAATTATGGAGGATCCAACTGATTATCAGGCAGCTTCCAATTTCATGTGGAGTTGTACTATGGCTTTAAATGGATTAATTCAGAAAGGTGTTCCCACAGATTGGGCCATACACATGATGGGTCATGAGTTAACAGCTTTGTATGGGATTGACCATGCCAGAACGTTGGCGATCATAGCAGAAAGTCACTATACCTACAACTTTGAATCTAAAAAGGAAAAACTTGCTCAGTATGCCGAACGGGTCTGGAACATAACTGAAGGTACAATTGATGAGAAAGCCAAAGCTGGAATCGAAAAAACTACGGAGTTTTACCAGTCACTGGGTATCAAAACAAGACTTTCCGACTATACCAGCGAGTATGAGGGTACAGCATCGGAAGTTGCTGATCGGTTTGAGAAAAGAGGTATGACCGGACTTGGTGAACATGGTTCTCTCACACCAGAAGATGCTGAGAAAATAGTGGAAATGGCTTACTGAAAGAATTAAAAATGAGAAAAATATTATTCGTATTAATCACTGTAAGTGGTCTTATTTCCTGTACAAGCAGAAAAGCGAACCAGGATAAAGCTGTAGAAAAATCAAAAACAGAAAAAATGACAAAGAAAGTATTATTCGTTTTAACCAGCCATGACGAGCTTGGAAACACAGGTGAGAAGACAGGATTCTGGGTGGAAGAATTTGCAGCACCCTACTACTTTTTAAAAGATAAAGGAGTTGATGTTACCCTGGCTTCTCCTATAGGCGGACAGCCTCCAATTGATCCTAAAAGCGAACTGGAAGATTTCCAGACTCCATCAACAAAACGGTTTAATGATGATGAGGAGACACAAAGTATACTGGCCAATACTCATAAGTTATCCGAAGTAAATGCGGATGATTATGATGCCATATTTTACCCGGGTGGACATGGCCCTCTGTGGGACCTTTCTGAGGATGAAAACTCCATTGGTTTAATTGAAGAGTTCTATAAAGACGATAAACCCATAGCAGCAGTATGCCATGCTCCTGCTATTTTCAAAAACGCCAAAAAAACAGACGGGAACCCAATAGTAGATGGAAAAAAAGTTACGGGTTTTTCGAATACTGAGGAGGAAGCGGTACAGTTAACAGATGTAGTACCCTTTTTAGTTGAAGATATGTTGGCCGAAAAAGGAGGTATTTATTCAAAAGGAAAGGACTGGAGTGCTTATGCCTTAGAAGATGGATTATTGGTTACTGGCCAAAATCCTGCGTCATCAGAATTGGTGGCAGAAATGCTATTGAAAAAGCTTGAAAATTAGAATTATCGGTTTTGGGCGATCCAACAAAGGAAAGTTCAATTACAGAGTTTTTACAAATAAAAAGGGTGCCTGCAATCAAGCACCCTTTTTATCTTCAGGATAAGAGTTAGTTCAACGACTAAAGAAACATTCCACCCGAAGCTTCAATTCGTTGAGCATTTATCCAGCGGGCATCCTCAGAACATAAGAAAGCTACAACTCCACCGATATCTTCAGGAAGTCCTACCCTACCTAATGCTGTCTGGCTCGCTATGATTTCTTTCATTTGAGGGTTTGCTTCAAAAGCTGGTGCTGTAAAATCCGTTTCAATAGCACCCGGGGCAACCACATTTGCTGTTATCCCTCTTGAGCCTAGCTCCTTGGCGAGATATCTTGTAAACGTCTCCACAGCACTTTTCATAGCTGCATAAGCTCCATAGCCAGGAATGCTAAATCTTGCGAGACCGGTACTGGTATTAATTATCCTACCACCATCTGAAAGTAATGGTAAAGCCTTTTGGGTTAGAAAGAAAGTTCCTTTCAAATGCACATTGCTCAATTGATCAAATGCTTCTTCGGAAAGGTCAGAGATCATTCCCCATGAATCTATCCCCGCATTATTGATCAAAAAATCAAAAGTTTTTCTTTCCCATCTCTCCTCAAGTAATTCAGAAACTTCTTCGAAAAAGCTTTCAAAACTTTTAGAATCTGAAACGTCTAATTCCAGCGCAACAGCTTTTTGACCTTGGGATTCAATTTCAGATACCGTTTGTTCTGCCTCTTCTTTCTTAGTTCTATAGGTGAGTATTACATCACTTCCATACTCTGCTAGTTTAAGAGCTTCTACTTTTCCTAAACCTCTACTTCCTCCGGTTACTAATGCTATTTTGTTTTCCAATTGCCTGTTCATCTTTTTAATGTTTATTGTTTTCAAATTGATTACACTACAAAAGACGCTATATCAGACCTCCCGGGTATGGTAAATACTAAAGGTAAAATGGCAGATTTCTAAGATCAGGACTAAAATCAGCCTTTTCTAAAAGCTATCGGTGTGTTTCCAGTATATTTTTTGAAGTAACTGCTGAAATGAGTTGGCTCCGAAAACCCCAATCGGTATCCTATTTCTTTCGAAGTCATTGATGTTTTCTGAAGTAATGTTTTTGCTTCTGCAAGTGTTTTTTCCTTTATCCAGGTATTTACCGATTGGCCCGTTTTGCTTTTAATGACATTGCTCAGGTAATTTGGGTGAAGATTTTGAGATTGAGCATAATCCTGAACCTGAAACTGGTATTCAGCATCTCCATTACTCAAATTCCTGTAATGCTTTTCAAGATCCTTTTTAAAAGACTTTACAATTTGAGAGTATCTGTCCCCTTCTTCAATGGGGTCGAAGTTCACCCAAAACTGCTCTTTAATTTTTAGAAGTAAAACCACAAAGAGATTTCCTATGATCCTGAATTTAAATGAGGATTTGGAATGATATTCTTTAAAAATCTGTAGATATAACTCTTCAAACTCTAAAAACTGATCTGGCTCGAGAACTCTGGGTTTAACCGTTTCAGCCAGCAAAAAGGGAAACTCTTCAAAAACTTTATCATGAACCTGCTCTTTCAAAAAAGACTCCGTCAGTGTAATGATGTAAGCATTGCGCAATTCTTCCAGATGAAAAGCCTTTATATGACCCGGGTTCGTAAAATAGATTGTACCTGGCTCAGTTTTAAAAGTCTTATTATCCGTTGTATAGGATCCTTTACCTTCTTTCACGAAAACAAAAGAGTAATAATTAGCCCGGAATACCGGAGATTTAAAGGGAACTTCAGGATGAATATCCGGTAAGAAATGAATCGTGAAATCCATTTCCTGTTCGATTGGCAGCCCCAAAGCTTTATAAAGATCAGAAATGGAATGGTGGATAATCAGTTCTCCCATGGGTTCAGGTGTTAGAAAAGCGTTAATAAAATTAATTACAGAAGCTTAAAATTTACAATTCTTGAAAACGATATGGAGTAATTTTAAATAAATTCAATCCTTTGACATTTTTTTACAACTCATTACCTGCTTCTGACAACAAGCTTTCGCTTAGGAAGTATATTTGATTAACTATTCATATAAACGAAGGGGCTCCCGAATTTTTCGGTGAGTCCTTTTTTAAAAAGAAGTATGTTAAACCGATTTTTTATCGCTCTACTGTTTTTCTCAACCGGAACACAGCTATTCGCACAATTAGATAATTATAGAAGGGTACTCAGTTTAAGAGGCGATTGGAAATTCAACATTGGAAATAGCATGAGCTGGGCAGACCCAGATTATGATGACTCCAACTGGGAATACATTAGGGTTCCTTCAGCGTGGGAGGATGAGGGCTTTAACGGTTACGATGGCTATGCCTGGTACCGTACTGAATTCAACTCCAGTGATTTAGATGTTGATCAAAACTTATACTTGAACCTTGGTTACATTGATGATGTCGATGAAGTTTATCTCAATGGTGAATTGATTGGCTTTTCCGGCTCTTTTCCTCCTGACTTCAATACAGCATATAATGCTCTAAGGCTTTACCCCATCCCTGAAAGCGTTCTGAAAAAGGGTAGAAATGTCATCTCCGTTAAAATCTATGATGTTGTCCATGGTGGTGGAATCATCAATGGAAGGATAGGATTGTACACCACCAATTATTCTCCTGATGATCTTTTTGTGTTGGAAGGAGTCTGGAAATTTAGAGAAGGCGATGAAGAAGAATGGTCCGAAAAATATTATGATGACTCGGGCTGGTCAAGCCAGGTTTTACCTTCCTTCTGTAAAGTAAAAAAGGAATCGTATTGGTTTTGGAAAAGTGATTATGAATCGATTTTCTGGTATAGAAAAACCATTAAAGTCCCTGAAAATCTAAGAGGAAAAGATCTCACTTTACTCCTTGGAAAAATCGATGATTTCGATCAAACCTTCATTAATGGGAAATTCGTTGGCACAACCGACGATGGAAAAAGATTGGGGAGAAGTGGTTCATGGCAAACCTACAGAATTTACCCTCTTGACAGGTTGAACCTTAATGACCGTGATGATTGGACTATTGCTATCCGTGTGTTTGATATTGGAGGCGATGCCGGCGTTTACGAAGGGCCTTTGGCTTTAATAGAAAGCAGCAAAGTAGCGCGCTTCATCCGTAATTTGGACTAAAAAATCAGGTCAGCTAAGCACTTTAACTGACCTAATCAAACTTAATTTCCTCCTTCTACCTCTTGAGTTTCAGATTCAATTTCTTCCGCTAATGCAGTTCTTTCTTCCTGGATTTCGGTGATAATAGCCTCATATCTGGTTTTCAACTCCTCATCGGATTTCAAAGCCTTTCTCACGCTATTATAAATACCAGCTCCTAAAACCTCTTTGTCTTTAATTTTTGCAGTATAAGCCTCTTTAAAAGTTGCAATATTCTCCTCATTCTTAGCTTCGATTTCTTCGTAGGCAGCTAACTCTTCTTCTGTGATAGCAAGCTCTTCCATTTTGGCCTCATCTCCTTTAGCCTCTTTTATTTCTACAAATCTCTTGCCCCCATCCATTAGCTCATGGGATTGAATAAGTTCATTGTAAGAATCTTGTAGCTTTTTCTTTTCAACATCAGCGAAATCCATCACCAATGCATATTTTTTTAACTCCTCATCTGAAATGGGATCTTCTTCCTGCGCTTGACTTAGGAAACTGAACATCAGTATTCCACTAAGTAAAAAATAAACTCTCTTCATACTTCTCTATTCTTTTTTGATACAATTAACCCCGAATTAAGTCATTACTTGTTTAAACTCATAATTTTTTAAGGCTTAAAATGACTCTCGCAAAAGTATGTTTTGAAGAATTTGAATAAATGAGAATATTGAACCTGATGAAATTAAAAATCCTTTTCTATTCTTTCCGGTAATCAACAGCACTCATTTTTCTGCTTTCATCAACCAGGTTTGTTTCTTTGCCTGGCACAATGTCGGTGTTATGTGCGCTAACACAAACCCAGCCTTTGGAAGTCCTATGCATTACGAAACTAAATATATTCTGACGGCTTAAAGGCTTATCAATGCCATATGCGGCTGTTTGTCCGCTTAGTTTCATTCGGGCATGAACTACAGCAACCTTATCTCCTACCATTTTTAAAATAGATTTCCGTAACTCCAGTTTAGAGTTATTGAAAATTAATTTCAATCCATAATCATGAGCTTTCCATATATCCTGACGGTTATGCCACCATAAACCCACAACATTTACGAACTCCGCATCCTCTGTAAATAAGCTGGCAAGTCGATCCGGATCTCTTTCATTCCAAGCTTTTATGAATTCAAGAGTTACATCCGATGGTTCCTGAAGAAAATTTTGCTTTAACGTCATAATACTATCGTCACTAGAATTGCCATTACAAGAACGATCGCCAAAGTGGATAAGCCCTGTATAAGCGTTAGCAAAGTAAATGTTTTATAACCTTGCTCCATATTCATATTACTAAATTGAGTGACTACCCAGAAATAGGAATCGTTGGAATGCGAAACGGTCATAGCACCTCCTCCTATTCCCATCGTTAAGAGCGAAAGTTGTATAACGTCATTGACCCCTAAATTGACTGCTATTGGAGCTAATAGGGCACTACTGATCACCAGTGCTGAAGTACTTGATCCTTGTGCCGTTTTTAGCAAAGCGGAAAGTAAAAAGCCGACGAAAATAAGCAAAAACAGACCTCCCTGAATATTTACAAATTGTTCGGAAAGTAGGTTTGAAAGTGCTGTACCTTTCAGAACTGTTCCGAAAGCACCGCCAGCACCTGTAATCAATAAGATTGGCCCAGCCTGAACAATAGCCTCTTTCACAAGCGCTCCCTCCCCTTCTAATCTCAAATTGCCCGAAAAAATAAGCATAGCCAGAATACAACTGATTAATAAGGCCATTACAGGATGGGTTACAAAGAATAAGAAATGTCCCTTACCTAATTCTGGATACAAGAACGAAATTAGTGACCCCAAAGCAATTAATACTATCGGAAGTGCTATAGGAAATATACTTTTTACAAAAGAATGCTTAGGCACTTTATCATCAGCAACAACATTACTCTCTTTAAACGCTATTCGTTTTCCAAAAAAAGCTGCTGCTTTGGAACTGATGAAGAGGACAGGAATAGACGTAATTAATCCCATTAAAATAACCGTTCCTAAATGATCAGCAATCCCGAGATTTGCTGTTACAGCAATGGGGCCTGGTGTTGGGGGTACTAATGTATGTGTGGTATAAAGCCCAGCAGCAAGAGAAAGACTCATCGATATTGGAGATACATTTCTTTTTTGCCCGAGAAGTTGGCTCATTCTGGAAAGAATGATAAAACCAGAATCACAAAAGACGGGAATACTGACAACAGCACCAAGAATTGTCATAGCTCCAAACGATTGATCTCTTGATAATTTATGAGATACGAAATTTGCTATTGAAAACAAGGCTCCTGACCGCTCTAACAGCACACCTAAAATCGTCCCAAAAACAACCAATAAACCGATCTGAGAAAGTATTGATCCAAAGCCCGAAGTAATAAGCTTCAATATGATGTTTCCATCTAACCCGTTGGCAAACCCAACGATCAGACTGGCTACAATTAAGGATAAAAACGGATGTACCTTATACCTGCTTGATAGAATAACAAGTAAGATGACAGATACTGTGATAGTAAACAGCACATAGATCAATGAATCCATAATTAAAAGACGTCAATTTTACAAAACGCCCTGAAAAAGTAATGATTTAAAAGATCACTCTAAAAAGAAAAGCCTAATCGAATGCAGGAAACAAGCTTGAAAGGTTTTGAGAAAAACAAGCTCTTAAAACCGGCTTATTCCATTGTAATCAGGAGATATTTCCAGGGAATGAAAGGTATGTACTGCTGTTTCACCCTGTTTCACTTCAATATTTATCTCGTTGACCTGGTTGTACTGTTTACCCTTAGCCGAATTCAACTTCAGGTAAAGTTTCTTTTGATCTTTACCTTCTACTTCCATGGGTACACGGGTGTAATAAATACTGTGAGGAATAGTTTGCCAGTTTCTGGTATCAGCCTTTTCTGATGCTGCATTTACGAGACTAAGGACCGTACCAAGGGCTTCATTCTCATCTCTTAATTTCTTCTCCGCAGCCTTTTTAATGGCTACGCGAATTAGAGATTTCCCCATTTCCAGCAAAAATCGTTGTTGAAGTACTTTAAAAGCCACTCCATTAACGTTTTCAGCTAATTCCAGAGGATACTCACTGCCCTTAAAATTAACGGTAGCATCATTGAAAAGTGGCGGTCGTTCTACGTATTTAGGGAATGCAACCCTTGTAACGCTAATATCGTCAAAGCCAACGTTTTCGTTTTGATCCCGATGATCACCCCAGATAAAAGGGAAGCTGTAACCGTATTCTGCATTTTCAAATACAATTGCGCCACCTGCTCCCTTTACAGCAGCGAAATTTATCGACCATTGTGATTTTACCGGCCCAAGTCCGTTGTTCCAGAATAACAACACTTCCGTACCATCTCCAGGAACGTGATCGTATTTTTTATCAAACTCTTTTTCGTAATAAGCAACTTCATCGTAAAACCCGGTTAAGTAAGCCGTTCTTAGAAGATCGAATTTGAGTTGTTCAGGGGCATCGAGGTTGAAATTCTCCTTATAATAATCTTTATACACATTGTAGGAATTCCTATAAGCGATAAAAGCATTGTTATAATCTTTAGAAGCATCGTACACAAGTCCCATCAACAGGTGAATAAAAGCATCATCCTGATATTTTGAATCACTTTTGTATTTAGTTTGAAGTTCTCTGATTTTAATATCCATTCTCCGGACTTCTACCAAAGCATCATCAAAATCATTCAGCTTCATAAAGTTTAATGCTTTATAATAATGGATGAAGAGTATCTCGTGGTCTTCCCCTTTGTAGGTTACAAAACCGGGATTAGATAAGTAAGAGAATGCTTCTTGTAAATAATTCGTTTGAAGATCTTCAGCAATTATATAAGCCTTTTCCAGAAGTCTATTACTTTCATTATAATCGCCGAGAAGTGAATTGGCTACTCCCCTATTCATATAATAGAGTAGCCTGTTCTTACCTTTTTTTGCCTTCTTATTATCAGCTAACACCTCATCGGCCTGCTGAAGATTACCATTCTCAAAGCTTCTGTTGAATTCATAATTCAACTCATAGTATGAAGCACAAGAATAGGTTAACAGGAGCAATAATAGAATGTAGATACTCCTTATAATGAGGTTCAAAATTGGTTTTTTAGATTTTTGATAAGATCACATAAATATCCTCAATTTTTTTTCAATAGTTAATGAGGATAAAGAAGAACTCAGCCAGCATTGGCTATAGCCGAGTTCTGTACACACTAAATCAGTTCGTTATGTATTTCTTAATCTCTTCCTGACCGTACCATACCCTTTTATTGGTCTCCAAATCAGTGAGGTAAAGTGTGGTGATGTAATTAACCACTTTCTTTTTCTTAAAAACATCAGTCTCGGCCGTCATAGTACCGAACAACATTAAGTCAGCACCGTATTCCTTACCCCATTGAGCAGTGGTTTCCGGAGAGGAGAATTCTTGTTGCTCTGCTCTTTCTTGCCTTAGTTTTTCTCTGAATTCAGGAGATTCTACCAAATCCGCTAATCCAGAATTGAAAATCTCTAATTCGAACTTCTTAATATAATTGTCAGAATCAATATGTTCGCTAGTCTTGTTTTTAATGTAGCCTACTATAATAGCAGGAGTTTTTCCTAAATCGCTGGAATAAGACTGATATCTCGGGCTATTTAAAAATTGTTGTACCGTACTATTGGCTACTTTTCGCGAGTCCACGTCATTCCATCTTCCACTCAGGTCTATTTGCTCATCCGGGCTTACCCTACTTACTTTTCTACTGCATGATAAGGCCAATGAAGCTACTAGAGCTATAATCAATAATTTGTTTAAGGTTTTCATCTTCGTTTGTTTACGTTCAATTTAACAGATTTTAGATCATCTAGATCAGAAATACTTCAAAAATCTATTCTAAGCTTAAGATTCAAAAAGCGTGCCGATAGAGAATTTGGTACTGCAAAGAAGTTACTACTAACGTCTTGTATCCATAGATATGAAATGGTGTTACTAGCACCTAATAAGTTTAATATTTCCAGTCTTGCGCTTACGGTATTAAAAATCTTCGAACGCTTTGTCAAACTCCAGATTTTTGAAAATGCCAGGTCTACACGCCTATAAGTTTCACCATTAAAACTGTTACGTAGTTCGTCGTTCCTAGGCGGACTAAATGGCAGGCCGCTACCAAACAATAATGCTAAATTCACACGGAATGATGGATCGTTTGCGAAATGATCCTCAAAGTTTATTCCCAAATTAATGGTTTGATCAGAAGGTCTTCTGACATTACCTCTACTGTCCTCAGCAATGTCTTCCTGAGTGTCCAGTATGCCCAGACTAAACCAGGATTCGGTACCGGGAATGAATTGACCATTCAATCTTATATCAATACCTCTGGCAAAAGCAGTAGCCAGGTTATTGGCAAAATACCTAATTCTTACATCATCGATATCGTAAGCATTAACGTCCCACAGATACTTATAATACGCTTCTGTAGTTAGCTTGAAATCTCTGCCCCAGGCTTGAAAGTAATAATCAAGGCCAGCTATAGCATGAACTGACTTTTGCGCTTCCACATCCCAGTTTATTACACCTTGTCGGTCTCTCAATTCCCTATAGAAAGGAGGTTGTTGATAGAGTCCAACAGCTCCTTTAAATGCGATGCGATCATTACCGACAGGACTATAAAACAATTGTAATCTGGGACTTACTAACAACTCATTATTCACATTCCACCAATTAAATCGTACACCATAAGTTGCAGTGAATGAAGATGAAGGCCTAAAAGTATGTTGGACGAATCCCTCTACCCTACTCGAACTGAGGGAAAGGTCGCTTTCGATATTTTCATCTGGATTTAGTAAAACGAAGCCCGCAGAATCAAGGAAAGAAAATTCATTTAGCTGATCTTCGATATCTTCATAGGAATAAGTAGCTCCGAATTGGATTTCATTTGAGTCGTCAATAAGAAGGCTTGAATTAGAAGAGATAGAATAGGCTTGTGCTTCAAGAATATTTCTCCCTGAATCAAAAAAAGACCCAACTCCACGGTCTACAATACACTGATCAAAGCTAGGCGTACCTGGGACAACATTTACATCGCACAGTCTGTAAGCCCCCTCTGTATCTTGAAATTCCCGCTCCCGAGTGGTTAATGCAGATATTATGAAATTGGTTTTTAGCTTATCTGAAAACTGATGTGTTAATCGTGTACCGCCCTGAAATGTATCGTATTCCAGAATTTCCTGTCCTACGAACGATACAAATAGCCGAAGTGACTGTTGGAGTGTACCGAAGTCGGTAACCCTGCTTTCCGGCGTAACTAAATAACTGTTTCTGGAAAAATTGAATAGTGCACCTAGTTCTGTACGATTAGACAATCTATAGTTTATTGACGATTGCAGGTCGGTAAAGGTTGGTAAATATTCACCATCCGTTTCTAACGTATTAAGTAGGTAACGCGCACTTTTTCTTCTGAATCCTATAATATAACTCAGTCTGTCATTAGCTGTTCCTTCCAAATGAGCACTACCACCAAGTAAACCTATCGTTCCCGAGCCTCTAAATTCCTTTGGCTTCTTATATTCTACAGAAAGAACACTGGAAAGCTTGTCTCCATATTTGGGTTGCCATCCCCCAGCTGAAAACTCTACTTTTTCTACCAGGTCAGGGTTTATAAAACTGAGGCCTTCCTGTTGGCCAGCTCTTATGAGAAAAGGTCTATAAACAGGGATTCCATTTACATAAACTAAGTTTTCATCGAAATTCCCACCCCTCACGCTGTACTGAGAGGATAGCTCATTATTAATAAAAACTCCGGGCAATGATCCTAATATGGAATTAAACTCACCAAAAGCGGATGTATAGTTTTGAGCACTATATGCATCGATTTCAGTAACGCTGACTTGCTCTCTTTCCTTCGAAAGCTCATCTTCAATTTCTACTTCATCAAGCACACGTTGCTGTTCTTCCATGATCATGGTTATTGCGGAGGAAAAATCGACTTTGTATACAAGTTTATCTACCTTTTTGAATCCTACATGCGAAAATCGAAGTATCACACTATCGGCTACTCGGAAGTCTATTGAAAAGGAGCCATCGCTCTCTGAAAAAGCGGAATATCCCTGATCGCTTACAATGGAAGCCCCTTCAATGGGACCTCCACTTTTATTTATGATTTTTCCGGAAAGCTGCTCTTTTTGAGCTTTTAAAAGAAAAGGGAGTAATAAAAAAATGAAAAGCGTGATTCGAGCCATCTGATCTGATCAACTCTAATCAAACGGATTTTAAGGCTTTTATAGTCTCTATAGGTTCAGAAGAATTAAACACGAAGCTTCCAGCCACTAAAACATCAGCACCAGCTTCTTTTAATTTAGGAGCGTTTTCTTGATTTACTCCGCCATCAATTTCTATTAGGCAATCGGAATCTTTTTTCTGAATGAGCTCTTTTAAATCTGCTGTTTTAGCATAAGTATTCTCAATGAACTTCTGACCTCCGAAACCAGGATTTACCGACATCAGACAAACCAGGTCTGCATCTTTTATAATATCTTCCAATAAGGAAATGGAAGTGTGGGGATTAATAGCTACACCGGCTTTACATCCAAAGGACTTAATCAATTGAATAGAACGGTGCAAATGCGGACACGCTTCATAGTGAACTGAAATAGTATCTGCTCCTGAGTTTTTAAACTCTTCAATATACTGATCCGGATCCTCAATCATCAAATGAACGTCCAACGGTTTCTTAGCATGTTTTTTTATAGCTTTCATCACTGGAAAGCCAAAAGAAATATTGGGTACAAACCTTCCATCCATTACATCTACATGTATCCAGTCTGATTGACTTTTATTAAGCATTTCAACCTCACTCTGGAGGTTAGCAAAATCAGACGCTAGAATAGACGGGGATATTATCAAAGACATAAGCAACTTTAACTATTAGAACAAAGCTAAGGAAAGAACTTATTTTTTTATGATGCGAGTGCTAAACTCTCGCTCTCCATCAGCAATATTAAGAACATAGGTGCCTTGGGTAAGGTCTATGGTATCAATTATGATCGGATCACTGATTTGCAATCTTTCGATAAGGTCAAGTTGTATCTGTCCATTCAAATCGAAAATACTTACTCTCAATTCTGAATTGGAAAAATAAGAACCCGGAGAAATATAGAGTTCCGTATTATCTAAAGGATTGGGGTAAATTTTAACCTCTGTCTCAAACCCTTCTCCTATTGAAGTAATCACATCATTTACAGGGATTGCTCCATTATTCAGTCTTGAAAAACTAGGTATTCCGAAGCCATATAAATCATTGACCTGATTGGTATTGAAGATATGACCAGAGTTTCTAATAGATTCCACAACTTCAAAAGCACTTAGTTCTCTCTCTGACTGCCAGTAGCCAGCGACTAAGCCTGCTACCAGAGGAGATGCGAAGGAAGTTCCGTTATTAGTTGTAATTCCAGCTCCCCTAGAAACGATCGTTCTTACACCCATGGCTATCACATCCGGCTTAATCCTTCCGTCAAAAGTTGGGCCCATAGAGCTAAAATTAGCCAATAAAGTATCTTGAGTAATGGCCCCGACTGCAATAACGTTTTCACCATCAGCAGGTCCGGTGATCCCATCCCAACCTCCAAAACCTCTTTCATTTCCTGCACTGCAAACTGTAATAATTCCTTTGGCAAAAGCCTTTTCCGCAGCTATCGTAACCAAGATGCTTTGGCCATCGAAATCTTCAAAAGAATAGGTCATCGAAGGATCATCAAAATCCACATACCCTACGGAAGAATTGATCACATCTACTCCAATACTATCAGCACGCTCAGCGGCTAAAAGCCAATTCATTTCTTCTACCCGATGCTCAGGGCGAACGTCTTCCGTAACATAAAGTAGATATTCAGCATCAGGAACTACCCCCAGTAAACTAGGTGAAGCACTGGCCATGCACGATAAAACCTGGGTTCCGTGTTCACTGTAATCGTAAACGAACTCATCATTAAGCACAAAATTAAAATGATCTAGAACCTGGTCGTTTTGTAAGAGGTGATCGAGTTCTTCGTCTGTTTCTAAATTTCTAAATCCACCATCGAATACTGCTACGAGCATTCCCTGTCCTGAATATCCCTGACTGTGCATCAAAGGAACGTCAAGCATATTCAGTTGAGGTAACGAACCTTGAAATTTCTCAACATTACTTTCAGAAGAGGTTCTTTTCTTTTTTTTGCCCCTTTTAGACTTTCGTTTATCGGAAGAAATATTCAAAAGCCTCTCCCCTGGAGCTAAAAAAGCTACTGAATCAACAAAATTTAGAGCTAATACGCTTTCTATATTTGATGGATCTGTTTGAACAACCGATCCGTTTAACCACTTCGAGTTGTAAAAGACATCAATTCCAAGATCTCTTACTTCTTGCACATAAGCTGGATCAACAGGAAGGTCTTCTTCAGTTATGCGTAGAAGTTGCCTTTCCCTTCTTTGAATAGACCTTTCTGAGAGATATTCAGATGGTCTTTCTATGCTATAGGGTGTATTATCTTTATCTGAATAAAAAATGAAGTATCTGTTTTGCTGAGCAATAAGGCTAGTTATGCTCAAAGAAAAAAAAACAGTGTACCAAATTTTATTCAAATCCATATTCGATTAGATTTTGCTCATAATCGTTCCCAAATTCAATAACTCCTAATCCAAGAAACTCATCGGATGTATTATACTGAATAAATAATTGTTTTCTCTGTATTAAGCCGATATTACTTGAATATGTTTCAGATCTGACATCATCAATAGTTATACCATCTTCAAAATCATTTTCAATAACGGTAACTGTTTGTTCAAAACTTAGTGAATCCAGCGTCATCGGCTGTTCCACATTTTCCATTCGGTACTCATCTACCCCCATGTTATTAAAAGCATTACCATTCCATATCGCCCCTTCTTCAAAGGGAAATACCAGTTTGATAAAAGAGATATTCTCTTCTGTTTGAACAGCATTAGTTGTATTTCTTCTCGCTGTCCAGACTGAATCAACTTCCCAGGGATCCTCTAAATTTTCTTTGTTTGAAATATTAATAATGTAGGTAAAACCACTTTCTGCGTTAGGAAAAGAATCCACCACGGACTCTTTCATGAAAAATCTAACTGTATCAACCTCACCCGTATTTCTGAAAAGTACATTTTCAACATTATACGTTCTGAAAAAACCTGTTTGTAAAGGAAAAAACTCAAGTTCTTGTTCGAGATTAAAAGGTTCGGGATCACCATCACCACAAGAAGTTAGTCCGAATAAAACTAATAGTATAACGATCCCCTTACGCATTATGCACTCTGTCTGAAACTTGATTTTATCCACCCACCACCAATCACATCATTGCCTTCATAAAATACAGCAGCTTGTCCTGGTGCAATAGCATTAACACCTTTGCCAAAAAAAACTTTCATGACATCACCGGCTTGTTCAATGACTGCAGGCGAACCCTTATCGTTGTATCTCACTTTGGTAATAGTATCCAATCTTAGGCCATTCAGGTCCTTGTATTTACTTAAAACCAATTGATTCACGTACATACCGTCTCTGGAAAGTTCGTCAAAAGTTCCAAGAACGACCTGATTTTTCTCTTTTACAATCTCTGTTACATAAACCGGATAGCCCAATGCAACTCCAAGACCCTTTCTTTGCCCAACGGTATAGAATGGATATCCTTCATGTATCCCAACGGCCTCTCCGGTCTCTAATACGAATTCTCCACCCTTAACTTGTTCTTCCAGCCCATCGACTCTTCTTTTTAAAAAGCCACGGTAGTCATTATCAGGAACAAAGCAGATCTCATAAGATTCTGACTTGCTGACCAACTCTACGAAACCTCTTTCTATAGCCATCTCCCGAATCTCATCTTTGGTCAACTGTCCCAACGGGAATATAGTCCTGCTTAGACTTTCCTGAGACACGCCCCATAGAGCATACGACTGATCTTTATTTTCGTCAAGTCCTTTGGAAATAACATATCGCCCATCTTCTTTCCTGACATTGGCATAATGTCCGGTCGCAATGTAATCGCAATTTAAATTATCAGCTCTTTTTAAAAGTGCGTCCCATTTGATATGGGTATTGCATAAAACACAAGGATTTGGTGTCCTTCCAGCAAGATATTCTCCTGTGAAATGGTCAATGACGTAATCGCCAAATTCATTTCTGATATCCAGAATGTAGTGTGGGAAACCTAAGCTTACCGCAATATTCCTTGCATCGTTGATGGAATCCAAACTGCAACAGCCTGTTTCTTTTTTACTGGAACCTGAAGACGCATAATCCCAGGTTTTCATGGTCATCCCAATTACTTCATAACCTTGTTCATGAAGTAAAACCGCTGCGAGGGAGCTATCTATGCCCCCGCTCATCGCTACTAATACTCTTCCTTTTCTACTCATCTCTACTCACAAGGTTCAAAGCCTTGCTTTTGGTTTAATTAATTATAGAAAGATCTAACTTTCTAATTACAATTTATAGATTCTCTTACTTTAGAAGTATATGCCCTTAGTGCTTCCTTAAAAACTAAAGAATCTGCGTTCATTTTATTTAAAATCCATCGTGCTGCAATCACGTGAGTGAATTGTTCTCCTTCATTATCTCCTCCAATTTCAAAACCTGGAAGACTACCTTCTTCGTAAGCTAATTCCGCTACTTGTAATTCTTCTTCCGTATGGTTTTCAACGAGCTTTCGTATCTCTAGTATTTTCATCAGCTTAATCCCTCAATAAGTTCCACGACCTTTTCCTCTTTGCTGGCAGAAACGCAGCCTACCAATTCTCCATTTTTGAAAGTTGCAAAAAACGGTAAATTGGTTACCCCAGCAAGCTTTCTAGATTCAGGATTATTTTCTGCGTTAACGTCTAGAAAAGCGACATCTGAAAAACGCCCATCATTGGATAATCTCTTAAATTTAGGGGAGAACAATCTACAATTCCCACACCAGTCTGCGTAGTATTTTACAACTACTTTTTCATTGTCTTCTAAAGTACTTTTTATATCTGCATCTGTTTTGACTTCAACTGCCATTTATCTCGTATATTTTGAATTTTTAAAACTGCAAAAGTAACGGTTAGTAGTATATTTATGTTCATTAAAGTTTGAAAAACTAAATATGTCACTTAAAACGAGGGTGAAAGTTAGCTCGGTTACCAACTTAAGCGATGCACGATATTGTGCTGGGATGGGAGTAGACCTTATTGGTTTTAATGTAGACCCCGAACACCCTGACTACGTAGATCCAATCAAATTTTCTGAAATTACCTCCTGGCTATCGGGAGTTGATTTTGCTATTGAGTATTTCGGAAAAGACTGGAGTTTATTAGAAGATATTGCCGTAGAGTATGAAACTAATATCATTGAGATAAAAGAACCAGACCTTCTTAAACATCCTATCGATGAGATTAAATACATACTCAACTTTGATAATAACTCTTTAAACGGTTATTCCTTGGAAGGATACTTGGAGAAATATAAATCAAATTATTACCTCTACTCTGAAGAGGAGGATTTATCTCATTTTAATCAAGTTTTACAATTATCGGATCGCCATAAAATTATTGTCGGATCCGGAATAAATGTAGATAATCTCGATGATGTACTTGAAAACCAAAAAGTGTTTGCCATCGGATTAAAAGGAGAAGAGGAAGAAGAGCCCGGTTTTAAAGATTATGATGAACTGGCGGACATGCTTGAGAAACTTGAAGTAGAGGTTTAGTCAATTTCAACCTTTATAGACTAAAGGTTGTCTTTCATTTAAGGGTCATTTACGCATGAGGATTTTTTTTACCCTTTGGTTGTCACTCTTTTTTATTCTTTGCAGCCTCACCTGCAACGCCGAGGGGCCTGTTTTTATCGAAAATAAGGGGCAGTGGAATGAAAAAGTACTTTTCAGAGTAGACTACAACGGACTTAGTATTTTTCTACTGGAAGACGGTATAATATACGATCTGTATGATTCTGAAGCCACTTCAAAGTTTCACAATCATAATCTAGATCATAAAGAATCCAATCACAAGGTGCTAAATCATGCCGTTCGAATGTCTTTTATGAATTCCCAAAAGCCAGTTTGCAAAGGCTTAAAAGAAGTTTCTAATGGCAGTACTAATTATTTCCTGGGTTCGGATCCAAGCAGATGGGCCAGTAATGTGAAGTCATATTCCGAAATCAACTATTCAGGTATTTATAATGGTGTAGACCTAAAGTTCTACTTCCAGCAAGGAAGGATGAAATACGATATCAAGATTTCCCCTGAAGCTTCCGTGAAAGATATTGAAGTTAAATATTTTGGCGCGGACAATATTTTTATTGATGAAGGGAATTTAAGGATTGAAACTTCACTAGGACCTATTGTCGAATCCATCCCTTATTCTTATTTGAAGCACGAAGATGGAAACAGAACCACGGTAGAATGCTCCTATTCTTTCAAGAAAAATAAAATAGCCTTCGACCTTGACTTACCAAAGACCAGAGAGACTGAGTTGGTCATAGATCCGATCCTCATTTTTTCGACTTATTCAGGAAGCTTCGCCGATAACTGGGGGTTTACAGCAACTTTTGATGAAGCAGGAAATGCTTACAGTGGGGGTATTGTCCGCGGAAATGGTTTCCCTACAACAGACGGAGCTTATGATGAAACATTCAATCAAGGTGGCCAGGATATCGCGATCATAAAATACGACAGTGCAGGTGAGAATATACTTTATGCCACTCATTTGGGTGGGAACGGAACTGATATTCCTCATAGTATAGTCGTAAATGCACAAAATGAACTCATAATATTTGGAACCACCTCTTCAGCGAACTTTCCAACTTCCTTAAATGCTTTCGATCGTACCTTTTCAGGAGGAGACACCTTAAGTGGTCTTGCAGTTAACAACCTGAATTACTTCAATGGATCTGATCTCATCATTTCGAAATTGTCATCAGATGGATCGAATTTACTTGCTTCAACTTTCTTGGGAGGGTCTGAAAACGATGGTGTTTTGGAAGGATTGGCGTCAACTACAACACCGGTAATCAATCCAATAGTACAAAATTATGGAGATCAATTTAGAGGAGATGTTATTGTAGATGAAACTGGTGCAATTTATATAGCTTCAAATACAAAATCCGTAGATTTTCCTATCGTAAACGGACTGTTTGATACGAAAATATCTTCTGATGTCACTGATGGGGTAGTAGCTAAGTTATCATCCAACCTTTCTCAGATTATTTGGAGTACGTATTTGGGAGGGAGTGAAAATGATGCGGCCTTTTCAATACGGTTCGATAACTCGTTAAATACATATATAGGAGGTGCAACCGAGAGTCAGGACTTTACTATCACACCTGGTGCAGCCGTTGAAACTTCACCAAATAATCTTAATGGCTTTGTAACGGCTATTTCAAACGATGGGAATTCCCTGATGTCCAGTACATTTATTGGCTCAGAAGGAGACGAGCAGGTATACTTTCTTGACCTCGATCCGGCTGGTGATGTTTTCGTAATGGGTAATGTATTGAATGGTACAATCCCAATTAGCGACAGTGTTTATAACAACCCAAATAGCGGTCAGTATATACAAAAGCTATCCTCCGATTTATCAGAAATCCTGCTCTCAACTACGGTTGGTTCAGGCGACGGAAATAAGGACTTTTCACCAACTGCCTTTTTAGTCAACGAATGCGGAAATATTTACGTGAGTGGATGGGGAAGCCCGAATGCATCTTTTCTACCTCCAAGTGGTGATACAAGGGGTCTACCTGTTACGGAAAATGCTGAGCAAGCAACGACGGACGGCTCTGATTTATATTTGATGGTGCTTGGACAAGAACTAAGCTCACTTTTAACAGCTACTTATTTTGGGGGCACAGGAGTTGTCGGGGATCATGTTGATGGTGGAACCAGTCGGTTTGATGATAGGGGTATTGTATACCAAACCGTATGCGCAAGTTGTGGATTTAATGACAGAACTGACTTTCCAACAACCCCTAACGCGGTCAGTCAAAGGGATAATTCACCTAATTGTAACAGTGTTGTATTCAAATTTGATCTGTCCGCATTATTGGCAGATTTTGAAACCTTTAGCCCGGACGGCTCTAACGAAGGTATAGATGTGGGTTGTGTTCCGGCTACTTTTTTGTTTAGGAATCGAAGTATTGGTGGCGAGATTTTTACATGGGACTTTGGCGATGGAACTACTTCTAATTTAGAAGATTCTATTTTGCACACTTACAACGTTCCCGGGACGTATGAAGTGATTCTGACGATTGAAGATATCAATACTTGCAGAGGAATAGACGTCGCCCGAAAAGCATTGAATGTTTTTGTTCCAAACTTTACGATCATGAATGATACTACCATTTGTGAAGGTGATCGAATACAATTGATGGCCGAAGGTGCCGGTACATATTCATGGTCACCAAACACCAATATTATCAATGCAAATACCTCCTCCCCCACTGTTTTCCCCGATACTACTACAACTTATTATGTTGAAGCTGTAGATGGCAACGGTTGTATATTTAGGGATTCCGTTATTGTTGAGGTCACCCCAACCATTAACGTAGACTTCATAACCAATACGGAAGATGGATTAAATCCAGGAATTCTATCGGGTTGTAGACCTTTTACTTTTCTTTTTAACAATACCAGTATTGGTTCCGAAGAATTCACTTGGGACTTTGGCGACGGAAGGAATTCTTTTCTGTCTGATTCTTTGTTAATCACTTACGAGAGCGTTGGAGTATTTGAAGTTACCCTTACTTCCCGGGAAACGAATGAATGTCCCGGAGTCTTTTCATCTTCTGAAACGATTCAGATTTTTGAGCCTAACTTTTCTTTAATCCCAGATACGACAATTTGCTTTGGCGATAGTTTAGAACTGTTCGCTTTGGGAGCCGGGAGCTATAGTTGGAGTCCGGAACAATCGTTACTGAACCCATTTAGTTCTAATCCTACCGTATTCCCTGATACTACGATCACCTATTTTGTGGAAGCTATTGATGGGAATGGATGCATTTTTATGGATTCCGTTCAGGTTGAAGTCATTCCTAAAATAGTTACGGATTTCATGATCGATACTACTTTTTCATGCCTGGGAGGCAATAATTATCAATTTACGAATTTGAGTACAGGAGCCTCTGAATATTTATGGAAATTCGGAGATGGTACTTCTTCAACAGATTTCGACGTAACGCACCGTTTTGAAACTGATAGTGGGCAAATTTACAATGTTGTATTGAACGCATCCCAATCTTTTTGTTCAGAAGAAAAATTGATTTCAATATTAGACATTGAAAACAAGGTTCCCAACGTCATTACTCCAGGTAACGATGGTCTTAATGAATTCTTTACTATACAAAGCAATACTTCCGCACGTGTACTTATTACGGACCGTTGGGGAAGGACTTTGGTTGACGAATTCAACTATGAAAATGATTGGAACGCACAAGATCAAAGTGGCGGAGTTTATTTCTATGACGTCACTTTTCCGGATGGAACGAATTGTAATGGTTGGTTACATGTTTTGAAGACGGAGTAGATAATTTTTCTCGAATTGACTTATTAACTTAAGTTTGATTCATGAATGACTTAAGAGAAAAAGTAGTCTGGATAACAGGAGCCTCATCTGGTATCGGTGAAGCATTGACTTATGAATTTGCAAAACTTAATTCGAAGATCATTATCTCTGCCAGAAGGAAAGAAGAATTAGAAAGGGTAAAATCTTCCTGTTCCGGAGATCAGAATAACATCAAAATTCTTACCCTTGACGTTGCCGATATTACTCAAATTTCAGAACGTACCGAGGAAGCCTGGGAACTTTTTGGTTCGATCGATGTGCTCATCAATAATGCCGGGGTAAGTCAAAGAGGATTAGTTAAGGAAACCATTCTTGATGTAGACCGAAGACTTTTTGAAATCAATTACTTTGGAAATATAGCTCTAACGAAATATCTCCTGCCAAAAATGATGTCTAGAAACTCTGGATACATTGTCGTAACCAGTAGTGTTGCCGGTAAGGTAAGTACTCCTTTGCGTTCTGCCTATGCTGCAACCAAACATGCTTTACAAGGATTTTATGATGCACTTAGAGCGGAAATGGTTCAGGATAAAAAAGACATTAGAGTACTTCTGGTATGTCCTGGGTTTATCAAAACCAATATTACCTATCACTCCTTAAAAGGGAGTGGTGAGCCTTTAAATGAAATGGGTGATGCGCATAAGAAAGGTATCAGTCCGGAAGATTGCGCTAAAAGAATTATCAGAGGGATCAAAAACAATAAAGAAGAAATCTATATCGCAGGTTTTTTGGAAAACTTCGCTGTTTATGTGAAAAGGTTCTTCCCTTCTTTGTATTCTAAGTTGGTTACCAGGATCAAATCAACCTAAAAATCATTTTACCTGGCGAAATTCTTCTTCCAGAATCGCAAAAGCAAAATTATCGGACCAGCCCGTACTAAGCGGAAGTATTTTTCTTCCTCTTCCTTCTTTAATCATTCCGGTTTTTTCAAGCACTCTTATCGAACCTATATTGTCAACGGCACAACCTGCCTCAACCCGATGTAGATTTAAAGTATTAAAACAGTAGGCAATAATCTTACTAACTGCTTCAGTTGCATAACCCTTACCCCAGTGTTCCGGTAAGATGCTATAATGAATTTCAGCTTTCCGATATCTCTTTGGCGCCATGTTAATACCAATCTGACCTAGAAACACTTCTCCTTCTAGAGTTCTAATGCTCCATCCAAAAATTTTTGATTCTTCCTCATCTTCCGAAAAGTAACTTTGGAAGTGGTTTTGGGTAGTTTCCAGGCTATCTGACACACCGATGGTATTAAACTTTGCAACCTGTGGTGAGCTTAGAATAGTATGAAGATCGCTAAGATCACTCTTTTGAAGTTTTCGAAGCTGAAGACGTTCTGTAAGAAGAGATGAGTCCATTAGTAAAGTTCAAAAATATTAGGGCATAAAAAAAGCCGGCCACTCCCGACCGACTTTTAACCTGACAGCTTGCGGAATTTACTCTTGATTAAGCCTGTAGTAGGCCGCGTTATCTATCTCAACTACAAAATCATTTTATAAAAAAAAATTTCAGTTATAAACATAAATCAGTTGTAATGATGATCTCAGTCAGTTTCTTATTAGAAGAGCATTCTGAATATTATGTCAATTTCGATATAACTGATTTTTGGTAAACAATAAACGTTTTATAAGTTTGCATCTCATCTAGCTATTATGAAAGTATTTTTTTATTCCTGCCTAATTTTTACGGGTTCATTTCTATTTCAAGGATGTAATAATGATAATCCGGAACCCGAAGATCCCAATATTAAAGTTGTAGGAAATACTATATATAGAATAGTTGAAGGTTCAAATTTGTCTGGTTCCAGGGGACAAATATTGAATGGTCAAATAGTTTTAGAAATGACGGATCTTCAGGGTAATCCTTTGTTCAAAAACTTACGCTATGAACTAAGCGATGAGGACTCTGAAATATTTGTAAACTCTTCTTTCGATGATGGGCAAGTTAGGATTGATTGGAAATTGGGATGTAATGATCTTACTCAGTCAATAAGTGTAATTGATAATGTTTGTGGTATAGCAAAAGATGGTTGCATAGATGTAACAATATTTGAAATAAACTCTAGTGCGAACGAGCCTATTAGTAATGGCTGGTTCCAATCATGTCAAAACTACAGTTTCCTTGACGTTTATGATGATAATTTTTTGAGCGATGACGAACGCTTTATTGTCGTCACTGACTTTGGAATTTATTCTACGGAAGAGCTTATAAGAGGTAGTATGTCATTTATAAACCTTAATCAAAACTACGGCAACACAGAAGTAAGAATGGGCGATAATGGAGACATATACTATATGAGTTATACCGAATTGTACTTGAATAAGAAAGGAACTACTTCGTGGGATGAAATTGATCTTCCAAGTAACGCTTATAGTGTCAATCAGGTTGCCATAATGGAAAATGGCAACATCGTATTCGCAGATGATTTTTCATCAACATTATTCCTTAGCACCAATAATGGAAATTCTTTTCAAGAAATACTTAATGTTTTTAATGAAACAGATGGATTGGCGTACAACATCCAATCAGTAGTTACATCTGGAAACAAACTATTTATAGTTACACAAAACAATAACGTCCTCGAATGGGAAAATGGAGTAGTAAAAAGATATCAATTCGCAGCTAATTCGTGGGATTCATGGGGGAATATATATGATTTTGAATCCGAATTCTCCAACAATAAGATTTTTCTAAACGAAAACAACAGGGAGTTATACGTTCTTAATTTGGATACAGAAACCGTAGTCGGAGCTGCTAATTTTTCATATAACAGCAACTTGGTCAAGTCAGGTGAGGATATATACATTACTTACAACAACACTACTGAATATCAAAAATTTACTGGTACTTATTTCGAGCCATTTGATGTCGAATTGCCATCAGGAGACTTTGGTTACACTAATATAAATGTAGCCCGAATGAGTTTTTTTAAATCCTCTCCCGTAGTATTCACTAACAGAGGTGACCTTTATTACTTCGTAAACTAATTCCTAATTTTTATATAAATGAAAAAAATAATACTACTGATTTTCAGTACCTTCTCCCTTTCTGCATTTGCCCAAGAGCAGGATGCAACAATTTCATCCTCCTCCGAAACAGAAGAGTCAAATTCTCAAGAAACTACTTCTGATTTCAGGCCCTCAGCGGGAGATATCTCATTAGAGCTTCAATTTGAGCCTTTTGGAGACAACCCAATTGATATTAATGGAATTAGAGCGAGGTTCTTTTCCTCTCAGAGAAAGGCATTCAGGCTAAATGTATTTCTTGGTGTAGATGTAGATACCGATATTACCCAACAAGCAAACCCTGATGTTGACCTATTAGAGTTGAAAGATCGAACCTCTGTTGTCACTGTTAATATAAGGCCTGGCTATGAATGGCATACAAAAGGAACCGAAAGGCTATCACCTTATTTTGGCTTTGAAGTTGATTTTGCCATACAAACTTCAAGGTTTAGAACAGAAGATCAGACAGGAAATAATGAAATAAACTATACAAAGTTCATTAATGACAATGGCTTCTACAGGTTAGGGCTAAATGCAGTCGCCGGATTGGATTATTATTTCTCAAAAAAAATATATTTGGGAGCAGAATTTGGATTTGGTGCATCAGTAACCCGCTTATTAGATCAAAGAGTTGATAGTGATTTTCCAGGATTTGAGGAACCAGACCCGATTAATCGAGGCGGATCTTTTGATTTAGGCCCCAATGTGAACGTAGATATCAGGCTCGGTTACGTATTTTAGAGATAATGAAAACGCTTAAGAAAAAATACCTCTATATCCTTTATTGCTTTTTTACAATATGCATTTTTACCAAATGCTCTGATAACGAAGGAGATAGCACATTTTTTTTCGAACAAACTAATTTTCAAAATGAAATAGAAGCATTATTAGAAAACTTGGTTTTTGTAGGAGAATTAGATGGATTTGGACCAATTGATTTTTCTCCTTTAAGTCAATTTTCTCAACTTGGTTCTTTAAATTTTGCTACTCAAGAGGGGTTTAATTTTAGTGATCCAGGAGAAGGTATTATTATCGATGTTTCAGATTTTAATGATGGTGGGGGTATTTTGAGTATTAATGGCAGATTGACTACGTTTCAATTTGCTCTTTGTAGAACTTATGGTGATTTAAGAAGGGAGTTCCCATCATTTTTACCCTTTCAAGGTGATGCATTTGACCGATTAATTATATTTATTGCTATAGGAAGCAATTCTTTTTCTGTTGAAGAAATTTTTCTCGGAGAAGCTATTGATGTAGAAGATTTTTTAATTGGCTTTTATGATCCTGTTACAAATGATTTTGATGGAGATTTCTTTACGGAAACCGGACAGTTTATTTTTTTAGTAGATGGATTAGCATCATTCGATAATAATTTACTGATCAGTGAGGGTGATGCCTTTAGTTTTACTGATTCAAATGTTCAAAGTTATAATCTCGGATTATCCTGTGAATAAAAAAAGCCGGCCACTCCCGACCGACTTTTAACCTGACAGCTTGCGGAATTTACTCTTGGCTGACCCTATAATAGGCCACGTTATCTATTTCAAAAAGAAAATCTATTTTATGAAGGATTTCATTTAAGCTATCATCGGAAACTACTTCTCCATAAGAATATTGAGCTTCAGTGATCATCTCACCTTCATCGTTGTAAACTTTAATTGTGAAATCTTTATTAGTTTCTTCTTCAGAATTAATACCTGCTATATCATATAACATTTCCATCTCCTCTTTTGATATCTGGTAGAAACCAGTAGTTTTAGCGCCCTCCTCTTTACCTATCGAAAGGTTGAGAGTTGTTAATGTCAGTGTCAGAATTAATGCTGTTGTTTTCATTTTCTTAATAATCTTATCAATCCTATTCCAATCGGTGTGCCATATTTTTAAATTACTGATTATCAGATACTTACATAAAAAATAATTTTAAACCCTATTTCCAAATGTTCCATCTCGTACAATAGTGAACATTTTTGAACGCTATAACTTTTTACAAATTTACTCGTAAGTCAGTTTTTCTGATCGTATGATTGATTTCTTTGTTTTATTTGCTCCTAAAATATTCTTATGAGTCAAAAACCAGTCTTTTCGTTCTGGACCAGATTGGTCAGAATTATTTTCTATGCCGTTTTTCTGTTAATAGTAGCACAAATTTTAATGCTAGATGCTGAACAGTCCGTTGGAGATCTGAAATTTTCGGAATCATCATGGACCGAAACGTCCCAGCAAACTTTCGTTTTGATTACGGCACTACTATTCATTGTACTGGCATTATTGAGCAAAGAACACAGAGGCTTAGCTTTTTTGGCAGCAGCGTTTTTCTCAATGGCTTTCGTAAGGGAGTTCAATAACTATTTAGGAGAGGGTATTTTCACAGGAGGTTGGCAGACCTATACCATATTAGTCGGAGGAATTTTAGGTTTTTTAGCTTATAAAAACAGGAAAGGATTTTATCATTCAACAGATCTAATGTTTCATCACTCCGGATTTGGCTTGTTGACTTCAGGGGTTTTAGTTACGTTTTTCTTTTCCAGGTTATATGGAAGGGGCGATTTCTGGAAAACAGTAATGGAAGAAAGATATTTTAGAACCGTTAAAAATGCGTCTGAAGAAGGAATTGAGTTATTGGGATATTCTTTGATCTTGATTGGGACTATTGAACTACTGATTTATCTCGTACGGAATCCTAAGCCATCCGGTACTGCCGAACCTTAAAAGAGATAGAGTCCTCGTTTAAAATATTCGCCGGATCGGAATAAACATGCAGGAATAATTCGGCTATAACACCTTCCTCAAAACCAATTTTCCTGGCAATCTCCTGGCATATTTTAATATCTTCCTGATGTGCGCCTACTTCAGACTTAAGGAATCGTACAAGTCTTATCAGGAATGAAATCTTTTCTTCGTCCGTAGAAAGCTCATCTTTCTTTGTTTCCTTCGGTTTATCCATCAGCACTTTCAGTGTGTCATCAGAAACATCCATGCTCTTTGCCAACTTATGTGCAAAAATAGAACACGAAGGATGTTCACAGTCCTTTAAGAGTTCGAGGATGATATGTAAATCGTTTAAAGTCATTTTACCAATGAAAAAACCAATATACCTAACACCAAAATAAGTTGGGTCAATTGTATTATTAAGCTTTTATGTTTTGAAAAACGGAACATATCTAAAATTAACCAAAAGATATGCCAATGGTGTAAATATTTGATTTTCAGAAATTTAACCTTTGAAAGTTATGTATTTTATGTACGCTTACATCAAAACCGTACACTTTGCACTGTTCAAAGCGCTGTAAATGCATAAGAGATGATATTTGAGCCCATTTTTAAAGCCTTCAGTCGTACTTTCTGCGGATCGTTATAAACACTTTGGTCTTCCCAGCCATTTCCAAGATCAGATTCGTACGAGTAGAAGCATACTACCCTCCCTTCATATATCAATGCAAATCCCTGAGCAGGTTTACCATCATGTTCATGTATTTTGGGTAAGCCCTCGTCAAAATCAAACTTTTGATGGTATATGGGATGGTCAAAAGGTAATTCTACGAATTCGAGCTCAGGGAACACCTTCTTCATCTCTAATCTTACAAAAGGATCAAGCCCATAATTATCATCAATATGTAAGAACCCTCCGCTAACCAGATAATTTCTAAGATTCCTAGCCTCCGAATCAGAAAAAACGATGTTTCCATGACCCGTCATATAAATGTAAGGGTAGAGAAAGATCGATGGACTACTTACTTCTACCACTTCTTCATAAGGGTTAATGTTCGTTCCCAATTCTTCATTACAAAATTCAATAAGATTAGGTAGGGCCGTTTTATTCGCATACCAATCACCACCTCCACTGTACTTTAGTTTGGCAAGTTGAAGCCCATCTTGGCCTGAAACCTCTCCTATCATGAAAAAAAGAATGGGAAAGTAAAATATCTTAGAAAAAAATTGAATCATAAACAACTGAATGTTAAGGCTTTAATTCTTTACCTACAAAAAAACAAAACCCTGATTAAACCTTCTGTAAGGTATGGCTTCTAAGGAACAAACGAAAACAAAATAGAAACGCCATGAAAATGATAAGTAATTTTAAGATGAAAAGTTCAATCACATTAACCCTTGGGGTTTGTACAGCATTCTTGCTCGTTTTTACATCATGTGATAATGAAAGTGATACTGTAGATTCGCCAATAGCAGCATCTCAAGAGTTGGAAATTGCTCAAAACGAAGCTGAAACGGAATCATTATATGAAGATGTGGATGATCTAAGTTCTGTAGCATTCAATAATGAAGTGGCATCTAATGGAAGGGTACAGGAGGATGCACGTTTTTTATGTGCAGATATAGTACGTGACACAGCAAGTCAAACCATTACGATCACATTTCCGGAAGAGGGATGTCCCGGACCTGGAGGCAGAGTTAGACGTGGGACAATTATAGTTGACTACGATGGCAGCAGGTTCAGACCTGGTTCTACTATAACATGGACACTTCAGAATTTTTCTGTAAACGGTGTTCAAATAGAAGGTACAAGAACGCTTGAAAACCTAAATGCTTCAACTGATGAAGCTCCAATGCATAGAATAACTATATCTGATGCTCGAATCAGTTACCTTAATGGAGATGTAGCCACTCGAAATGCAAATCGTGTTAGAACCTGGGAAAGAGCGCTTAATCCACTAAACGATCAAATTATAATGAGTGCCTCGGAAGGCTCCGAATTCAGTGCCGAAGGCATAACCAGAAGGGGTATAGAATATAGAGTTATTATTATCGAACCGATCGTGTATCAAAGAGGATGTAAACTCGGCCCGAACAGAACATTCTTCCCGGTATCGGGTGTAAAGCAAATCAGTGCTAATGGAAGAATAATCACCGTTGATTACGGGGATGGAACTTGTGATACCATTATCACAGTAACAACTTCAGATGGAACTACTCAGGAAATAGACCTCAGTGCTTGATTGATTCCAGATCAATCCAGTGTTGTAGTGTTGGCCGGATCTTCTTTGGAAGTCCGGCCTTTGTTTTTTGAAGATATTTTTATTCTATCAGGGTTCCAGTCGAACATAAACTTTCTCAAAATACGTTCCACAGGAAGAATTGAAAAAGCAATTGTAGCCTCTATGAAAAAATCTAGCACCGGAGAACTTTTCAGATTCATTTTGGACTCTACCAAGGTTTCGATGAACTCCAAAATCAGTATGAGTGTAAAGAAGGTTAATACTCTTGAGAATACTGTATGACGAGATTTTATCCTGTTCAAGCGGAATGATAAAATGAGTAACGATCCAAAAAATATGATCTCGAGTAAGTAAAACCACCACCTTTGCCATACCGGAGGAACCACTTTGAAATAATAAGGCCCTCCATCTACCACCTGACCAAAAGTATTGCGGCTGCGAACACTCAGTTCATATTTACCGGGAGGTAAATAATGAAATGAAAGCTGATTATTTGGTGACCATGCCGACCATTCCTTATTCAAACCTTTGAGTTGGTATTGATATTGAATCTCAGTAGTACCCAAGTATTCCGGCTGTGCTAACTCAAAAATAATATGACTATTCTCCTGTTGGATTTCGAGATCCACACTACTCAAACTTTCACCCGCCTGGTTTTTCACCTTCCTCAAAAAGATTTTATTATTCGTCAGAAAATCAGATACCTCACTTATATCTAATAAATACAATTCATCATCCCCTGTAATTATCCAAAGTTTAGTATCGTCTGACGAATACTCTAAGTGTGTTATGTGCGGGAATAGACTCAAATATTCTAAAACAGATTGGTCTATTTTAGAATTGACCATCTTCCAACCGGAGTCATCCCTAATCCATAGCATATCGTTCTGGTTTGATATTACTTTCCTAGGATTTAGAAAACGTTTTGACTGAATAGAATCATAAATCAGCTGTGATTGCAAGGAGTCATATTTGAAAGTACCCGCTTTGTTAAAAAAGAAAGGTTCTTCAAAATTAAGGATGTAAATAGGGTCGTAGCTTTTGTTTTGAACACTGAGGGTTTGAATTGAAGGCTTTTGCAAACCTAGATTGCTTATCTTGAAAACTTCGTTCAATCCCGTCATCCACAAATTTCCATCTTTATCTTCTTTCAAACGATAGATTTCCTCTGAGAAATAAGGTAGTGGACTATACTCTGTCCAGACTTCATCAACCAGTGAGAGGGAAATAATTTGATTTTCTGCTGTTGGGATTAGCAATTCATCAAGAGAAGATGAATGATATACATAACGCCCTACAGCATCACTAATCAAAACAGCTGACGTATCCTGAATTTCATAAATACCTGTATTCGTATTTACAATCAAATGGTCTCTATATTCAATCATTTGATAGCTTTTGGAATATAGACCTTCTACTTTCTTATATTCATAATTAACCGAGATCAGCTCTCGAAATACTTTCCTCTTGTATTTTTTCCTTGGCGCATTGCTTTCTTTTTCATCTTTTTTCCCTCCGAAAATAGCTCCTAGAAAGCCTTTTTTTTCATCGCTAAGCTCTACCGTATCTTTCCGCTCATTATCTTCCTTTTTCAGAAATCCGAAAAATCCTTTATTATCATTTTCTTCTTTTTTAGCTTCTGTCTTCTCTTTTTTTGATCTTTTTAAAAAACCAAAAAATCCATTTTTCTTATTCGTAGCTTGTTTTCTACGTTCTTGTTGGGGTTCGCTGATCGCAGGCTTAGATACTGGCGAAAGTTCATTTTCCTCAACGACTTTATCCTCTACATAGTAAACCGTTTCTTTATAATTTCTAATCTCTTCGAGAAAGTACACCCCAATACTTGTTGATAAATAGATCTTATCGTTAAAGTTTGTAACCGATAAGGGCTTACCTTCTAATCCCGGGTAGTGAGCAAAACTTTTTACTGGTAAATTGTGGGCTATTCTGGAAAAACCAAACTCATGCGCAACCCATAATCCTCCATCGGTATCTTCCGACATGATGTTGATCTCGTTATCAGGAAGACCAGTGAAATAATTGGAATGGCTTAGAATTTCACCAGTGTAAGGGTCAATGAATAAACACCCATCCGTTTTAGTACCAACAGCAAGTTTGTTTTCGGAAAGCCATATTCCGTTTGCAATGTTTAGACCTAGTATCTCAAGGTCTTTATATAACAAATTGATCTTTTGAAACTTTTCATCCTTTAAGAAAAAGAGATTATTCTCCGTTGTGCCAATAAGGTATTTTGAAGAATCATTACTGCTTTGTTCAGCAAAAATCACAAGACCACCGTCAGGGATTATTAATCTGGAATTAACTAAAGAATCGCCCTCAATCTTTTTTATTCCGGATAAGGCTTCGTCTACGAAAACTTTCTCCCCTATAGAAAATATATTATAGAATATACTTTCTTCAGGAAGACTGAGCTCGTATTTCAGTTCATCCGCCAATGGATCATATACAAAAACGTAACTTTCGTTAGCCGCATAGATGTATCCGTTAAAATATTCAAGCAGGCTTATGTCCTCACTGTAATCCTTTTCGAGTATTGGCTTATATGCATACTTACCAGAGTCTTGTAGTATAAGCTTCCCAAAACCTGTTCTGGAACCTATAAAAAGATTATTCTCATCGTCGAAAATTATAGCTAAGGCAGAAGAAGGGGTTTCAATAAGTTCCCATACTTTTCCATCGAAGCGGACGATACCATCATGATTAGCTACGTGCAACAATCCTTTGGAATCAAAATCCAAATCGTAGTTCCTGTAGTCTATCCTGGCTGGGTCAGGATTGAAATTATTTAGAATATACTCTCCTTCTTGTCCTTTAAGATGATTAACGAATAGAAAACATATAGAGCAGGCAAAAAGTAGAAGCTTTAGTGTTTTATACATATATCGTGTATACGAGCAACAGGATTAAAATGAGTTCCTATTTTTGTGTCGAAAATAGAATTATTTTGAGACAAAAGCTTAGACGGTTCACTGATATTAGTGAGCGTGATAATGTAATTGAGCAGGGAAAGAAGATGTTTAATAGCATCAAAGGTAAGTGGAATTTAGATTATTTTAAGAATAATGGCCCTATTTACTTGGAATTAGCATGTGGAAGAGGGGAATATACTGTGGGTATGGCCAGATTTTTTCCTGAGAAGAATTATATAGGAGTTGACCTGAAAGGAGATAGAATCTGGAAAGGTAGCAGTCAGGCTGTAGAGGAAAATTTAAAAAACGTTGCTTTCTTAAGAGCAGATATACGCGATCTAAATAGTTTCTTTACGCTAGATGAAGTTCAGGAAATATGGGTTTTATTTCCAGATCCAAGACCAAAGCTTAGTGACGAGAGACGGCGTATCATGAACAATCGATTTCTAGATATCTACAAGAACATACTTGAACCTGATGGGGCAGTAAAATTAAAAACTGATAACTCTGGCTTCTTCGAATATTCTTTAGAGGTATTAGAACGAAGAAATGATATTAAGAACTTAGTTTTTACACACGATCTTTATCATTCGGAACTCAAAGACGAGCATTTTGGGTTAGAGACACGATATGAACGTAAATTTAGAGCGCTGGGAAACGATATCAAATATTTAAAATTTCAATTTACAACATGTGTCTGATCATTTTTGCCTGGAAAAAACATGAAGATTATAAACTTGTCCTAACTGCAAATCGGGACGAATTTTACGATAGGCCTTCGGAAAGAATCCATTTTTGGAAGGAACACCCTGAAATATTAGCAGGTAAAGACCTAAAAGAAGGAGGTACATGGATGGGTGTAACCAAAGGAGGTCGATTTGCTGCCCTAACCAACTATAGAGACCCTAAAAACATTAAAGAAAAAGCTCCTACGCGCGGAAATTTAGTGTTAGATTTTTTGAAGGGTACACAAACTCCTAAACATTATTTATCTTCTTTACAATACCGTGCGGATGATTACAATGGCTTCAATCTCCTTGCTGGTGACGGTGAGGACTTATACTATTATTCGAATTACGCTATCGATGTTCAAAAAATTGAACCTGGGGTATACGGATTGAGCAACAGTTTAATTGATGGCCCATGGCCCAAAGTTGAGATGGGTAAAAAGCGGTTAGAGTCTAGTATCCACAAGAAAGAGCCAAATAAGGATGAATTATTTGATCACCTGTTCGACCCTAAAATCTATTCGGACGATGAGCTTCCTGATACGGGTATTCCTCTCGAATGGGAAAGGGCCGTTTCGGCGATGCACATCAACAAAGAAAACCATTATGGTACCGTAAATTCTACGGTATTATTGTGGAATTCAAATGATGAGATTTCCTATATGGAACGAAAGCACGAGGCTGAAAGCAAAAACCTTAATGAAATCAAAAAAGAGTTTAAGGTTATGGAACCTTCAAATACTCTTTCATAGAAAAAGCAACTGGTTTATCTGAAAAAAGCGCTTTAGTATCTTTCCATACACTTTTGAATAGCTCTGAGTTTCTATAATCATTTAGATTGGATTGATGATCCCAATGGCTATAAGTGATGAAAACATTAGACTTATTATAATCCTGCATCAAAGTAAGGTGGTTGCAACCTTCGAATGACCTTATTTTATTCTTTGAGCCTTCAAACACTTTCAAAAAATCATCCGTAGCATCTTCACGAAAAGTCATCCTTACTATTCTTACGAGCATTTATATCAGATTTCGTTTAAATCCACTAGCCTAATTTCTACTTTCTGACTTTCTTCTGAGCTTCCTGTTGCCCCGGTTGTCCCATAGCCCTTAGCAACTATTCTTCTTCTTACGATACCTTTAAAGTTGAAGTAATCTAATACTTCTCCAGCTCGCTCATTTGAAAGCTTTCTATTATAATCTTCGTCTCCAATTTTTGAAGCATAGCCTGAAATTTCAACACCCAATACCTCATGTTTTTTGAGAGCATCCAAAACTGTATTAAGATCACTATGGTATTTTTCCTTTAATTCACTTTTACCAGTTTCAAAATAAACGGTGTAAGTAGGCTCTAAAAGGCTTTTGTTATAGTCAACTTTATAGTCGTCCTTCCCACTTTTTCTCTTTTCGTGTTCTTCAGTGACCTTTAATGTAGGGAGACTAAATATTGTTCTACCCTCAATAACTCTTTTTTCCAGCTTATCTTCCGTGCTTTCATCGTAATAATAAGTTCTTGAAGCCAATTCCTGAGTAGCATTTTCAGAATCGAAATCAACATCTTCAATCGGATTCACGGTAAACATTAAGTCAAGAAGATAATTGTAGGCAGTAGTATCTTCCGCCGCTATGATTTGATCCATGATATCATAAAGATCAACGCTGTCATTTTGTACCAGCATAGCGTCGTTTGCTACTCTTGGATTTTGAGTTTGCGCCTGAGTATCATAGAAGGCATTTTTTACCGTCACTTCCTGACCGACCACAACATCGAATTGTTTTATGGGTTTTAGTTCAATTTGCTGAAATAGCTCATAAAAATACGTCTGGTTAGGAATGTTGATGTTAAGCGTATAAGGCATATATCCTTCTGATTCAATAATCATATCATAATTTTTACCCGGAGGAAATATGATTAAATAGTTTCCAGTTGCTGGATCAGGATTATATACATAGTCTATTTTTTCATCTGATTCTTTATCGACAACAAGAATTTTAGTTGGAACAGGCTGTAAGGTTTCTCCCGCTAATATTTTCCCTTTAACAAGCGTTAGCGGAATGTTTAATTCTTCTTCTGGTAATGTGAGCGAGTAAATATCTTGTCCTCCCAAACCTCCTTTACGATCAGATGAGAAAAACCCACGTTTAGCATCGGCGGTTAGGGTAAAATAATTATCATCAGTAGTCGTATTAATAGGATAGCCCATATTGATAGGTTCAGACCACTTTTCACCTAACAACACCGTTTTAAAAATATCACGCCCACCCATGGAGTTATGTCCTTCCGAAGTAAAAAAAAGCGTTTTACCATCCGGATGAATAAATGGTGCGTCGTCATCATATTTTGTATTTACTTCCTTACCCAGGTTTTTAGGTTCATCCCAACTACCATTTGATAATTTATTCGATCTGTAAATATCAGTTCCTCCATAAGTACCCGGCCTGTTACTAGCGAAATAAATGGTTTTTCCATCTGGAGTAATACTGGCAGTACTTTCTAGAAATCTTGAATTAATTGGTGATCCTATTGGTGCCGGATCGCTCCATGAATCACCTGAAGACCGATCAATCGTATATAAATTTCCCGTATTATCAGCTCCACCTATAAAGATGATCATATTCTGCCCATCTGCAGAAATACCTGCCGTACCCACATTGAATTGCGTTCTTACAGGTACTTTTTCAGGGTCACTCCACTGCCCTGAATTTGATTTATAGGATATATAGATTTCTTCTATGAATTCCGGTCCCGACCGATCTGTATTTGGTCTAAGCGCTGTAAAAGCCATCACACTCTCATCTGTAGAAACAACAGGATTATATTCTGTATACTCGGAAGAGATGGGTGTTTCAATCCGCTCAATATCCATTTGTCTAGACTGACTAATTAACATCAATGCATTGCGACAAATTTCAATCTCCCGATCTACTTCTTTTATCTTTTTTGTGTCGTAAGACTCTATTCCTTTTTTGTAATCTTCATAAGATTTGAGGGCAGGGTTTATATCATTATTCATGTGATAAACTTTACCCAGGTAAAAAAGGACTCTTTCTGGAACCTGGTCCGATTTTGAAGCAGATGCTTTCTCTAAGTAAGGAATCGCTTTGATCTTTTCATTGACCTCTTGCTGGCTATAAAAACTTACACCAAGATTATAAAATGTAAGTGGATCGTTTGCACCAAGGTCAACGGCTTCCTTATAATTCGTAATAGCTTCAGCATAATTCCTGATCTTAAAAAAACGATCTCCACGCTCTATTAACTTTTTAGCCTCGCCCGATACTTGCGCAATCGTACAATTAGAAATGATAATCAGATTAAAGGCCAAGCCCAGAACTAGATGTGAGATTCTCATACTGTTAGATTATTAGGGAAACAAATATAAACATTATAGGAAGAGCTTATTCTACCCAGGTAATAAACCTTACATCAGTGCCTTAATCCGTTCTTTTAACGGAGGGTGTGAGTAATTCAGGAATACATACCAGGGATGAGGCATCAGATTAGAAAGATTATCCTGGGAAAGTCTTTTCAAAGCTGAAATTAATGCCTTCCCGTTATAAGTTGTTTTGGCAAAATCATCCGCTTCATACTCATTTTTTCTACTCAGCATACTCATGAATATGCCCATAATCTGGGATAATGGGGAATACAAAATACCAAAGGCTAGTATGTTGAGGTGAAAACTGGTTTTGTCTGAACCCAAGGCGTAAGACACTTCAGAACTAAAAATCATTCTGGATAGGATAAAAAGTGTTAGGCCTGTTTGTAATACGGAAAGTACCATAGACCATGTAATGTGCTTCTTTTTATAATGACCTACTTCATGAGCTAAGACAGAAACGAGTTCCTCAGTGCTATGATTTTCAATCAAGGTGTCGTAGAGAACAATCTTCTTTTTCTTCCCCATTCCGGAAAAGAAAGCATTGGATTTAGCCGATCTCTTACTACCATCAATCACGAAAATATTAGTCAGCGGAAAGTCTACCTTTTTACTATAATCTTCAATAGCTGTTTTTAGCTCGCCGTCCTCTAATGGGGTAAGTTTATTAAAAAGCGGAAGGATAAGCGAAGTATAAAAAAGATTCATCACAAGCATAAAAAGAGAGATCACAATCCAGAAGTAGATCCAAAAATCTTTTCCTAAATAGAGTATTAAGAACATTAAAATGGAAAGCAAAGCAGCTCCTAAAATCGCTGAGAGCACATATCCTTTGATCTTATCGACGAAAAAAGTTTTATATGTGGTTTTATTGAAGCCAAATTTTTCCTCAATGACGAAAGTACCATACAGCTGAAACGGAATAGTTAAAATATCACTTGCAAAATAGATCAGACCGAAAAATGCTAGTGCTTGCGTTATTTCGTTATGGAAGTAAGTTCTTATCAGTAAGTCAATACTCCCAAACCATCCAAAATAAATAATCAGGAAAGTAGCTATGAAGCTTATACTGGAAGTCAGAAACGAAAACCGAGTGGTAGCTTCGTTATACTTAATTGACTTCTGATATTTCTCCTCTTCATATATACCCTCTAGCTCGTTAGGAAGAGGTTTCTTTTGATGTTTTAAATTGAGGTATTCCAGGATCTCTCCTAGAAAAAAATCAAATGAAATGATGAAAAGTAGAATAATTAAGATGGTATCGGCTGAAAACATTCGGTAAAAATAATAATGACAGGCTAATTAGGTAAATAATCTACACTTAGGTCAGTTTTCTCGCTGAGCACATAATAGCATTACCTATAGCTCTGAGCTTCTTTGAACAATATTGAGTTTTAAAAACTGACGAAGTAAAACGATGGAGAATTTACTTAGATCTTCGGACAAGGAATGATCCTTCTTTCTCTTGGAGGTATTCTCCTATTTCTGAGGATAAAGTTATAAGTAAGCGTCAGTTCGTGCGCTCCGCCACTTGAAATACCTAAATCTGATATGGTGTAATCGTAACTGTAGCCAATCACAAGCCCGCCATTAGTTGAAAGGGCAACCATTCCAATAATGGCCTCGCTATTCGTTTGATCAGAAACGTTTTTAATTGGTATACCTCGATACCACACTCCAAAATTTATCGGCTCGTAAGTTAAATACATCCCAACATCGACCTGATCGAAATCACCTTGGAACTTATATTGAACCGTTGGGGTAAGGCTTAATTCCCTTCTGGGATTATTGGGATTATCGAATGGTATATTTCGTAAAGGAATTTTATAACCGCCATGAAAGGTATAACGCGCATCGATGTTTACGTTATCATCTCCAATTATTGACCTGCTTGGTTCATTAAGGTGATGCCCTGCAAAACCGAACCACCATTGAGGACCATAGACCACTCCACCAAGTCCTATATCAAAAGAGTTAACTCTTTCTGTTCCTGTTAAATCCAATCCGTTCGGTGAAGAAGGATCGAAAAGACCAGAATTAGGATCAAACTGACTGGCAAAAAATAGTTCTGAAAAGTCCTGATCTTGAGTTATATACCCGAAATTAATACCAGGTCTGAAGGTCAATTTTTCCGAAATTGGAATTTGATACGAATAGGATAGATTAAAAGTAGTTGAGGTTAATCCGATATCCCCGGCTTGATCCCTAACGAGCAAAAAACCTACTCCACTTCGCTGATCTGCAAAATACTTATCTGCATAAAGTGCTACAGTTTGAAAATTAGCCTGGTCAATACTTGGCCACTGATTTCGGTAAATCAACCCCGCCCTGGCTTCAAGATTAGCCCCCGTAAAACCAGGATTCAAAAAAAGCGGATTAGCATAATATTGCGAAAACTGGGGATCCTGCGCTTTGGCGCAAGAAAAGATTAAACTAAAAATTAAAGCGAAAGCACGTAAAAATTTGATCATGCACCTATTTATAAGGGTTAACACATACCCAAGTCATTGCAAAATAGAAAATTAAAAGACAATTTAGAAAACAAAGATTCTGTAGATTTATGAATTATAGTGTTTGCTTGATTGGCTGGTGTCATATTGCAGCAACGATTATTAGTTTTGCGTCCAATACAATAACGGCAGGTTCTTCAAGTTATTTTTAAAAGGTTTGAAATGTTCAACAGGTGTTTATGTATAGGCTTATCGTTAGCCTTTTTTTTAATTTTTTCAGCTAAAAGATCTTATGGTCAGCAACCTGAAGGGCTTACCAACAACAATTGGTATTTCGGGAATAGTGATTTTAGTCTCTTTTTCAGCCAGCCCAACAACGTACCCCGCTTAGACAGCGTACAAAATATTCCATTCTCTTCTGGTGGCTCAGCTGTGGCCACAGAAGTATTTAGTGGAAATGTTTTTTTCTATACCGACGGGCAAAATGTATTTGATGCTACCAACACAGTATTTCAATCGGCATTAGTGCCACCTTTGGCTGATGCAAATAGAAATCAATCTGTTGGTATTGCTCCTGAACCAGGTTCAGACAGTACTTTTTATATATTTTTAAATACCGGCCTTGCAGGAAGCGGTGTCTTCGTGCAGGAAGTGAATATGAATCTGGCAGGTAATGCCACGCTTTCACCAAACCAACCCCGTTTAGGAGATTTAACCGGAGCTAACTTTGTCGCTGCGGCTGATCCTATTACAGATGCTATGTTGATTATTCCAGGTGATTCTGTCACCAGGAACTGGTTACTAGTGCAGGATCAGGCTTCACTTAATTTTGTCGTTTATCGAATTGATGCCGGAGGTGTTTTCACCCAAGAATCTACTTTAACTCTACCAAATTCGTTCGAAGCTCATCATTTTAGTTACAGCAGAGTAAATCAACAGATCGCTGTTGCACCTTCAACACCAAATTTTAATGTTCATATTTTCGATTTCAACCCTGGAACAGGGCAACTTAATCTAGCTGCTCAGGATTCCGTTATAGCCAATACTGCCGGACAGTCCGGCCAGATACCAGCCGTGTTTGATGCAGAGTTTTCTCCTGATGGTACTAAAATATTGGTTTCCAGGTTCACAGATAATGGTCTAAATGGTGAAGTGATCCAATTTGACCTGGCTAACGATTCAACCGCTTTCATTGAAAATGCGATCGGAGGAAGTTTTTTCAGAAGTTACGGACTAAGATTAGCTCCCGATAGCAGTATCTACCATTTGTATCAACAAAGCTCCGGAGGCCCATTCCTGGTGGGAAGGTTCAATCAACCTAATAATGTAGTCGATAGCATTGGCTACGATTCACTTGCTTTTGCCTTAAGGGACTTTCAGGGAGTTCAATTCTCTGAAGTTAGTCCTCCAAGCACCATGATGGAGTTCATGGGTGAGATCAGGTCTAACGCTTTATGTTTAGGAACCGAGGCGAAATTTTACCTCGATGTTCAACCCGAACCAGACTCCATTCAATGGCTTTTTGATGGCGCCCCGGTAGGTTTCAATGGACCTAATCTGGTTATTCCTGAACTGACTGGTGTTAATGATCCCTTAAACGTAAGTGCCGTATTAAGTCGAGCAGGAATCCCTGGTGATACGATATCCCAGACCTTTATGGTTGCTGATCCGGGAATGACGATGGTAGACCTGGGTATGGATACTACAATTTGTCCCGGACAACTCTTAACAATACCAGTGACTGGAACGCCTTTGCCTTCCGTAGGTGGAGCAGAAGGGGTTCAATCGATCGTATGGAGTACCGGAGAACCAAATTTTAATTTATCTCAAATAGAAGTTTCCGATACAACCCAGATCTATTGGGCAGCAGTGACTTTGAACAACGGATGTGTTTTAACCGATGAAATCGAAGTAGAAGTCTTCCTGGAAGAAGAGCAAGTATTTAATTATTGGCACTTCGGAACTGCAGCAGGAATTAATTTCAATATGTTTCCAGGAGTCATGGGTCCTCAACCGCTTATACCCACACCCCCACCTTCTGACCCAAGTGATTCATTAAGCGTAAGTGATGCGTTCGATGCCCCGGAGGGTAGTTCCAGTATATCAGACCGAAACGGTGATGTTTTATTTTATACAGACGGACAAACGGTCTATAACAAAAGAGATGAGATAATGAACGGACCTGACGGTGTTACGCCAGCGGTTCTAGGAGGAAGCACAGGCTCTGCCCAGTCATCTGTTATTGTTCAACTCCCTAACGACCAGCCACTTTATTACATTTTTACGACCAGGGAGGTTTTTGATAATGCCAACGAGTATTATTTGAGCTATTCCGTAGTTGATATGAGACTAGATACTGCAAATGGACAAGTAGTAGAACAAAATGTCTCTCTATTTAAAAGAAGTACAGAACGACTAACACTTTTCGGAGGTGTAGGTCAGGATGCCTGGGTAATCGCACACGAGTTTGGGAACAATAACTTTAGAGCTTATCCTATCACTGAAATGGGAATAGGAAATGCCGTTATATCTGCAGCAGGTAGTGTACACTCTTTTGGTTCCGAACTTGAGGGGCGAGGCTATATGAAACTCAATGGTGCTGGTGATCTTCTGGCAGTTGCCTTGGCACGTAGTGGGCAAAATTTTATTGAGCTATTCAATTTCGATAGTAATACTGGAGAAATCACCGAAGCCGTTTCTCAAATAGATGCAGGCCCGCAGGGACAAATCTATGGTTTGGAGTTTTCGCCCGGGGGAACAAAACTCTATGCCTCTTACATTGGAGGAAACTCAAGGCTTCGAGAATTTCAGATCGATAGTTTAAATAGGGAATACATAGAAGATGTTACAAATGGACTGAACTTTGGAAACAATATCGACTTTCCTGCCGGTTTTGAGTACGGAGCTATCCAGGCAGGACCAGACGGCCAAATCTATGTGGCAGTCAATGGCCAAAATGCACTAGGCGTTATAAATCCTGTTGAAGATTCAGCTCAGATTTCAACTTTTACCAACGGAAGCTTCCAATTAAGTATGGGAAGCCAAAGCACCCTAGGTCTCCCAAATTTCTCCCAGCAAATCAATACTTCTCCGGGAATGGCCGCTGCTACAGTCGATGGCCTCTGTGCTGATCCTGACCTGACGACTTTCATGGGAAACGGTACTTATAGTTCAGATATGTTTCGTTTTAGGATTTTCGATAATTCAGTTGATCCTCCTGTACTTGTACCTTTTCCAATATCCCAGATCGGATTTAGCAGTGAAACCGAATATGAAACGGCACTTCCTGCAGGAAGTTACTTTCTAAGTTTTGAAGTAAGTAATCCTTGTGCAGAAATGAATCCAGATTTCGATGGAGCACAAGTTTATGATGGTGATACCGTGCTTTTTACCATTGATGAAGTCCCAGATTTTGAGATTTTAGCATTCGATCTTACTGATGTCAATAGAGATCCTATGGACGCCATCACTCCTGCATTCTGTGACAGCATTATTCTATCCCCGAGCATTCCTGATGCTCCGGGCTTCCAGTATTTGTGGTCGACCGGTGCTACAACCAGGGAAATAAGGGTGGCTTCCGCGAATCTTTTCACATTATCTATCACAGCACCCTCAGGGTGTTCGAAAGATACTTCTGTTCAGGTTATAGATGCCAGGCCTCAGGTTGATATAGGACCTCCAACTCAGGGGGTTTGCCAAAATGAAAGTTTTATTCTTCAAGATGTTAACAACGTACCTTCTTCTTTGACCAGCTTCCAATGGTTTATCGATGGCGTCGAACAAACCGCAGCTACTACCAATCAATTTACTGTGGATACCTCCACGCCAGGAGACTTTGAATACGTATTGGTTGTAGATTCAGAAAACCCATTCGATGGAAGTATTTGTAGTAATTCAGATACCACCCTGGTGACTATACTTGCTATTCCCACGATTAGCCTGGCACCTGGAAATCCAATACAACCAACTTGTGGAAACCCCGATGGCTCGGTCACCGTGGATGTAGCGCCATTAGGAGGAAACTATAGCTTTGATTGGAGAGACGCTTCTTCTTCAACAATCAGTACGAATCCTTTCACCTTAGCTGGCATTACAGGTGGAAGCTATTCGGTAATCGTCACAGATAACGTAAGTGGTTGTACGAATCAGTTGAATATTAATCTAGATGATTCTAATGCTGATTTTACATTTGTAGATGGTAGTGAAACTACTTGTGACCCTTCTATTTTTCCAACACTACAAATTGCTCCCCCTACAGCTGGCCCCTTCGATATGGACATAGATGTAATAATTTTTACGGATCAGGTTACAGGAAATATCATTACATCGGGTCCTTTTTCCGCGAATGCTAGTAACCAAATAAGTTTTGACCAACTGGTACCCATCGGTAATTACTCCGTAGAACTAACATCTTCTCCGGTAAATGGTGCTTGTATTCAGTCAGGAACTTTCGACGTTATACTTGGACCTGGGCCTGATATTGGATATCCGGAAGAAGTTTTTATTTGTGCCGATGACGTAGATACGGGAATAGATTTTAACTCCGGATCTACAGCTAATCTTGGCTTCACTTGGTCTCCGGCAAACCTGGTGGTAAACGATACTGTACCGGCACCAGGAATCGATATCGATGCACTGAACTTAGATCCTGCGAACCCAACAACTACTTTTGATTTAACTGTAGATATTACCGATATATCTTCCACGCCGGTGTTATGTGACACCAGTATTACTGTGACCGTTAATGTTTCGTTACCTCCGGTATTGAGCATTATGGAAGATGAGGATCCTTGTGACGGCGTTACCACTCTAACCGCAGTTGATGCTACTGATGTGGGGGTTGCTGCTGGAAATCGATCTTACATTTGGAGAAATGCTGAAACAGAGCAAATCCTTTGCCCTGGTGGTGTAGGTTGTCAAACATTGACCATAACTGGCCCTGCCTCGGGCATTTTTGAAGTTACCGTAATCAATACAGCTACAGGGTGTCTCAGTTCAGCACTGGACTCAGTGACCGTTATCCCGGAATTCACCAATACCATTGAAAATACTTTAGCATGCGATAATGCCCTCCCAGTTATTTTAACTGTAAACAGTTCTGATCCCGTATCTACTTTTGATCTTTTCTTTCTGGGTGCCGAAGAAGAGCTGAATTCTAATTCAGGTGAATTCGAGGTCACAGAAGATGGTTTATATGAAGTGGTTATAACGAATTCAACGGGTATTTGTATCGATACCGTATCAACGGATATATTCGTTGAGCTTTCCGAAGAAATCTTTATTTCGGATACCTTATTCTGCTCGCAGGATACCGATAGGCCATTGGATATAGATCCGCAGGCGCCTCAAGGTGAATACATCTGGGAATTCAATAGTACGGAACTAGCGGGTGCTGGTGCGGTATTAAACTTACCTCAAGACCTGCCGGGATCAATTATAGATGCCTCTGGCTTATATTCTTTATCATTCACCAATGCTGCAGGTTGTACCACAGAAGTCCCATTTTTTATTGAAGATGACTGTACACCAAGAGTAATTGTTCCAAATGCTTTCAGCCCAAATGCCGGGCCTGGTGAAAATAGAATATTTTCCATTGCTCCGGGATCTACAGACTTCGGTTTTATTGATCCTACAGGGCCTTTCGAAGTATTCATCTACAGCCGTTGGGGAGAACTCGTCTTTTTCTCAGATAATTTTCAGCAGTTTGAAGAATTTGGATGGAATGGTCAGACTGAAAATGGTGAAGATGCCCCAGCAGGAACTTACAGTTACTTCATGCGATTCCAGAGTGAATTCTTTGATGGTATTTTTGAGCAGCGTGGTGGTGTAGCTCTAATACGTTAAGAGGAAAGACAGAGGTATCTGACTTTCAATGATTCAGGCTTTCTTTCAATTAAGATTGGCAGCGAATCTATTTCAATCACCAGACATCCGATATTTTGAAAATATCGGATGTCTTAATTTTCTTTTACCTGATCAATCTCTAACAAATCTAAATCGGTTTATCCGCTCCCTCAGCTTAATAACTGGTGTCGTTATTGGTATTATTACCAACAACTAGATTCAGAGTTAAAGAGAATAGTTGGTTAAAGGATTAATCAGGTATGAGTTCTTTGATGATGCTTTTGAACCAATGTGGAGATGTGAATTTAATTCGTTAGAAATCGGTCGAATCGATACAAGCGGTCTGACCGATAGGCTTTTTTCACAATTCTTTAATAAACCTTAACCTTGCTGTTTGTCCCTGTTCAACAACTTCTAAAATATATAGTCCGCCGTTTAAAGCCGAAACGTCAATCTGATTTTCTGAATTGGTAATGACTGGAAATTCTTTTCCAGCCAAATCAAATATTCCATAAGATGGTTGGTCTACTCCTTTAACGGTTAAAAAATCTTGAACAGGATTGGGATAGATAGAAAGTCTAGACTCAATAATTTCATTAGCGGAGGTGATCAAATCGACCACTAAGGTTTGAAAAGCCGTGTCCACACAACTTTCTCCCCTGAAAGCCATCACACCGTAACTAAAAGTACCAGGAGTATTGAATGCTAACGTCGTATCACTTGAATTTCGGAGAAGTACACCGTTAAAGAACCAAAAAGAGGAATCCGCGGCCTCAGAGGTGTTTTGCAGTACTACTGAATTACTACTGTTTAAACTCAAAGGATTAGTACTGAATTCTAATCCGGCTACAAGATCATCCACAGATATGGGAACCTCCACCAAATCGCTCTCTCCGAACAAATCATTACCTGAAACGAAAACTGTCAATTCAGCCGTGGCTATAACCTCTAAAGCACTCCCTTTTCCAAGTAAAGCTTCTCCATCCGCATCGCTATAGAAATTAAAAAAAGTTCCATTTGAAGGTCGTATGGTGATGAGATCGTCAGGACATGCATTGATCTGTTCAATACCAGGTGTATTCGAAGTTTCTATGGTAATAGTCTGCCTTAAAGTATCCCTGCAACCATTGGAAGTTTCGCCACTCAGTTCAATATTTATCTCAGAAAGTCCTTGATATTCATAAGTCAGATCACTGATTGATCCGAAGTTTTCTCCTTCTACTAATAAAGTTGTCTGATCAATATTCGGGCTTAAGTTATTGATTCTAACCAAAGTTGAGCTCGATAGGTCTGAAGTGTCGGGGAAAGCTATAAACTCTAGCCCCGGGTCCTCTACATCAACTATAATTTTAACAGGTAAGCTCTCTATCTGATCTTCTACATTAACTATGAAGTAATCTATATCCGATCGCAGTATTCCTGTATTAAATAATGCCCCCTGAAAAATGGGGTTTATTAAAGCGGAGTTAGGGTATACGCGTATTGAGCTGGTATTTGTCGCTTCAATGCCCAAAGAAGTATTTATACAGGCCTCAAATTCCGTTTCTAAAAATATGGGTTGTTCCGGTCTTACGACCACTGCAATGGGCTTACTTACGCTATCTACAAACCCAATCACACTGGTAATAATTAGTTTCACATTGTAGATTCCTGGCTCCGTGAACGATATGATTGGGTTCTGAAGTTGACTGGTAAATCCATTGCCAAAGTCCCAATCCCATTCGATGGCGCTTGAGCTTTCGTCCCTGAATTCAATTTTATTTGAAGGGTCATCGCCAAGAAATAAAGTATCTGGTGTGATGGAAAAGTCTGCTTCTGGTATTAAAAGGGTGCTGGCATTATCAAAAGCTTCATTTAACTCCTCTAAACTATTTGCACCAAAAATCGCAAAAGCCACTTTGGTCTCTTCTCCAGGAGCCAAATTTGGCAATTGTGTGCCTACCAGGTGCGCTACATCATTTCCTTCATTAAGGCCTGCGTTTGTTTTTGAAATACCATTGGAAAGAAATTCAAATTTGTTTTCGTCTAGAAAAGAAGATGTGAGATCGGCTACATTACCATTCAAATCGAGCTTATCGATCGCGAAATAGCTTTTTTCTTGAAGAGAGAAAGCTGCAAGGCCCATAATCCGGTTGTTTTCCGTTGAACTCACATAACCGTACTCCCTTTCAGGGTTCCAAAAAGCCTGGTCTGCATTATTGGAAAGTACCCAATCTGAGAAAAAGCCTGCAAAGACACTATCCAAATGCTCATCAGAGTTATTTTGGATTCCATATTCAAAAATTAGAATATTCTGAAAAGCATCTTGATTGAAGAAACGAGCTTTCTGACTTACAGAAACTCCAAGTGGAATAGCGTCATTGGAATCATCAAAAACCGAAACAAAAGCGGTTTCATCAAAATCGTTTTGATCGATACTTAGGCTGTTGATGACTTCAAAAGACTGATCGAAACTGGAAAATTGAAAATTATTAATCGCACTACTAGATACCGTATCGGAGGATTTAGCCAAAATAAAACCTGAGCTTTCTAAAACGTCGTCACCATCGAAAAGGAAATTTGAGCCACCTCCTACTCCGAGTTGGCTTACACTATTTACAGATGTCTCAATTCTCGGATTAATAATTTCTAGGGTTCCCGGAGCTGTTTTTATACTAAAATATTGATAATCAGAATAGTTATTATCCTGATATCCCACTCGAATTAGAATATCTTCCTCCGGAGGTGTTGAAGAATCCAGGTATAGTCTGATCGGTTCTGAATTTGAAAAGGAATTCAAAGTACCTAACGATCCGATACTTAATGCTTCGTCTAATACCTGAACGAACTCTGATTCGGAACTGATGTCTACGACTAAATTCTCCGTTGAAGAGAGATGATTTGTTAGATGAAGCGTTACATCTAGAGTATCACCATTAAAGAAAAGGTCACCAAAAGACCCCTGGATATCCAGGCTGTCAAAGCGAACAGATTTTAGAGTATTATCCGAAACTGCCCTAAAAGCATTCAACCTTCCAAAGCCTAGTCTTTCAAAAAACAGCTGATTATTCCCAAGGCTGTAAATGTCATCTGCCGATACCCTGACTTGCTCCATAATTTGAACCGCATTCAAATCTGGCCTTACTGCCTTTACCAATGCCGCAACTCCAGCTACCATAGGGGAAGCAAAAGAAGTGCCCTGAGCGTTTCGGTAGTTATTAGAGTTATCCGTTGTGAATTCTGAAAGCCCGGGAGCAATTAAATCGACTGTTGTAGAATAAGTTGAAAAACTGGTTTTTAAATCTGCAGGAGTGGAGGCTGCAACTGAAAGTACATTATCAAATGCCGCAGGATAAAACGTTAATTCAGCATTGGTATTCCCGGCGGCAGCAACTACTACGGCATCTTGTTCAAGAACAGCATAATTGATCATATCCTGTCCAAACTGGAAAAACTGTCCGGCAACGCCCCAGGATAAGTTGATTACATCCGCTCCCAGATCAGCCGCAATCTTAATCCCTTCGTAGCCCATGTTAAAAAAATCACCATCAGAAGTAAATACTTTGATGATCATCAATTTTGAATTGTAACCAACTCCTGCTATCCCTACACCATTATCGGTGGAGGCTGATGATATTCCTGTAACCTGTGTTCCGTGCGAATCTCCCGCGGCAAATACATTATTATCATCGTCAGCAAGATCATACCCAATAATATTATCTATGAAGCCATCCCCATCATCATCAATTCCATTGTCAGGAATTTCATCCTCATTAATACTGAAGTTCCCCGATATATCTTCGTGGTTTGGGTCAGTACCTGAATCAAGAATTGCAATTACAACTGATTCATCACCCTGTGTAATATCCCATGCCTGATAAGCCTGAATAATTTGAAGGTAATCCTGCTGAAATGTTCCAAGATTAGGATCTGCGAATGGATCATTTGGTACGTCAAGCATTTTAGGCAAAAAGTAAGGCTCTGCATATTCTACCTCATCAATCAGGGAAAGTTCATTGATCGCACTCTGCAAATCCTCTCCTTTGCCGATTTTTACTTTATAGATTCGATCAATTCCAATTTCCGAATTATTAGAGACTCTTAAACCCAATCCGGACGGAGGATCTTCAAACATTTTTACACAACTAGACCCCTCTAAATCAGAAGTCAAATTTTGAGCAAGTTGGTCCGGGCTCAGAGATCTACCTGAAGCGGATGGATTAGCTTTCTTCAGTTTTAAGATTATTGTCTCAGGATCGTATAGAGATTGATCATTGGGCAGGACGTACTGGGCCAAACCTTCAGTTTGAGTACCGAAGAAAATCAGCATCAGAAATAATATGAATTTATTTAGATTCAATAAAATAATTTCAAGTGATAAATATACGATTCTTAAGACACATTGTTTAGTCATAGAAACTACATACAATGTGGATTCATTTTTTCAAAGGAAGAATTTTTAAAAGTATATTGTCGAAAATAAACAACAAGCCAGATTGATATGAGTTTTTACGACAAGCATAGCGCTATTATAAACAAGGCCATTAAGGCTATTCATGAGCGAACTTTTTATGCTCAGTATCCTGAACATCCATCTCCCAAAATCTATGGGGAAGAAGCAGATAAAAACGGTAGAGAGCGATTCCAGGCTTCTATGGGCAAAAAATTCGAAGAAATGGATATTGATACCAGTGAATGGGTAGGTGTTGAAGAATCCCCATATCTTCAAAAAGAACTAGGAATTGAGTACCCTAAAGTAAGCTCTAAAGAATTAATCGAAAGAGCAGAAGGTGGGTTTCATCAGTGGAGAAAAGTTTCGGCAAAAGAGAGAGCCGGGATCCTGGTAGAATCGTTGGAAAGATTGAAAGATCGATTCTTTGAAATTGCTTATGCTACCATGCATACCACTGGACAAGGTTATATGATGGCTTTTCAAGCATCAGGACCCCATGCAGCAGATAGAGCTTTAGAAGCAATTGCTATGGGCTATGAAGAGCTTGGCAGGTTCCCAAATGAGGTTAAATGGGATAAGCCTATGGGCAAGTACAATTTAGTTTTGGATAAGGAGTGGAGGGCAGTCGCCAAAGGAATTGGACTTGTGATCGGCTGCTCAACTTTTCCAACCTGGAATTCTGTTCCGGGACTATATGCAGATTTAATTACCGGAAACAGTGCGATTATGAAACCTCATCCGGGAGCTGTTCTACCCATCGCTATCGTAGTTGCAGAAATCAGAAACGTTCTAAAAGAAGCAGGCTTAAACCCCGATATCTGTCAACTAGCTGTAGATACTTATGATAATCTTATCACTAAAGAATTAGCCGAACACTCATCTGTTAAGCTAATAGACTTCACTGGGAACTCTGAATTTGGTTCATACCTGGAGGGGCTTCCGAATAAAGCCGTATTTACAGAGAAAACGGGAGTTAATAGTGTGATTATCGATTCAACAGACAAGCTTGATAAGGCTTTGGCCAATATTGCCTTTTCTGTATCGCTGTACTCCGGTCAAATGTGTACTGCCCCACAAAATATTTTTGTACCAGAGTCAGGCGTAAAAACTGCTGAAGGAGTTGTTCCTTTCGATGAGGTTGCGGTAAAATTTGCAGAGCAGATTACGGCACTGGTCGATAATCCGAAAGCTGGTCCTTTTGTGCTGGGTAGCATCCAGAATAAAGCAACCTGCGATCGTGTTGAGAATAAAGGTGGTCTTAGTGGCAAAGTTTGGTTGGAGTCAAAATCTATTGATAATCCTATGTTTAAGGATGCTAGAACGGCTTCTCCGGCTGTCATCGAAATAAGTTCTTCAGATAAAGAGGCTTATAGTAAAGAACTCTTCGGCCCGATTGCTTTATTGATCAAAACAAAAAGTACAGAAGAATCTATTTCATTAGCCCGGGAGCTTGCCGAAACACATGGGGCAATTTCTTGTTCGGCGTATTCAAATGATCAGAATACTAAAGAAAAGATCATTGATGAGATGAGTCTTGCTGCTACTCCAGTCTCCTTTAATCTAACTGGCGGTATTTACGTAAATCAAAATGCTGGTTTTTCTGATTTCCATGTGTCTGGTGGTAATCCTGCTGGAAATGCATCTTTCACAAATCCTGAGTATGTCATTAAAAGGTTTAATTGGGTTGGCTTTAGAGAGCCAGCTACGGCTTAACAATTTCATTATGAAACATCTGTTTTTTCTTATTATTCTAATATCAGTCTTTAGCTGTAGCAATAAAAAGAAAGAAAATAACGAAGCTGATACCGGAAATCTGGTGCCAGCTTCGGCACCAGATGCTTTCCTTGAAAAAGAACAAGGTTATATCCTGCCGGGTATGAACCATGGCCTTATCCAATCTCCAATTAATATTGTAACTAAAAACCTGGATGAAGGCAGTCATGAAATAACCGTTCATTATAACAAAACCGAGAATAGGAAAGTAGCTAACCTGGGACATACCATACAGGTTAATTTTGATAATGACAGCTACATTGAATATAAAGGTAAACGTTATACTTTTCATCAGTTCCATTTTCATACCCCTTCTGAACATCACATTGATGGTTTAACATACCCAATGGAAATGCATATGGTTCATCAGGCAGAGGATAATGAAAGTCAATCGCATTATGTTGTGGTAGCTGCTTTATTTAAGGAAGGCGAAAGAAATGCCTTTATCGATGAATTTCTGAATTATATTCCCGAACAAGAGCAAGATAGTAATCCAAAAGAACAAACCTTTATCGATGTTAACGACCTGATCCATTCACACTTTATCCATGGGTGTTATCATTACCAAGGCTCTCTAACAACTCCACCGTACACGGAATCTGTTCATTGGGCGATTATGAAAAAGATCTATGAAGCCTCTCCTGAGCAAATTGAAAAGATTAATATGATTGAAGGTAATAATGCCAGACATATACAAGCCTTATATGGACGATCTGTTGAAGTCGATTAAAATCAAAAAATGGCTAATGAATCAATCTAAAGATCGTTGTAAGATTAGATTGATGTTTAAATAAAATATTAGGAAATAAATGCCTTGTTTTATGCCGATGATGAAAAAACGGATAAGTGAGTTCTAAAACATTCGATATCAATCTGCATAGCATCAAATCGAGGCTAATATTGGCAGTTTGCTTCTTGGCTATCATCGTCACTTCCTTATTTCTAGTCTATTTCAAATACAATAAAAAAACGGATCAGATTCGGGAAAAAGAGGATATTGTACAGAGTCTCCTACGCACATCCCTTCTCCTAACACAAAATGATGGTGAATTCTTTAACCTTGAAATAAAGAATGCTGAATTCCATCAACTCGTCAGAAGCTCTTACCTCGACGAACATGATAGCCTTATCCAGGAGTCTTATGAACTCATTGAAAGACTATCATTAAGCGAAGAAACCCAAAATGGAAGTGATCAAGATTCTCCATTAAAAAATATAAGCTCACAACTGACTAAATACGAAAGTTCCTTCCAAAATCTTCTGATCCTGGTTCTTATAAGGGGATTTGAAGATTATGGGCTGGAAGGAAGCATGAGGCACCATGCCCATAAGATTGAATTAAACCATTCATCAGAAATAGCACATTCCAACGTCCTGATGTTAAGGCGCCACGAAAAGGATTATTTGCTACGTGGAGATAGTCTTTATGTCGCTTTACTTAATGATCTTACCTCAGAAATTATTTCTGGCTTAAAGCCAGATGAGAAAAATAAAGAAGCTATCGAGCTCCTGAATGAATACAGGGACACATTTAATGAATTAGTCGGTACCGTAAACGAAATGGGAAGAGCGTCCAATGAAGGCTTATACGGTCAGTTATTCGCCATAAAAAAAGGCTATTTCGAGCAGCTGAACAATTACGAATCGCAGCTTCTTGATCAAACTCAAACAGAGCTTTCCAGGGTATCAATTGTCTACAATTTTATACTGGGTAGTCTTGTAACCCTGTGTTTTCTCTTTCTCATATATTTAAGTTATAGAATTACGAAGCCTATTAATAGACTTTCTCTATTCATGGAATCGGTAAAGACCAAAAAATACGAGAATGCAGAAATTATCAAACCCAATTCCAGAATCAGCGAGATAAAGAATTTATACACTTCATTCGAACATTTGCTACAGAGAACACGTCATCAAATTGAAGAGATTGAAGAAAAATCGATTTTGCTGGAAAAGCAAAATTCCAATCTCAAAGTTCTCAACGAAGAGTTAGATCGCTTTTTGTATAGCGCTGCTCATGATCTCCGATCACCTCTTACTTCCATACTTGGTTTAATAGATATAACCAGAAAGGATATGAGGGGCACAGAGTGTATGCTTTATCTCGATATGATGGAGAAAAGCGTGAAAAAGCTGGAATTGTATATTCAGGACGTAGTGAATTATGCCAAGAATAAAAACTTGGACCTTACAGCCTCCAAGGTAGATTTAAAACCCTTTATAGAAGAGCTTTTAGAGGAGTTTGAGTTCATTAGGGGAACTGAGAGCATAGAGCGAAGCGTATATTTCGAAATTAATACGGCAGAAGCTTATACAGATGTCAAAAGACTGAAAATTATCCTCTTTAACCTAATTTCAAATGCCTTCCGGTATGCAGACCATGAAAAACCAAATCCTTTCGTCCATATCATTATAATCTGCAACAAGGATCTTATCTCTATTAAAGTCAAAGATAACGGGCTGGGTATAAGTAATGAATATTTGGTTGATATCTTCAATATGTTTTTTAGAGCTTCTGAAGCATCTCAAGGTTCCGGATTAGGGCTTTATATTGTAAAAGGAACACTTAAGAAGATGAATGGTGATATTGACGTGCACTCTATTGAAGGAGAAGGGACAGAGTTTACCATAAGAATTCCCAACATGATTCGGGAAGTCGAAGAAATTGAAACAAGGGCAAGAAAGTTTCTCCCAACCTTGTAATTCAGTCATTTGACAAGTAAATTAAAATAAACTTGATACACTCATATTCGTTTATCATTTTATGAAAAGTCTACTTCTAATCTTAGTAACAGTATTTATATCAAATATTACTTTAAGCCAGGTTCGTTATAGTTTTATAACGAATCAAAAGTCTCTAGAAGAGAAAGAATATGATTTTAAGTGGTTAGATAAAGTCAATTATTCCGATGGTGTTTTTAAAAGCGAGTCCTTGAAGCTCACTCCTTCCTCGAATAATCTGAATAGGAGTCGTAATTTTAGTGTTACGAGACAGAACTGGGTTGGACAAACTCAAAAGAACGTTTATTATCTCAACAAGATACCTATTGAAAGCACATACGAGTTCAACACTCAAGGTGATTTTGTAGGCTCTTCTTTCGAAATCAAATTAGATAAGAGATAGGTTTAAAAACCCAAGGCTTTTCCATCGCTTCTGGTATAATCAGCTGCTCCTTCTAGTTTGCCATCTGGCAAAACCAAAATACAATCTAATCTTCCGATTTGATCCCAGTAATGCAGTTCATGGCCTAACGTAATAAGCCTTTCAGCTGTCTTTTCAGAGATCGCTCCTTTTTCAATGTAGATTTTATCGGGTAACCATTGATGGTGTACCTTCTTCGCATTTACCGCTTGCTGCATGGTCATTTGAAAATCGATCACATTAACAATAGCTTGATAAACACTGGTGATTATAGTCGAGCCTCCTGGTGTTCCTACCACCATAAAAAGTTCACTATCTTTTTCAACTATGGTCGGTGTCATAGAACTGAGCATTCTTTTACCACTTTTAATAGAATTGGCCTCTCCGCCTACAAGCCCATAAGCATTCGGCACACCAGGTTTCAAACTGAAATCATCCATTTCATTGTTCATAAAGAAGCCACTTTCTTTGGTCACTACTTTTGATCCGTAATTCCCATTTAAAGTAGTAGTTACTGCTATGGCATTTCTTTTTGAATCCACTATGGAAAAATGGGTTGTCTCATGGCTTTCAATAGCCAGCACTTCCCCCTCTTTAATTTGGCTGGAAGGTGTTTTTGATTCAAGGCTTATGTCACTAAATCTGGAATCGTTATAGTTAAAACTTATCAGATCATCTTGCGGGATATCTTCGTAATCAGGGTCTCCCAAAAAAGTAGCCCTATCGGCGTATACCCTACGCTCTATTTCCGTCATTAGGTGTATATGGGCAGCAGAATTATGTACCAACTTTGAAAAATCAAACTTCTCTGTCCCTTGAAGTAGTTGTGCTAAAGCTATACCTCCACTCGATGGTGGTGGCATAGAAATAATATTGTATCCTTTGAAATTACCTGTTATTGGCGCTCTCCACTCACTTCTATAATTAGAAAGGTCTTCCAGTGAAACTATACCCCCCGATAACCCTAAAGTATTAACAATATCTTCGGCCACCCAGCCAGAATAGAACCCGGCCCTTTTTTTATCTCTTACTTCCTGAAGTGTTTTTGCAATCTTTTTCTGGAATAGTGTATCTCTAGCTTCCCAGAGTGATTCAGAAACGAATGGTATTTCGTACGAATTATTCTCGACAAATTCTTTTTTATACTTATTCAAGCTGGAAGCTTCTTTTTCTGTTAATACGATACCCCTTTCTGCCAAGTCAATAGCAGGCTGAATCAGTTCTTCGAAGCGGAGCGTTCCGTATTGGTCATATAATTCAATCATACCTTCTACCGAGCCCGGAACGCCTGAGGCAAGGCCTCCATAAAGACTTAATCCATCAATAACACTTCCGTTCTCATCCAGATACATATCACGGTCTGCACCTATTGCGGCTTTTTCTCTGAAATCTAAAGTATTGTTTTCTCCTTCTTTGGTTCGAAGCACTGCAAATCCACCGCCTCCAAGGTTTCCTGCCCGGGGGTAAACTACGGCTAATGCAAAGTTTACAGCTATGGCTGCATCGAAAGCATTTCCACCAGCTTTCATAACTTCTACTCCTACTTTTGTAGCCAGAGGATGAGCTGAAACTACCATCACAGAATCTTCTACGACACCTTGTTCCTTTTGTGGGAGCTCTCTTTCAACTTCCGGTTTTTGATCGCAGGAAAAAAAGAGGAATAACAATACGGCTGGCAGGATAATTTTTCTCAATTCCGAGTAAATTTAGATTGGTAGATAGCTGATTCCAAAATGATTGAGTAAATCGAATAGCTCGAAAAATAGTGAAAGTCCCCCGTTTTCCCAGTACATTTTGTAAAAGCGGAAAATAATATCCGGATTCTGTAACGGAGCAAGAATAAATGCAACCAACAGATATACGGCTTCAGAAGCCCTGGTGATTTTGGATAAAAGTAGCATAAAAAAGGAGTTCACGGAAAAAGTAATGGATGTACAGGGCATCATACATAAGGTATGTCGTATCTATTGCGATGAGGAGGAACAGCGTAAAGATCTTTTTCAGGAAATATTAATTCACCTTTGGAAAGCTTATCCGGGATTCAAAGGTGAGTCAAAATTTTCTACATGGATATACAGAATCAGCCTGAATGTTGTTTTTCAACATTTCCGAAAACAGAAAAGAAAGCCTGTAGAAGAGACATTATCTGATGAACACGAGAGAATTACCGAACAAAACGACAGACCACTACACAATGATGAAGTCAAGATACTTCATCACGCAATCGGGCGACTTAATGATATTGAAAAGGCTATCGTAATGCTATATCTGGAAGAGAAAGGATATGAAGAGATAGCTGAAATAACAGGTATTACCCGCAATTACGTCAGGGTAAGAATGAACAGAATTAAGATAAAACTTGGAAAACTTATGAAACCCTTAGCAAATGGAGCTCATTGATCTAAAAGAAGTGTGGGATAGAGTGGAAGAAAAGGAGAGTGAAAAGTTTCAATTGCCTGAAGAATCTGTGGTAAATGCTATCAGAAAGCAGTCGAATACCACGTTCTCAAAGATTTTGAGGGCAATACGTTATAAAGTCCTGATATCTACGATAGCTTCAATAGCATCTTATTTAAGTGTTCCTGCATATATTCTCAAAAGCGCAGAAGAAAGTTTCTTTCTTGGTATTTTATCAGGAATAGAGGTTGGTATTATGATGATTCTTGTGGGTACTCTACTACTCGGAATATCAATAAACTACAGAATCAGCTATCGCATGATCAAAACGAATCAGATTTCTGCAAAACCATTAAAAGAATCCATTCAGGAGGCTATTGATATCATACTTAAAATTAATAGAATAAGTATCTATTCCGATGCTTACGGAGTACCACTCTTTCTTGGTTGGATATTGTATGCAGCATTATTCAAACATTTTGAAATTTCGTCCATTTGGGGAAGTTTGATCATAACAGGCATCTGTTATGCTTCATTCGTTCTGGTGGAAGCGAAGGGTAAATGGTTAACAAATAAAAAATATGGTGACTATCTGAGTGTGTTAGAAAGCAGCTTAAAAGAGCTTCAGGAAAAAAATATGCATCAAGTATAATTCAGAGGTTCAATCGATTAGATAAAAAATATGAATGAAGACAGGGTTAAGCTATTAAATACTATTGCTTCCACATTTTTAATAATCGGATGCTTTAGAATAGTGGTGGAAAATAGTTCTTTGGAACATGATATTCTAGGGATATTTCAAGCAATAGGCTTTTTGCTCTATGCATTTCCATCTATGTATAAAAAATGGAGTAGCGTGCTATCATGAAAACTAACAAGAGACATCTTATGTGGATTGGTATTGTATTTATCATAACCGGGTTAACGTCATTTAGTAATCACCCTGCTTGGGGTAATATTGTTTCAGGAACAGGTCTTCTTATACTGATTGTATTTTTGGTTCTTCCTAATACAAGGAGTACTCGTTAATGCTAAAAAAGGAAGTAGTACTATTATCTTCTAAAGTTTAAGACGATTAGTGGTCATATTCAGAAAGATTTGTTTCAGTGTATTCACTGTCAAACTGTCTATAAGATTGAATTGGTTCAAGTATGTCTATATTAATTAAAGGAAAACGAATTTTAAGAAAGCTCGAGAATATTAGTTTATCTATCTATAGCTATTCCTCGCATATCAACTTGGCTAAAAGATGAAATCAATAGGAATTATTGGATGTGGATGGCTTGGATCGAAACTGGCACAGCGACTGGAAAGTGAATTCAGTATCTATGCCACTGCGAGAAAACAGGAGACTGTTAATGAACTAGCTTCTTTTGGATATTCGGTTACGAAAATTGACTTTTCTGAAGAAAAGAAGGTAATCACGGATCAGTGGGACACTGCTCCTGCTCTCGATGCTATTGTAATACTCATTCCTTTTTCTCTGAGGAAGTCTACCGACGAATCATTGAAATGTAAAATGGAAAATCTCTTCACCTTTATTGGGGATTTCAATAGCCAGCTTCTCTTTGCAAGCTCTACGGGAGTTTATCCAAAACAGAGAGATACATTCACCGAGGATGATCTGCCAACTAGGGCGAATACAATAGAGCATCAGGTGAAGCAGTGTTTTCCCATGACCAATGTTCTTCGCCTCGGAGGCTTGATGGGAGACAATCGACTATTGAGCAAGTATAATGTTACTAATTTGGAAGATCCCGTAAACCACGTTCATTATGATGATGTCTGCTCGATAATCATAAGGATGATAGAAGATCGTGTACATGATAAGCTCTATAATGTGGTAGCACCATTGCATCCTGCCAAGGATGAGGTTATTAAAGCTCAACTGAATAATTCAATAGCCACTACACCTGACTCCCATGGAAGAATAATCTCGTCTTCAAAGTTGATAGCCGAACTGGAGTTCGATTTCAAATATCCTGACCCCAGAACATTTCATTTATAATCTAAGCTTCTAATAGATAGGGTGAATTCATACCATTTTTTTAGATGCTCTTTATTAATTAGCTAGTGGTAGTGATCATTTTTAGCTATTAATTGCTATTGTGTTTCAAGGTATAAGTGTTCACTTTTACATAATACGTGAGTGTCTTCAACAGTTCTATCCATAAATAGATTAGCAAATGAATTTTGAACTAACACCTGACCTTCTGGAACGACAGGTAGCCCGCCGATTTAATCAGTTCGATCAGCCCAATGAATGTTTAGGTAAATTTGAGATCACAAAAGACCTGTATATTGATTTATTGTGTGCCTTTAATGACCCGGATAGCTTTAAAGCCTCTACTTTTCTTGACTACCCATTACCATCAATATTACTGTATTTAAAAAGGACTCATGAGCTTTATAAAACTAGAAGTCTACAAGAAATCATGATGGCAATTGAAAGATTAAATAGAGCAGATCATACGATAGCACAGACTCAATCGTTTCTCCTCTCTTTTTTCACAAAATTTAAAAGTGATCTCGAAAGTCATATAAAGGAAGAAGAGGTAAAACTGTTTCCATACATAGAATCATTGATGGTCTCTCAGGAAAATCAGATTGCTAATTTTTCAGTTGAAAAAACTGCTCTGCAAGATTTTCTTTGCCACCACGATGATCATTTGGAAGCCGATCTTTTCAATCTTGTGAAGATACTTGAGGCTTTATCCGAAAAGCACACCGATTCATTTGATTTCCGAATGCTTGTAAACAAGCTTTCTGTTTTTGAATTGGATCTTAGGATTCATGGTAAAATAGAAGAAGAAGTACTTATTACTAAAGCAATAGCATTGGAGAAGAAAGCATTAAGCAGGAATATTCCTTAGATCCAATAGTTCTTTTGGTTCGAATAGCATCTTCTGCTCTTCTTGTAGCTGTTTGCGTCTTCACAAGCAATGTTATTAATCGTGCAGACACGATCAAATTGCAATTCCAGTTTCTTGGAATCTCTCAGCAGACAAAATGGGTCTATCTATATTTTTATAAGTGTCTGCTTAGATAGTTCATTACGTATACTACAATAAACAACGCTGATATTAACTGCACCGTAGCAACTTCATCTTTGACTGTATTTGACTCTCAAATTTTAATCGGTCATCAATATGAAAGGCAATGCTTTTAAAACTCTTCTTCATGCCATAAAGAGAATGAAGAATTCTTTCATTTTTCAGATGGAGGATAAAATTGTAGCTTCCTCCCAACTCGCCGAACGGTGACAGGTTTCTAATTTGCTCATCATCCTGAAAGTCTCTTGAAGTTTGCTCAATTGATTCTATCTCTGAAATGGGAATGATAGCCTCTGCCATTATTCCGAATTTCAACTTTAGATCATCCTCGTTAAGTTGAATTGGTCTAAAAAATAAGGAACGGGTCATTCCAAACAATTGTAAGCCCGTATAAATGCTTAAAATGGTTAGAATTACAGCAACTGTTTGACTCCACAGTTGAATGACTAAATGAAGAATTAAAGTTTCTGCGACTACCATAAAAATAATAGTAGAAAGCACATAGACTACACCACTTTCTTTATGATAGGTAAATTCATTGTCTCTGGTTGTTCTTTTCTTCCAGCTGAAAAAACCATAATAGAAGGTTGCTGTTTCCATCGCAAAAAAATTACTGATTTTAGAAGGAAGTATCTCTCCTGAAGCGCTTTTAATGCGATCATAAAAATCCAAGGTTTCAAGGCCGTTTTCCTTAAAGCTTTTTCTAAGATTAATGGCTTTATAAGCAACTATGCTCAGCACGGCCAATTCAACGACCGGTATCATCCAGTTTCGAATATTTTCCAATAAGCCCTGATGATCTACTGGAATTACATTTCCAGCTAAAAAAAGGCCCAAAAAGAATATCGGAACCACCGTTACGTTCGGCACATCAGTTTTTCTGATCAATAAAAAATAAATCAATGGGATCAGGAAGGCTACATCTACGGTAATTCCCAATGAAAGCAGGGATGGGTTTTGTCCAATAAAATTTGATCCTATGTAGAAGAGAGCTCCGAAAAGAGAAGCTATCAATCCAAAAGTTAGATGGAGCTTAGTCAGTTGGGATGAGTTGTTCATTGTGAAAAACGATTTATCATATTGGTATTACCTGACCTCAGTTTATTACTTTTAATTGTAAAAAAACATAATTAGTGTATTTCTTTAAATCAGAAAGATTAGGTTTTAGAAACTGGAGAGAGAAAGACATCCCCGAGTTCATTAAAATGAACCGGGATCCAAAAGTCATGCGATACTTTCCAAATATTTTGTCTGAAGAAGAATCAAGAATATCAGTTGAACGATTCAAATCCTGTTACGCAAATAACAGTTTCTGTTTCTATGCAATTGACAAACTGGAAGACTCTTCATTCATTGGTTTTATAGGGATCTCCGCTGCAACTTTTAAAGCTGATTTTACGCCTTGCACTGAAATAGGATGGCGTCTCAAATCGGATGAATGGGGTAAAGGATATGCTACTGAAGGTGCATCAAGGTGTTTAGAGTATGGATTCAGCGAACTGAAGCTTTCAACCATTTATTCATTTACCCCACTGCAGAATAAAGCCTCCGAAAACGTAATGAAAAAGATCGGAATGAATAAAGTAGGAACTTTTAACCACCCTTCAGTTCCTTCTGATAGTCCACTTGTAGAACATGTACTTTATGTAGTAACCAAATAAGCATTCGTATGATTTCTCACTTTGAATTAACAGACCAAGAGTTCGATAATCAGTTCACCAACGCTGAATTAAGCCCAGACTTATTCAACCATGAAGCGCATTTGAGATTAGCATGGATAAGAATAATAAGTTCAGGAATTGAAAATACATTGATTAGTGTCCCCAGCGATTTGAAAAATTATGTTAGCAAATTAGGAGCTGAAAACAAGTATAATCATACCTTAACTATCGCGGCCATTAAGGCAGTTTACCACTTTACCCTAAAATCAAACTCAACTGACTTCAAAAGTTTCATCAATGAGTTTCCAAGATTAAAGGATGAATTTAAAAGTTTGATTTTCACTCACTATTCAACGGATATATTCAATTCACAAGAAGCTAAGTTAGAATACCTGGAGCCCGAATTATTGGCTTTTGATGTTTAATATTAGGCTCTGATCGTAAGAAAATATTTTCTTCTCTGAAGTTTTGGAGTTAAGATGAAAAGTAGATTGATATATCGCCCGTTTAAAAGCTTAAGGATGTAGAGGCTCAAACAATTTAAAAACGGTGAGCCTGACAGTAAAAATTAACTAGATAAACTCCATACATAGAGCCCTTTACCTGAAGTGTATCTTTCTAAAAATTCACAATGCAGGCATTAATATTACTTTTTTTGACTGCATAAGCTTTTATAGAATACTTTCTAAAAAAGAAACCTAAGTTTCATTAACCAACAAAACTAAGTCAAGGCTTTAAACATTTTGGCCTTATTCCTGACCAGCTTATCGATCCTGTTATTAACTAATTGTTGTAGCACTTCATTTCTGATCGTCGATGAACCTGCGGATATGGAATTTAGAACATCTCGTTTTGTACGTTCTTTATACCATTTTAAAAAAGTGCGAACCTTCCTGTCTTTAAGCCAATGGATAAAAACATTTAGCTCTTCCTCTATAATCTGATTTACGACGGGAATGGCTTTGAGCTGCTCTTCATTAATTGAGCTGACTTGCTCTGATATATCATCTAAATTATAGATTTTGTGATGTTGGTTAGCAATTTTTGAATTCACATTAGAGGGCATAGCTAGATCTATCCATAATTGATTTTTTTCATGATTTTCAACGGAATTGATCAAATCTTTACAATTACTCACCGCAGTAATGATCACATCGAATGATGAAAAGTTGTTTTGTACTACATGCTCCCATTCATAAGTGTTTATTTGGAACCTCTTAGCAAGTAGTAGTGCTTTTTCCAGTGTTCTATTGGCAATAGATATATCTTTAATCAAAAATTTAGGTAAGTATCTCAGAACATCTCCAGCTATTTCACCAGCCCCGATAATGAGCATTTTTTTATGCTGCATTCCATCTTTACCAAAATATTCTTCCATCATTTTAAGAGCAGAATAGGCCGTGGAAGTGGAGCCCTGCCTATAATGTGATTCCACCGCTATTCGTTTATGACTTCTGAATACAGCCTGAAATGCTCTTTCTAATAAAGAGCCATGGGTTCCATTGTTTAGAGCTTCCAAATAACTCCCCTTTACCTGGTGGATAATTTGCTTATCTCCCACTACGGCAGAATTAAGGCCATTAGCTACACGTAAAAGGTGGTTCGCCGTGTATATACTTCCATTGAGTATCATAAACACTTTTCTGGATAGTTTTACTTGATGAAAACCCGCCATATAGTTTATAAATAATTCTCTCACTTCATATGGGGTAGTAGTTTCCGATTCAAAATAAATTTCAGTACGGTTACAGGTTGTGATAATAACTAGAGCATCAATAGATAATTTCTGTCTTAAAATATCCTTTAATTCATTTTTTTTCGTTTGATCTAATGCAAAACAAGCTCTTTCGCTTACGTTAGCAGTGTTGTGTGTCACACCGATGTACATGAGTTTATTTTCCACGGGATAACGTACTGTATAAAAGTTTTTAGATTTCAGGTTAATACTTGAATGGGGTAAATGAGTATCCATTGTTAAGATAGTTCCCTATGCCACTTTAAAAGAGATTTCCTTCTCAAGAGGTATAGGGAACATGTTAGAATTGATTTAATACCAATGTCAATTCAGCTAGTGATTTATAATGTAAGGTCCCCACCGAACCTATCAAGGTTCATCACTTTAGTCCATGCAGCTATAAAATCATTCACGAAGCGTTCTTTTGCATCATCACTTGCATATACCTCAGCGAGAGCACGCAGTTCAGAGTTAGATCCAAAAATCAGGTCAGCTCTACTTGCTTCCCATATTTTTTCCTCTGTTCCTCTTTTATATCCATTAAAAATATACTTATTCTCGTCTGCTGCTTTCCACTCATACTCCATACTGAGTAAATTCCTGAAATAATCATTAGTTAAAGAACCTTTATTTTTAGTCAATATACCTAATTCTGAGCCATCATAATTGGCCCCCAAAGCACGCATACCACCTACCAATACCGTCATTTCAGGTGCGGATAAAGTAAGTAACTGAGCTTTATCAACCAGTAACTCTTCTGTAGTAAGTGTGTACTCTGTCTTTTGATAATTTCTGAAACCATCGGCCATAGGCTCGAGTAAAGCCATTCCCTCAATATCCGTTTGTTCCTGTTTAGCATCTACTCGACCGGGAGTAAATGGAACAGTTATATTAAAACCAGCATTTTTAGCTGCTTTTTCAATCGCTGCACTTCCACCTAGCACAATCAAGTCGGCTATTGAAATTTTCTTCGTTTCGGTATCAAAATCGGCTTTCAATTCTTCAAAGAAAGACAATACTTTCCTTAACTGTTTTGGATTATTAGACTCCCAATTTACCTGTGGCTCAAGCCCGATTCTAGCACCATTAGCACCACCTCTTCGATCAGAATCTCTATAAGTTGCGGCAGCTCCCCAGGCAGTACTTACCAGCTCATCGATGGTAAGGTCCGATTTCTTAATTTTAGTTTTTAACGAAGCAATTTCCTTAGCGTTTGCCTGCTCATAATCAACTATTGGAATAGGGTCTTGCCAAATAAATTCTTCTTCAGGTATCTCTGGCCCAAGATAAGTTGCCCTTGGCCCCATATCCCGATGAGTAAGCTTAAACCATGCTTTTGCAAATGCTTTATTGAATTCTTCAGGGTTTTCATAAAATCTTTTTGAGATTTTCTTGTACTCTGGGTCTTTTATTAAAGCAATATCTGTAACAAACATACCGGGTTTGTGCTTTTTGTTTTCGTCGAATGCATCAGGATACAATTTCTCTGGGTTAACAGCTTCAAACTGCCATGCACCACCAGGGCTTTTTACCAATTCCCACTCATTCTCAAATAATGCCTTAAAATATCCCTGCCCCCATTCTACGGGCGTTTCAGTCCAAATAATCTCCAGACCGGAAGTAATGGCATCAGGTCCTTTTCCCGACTTATAATCACTTTCCCATCCGAAACCCATTTCTTCTATACTTGCTGCTTCAGGGGAGGCTCCCATGTGGTGTTCTTCAGCTGCACCGTGTGCCTTGCCTAAGGTATGCCCTCCGGCGATGAGTGCAACGGTTTCTTCATCGTTCATGCCCATTCTTCCAAAAGATGTTCTAATATCTTTCGCTGAAGCAACGGGATCCGGATTACCGTTTGGCCCCTGAGGATTTACATAAATTAATCCCATCTGAACAGCAGCGAGTGGCATTTCCAGCTCACCATCTGTCCAGCGTTGATCATTAGCAAGAAACTTATCTTCCGAACCCCAATAAACATCCGTCTGAGGTTCCCAGGTGTCTACGCGTCCTCCTGCAAAACCAAGTGTTTCAAAACCTGCAGTTTCTAGCGCTACATTACCAGTTAAAATAAAAAGATCAGCCCAGGAAATAGCCTGCCCGTACTTCTGCTTAATCGGCCATAACAACCTCCTTGCTTTATCAAGATTGGCGTTATCTGGCCAGCTATTCTGTGGTGCAAATCGTTGCTTTCCTTCTCTGGTACCTCCTCTTCCATCCCCTGACCGATAGGTACCTGCGCTATGCCATGACATTCTGATGAATAGGCCAACATAGCTTCCGAAGTCAGCCGGCCACCATTCTTGAGAGTCAGTCATCAGGTTTTTTATATCTTCTTTTAATCCGACATAATCCAGATTTTCAAACTCTTTTTTATAATTAAACTCTTCCCCCAGAGGATTCGATAGCATAGCATTCTTGCGTAATACAGTCAAATCCAATGAATTTGGCCACCATTCTCGAATATCTTTGGCTTGTCTTTTATCGGATTTCTTCGAAGAATTTCCCGAAAGTTTATCAAAACCAAGCGGACACCCTCCGCTTTCTTCTTTTACCTCACCGCTGGCTTCCTGATTCCCAGTAGAGTTAAAGGAAGTTAAGATCAAAAAGGATGTGAAAGCCAATACTGCCACAACCAATGATACTGTTATTAATTTTTTCTTCATTTGATTTTTTTATACAAATGTTCCCATTGAAGAGTTATTATTCAAATTGATAATTTAATTTTAGTTATAGATTTTATCAATATGACTATTCAACAATTACAGTATGTGGTTGCATTACATACCCACAAGCATTTCGTGAAGGCTGCAGAGAGTTGTTTTGTAACACAACCAACCTTGACTTTACAGTTAAAAAAATTGGAAGAAGAGATTTCAATTGTTCTTTTTGATCGATCAAGCCAACCACTTGAAGCAACACCTATGGGCGAAACTTTTGTAACTAAGGCAAGAAGAATTCTCAAAGAGGTCGAGGAGTTGAAAGAACTAGTCAATGATGATAGAAATCAAATAAAAGGAGCTTTTACTATAGGGATTATTCCGACTCTTGCGCCTTACCTACTACCATTGTTTATCAAAGATTTCGTGCAAAAACATCCGGATACAAGGCTTATTGTTGAGGAACTGCAAAGTGAAAGGATAATTGAACTTCTTAAAAATAAACAGCTAGACCTTGGGCTGCTCGCTACCCCACTGAGTGAATCTAATATTCGTGAAATTCCTCTTTTTTACGAGCCCTTCTTAGTTTATACCGATGAGGAAAACGAAATGCTCAAACAGAAGAAAATCGTTAAAGAACAGCTTAAACCCGAGGGCCTTTGGATTTTAAGGCAAGGGCACTGCTTCAGAAATCAGACCTTGAATATTTGTGATTTCGATACGTCCGAACACCATAAGAATTTGGTAATTGAGGGGGGAAGTATTGAAACTTTAAAAAAAATGATTAAGCAGGTATCGGGCTATACTTTGATCCCAGAACTATCCTACGATCATAATAATGATGAACATAATATTATAAAGTTTACCGACCCCCAACCTGTACGCGAGATTAGCATCATCGCCCACAAACATTTTAATAAAGAACTTTTGATAAATGAACTCAGGAAGTCCATTTTAGAAAATGCACCAGATTCTTTTCAAAAAAATACGAAGTTTAAGACGATCAACTGGAGATAATTGAAAGGGAGATTTTGAAGAAGTTTAATCTCTTGTATAATCATGAACGAAAATAAGGTACTTAATTAGCTTTTGAGACTTTGTGACTCATTCTTAAGTCCGACCTTCGAAAATAGTTCGCTTTTAGTTGAAATAGCTTATGTACTCATAAAACCGTCTATAGAATCGAATACATTGAATCTGGTAAATTGCTCTTCCGAATACCAATCCCGTTCTTTGGTTAGTTTTATGGCTTCTGCATGAAGTTTATGATTGTATGCGAATTTCTTCATGGCGTCCTGGCTCTCCCATACACTGAAGGTAGCCTGTTGAAAAACTGGCCACTCCCCTATTCCAATGGAAAATTCACATCCATCCGAACTTTTAATTTGTTCGCTAATCTTTGGGACTTTTTTCCAGAAATAAGTTAGCTCTTTCGTTTTGATGGTAGCCCTTGTCAAAATAGCCAACTTTCCATTTGTCTTTTTTTCCTCAGATATTTTAAAGGGTTTTTGGCCTGACCATGTTCCCTGCGTGCTTGCAGGATTGAGATAATAAGTTTTTCTTTTCTCCGACCTTTGCTCATAGGCTTTCAAAATACTTGATTTCTCCTTGAATTGATGAAAGTATTCAGGCTCATCCCAACAGCATAGCATAGCAAAAACGCCGAAGTTAGGATGCCAAGCAAACCCATTTCCTCCACCTGAGCCCATCAGTTTATAAAATTGGAGTCCTTCGATTTCGCTTAACGGTTTGTGTGCGAACTGCATCATTTTAAGTGCCCAAAAACAATTGGATAAGCCTTTGAAATGAAAAAAAGTGATCGTTACAAGTTGGCGTTCAATCATAGAAACTCAGTAAAAGCAAAGATTTAAAAGTAATCACAAACAAGCTTGACTCTTTAGATGTTTCATAAATAAAATTAAAGGTGTGAAAAGGTTTCCGAGTAGTCTTCTGGATGATATGAGGTTGGTGATGGACGAGCCTGCCGATTTAGTTGTGAAATCCGTTATGGATTCTAAAACTTTGGATGGTAGGAAATTCTGGAAATTCATGGCAGATATGGAATCAAATGATCGCTCCATACCAGATGAATTTGAAGAAATCATCTACGAGCATATTCCATATTTTGAAGTCTTGCCCGATTTTACTGATCATAAGCTTCTAAAAACCAGTGAAGAACTTTTTCTTACCAATACACAGGATTTTTTCCTCCTTTTAGGGGCTTACTCGCTTCCTTATTGTTATGCTGCTGCCAACGGTGCAAAAGTTCTGTTTCATTCCGGTAGAATGAAAAAAGACGCAGTCAAGAGACTTCAGGAAACAGGAATGTTTGTTTTCAATGTTATGGAACCTAATGCCTTTACTGGTATCGGTTTAGGGTTTATTAGCTGCCTGAAAGTTCGTTTACTCCATGCCATGGTCAGATACCAGATCTTAAAGCATGGACATTGGAATGAGCAATGGGGAATGCCCATCAATCAGGAAGATATGGCCGGTACTAATATCGCTTTTTCAGTAGTAGTACTGGATGGTCTTAAAAAACTTGGATACGAATTATCTGATCTTGAAGAACAGGCCTTACTGCACCGCTGGAAAGTTATTGGAACTTTTCTTGGCCTAAGAGAAGAATTATTACTCGATAATAGAAAGGAATCATTTTTCCTGAGGACTAATATTGAAAAGCGTCAGTTCCGATCCTCAGAAGAAGGAAAAGCTTTGATTAACCAGCTTATTTCAGAATTCGATAATGCTCCAGAGCAAATTTATCCAAAGGGATTTGCATCATCTTTCATCCATTATATGATTGGAGATGAGTTTGCTGAGATGCTGGATGTGCCTGACCCTAATTGGACTACTAATCTCATTTCATTTAACAAAAGGTGGAATTCGTTAAAAGACAGGTTTGAAATAGTCAAATACATCAGGAAAGCAAAATACGATAGCCTAAAGAAGCAGCTTTTAACCATTCCTGAAACTTAAGAAGAAATCTGTGGCATCGTAAACCACAGATCATAGTATTACGTTTTCAAAAAAAACTATTCAACCACTTTTGGCCAATTTTCATCGGCTTTATCAATGAAATCCGACTGACTGGCTTCCCATTTACCCTGAACACTTTTGTTGTAATTTAAATAGAGTTTATCATCAACTATTTCCCATGCTTCAGGATCAATTTTGGCAGTATATCCATGAGCTACTGCATATGCACAATAGCCTCCGTACTGAGGCGCATACTTCTCTGGTTCAGTCTCAAATGCTTCGAGATTTTCCTTAGTTGAAAAATACCATTGTGCATCATTCCATTCAAAAGTATAACTATCAGATCCTTTAATAGCTTTTCTCTCCGTAAAATAAGCTACAGGATCATAACCTTTAATGGCTCCACCTCTGGTTGAATAGACCGATTCTTTCTGAGCAAAAGTGAGATTGGACAGGCTCGTTACAAGAGCTATTATAAGAACGGCAAACTTCTTCATAATTGATACATTTTATTCAAACTGATGTATCTATACGGAAGCTCGTGATGGATGGATTCCTTTATCTCTGTTTCAGAGCTTTAATTCAGAAAACTGAATCTATTACCAGACATTAAGGTAACGGAACTGACATTGTAAAGAGGATAATCCAGTGAGACAGAGTAGAATATTAAATAGACAATATGGTACATTATAAAACTATGGTAGAAAGTCGAAAGCGTACTAAAACATCCTTTTTCCACGATTAATATCTTAAACCTAACACGGTTTAAGATAATGTTTCGTAATCCCGAAACATAAATACAAAAATTTTATTTAAGCATGTTTACAATAACTATGATAATACAAGAAATACTAAAAAGAAATAGTACCAATCCACGAAATCGGTATGTCATACCTAGGCTCATAGTCCCTTCCTTATTCATCCATCTAAAACCAATTATGGCCCCAATAGATGATATGATTAATGAAAATATTAGGTATCCCACTAATTTCAAATTATCTATTAGACAGTGGCTTGTAATCTCATATTCTACTTAAAGAAAGTTTTACTCGCTAAGTTGAGAATAGCTATTATCTGAACTTCGTTATTAGAAACCTAAATCTTCTTTTTCTTCACCCTCCTCTTTCTTCTTTTTTGGTTTCTTTTCCTTTTTCGGCTTCTCTTCTTTTACCTTTTTAGGTTTCTTCTCCTTCTTTTCTCTAGGCTGCTTTTCCTTTTTGACTTTTTCTTTCTTCTTTTTCTTCGGCGTATCTACGGAGGCATCTCCATCTCCTGAGTTTTCCTCTGTCAAACTTTCAGCATCAGTACTTCCTGACCCTTCTTCACCTTCAAGAGCCTCATCGCCGACTTCAGACTTATCTTTTTTCTTAAATAGATTTTTGAAAAATCCTATAAACCCTACTTTCTCTTTCGCTTCCTCTCCCACAGAAGCTGTATCTTCTTCCTGGCCGAAAGTACCATTCTTAACAGCTTCTCTCATTTCAAGATCTGCTTTCAGTTCCTTTCCAAAAAGGTACTCATAATACTCCTGATCTACATTTGGTTTTGCTTCGCGTTCTTGAGCGAGAGAATCTTGTTCTTGGACGCGTTGTGCTTCAAAATCGTCTTCAACGATTACTAATTCTCCAATGAGATCCGTATTAAAACTCCCAGTATCCGAGGCAGAAGTAATTCCATCTTCCTGCGGTGGCTCCCAGGTTCCCGGCATTACATATTCCTGTTCCACTACCCTTAGCCTGTCTTCCGTAATTCTAAATGGAAACAAACGGGATTGAGCTACAATACCTTGTTTCTTTTTCTTTCCGGCATACCTCACAAATTCTTCCTTTGGAATAGAATCGCCTGAAGTAAAAGGTGAGAAAAGATCATCCCGATGATTATCGTCGAAAATGTAAAAACTCTGATAAGCAGGACATATTTTATCGGTACACGATGTGATCGAAGCTAGAATTAATAGAGAAGTAATTACTTCCAGAAATTTCCTCATGTACCTGTTTAATGCGTAGAACGACGAAAACACTAAAATAGCTTAAAGCTTACTTGGAATCCATCAATGGTAAATATCCTATTTTTTTTCGATTTAATAAACGGATCACCATTTAAACTGAAACTTTAGAAAATGAGCGTTAACTTCCTATTTATCAAGTTTTAACTCTTTCAGGTGGTCGATGATCTCTTCGACCCATAGAGTATACATTTGCGGCGAGGGGTGCAGATTGTCTTCTGCTGTAAGTAAAGGGTCTTCCAGAGCTTGTTTGGAGACCTCAAATATATCTACGAACAAGACTTCATATTGATCAGCAATTTCTTTCGCTTTGTTGTTATACCAAATCAGTTCTCTATCGATCTTATCAGGGTTGGATTGCTGACCAAAAGGCGTAACCCCATAATCAGGAATTGCTACTATGAATACCTTTTCAGGGTCATTATCTGCGAACAAAAGAGCTCTCTGAACCAGGTATTCGAACTCTTGTTCATACTGCTTTTTAGAATATCCTCGATATTGATTGTTAACGCCAATTAGCAAGGAGACCAGGTCGTATTTTTTAAAAACAGAGCGTTTCACGATTTCTACGACTAGTTCATCTGTGGTCCAACCCGTTGTTGCTATTATATTGGGTTCTTTAAAAGAATATCCATTCTTGTTTAAGTAAGAAACCAGCTGATGTGGCCATGAATCTTTGAGTTCAACGCTTTCGCCTATGGTATATGAATCTCCAAGTGCGAGATATTCCATCTTTTGATTTTCTTGTGAATGTACTTTAAAGCTTATAACAAGTGATAAAAAAACGAATATGAAAGCTTTCAAATTGTATATCGATAAATATTAATGATCTTCTAGAGCCTGATGAATCTCGGCTGTTAACAAGCCACTCCCACCTCCATAGTGCTTAACAATTTTCAGTCCAGAGCCATTCGTTCGAACATATTCTTCCAGCTTCAATTCTTCTGTTTCTTCTAATCCACTTCCTATTAACAAAATGGCGTATTGTCCATTTTGAAGCTCATTCATGCATTCATTTAATGAACTTACAACCACTCCTTCCCATTGTTCATTGATCAGCCTCTCCAGGACAATTTGTATATCCTTATTGGTCGTTATAGCGAGTATTTTGTTTGTCATAGCCTATTAAAGTAAGAAAATCCCGGCTTGCAAACCGGGATTTTATTCTCCTACTCAAAAATAATTATTGTGATTGATGCTTTGTTTAAGCATTCATTGGTACTTCCATCAAGAGAACTTTAGCATCTGACGATGCTTCCAGATTGAAAGCATCTGTCTCCCAAATTCCAAGACCATCTCTCTTCTGAAGGTCCTTTCCGTCAATTTTTAGTTCTCCTTCCAACACAAAGACATAAACTCCATTACCTTCTTTTTTTATCTTATACGTGTCCGATTTTCCTGCATCAAAGTCACCCATAAAAAACCAGGCATCCTGGTGAACCCAAACTCCTTCGTCATCAGAATTAGGGGATAACACCTGATAGAGTTCATTTTTCTTTGCTACATCTCTAATTGATATTTGATCGTATCTAGGATCTACATTTCTGTCCTTTGGGAACAACCATATTTGAAGGAATTTTACAGCCTGATCTTCATTGTTATTGTATTCACTGTGAAAAATACCCGTTCCGGCGCTCATTACCTGAATATCTCCTTCTTTAATAATAGCGTCGTTACCCATGCTATCCTCATGCTTTAGATCTCCTGATAATGGAATGGATACAATCTCCATATTATCATGAGGGTGCTTTCCAAAGCCTTTTCCTCCTTCCACGACGTCATCGTTCAAGACTCTTAACGTTCCAAACTGGACTCTATCCGGATTGTAATAGCTGGCGAAGCTAAAGGTATGATGAGAATCCAACCATCCGTGATTTGCATGTCCCCTTGTATCTGCTTTGTGTAATACCGTTTTCATTGTTCTTATTTCTTTAGTTGGTAAGTGATTAAAACCTACTTGATCTACTGAACTTACTTGAGGGCTATTTTTAGCACCAGAAATTTTTGCCGTTGCTACTCCGATACTTCCAAGAATAGCTGTTTTTAAAAAACTCTTTCGTTTCATTTTTTGTCATTAAGGTTATACAAATTAACGAACAGAAAAGCTTGAGGGTATTACAAAAATCATGGATTGACTTGTAGAAATCGATGAAAGTAATGCTTTCAATCCCTATTCAATTTTAAAAGCTTCAGCCTGACATAAGGCAACCAAGAATTGGATAAACATTAATGAATCAATGTTCAGAAATAAAAAGGCTAAGATTAAAACTAAACCTTGGCCTTTTATTACTACTCCTTTAATCACCCGGTTTTTCACGTTTATAGTCGAAAGGAGGGGGTAAATATAACTACAATAAGGTTTCTCTATTTGCGCTTTAAGTGCAATAGATGCACTCATCTTGAAAATGAATTGATCTAGAAATATCTAATTCGTTATAAACTCTGACACTTCAAAGTCTCCATCTTCAACAGCCCTTCTAATGGAATTAAAACTAAAGATATTGTCTCCATCGGTATTACCATTTTCATCCTCAAGGCGAGCTAAATAAATCCGGTCTATAGCCAATTGGCTGGATCTTCCAATAACAAATAAGTTATAGATTTCACCCGAATTGAATATGTAAACCGGCTCTCTAAATTCATCGGGCTCAAGTGCTATGCTTCTGCCCCAGTCAGGGTCTGAATCATTTGAACTACAAAAGAATTTATTGAATTCGCTAAGTTCGTTAAGCGTCGCACCAAAACGTCCATTTCTCTCAAAACTTGTATTTGCCTGAAAGTTACCTTCCATTCTTATAAAAGCGTCGTTATTGCGATCCCCTGCAAATAAATTGGAATTTTCAGTATCAGGATCGTGGGTATGATTTTCGAAGGCCCGAAAGAAAAGATAATACGTACCGGGATTTTCAATTCGAAAGCTATAAACCATAGATGTATCGGAAGGCTCGCTAAATGAGTCCTGACCACTATATTCTAAATAACCTACACCCCTAAAGTCTTCAAGTACGCCATCAAAAGTTATATCAGTTTCACCAAAAACACCCGTTCTCCCAGGGTTACTAGCATTCCTTAATTCCCACATCGTTTGAGAAAAAGTAGTATTTTCTGCCTCAATTACTAGTACACCCTCGCTTTCCTGGGCAAAACTATCGACCGCAAGATTCATTGCATCGTCATCACTACAACCAAATAGTAAAAGTCCGATCATTGAAAAAAAGAATACGACTTGGGAATAGGTAATAAATTTCAAGTTATTCATTGCAGAAAAAATAATAGTGGTTAAGGTAGTTAGCGGATATAACTGGAACAAGCTTAGCTAATTATTCTAGTATTAAAAATTTGTCGTTGCATGGCAAGAAAAATTAGCATCTAGGTTTAAATAATTATCCCAATCAATAGTAAATCTTAAAGTAGGTTTATTGACTTATAGAAAGTCGGGATTATTAAGCTCTTTAAACTCCTTTGGCGATTGCCCAATCTGATTTTTAAAAAAAGTACTGAAGTGGACTGGCTCCCTGAAACCAAGTTGATAAGCAATTTCCTTATTGCTTAAGTCCGAATGAATAAGAAGCCTTTTTGCTTCCAGGGTAATACAGTCCTGAATATAATCCTTGGCCGATCGACCAATATACTCTTTGATAACCTGATTCAAATGGTTAGGAGTAACGTGCAGTAACTCGGCAAATTCTTTTACTTTATGTTTTTCGCGAAATCCTTCTTCCACTAAATTTTTGAAATCCCTGACCAATGCAGGCCCCTGATTTAAATCATCGTGGATATTATCAGGTGAAACAAAGTTGGTATAAATCAATAACAAGCGAAGATATGCAGCTAGCGCTTCTTCCCTGTATTCAAAACGATCCGTATAGACCTGGTACATTTCATCAGTGATGTCCGAAATTTTATTCGAAAGACTTTTTGGAAGCTTTATAGGCGGGTTTGTGCCATATGATTGGAACAGGTTGATGTTGTGAATAAATCGCTTATCAATATTGTTCCTGGCTATAAACTCATGAGTAAAATTGATCACACAGCCAATAGGTTTTTGTTTTGCGACTATCTGATGAACCTGCCGTGGGCTTAAAAAGAAAACGAGGTCATTTTCAATGGGGTAAGAATTAAAGTCTATTTGGTGACTCCCTATACCCGATTTTACCCAGATAATCGTAAAATAATCATGACGATGAGGTTTATCGGGTTTACCTTCATTTCGTTCATAAATACGTTCCATTCGGGACATTCTAAAATGATGGCCTTCTCCACCTGTATCAGAAATTTGATATGTTTTCAAAAAACCTGAGTAAGTCAGTCGCCAGGTTGAGGAACATAGGTATCGTCGCCCTGAACTTTAGGGAATTTCCTTGCCCTCCATCGTTGTTTGGCCTCTTCAATTTTCTCTTTGGAACTTGCTACATAGTTCCAGAAAATGTGACGTTCCTCTGGAAAAGGTTCTCCCCCGAATAGCAGTAAATGTGTGTTTTTCTGAATTTTAAGTTGACAAGCGTTCTCCGTTTTTGAAACGAGCATATTACCTTTTCCAACCACTTGTCCGCACGCTTCAACCTGACCGTCAACAATACAAATCCCAATCTCACCATTGAGATGACCTTTAATATCAAGGTCCAGATCATGTTCAGCCTTAACCTCGACCATAAAAAGATCAGAATATACTGGTAGTGGTGATTTTCTACCAAAACCTTCTCCGGCAACTAAAGTAAACGTAGCACCATCCTGCTCCCATTGGGGAAGTTTATCTTTTGACAGATGTACAAATTCAGGTTCCATTTCCTCCAATTCTTTAGGTAAGGCCACCCAAATCTGGTATCCGTGCATTCGAAATTCCCTGCCATCACGCCATTCGTTCGGAGTTCTTTCAGTATGGGCAACCCCATGTCCGGCGGTCATCCAGTTTACGGAACCGGGAGCTATTTTCTGCCTTGTTCCTATACTGTCTTCATGCACTATTTCACCCTCCAAAAGATAGGTAAGTGTTGAAAGGCCAATATGTGGATGTTGATCAACATCTAAATATTTTCCCGGGCCGATCGTCGCTGGTCCCATGTGATCAATAAAAACAAAAGGGCCTACCATTCTTTTCTGTCGGAATGGAATTAAACGACCAACCAGAAAATCACCTATATCTCTTGACCGCTCTTCAATGATTAAATCAATGTTCGACATTTTGCAGCTTTTATATTAATTATCCAGATCTACTAACGGCTCATTCATCATCTTCTGAATTTCTTCATCATCATCGAATTTCGAAAGTGGATTACCTGAAATAGGTTTGTAAGGATTGTACCCCATTTTGATGGCTTCTTTTTGAAACAGGTTTTGCGATATCCTGTAAATTACCATTTGAGAAGATAGTCTTTTATCCTCTTTATGATCATTGAGCATCTGTTCTATTCGTTTTCCAAATCCTTTTCTGGCATTTAGTAACTCAATCAATTCTTCCCTGGTAATCTCCTCTAACCCTTTTCCTGACTCCAGTTTTTCCGATGTTTCCTGATCGAAAAGTGGTACAGAAAACAGTGAAACAAAGTTCTCGTCTTTGCTCTCCTGAAAGTCTTTCATAGCTTCCTGTTCACTCTTCTTGGTAGGATAACTGAAAACAGCCATTTGACCATCCTCATCTACACTTTTAAACTCCAGAACCTTGTAATAATCGGCATCGGCTTCCTTGGTTAGCAGTTTATTATCCAAGCGCTTTAAAATCAATTTTTTATCCTGATTCTCCCATTGTGGGTCTTCACTCCAAAGTGGCCAGTCGGCCGTTTTTATCTCTTTTTCAGATATATCCCACTGTTTTTTAGTCCCCTCATAATACCAGTACCATACATCATTTACTTGGGCATAAACTCCACTACAAGTGACTATTAGAAGGAAGGAAATTAATCTTCTTGCAAGAATAGTTATCATTTTTAAATTGGTTTTATTTATTAATTCTTATAAATATTGAGGTTTTATCTTTTAAGCGGTATTTGTAAATCAACCTGAAATTCATCATCTACAAAAAATCCAAATAAAGGCCCTTCAATTCCGTATTCTTCCCGGTTGATCACTAACCGACCTTCTAAAACGCCTCCTTCTGCTGTTTCGGTAAATGTAAAAGAGAAGGTTTCTTCTTTTTGAAATCCATGAAAATCAAACATTCCGGTCAGCATATAAGACCCGTCGTCTGAGGGTTTTATACCAGACGACTGAAAAGAAATAGTCGGATAGTTTTCAACATCTAGCCAGCTATCTCCCCTTGCATGTTTATTTTTGGTTTTATTACCTGTATCAATTGTTGAGGCATCAACACTTACGTTTATTGAAGCATCATCCAGGCTAGATGGATCAAAAGTGATTTGGCCTCTCAAACCCCTGAATGTACCTTCCGAACCGGTACCGGAAAACTTTACGGTATAGTCTTCTTTGATTTTCCATTCCTGGGAAAAGCTATTGAAAGCTATAGTATTTAGAAACGTGATTACCAATATTTTACCTAAACAATTCATCATCACTTTTAATTTATCAATTATCCTTTACAAATGACTCATTAACGTTCAGGATACTAATTATCACATCAGATTATCGGATTATTACAACTTTACAATTTTTCATCTGACTATGATTGTGATCGAAACCTAAACCTTATAATAGCCAATGGAATCACTTGGTATATATCATTATTTAAACCCTGAGAACAAAGACTCCTCATTCGAAATAAAGGATATGGGAGTGTTGTATGATCAGAGAAAAACAAGCATTCATGACCCGCATCGGCATGATTACTACACTATACTAATGGTGAGTGAGGCTAAGGGGACACATAAGATTGATTTTAATACTTATCAACTTGGGAGTTCGCAAGTGTATTTTGTAAGTCCTGGACAAGTACACCAAGTTGCAGAAGAAAACCGTCCAAAAGGGAGTGTAATCACTTTCTCCAAGGACTTCTTAATTCAAAATGGAATTAATGAGTGTTTCATTATTGACCTTAATTTATTTAGAGGTTACGGTGATTCCCCTCCTGTGCAGTTTAATAAAGAGCAATTTTCTCTATTGGAAGAGCACGTTAAAAACATGTATGATTGCTTTCAAGGAAACTCAAGTTTCAAACTCGAAGCGGTTAGCGCACACTTAAAACTATTTCTAATCGTATGTAACGATGCTTTACCTCAGCCTGACTACACGAACGCACAAGCATACCAAACTTCAATAGACCTAATAAGAAAATTCAAACTGTTAGTTGAGAACCATTTTAAAAGCAATCATCGGGTTGGTTTTTACGCTGATCAGATGAATATTTCTTCAGATTATTTAAATAAGGTTGTCAAGAACAGCATTGGCATTTCAGCAAAAGATTACATTCTTGATCGACTTCTTATAGCTGCCAAAAGAGAACTGATCTATTCTTCCATATCATCTAAAGAGATTGGGTACAATCTTGGCTTTTCTGACCCTGCTTATTTCAGTAATTTCTTTAAAAAACTGACTGGGCAATCCGTAACTGATTACAGAAATGAGAACAGAAAATAGCAGATAACGAATTTTCACATCTTCCTGACGGATTTCTGTATTCTCTTTGAGAGATTCATCATCCACTTTTGGATTGTAATTAAAAATACACCGAAAGTTGGATTACAGATTACACAAAGCTGACTCAAGAGGTAGAACTGAAAATGAGGGGATCACTTCCTATCATACATACAGTTTTGCCGGCTATTATAACCCTTCCAGGATGTGCTTTGGAGTACTTAGAGCGGTAAACCAGGAAATACTGAAAGGAGGCCAGGGCTTCTCTATGCATCCTCACGATAATATGGAAATCATTACAATTCCTTTATCGGGGTCAATCAAGCTTTTAGGTGGGGATGGAACCATATACTATTTGGAAGAGGGCCATCTACATCATCTTAGTGCAGGAACAGGAATTTTTCACAGCGAGCTAAACAATAGCTGGAAAGATGAAGCATCCTTTATTCAACTATGGATCCAACCATCTGTGAAGAATATTAAGCCTTATCAGAAAACAGTTCAGTTAAGTGAGGTCTGTGAACCCAACAGCATGACTGCAATTATCTCATCTGATAAAAGTGATTCCAGTATACATCAAGATGTAAACTTTCATTTTGGGTACTACGATAAGGCCACTCAGGAAATACTAAAAGTCAGTTCAGAAAATCATGGAATATATCTGCTTTTACTCGAAGGGAAAGCCCGTATCGATGGGGTAGAGCTGAATAAAATGGATGGAATTGAAATAAGCAATATCGAGGAAACAAATCTGATTTTGAGCAATAATTCAAAAATCCTATCAGTAGAAATACCACTTAAAATAAACTTGAATTAATCTAAATTTTAAAATGACAATTATGAAAAAACAACTTTTAACTCTGCTGATGATACTAACAATCACAACATCATTTGCACAATGGACACAATACCAACCCAATCCTAATAATGATCCGGCCCTGGCTTCTGAAGAGCTTCTAAATCCTACGAACCATGTTTTGGTTATGATTGACCATGAAAGCCAGATGGCCTTTGCCGTGGAATCTCAGCCAATTGAAGAGTTGAGAAATAATTCTGGATTGGTTGCCGCAACGTCCAAGCTTTTCAATATACCTACCATTATAACTACAGTAGCCGAAAAATCATTTTCAGGTCCTGTTTTCCCGGAAATCAAAGAGTATTATCCTGATGACAAAGAATACATTGACCGTACTACCATGAACTCCTGGGAAGATGTTAGAGTAGTAAAAGCAGTCGAAGACAAAGCTAAAAACATCAAAGCTGATAAGCCAAAACTGGTTTTTGCAGGTCTATGGACAGAGGTATGTATAACCACAGCGTCTCTTTCGGCTTTGGAAGATGGTTATGATGTCTATGTAATTACAGATGCATCTGGTGGTATATCTCAGGAAGCGCATCAGATGTCAATTATGCGTATGGTTCAAGCTGGAGTCAAGCCGATTACCTCCTTACAGTATTTACTTGAAATATACAGAGATTGGGCTCGGTCAGATCAGTACATCGAAGTGAATAACATCGCTAAAAAGTATGGTGGTGCTTATGGCTTAGGGGTTGATTACATCAAAACCATGACCAAATGGATTAAAGCTGGAGAAGGTCACTGATCAAATTAAAAGAAAGGTTACTATAGTGACCTTTTCTTCTCTTGATTAATAAAGAAACAACTAAAACTATGCTTAGAATACTCGTTGGCCTACTACTGATAGGGATCATCTCGTGCTCTTCATCAAAAGAACATAAACAAGAAGAGGCTGCAGACATCATTCTTTCAAATGGAAAGATTAATACCATGGTGGAGGGAGAAAATGTACAGGAAGCAATTGCTTTAAAAGATGGGATCATTTTAGCAAGTGGTACTTCTGTAGAAATAAAGAAATATGCTGGGGAAGGAACACAGGAAATTAACCTGAAAGGAAAACCAGTCATACCGGGTTTGAACGATTCGCATCTTCACCTTACCAGAGGAGGAAGATTTTACAATGCTGAAGTTCGCTGGGATGGTGTAAAGACTTTGAAGCGGGCATTGGAAATGCTAAAAGAACAAGCGGAAAGAACTCCTGAAGGGCAATGGGTAAGGGTAATTGGGGGCTGGAGCCCTTTCCAGTTCGAGGAGAAAAGGCTTTTCACAATGGAAGAACTTAATGAAGCTACTGGTGATGTTCCTACTTACGTCCTTTTCTTATATAGCCAGGGGTACTTGAACCAAGCTGGTTTTAAAGCACTAGGAATTGATGAGAGTACAGAAGCACCTCCAGGTTCTGAATTTCAAAAAGGCCCGGATGGAAAACTCACCGGGGTTCTCATCGCGAATCCGAATCCTTCAATACTGTATGCTCGGATTGGTTCTCTCCCTCCTTTAACTGAGGAACAAATGCTCAATTCTACGCGACAATTTTACAGAGAGCTTAATCGGTTAGGACTCACCAGTGGCATTGATGCTGGTGGAGGTGGACACAAATTCCCAAAAGACTATATCGGAACAAAAACATTAGCAGACCAGGGGGGGATGCCCATCAGACTATCTTATTTCTTATTCCCTCAAAACAAAGGTGAAGAATATGCTGAATTTCAAGAGTGGATGGCCAACAATGAAATTTTTCATGATGGAGCCTTGCACCTGGATCACGGATATGAATTGGAAGGTGGTGGAGAATTTTTGGTCTGGAGCGCAGGTGATTTTGAAAACTTTCTTGCAGAGCAACCAAAACTCGAAGATAGAGAAGGCTGGAGAGAGCAGTTAAAAGCTGTGGTGACACTATTAGTAACAAAGGGGTGGCCATTTAGAATTCACGCTACTTATGGTGAAACGATTGATCATTTCATGGATGTTTTTGAAGAAGTAAATGCTGAAACAAATAACGGCTTTGCAAAAATCAGGTGGTTGATCGATCATGCCGAAACTGCAACAGAAAGTCAACTTGCAAGAGTGAAGGCACTTAACGGAGGTTTTGCCATACAAGCCCGAATGGCTTATGCAGGAGAATACTTTGTAGAGCGGTATGGTGCAGAAAAAGCGCAATATGCTCCTCCAATCAAAAAAATGATGGAAATGGGCATTCCTGTAGGGGCAGGAACTGACGGAACGCGTGTGGCAAGCTATAATCCTTGGCCTGCTTTAGAGTGGCTAATCACTGGCAAAACCGTTGGTGGTTTACAATTAGCTGCCGAGGATAATCAATTAACCAGAAAAGAAGCACTGACTTTATATACAAGAGGTAGTGCTTGGGTATCACAAGAAGAAGATGTGAAAGGAACGCTAGCAAAGGGTATGTATGCAGACCTAGCGGTTTTATCAGATGATTTCTTCACCATTCCTGAAGATGAAATTTCTGACTTAACATCCATTCTTACTATAACAGGAGGTAAAATAGTATATGCCGGGGCTGAGTTCCGCGAACTTAACCCGCCTTTACCAGAACCAATTCCAGACTGGTCTCCAGTTAAATACTTTGGGGGGTATCAGAATTAAAATAGAAAAAATTAGAAAGAAAAAAATGGCAAAAACTAATTGGAATATTGATCCTATGCATTCGGAAGTGCATTTCAAAGTAAAACATATGATGGTTTCTACTGTAACGGGAGCTTTTGACGAATTTGAAGGAAAGACTGAAGCAGAAGATGAGAATTTTGAGAATGGCACCTTTACATTCAAAGCAAAGACAGCCAGCATAAACACCAAGATCACAGATAGAGATAATCACCTAAAATCTGATGATTTCTTTAATGCCGAAAAGTATCCTGAAATCACATTCAATTCTAAATCATTCATTAAAGATGGAGATGACTTTAAGTTAGTTGGAGATCTAACGATTAGAGATGTGACTAGAGAAGTCGAACTGGAAGTAATTCACGATGGAGTAGCTGTTGACCCTTACGGTCAAACAAAGGCTGGATTTGAGTTGACTGGAAAAATCAATAGAAAAGAATTCGGTCTGCAATGGAACGGAGTCACTGAAGCAGGAAGCGTAGTAGTCAGTGACACTGTACGACTGGTTTTAAATATACAGTTGATCAAGCAGTAATTCATTTTAACGAATTCAGCGGGAAGCAATACACGGAGGCGGCACGAAACCTTTTAGTTCTTGCCTCCGGTATTTCATCCTTATCAATAGCCTTAATTAACCAACTTCGTCATGAACCAAAACAAGAATAAAGATTCCAGAAGGGAGTTTATAAAAAAGTCTAGTATCTCCACACTCGGTTTAGCAGGAATAGCATTAGCGCCACAGGCATGTAAAAGTCCTAAGGTTAATGAAAACAAAGCACAGGCAACTAAACCTAGCTTAAACCCAAATGGCAATATGGTTGTCAGAAAGAATATTGCAGATATTCCAGCAGATGATCCAGAAATCAAGCTTTTCAAAGATGCGGTTCGAATTCTAAAGGGAAGGTCCGAAAAATCTCCTCTCGACCCGATAGGTTGGACAGCCCATGGGATGCTTCACGCCACCTTTTGTGCTACCAGTATTTATTCTAATCAGGTTCATTACAATTGGTATGTGTGGCCATGGCATAGGCTATATCTTTGGGCTATGGAGCAAAAGCTTCAAAAAGTAGTTGCTGAGCCAAAATTAGCACTTCATTATTGGGATTGGACAAAGAAAAATACCATTCCTGATCATTATTGGGGTGAGGATAATCCGCTATTTAACATCACAAGAATGGTCTCTGCAAGTGATGAAATTCCAAAAGATTTTATCAATGTAGGGGCAAGCTTTCGAGCTAAAGATTATAAAACTTTTGGCGGGTATCCTGCCATTAAGCAAAGAGGTGAAGCGCAGCTAGACGGTCTTGCTGAACAGTCTTTTCATAACAACATTCACAATTGGATCGGAGGCCAAATGGCTACTTTCACAGAGTCAGGTTTTGAACCTATCTTTTATGCTCACCATGGAAACTGTGACAGAATTTGGGATGCATGGAGAAATTACGACCCTGAAAACCTTCTTCCAGAAGATGAAGAATGGCTAGAAAAAAGACTCTTTGCAACAGACGGTAACGGAACACCCGTTGACTTCAAAATTAAAGAGCTCTTATATATAGAAAAGCTCGGCTATCGATTTGCAGACCTTGACTTTAATCCGACTTATTGCAATCCTTATGAAGAAGCTGACCTTCCAAAGCGAGTAGAAGCATCGAATGATTGCATTGCCCCATTAAACATTAAAACCTCACAAACCGATGCTATTTATAAGGAGCTAATCAATAAGGAAAGAACGCATGTCATCCTCCATTTTGAACGAGCTCAGCTTCCATATCAGCCCTATTGTGCCAGAGTATTCTTTGAATATGAAAAGAATGGCAAAAAGACGAGTAAGTACACCGGAACCTTTACGGTATTACCTATCCTCGATTTAGATTCTGTTTTACTCCAAAATGGTGTTCATCTTCAAATAGAGATTGAAAAAGAAATAGCAGAGGTGATTCAGGAAGGAAAAGATGTACAGGTAGTATTTCAGTCTGTACCGCTTCCTAACCGTGATATTCCAGATGAAATTCTCAAGCTAGAAAATATTTCATTGAAACTAGAAGCGTGAGAAATCTACTGCTGTTAACGATTCTTTTTTTTGGTTGTGAAAATCGTTCTAACGAATCACTTCCTATTCTGGGTGAAACAATAACAAATGAGTATACGGGAGAATTAATTCACTACAAAGTGCCTTCGTTTTCATTTCAGGATCAGTTGAATCAAACGATCTCGAATGAAGATTTTGATGAAAAAATTTATGTGGCAGACTTTTTCTTTTCCAGCTGTCCAACCATATGCCCGAAAATGACAATGAACCTGAAGGACGTTCAAGATCACTTTATGGAAGAAGAAAGAGTTGGATTGATTTCATTTTCAATAGATCCTCAAAATGACACACCGAATGTCTTGAAGCAGTACGCCCAAAAATATGGCATTAGTGATGAAAAATGGTCACTACTAACCGGAGCAGGTACCGACGTTTTTGAATTGGCCAAAGGATATAAAGTAAGAGCTTTCGACGATAGTTCTCCTTCAGAATTCAACCTTATTCATGACGGTACTTTCGTGCTAATTGATGGAAAAAGAAGAATTCGGGGGTACTACAATGGACTCGATGAAGGTGATATAAACAGGCTAATTAATGATGTAACTATCCTTTTAAAATCAGAATAACAGTAATGACCATCTTAAAATATATACTCCAAACTGAAATTTCGGAAAGCACTAAAAATCTAAGCTTGTTGATCTTTAGAGTGACTATCTCCATCTCACTGTTTAATACACACGGCCTAAAAAAGATCATTCATTTTGAAGATACTTTAAACAACATTCCAGACCCATTGGGAATGGGTTCGGAGCTCAGTACGTTCTTTGCGATTTTTGCAAACGTTTTTTGCCCTCTCTTAATAGTACTTGGTGTTCTTACACGGCTTGCGATTATTCCGATTTTATCCATTACACTAATTGGCTTTTTTGTGGTTCATGCTGCGGATCCCTGGTCAGTTAGGGATGTCCCATTAATGTACTCTATAGTTTTTTCTCTATTTCTGATACTTGGACCTGGTAAATACTCAATTGATCAATCCATCATAAACAGACTTAAATGATCATACACATCTCATTCATCCAAAATTTCTGATCAAGTAAATCATGAAAAAGGTATTATCGATCTCGCTATTGGTCGTTTTATCAATAATTTCTTTAAAGGGTTTTGCGCAGGAAAGTGTATTAGAAGAGGAAGAAAAAGATTATACCTTCAAACTATTAAGGCAGGAAGACGACCTTTCGTATTTTCAAAAACTGGAAAAAACCAACCCTTATCAAAAAGCGAAAGCAATCGCACTTGGCTCAATGGCTCAGCTATCGTTTGGTGGTAGTCTACGATTGCAGAGAGAACGATTTGTAAATGAAACTTTCGATAGTGAAGCAGAAGAGGATAATGGTTGGTTCCTTCAACGTATTCTACTTCATGCTGATTTAACAATAAAAAACAATTTAAAGGTATTCGCTGAACTCAATAGTTCAATTGCTTACGATAGGGAAGTTCTTACTCTTGTAGATGAAGATCAATTGGCTGTTAATCAGCTGTTGATTTCGTACCAGCTGGATCACTGGTTATTTACAATTGGTAGAGAAAACTTAAAAGTAGGAAGCAGACGCTTAATTGATCCTCGTGAAGGTCCTAACGTTCGTCGAAGTTTCGACTTGATTAAAATTGAGTACGATAAAGATGGCTGGCAACACAATTTGCTATATGGAATTCCTGTGTTTCCAGAACGTGAGATTTTCGACAATGATTTCTTACATGTGGAAGAATCACTTTGGGGATACTACATCGCTCGAAATTTTGAGAAACTGGTTATTCCTAGAATCGATCTATATTATCTCGGATTTTGGAGAGATGAAAGCGCTTATGAAGTGGGTATTGAAGATGAGATCCGTCATTCTATTGGCCTGCGAACCTTTCGAGATTTTGGAAATTGGGGATATGATAATGAATTCGTCTATCAATTTGGAGATTTTGGTGATAATGGTATCTCTGCCTGGACTATTTCATTCAATGCTCATTACCAAATCAAAAAGAATCAGCGATTTGGTTTAAAAACAGAGGTTATTAGCGGAAATGATCAAGAATCATCCAATCTAAACACTTTTAATCCACTATACCCAAGAGGAGCATACTTTGGCCGTGTGGCACGTATAGGCCCTGCTAACCTAATTGATATTCATCCCTACTGGAACATACAAATAGGGAAATTTTTTATTGAACTAGACTATGATACGTTTTGGAGAAATTCAGTAGATGATGCTGTATATGGTCCAGCTTTAACAATTGAGTTTTCAGGTGATTCAGATGAGCGATTTATTGCACATCAATTCGGCACACTTTTTAATTGGGAACCCAAGCCGTTCCTGACACTGGAATTTGAAACGAACTATATATTACCTGGCTCTTTTTTAGATGATATTGAACTCGATGATAACCTTTTTCATATGGTTTTTACGGCTGATATTAAATTCTAATAAACTGACATGAAAAGTTTTTTCCTTACAATTATATAATTGATCGCTCATATGGTTTTCCAAATTTTAGTAGGCAAAATCATGTTAAAAAGCCAAATTGAGATTATGATTATTTAGATATGAAAGCAACAGAAATCGTTCTTGAACTGATGGTTAAGGACGTTCAGGAAACCATACAATTCTATTCTGAAATTCTAGAATTTGAGTTAGAAGCAAAAGAGGAAGATAATGGAAAATTGTATTGGGCAAAGCTTTCTAATCATGGTTTTAGTATTTCCTTAAAAGAAGAAGGTCGTTTGAAATCAGAAGAAGAATTCATGAAAGAATACAAAGTTGGTGGAAGTTTTTCACTATGCTTTCAGGTAGATGATCTGGAACATCAATATGAAAGGGTTAAAGTTAAATGCGAATTGTTTAACCATCCTCATCTTACACCTTGTGGTGCCACTCAATTTTCCATGAAAGACAACAATGGGTATGTAATAAACTTTGAAAGGTTTAATTGAAGTTATTCACCTGTTTTTCAGTAATAATCTAAAAATTTACACCAATGAACGACCGACAATTTCCAGAATTACCATTAGAAGCATGGGAAGAGTCAAAAATTACTTTGCACCTGTGGCTACAAATTATAGGGAAGGTAAAGCTGGATTTGATGCCCAAAAGAAACCATTGGTGGAACATCACCCTTTTCGTTAGTCCTTCTGGAATAACAAGTGGTCCAATTCCTTATGGGAGTGGATGTTTTCAGTTTGACTTTAATTTCATGAGTCACTCGTTTTCGACTTCTACAAGTTGGGGTAATGCAATTTCATTCGATTTATTTGATGGACTTTCGGTTAGGCAGTTTCATAATCAATTCTTTGATGGACTCAAATCGTTAGGGATCAATAGTAAAATTATAGGTGTTCCATATGATCATCCATGTAAAGAGCCTTTTGCAGAATGCGAAACCCATAAAAGTTATAATACGGAATACGTTCAGCGTTTCTGGCAAGCCTTAATCACCGTTGATGGGGTTTTCAAAGAGTTTTCAGGTAGATTTTATGGTAAGGTGAGTCCATCTCAAATTTATTGGCATCATATGGATTTGGCAGCAACCCGATTTAATGGGAAGAAAGGCCCGGAGCTATCTACCGACTCAACAATTGCAGATAAAGAAGCTTACTCACACGAAGTAATAAGTGCTGGTTTTTGGGCTGGAGATGAAAATGTAAGAGGTGCGGCTTTCTATAGTTATACCTACCCTTCACCTGAAGGAATTGATCAAGAACCTTTGAGGCCAGCTTCAGCAAATTGGATAGATGCAAACGGCAGTCCGATGGCAATGCTCATGTATGATGACTTATTGAAAGAAAAAGACCCAAGAGCTGAATTATTGAACTTCCTTGAATCGAGTTACGCCGCGGGAGCGAAGCTTGCAAATTGGTCAAAAGAATTGATGGAGGGTTAAATAAGTTAATCAATTCAGGTAGTCTATCCCTCAGCCAATTAAAGACTTATTTTCAAGAATTCTGACGTATCCAGTTCCTTCAATTTCTCAAAACTCAGAAATGTTCCAATTCTGATGCACATATTTTGATATTGGAAGCAAAACAGGAAGAGAATGAGGAAGTTGTATTGTATAAAGCTTTCAAATCTTGGTTTTAGTATTTCTCTGGAGCAGAAAGATCGTCCAAAACCGGAAGAAAAGTTTATGAAGCAATATGAAGTTGGAGGAAGCTTTTCACTATGCTTTCAGGTAGATGATCTTGAAAGTGGAAGCTAAATGTGAGTTGTTCAATCATCCTTATTTAACTCCATGCAGAGCTATCCAATTCTCCATGAAGGACAATAACGGTTACATTATAACTTTGAGCAATTCTAATAATATGAAGTTAAACTCAAATGATAGCCTTCATCACCGACGAACACTTTAACGTTCTTTTCTCGTTTCCCCCGATCCAGATTAGAACTTTCGTATAGAACATCCTCTACATTATTTTCTAGTCGGAATCCAACGCCTTCATCTTCAAAATCCATAATTGGCTTCACTATAGGTTTTTCATTGACAACCAATATCAGCATTCCGCTGAACATACCTTCATAATATACAGGCGTAACTAATTGAAAGTTGATCCTATTATCTTTTCTTCTTGGCATTTCGACATAGGTATCGTCTTTACTTCTAGAAGCGAGTTTTGCGTACATCTCATTATCGCACCATATTTCCCTGCCCTTAGCTTTAATCACCTTTTCGTTTTTGTCTCTTTCCGCGTATGCGATTTCAGACTGATCCATTCCAAAGAATGATATTGAATCGTATAACTTTTTTGTCTCTAGTAAACTCGAGATGATCACTAAAAAACGATCTATCCAAGACTCTAAGGTAGAACCATCTTGAGGATCGGTACCACCGTTCATCTGTGATCTGAGTACACCCAAGATCGGCGGTACTTTTTTAAGAAAATCGAGTTCAATGATGGCTGTATCTACAGCGTTGATGATTTGTATTTGACTTTCGTTGAGATAGCGATCCACTTTACTCTCTTCAAGTTGGATTAAAGTAGTTTTTAAATCCATCTCCTTTCTCCGCATATCTTCCTGAGTGGCTTCCAACTCTTCCAGATTTTGCCGGAGCTCTTCTTCCTGACTTCTCATATGCTCCTGCTGCTCTCTAGCCTCATCAAGAAGGTATTTTGTTTTATAGGACACTTTATTGGAAGATAGGGTAGACGCTATATTCTCACCTAATTTCTCCAGGAGTTCGATATGGTGCTCTTCAAATTTTTTGAAAGAAGCCAATTCCAGTACTCCCTGAACCTCTTCATTTAGGATTAAGGGTAAAATAACGATGTACTTAGGAGGTGCATCACCTAAACCGGAAGTGATGTGGAGGTAATCATTAGGTATTTCAGTTAGACGGGTCATCTCTTTTTCAAGATAAGCCTGACCCACAAGCCCCTGCCCTATTTCAATCCGTTTTTCCATAAACTTCTGCCTACTAAAGGCATAGCACGAGCGAAGTTCCAAATAGATATCGTTTTCATTGTCATCGTTCAAAATGAAAATACCTCCCTGGTTTGCTTCCAAATACTTTACAAGGTTTGTTATGATATCATCAAATAGTTTCTGTTCGTTATCATTAGTGCTTCGCAGAACACTAATAAACGTAGCTAAGCCTTCTGAAACCCATCTTCTTTTTTGTTCTTGGTCCGCATTTTCTTTCAGGCTTTCCTTGAGTTGATTGAGAGTCTGGACAATCTCATTATCATCTGAAACTTCGATCTCCACATTGTAATCCCCTTCCATAATTCTCTGAGCATAATTTGTGACTGACTTCGTTTTAATGAGTTCATCTAAGAGCTTCTTTTCGAATTCTTCTTCTTTCTTGTTTTCTCTGGTCCAAAAAAGATAAGAAGCCCCTGTAGCTAAGAAAGGAATAAGATCAAGCAGGTAATGAATTGGATTTAAGCTATGTAGCTTGAATAGAGACTTAAAGGATAGCGGTAAATCTTTAAAATAAACATCAAGACTCCAAATTATTAAGACTGTACCAATTCCGATTAGAGCACCATAAAGAATGTATCTCTTTAATGAGCTTTCATGTTGATTGTTCATATTAATTAGGCTGGCTTAAGGGTTTCACCCTATAGTTTTCTATAAAAATAGAAAAACCAATGAATACTGCATAGGAAGGCAGCTTTCATTAACACCTGATTCCGATTACATATACTCCAAGCTTGAAAAACAGGTTTATTCACTCATGCAAATCAGAATCCTATGAATGACAAGCCTAGAGTAAAATACGAAGCTTCTGTTTGTTCTGGTCCTTGATCGCTTTCGAATAGTTGAGTAAAGCGGTTTTTAACAAAAACATTAAACCCTCCTATGCCCACTCTTCCAATAATACCTAATTGAAATGGGTTTAGATTGAAGTCATTTCTGACCCTGTTTTTAAAACGTTCCTGATCATTTTCATACACAATTTTAGTATGACCTGTTAAGAAAATACTTGCTAGTACCCCAACGGATAATCTTAGTCCTCTATCCTTATTATGCTTATTCTTATAATACCTGAATTCCAAAGGGATATCAATATAGTGTGCTGCCAACTTAGACTTTTCAATAGAGGAGAAATCGAAGTTATCGAACCTGGCGTCGAACTCAACCAGTCTCACAGCCTCACTTTCTTCGTTTCTATCAATACTTAATGTAAAATCCTCCCTGAAATCAAACTTTTCAAAAGTAATCCCAATACCCGGATTAATACTAAAATGACTATCCTCCCATTCAAAAGCATACATATAGGTTAAGGAAAGTGACTTTGAACCCCAAAAACCGGTTTCGAAGTCGCCTGAAGAATTATTCAAAAAATTGAACCCGAAGTCAACGATTACGTTCCCTGGCACTTCATAAGACTTTTCATATCTATTTTCCTCTTCATCACTTTGAGAATTCTCCTGTGACATACTCCAGAACGGAATTAATAAACAGAATATAAACGAAAGGCTTCGAAACAACCTGACTTCAGTCATCCTCATCCAACTCTTCATCTGGAAAAAACTCCCATAGATCATCAAATCTTGTACTAGAATTTCTTCCCAAGCCAACAAAAGCCCTACCGTTTACTGTAAAAGAAATGGCGTCGGAACGAGGTGCTCCTTCAAAAGAAGTACGTTCCTCCCAAGCATCTATCCCCGGTTCGTATGCCCAGGTGGAAACTAAATTACTGGTACGTATTCCAGTAGTTATAAAGCCAAAATCTCCGATTACAAATGAAACAGCCGAGTTTCTTGGGATTTCAAGGTCCCCTGCCAAGTCCTCGTCGTCTATATCATTGAGTTGACCCCATGCATTATCTCCCCTTTGTGAAAATATGGTAGTCTCGTTTAAACCATCATCAATCCCTGTAACGACGTATGCCTCGTTATTAATTACCATAGAGACAGCCTGTTCAACTCTCCGAGGCAAGCCGACAATGGCGTTCCAAGAATTCGTGGCTGGGTCATAAATAAAAAAATCTTGTACCTCACTGCCATCGAAGCCTGTACCTACATAACCTAGACCATCCAAAACAAAAGCCACTGCATTTGTGCGAGGGGTACCCGGGAAATCCTCAATTTGTGACCACGTATTATTTCTTGAGTCATAGGCATAGAAATCTCTAAGTTCATCATCCCCGTCAAACCCTGTCCCTACATAGCCTATTTCACCAATGGCAAATGCAACGGCTCCCGTTCTTGCAATACCAGGAAAAACGGTGGATGTATCAACTTCTGGAAAAGTTACTGCCTGGCTAGACCAATTATTTTGTGCAGGACTATAGATGAAAAAATCATTGAGATAGTCATCGCCATCAAAGCCCAAACCAACAAATGCCTGATCCCCGATAACAAATGCTACGGCACCTGAACGGTTCTCCCCTGCAAAGTCGGCCCTTTGTACCCAATTCCCGTCTTCTACAATACCATCATCGTCACTTGAGCAACTTATTGACAGTATTGCTAACCAAACACCGATATATTTTTTTATCATATTAATCATTATTTACTAATACATTCAAAACTAATCTTGAGTCAAATTCCTGATCTTGAATGACGACTCTTCGAACGCTGGTACTGTACTCAAAGGTTGGTATAAGAAGCAACCCCCTATTCTCATTCCCGCTTCTAGAAAGCTCTGTATTAATAAAGCTCGTCACATCAGCGAAGTATAGATTTTCACGATTGAATTCTGCGTCTATAAATGGAAATGCCTGATTTTGAAATGTCTCCTCAAATTCATTACGTTCTCCAACTATCTGCAAAGTAAGGGGACTTGGAAGCGGTGTAAGGGTAGAGATCGATTGTTCTTGAATCTCTAATTCAAGCTCCGCGCTAAATATCTGTAAATTCGGATTGTCTTCTAAAATAGATCTTAGGTTTGGAATGTCAATTCTGAAAGCCAAACCTATTAATGATTGGATGTATGACTCGTTATCTGTCGAATCTGAAGGAAGGCTTTCCTCAACATCCTCAATTCTATTGACTGCACTTTCATTTTCATTCAGAGATAATGAATGGAAAGAGTTTGCAGGATCTATAAAGAATGTAAGGATTTTATCCCTTTCATCTATATCTGTTTCGTCCTGATCCTGATAGAAAATTCTAAATCCACTCCTTGATTTATCTATACCAATGAAAAAAGACTCGTTGGATAAAAATTCTAGGTAATAGCCTAATATGATATCTTCCAAATCATCAAATCCTACAAAGACCTCGTCTTCATAAAGATCAAAAATAGCGGTCCCCAAATCATCACTTATTCTGAATTCAATTTCATTATCATTTGCTCTTACTGAAAAGAAAGAATTCGCAATGGTTATTGAATCACCATTGATATCAGTGTTAACCTCAAAGTTTTGATTATTATAATATCTATTGTCTTCTTGGGGTTCTAGCTCTTCTGAGGTCTCATAAAGCATTGCGTTGAATTCGCCAATCGAATCATAGTAAAAGAAGCCATCTGTGTTAAAGAAAAAAGTAATAGAATCATACTCTACATCAGTACCAACAAGTGTACTTACCTCATCTGCAGGAAGGATATTAAAAAAGCTTCCCGTTCTAAATGAGCCAATATAATCTTCATATCCATTACCTAAAACTAACCTTCCTTCATCCGTAATTAAGCTATCGAAACGGATTGTTGAAATCTCTAAAGTCAAAGTATCTACTACAGTTACATCAAACCCCAAATCATCAAGGAATTCATTTCCTATATCTGAAACAGTGTCTGAACAGGCCATGGCTCCAACCAATGCACCAGTCATGGTAAAAATCCTTTTCAGCATCAATGCAAGTATTGAATAATCTGGAGACTTGGAAATTGAAATCTATACTACGTGGGTTTTCATCGACATTCAGGCATAAATTGACTATGAACGAATTGGCATAGAAAAAGGAAGGTTTCATCTACACATCGTAGTCTTTGGTAGATCATGAAATGAAAAGCTTTATCTCTAAAATACTTTTAGAGATGCTTAACAAAACAGTTCTGTTTTTTCTTGTGCTAATACAACTTTCAGTAGTGGATTTAAAAGCCCAATCAGCAGGCTCTCCCTACTCTATTTTCGGTATTGGTGACCTTAATAGATTCGGTTCTTCTGTTTTTAACCATTTATCATCCACAGGATTAGCTGTAACTAAGCCAGGTTATTACAACAACTTGAACCCTGCTGCAAACCGAAGTAGCAACTTGTACAATTCATATTTCAATTTAGGATTCAACATTAGTCGTTTTAGGCTTGAAACACTCTCAGAGACGGAAACTTTTTCAAGAGGCGACTTTACAGAACTCTCTCTCATGTTTCAGTTGAATAACCGCTCTAACCTTTTTTTTGGTTTCGAGCCTTTTAGCTCAGTAAACTATAGCCTTGATAGGGAAAATTTTCGTTTGAGTAATAACGAAGTCATTGATGTTCAATTCCGAGGTGATGGAGGATTATCAACAATTTATTTAGGAACTAGCTATTCTATCTCTAAATCATTTTCATTAGGTCTTAGAGGGAATTTTTATACCGGATCAATCAATAGATTTGAAGAAGGTGTGGTCGATCAAACAAGTACCTTTGTTCAAACTCAAGATAATCTTTCTCTTAACGGGATAGATTTAACTTTGGGGTTTACAAACACCTTCGAAATAGGTAAAACCAAACTTGATCTTGGTGGTACTTACTCGACAGGAAGTCGTTTTAATACCACTTCTAACTTTCAAATTTCACAAAATCAATTTTTAGTTTTTGAGAATGAAGATGAAGAGCCCGATGATGTTTATGTGGTACCGCAAAAATTTGGGTTAGGAACTTCTATTCAGACTAAAAGAATTCAATATAGCCTTGATTACAGCTATGAGTTGTGGTCAGAAGGAGACTTAGATTCACAAGATTCTGAATTTGATGATGTCCAAAGGGTTTCTGCCGGTTTTGAATATAGAAACTCAAATGAGAACTTAAAGAAATACATTCAATTCTTAACTTTTAGAGGGGGGATTTTTGTACAAAACAGTTATTTGAAAATAGAAAATACCAGTTTTACTGAGTATGGATTCAGTGCTGGAATAAGCTTGCCTTTTCGAGGTGGAAATGAATTAAGCTTAGGTTATCAATGGCAAAAAACAGGAACACTGGATAACGGCCTGATCAGAGAGGTTCAGCAGAATTATACTTTTAATATTTTGTTCAGGAATGTGTGGTTTAATCAAAGGAAGATCAATTGATCATTATGTTAAATTTTTCCCTTCATAAATTTATTTTTGAAACCCTCCATATAAGCTTCAGCTATGGGTACGTGATTATCATCAATCTTTACTTTACCATTTCTATAAGATTCTACTTTAGAAATATTTATGATGTATGATTTATGAATCCTGGAAAAGGTTGAGCCATCCAATATAGTTTCCAGGTGCTTAAGCGTCTTCAGGGTTAAAAGCGGGTGCTTTCTTGATTCGGTATGGATTTTTACATAATCTTTATGCCCTTCGATATACTTAATATCGCTATACTCAATCTTAATGACGCTATGCTCATGATTTACAAGAAGGTATCCATCTAAAGTATTATTGGTGTTTTGATGCTGTAAATTGGGTTCAACACTTAACACTTTTCTATCATCTGCTATTTTATTAACAGATTTGAGAAACTTATCAAAGGTGATTGGCTTCAGTAAATAATCTTTAACGCCTAACTCGTACCCGTCCAGAGCGTAATCTTTGTAAGCTGTGGTAAATATTATTGCGGCGTTTGTCTTGATCGATCTTAGAAAATCAGTGCCTTTAATATCAGGCATTTGGATATCCAGGAATATCAGATCGATTGCATTATTTTGTATAGATGGTATTGCATCCATACAATTGTCGAATACGGCCACCTCATCTAAAAATGAAATTTTGTTAGCATATTCCCTTATTAACTCAATAGCTGGAGGTTCATCATCAATTGCTATGTATTTTAATTGCATCAATAGTTAGTTCGGGAGAAGATCAATAGATAAGACTACTTTATACGTATGAACGTTGTCCTGGATGCTTAAATTATAGTTTTCTCCATAAATTAAATCCAGTCGCTTGATTACATTCTTCAGGCCTATTCCAATATTTTGAACTCTTTCTGAAGGTTCCTTTTTCTGTAAACTCTCACTTAAGAGTTTTGAATTTGATACTTCAAACTTTAATTGGCCATTTGCTTCTTCGAGAAGAATATGAACAAACGATTCCTTATTGTAAGATATGCCGTGCTTAAAAGCATTTTCCACAAACGTTATTAATATAAGCGGATGAATTTCTGATTGATCATTACTTACAGATTCCTCAAATTTTATATTAATTTTCTTCTTCCCGGAAAGCCTGATCTTATTCAGGTCTAAATAATCATTAATGATCTGAACCTCATTTTTTAGAACCACTTTTTCCAATACGGCTTCATAAAGCATATACCTCATAATGTTCGAAAGTAGCTCTATTGATTTTCTGGCTGATTGATCATTATTACCAATGAAAGCGTAAATGTTGTTTAATGAGTTAAAAAGAAAGTGCGGATTGATCTGGCTTTTCAAAAAAGACAATTCAGCATAGGCCTTTTCTCGAAGTAGATTTTCTTTTTCTGCTCTCTGCTTTTCGGAAAACATAAAAAGCTCCAAAGAGGTACTCAAAGAAAGTAGAATCAGGATCGGGAAGATCATAGGTGGCTTGGGAGAGCTTTGGTTAATTCTTAATATGATTTCCTGAGCTTCACTAAAAAATAAATAATCCACTGAAAAGTAGTATAAAAGAAGGTATATCGAGAATGCCCCAATAATAAAGATGAAATACTGGGTATACTTCTTCTGGACCAGCCACTTAGGTACAGCGATTTTAAGGTTGAAGAAATAGACGGGAATAGTCAGAAAAAAACTAAATAGTATAATTTTAGAAAAGACGTAGCCTTGTTGCTGAAATGGAATAAATAAGAACGGCATAAGGCCTACCCCGCAAAATACGAGGACGTGCGCCACCGGTCTGAAGTTTTTGATATACAACATGTTTAATCCAAATATTACATAATTAGACGCTTTCTAAGAGTCTACTTAATAGTTGATTACCATTTTTACCGGAAGTTAATCCCTTTATGCTTATTGATATGGGGTTCTTTCGATTTAGAGTAGCATCTCTTAAAATACTTCATCAATGGTAGGGTATTTTTAAACCTACTCGTTCTCTTTATGAACGACCAAAATATCTAATATGAATCCTAAGAAACAATTCCTGATTATGATTATCCTTTTCATTCTTGGATCTTTTATTGAAAACTACGATAAGTCTGAGCAAACCGAGAACACTCCATCTGAGGTTCATCTTAATATTGATTTAAGACAACAAAAAAAGGTTTTTACAAATAATGAAGTTGAAAACCATAAAAAAACGACCTATGAGAACTACACCCACCCTGAAAGCAAAGTGAAACAGATTCGATAAGCAGCCTTATCTTTATTGAAGCCATCATCTCTAAACATAAATTCGATGAATCGTAATCGAGTGATATAAGTAAATGAGCTTATTCGTCATCTACTTTAATTTTTGTAAGATTGTGTTAACTAATTTTTCTCCTCCAGTAATTAGGGCAAAAAAAACAGCTTTGTATTTTTGTCACTAATAGATATAATATGGGAAGAGCATTTGAATTTCGAAAGACCAGAAAACTTAAGCGGTGGTCTCAAATGGCTAAAACATTTACCAGAATAGGTAAAGACATCGTAATAGCCGTGAGGGCGGGTGGCCCCCACCCTGAGACGAATGCACGCTTAAGGGCCGTGATCCAAAACGCCAAAGCTGCCAATATGCCCAAGGATAATGTGGAGCGGGCAATTAAGAGAGCTTCAGACAAGGATACCTCCGATTATAAAGAATCTCTTTTTGAGGGCTATGCCCCTCATGGTGTAGCGATTTTAATTGAAACCGCTACTGATAACAATAACAGGACGGTTGCAAACATCCGTAGCTATTTTAGTAAATGTAATGGTAGTATGGGAACCTCGGGTTCGGTCGAGTTCATGTTTGATCATAATTGTAATTTCAAAATAGCGAAAGGCGATTTAGACCCAGAGGAGTTAGAACTCGACCTTATTGATTTTGGAGTTGAAGAAGTTTTCGTGGAAGAGGATGATATCCTCATTTACGGTTCTTTTGAAAATTTCGGATCGATTCAAAAGGAACTTGAAAATAGAAATATTGAAATTATCTCCTCTGGCTTCGAACGTATTCCTAACGTAATCAAAAAGCTCTCTGAAGAAGAAGAAGCCGACGTCAACAAACTACTGGAAAAGTTCGATGAAGACGACGACGTTCAAAATGTATATCATAATATGGAGTAACCAATACATTAGTTAATACTCCCGAACTCAATGTAAATCCAGCATAAAATCATTATAATTCATACTTTCTTTATATCTGTTTTAAAGAAAAAAATGAGTTTGAAGTATTCCAGTGTACTGGTAAAATGAGATTAGTTGCCTATGAAGGGCTTGTTCTAAAAGGTTCTACCAAGTCATACTTCCCTCTCTTCTTCGAGATCAAAATGAGCTTGAAGGTTCATCCAAAACTCAGGAGACATCGAAAAGAATATACCAAGTCGTATAGCGGTATCAGCACTTAAACTTCTATCACCCTTAAGAACTTGACTAATTCTAGTTTGATCGACTTTAATATTTTTAGCCAATCTATAAGGTGAAATTCCCATTGGTTCCAGAAATTCAAATCAGTGGTTGGTGGCGTCACCAACCACGGAGCAATCTCCAGTAAGTATTCCTAAAACTCACACAACTCCACAGTCGGCTGTTCTGGCAATTCCTCAGCCAATAACCACCTACAAAAAATGATCGCTTCTTTATAGGCTGCCGTGCTGATCCAGTTGGATTTATCCATTGGTTTATGGCTTAGGTAGACCGTATAGCTACCATCTTCATCAGGCTCGGAAGTTCCGCTATTAATACCAACCTTATAATTTTTGTAATCCATGGATTGCATCAGGAAGTTCCATGTCTGGATTCCCCAATAGCAGCATTTGGGTGTAGTAAACCTGATTTTCAAATATTGATTTTCTTCCAGTTTATAACGACCAAAGCAATAAACATTATCAACCGTGCCCCATCCTCCTTGATCGTCAACAAAAGGAAAAGGGGCCATGAAGTCGTTCAAAGGATAATCTACCGGAAGTGGTGCCATCCATGTGGTCTGCTCGAAAAAGGTGGTCATCACCCTGATCCTTCTCGCCAGCTCTTTATCATCCATCGGTTTTGATGGCGGCTGAGTATTCAGATTTTCAATACTCAGATCAGCTTCTTTGCTGTTGAACCGTTCGAAAAAGTATTCTCTCGTAAACAGGTTTACAGCGTCTTCATCCAGTTTGAATTCGTTCTTCCCATTTGGATTCGGTGTCAGTTTGATCTCAAAACTGCCATCTTCCTCAAATTCTATTTGGGTATGATTGATATTCTGACATACCCGATCTACAATCTCACCATCCGGTTCGCCACCATACACGGAGAAAGACAGATAACAGCTATCGTATCTTCTACCCTTGATCAGATACTCCTGATCGCTTCTTAGTTGGGTGAAATAGTAAATGGCATCTACATTATCACCCAGTATTTTGTGGTCAGCATCTGCTAACGGTTTAAAAACAGGGCGCAAAGGATCATTAAAAAGGTAAAAGTCAATACTACTTTTCAGCAGGTGGAAAATATGCTGATAGCCATCAACGTGGCCCTGATGATCAATTACTTTTTCAGGATCAAGAAAAGTCTGATCTGCGTTTGATATTACTTCCAGAAAATCCTGTAATGCTTTTTTACTTTCGAATTCCATATTCTATTCAAGTTCTTCGAGAAAATTTATATAGTTCTTGTATTGCCCATTGATCCCATCTTCAGAAAGTCCAAATGCTTCCAGCGAATGGTTGTGAGCTCCATGTTTATCTTTTGGATTATTGCTTAGGAAAGCGTTCATCTTGAGTTCTGCCTCCTCTGAAAGGTTCCACCCAAAACTGGCATAAATACCTTTCACAGTTGTTAGCTGATCTTTTACAAAGTCATCAAACTTTATATCAATGATCTGATCTTCTTTATCCAATGATCTTCTGCTTTCTAAAAAAGTATTGAAATAGTCGCTCCATACTTTCGACTGCTCCGCGCCTGTTCTAAGCGCATCTTCATGATCGCTATAAAGTGATCGGACAGAAGAAACGAGGCTGGCTACGGAAGAAGCTACTCTGGCCGGATGCCTGTGCGTCATAATGATTTTCGCATCCGGATATACCTCAAAGATCTCTTTAAGACGCATCAGATGCACAGGAGATTTCAAAAGCCATCGATCGCCTTTCACTCCACCCGATTGCAAATACTGAATGAAGGTTTTGTGAAACCTCATCGTGGCCAGTTTATTGGCCTTTTCATTAAACCACTTCAGGTAGGAAGGAATATAAAACTGGGCTACCGTCTGGAAAGAATTGAAATCGAACATATTGATTCCAATACACTCTTGGGGTGAATCGGCTTCCATGTGGTGCTTCTGCTGAAAATCGGGTACCAGTTTAAAAAGCTGATCGAATTCTTTTGCAACCACTTTAAGCTGTTCATTATCATGAAAGTTCTCAGGAGTTGGAACAGGATAAGGCCTCAGGCATTCCCATGATAAAGGGGAGCGGTGAGCCGGATCTTCATGCATCAATGCGTGCAGGATTGTCGTTCCTGTTCTTGGCATACCTACTATGAATACAGGCTCTTTAATCTCAGAATTCAGAATCTCAGAGTTTTTTTTGAGTTGTTGCTCTACTTTAAGCCTTCCGTAGACTGTGCGTTCAAAAAGAGATTTAGCTGCCAAAGAACCAAAAGCATTGGGTTTCCCTTCAGTGTTTATAGAATCAATGAGTTTCTTTAGTCCAATTTCCACCTGACCGGGTATCTCTCCGGTATATCCAGCATCTTTCTTTGCCTTCGCAATGATCGAATCTGGTTTAAGTGCAAAAGAATTAAGACCTATAAACTTCAGGGCCTTACCAACCCGATTGATCGTCTGTAAAGTAGACGATCTTTGTATAAAAAACGGATGTTCTGCCAATCTGATCTACATTAACTTTTTCAACTTTTGGGCAGTAGCGATATCGCCTTTAACCTTTATTTTTCCTGTTAATGTGGCAATCATTGGTTTGATCTTTTTCTGCTGAAGTTTGATGTAGGTATCCTTCGTCATACGGATGGTACAATCTGCTTCTGTATCTTCGGCACTTACGATATTAGCATCGCCCGAGCCATCGATGAGCATTGCATCTCCATCTAGAAGAAACTTTAGTTTTTTTCCGATTGGGTCAATAGTTTTGACCTTCTGCGTCATATCAGTCCTGATCTGATCTATTTCCATATTATTTTGAGTCGTTTTTAATGCTCGCCGAAACTAAATAAAAAGATTTGAATAGTCTTGGAATGTATGTCCAATTTTGAACCCTCCATTATTAAGGGTTTGTGGCACGAGCTGTCACAACTACTCGTTTTAATCCGCGGTCTGTGGCACAAAGACTGATAAAAACGTTTCTTTTTACTTATGGACTGTGAGCCACAGTCTATGATGACATAAATTTACCCTTGCTCCATCAAAACTCTTCTTGCTTTCCCCGCAATCACATCCTGAACTCGTTCCCGATTTATCTTGCTTTCCAGCCACGAAATAATATCGAAATAGATGAATGCTCGCTTTTCGTAAGGGTTTTCTTGTAAAGGAATCAATTTATTAAGCAGCTTTTTGAATTCAGGGATCAAATCCTCTTCGGTAAACTCACCAGCCAGTTTTCTCAAAAAACTCAGAATAGCTTTTTGAAAGCTCTTCAGGTCATCTTTTTGAAGCATAAACCGGTATGCAGAACGAATGTAGTAATCAATTACATCCATATTGCCGAGTTCGTAATGACTGATCAGGCTAAGTATTCTGGCAAACGAATGGATATCTTCCCGTATATCAATGTTTTCTGAATTCAGTATTCGGTTTAACCAGTGGATGGCTTCATCATAATTATCGTTTCCGAAATAAAGACAAGCTACCTTGTAGTATAAAATCAATTTGGAGTGTTCATCAAGCTGATCAATAAAATCTTCCAAACCGGGTTTTATCCTGTTCATCAGTGACACCCCGGATTTGAAATCACCGAGCATAAAAATTCGATTGAACTCATGCACATACGTATACTTCAGAAGCTTTAACCTTATGTTTTCATTCAAAAGGCTTGTGGAATAATGTCTTATTTCCCGAAGCCGCCTGCTAAAGGCAACAAACTCATGATATTTATAAAGTTTGTGTTGAGCGATCATTAAGTTATTGATGGCAATCAGGTAATTTTCTACCCGAAAGGTTTTTAGCTCCCTGTGGTTATCAAAAAGATCAACCCATTTTTGGGCATATTGATAGCCAGATTCAAAATCCTGAATGAAAAAGTAATAATTCACATAGAGCCTGTAAAGGTTCAGTCTTTCGTTCAAGGATGCATTGACCTCATCAAAAGAAAGCAGGTCATCTTTTACAAGCGCATTAATTTGATCCAAATCGTTTTTGCTTCTGATGTATCCGATCTTGGCATATATCGCCCTGAGTTTTACGGAAAGGTTTGTAATTAAATTAATGGTATTTATACTTCTGTTCGCATCGTTAACCTCCTTAATAATCCGATTAACCCGGCCTTCGTTATCTGGCCCTATCGTATGAGTTAGTACATTTTTCTCCCATTTGAGTATCTCCAGCTGTAGTTCAAGATTATCAATCTTTTTTGCACGTTTCTTGGCTTTCACAAGGACATCAACACATTGATTATATAAACTTCTATCAAAAAGGATCTGGGCATGGTTAATCATCTCCCGGATCTGGATGTCTACCACATTACCCTGACTGTACTGACTGATGGAAGCCAGAATTTTTTTGTAAAGATGAGCCTTGAGATTAGACAGCTGATGAGGAATTAGCTGTGGGATATCCTTCAGAATTTTGTCTTCATCATATCCCTTCATTTTATCCATAGCTTCAAAAAGAAGCATGTACTTGATATCCCCATCTTCTACACGATTCTGCATTTTAAAATGCCTCTTTTCACTCTTCTTGAGCGATTTAATCAGCTGAAACAAAGAATCAGATTTTTCCTTAGGCATCGTAATTATTTATTCCTCTGGGATTCAAAAAGACAAATTATAAAAGATTCTATCTATTTTAGAAATCATAAAATTAATAATATTGCGTCCTGTTTACGATTTCATATCCAAATACATTTGAAATGAATGTATAAAAGATATGAGCGATAGAATTCAAGTTTTTGATACCACACTTCGTGATGGGGAACAGGTTCCGGGCTGCGGACTGAACAGATCTGAAAAAGTAACCATCGCCAAGGCTCTCGAAGAACTAGGTGTCGATGTAATAGAAGCGGGCTTTCCCATTTCCAGTCCCGGTGATTTTGAATCCGTAAAGGCACTGGCAGCATGCATAAAAGATGCTGTGGTATGCGGGCTTTCAAGGGCTGTTAAAAAGGATATCGAATGTGCGGCTGAGGCACTAAAAAATGCTGTAAGGCCACGAATACATACCGGGATTGGCACATCCGATCAGCACATATTCACCAAACTCAAACTTAGCCGGGAACAGGTACTGGAAAGGGCAAAAGACTGTGTTTCTTATGCAAAGAAATTTGTGGAAGACGTAGAGTTTTATGCAGAAGATGCAGGAAGGACCAACAATGCCTTTCTCGCACAAGTCATTGAGGTGGCCGTTAAACATGGTGCTACTGTTGTCAACATCCCCGATACAACCGGATACTGCCTCCCAGAAGAATATGGACAGAAGATAAAATACCTTGCTGATCATGTCAGGGGAATCGAAAAAGCTACCATCTCCACACATTGCCATAATGACCTCGGCCTTTCCACTGCCAATAGCATAGCAGGGATCCAGCATGGCGCACGTCAGGTAGAGTGTACTATCAATGGCGTTGGTGAGCGTGCTGGAAATACTTCGCTGGAAGAAGTAGTCATGATACTGAGAAAGCACAATTGGCTTAATTTCGATACAGGCATAAATACAAAGAAGCTTTACCCCATCAGTCGATTGGTATCTGATACTATGAACATGCCGGTGCAACCTAACAAAGCGATTGTGGGTTCAAATGCCTTTGCCCATTCTTCAGGCATCCATCAGGATGGAGTTATTAAGAACAGGGATAATTATGAAATTATTGATCCAGCCGAAGTAGGTGTAGATAAATCAAGCATAATACTTACAGCCAGAAGCGGGCGTGCCGCCCTGAATTTCAGATTGGGTCAATTGGGAATCCAGCTTGGAAAAGAGGAACTGGAAAGTGCTTATCAACAATTTCTGAAACTGGCAGATAAAATTGGTGTCGTAAACAATCCTGATTTGGAAACGCTGTCAGGAGAATACATTCACGCTTGATATCAAATGGAAGCGAAAACACTTTTTGAAAAAATATGGGATAGCCACGTCGTACATTCCATAGAAAATGGGCCACAAGTCGTTTATATAGACCGGCATTTCATCCATGAGGTAACAAGTCCTCAGGCTTTTGCAGGACTTAGAAAAAGAGGTATTGGTGTATTCAACACTTCAAAAACGATAGCTACCGCCGACCATAACGTACCCACAAAAGACCAGCACCTGCCTATAAAAGATGCGCTTTCCAAACATCAGGTAGATACTTTGATAAAGAATTGTGATGAATTTGAGGTAGAATTGTACGGTCTGGGGCACCCTTTTCAGGGAATCGTCCATGTCATCGGACCAGAGCTTGGAATTACACAACCCGGTATGACGATCGTTTGTGGTGACAGCCACACCTCTACTCACGGTGCTTTTGGGAATATCGCTTTCGGCATCGGGACCAGCGAAGTTGAACAGGTTCTTGCAACCCAATGCGTCCTACAGCGAAAGCCGAAAACCATGAAAATTCAGATAGACGGAATATTGAAAAAAGGTGTGCTTTCCAAAGACATTATTCTATATGTTATATCCAAAATTTCAACAAGTGGCGGTACTGGGCATTTTGTAGAATTCTGTGGGACTGCCATCAAGTCGCTATCCATGGAAGCACGCATGACCATTTGTAATATGAGTATTGAAATGGGCGCCCGTGGAGGGATGATAGCGCCAGATGAAACGACTTTCAAATACATAAAATGGCGGGAGTTTGCCCCTGAAGGAGCAGAATGGGATAAAAAATTAGCCTATTGGAAAACACTGACTTCTGATGAAGATGCCGTTTTCGATGCATCATACCACTTCAATGCAGAGGATATTGAACCCATGATCACCTACGGAACAAACCCTGGAATGGGCATAGGTATAACTGAAAAAGTGCCTGCTGCCAATCATGGGGCATCAGATACTTCTTTACAGAAAGCACTTAAGTATATGGATATAGAGGGAGGAAGCCATCTGCTCGGAAAGAAGATAGACTATGTATTTATAGGTAGCTGCACCAACTCGCGAATTGAAGATTTGAGAATGGTAGCTGATCTGGTAAAAGGAAAACAGAAAGCAGAACATGTGAATGCGATGATCATCCCAGGATCCAAACAAGTAGAAAAACAAGCCATAGAAGAAGGTATTGATCGAATATTGGCTGGCGCCGGATTTGAACTAAGACAACCCGGCTGCTCAGCTTGTCTTGGAATGAATGAAGATAAAGTACCCAAAAGTATGTACTGCGTGTCCACCTCCAACAGAAATTTTGAAGGTCGTCAGGGCCCCGGAGCCAGAACAATGCTTGCCAGCCCCTTAACGGCAGCTGCAGCAGCGATTACAGGTCAAATTACGGATGTGAGGGAAATGCTGAATTGAAATGGAAAGGTTTAAAAAACTAACATCAACCGTGGTGCCGTTACCCATGCAGGACGTAGATACCGATCAGATCATTCCGGCACGGTTTCTTAAAGCGACCACCAGAGAAGGGTTTGGTGATAATCTTTTTCGAGACTGGAGATACGATTCTGACGGTGAACCCAAAGAGGATTTTGTACTGAACGATAAAAACATAAAAGGTCAAATTCTGGTAGCAGGTAAAAATTTCGGATGTGGTTCTAGCAGGGAACATGCGGCATGGGCCATTTACGATCATGGTTTTAAGATCGTGGTCTCCAGTTTCTTCGCTGATATCTTTAAAAACAATGCTTTAAACAATGGGCTCCTTCCTGTTCAGGTAAGTGACGATTTTCTTTCTAAGATTTTCAAAGCACTGAAAGCAAACACCAGAAGCCAACTCGAAGTAGATCTGGAAATGGAAACAATTACGGTCATTAGTACCGGAGCATCAGAAAAGTTCGAAATAAATCCTTACAAGAAATATTGTCTGCTGAAAGGGTATGATGATATAGACTTTCTGTTGAGCAAGAGAAATGAAATAGAAAAATTTGAAGAATCTTTATGATTAAGAAAATTGCAGTATTACCGGGTGATGGTATAGGACTGGAGGTTACCAATCAGGCAGTTAAAGTGCTTGAATGTATTGCTACAATCTTTGAGCACGATTTTGCTTTTGAAGAAGCATTCGTTGGAGCTTTAGCCATTGATGCCACAGGCAATCCTTTTCCGTCCGAAACGGAAGAAGTTTGCAGAAGGGCTGACGCCATTTTATTCGGTGCCATAGGTGACCCTAAATATGACAATGATCCAAAGGCTAAAGTAAGGCCCGAACAGGGTTTGCTATCCATGCGCAAAAAACTGGGATTGTATGCCAATGTAAGGCCCGTATCCAGTTATGATGCATTACTACCGATATCTCCTCTTAAAGAAGACATTATAAAAGGAGCAGACTTTATAGTGTTTAGAGAGCTTACAGGTGGTATTTATTTTGGTCAGCCACGAGGCAGGTCGGAAGACGGAAATAGTGCATTTGATTCTTGCACCTATACCCGCGAAGAGATACTCAGGGTCAGCAAGCTTGCTTTTGAAGCAGCCAAGAATAGAAACGGTCGAGTAACACTCGTGGACAAGGCCAACGTTCTTGCGACTTCAAGGCTTTGGCGAGAAACCGTTCAGGAATTTTCCAAGAATTATCCTGATATCGAACTGGACTTTATGTTTGTGGATAATGCAGCCATGAAGTTGATTCAGGATCCTCGGTACTTTGATGTGGTCCTCACCGAAAATATGTTTGGAGATATCCTGACCGATGAAGCTTCTGTGATCTCAGGTTCTCTGGGTATGCTGCCCTCAGCTTCTATCGGAAGCACACAAAGCCTTTATGAACCCATTCACGGATCCTATCCTCAGGCAGCAGGAAAAAATATCGCCAATCCATTTGGAGCCATACTTTCTGCGGCAATGCTGCTGGAGTATTCATTCGGTATGCATGAGGAAAGCAGATTAATACAAAAAGCGGTTACACAGGCTTTGAATGATGGCTTCGTAACAGAAGATATAAACTCAAAAGAAGCTATGGCAACCAGTGAAGTTGGGGATAGGATTGTTCGTGTAATGGAAGAAATGGCAACGATTAATTCGTGATTATGAAAAAAATCAATAATCACTTTTGTATTTGTGAATTCTATTTCGTTAGCTTTAGAATAAGATTTAAAAATGAGAACAGTAAATATCATAATCCTAGTCATTATTAGCGTCATTCGAAAGATGACGGAGGATTATTGATGTTTAAATAAATAGAAAAAAATATCAAACGCCTCCGCCACCAGCGGAGGCGTTTTTTTTTGTGAAAATTTTACTCAGGAAGAAAAAAAATGTATTACAGCCAAAGCACAACAGTATTTCTCGATGGTCAATGGATCGCCGCGAGCGATGCAAATACCAGCCTGTACAGCCAGACCATGCACTACGGAAACGGGGTTTTCGAGGGCATTCGAGCCTATCAGAATGCAAATGGATGCAACATCTTCAAAGCCAAAGAGCATTTTGACCGCCTCCATTATTCAGCGAAAAAAATGCACATAAATCTACCATACTCGGTGGAAGAACTTGTTCATATTTCTTATGAACTGCTGGATCGGAATGATCTGACTAATGCATACATACGCCCACTGGTTTATCCGGGGATGAATATGTCGCTGATGCCTACAAAAGAAACGCATGTGTTCATGGCAGCATGGCAGTGGGAGAAATATCTGGGGAGCAAACCGTTGAAGGTTATGGTCTCATCTTACCAGAGACCAAACCCCAAATCATGTCATGTTGAAGCGAAAGTGGTTGGCCATTATACCAATTCCATTCTGGCTACGACTGAAGCCAAAAACCTTGGCTACGACGAAGCACTGCTTCTGGATATGGATGGAAATGTAGCTGAAGGGTCGGGGGCAAATTTCTTTTTCGAGAAAGACGGGATTCTATATACCCCTCCTGCAGGAAGCATTTTGCCGGGAATCACAAGGTCAACCATTATGGAACTGGCAAAGGATCTTGATATCACTGTTGTTGAAAAGAATTTTACCATTGACGAAGTGTACGGGGCTGACAATGCATTCTTTGCCGGGACAGCCACGGAAATTGCTTCCATAGAATCCATTAATGGCGAAACTTTTAAAGGCGGCTGGGAAGAATCTGCCGGTCACAACCTTTATCTTATGTACCGTCAGAAAGTACAGTACAACGAATATCAGGGCCTTACAATCGTTTAAATGAGCAAGCTTCGTAACAAATACAGCCGTCAGGTGACACAGGATCCTACCCAACCTGCAGCACAGGCCATGTTGCATGCAACAGGTTTGACCGAAGAGGACCTTAAGAAGCCTCAGGTTGGCATAGTCAGTACAGGATTTGAAGGTAACCCCTGTAATATGCACCTGAATGATCTGGCAGGACTGGTCAAAGCAGGAATAAATTCGGATGACCTTATAGGCCTCATTTTTCACACCATTGGTGTAAGTGATGGGATATCCATGGGCACGCCGGGTATGCGATATAGCCTTCCGTCACGCGATTTGATTGCCGACTCCATTGAGACGGTGATGAATGCCCAATCCTATGATGGTCTGATAGCCGTAGTAGGATGCGACAAAAATATGCCCGGTGCCATGATGGCCATGGGAAGGTTGAACCGCCCTTCAATTTTAGTATATGGAGGCACTATTGCCCCCGGCTGTTATGCAGATAAAAAGCTCGATGTCGTTTCTGCCTTTGAAGCACTGGGCCAGAAAATAGCTGGTACCATTACCCAAGAAGATTTTAAAGGGGTTGTGATGAATGCATGCCCGGGTCCCGGAGCCTGCGGTGGTATGTACACCGCAAATACCATGGCTTCAGCCATAGAGGCCATGGGGATGACGCTTCCATATGGATCATCGAATCCAGCTCAGAGTGATGAAAAAAGTATGGAATGCTCAAAACTGGGGGATGCCATGAGTCACCTCATCGATCGTGATTTAAAGCCCCGTGATATCGTCACAAAATCCTCGCTGGAAAATGCCATTCGACTGATCACCGTACTGGGGGGATCGACAAATGCGGTATTACATCTTCTGGCCATAGCCAAGGCTTTTGAACTGGAACTTACCCTTGAGGACTTTAAAAGAATAAGTGCTGAAACGCCTTTTCTGGCTGATTTAAAACCAAGTGGAAAGTATGTGATGGAAGACCTTCATCTTGTAGGTGGCATACCCGGCGTTATGAAGATGATGCTTGATGAAGGCTTTTTGAATGGAGACTGTCTTTCGGTTACAGGAAAGTCCATCGCCGAAAATTTAGAAGCATTGGAAGGTTTACATGAAGCTCAGGATGTGATCCACTCCATAGACAAACCCATAAATAGAACCGGGCACATAAGAATACTGAAAGGAAATCTTGCCCCGGAAGGATCTGTGGCAAAAATTACGGGTAAAGAAGGTGAGTTCTTCGAAGGTCCGGCACGTGTATTCGATAGTGAATTTGAAGCTAACGAAAAGCTAGCAGCTGGAGAAGTACAAGCGGGAGAGGTGATCGTGATACGATATGAAGGCCCCAAAGGTGGTCCAGGAATGCCTGAAATGTTGAAGCCCACTGCCGCAATTATGGGCGCTGGTCTTGGAAAAGAAGTAGCCCTGATTACAGACGGCAGGTTCTCGGGCGGTACACATGGATTTGTAGTGGGACACATATCACCTGAAGCACAGGAAGGAGGCCCACTGGCCCTGATTAAAGATGGTGACCTGATCAGGATTGATGCAAAAGCAAATACAATTGATGTGCTCATCTCCGTGGAAGAGATGAATACAAGAAAAAATGAGTGGGAGCCACGGCCACTAAAAAAGCAGAGTGGAGCACTTTATAAATATGCAAAATTCGTCTCATCGGCATCCGAAGGGTGTGTAACTGATCTGTAAAATGGAAGCATTAGCAATTTCAAAAAACATAGAAAAGCAACTTAAAACGCTAACAGGTGCTGAGGCGGTAATTCAATCCCTTATTGAAGAGGGAACAGAAATTCTTTTCGGTTATCCCGGTGGGGCAATTATGCCCATTTACGATGCTCTATACAAGCATCAGGATGAGTTGAAGCACGTTTTAACCAGACATGAGCAGGGTGCAATCCATGCAGCCCAGGGTTTTGCACGTGTTTCCGACAAACCGGGTGTGGTATTTGCCACTTCAGGCCCTGGGGCTACCAATCTTATTACCGGACTGGCAGACGCTAAAATTGATAGTACTCCGCTCGTATGTATCACCGGACAGGTGCAGTCTTCACTTCTGGGTACAGATGCCTTTCAGGAAACCGACGTCATTAGTCTTTCAATGCCTGTAACCAAATGGAACTATCAGGTTACCAAAGCAGAAGAGATTCCGGCAGCCATTGCCAAGGCCTTTTACATTGCAAAATCAGGTCGTCCCGGCCCCGTATTGATCGATATTACCAAAGATGCCCAGTTCGCTTCTTTGGAATACAGCTACCGAAAATGTGAGGGCTTCCGAAGCTACAATCCGAGTCCGGCAATAGACATCAACAAAATTGAAGAAGCAGCAGAACTGATCAATAAGGCAAAAAAGCCGTACATTTTGTTTGGGCAGGGCGTGATTCTTTCCAAAGCTGAAAAAGAGTTTCGCTCATTTGTGGAGAAAACAGGTATTCCGGCTGCCTGGACGCTACTTGGTCTTTCTGCCTTACCTACAGATCATCCACTGAACGTAGGAATGCTGGGCATGCATGGAAATTATGGACCAAACAAACTCACAAACGAATGTGATGTACTCATAGCTGTGGGAATGCGTTTCGATGATCGGGTGACTGGAAACCTTTCACGTTACGCCAGGCAGGCTAAAGTGATCCACCTGGAAATAGATCCTGCCGAGATCAATAAAAACGTTCATGCAGATGTCCCTGTACTTGGAGATGCCAGAAAATCGCTGAGTTTATTAATGGAATACTGTCACGCCAACGAGCATACAGAATGGCTGGAGCGGTTCGAAACACTTAACAGGCTTGAATACAACAAAGTAATACAGGATGAACTGCACCCGGAGCAGGAAGGTCTTACTATGGGTGAAGTAATCAGAAGAGTAAATGAACTAACCGATGGAGATGCCATAGTGGTTACCGATGTGGGGCAGCATCAGATGGTTGCCTGCCGTTATGCACGGTTCAAGCAGCCAAAAAGCAATATTACTTCTGGTGGTCTGGGTACAATGGGGTTTTGCCTACCTGCTGCCTTGGGGGCCAAACTTGGTGCGCCCGAGCGTGAGGTAGTAGGCATTATTGGCGACGGTGGGTTTCAAATGACTTTACAGGAATTGGGAACTGTATTTCAAACACAGGCAGCAGTGAAGATTATTATTCTGAACAATCAATTTCTGGGGATGGTACGTCAATGGCAGCAACTGTTTTTCGATAAACGTTACTCATCTACCGAGCTGGTGAACCCCGATTTTGTATCCATAACAAAAGGTTTTGGTATAGAAGCCTCAAGCGTATCCGAAAGGGAAAATCTGGATGGGGCTTTGAAGGCCATGTTTGATCATAATGGCCCTTATCTACTGGAAGTAAATGTGGAAAAGGAATGCAATGTATTTCCTATGGTACCGAGTGGTGCATCAGTAGATGAAATTCGATTAGAATAAAGGCCATGAAAAAAATATACACCATAGTAATATTTACAGAAAACAAAATTGGTTTACTGAACAGGGTAACTTCATTGTTTACCCAACGGCATATCAATATTGAAAGCCTGACAACCTCCGAATCAGAGTATGAAGGAATTCACAGGTTTACGGTTGTGATTGAAGAAGAAAAAGAACGTACGCTTAAAATTGTAAGGCAAATAGAAAAGCAGGTTGAGGTTTTAAAAGCATTCTGTTTCGCAGATGATGAAGTTGTATCGAGCGAAATAGCACTGTATAAGATAAAAGTTGATGAATCAACGGATCGCGAAGCTTTACAGTCTGTCATTAGCCAGCATCAGGCACATTTCAAGGAACAAATAGAAGACTTTATCATCATAGAAAAAACAGGCCTGAAACTGGAAACACATAAGCTGTTCAAGGCACTCCAGCCTTATGGCATTCAGGGTTTTGTACGATCAGGCAGGGTAGCTCTGAGTAAAACGATCAGTACCTTCTCAAAACACCTAAAAGATCTGGAAGAACATTCCAAAGAAATCATATCCGTCAACCAGTAGTTGGCAGTCAAACTAAAACTGATTAAGAATTATAAATCCAAGATAAAAAATGGCAAAGATCAATTTTGGCGGTACTACCGAGGAGGTGGTTACCAGAGAAGAATTTTCACTTGAAAAAGCCCGGGAGGTTCTCAAAGACGAAACAATAGCCGTACTGGGCTATGGTGTACAGGGGCCGGGACAGGCCTTAAATCTGAAAGACAATGGCTTCAACGTTATCGTAGGTCAAAGGAAAGATTCCAAAACATGGGAAAAAGCTGTCGCTGATGGATGGGTACCGGGAGAAACCCTCTTCGAACTGGAAGAAGCCTGTGTAAAAGGTTCAATTCTTCAGTTTTTACTTTCCGATGCGGGTCAAATTGCCCTTTGGCCAACGGTGAAGAAACACCTTACATCCGGTAAAGCTTTGTATTTCTCTCACGGCTTTGGAATTACTTACAAAGATCGGACAGGAATCATTCCTCCTGATGATGTGGACGTAATACTGGTCGCCCCCAAAGGTTCAGGAACTTCCCTTAGAAGAATGTTTCTGGAAGGAAGGGGTTTGAATTCTAGCTATGCAATTTTTCAGGATGCAACCGGAAAAGCAAAGGAAAGGGTTACAGCTCTCGGAATTGGAGTGGGATCGGGATACCTGTTTGAAACTACTTTCAAGCGTGAAGTATATAGTGACCTGACCGGTGAACGAGGCACTCTCATGGGAGCCATACAGGGTATTTTTGCTGCTCAGTATGAAGTTTTACGTGCTAATGGTCACTCGCCTTCCGAAGCATTTAATGAAACTGTTGAGGAGTTGACCCAGTCTCTCATGCCCCTTGTTGCCGAGAATGGAATGGACTGGATGTATGCCAACTGTTCGACTACCGCCCAGCGTGGCGCGCTGGACTGGTGGAAAAAATTTAAAGATGCGAGCAAGCCTGTATTCGAAGAGTTATACACCGAGGTAGCAGCAGGAAATGAAGCTCAGCGGTCCATCAATTCCAATAGTAAGGAGGATTATCGTGTGAAGCTTGAAGAAGAATTAGCGGAATTACGAAATTCTGAAATGTGGCAGGCAGGTAGTGAAGTAAGAAAACTGAGACCGGAGGCTAATTTGTATTAAGTAGTTAGTAATGAGTCTGGAGTTCCCAGTTAATCAAGACTAAAGTCATGGAGACAGTCACCACTAAAATATCGGTTGATAATATTCTGGCAGCCGCAGAGAGTTTAGAGGACGTGGTTATCAGGACTCCGCTATTGCCAAACCCAATCCTTTCCGAACGATTTGGCGCTCATATTCAGTTAAAGCGGGAAGATTTACAGGTCGTGCGTTCCTATAAAATTCGTGGTGCATTTCATAAGATCAATAGCCTCTCAGAGGACCTTCTGAAAAATGGCGTCGTATGTGCCAGTGCAGGAAACCATGCCCAGGGTGTAGCGTTAGCCTGTTTCAGGAAAAAAATCCAGGGTACCATATACATGCCCTCGCCGACACCCAGTCAAAAAGTGAATCAGGTGAAAATGTTCGGGAAGGATTTTGTAAACGTTGTTCTCACCGGAGACACATTCGACGATGCTTTTGAAGAAGCAAAATTATTTTCTGAACGGAATAAAGCCGCTTTTATCGCTCCATTTGATGATATTAAAATAATCGAAGGACAGGCTACGGTTGGTAAGGAAATACTGGAAGACAGTCCTGAATTTATCGATTATCTAATTCTTCCCATAGGTGGAGGTGGCCTGGCTGCGGGTGTTTCAAGTTACTTTAGCGTATTATCCCCAAAAACAAAAATAATAGGTGTGGAACCTGCCGGAGCACCGGCCATGAAAGCATCACTGGAACGTGGGGAAGTCGTTACGCTTGATAAAATCGACAAGTTCGTAGATGGAGCCGCTGTAAAACGTGCAGGCGAGCTAACATTCGAGATCTGTCGGGATAATCTTGAAAAAGTTATCGCAGTTTCTGAAGGTCAGGTTTGTAGTGAAATCCTGAGCCTTTATAATGAACAGGCCATTGTGGTAGAACCTGCAGGCGCCCTTTCCCTTGCAGGACTAAACGAACTGAAAGGTGAAATTGCAGGCAAAAATGTTGTATGTGTGGTTAGTGGCAGCAATAATGACATCACTCGTACGGCAGAAATAAAAGAGCGTTCACTGCTTCATGAAGGATTGAAACATTATTTCATCATTAACTTCCCCCAGAGGGCAGGAGCACTTCGCGAATTTCTAATTGATGTGCTGGGACCAAATGATGACATCGCCCATTTCGAATATTCCAAGAAAAACAGTCGGGAACGGGGGCCAGCCCTGATCGGAATAGAACTTCAGGATAAATACGATTTACCAGGATTAATGGATCGCATGCAACATCATAAATTCAGGTATGAATATGTAAACGATCAACCAGATCTTTTTCATTATCTGATTTAAGATTTACTATAGTCCATTATCTCTAATCCACTTTTTAGGGTTCATATTGAAAGTCCATTCACGACAGCAGAAAACCCGTACGCGACAAAACTTACCTAGAGGCGATAAAATGGGTATTAATCTCCGTTCATTTCTAAAAAAAGTCATGAATAGAAAACTGTTCCTTAAAAAAACAGCTAGTGTATTAGCACTCTCTGGCATTACCCCTTCAGGGATATTTGCTTTATCTCCATTGCAAAACGAACCTCCTCCTTTCGATAAAAAACTAGTGAAAGAATTCGTAGTTGCCGGTCACCGAGATATGAACAAATTGCAAGAAATGCTTGAAGAGCACCCAAACCTTATCTACTGCAGTTATGATTGGGGAAATGGAGATTTCGAAGAAGCTATTGAGGGAGCAGGCCATCTTGGGAATAGGGAAATTGCAAACTACCTAATCGAAAAAGGCGCTAGGGTCAACTTATTTGTCATGGCTATGTTGGGAAAAACCAGTCAAGTGACTTCAGCTCTGGAAGCTTTCCCTCATTTAATAAACTCACTCGGTCCACATGGATTTACACTTTTGCATCATGCCAAAGCTGGAGATGCCAAGGAACTGGAAGACTATCTTACAGAAAAAGGCCTCACCAAGACACATATAAAAATTAAGTAGACGTATGATGGAATCCTTTTGATGTAGTTAATTGTGATCATGTTTCAATTCTTCAAGCTTCAAAAGGAAGAGAAAAAGTTTTTCTACGTAGTAATCCTGTTTCTTACAATTGTCTTTATCATATCGCTCATTCAAAACGTAATTCGATATGGTGAACATGAAACATATAGTGTATGGAATACTGTACTCTACATTAGTATTTCCCTTATGCTGTTTCTTCCCTTCGTTCCCATTTCCATTAATTTGAATAAGGATGCTTTCAACAAATTCAAGGATTTTTATTGGCCCGTATCCATCATTTTGATCGTGATGACCGTAGGTATCTTTTATCTCTTCTCCAGTATACTTTTACATTCTGTCGGTTACTTTGATAACTACACGGATTCACAATATATGAGACAGTATTTTGGAAAAGATGTCCTCTATCACTTGTTAGTTTTATCAGCCACATCCATTTATGTTTTCAATAAATCCAAAAAAAATGATATAAAATTGATAAAGTGTAGCCTTGGAAGAAAAGAGGTGGATTTGAGGTCTGATCTTATTAGTTGGATTGAAGTCGATGATCATTATTTGAACTTTCATACAAATGATCAGACTTATATCAAAAGGGCAACCATTGGCTCCATCGCCAAAGAATTAGAACCTGGTTTTATCCGTATCCATAGAAAATACCTGGTGAATCGGGAAGAAATAGCTTCGAAAGAAAAGAGAAATCGTGAAGAGTATGTGGTATTGAATTCCGGGGAGAAGTTAAAAATAGGAAGGTCTTATAGCCCTTTAAATTGGTAGATATAAAATCATATTTTATACGCTAAAGGTTAGAAACCTACTTAAAATCTGATCTTAATCTCACTGCTACAGTTTTAGCAAAATCTACGAGTATTTAGTAGATTAATATTAAAATCAACCTCCAACCATGCTAAACCTAAGAATAATTGCAGCTTGTCTTGTCCTGCTCATCGGTACAACAACAAATGCCCAGCAAGTAGACACTGTTAACTTTTCTGCGGCACACTATTTTTCTTTTGAAAAAATTAAAAGCGTTTGTGACTATCTAACAGCTAATACAAGTGCATATTTCAAAGCTGTTCCTTACGATGACTTTAAACATCTGGAAGAAGGTTTTAAAAATGATAAATTCGGAGTCGCCTTCGTCAGTCCTTTGGACTATGTGTTGTTAAAAGATCATAACCCGGAGTTAAATGCATTAGTGGCCTTAGGTAGTGAGGGTGAAAAAAAAGATAGCTTTCAAAGTTGTGTAATCACTTTTCCGGGCAGTAAAATTAAGAAAGTGGGTAAGCATATTGAAGACTTTAAAACACATAAAATTACTTTTGTCCAACCCCATTCCACAGCAGGCCATCTGATACCAAGGGTATATTTTGCCAGTTTTGGCGTTGAACCTATTGAAGACTACTTTGAAGAAGTGGAGTTTGCAGGCTCTCATCGTAATGTTATACTTTCTGTTGCCAATCGTATCGCAGAAATAGGAGCATGTTCTTATCCTGAGATTGAATATGCCATAGAGGCTGGCTTAATCGATAAAAATGATATTGAAATAATCTGGAAATCCAATCCGATACCAGATAGCCCAATGGTTGTAAGAACCTCATTAGATCTTAATCTGATCAATGAAATTCGGCTGGCTATGCAAAAAATACACCTTGAGCCGGAGTTATGGGATCACATCAAGCACAGTTGGGGAGCCACAAAGCCGGAACACTTTATTGAAACCACAGATGAAACCTATAATTCCGTTAGAAGGATACTCGTAGGCTTAGGCAATTTTGAAAAAGTGCTTGGGAAGTATATGGGAAGGTTTTAAATGTAAATCAAAAATCGTCCGAAGCGGTAAAGTAGTTGTATGTGATGGTAAGGCCAAGTACAAATAAACCTGCTACTACACCAAGTGAAACGTTTATATAGGGAGGAGCGGTAAGCGAAATCCTGATTAAAATAGTGGCCAGTGCAAAAGAGGAGTACCTGAACAGGTTGTAATATCTGGTACTATACCGAAGCGAGTAAAGCAGTATCAACACATCAGAAAATATCAAAATAGTATAAAAGGTATTGAATGATGCTTCGTACTTCTCTTTTTGAAAGAGTTCCGCGAGATCTGAAATACATAGTACCACAAAAGTGATCATCAGTAGTAATGCAATGATCTTCTTGAAGATGATGAAGTTCTTTTGTTCTACGTCCGTTCCGGTTATACGCTCGTGGCGCTGCTTCTTATAATAAAACCCTATAATCAGAAAAATGACCAGTGCACCAAATGCATCACTTAGCATATGCAGAATTGGCGTATAAACTTCTGGCTCCCAAATGATAGGCTGCTCAAATTCGCCAAATTCTTTAAAGGCCGAACGCAACAGAATTATGGAAAGAATCTCAAACTGTTTTCCGACTGAATCTGCTACTGATTTGGGCAAAACGAAAATGAGTCCGAAAATCTCTGCTATCAGTAGCACCTGAAAGGTTAGATCAATCGCTAGAAAGTAGTTTATTTTTCCAAAGACCTGCTTTTCTCCAAGTGAAGTAGAATTGTATACAAAAACAAAGGCTAACCCTAAACTGAAGGAGGTTATAAGAATACTACTGATGACCCTCGAAGAAATTCTATTTTCCCATGTATCGTCTAGAAAATCAAAAATGCCGGTGATCAACTGCATGTCATTGGTTCTTTTTTTGATTTATCGCATTCCTGATTCTTGTAGCACCTTCATAATCTTCGTTCTTTATTACTTTTTCAAGCATTTGTTCCAGTTCCTTTAGTTGAAGGGATTCCAATGAGGGTTCTCCAAATCTTGGCAGACTACCTTCTTTTATGTCGAATGCGAAGTCGTCTAAAATATTCCGATCTATAAAAATAGGACTTTCAAATCGTATGGAGAGTGCAACAGCATCCGAAGCTCTTGAATCGACTTTAATGGTTTCATTCTTATGAAGAATAAAAAGCTGAGCTTCGAAAACGTTCTTCTCCACCACCGTAATAATGACTTCGTTAAGCGAAGCTTCCAATCTACGCAGAGTATTTACATATAAATCATGAGTTTGAGGTCTTTCGGGTTTTACTTTCTCTAACGCCATTGCGATGGATTGTGCCTCGGAAGAGCCTATGGTAATAGAAAGCCTCTTTTTCATCTCCAGATCTTCGAAGACCAGAGCGTACTGCCCGGAATAGGAGATACTTTCTGTAAGAGCTACTAAAACCAGCTCAACCTTTTCCATACTTTCAAACTAAAAAACTAAAGGCCAGCCATGCTCCGTAACCGATACAAAGCACTGCCGAAATACCCACAAAAACGAGCTGTATCTTACTTTTAGCTATAAATTCATTTCTAATCGGGAGATTGAAAAGACCTGCTACGACCATCATTCCTGCGATAGAACCAAATCCGAACAAAAGCAGATAAGCAATACTCATTGAAGAAGAAGATATTTCCGTCATTGCCAGTAGAACTACAGCACCACTACCTGCTAACCCATGTATCAGGCCAATAGAGTAGGCCATTTTATGGTTATGGGCCTTGCCAGAGTTAACGTTCACAGCAATTTGTTTTTTGCTTTTCAATAACTGATTCAATCTTGAAAAGCCTATCCAAATCATTGTAATTCCTACAATGATCTCCAAGTATTCAAAATTGGAAATCTGGAAAGTAATCTTTCCTAAAAGGATGATGCAGCCCACAAAAAAGATAGTAGAAGTATGCCCCAAGCCCCAAAAAATACCATCTCTTAAAGCATGGATCATTCTGGTACGGGTGTTGGCAATATTTCCAACAGCCAGCATATGGTCTATTTCAAATGCATGGTTGAAGCCAATAACGGCGGCAAATAATAGAGGAGCTATAGTCATGTATGTAATCTTTTTAAAATTATTCGATGGTTCCCGGTGTCTGCAATAGCCATTGTATTTTGGACTACACAGATGGAAAAAGGCCAATACAATGCTTTTTCCGTAGAAGTAATGGTTTGTGCATTCTCGCTACCGGTATGAAAATCCTGATGACCCAATAGATCATCAGCTGATTTATTATTTCGTTCAGGAAGCTTGTTGAACCTAAGGATTCTACTGTTACCCGTATCGGCAATCCAGATTCCATCCTCAGAAAAAAAGGAATCGTAGCACCAGTTTAATGTATTTGCAGAAGGCTTCATCAAAAACTGGTTTTGTCCATTTTCTCCAAAGCTATTCTGGCCTATGATCACATCGGCTTTTGAAGACAAAGCCGTTTCCCACTGATTCCACAGAAGTACCCTGTAATACTGGGTATCCGTAATGGACATCGAACCGGTATCGCTTACCCGAACTGAATAAGGCCAAATTGCATCATCCGACTCATAGTCACGAGTATCGAAGCCCGGTTTTCCTATGACTTCATCCGCAGGGGTGAAATTTTGGTTTGGAATACTTTTGAAATAAAGTACCCTTCTGTTTCCGGTATCTGCAATCCACAATTGACGACCATCGGAGTGAACTCCGTATGGCCAGTTTAGAGTACAGGCACTTGGATTCTTCCCAATACCCTTTTCATTGGGAAGATTGGACTCAAAATCTGGCTGTCCGATAACCACATCTGCCGCTTGTCCATCTTTTGTGGGAAATTCCTTCCAGATCAGAACCCGATGATTCCATGCATCGGCCAGAATCAGCTGGCTTCCGTCTGTCCAAACGCCTGATGGATACTGTAATGTAGAAGCCGTAACTCCTGTATTTGAATTTCTGCCGGTTTCAGTAGAATTTACCTGACCAAGCGTTACATCCGCTTTTTGAAATTCACTTTTTGGAAGTTCATTCCAGATGAAAAGCCTGTTTTGTCCGGTATCGGAGACGAGAAGTTTACCTTCATGCATCCAAACTCCTCTGGGGGCCAGAAATGGATTATGTTCTTCTCCTTTAAAAACAATGGAATCGGTCAGTATGTCGTTTTCTACCAATTCCATACTTAACAGATCCTTGGTAATTGTTCTCCCGGTAATAAGTTCAATACCCGTGTTCCACCAATCGCACTTTTCATGAGTACTTTTTTAGGGTGATCATCAGTAACTTCACCAATGATGCTCGCATGTTTACAGGATTCAAATTCTAATAACAACTTAACGTATTCATCAGCTATTTCAGGAGAAACAATACTGATAAAAACGCCTTCATTCGCTACATAGAGTGGGTCTAGCCCCAGCATTTCACAAGCACCTTCCACTGACTCGTTTACAGGTATCAGCTTGTGATCCAAATGCATTCCAAGGCCTGATTTATTAGCAATCTCTTTTAGAACGGTTGCGACTCCGCCTCTCGTTGGATCACGTAAAATATGTATCTGATCACCAAATCTGTCTAATGCTTTTTGGACGACATGGTTTAAGGCTCTTGTATCACTTTTTATATCAGTTTCGAATTCAAGGCCTTCCCGTACCGACATAATGGAAATACCGTGGGTAGCAATCTCATCGCTCACAATAACTTTATCACCAGATTTTAGCTGACTTATCCCAATCTTTGCTTTTTCATGGACCACTCCAATACCTGTGGTATTAATGAATATCTTATCGCCTTTACCTTTTTCTACTACTTTAGTATCGCCGGTTACTACCTGAACTCCAACTTTCTCACAGGCCATTTTAATACCCACCAACACTTCCCAAAATTCCTCCATTTTCAAACCTTCCTCCAGAATGAAACTCAAAGAGAGATATTTGGGAACAGCCCCGCACATGGCTATATCGTTGACCGTTCCATTGACCGCCAGATCACCGATGTTTCCTCCCGGAAAAAAGATGGGGTTAATCACAAAGCTGTCTGTGGTGAAAGCCGTCTTCCCATTCAATTGTAAAATGGCCCCGTCGTGTTCTTCATCCAGATAAGAATTACTTAAAACATTGAAAACACCTGAATCCAGTAGTTTGTGAGTAAGCAGACCTCCGCTACCATGACCAATGGTGATCACATCAAAATCCAGCTTGGGCATAGGACAGTCAAGGTTCATTTTTATGCTACCGGTGCTCATTTTATCAGGTTTCCTGTAAGCTTAGATCTGTAGAATAATGGAAATAAGCGGCACAGGCACCTTCAGAAGAAACCATAGGTGCTCCTAACGGATTGGAAGGAACACATGCTTTTCCGAACTGGGAACAATCCACGGGCTTCTTAAGGCCTTTCATAATTTCCCCGGCAATACATGCTTCATTTTCAGGGACTTCTTCAATATTGACCTCGAATTTCTTGTTGGCATCGTACTGTTCAAATACTTCTCTAACCTGATAGCCACTTTGAGGAATTACATCCATACCCCGCCACATCCTGTCGGTGACTTCAAACACTTCATGAATAGTCTCTTGCGCTTTTTCGTTACCATTTTCCTCCACCATTCGTGCGTACTGATTTTCCAGTTCAGACCGGCCTTCTTCCAGTTGTTTTAAAACCATCAGGATGCCCTGAAGCAGGTCTACCGGTTCGAAGCCAGTTACAACAATGGGTATCTTATACTTTTCAGCTAATGGGTAATACTCACTTAAACCCATAATGGTACATACATGCCCGGCGGCTAAAAAACCCTGTACCACGCTTTCTTCGTCATCCATCAAAGCCTGAATAGCAGGAGGTACCAGAACATGTGAAGCCAGTATTGAATAATTTTTGACCTTGGAACGATATGCATGAAGTACGGAGAGTGCGTTTGCAGGAGCCGTAGTTTCGAAACCGACTGCAAAAAATACCACTTCACGATCCGGGTTTTCCTTTGCTATTTTTACCGCTTCCAAAGGGGAATATAGAATGCGAATATCTGCTCCATTCGCTTTCGCTTCCAGTAAATTTTTTTCGCTTCCCGGAACCCGGAGCATATCGCCAAAAGAGCAGAGAATTACATCTTTGTTTTCTGCCAGATACAAAGCTTTGTCAATTAGGCTTAAAGGAGTAACGCAAACCGGGCAACCGGGACCATGAACCATCGTTACTTCTTCCGGAAGCAATTCCAGTATCCCGTTTTTCACCAGACTATGTGTTTGTCCTCCACACACTTCCATAATAGTCCATGGTCTGGTAACTGTTTTCTTAATTTCTTCCAGATAGGCTTTCACCATTTCCGGATCACGATATTCCGATAAGAATTTCATCGTTCTTCAGTTTTAATCTGATCTATGCTGGCAGGCTCCAGTTCATCAAGCTCTCCTGCTTCCCTGAGGTATTCAAATGTTTTTTGAGCTTCTTCTTCATTCACCACGCTTATGGCTACTCCAACGTGGACAAGCACATAATCCCCTTCCTTAGCCTGAGGAACCATCTCCAGACTTGCTTCCTTTGTAATTCCTCCAAATTGGACTTTGGCCATACGAACAAGTCCATCCATTTGGCTTTCTATCGCTTTTATTTTACCCGGTATCGCTAAACACATAATGCTTTTTCGTTTTGTGTAACTTCCTTTCTCTTTTCTGATATATACTTGTGGACCAGTTGACCGTAGGAGATGTTCTCATCGTTCGGCGAAAGCTCCTTATGAAAATACAGCTTATAATCCTCCCCCATCTGAATATTGATCAGGTCGACCAGGAGACCATTTTGAAAAACGCCTCCACTAAATGCGATATGCTGATATCCCATCGTATCGGCTATCTCTTTGATCACAGAGACCAGGGTCTGATGAAAGCGGGCTGCCAGTTCAGAATTATGTTTTGGGTTTCGGTAGGCTAACAGATAATAAAACAAAGTATCGAGCTTAACTACACCATCTACGATCTCATATGGAAGCGATCTTACCGTTTTCCAATCGTTATCGTCATAGTATTTAAGGGCACTTTGTTCCAAAAGCATTGCTGCCATACCCTCAAAAGTGTTCTCATTGGTCAGGCCTAAAATATAAGCTACTGCATCGAACACACGCCCCATACTTGTGGTGGTAAGCCCACTATTCTTGATTGCTTTGGAATAAAACTGATATTCCTCCGTAGAAAACTTATAGTCTATGACGTCTCTTTGCCCATTTAGTAATGAAAAAGCAGAAATTGCCGGTAAGCTCGACATCCGATCGCCTCCAAGCACTTTAAATGGCTTGAGATGACCAATTCTATCGATTTCACCACATCTAAAATCAAAAAACTCTCCTCCCCAGATCTGGCCGTCATCTCCATAGCCTGTCCCGTCCCATATAACGCCAAGAATCGGATCAGTAGCTTCTTCAAGCTTGTATTCTCCTAAAATAGCAGCGAAATGTGCTTTATGATGCTGAATCTCTTCAATATTGGCTTTAAGGCTATCAGACATCACTGACCCAATTTCTCTGGAATAGTATAAGGGATGCTTGTCCACTAAAATTTGCTCCGGTTTGATATTAGTTAATGAAAGAAAATGATCTAATACCCTGCTGAAATGGGTTTGGCATTCATATCCTTCCAGATTCCCCAGATAGTGAGATACATATGTATTCTTCGTGGCAGATACTGAAAATGTCGACTTGAGCTCTGCGCCCAAAGCCAGAGTTTTGCCTGCTAATTCTTTGTGTTCAGTCGCTATGTTTGGAGCCATTCCCCTTGAACGCCTCAATACAATTTTATGCTTTGTCCTTGGGCTGAATTTCACCACAGAATCATCCTGTGGCATTGAAATATTCCGGTTATGGGAAATGATGGTATCCGCATATTTGAACAACTCCAATTCCGATTTCTCATCCTCCTCAAATAGGATCGGCATACCACTTTCATTGGCACTGGTACATACTAGGGGTTCATCAACTTGATCTGCAATGAGCTGTAACAAAGGAGATGAAGGGAGCATTACACCAAGTTGATCCAGTCCCGGAGCTACAGAAGATACATCTATGGTTTTCCTCAGAGCTTCGCTCAATCGAATAAGAACAATCGGGGCTTCCGGGCTTGATAATTCTGAAACTTCCTCGTCATTCAGGCTGGTAAGCTTTCTAAGGCTTTGAATATCTTGAAAGAGTACCGCAAATGGCTTATGCGGCCTCTGCTTTCTTTTTCTTAATGTTTTTAAAACTTCAGGCTCGCTAGAACTGCATAATAATACATAACCTCCTATTCCTTTCACCGCAACTACTTTACCTGCTTTTATTTTATTGACGGCATCAGAAATCGCTTCTCTGTTTCCTTTCTGTTCCCCATCCCTGCTTTTGCCTAGCATCTCAATACCACATTCGGAACAGGAATTCGTCTGAGCGTAGTATCTTCTGTTGGTAGGATCTTCATATTCGCTTCTGCAATTTTCACACATTGGGAAATTGCTCATTTCGGTGGTGTGCCTGTCGAAAGGCAGTCGATTTATTATAGAGTATCTCGGGCCACAATTAGTGCAGGTTGTAAATGCATAGTTAAACCTGCGATTTTTATCATCATTTAATTCAGTTTTGCAGTTAGTGCAGATGGCAAAATCGGGAGTTATGGATAGGTCAAGGCCTTCCTCATTACTGCTTTCTTTTATTTCAAAAGAACTAAAATTCTCTGAAGAAGCTATTTTCCAGTAGTTATAATTTGAAATTCTGGAGTTTTCAGGTGCATTTTTAATCAATTCTTCCACGATACCATTTACAAGATCTTCAGCACAGTTGAATTCCGTATGTACTCCGTCTTTCCCGTTGTACACCCATCCATTTATGGAATCTCTAACAAATCGATTATAGATGTAAGGCCTGAAGCCAACACCCTGCACTCGACCTCTAATATGTAAATGATAGGTCGGCAATTCTTAAACTGCTACCTTCTCCTCTCTCTTGATCTTTACTTTTTCAAGAAGCCAGTCACACCATTCATCCAATCCTTCTCCTGAAGTGCTGGAAATATTTATAGCCCGAATATCAGGGTTGACTTCCTGTGCATCTTTTACAGCGGCTTCAGCACTGAATGGTAAATATTGAATTAGATCCGACTTTGAAACCAGCATCAAATCACTGGTCAAAAACATTCTTGGATATTTCTTAGGCTTATCATCACCCTCTGTAGAAGCAAGTAGCGTAACTCTATAATCTTCTCCCAGATCAAATGAAGCCGGACAAACCAGATTACCGACATTTTCGACAAAAAGTAATTCAACTCCTTCCAGATCGATCTGATCCATAGCCTGCCACACCATTTGAGCTTCCAGATGGCAAATCCCTCCTGTAACGATCTGAAGGGCATCAATGCCTGATTCTTTGATCCTGTCCGCATCACGTTCGGTTTCAAGGTCACCTACCAGAACCTTCATTTTTACCTTATCCTTTATTCTTTTGGCAGTTTCCTGCATTAGGGTAGTTTTCCCGCTACCTGCGGAAGAAGTCATGTTCACAAGAAGAATATTCTTCTCTTCCATGTCTTTTCTGATGTTCTGAGCTACAAAGTCATTCGCCTTTAGAAGGTTAAAAGAGGAGTTATCGCATTGTACCGAACCTCTTGCGGCTAAGGTTGATTTATCTACTGCCATTATTAAAAAATTTAAACTACACGGAATCTAACCAATGAAAATCGTAACAAAAAGGAAATCAGGGTTTTAGAAAATTATTTCTAATTTTTAGTCACTGAAATGAACACGCTCAATCAGCAGTTCTTCCCCCTGAATGATGTTTTTTGTAGGATGCCCGTTTCGGCATTTAAAATGGTAATTATGTATTTCATCCACGGAGCCGCATAACTCACATTTGACCTTAATCGGCACCTGATTGATGTTCAGAGTGGCGTTTTTATATTGTGTCTGGTCTTCAATAACAGCAGAAAAAGCGTTTTGCATGAGTATCGGTTCTACGTTCGACAGCAGACCTACTTTCAAATCAATAGCCTGAAGATTTTTGAGCTCTTCTTTATCAAATTCCTGCTCTAACGTTCTGAATATATTTCTGACCAGAGATACCTCGTGCATCTTAACCTTTTAATAATGAAACGCCCAGTTCCTGTAAATGCTCCAAATGTTTGCCAGCCTGTTCAAGTAGACTCTCTTCGGACGTAAGCTTACTGATTTCTCCAGCCTTTTTTAACATATCGTTATACCGCACCCTTTCCATCGTTTCGTTGATGTTATGTACCCTCCAGCAGGCCTCTAAAAAATTAAGGATGGTATAAGCCCGCTCCTGTGGATATTCTTCCGCCGTCCTGATTTCCAATGCCTCTGAGTAAAAGGAAATTGCCTTTTCAAGGTTATCCCCGGTTTTTGCGGGTGGGTACTTTTGCAATGCATTAGCATAATTATTGGCTACCATTGCAAATTCATAGGGGTATTGTTCTTTCGTATAAAAAGATAGACATTCCTTAAACGAGGTGGCCGAAAAAGCGGCCCACATACCCTTCTTTTTTTCATCGGCTGGAATCTCGGCATAAATCACAGCCAGATTATGCTGTATCTCAAAATATATGTGAGGGGCCTCATCTCTGGTAAATGTTTTTAACGCCTTCTGATAGGTATCAATCGCCGTTTGATAGAATTGGGGATTTCCATTCTGTGCCCATGTGTAAAGTAAAGTCCCTTTTTTCATTAAAGCTGAAGCCTGAAATTCGGGAATGTGCTCCTCCGAATAAATCTCTACAGCCCTGTTTACATAGCCTAGTGCCTCGGAGAAACTTTGTTCTATGTTAGCAATATCTGTCGCCTGAAGGAGTAAGGAAGCAATGGTGATTTGATCACCGGTTTTTTCATAGTATTTAAGGCACTCTCCTATTAATAGTTTTACTTTTTCAGAACCTTCGGTTAAACCAGATTTTTCAAAATGGATGTTAATTAATTCAATCTTTAGACTAAATCTGGCCTCATCCGTTAACTCCTCGGAAAGGCAATTATTCAAGTGGTTTTCTGCCTCTTGAAACAGCTTATGATCGATCAAATAGGTAACGTACTGTTTAGTGGTAAAGGCTTTGGCTTCTACATTCGGACTCAGCTCCATAGCTTTTGAATACAGTTCTCCAACCTGTACTTCCAGATTCAGGTAGTGAGCAAGTACGGCCCGATTATGGCAATCGTAATACTCATTAAGATCGAACTCGCCGCCGGTTAATTCTCCACCGTTGATCAAATGAAGCCTTGAACTGATATCTTTTTTTAAGCCTTCGTTACCAACAAAATTCAGGGCTTCTTTTGCGTATCCAATTCTACTCAAAATCAAACCGATGAGGGATTGAGGATCAAAGGGAACGGGACGAAAAACGGTGGGTGGCTCACTATTATTCCAGATAAATGGAGAAATGATCTCATCGTTGTTCACAATAATGAACGCTTCGCTACGGTCAATTTCTGAAAGATCTTTGACCTGTACATGCTGGGATAGCCCTTCCACTTCTTTAACAGCCTGATTGATCTCGCTTATATTGTTTGAGGTATAGATGTGGATCATAATGTGTTTTAGCCCTGAAAATTTATCTTAATATACCGTTTTGAATCATTTAGCTTGAAACTTAGCGGACGATCCTCAGAATCAAGTTCGTGATCGATCAATATATCCATGATCGCAATCGATTTTGTCCCTTTTAAATCCTTATCCTTGACCAGATACTCTTTAGATTCGTGCAATTTAGGGAACCAGCTATTTGAGCTGGGTGACACCAAAAGTACATCCTGTTCTTTTTTATAGCAGATGTATACAGAGTTTTCATCCTGAAATATCGGCCCGGAAACAGAAGGTGATACAATCAAATGAGAAGATTTTAGGTTAATCCCGTTCATTTTCAGTCACTTGAAGATCACCCAGAATTAAGGAGACCACCTTATCACCAGCCTTTACCACTTCCTTCGACATAATGGTATCAAGCCGTGTATTATCTACAGCAATCAGATACACTTGAATATCGGAAGGATATTCGTCACCCAAAATCTTTTTTGCATAGGAAAGCGCCTGATCCCATTTGAGGCTGTGAAGAAACACCATTGGGTCATCAACCGGGGCTCTTAGAACTTCTGCTGCCGGTACTTTGTATAAAGTTCCAGGTACTTCTCCAGTGTTAACCACAGCATCTACAATAATAATTTTGCTATGGCCTTTTAGATTGAAAAGTACTTCAAAAGCTGAGGTACCCATATCAAAAATGGTGATATCGTCACGAAAATCCACTTTCTTCTGAACTTCTTGGATGATGTGTATCCCGATACCATCATCACTTCTAACCGGGTTTCCAAAACCCATTACCGCTGTCTTCATAGGATCAAAAAAATACCCGTAATCGCTTACGGGTATGTAATAAGTAAATGAAAAGTCGGACTATAATTTAAATCTTGCAAGTTCTTCTCCTGACTTTTGGTCATGGGCATGAACGGTACAAACGAGGCATGAATCAAAGGAACGAGCCACCATTCCAACTTCTACCGGATCGGTGGGATCTTCAATTTCAGTTCCTTCCAAAGCCGCTTCAATCGGTCCAGCCTTACCTTCTGAATCATTAGGTCCTACGTTCCATGTCGTTGGTGCTACTACCTGATAGTTTTTGATCACACCTCCTTCAACTTCAATCCAGTGGGCTAGTGCACCTCTCGCTGCTTCCGTAGCCCCGAAACCTTTCCCGTCTTTTTCTTCGGGTTTAATGTAGAATTCATCATCCAGTTTTACCTCCGATAACCACTGGTTAATGTATTCATACAATCTTGGTGCTTCATGCATTCGCGCAAGAGTCCTTGTGAACACATTAGCTCCCATATTCTTAATAATATCACCAAATAATGGGTCCTGAATCTGATGATCCATATTGTTAGGGTTAGCGTTCATGATAACCCTTGCCAAAGGACCTGCTTCAGCAGCATGATCCATATATCTTGGCGCTTTGGACCAGCTGTATTTTTCAGTAAAATCCGAATGTTCAAGGCTTTTAGATTCTACCGGGGTCGGAAGCGGCTCATCCCAAGGATGTGCAGGAGGTACAGTCTCAAACCACGTATGATCCACATGTTCCATAATCTGCTTATGGTCGAACTCGTGGTAATTCGTTCCATCAAAGAATCCACTTGAACTGATCAAGGCCTGATTTCGGCCATCGACCGTAGGTTTATTGTAGCGATCTTTGTGGAGATAGGTACCATAAGCAAGGAATTTCCCAACACCCTGGCCAAACTTGTCCAGACCAAACTCCAATGAAGCCCTGATAAACAATCCTAAATCACTATTTCTCTGGGAGTCGTTCTCTTCTACCCAAGCCATTAAATCATCCCATGACTTAATCTGAAGGTATCGTTCAACGGAACAACCAAGCCAGATAGTCTCCAGCCAGTCGTTTCTGAACTGGTTCATAATGGCGTGCGCCCGGGTAATGTCTTTTAATGTTGGAGCACACATAACGCCTCCCGGAACCATATAACTGGAGTGAGGCCACTGCCCTCCAAAAAGGGCATAAACTTCAACCGGGCGACCACTGGCCGTAACTCCCGCCTGAAAAGAAGATCCCGTATATGCGGCAAATCTTTTTACAACCTCCTGATACAAGGGTTTACTGGCGAATTTCTTATTGGCCATATCAGTGGCAAAAATCGCGTAAAACCACCTTGGTATACTTTGAATGGTTTCCGTAGCCTGACCTATTGCCCTTAAAAGCAGTGCATTTGGAGTCAGGGTCGTACCCCATGCTGTATCTAGTGCGGAAGAGGCACAATACAGGTGTGATCCTCCACAAATACCACAGATTCTTGGTGTTACGATCAAACCCGATTGAGGATCTTTTCCTTCCATGATCTTTTCAAAACCCCGAAACATGGCTGCCTGAGTATGCGCTTTGGTCACCACCCCATTTTCCATGTAGACCTTTACGTCTAGGTCTCCCTCTACCCTTCCTACTGGTGATATATTTAATTCTTTGGTCGACATTTCAATACTATTTTGAAGTTTCTAATAAGGTCTTATTGCTAGGGCTAACTTTACCAACTCCTGCTTTCAGATAATACATTAATTTACTTTCACCCGTAGGTACGTCTTTCGGGAATACACCAAGATATTTCATGGTTTTCAATACACTTCCCTTTTTGAGATCATGATGAGGGAACCCAGGCTCCGTACAGCCCAAGCATGGATGATTTGCTCTGGTTTTGCTGGATTGCCTGTTCCAGAGGATGTTATTACAACTCGCTCTGGTCATTGGCCCTCTGCACCCTACTTCATAAAACAAACATCCACCACGTTGACCGAAATGACCATCTTCTTTTTGAACAAAATTTCTGGTGTTGGGACAGCCTGTCTGAACAAAATCAGTAAAAAATGTTTTTGGCCTGTGATATTCATCAACAACAACATCACCAATTCTTCCTGTTGAAACAGCTACGAGAATCTGTGTTACCCAGTCGGGGTGAGCCGGACAGCCAGGAATGTTGATTACCGGAAGGCCTCCTTTAGATACGTAATTCGCCCCCAATAGTCCTCCTTTATTTTTTTTCAGGAATTGCATACCTGTTGATTCGCTTGGATTAGGTGGTACGGCAGGAATTCCACCCCAGGTTGCGCAGTCACCAATAGCTACGGTGAACTGAGTTACAGCTGCAAGTTCTTTGACCCAGTCCATCATGGGACGATCGGCAAAGTAGTTCATCGTACCAGATCCATTCGGCCCCTGAATAATGGAACCTTCGAATACGAAAATGTCCAATTGAATTTTTCCGTCCAGAATATCGCGTAACATATCCGATACCTGATCGCCAATTTCAAGTCCGATTGATGGGTGCCAGAGAATATTGATACCAAAGTCAGTGACCAGTTCGACAACTGTTGGTTCCTCCGCATCTAAGAAAGACATAGTGTTGCCACTACATGCACCGCCTTGAAGCCAAAGTAGATTTGCCATATTGAGTAGTTTGTAAATTTTAAATTCGAAATCTGCTTCAGATTATAATTTTGACATTTAAAGCAGATACTTATTAAATATATGACAATTGAAGCTAAGTAGAAAATATTTTCTAATAAGAAATTTAGTAAACCAAATCTTATGGAATTTTATATTTGATACTTACGATCAGGATATGAGTTAAGCTTAGTTCAATGCTGTTAAGCTGAATTCGATTTAAAAATCCTTTATATCTCGAAACCTGTCAGGTCTTCTCTATGAAAGAAAGGCAGAACTTTTCAATAGATAATCAATATCCGAAACCCAAATACCTGACAGGTTTTGACAGAAGCGTGAAATTCCAATGTCAAGCCCGCCTGAACGAGGTAGTCGGTCAGGCCCGCCCAAAATTAACCGTTCGGACGGATAAGGGAATGACGGTGCCGTCTGTCCTTGGCTTAAAGGCATTCAACTTTAAAGTTGGTTAGTTATTACAAACATCAAATGCCTCAAGCGGAATGGTAACGGTTCCTCTGGCATCTTTAGCTGCTAATCTTCTCATATACTCACCGTTAATTAAAGCGAGCTTCCGTGAGGTACAGCTTTTAATTTTCCTTTTGATCAGTTTTAAGGGGTTTCCTGACCATGCAAAAACAAGATAAATATCCCAGTTGCCTTTCACTGGAATAATGTGATCGATCACAGCACTATCCAGAAGCCAGTCGTCGGAATAAAACAACTTGAAATCACATGAGGTCCCGGCTCTTCCGTTATTCAACCCCTGATTCTTATGTTTTATCATATTCTCATAACTGGCATTATCGATATAGACCTTCCTATATGCCATTTCTTTTATTCAATTCCATGAACTGCTGATATTCTTTTAAACCAAGGTCTGTCATCCAGCCCAGAACATTGCACCAGAGACGAGCTTTGAATTCGTCAATCTCCGGGTCGGATGTTTCGTACTGTAAGGAGTTTTGATGCAGCCAAAGGTTTGAGATCATCCATAAATTATGAGCCATTTGATGGATGGTATGATCATCATAAGAACTTTTAAAAGCTCCTCTTGAAATATTAAACCTCAATACCTGCACATACTGATTGATCTCCCATTCCATGTGCTGCCGGTGCTTTTGGGCTATTTCAGTATTGCTCCTTAGCACTTCCAGCGTATCTATGTAGAAGAATCTGTAATCCAGTTGTAAATCAAACAGATTGGACCAGTGATAATCGAGATGTTCAAACAAGGGAACTACAGTTAGTTCTTTTAGTAATTCTGTTTGCCTGCTTAATATGGCTTTATATAAAGCTTGTAGGATTTCCTGTTTATTCTGGTAGTGATAGGCCAGATTACCAACGCTTACAAAAGCTTCATCGGCGATGTGCTGAAGTCGCACATTGACAAAGCCATTAGAATTGAAAAGCTTTAAAGCAGCTTTTAAAATATTGGATTTGGTCTCTTTCACTTTGAACTGACGGAACGTTATTAACAAAAGTGTAATGAATAAGGGCTCAATACTTTATGAATTTAAGTATTAATTGACAATATTTAGGTAAAGCCATCACTTCAATCAACCTTACACTATTGTTATGAAAAAGATTATACTGCCCAGGGCTCAATGGGATAATTTGACTACTGAAATGAAATCCCTCGTACCTGAAGCCTTTGATGGTGAGGGAAATATCCTCAACCTCATCAAGGGAGACTGGCAGGAACAAGGAAATAAAAAACTATTTTCTTCTTCCGTCGATGGTACCATTTTGGGGCATTACCCCATGATCAATGCACAGATCTGCAAGAAAGCCGTTAGCCACTGTTCAAAAGCTACAAAGACATGGTCGAAAGTGGATCTCGAAAAACGCAAAGAAAAGGTATCTGCTACAGTAGATGAAATTGAAAAGAGTAAAGAGCTTCTCGCTTATCTACTAGTTTGGGAGATTGGAAAGCCATACGCGCAGGCACTGGATGGTGTGGAACGTTGCATTGAGGGTGTTCGATGGTACATTGAAAACATTGATGAGATGATCTCGGGCAGGAGTCCAATCGGTGTGGTTTCCAACATTGCCTCCTGGAATTATCCGTTATCGGTTCTCATGCACGCCTGTTTGGTTCAAACACTCTGTGGCAATGTGGTGATTGCCAAAACCCCTTCTGATGGTGGGCTATTCTCGCTTACCGTATGCTTTGCATTTGCTCACCGAAATGGCTTACCCTTTTCACTCGTTAGTGGCTCAGGTGGGGTACTTAGTGAAGCTTTGGTTAAAAACGATCTGATTGATTGCCTCTCTTATGTAGGAGGAAAAAGCAACGGACGGATCATTGCAGCATCGCTATATGACAAGAACAAACGATACATGCTTGAAATGGAAGGTGTAAATGCCTACGGGATCTGGAATTTTACAGATTTTGAAGGTTTGGCCAAGCAGATCAAATCCGGATTTAAATATGGAAAGCAACGATGCACCGCCTATGTACGATGGGTGGTGGAGCGAACCTTATTCCCCCAGTTTCTCGATATGTATTTACCCGTACTCAAGTCGTTGAAGTACGGACACCCTTTATTGGTAGAAGAAGGCCAAGACACTCCTCCTGATCTTGATTTTGGCCCACTCATCACCTCCAATAAGGTATATGAAATCAATACCATGCTAAGTGATGCTATAGGTAAGGGAGCTGTTGCTATTTATCAGGGGTCAGTCGACCCGGATGACTTTCTTCCCAATCAGGATCTCTCGGCATACTTTGCCCCCACTGCAATTCTAAATATTCCCAGAAATGCTCAGCTGTATCATAATGAGCCTTTTGGCCCGCTTGATAGTATTGTGCTGGTCGATTCCAAAGAACAGCTGGTTAGTGAAATGAATGTTTCTAATGGCTGTCTGGTGACTTCCATTGCCTGCGATGACGAGCAGGAATCCAGAGAGATCGCCAATCAGCTTAGAGGCTTTAAAGTAGGAGTTAATAAAATGAAATCCAGAGGAGACCGGGAAGAAACATTTGGAGGAATCGGGGAATCATGGAAGGGTTGCTTTGTTGGAGGAAAGTATCTGGCACTTGCTGTAACCAATGGAGCAGAAGGCGAGAAACTTCATGGCAATTTCCCTGAGTATACTTTGCTTCCTGATTAATTAAAGCACTTCATTTCCTTGATAAGCTTCTCTCTTAATAAACATTAAGATTATTAAGTGAAATAATACATATACTGGGGCTGATAATTAAAAAATGAACAATATGTCTGTCTTGTATAAAATATCCTCCATCTTATGGATTATCTGGGGACTGGTTCACGTACTTGCCGGAGTACTGACCATGAAAGGTGTGTTGACTGGTGACATCTCTTCTTCAGTAATTGGAATTGCTGATGCTACTGATCGCGATTCGCTAACTATGGAATATCCAAAAGCCGCGGGAGCTATTATAGGTCAGCATGGATTTAACCTGTTTTGGATTGGAATCGTAACCTTTTTATGTGCCTTTTTTGTATGGAAAGGGAATAAAAATGCTATAATTCTCGCAGCGATAACCGGAGGTTTAGCAGACCTGGGTTACTTCCTTTTTATGGACTTAGGAGGTTTTGTGAACTTTGTACCCGGAACAGTTATGACCATTGTTTCTTCTTTGGCCATCATAACAAGTTTCTATGCCCATTTTAAAAGATAGGATTTCTTCCAGTCCTTAATGAGTTCATTGATCTTGCTGACAATTCTTTCATTTACTTTTCACCAATAAGCGTAATACTAATAGGCATCTTTTGTGAAGGTCTCCGTCCTTAAAGGTATAGTTTCGGGTTGATGTTACATTCTTTTATTTGTTAAAACTAGAACGCTCCAAGAACCTTCTCTAGCCGTTCGAAAGCAGAGCCCCAGCCGTTGTAGATTCCCATTTTCTCCTGCTGCTTACGATAATCTACCGTTTCATGGACTACTCTGAACGTGAATTTTGTCTGGTCACCCTGTTTAGCAAAACTAACCTGCAGTTCCACGTTTTCTGTCATGGGTCTGAAGTCCGCACTGGTTACAATTTTTTCGAATGCTATGATTTCCTTATAGGTACCCTCAGTTACGAATTTACTACCATCCGGCATGGGCATGGTGTATTTCCACTTCCCACCTGCTCTAAAGTCGTGTTCAATCACTTTTAACTCGGCACCTATGGGAGCCCACCACTTCACAATATGTTCTGACTCTGTCCATGCTTTCCAGACCAGCTCCAGGGGAGCATCGAAAACTTTCTCTATGGTAACGGTTCTGCCTGCTAAATCACTCATTTTTATCTGTTTTTAAGGTTAGTTTATTCAGGTATTCTTCGAAGGAATCTATTCGGTCTTTCCATTGCTTATTGTACTTTTCAATCCAGAGAAATGCAGGAATAAGGTTTTCGGTATCGATGGTACAGATGCGTTCTCTACCCTTATTTTCAAAGGAGACGATGCCACATTCATTCAGTATTTTTAAATGCTTTGATATGGCCGGTCTGCTGATCTCAAAATGCTCGGCCACTTCATTAACGGTAAGTGTATCTTCTGCTAAAAGATCAATGATCTCCCTTCTGACCGGATCTGCAATGGCCTGAAATACATCTCTTCTCATCTTATCTTATACGTAACCAATTGGCTACAATTTATGCGTAACCAATCGGTTATACAAGTAATTTTTAAGCTTTTAAGGAGAGCCGAGAATTCATTAGCCTAAAAATCTTAATTTAAGTACTTTAAAAAGATGTTACTACTGAATATTATTTTCAATTTTATCACTTTTTATGACTTATATTAATTAACATCATAGAGTGGATAAGTGCATAATTACCTCCAGGCAAAAACTAATCTAAATGAAAATCAGTCAGTTAAGTGAAGCAGAAAGAAAGGTCATCATTATTGGCTTTATTTCTATTGTTGTTGCAATCATTTGTTTTGGAATATTGAATTCCACTGGAACCTTTAATAATGAGGTTTATAACTTGGGAGGCAGTATTGTTGGCTTTTTAATTTCAGCAGTTACTCTTAATAAAATTTATGGTAAGACTGATATAGGAATACCAAAAAACGAAATGAGATCTACGGATTTCTGGTCTGAGGACAGTGTAAAAGTCATTAACTTAAAGAACAGAATTCAAATTAGTGAGCATGAAGCAAACTTAAAAAGTAAAGTTCTTGAAACTGATATTTACAATATGAATCGTTTTTCAAATGAAAATGAAATAGTTTTTAAATATGCAACGACCGGACTTGAAGTTAAAGGACGAAGCGTATCTCATCCAAAAAATTCTGAATGGATTGATACAACTCAAAATCATACTTCTCCAGGAAAGGACTCTCATTTAAAAAAAAGATACAAACTCAAAATCGACCTGAGCAACTTAGCTAAAGGTCAAACGACATTTATACAGAATAACATTGAATTTATCAATGGATTTCAAGGGTTAGAAAAAGAATGGTTTCATACTCACATTGACTATCCGACAAAACATTTAACAATGGTATTGCTTTTTCCTCCTGACAAACCCTGTAAAAAAATAGTCGGGAAAAGAGAAGTTGGAAGACACGATTTCGAGATTTTGGCAAGTAATCAACCACTCATAATTCAAGACGGACAAATTGCATATTGGAAACTTAAAAATCCGAATTTAGGAATGGCGTATCAATTCGAATGGGAATGGTAAAATATACTTAACAAAGTATCCCATGAATGATCTTATGGCGAGGAAGGTTCTGTAATTGTATTAAAAATCTTTCTTTTTTCTATCCTCAGCGATCATTTTCTTCAAATAACGATCCGATAAAAAGTAGACAACATAAGAAGCAAAAGGTCGTAGGTATGAAGCCAATGAAACTATTAAGTGATTTGAAGTTTGGAAAACGATCAATCTCTCCCAACTCCTCCAAAAGCTGAATACTCGTCAAAGGCCCTATCCCGGGAATCCCTCCTAAGA
>JBCCDY010000007.1:0-282449 GCA_039030555.1 Bacteroidota bacterium
CAAACTCTAATTCATAGATATTTTCCTTTTCCCATACGGTAGAGGGCACATCTATATTTTTATCAAATACTCTATTTGGATGGCATGATGCCAGTATTAAGAAAATTAGAATAGTAGAGCTTAATTTTTTGAGGAAAAACATCACTTTAATCCCTTTTAGGCGAGTTTGAGCTGCCTTTATTGTTGTTTCTGTTCTTAAACCTCTTTTTTCTTTTATTAGTCCTTTTGCCGTTATTCCTTGACTTATCCCTGTATTTCTTGTCCATTTTCATGAGGTCTTCATTGATTCCTCCGAGGCTCTCAACTTCAACCTTTTCATCTTCTAACAATGTTGCTGGCTTTTTGCCATTTTTATTAAGTTCGAGGACGGTGAATACTCTTTTAGCAGGAACTGCAATCCAGGAATTTTCCTCTCTATAACCAAACCAAAGGGTTTTTCTGAAAATATCTGTTTTTTGTAGAAAGGCTTCTCCTTTCTCTGTGATTAAAGGCTTATCTAATTGAGGAATATCTTTTAAAGCCTCCATATAAGTGTCGAGCTCGTAGTTGAGGCAACACTTTAATCTACCACACTGACCAGATAGTTTACTTGGATTCAACGATAGATTCTGATATCGGGCCGCAGAGGTTGAAACGCTTTTAAAGTCGGATAACCAGGTAGAACAGCATAGCTCTCTTCCACAAGAACCTATACCACCAAGTCGACCTGCCTCCTGCCTTAGACTGATCTGCCTCATTTCTACCCTGATTTTGAACTCGTTAGCAAGCCTTTTAATAAGCTCCCGGAAATCGACTCTATCCTCCGCAGAATAGTAGAAGGTAGCTTTTGAATTATCGCTTTGAAATTCAACATCAGTAAGCTTCATTTTAAGCTTCAATTCCAGTATGATCTCCCGGGTACGATACATGGTAGGCATCTCCCTTTTCCGAACCTGATCGTATTTTTCCAGGTCCTTTAAAGATGCTTTTCGATAAATTTTCCTGATGTTGTCGTCATTGGCTATTTTCTTTTTTTTCATTTGGAGCCTAACCAACTCGCCTTGAAGGGAAACATGACCAATATGATGTCCGTTTGGTACGTCAACAACAATCGCTTCACCGGTAACCAACTCCAGGTTTTCGCTATTTCGATAGAACTCTTTTCTTCCGGACTTAAAGCGAACTTCAACAATCTCAAACTTATCTTTTGAGGGCATATCCATGTTCGAGAGCCAGTCGAACACATTTAACCTATTGCATCCACCGGTTTTACACCCACCATTGCTCTTACATCCACCAACCTCTCCATTGTCTTTTACCGTTCCACACGTACTACAACCCATAATCCTTATAACTCAAATGAGATCATCTTCATTTTTTCATGAATTCAATATGAAAAATATGATTTTTTTGAATGGAAAAAAACACCCAATCACTTAAGGTCAAATCCAATATCACTCCGGTATGTCATACCATACCAATCAATTTTTTTTATAGTATGATAAGACTGATTTATCGCTTCATCAATATTGTTTCCTAAGCCAGTGACAGCTAAAACCCGGCCTCCATTAGTCAAGATGTCTTGATTCTTTTTTATGGTTCCCGCATGAAATACTTTCACTGATGAATGATCTTCATTTCTAAAACTGATCATTTTATGCTTCTCATAACTGCCTGGATAACCTTTAGAGACTAAAACGACTGTAGAAGCAGTTTTGTCAACAATTTTAATGTCGATTTTGTCGGCTTTTCCATCTGCTGTTTTAACCAATGCATCCAGAAAATCGCCTTCAAGACGTGGTAGCACAACTTGGGTTTCAGGGTCTCCCATCCTAACATTATATTCGATTACATACGGATTCCCATTCACATTCATCAGCCCAAAGAAGATAAAGCCCTTATAATCTATATTTCTGCTTTTTAAACCTTGAATGGTGGGAATTATAACTTCTTTCTCAACTTTAGTTAAAAAGTCTCCTTTAGCGAAAGGCACCGGAGAGATTGCTCCCATCCCACCGGTATTTGGTCCGGTATCTCCCTCACCGATTCTTTTATAGTCTTTTGCCTCAGGAAGAACGATATAGCTGGTTCCATCGGTGAGTACGAAAACAGAAAGCTCAATTCCACGTAAGAATTCTTCTATAACCAGTTTTGAACCTGCCTCTCCAAACTTCTTTTCTGCAAGAATTTCATCCAGGGCTTCGAAAGCTCTTTCTTGCGTTTCGCAGATGATCACACCTTTTCCTGCTGCTAATCCATCCGCTTTCAAAACAATGGGTAGGCTTGAATTATCCAGGTATTGTCGAGCCTCGCTTATTTGTTCATCGGAAAACGTTTGATAACCGGCCGTTGGAATGTTGAACTCCTTCATGAATTCCTTAGCATAATCCTTACTTCCTTCTAAAATCGCTCCTTCTGCGGTAGGTCCTACAACTTTAAGATCTGGATTTTCAACTTTGAAAAAATCTGTAATACCTTTTACTAAAGGTTCTTCAGGCCCAACGACGAGCAGGTCTATCAATTTATCTTTCACGAAATCATTAACCTTATCAAAGTCAAGAGGGTCAATATCTACGTTGGTTCCGATTGCTTCCGTTCCAGCGTTACCGGGTACTATAAAAAGTTGATCACAAGACGGGCTTTGTGCTATTTTCCAGGATAGTGCGTGCTCCCTTCCTCCGGAGCCTATAATCAATACGTTCATGGTTTATGATGATTTATAAAGATCAAAGTTATAGGCAATTAACAATTAACAATGAGTAATGAGGAAATAGTAGCGATGAGGACTAAGTAAGTCTAATCAAAGAACTATGCATTGATTAAAAAAGAGTGGACACAAATTGATTTGAATTATCTATAGAGTTGCTAGACATCCGATGTTTTATAAACATCGGATGTCTTAGTGCTTCAATCCAATAATTAGTTAGCGTACTCGGAAATGAACATAATCCTCATGAGCCTCAATTCTTCCTCAGAGTATTCATCACCTAATTCATCCATGGCTTCTCCCATGGAATCGGAGTCAGCTTCCATAAAATAGTCATGGATTTCGTCTTGCCGATCATCATCCATGATTTGATCGATGTAATATTGGAGATTGAGTTTTGTTCCAGAGTAACAAATGGGTTCGAGTTCCTGAATTAAGTCAGAAAGCTTCATATCGTGGGATTCAGCAATTTCATCAAGATCTACCTGTCTGTCAATCTGTTGAATAATGGATATTTTAAGTCTGGATTTATTCACCGATGACTTTACTACCACATCCGTAGCCGTAGTAATGTCATTATCGTAAACGTATTTTTCAATAAGGTCTAAAAAAGGCTGACCATATTTTGTCACTTTTCCCATTCCAACCCCATTGACTTTTGCCAACTCGTCTTTGGTGGTAGGATAGGTGGTTGCCATTTCTTCTAGGGAAGGATCTTGAAAAATGACGTAGGGTGGAAGGTTCTTCTTTTTTGCTAGTGATTTACGAGTTGCTTTTAATAATTCAAATAGATTTTCATCATAAGATTTACCCCCTCGAAAGCTCGTTTGGCTACCAATGCCTTCCTCTTCCTCTGACTCTCTGACCTGGGAATAATCATGGTCTTTAGTTAGGGTGATCTGCTGAGGTTGTTTCAGAAACTTCACCCCTCGATCTGATAGCTTTAAAACACCAATATTTTCGACATCTTTAACGAGATATTCAAACAAAAGGGATTGACGAATTACCGACTTCCAATATTCTTCACTTTCCTCTTTACCTTTCTTAAAAACTTCTAATTTATCGTGCTCATAGCTTTTTACGTGTTGTGAAGAAACTCCACGGATCACATTTGCCAAATGGTTGAGTGTGAATCGTTCATTGGTTTGCTGGACGGTCTGTAAGGCAAGTAAAACAGCATCTTTGCCTTCAAATTGTTCTCTGGGTTTAGTGCAATTATCACACTTCCCACAATTATCTTCTTTGAATTCTTCTCCGAAATAGTGTAAAAGCTGTTTTCTTCGGCATACAGTAGATTCCGCGTAAAAAGACATTTCCTGCAAAAGCAAACGGGCGTTTTCCCGTTCCGTAACAGGTTTGTCTTTATTGAATTTTTCAAGCTTTGTGAGGTCATTGTGACTGTAGAACATCATACAATCCCCTCTGAGTCCATCTCTTCCTGCTCTACCGGTCTCTTGATAATAACCTTCTAATGATTTTGGAACGTCGAAGTGTACTACAAACCTGACATCGGGCTTGTCGATTCCCATTCCGAATGCTATGGTAGCAACAATAATGTCTATATCTTCATTCAAGAAGTCATCTTGATTCTTTTCTCTAACTGCTGTGTCCAGTCCGGCATGGTAAGGAGCTGCTTTGAAACCATTTACTTTCAGGAATTCAGCGATCTCCTGTACTTTTTTCCGGCTAAGGCAATAGATGATTCCAGCGCTTCCCTTTCGCTCACTTAAAAATTGGATCAATTGCTTTTTAGCATGGATTTTTGGGCGGACTTCATAAAATAGATTTTCCCTGTTAAAAGAAGAGATGTATACATCCGCATCTTCCATATTTAGGTTTTTCCTAATGTCTTGCCGGACTTTGGGAGTGGCTGTCGCAGTTAGGGCAATAATTGAAATGTCTCCTATTTGAGCTATAATTTCCCTTATCCTTCTGTATTCAGGCCTGAAATCATGCCCCCATTCAGATATACAATGAGCTTCATCGATAGCTACCAGAGAAATATCCGACCTCCTCAGAAAGTTAACGTAATCCTCCTTCGATAAAGATTCAGGAGCTATATAGAGTAGTTTGATCTTACCCTCTAATACTTCCTTTTTGACTCTATTGGCTTCCGTTTTGGTTAGGGTAGAATTGAGGACTTTTGCATTAACGCCAAGTGCATTCAACTGATCTACCTGATTTTTCATCAGTGCAATCAAAGGAGAAATCACAATGGCTGTGCCTTTGGTCATTACAGCTGGAAGCTGGTAACACAAGGATTTCCCAGCACCGGTAGGCATGATCACAAAAGTGTTGTTACCATCTAATAAGTTGTTGATTATCTCTTCTTGGTTTCCACGGAATGTCCCATATCCAAATACCTCCTTAAGTTTTTCTTTAAGGCCTTGATCAATGGTTTCCGTAGTTTCAGTGAATTGTGCTTCCAAGTTTGCTTTAATCTGTATCTTTGGCGCTCCGAAACTAATGTCCCGTTGAATTGAATATACATAAAAATATCAAGAAAATTGGAAGCGAAGTTCTGTTAAATGAGGCAGAAGCGTTAAAAAAAATTGCAGGCCTACTGGACGACAATTTTGAAAACTGCGTCAAAGAAATATTAAATCTTAAAGGACGGGTAATCATAAGTGGAATTGGTAAAAGCGCAATTATTGCCAATAAGATTGTCGCAACCCTTAATTCTACCGGCACACCCTCCATCTTTATGCATGCTGCTGATGCTATTCATGGAGACCTAGGAATGGTGCAGGACGATGATCTTGTAATCTGCATTTCTAAAAGCGGGAATACCCCTGAGATTAAGGTATTAGTGCCACTCGTAAAAAGGACTGGAGTAAAACTAGCAGCGCTTGTTAGTAATACGAAATCCTACCTTGCTGAAAATGCAGATTTCGTACTTGATGCTACTATTGAATCGGAGGCTTGTATCAACAACTTAGCGCCCACAACCAGTACAACGGCACATTTGGCTATGGGTGACGCTTTAGCAGTAGCTCTACAAGAAGTCAGAGGCTTTGGGAGTGAAGATTTTGCTAAATATCACCCGGGAGGGGCACTTGGAAAAAGGCTTTATTTAAAAGTAGATGAAATAGTGTCGCTCAATGAAAAACCAAAAGTTCAAGAGGATACGGACTTTCGAGAAGTGATACTTGAAATATCTACTAAAAGGTTGGGTGCAACGGCTGTTGTTGATAAAGAGGGGAAGCTCAAAGGTATTATTACCGATGGTGATATTAGAAGAACGCTTGAAAAACATAATGATACTTCACAAGTGAAAGCTTCCGACATCATGGGAGCTAACCCTAAAACACTAGAGATTGGTAGCTATGCAACTGAAGCTTTATCTGCGCTTCAGGAAAATGATATTACCCAACTTATCATTGTAGAAGGAGACAAGCCTAGGGGTTTCGTTCATTTACATGACTTGCTCAAAGAAGGAATCATTTAAAAAAGGACTTGATTAAGAATATGAATAAGAAAGATAATCTATTTGTTGTAGTGATGGCTGGCGGAAGCGGGACGAGGTTTTGGCCTTACAGCCGTAGTGCAAAACCGAAGCAATTTCTAGATATTTTAGGGACTGGAAAATCTTTGTTGAGAATGACGGTAGATCGATTTGAGCAAATTTGTCCACTTGAGAATATCTTCATCGTCACGAACAAGGATTACTCCCAACTTACTGAAGAGCATTTGCCTCACCTTCCAAAAGAAAATATCCTTTTAGAGCCTTATCGAAAAAATACAGCACCTTGTATTGCCTACGCCTCACATAAGATTAAAGCTATAAATTCGGATTCTGTAATGGTGGTTACACCGGCAGACCATGCCATTTTCAATGAAAAAGAATTCTTTAATACGATTGAAATAGCCCTCGATTCTACAGCTGGAGAAGAGAAATTGTTGACTTTAGGGATTAAGCCCACGCGTCCAGAAACAGGATATGGTTATATTCAATATCTATCGAATCCTGGTCAATCAGTAAAAAAAGTGAAGACTTTCACAGAAAAGCCTAATATGGAATTGGCTGAGAAATTCGTTGAAAGTGGGGATTACTTATGGAATTCAGGAATGTTCATTTGGTCAACGGAAGCCATTTGTCACGCACTTTCAAAGTATCTTTCGGAAATAAATGAGGTTTTTGAGCAGGGTAATGATAAGTACAACACCCTGGAAGAGGCTGAGTTTCTTGAAAAGGCTTATAGTTTGTGTGGAAACATTTCCATTGACTATGGGCTCATGGAAAAAGCAGAAAATGTACACGTTGTGCTTGGTGATTTTGGATGGTCAGATCTTGGTTCATGGGAATCGATTTATGACCAGTTTGAGAAGGATAAGCACGGTAATCTAGGAGCTGATAACAGCCTTCTAATCAATTCTGAAAATTGTCTGATTCAAAAATCAGGAGATCGCTTAATTGTTGTAGAGGGGCAAGAAAACTTGGTTGTACTGGACTATGATGATGTCTTAGTCATCACTTCAAGGGGTGAAGGTCAGAAAATCAAAGATATTATGGGTGAGGTTAAATCCAGCAAAGGGAGCGAATACCTTTAAACTGGATTTATAAAGCCTGTTATTTCTGAAGAGAGCGTTGTCGAACGACCTCAAACATAGAAATTCCTGCGGCTACGGAAACATTCAAAGAACTTATTTTTCCTAATTGAGGAATTGCAATTAAGGAATGGCACGCTTTAAGTATTTCCGTGCTGATGCCATTCTCTTCAGAACCCATTACCAACCCTATAGGCCCATTTAATTCTGAGCCATAAATACTTTCAGAAGCCTTCTCGGTACACCCGACGATATTGAGCCCGCTTTCTTTTAGAAAATGCAATTCCGACTTCAGGTTTTCGGTACGGCAAACGGCTATATGATTTAATGCTCCTGCAGAAGTTTTAACTGCATCGGAGTTGATTTGTGCACTTTCTTTTGTTGGAATTAGAATAGCATCTGCTCCAGCGCACTCAGCTGTTCTGGCAATGGCTCCAAAATTCCTTACATCTGTAATACGATCAAGAATTAGTATGAAAGGCTCTTTACCTTTCTCAAAGACGCTACTTAACACATTATCTAGCGATGCATAATTGATAGCTGAAGTAAATGCAATGACTCCCTGATGATTTTTTCTGGTAATCCGATTTAGTTTCTCCTTCGGTACTTTTAAAGTTGGAATACGAAGGCTTCTGCTTAAATGGAAAAGTTCTTTTACCTGATCGTTGGAAATATCTTTTTGAACGAATACTTTTTCAATCTCTCTACCCGAATTGATGGTTTCGATTACGGCTCTTGTTCCAAAAATAACTTCATCTCTTTTCATAATGTCTTTTAACGATTCAGATCAAATACTACCTGATCCTCCCTTCCCTCCACAAGGAGACTAAACGAAACCAGGTTTCGGAAAATGACTTTTTCCTTTCGAGTACATAATGGTTTTTTGAAAAAATACTTTCAATTCTTTTAAAGGTGAATTTTGTAGATCGCTGTCCGGGCAGTTTAAAGTACGTCCAGGTAACTTGGTTTTTCGATTTATTAATTACATCCGGATTACCGAAAATGATGAAAATCATACCCATATCGGTCTTCCAACCCTCCTTATATGTGGTAAAAAAAAGATTGGCTATTTTAACCCTGAAGAAGTAATTCCTTATAAGCTCTTTAGCTGCATTTTTTGTAGGGGCCAGCTTAAGAACCAATGCATCGAAGTCTGTTTTAGGATTTTCAGACTCTATCAGTTTCGAATACTCATCCCCTTTTAGTAAATATCTAAACGATTCAATAAGATCATTAATAGAGCGTAGTTCAGGAAAGGTGTTTTTTTTACTTAAGACCGAAGTTGCGACTAAGGAATTGGTATCCTTTTGAAATAAGTACAAGCCTTTATCACTGAGTGAAAAGGATTGTTCAGAATTGTATTTTATGACTTTATCTACATTGATGGCTTCCTCAGGTAAAAAATCGGTAACCATTGGAGGTTTCGCATGACCGAATGCTTTTGAATAGTAAAAGGCATAGAGACTTTCATCTTGTTTAGAATCCAGAAATCTTAATTGCTGATCCGGATTTGTGTATCCATGAAAAAGAGGCGTCATGGAAGGCTCCTTTAGAATAGCAAAATCCGGATACTTTAGATCTTCTTTCGCAGGAAGGTGGATTTCCTGCTCTAAAAGTGTTTTTGCCAATTTATCAGTGACGAACAGCCTTATGGAATTTCCTTTGACTTCGTTTTTATTCTTTTCAAACTCGAAAATGAATTCGTTTTCTATTTGAGTTTGAAGAACAGTATCATTCATGAACGAATAACTTCTGTCGTTATCCACAAATAGAGTAAGTTCTTTAGGCGAATATTGAGATGAAAGACTGACCTTTAAATAAACTTTATAATAATCACCTTGATCGATTATATGATGGAAACCGATTAAATCAAAGTTATTTAGTGGATTCTGGGCTGCTGTTTTTTTTACTCCAAATACAGCAAGCAAGCCAAAAATCAAAAAATATGTTTTTATACGCATTTCTCTTTACCGCCTTTTTTTAGGATTCCTTTTCTTATCGCCTTTGCTTTTTCTATCCTTCTTTTCGTGAAACGCACCCTTGAAATCAGGGTTTTCCCATCGCTTTTGCCTATCAATTTCTCTTGCCATCTCTATATGCTCCCACTTTTCGGTCTTGTACATTTCTATTTCTTCAGGAACACTTAACAAAGGTATTTTTGATTGAATCAGTTTCTCGATTTTTTCGATATGATATTCTTCTGATTTTGCCATAAAGGTGATAGCGATCCCTTTATTAAAAGCTCTACCAGTCCGGCCTATTCTATGGACGTAGTCTTCATAAATAATAGGCACATCAAAATTGATCACATGGCTCACATCACTAACATCTATACCTCTTGCTACAACATCGGTTGCTACAAGAATCCGAACCTCACCTTGTTTAAAAGCATCGATTGAGTTTAGTCGTGTATTTTGTGCTTTATTTCCATGGATCACCCTGACTTCGTCTTCTAACTTTCTATCCAGGTATTTAAAAACGTTATCCGCATTTTTTTTAGTACGTGTGAATACGATTACCCTCTTTAAGTCATCAGAATTCAATAACAAATGATTTAAAAGACTTATTTTACTTCTGAGGTTTGGGACAGAATAAAGTCTTTGCTCTACAGTTTCGGCAGCGGTAGCAGAAGGACTAATCTCTATTTTGACGGGGAACTCAAGAAATTCATGAGATAGCTCAATCACTTTTTCCGGTATGGTTGCCGAAAACAATAAATTCTGTCTTTTTTTAACTGGGATCACTTCTAGAATTCTTCTGATCTGAGGCATAAAACCCATATCCATCATTTTATCGGCTTCATCAATAACTAGGGTTTGAACGAGTTTGGTAACGAGTTTCTCGGCGAGGTATACGTCCATAAACCTTCCCGGTGTAGCAACAATTACATCAGATCCTTTTTCCAGATTTTCGATCTGTGTTTTAGGGCCGACACCACCGTACAACTCAACTACCCTCAAATCAGTATAAGCAGAAAGTTTCCTGAAATTATCGGCAGTTTGAGTGGCTAGCTCTCTGGTTGGAGATAAGATTAAAGCACGCGGTAGTTCTCCTTGTGCGTACTTTAGTTTCATAATTAAAGGAATTACGAAAGCCGCAGTTTTTCCAGTGCCAGTTTGTGCTATACCAAGTATATCTTGACCATTCAAGGCGATAGGAATGGATTTTTTTTGAATATCAGTAGGTTTTTTATGCCCCAGGTCGTCAATAGCATTGAGTATTTGACGGTTTATTTTAAAATCTTCGAATGAAGTAATTACTTTACTCAAGTTGCTATTGGTAGATTTGAATTCAAAATTTAACAGAAATTAATATGTCATCACATTTAATCGTTAACGCTAAAGTAGTCAATGAAGGGAACATCACCGAGAAAGACGTATTGATCAAAGATGGGAGAATAGAAAAAATAGGGGATAATCTTCAGTCGCATGAGGCTGATTCCGTCCATGATGGTGCAGGTAAATATTTGTTACCCGGTGCTATTGACGATCAGGTCCATTTTAGGGAACCGGGACTAACTCATAAAGCCGAAATTTATACAGAAGCTAGAGCGGCAGTTGCAGGGGGCATCACTTCTTTCATGGAGATGCCAAATACAATTCCTCAGGCAGTTACTCAGGAATTGCTTGAAGACAAATATAAAATAGCTACCCAACGGTCTCTAGGAAATTATTCATTCTTTATGGGCGCCACAAATGATAACCTCGAAGAAGTTCTTAAAACGGATAAATCTAAAGTATGCGGAGTCAAAATCTTTATGGGGTCTAGTACCGGTAATATGCTTGTTGATGATGGGAAAGCACTGGAAGGACTTTTTTCAAAGCTGGACATACAAATTGCCACACACTGTGAAGATGAGGCTACCATACAATCCAATCTTTCTAAATTCAAGCATAAATACGGTGATGAAATACCTATTGAAGCGCATCCGGAAATAAGAAGTAGAGAGGCTTGTTATAAATCGTCTTCTATGGCTGTAGACCTTGCCAAAAAGCATGGAACAAAACTTCATATCCTTCACATTTCAACAGCGGAAGAATTAGAGCTTTTCGATAACTCCCAACCTTTAGAGCAAAAGAGGATTACTTCAGAAGCTTGTATCCATCATTTATGGTTTGATGATAGTTATTATAAAACGAAAGGAACACTGATTAAATGGAATCCGGCTGTAAAAACTAAAAATGATCGGGAAGAAATTTTTAAAGGTGTACTCTCAGATAAAATAGATGTAATAGCCACAGACCACGCACCACATACCTCAGATGAAAAAAATAATAAATATCTGAAAGCGCCGTCTGGCGGACCACTTGTTCAGCACAGTATCGTTGCTATGCTGGAATTTTATAAAAACGGTAAGATTAGTCTGGAGAAAATTGTAGAGAAAATGAGCCATAGCCCCGCTAAACTTTTCCAGATTAAGGAAAGAGGCTTTATACGCGAAGGATATTGGGCTGATCTGGTTTTAGTTGATTTGAACGCTCCGTGGATAGTTTCGAAAGATAATATTTTAGCTAAATGCGGCTGGTCTCCATTTGAAGGGCAAACTTTTGATTCAAGAATCCAAAAAACCTGGGTTTCGGGACATCTCGCTTATAATGAAGGAATATTCCATGAACAAAAGATGGGTGAGCGAATGTTGTTTGATAGAAACTGATCATAATCAGTAGAAAAACTGATGATTGTTAAGTGGCCCCATGGGTGCTTCACTTAGTTTTGTTCATAACTAATTGGCTATTTATACTCGTTTTAAATTACAAAGCGAAGTCTAATGGTTTTGGTACAATTAGTTTATACTATATTTTTGTGATCTGATTAGGTATGCATAATTCATTTAGAGCATTAAGTTTATCGTATAAAAACGCACCCGTAGACGTAAGGGAGTGCGTTTCTTTTGATCCCAATCAAACTTCGGATATACTCATGAAGATGAGAGAAGTTTTTGGGTTAGAGGAAATACTATTGATCTCGACCTGTAATAGAACAGAGGTTTATTATACCAATAGTGAAAATATTTCCAGAGAAATTATTAAGCTGTTAGCAACGTATAAAGGCCTTAAAGCAGATCAACTAACTAACTATTTTACACTTTTTGAAGGCGAAAAGGCAGTTAGCCAATTATTTAGAGTATCTCTAGGTTTAGAAGCTAAGGTTGTTGGAGATCTTCAAATAACCAGTCAAATCAAAAATGCATACCAAGCCTCTGCTGATCTCGAATTAGCTGGGCCTTTTCTCCATAGATTATTACATACTATCTTTTTCTCTAATAAAAGAGTGGTTCAGGAAACTGCTTTCAGAGATGGCGCAGCTTCAGTCTCTTATGCTGCTAAGGAGTTAATAGAAGATTTAACAAAAGAAGTTGTCGATCCAAAAATCTTATTGATTGGTGTTGGAGAGATTGGAGAGGCGGCAGCTAAGAATTTAGCAGACTCTGGTTTTAATGGAGTAACAGTTATTAATAGAACTAAAATCAAAGCTCAGGAGCTAGCAGCGGATTGTGGTTTTAAATGGATGGATTACGACCAGTTGAACGAAGCTATTGAAAATCACGATCTAATAATTACTTCACTGGGTTCTGAACAGCCAATTATTGATAAAAGGTTACTGGAGACGATGAACCTTTTAACATTCAAGTACTTTATTGATCTTTCAGTACCAAGAGCTGTAAATCCTGATGTCGAAGAATTGCCGGGAGTTGTAGTATACAATGTTGATGATATTCAGAGTAAAGCAAATGAAGCTTTAGATAAGCGAATGGCTTCTATCCCCGCGGTGGAAGAAATAGTAGAGAGTGGAATTCATGACTTCGGTAATTGGAGTAAGGAAATGGAGGTATCACCTACCATTCAGAAGTTAAAAGGTGCTCTGGAGACCATTAGAAAGGAAGAGATCAGCAGGTATATAAAAGACCTTGACGATGATGAGGAAAAGAAGATAGAGCTGATCACTAAAAATATAATGCAGAAGATTATTAAGCTTCCTGTTCTACAATTGAAAGCAGCTTGTAAAAGAGGAGAAGCTGATACATTAATTGACGTTTTGAGCGATCTTTTTGATCTTGAACGAACACCTCAGAAAAAATAAATTCATAACATAAATCTGAAAAAAGCTCCGTCCCGATACTTTGGGACGGAGCTTTTTTGTTTATTTCGACACCGTTGAGCAAATCGTTTGAACATATCAAAAGCCTTGAAGAAGGAAAGAAATTATACTTTGCTTCAGATTTTCATTTGGGGGCTCCTGATCAGGAAGCCAGCCAGGAAAGAGAGCGCAGAATAATTAGGTGGATCGATTTTACAAAAAGGGATGCAGCGGCCTTTTTCTTCGTTGGTGATATTTTTGATTTTTGGTATGAGTACTCAAAAGTTATTCCCAAAGGTTTTGTAAGGTTTATCGGTAAGATTGCTGAACTTCACGACCAGGGAATACCCGTATATTTTTTTGGAGGCAACCACGATATGTGGATGTATAGTTACTTTCAAAAAGAGATTGGTATTGAAGTAATTCTTGACCCTGTTTCATTTGAATGCAACGGAAAGTATTTCCACATAAGTCACGGCGATGGTCTAGGGCCTGGGGACTACTTTTATAAATTTCTGAAGAAGATTTTTAGAGGTTCGGTTACTCGATTTTTCTTTCATCTTCTACATCCCGACTTGGGAATCGGTTTAGCACATGCATGGTCTAAATCCAGCCGTTCACATAATAGTTCAAAATCAACCAATGAAGCTGATTCTGTCGTTCCGGATAAAGAAATTCTTTTGAGTTACAGTAAATCTATTCAAGAAAAGACGCCACATGATTATTATATTTTTGGCCACCGTCACATTCCGATGAGCCTTCAAGTCAGCGATAAGTCCTATTATTACAATCTTGGAGAATGGATCAAATATTTCACGTATGGCGTTTATGAAAAAGAAGATTTCCATTTAATGAAATTTGAAGGTTAAGCATTTCATTATTTTTTTGTTCTACACCTGTCCAATTTTGCTTCAAGCTCAAAATTGGATAAGAGATTCTGTCGCAACCGGCTTCAAAATAGATCAATATGTTCTAGATCCATTCAATGGGCTTTATATATCAGATGCAGATGGAAATATTCATAACTTTGATTTTAAAGGTGAAAAGAGAAAAACGTTTAACATCAGGATAAACGAACCAGTTACTGATCTATCCATACCTGTCTCCGGAAGGATTGGAGTTTTCTATGAGAATAGACAGCTTTACGTTTTCCTGGACCGTTTTCTAAACGAGCAATCCAGGTTGGAGATTCCTGAATTAACTAATGATTATGTTCTTAAAGCAGTTTTAGGGTCTAATAATACCTTGTGGTTACTGACCAGTTTCGGTGATCTTATTAAATATGACTTACTCATAAGAAAAGAGGTTTTAAGGCAAAATCTATCGAAGGAGATCGAGGACTTAAAAAGTTTGAAAATATCATTTCACGACCATCTGATTCTGATCCATGAAGAAAATACCCTGAGTCTTTTTGATGAATTCGGAAATTTTCTTGACCAAATGGACTCGGTTGAAACGAATTTAAAGTTCTATAAAAACAGGTTAATTGTCAGTAACGCATTTACCTATGATTTATTAGACTTGATCAGTAAGAAAAAAGAGTCGGTACCGATACCCACCCCTTACAGACGCACAAAAAAAGTGCTTATCGGTAAAGACAAGCACTTTCATTTTTTCAATAAGTATTTTGAAGTATGGGCTGAACGTTAAAGTTCTCCACGATAGATATCAAGTATCTTCTTTCTCAATATTACACTGGTTTTTGATTGATTCAATGTTATCTCACCTCTTGTTTTATTATTCAAGCTTTGTAAATAAGTGTAGAAATCGATTCTTCCTGCTGAATAACTTGCTTCATTAAATTTGAAAGATTGATCTAATGCTTCAAAATTTTCAACTGCTGCATTATAATTACTTTGAGCGTTTAAAAGGTTTAAATAGGCTTGCTGAAGATTGTTCTCAAAATTTAACTTCGCTTGTTGCTGACTGATTTCAGCATTATTTACATTAACTCTAGCTCTTTCAATGGCGCTTTTATTGGCAAAGCGGGTGAAAATTGGAACGTTCATATTGACGCCAAAATATTTTTGTGGGTTTATATCAAAAAACTGATCTCCAAATTCAGCATTAGGATCAAAAGAAAAGCTGTTGGGTGTACCTTCGGGAGCATTGGGGTCAAAGTTTGGATTTAATGCACCATTAGAGGAATAACTTGTAGCAATTCCAGCTACAAATGAAACTGAGGGAAGAGTGGCTGATTTTGCAATTAGCAAATTTTTCTGAGAGACTTTTTTTCCTATTTCTGCGCTTTTTAAAGATGGAGAAATCGCAGAGGCCTCTTGGTAGAATTCACGGTAATTCTCAGGTGAGGTTATATCTTCTATTGATGCATCTAATTCCTCTAACTCATACTTATAGGCTATTGGATCTAGTTGAATCAACTGCAACAATGATAAAAGGTCAGTTTGATACAAATTTTCCAAAGTAACCTTATTTAGGTTTTCATTGGCAATTTCTGATTCCAGATTATATACCTGTTCTAAGTTATCTACACCCATTTCAACCCTTTTTTGGGATCTTTTCAACTGTTCAGTAAGAAGACCTAGTCGCTCAATTGAAATGGAAATATTTTGAATGTCGTTCAAAGCGTTGAGATAGGCATTTAAAACATTTAATTCTGTAATCTGCTTGGTATCTTCCAAGTCGTAGAGCGTAGCCTCCAACGCTAACTGATCTCTTCTCCTAGTATTGATGTTATTAAATCCGTTGAACAGATTGACTCTTGTTTCTAATCCAGAATTTATTCTTCCAACCGTTTGATTGAAAATGGCTCCTCTATCGAACTGTAAACTGTTATTGGCATTGTAACTAGCTGATCCGTTTAGATCTGGCAGATAATTAAACTTGCTTTGATTATAATTTACTTCTGCAATCCTATGATCATTTCTAGCTAGCTTTAAATTGAGGTTATTTTCTAAAGCAGTTTTTATGCATTCCTCTAAAGTCAATGTCCTAACCTCCCTTTCCTGTCCGTTGGAGGCTACTATAAATGAAAAGAAAATTAGTGTGAGGGTTAACAGTCTGCGATTCATAATATCTTTTTTTATCATGTCCAATTTTCCAATAAGTATGCCATTAGATGCAAAGTATTGATTTACAGAGTATTAACAATAATTATCGATCTAAATATGTTCGAATTCGGTCATAAATGTACTAAACTGAAACAAGGAACATCAATTAATTTTGCCGAACATGTGAAAGGCGTCATATTTTGGCAGAGTTTTCGATAACTTTAAACACATGGGGAGAAAGATATTAGTCATGTTTTTTCTGACAGTGAGTAGTCAACTAATCGCCCAAGATTCCTCGTTACTGATTCAACAACCTGAAGATGATCTTAATTATTCCAAAGTCTTATTGAATAATAATTTCGACTTTACTCTAAAAAATACTGGAAAGAAAGGGTCTTTTGATGTTAAATTTTATAATTCAACTGAGAAACCGGTTATGATCAAGGTTTACGATGTGATTGGAAACCTTATCATTGAAGAGGAAATAGGTAAGCTTGGGAATATTGAGAAGCGATATGATTTCTCTGAATATAAATCGAGCCTGTTTCTGGTTGAAATAGGAAACTCAAAATACAACCTTACCAAAAGTATTTTCGCAATATAATAGCACCTCTTTTAGCGGAGATTCCACGACCCCTACTTTCTAAATTTCCTAAAACCGTTTGTAAACGATACATCTACTTGTTCATTATCGAACATTTGTGTACTTTTCAAAAAGCTCTTTTGCCTGATTTTTAATCATTAAGAGCATTTTGAGCCTAAAATCATCTATTGGCACCTTCTTGGGTTATCTTTAGATCGATACAATCTGTAAATGCGATAAAATTTAAGTTTATATGAACAGTTCCGATAAAGAAATAGGTAAAATACTGATTATTGATGATGATGAAGATGTGCTTCTGGCTGCTAAAATGCTCCTTAAAAAGCATGCACAACAGGTCATCATTGAAAAAAACCCTAAGAAGATACCGTTTCTTTTAAATAACGATTCCTATGATGTAATCCTTCTGGACATGAATTTCTCGAAGGATATCACGAGTGGAAAAGAAGGTTTTTACTGGTTGAATCAGATTGTTGAAAAAGACCCAACTGCAGTTGTTATTTTAATTACTGCTTTTGGTGATGTTGAGATGGCAGTGAAGGCTTTGAAGGAAGGTGCTACTGATTTTGTGTTGAAGCCATGGCAGAATGAAAAGCTTCTGGCTACCATTTCTTCGGCTGTAAAATTGAAAAAATCATATAGAGAGGTAGATAAGCTTAAAAAGGCTAAAAAGCTTTTAGAGGCTGATATGAACCAACCTTTTAAAGATATCATTGGGGATAGTGCCGCTATGAGAAAGGTATTTGACCTCATAGAAAAAGTGGCAAGGACAGACGCAAATGTTTTGATACTTGGAGAAAACGGAACTGGAAAAGAACTAGTAGCCAGGGCAATACATCAAAGGTCCCTTAGAAAAGATAATGTTTTTGTTGGGGTTGACATGGGAGCAATAACAGAATCCCTTTTTGAAAGCGAACTTTTTGGACATAAAAAAGGAGCTTTCACTGACGCAAAAGAAGATAGGGCCGGTCGTTTCGAAGTAGCAAACGGAGGTAGCCTTTTCCTTGATGAGATCGGTAATTTAGGGCTTCCACTCCAATCGAAGCTACTTACCGCCATTCAGAAAAGGGAGATTACGAGAATAGGAACCAATAATATGATTCCCGTTGATATTAGATTAATATGTGCGACCAATATGCCTATTTATGATATGGTCGAAACCAACGAATTCAGACAAGACCTTCTTTACAGGATTAATACTGTTGAAATACACCTTCCGCCATTGAGAGAGCGGGATCAGGATATTAATCTTTTATCGAACCATTTTGTAAAAGTTTATGGATCAAAATACAGGAAAAATCAAAAACGTATTTCCGGTCAGGCTCTGAAAAGATTAGAAAAATATTCATGGCCGGGAAACATTCGTGAACTTCAGCATGCAATTGAACGCGCTGTCATTATGAGTGAGTCAGACCAGCTTTCTGCTGATGATTTCTTCTTTTTAAGCCAAAAACCGGAGCCAAAAACGGAAGCAACATCCGATAGCTTTAACTTAGATGAAGTAGAGCGTAACGTAATACAGAAGGCTGTCAACAAGCACAATGGTAATATTTCAAAAGCAGCTAAAGAGCTAGGTTTAACAAGGGCTTCGCTTTACAGGCGATTGGAGAAACATGGACTTTAGTAATGTAAAGCTTAACCTTTCGATTAGAATTGTTACGTTAGCTTTAACTACTTTTTTGCTAGCGCATTTATTCTATTCAGAGGACTCTGCACTTACATCAGTACTCATCCTCTTTTTAGCAATTTTTCAAGTTGTTTCCATAATCAACTTTATTGAACGATCGAATAAAAGCGTTTTTAAACTTCTGAACTCATTAAGGGAAGAAAACCTTGTAGACCTTGATGAAATAAATTCTGAGAAGGATATCAGAAATCTTAGTGAAGGACTTGATAATGTTATAGAGAAGTTTAGAAAGGCCAGATCTGAGAAAGAAGCCCAGTATCATTACATGAAAACCATCGTCCAACATGTAGGGATAGGGATCATCACCTTCGATAGAGATGGCGATATTCAAATTATGAATACGGCAGCAAGGAAACTGCTGAATGTGGGCCAGTTAACTAATATTTCCCAACTAGGGTCGATCAATAATGCATTGATCGATGTGTTTAAACATTTGAAGACTGGTGGGAGGGAGCTCATAAAACTCGAAAGAGAAGGTAATACCGTCCAGCTTTCTATATATGCTATAGAACTAACACTTCAAGGGAAAGAATTTAAACTGGTTTCACTTCAAAATATTCAGTCAGAACTTGAAGAAAAAGAGATGGAGGCCTGGCAGAACTTGATCAGGGTATTAACGCACGAGATCATGAATTCTGTAACTCCAATTTCCTCTTTAGCTTCATTAGTGGAGGGCGAGTTGGAGAATTATCTCGACAATGGAAATCCTCAGAATTCCATTTCCGATGATGAGGTGAAAGATATTCATTTGTCTATTCACACCATTCATAAAAGAAGTGAGGGACTCATTCGATTTGTGAATGATTTCAGAAATTTAACCCGGGTTCCAGATCCTAAAATAAGCGAACATAGGCTCAAAGATATTTTCGATCAAATCAATACCTTATTGAAGTTTGAATTCGATAAAAGTGGTGTAGAGCTAGTCTCTTCGGTAGAGCCAGAAGAGTTGAAATTACAACTGGATAGGGAGCTCATAGAACAAGTTCTGATCAATCTTGTAAAAAATGCCATTCAATCTTTTGATGGAGAAGAAAGAGATCATAAAAAGGTGGAATTTTTGGGATACAAAAACAGAAAAGGTAATATCGAAATCGTAGTTAGGGATAATGGCCCTGGAATAGAAGAAGAAGCCTTAACTAAAATTTTTATTCCATTTTTCACTACGAAAAAAACAGGTTCGGGAATCGGTTTAAGTCTTTCCAGACAGATAATTCGTAAACACAATGGTGTCCTTACGGTATCTTCTCAAATTGACGAAGGCACAGAATTCATGATTCGCTTTTGAGTCCATACTATCTTTCTTATTTTGAAGGGATTTAAAAAAGATTAGATGTCGAACGTTTCGGAAAAAGTAAAAGAAATTTTGGTTGATAGGCTAGGTATAATAGAAACTGAAATTACTCCAGATGCAAATATTGTAAAGGATTTGGGAATTGATTCCCTTGACTATGCAGAATTGGTGATGGAGTTTGAGACGACATTCGATATACGAATTCCTGATAATGACGCGGAAAAAATCACCACCATAAAAGATGCGGTTAAATACATTGAAGAAAAGATAGGCTAGTTCTTCTTATTCCTTTTTTATGGCGCTCATCAGCAAGAAAAAAGTCCCTTATAAAGTAAGTCGCCATCTCAGAAAATATCTTAAATCTTATGATCGGGAGGTTGAACTCCCGATCGAATATCCAGACCTTTTACGTTATAATAATTCCATTGCCCTAAGGGACTTGAAGGATAAGGATACATTTTGGGAAACTGTTTTTTATGCCCAGGATGAAATGGATGAGATCTATAATAGTCTTAAAACTATTTATGCCTTAATGAAAGCTGATGGAGACCTCTCAGTAATGGACCATCTTTTTATTGACCGGGTTGATTTATGTGTATACGGGAATACGCAGCCATTCAGAGTTCGTATTGTGAACCGGATCAATGATAATTTTGATTACTTCTACATTAAAAACGCTGATGCTTCCAGAATTTATGGCTTAGAGTTGGAACATTTGCTATCCCCGAATAGGATAAACTATGTAGTCAATAGAGATACTTTAATTGAAGAACACATCGCTGGTGTTCCCGGAGATCAATTTGTAAAGTCTTACCTGGATGATCCTAATCTAAACAAAACAAGGCTGGCAAAAGAGTTTGTTAAATTCAATGAGCGATGTTTTGTAAGACTGTTGGGAGATATGCACTCCAGCAATTTCGTCATCGTTATTACTCCCGATTTTGAGGAAGTTAATTATCGCTTGCGAGCCATTGATTTCGACCAACAATCATATGAAGGACGTAGGGCAATTTATATGCCCCAATACTTCAAACAGAATAATCCATTGATTGAGATTGGGTTGAAAATTATGACCCCTGAAACGGTACGTCAATACCAAAAAGAGGAGCGCTTTCTTATTGCGGGAAGGATAAAGTCTTCAAAAGTGGAGCTCAAAGACTTAATTGACGCTATGATCAAAGATGAACTAGCTCCAAAAGAGAATATAATAAGCCTCAGAAAAGACCTTTCTTCTTTTTATTCAGACAATTCTTTCAAAAAATGCAATAGTATGGGTGAAATCGTCAGAAACAGCCTCAGACTCGTCTTGAATAAAGCTAGTTAGCTTTCCATTTGATACTACAACCCATACTCGGCCTTTGATCTTCGCTTATGGAGTTGCCAGATAGTAGATTATCGATGGCATCTCTAAGGTCTTTTCCAGTAACAGGCTCATTGTTTCCCGGCCTCGACCCATCCAGTTGACCTCTGTAAACCAGTTTCAAATCTTCATCAAATAAATAAAAATCCGGAGTACAGGCGGCTTCATAAGCCTTGGCTATCTCTTGAGATTCATCATACAAATAAGGAAAAGAGAAGTTTTTTTCTTTTGCCAACTCTTTCATCTTTTCAGGAGAGTCCTGTGGATAGTTGGAGATATCATTAGAAGAAATAGCAACTGTTGAAATTCCGTTGTTCCTGTATTCTTCAGGTAACTTAACCAGCTGTTCATGTACGTGTATAACATAAGGACAATGATTGCAGATGAACATAACTAAAGTTCCTTTCTCACCTTTTAAATCATCTCTGGAAAGCGTCCTATCGCTTACGACATCCTGTAATTCAAAATCAGGTGCTTCGCTACCTAAAGGCAGCATATTCGAGGGTGTTAGTGACATCTTATCTTCTATTATCTTCGTTTTCTAACATACTTAAATAACTGTTATATCGTGTTTCTGCAATTTCTCCATTTAGTAAAGCCTCGCGTACAGAACAACCAGGTTCGTGTGTATGCAAACAGTTATTGAATTTACAATCGTTCATCAATTCCCTAAACTCCGGAAAATAATGTCCGATTTCTTCGGCCTCCATTTCTACTAATCCTAACTCTTTAATGCCTGGAGAGTCGATCACATTTGTATTTTCATTGACAGAGAACATTTCTGCAAAAGTCGTAGTATGCACACCTTTATTAGCAAAAGAAGATACTTCCGATGTCTGTTGTTTAATAGCATCTGATATCTCATTGAGAATAGTCGATTTCCCGACACCGGAATGGCCCGCGATCAAGCTTGTTTTTCCTTCGATGATAGTTTTAAAATGCTCTATTCCATCTCCGGTTTTTGCTGATACGGAAAGGAAGCCATACCCTATGCTTTCGTAGATATCCTTTATTTCATCAAGTATCTCGAATCCATTCTTATTTAGAATATCACTCTTATTGAATACGAGCGTGGCCGGGATATCGTAAGCCTCTGCGGTAATTAGAAAACGATCGATAAAACCCAATGAAGTTTTTGGTTTTGCTAAGGTTGCAATCAGGATAAGCTGATCAACATTTGAAGCTAAAATATGGGCATGTTCGGTCTTATGGGTCGACTTTCTAATAATATAATTCTCTCTTGGCAGTATCTCGTTGATAATCCCATTATTGCTTTCGGGCTCTAATTCGTAATCGACATAATCACCAACCGCCAGCGGATTTGTAATTTTATTATTTTTAAGTTTGAATTTCCCTTTTAGCCTGGCATTCAATAGTTCTCCGGCTTCATTTTTAATTTGATACCATGAACCGGTTGACCTTTGAACCTGTCCTTTCATAATGATTGAAAGATTTTATCCATTATTTTTTGGGTAGCCCCCTTATTTTTATAGACAAAGTTCTTATTTGCTGAACCACATTCACGGTAGAAAGCGCTATCCATTAGCTTATTCATTATCAATTTGAACTCTTCGGAATCCGAAACGGTAAAAGCCCCACCGAGTTCGATAGCTTTTATAGCTTCAGCAAATTTTTTATAATTCTTGTTACCAAACATAATGGGTATTCCATAAACGGCAGCTTCAAGAATGTTATGCAAACCATCTCCGTATGCACCTCCAATAAAGGCGTAATGACCATAGCCATAAATGGAAGATAGCATACCAATGTTGTCAATGATCAATACTTTACTCTGATCTTCCTTGTAATTAGAAAAAAGTGTGTGCTTTACTTCGAGCTTCTGCCGTATCCATTTAATACTCTTCTCCGATATTTCATGGGGGGCGATGATAAACTTTAGATTGTTAGAGGTTTCATTGATATAAGGTAATATGACTTCCAGATCTTCCTGCCAGCTACTTCCAATAACAAGAACTTTAGATTCTTTTACGAAATTTTCAACCTCTTCGATTGACGACTTATTTTCTGCTATGTCAATCACTCTATCGAATCTTGTATCCCCAACTACCGTTACACGATTGATCTTAATAGAACTTAATAAGTTGAGAGACTGCTTATCCTGAACGAAAAAGTGATTTATTCGCTCAAGGCTTGATCTGAAAAAGCTCCCATACCCCTTAAAAAAAACTTGAGAAGATCTGAAAATACTAGAAACTGAATAAATTGGAATTGACCTTTTGCTTAGTTCAGTAATTAGATTGGACCAGAATTCGTATTTAATTAGGATTACAATTTCAGGGTTGGTGATATCTAAAAATCTTTTAACAGATGACTCTCTATCCAAAGGGATGTAGGTAACTAGATCGGCTTTAGAGTAATCTTTTCGAACCTCGTACCCGGACGGGGAAAAAAAAGTGAGTAGTATCTGATATTGTGGTTTTCGTTCTCGAATCTCTTCAATCACAGGCCTTCCCTGCTCAAACTCACCTAAAGAAGCAGCATGTATCCAAATAGTAGGTTTAGACCGAAAGTCGTGCTCTTCTAATTGTTTAAAAGCAACTTTACCTCCCTGAGACCTTTTTTTAGCTTTGGTATTAAACGCTCCTGCCAGTTTTATGACCACTGAAAAAGCATTGATACCCGCATTATATAGAGCTTCTGAAAACATTGATCCCCAAAAATACCAAAACCCTCCTGAAGGGGAGGGTTTTGTATATAAGATATTATGATTATCTCTTAGTTTGAAGAAAGGTAAGATGCTACACCTTCACGTGTGGCTTGCATAGCTTCTTTTCCTTCTTCCCAGTTTGCAGGACAAACCTCACCGAATTTTTCAACATGGTGAAGAGCATCAATCAAACGAATAGTTTCGTCAATATTTCTACCTAAAGGAAGGTCGTTTATCGTTTCTTGTCTAACAACACCTTCTTTGTCGATCAAGAATGTGCCTCTATAAGCAACAGGAGTACCTTCAAAGATAAGGTCTCCTGCTTCACTGTAATTCCAATCTCCGGCCAAAACTCCAAAGTTGTTAGCTACGGTCTTAGATGAATCAGCTACGATCGGATAGGTTACACCTTCTATTCCACCGTTGTCTTTAGAAACATTTAACCAGGCAAGGTGAGATTCTTCAGTGTCGCAAGAGCAGGCAACAACTACTACACCTCTTTTTTCAAACTCAGCTATTTTTTCCTGATATGCATGAATTTCAGTAGGGCATACGAAGGTGAAGTCTTTTGGATAGAAAAAGAATACAACTTCGTTTTTTCCAATGTATTGTTCTAGAGAAAAGTCTTCAACAATTTCCTCTCCGTTGATTACCGCAGGAGCTTGAAATAATGGAGCTTTTTTTCCGACTAACGACATAATTGTTATGATTTATATAATTGTTAAAAAAAATTACTTTGGAAACTCAAAAACTGAGGACTAGTTGAGAAGAATGTGTTTTTTTAAAGATGATTTCCTTTCCTTCCGAACGACCTTTTTTCTAAGTAATCTGAATCGATTTTTCAAATCGGGCGCAAATATAGATTTCAAACCTTCCTTAACAAATATGAAATGGATAAAAATGAGTAAGATTAGTACAATTTTTATATTTTGTGTAAAAATACTTATTGAGATGAAATTTAAGATGTTAAGAATTTTAGTGTTTCTACTTTTTGTAACAAATATTCCACTACAAGCTCAAGACGACTTGGGGGCATTGCTTGAAGGAGGAACAGCAGATGCCGAAATATTAGTACAACAGTATATAGAACCTTTGGTCGATGGCTCGGGCTTCGGCCTTTCAGGAGGATGGTATAATACTGCGAAGACACATAAACCTTTTGGCATCGATCTTTCAATTACAGCGACTGCAGCCTATGCGCCCAATAGTGATCTTTCATATAATCCAGAAGGTCTAGGTTTAACTAACATCGAATTTGTTGATCCAAATCAAGAATATCCCACTGCACTTGGAGATACTCAGCCTATTCCTCGTTTTAACGTGATAGATGACAATGGCGATATCATTACTGATACTCCAATCGAAGGGCCTGTCGGGTTTGATTTTTTAGAGGATATTCCAAGTATTTTCTCTAATGCAGTACCAGTGCCTATGATCCAATTAGGGATAGGTTTAGTTAAAAACACGGATTTAAAAGTTAGATATGGACAAGACTTTGGACTAGGGGACGATGATTTTGAATTTAGAGTGCTTGGATTTGGTATTCAACATGATATCAAGCAATGGATTCCCTTTGTCAAAAAGCTTCCTATTGATGTAGCTGTTTTATTGGCCTATACGGATATTGACTCTGAGGTTCAGAATATTGGAGGAATAGAAGATTTAGATGATCGCCTGGAATTTGATACGAATGTTTTCACCGGGCAACTCCTGGTTTCCAAACAGTTTTCTGTCTTTACAATTTATTCAGGTTTTGGATTTAACGCCATATCCAGTGACGTAAATGTTCTTGGAACTTACCAACTTGAATCTGATGAAATTATAGTCGATCCTGTTACTTTAGGATTTAATTCTGGCGGTGGAAGGGCAACTTTTGGGGCAAGAGTGAAGTTGGGCTTCTTTTCCATATTTACCGATTATACCTTCCAGGAATATGATAACTGGACTATTGGATTAAGTCTGATAAACATCAGGGAAAATAAGAACGGAATATTATAATAGTTATTTCCCTTCAAATGAAGGCTTTCGTTTTTCGACGAAGGCTTTCATTCCTTCTTTTTGATCTTGAGATGAGAAAAGCATATAGAAGTTTTTTCGTTCGTACTCAAGGCTATCATTTAATCCAACTTCAAAAGACTTATTAACAGCATCTTTTGCCATTTGTACTGCTAGTGGTGACATTTCTGCAATTTCAGTTGCTAGTTTTATAGCCTCAGCAAGATACATCTCAACAGGAACGACTTTATTGACAAGTCCCATTTTTTCTGCACTTTCGGCAGAAATGAATTTTCCAGTCAAAACAAGCTCCATAGCTTTTGCTTTACCTAAAGCTTTGGTAAGTCTTTGTGTCCCACCCGCTCCTGGTATTACTCCAATCTTAATTTCGGGTTGTCCGAATTTTGCAGTTTCGGAGGCGATGATCATATCGCAAGTCATGGCAAGTTCACAACCGCCACCTAAAGCAAAACCAGAAACAGCGGCAATTATTGGTTTTTTGGTTTTTTTAATTTGATCCCATGTTGAAAATTGGTCAATTTTCAGCATATCGATTGCAGTAGCATCAGCCATTTGTTTAATATCAGCACCTGCAGCAAAAGCCCTTTCATTACCAGTAAGGATGATTATCCGCACTTCATCATTACTATCCAACTCTTTTAACGTATCTCTGAGTTCTTCCATGAGTTGGCGATTTAATGCATTTAGCTCTTTAGGTCGATTTAATTCAATGAGTGCAATATGCTTTTCGTAGGAAGGTTGAACTTTTATGAATTCCATTCTTTGATAATGTTTGAATGAAAGTTATGGGAAAGGCTTAAAAAATAAAAGTCCCAACGAGCGTCGGGACTTTTAGTGTTAAACAGGTGTATGAATTATTGTGTTATGCGATCATATATACATCAAGAACAAAAAAGGTAACCCCTTAAGATAAAAATTTTGTTGTGCAGTGATAATAATCAGTTCATGATGGGGGTAAAAGTGCCTAAATTCAACTTTAAAGGGCATCGGGGAATTTATTTTTCTAAAAATTTGAATGCTCTATTTTATTAGGGGTTAGGACACTATATTTAATACATAACCTCGTTGATACAGAAACCGGGAAAAACTGAATAAAATGAGTAAAATAGATAAAATCCTTATTCCGACTGATTTTTCAAGTGCTTCACATAATGCTATCGATTATGCTTTAGCTTTTGTTGAGAATGATACATCTACAGAAATAACCTTGGTTCACTCAACGGTTGAATCAGAATCTTCTGAAGAGGTAAGTGAAAAAATGGAGGCTTTGAAGGCAAAAGTATCTGATAGCTCCAAGTCTCTTTGCGATTGCATTATAAAAACCGGAAACCTTACGGGCTCCATTGTTGAAACCCAGAAAAAGTTAGGTTCTGACTTGATTATTATGGGTACTAAAGGAAGTCAGGATAAAGATGCCAGTACTCATACGGCCGATTTAGTTTTGGAAGCTGATTGCCCTGTTTTAGTCATTCCTGATACGTTTAAGAATTTTTCAATTAAAAAAGTAGCTCTTGCACTGGGTAAAAACGAAATAGATGACTCCTTCGCCTTGGGTGTTCTTCATAGCATTGCAAGAAAGTTTGATGCTGAAATACATATTTTAACCATCGATAATTCTGATTCTGAAGCAGAGTCTTCAAAAGATAAAAATGAGGATATCTTGGACTATTATTTTGAAACTCTGGATTATAAAAGTGTTCTTCCAAAGAATTCAGATATAGAAAAAGGCATTGAGGATTATGTAAATGATCATAATATCGATTTGTTAGCTATCCTTCCAAGGAATCACGCTAAAAAGAGTACGCCATCAGAGGGTCGCTTGACAAAACTTTTGACCTTGCATTCGCAGATTCCTCTGCTGACTATCGATTAAATTCTTTCTAAAACTTTTTTGATCAGTGATTCGATCACTTTTGCTGGTTTTTTAGAAAATCGATTCCTGACTCTGTTGGCAATAATAGCGTTCAGGCTGAGGACTTCATGTCCAAGCAGGTTGCCTAAAGCATAATATCCAGCTGTTTCCATTTCAAAATTGGTAAGCCAAAAATCATCTTCATGAAAGTAGCCCAACTTATCTATTAAGTTTTGATGCTTTGGGGTGATCCTAAGTTTTCGGCCTTGAGGTACATAAAAGCCAGGTGCTGTAAGCGTGTTTCCTTCTATCATATCGAAGGCTACCCTTTTTTTCAGGTTTTCGGATCCTTTAACAATATAGGGAGTGAAATCAAAACCAAGCTGTTCTTGTAATTTCTTTCCGATGTTTGATTCAAATTCATTTTGAGGCAGATCGAAAAAATTCATTAACCCATCGAGACCAACAGCATAATTCGATACCAAATGACTACCTAATCGAATATCAGATTGGATGCTTGCAGATGTTCCAATTCTAATAATTTCCAGTTTTTTTTTATTGGGATTTATGGTTCTCGATTTGAGATCAATATTAGCCAAAACATCTAATTCGGTGAGCACTACTTCAATGTTATCAGTGCCCATACCTGTACTCATTACCGTGATGCGCTTGCCTTTGTAATTGCCAATATGGGTAATGAATTCCCTTTTATTCATTTCAAAGTCAACATCATCGAAAAACTGGCTAACGGTATAAACCCTACCCGGGTCACCTACCGTAATAATGGTCTCAGATAAGTGTTCAGGCTTAAGATTTAAATGATAAACGCTTTGGTCATCATTGAGTATGAGGTCAGTTTCCGAGATTTCACTCATTGTTTCTCTAGCTCCTTAGATTTGGATTTGTTTCTATATAATCCCCGATAAGGGTCGTATCCATTCAGTTTTGAGGTATAGTACCCGGTTCCATCATAAGGTCTTTTGTGCTCGTTGTGCTGGCATTCTTCAGAGCAGGCACCATCCAGATCATGACCGCACTGTTCACAAATCGGAACATGACGATTGCATGTTTCATTAGCACAGTTGACCATTCTATCAGATTCAACCCCACAGACATAGCATTTCGAAATGACTTTGGGGTTAACCTTGTTTACATCAATGGCGACACGATTGTCGAAAACATAACATTTTCCCTCGAAATCTTCCCCACCTTCTTCTATTCCATACTTAATAATACCGCCATGCAATTGATAAACATTTTCAAACCCTTGCTCCAAGAGGTAGGCACTTGCTTTTTCACACTTTATACCCCCTGTGCAGTACGTGATGACTTTCTTACTCTTAATATCCTCTAACTCTTTAACTTTCTCCGGAAAATCTCTGAAGTTCTCCATATCGAGCGTTCTGGCATTTTTGAATTTACCCAGTTCGTGCTCATAATTAGATCGGACATCGAGAACAACCACATCCTCCTGATCTTTCAGTTCTTTAAAACGTTCTGGCGAAAGATGAACTCCTGTCTTGTCTTTTGGGTGTATATGCTGCAGGCTTGAATGAACGATTTCAGGCTTAACACGAACATGTAATTTTTGGAAGGCATGACCTCCATGAACTTCTACCTTAAAATCGATTTCCTTGAACCTGTCATCATTTTTCAGAGCATTCATGTACTTTTTACAGCTGGATTTCGGACCGGAAACAGTTCCATTAATGCCTTCTTCTGCTATTATTATTCTTCCTAGAATATCGTTTTCTATACAGTAGAGATGATGTTTTTCCCTAAATTCCTCAAGGTCATCAATATGCGTATAGCAATAGAATAAGAGAATTTGATATTGATCTTTCATAAACTTGCCTTGTTTCACTCAAGGTGTTTGAGTTATTAATATAACTTAACCTGAATAATTCAGGAAGTCATTATGGAGAAACTTAATTACTTGGTCTAAAAAGAAATTGATTTAATAGGAGTAAGTAAATATAGCCTGAATTTGAGTGTTCCTAGTTTAAGTTTAGCGCTCTTAAAATCAATAAAAATCAATTTCTACGTGCCAAGAAGATAGATGCTCTTACGAACGTTATCATTTAAATTTACTTGATTGCCTTAGCGGGATTACCAAAAATTGTTGCTCCTTTAGTTACATTATCTACAACTACAGAACCGGCTCCTATTCGGGCATTGTCTTCCACTTTAATTCCACTTACAATGGTGACACCACTACCGATAAATACATTATTACCGATCTCAGCTTCTGAGTTAATATTACTGCCGGTACCTATGTGAGTAAATTTCCCAATCTTAACGTCATAATCAATGCTCGCATTAGTATTGATGACGCAGTGCTCACTGAGAACAGACCCAGCTCCGATAGATGTGTTTGCTCCAACGAAGGTGCCGTAGGATATAGAAGCCAGTTCAGAAATCTGAGCTGCATTGTGAACTACAGTTACAGGCATTACTTTTCTTTTTTTCTTCAGCATTTCTACTAAAGTTTTTTTCAGCCTCATATCATCAACTGCTACGAATGCATCGCACTTTTTGCCGATGTATTTGAGAAAACCGTCGTCGTCTGTATTCCCTAGAATACTGACCTCTCCTATGGTTTTGTTATGAAGCTCTTTATCGTCGTCCAGAAACGCATATATTTCAATACCATTACTTTTTAGCACATCATAGACAGCTTTCCCAAAGCTTCCAGCTCCAAATATCATCACCGGGTTAATCATAGCTTTTAGTTTTAAGGCTGCAAAATTACGCTTATTGATTGAGACCAGCAATCCAAGTCAAACTTGATCATCCTTCCAGAGATTTTCATTTGACTATAATGGTCTTTTCAAATCTTTCCATTTTACTACGGAACCAACTGCTGGATAGAATTAGAGTAAGTAAGAAAGGACTAAAAGCCACTTTATATCGTGATAAAGACCCGAGATTGGGCGTGGAGATACTCAATAGAATACAGCTTGCAAAGATGTAAATAAGCGCTGAAAGGGTAATTAAGTTCATATACGTTAACTCTATTTTCTTTACTTTAAGAATGGAAGTTAAAAGTAGAAATAATAAAACCACATTTTCTAAAGAAGCCATAATAGCGGTATAGGAATAAACTTCCCAGGGAAATGGTCTAAAGAGACCGGAGATAAGTGCCTTTGGTGAATTGGCAATCAGGCTCATGACCGTTGGTTCAAGATCATGAAATACAATTATGCCTTCAGCAGTATTATTTAAGCTTAAAGTAAGATTATGGTTCCTAACCAGAACGTCAAGAAATGAATGAAAAGAAAGATTTGGATGTAGAAATGTGCCTCCAAAGAGAAAAATGAGCGTAAGTATCAACCACAATGGGGTTAAAAACTTTTGTTTCAGTAAGTTGAACCTTACCAGTAGTACGACAAAACAAGAAGGAAAAACAAAAGCCACGAGGAGACCTAAGATATAATACTTAAGAAAGAATAGCATGAGTACGCTCAGTAAAAAGGTAAAGGCGGTGATTATTTCAATTCGCTTTTTTCGATAGAGATTTAAGAACGAATAAGTCAGCCCAAATATGGATATCATCATAAGAGATTCTTTCAGTAAGCCTGAAGTCCAGAATAAGGTTGAAGGATATAGTAAGATTGCAAAGAAAACAGGCAAAACCAGATTTACTTTTACTTTTTGAAGTTCAAAAAGCAATGCTAGAGAACACCAAAAACCTAGACATGCCACAAAAGCTGAACTGATCCAATAGCTGGAATTTGTAAACAAATAAATGAAGGAGAGTACTTTTGAGAAAAATAAAGCTCTTGGTTCATTAGAGCTATAGATGAGGTGTTCTTCTAATAAAGGGATTGACGCTGTATTAAAATAAATGTCAAAAAAATGGTTGGGATAGGCTTTTAGGTAAGAGCTAAAATTATGGGCATCCTGATGGAAACTTAGTGTATCCCCACCTTCATAGTAGAATATATAGACCAGGCCCAAAGAAATACTGAAAACAATCTTCAGTATAAAAACGGTCCAAAGTACGTTTTCTTTGAATATCGTTTGCCTTTGAATGATATACCTTGTAAACGATAAAGCAGCGAGTATGATAATAAATTGAAAGATCATAACTGCCTAATGATTCCACTTCCTATCGTACACGAAAGGCACTTTTTTCTTAAGCAGAACTCGTTATATAATTCAATTAAAGATTGGCTTTCGGAGGCACTTTTAGGCTTTACTCCTAACTTTTTCCATTTTTTGATTATTACGTTATGCTCTGAGGTAATACTTTCAAGCAGCATAACAGCCTCCTCTTTGTAAGACTCATTATCGTAATAAAGGCCATAAGAGAAAATGAGAGGAGCCAGAGTATTAATTTTTAGATTCCTTTGACTTTCTATACCTAATTTCCCTGAAGCCGATTCTGATTTTTTACCGAATTTAAAATGTGAATGCCAATAGTCAGAAGCCTGAATTTCGAGCAGATTACTAGAACTATTATAATTCAATAGAGAAGAAAAAAGATTGTCATTAAAGCTTAAAAGAGCCGAAAACTGAGCTAATCTAACTGTAGGAAAATTGTGCGGTCTTAATCTTAAAAACTTCCATTCCACAGCTCCTATTGCAACTTTTAAATCGTATTTCTTTTGAAGGTAAAGAAACTCACTCCTTAATTTCTCCTTATATGCATCTTCTTTCTCAGTGATTTCTAATAACCCCGACATTCCAAAAAAGAGTGCTTCGAGCTGAAAGATATTCTGACCTATTTTACGCACTATTTTATAAGGAATACGCTCACACAGCGTACTGAAAGCGTCACTATTTATTTTGAAGCCGAAGCTCCTTCCAAGTATTTCGAAAGTTGTTTGCTCCCAATCGCCCTTTCGTTCTTTGAGCAGGTTTATGATATCATTACTTTTTCTCTCAAGTCTTTGTGCCAGAGTTTTACCTTGCATACCAGCGATTACGATGGGATCTATGGAACCAATTTGCGATGAGCATAAAATTTCATTGGAAGGTGAAATGAAGTTTTCGTATCGATTGAGTAAACTCAGACTTACATGATCTTGCAGTTCAAGGGTTGCAATTCCAGTTTCGATCTCTTGGGAATTCCAGATTACATGAAGAATTACGTTTTTATAGGCACCATCTTCATGATGTTTATGATTATACCAGTCTTTTTCATTGATGTGAATTTCTACGTGCCCATGCCATTTTAATCCGTCTAGTATAATTTCTGCATTCAGAAAGTCCGGTCCGGAGTTTCTATTCAATGTACCTACGGAGATAATATTTATGGGATCTCCATTTTGAGTTAAGAGCTCTTTTTTATTGAAGAGTTGAAACTGCCAGATGTAGTGAAGGAACTCTTCACTCATTTTTCAAGGTTTAGCGATATCACATTTACCAGATTGATCAAGGAATATACTGAATTGACCAATCCTGCTTAACAACTATGTCACATATAATTTTCAAGAAGTGCCTTCATAGACCTCTGCACGTTTGCTGCAGCTTTTTTTGCAGAAGCTCCAAAGTTCTTATCGTCAGAAGCATAAATAATGGATCTGGAGGAATTAACGAGTAGTCCGCAATGATCATTAAAGCCTATTCTGGAAATACTATCTAAATCCCCTCCTTGTGCACCTATACCTGGAACCAAGAGAAAGTGATTAGGAATCGTTTTTCTAACTAATTGAAATTTATCAGGCTTGGTGGCTCCAATTACAAACATCAGTTGATCATCGGTTCCCCATGATGAAGCTTTTGATAGAACTTCTTCGAAGAGCGCTATTCCTGATTCTAGATTTAATTCTTCAAAATCAGTGCTACTTTCGTTCGAGGTCAAGCCTAATATAATACTCCACTTGCCTTCATATTGTAAAAACGGATCCACAGAATCGCGCCCCATATAGGGAGCAATGGTCACTGAGTCAAAATTCATTCTTTCGAAAAAAGCCTCAGCATATTTTTTTGCGGTATTCCCTATATCTCCTCGCTTCGCATCAGCAATAGTGAACAATTCATCAGGAATATACTCAATGGTTTTTTGTAAACTTTCCCAGCCAGAAGCTCCTAAAGATTCATAAAATGCAAGGTTAGGCTTGTAACCTACACAATGATCAATAGTAGCATCAATAATTTGTTTATTGAATTCGAAAACCGGGTCGTTTTCCTTAAGAAGGTGCTTTGGGATTTTTGATAGATCTGTATCAAGTCCAACGCATAAGTAGCTGCTCTTTTCCTTAATATGATGGAAAAGTTCCTTTCTAGTCATACGTTTAAAGTAGGTAAATTTATCTAAAGTCGATTACCTCGACGCCTTCATGTTGGCTTTCATCAAAGGCAAAGTAAGACTCTTTTATTTTCAAGTCGGAAGCAAAGTTCGTTACGTCGTAAGCGTATACATTACCTGTTTTTTCAAACATCTTCCAATTGTGTAGTTCATGCGTGTCAGAATCGATTTCAAGCCTTACTTTGAAAAACTGATTGCTTTTATTTTCGGGAACAAGGTCGACTACGTGTACTTTGTCACCGTTCACTACTTTGTCCGTTAAGTAAGTGTACTTATAACCGTTTTTATAAATGTTATAAATTTTAGAGGGGGAGATTTCCTCAGAATCAGGATCATATTCTGAAATATTAACCTCGTTTACATCTTCCAGGAAAGTCCACATGGTTTTACCATCGTTGATAATTTCCTGTCCACCAATGTTCAATTTATACATATCGCCCATTACGGTAATATCCCCATTAAATTCTTCGTAGATATCTTCAGTTTCATTGGTGAGGGTATAAGAAATATCGGCCTTGAAAGAAGGAATAGTCTGATACTTTTCGCTCATCTGATCCAGTATTTCTTTGGCTTTCGGATCGTATTGTGCGAATGAATCAATAGATAAAAAAATAAATAGAATTAGTATAAGGTTCTTCATTTCTCTCGTCTTCAATATCGTGCGCAAATAGCGCCCAAATTTATCAATTATCCAAGTCATTCAATAACTGTTCCAAACTATATTCATCCGGAATAAGTACTTCTCGGGCTTTACTTCCTTCAAATGAACCTACAATCCCTGCAGCTTCTAACTGATCAATAAGTCGACCGGCTCGATTATAGCCAAGCTTAAGTTTTCTTTGGATCAAGGAAGTACTTCCTTGCTGATGTAACACGATTAATCGTGCTGCATCTTCAAAGAGGGCATCTCGATCAGACAAGTCAACATCTCCGGGGCCACTTTCATTTTCATCTTCAAACTCAGGAAGCATATAAGCTGATTCGTAACCTCGCTGTGAACCTATAAAGTCGCATATCTCATCTACTTCAGGTGTGTCAACAAATGGGCATTGGATACGAACAATATCGGAACCCATAGAAAGTAACATATCACCCATTCCAACCAACTGCTCTGCTCCTCCAGAGTCAAGAATGGTTCTGGAATCGACTTTTTGTGTTACCCGAAATGATAACCTGGCGGGGAAGTTTGCTTTAATGATACCGGTAATTACGTTTACAGATGGCCTTTGTGTTGCAATGACCAAATGGATTCCAATGGCTCGTGCCAACTGAGCTAATCGTGCAATAGGTGTTTCAACTTCTTTTCCTGAAGTCATCATGAGATCGGCTAACTCATCGATGATTAGTACTACATAGGGCAGATAACGATGGCCGTTTTCCGGATTAAGTTTTCTGTTGATGAATTTTTTATTGTACTCTTTAATATTCCTGCAACCAGCGTCTTTTAATAACTCATAGCGGTTGTCCATTTCAATACACAATGAATTTAGAGTGTGTACTACCTTTTTATTCTCCGTTATGATCGCTTCCTCACTATTTGGAAGTTTAGCGAGGAAGTGGCGCTCTATTTTATTGAATAAAGTGAGCTCTACCTTTTTTGGATCGACCATCACAAATTTTAATTGCGATGGGTGCTTCTTGTACAAAAGCGAAGTGATCAATACGTTAAGGCCTACTGATTTACCTTGTCCTGTGGCTCCCGCCATTAAAAGGTGGGGCATTTTAGCCAGATCCGTTACGTAGACCTCATTGGATATAGTCTTACCTAATATAATAGGTAGTTCAAATTCACTCTTTGAAAACTTTTCAGTGGTCACAATGGATTTCATTGCAACCAACTCCCTATTTTTATTTGGAACCTCTATACCGATGGTTCCCTTACCTGGGATCGGTGCTATAATTCGAATACCGAGTGCTGATAAACTTAATGCGATATCATCTTCCAGATTTTTGATCTTGGAGATTTTAACGCCTGCCTCCGGGACTATTTCATAAAGTGTTACTGTCGGGCCAATAGTAGCTTTAATGCTGGAAATCCCAATTTTGAAGTTGGTTAGAGTTTCGACGATTTTGTCTTTATTCTGCTCCAGTTCTTCCTTTGTAACTTTTACTTTTCCAAGACTATGATCAACAAGGAGTTCTGTGCTTGGATATTGGTAAGAGGACAGATCTAGTTTGGGATCGTAATGGCCCATAGAAGCTACGGTTTTTTCGACTTCACTCTCTCCTAATAAAAATTCGGGCTCCTTTTTCTCAGGTGTTATTTCTTGGGTAATCGGTTCTTCTTGTTCAGGTACTTCTTCCTCTAGTTCCTCTTCAAGCTGAAGTTCCAGATCTGAGTCTTTTTTGGGTTCTTTGGGACTGTTTTTGGCCTCCAGTACGATCTCATCAGGAATTTCTTCTTCAATTTCTTCATTCTCACTTTCGGCCCTTTCTACTGCCGGTCCTTCATTGGGTTCTTGTTCCTGATCTTCAGAAGGCTCTTTATCGAAGTTCAATTGCTTGAAACCCAGTACTTGCGTAATGTTAAAATAAAAGATCAGAAATATGAGCAGCGACAGGATCAGAACAATAAAGGTTCCCCAACCAACCAATCCGTCAAAGAATACAGCCATTTCATATCCAATTCCACCTGCTAAAAACCCCCAAATAGAAAGGCTTTGTGTATCGATAAGAATGTAACCGAGTAGAAGGCTTATCCAGAACAAGAAAAACAGGGAAAATGAGGTAATTCTGGTTAATGAGAACAGCGGCTTTTTAAAAACTATTTCATAGCCAATAGAAAGAAATAATGGGGGAATCAAAAACGAAGAAACTCCAAACCATTTAAAAATAAATTGGTGTGAGATTAGCGCGCCAAGAAACCCGAACCAGTTTTGTGTTTCGAGCCTTATTTCATTTAATGAATCGCTTTGGTAAGCATCGATAATACTTTGATCAGCCTTTCCGGTAAAAATGTATGATAAAAAGGCCACCAGTAAAAAGAAAGAAGTGGCTATCAAAAAAAAGCCAAATGCCAGTTGTAGCCTTCTGTCTTTTAGAAAAGATGGCACCAGACTCAGTTTTATGGGTCCTTTCTTTTTCTTTTTTTTCTCCGCTTTGTATGTATTTGACCTAGGCGAGTTTTTGCCCATCCTTAAAAAAAAATTTAAATGCGAATGTAATTAATTCTCTGCAACGCCTTGCTAGATATCGTTTACTTGGAAATATCTGATAAGATTTTTTTGATCATGGAAGGGCCTTCGTAGACGAAACCGGTGTAAACCTGAATTAAATCAGCTCCTGCTTTTAATTTTTCCTTGGCATCATCGGCATTAAAAATCCCCCCCACACCGATAATAATTTTCTCTGAACCTATACCCTTTCTAAGATATTGTATTACTTCCGTAGATCTTGCTTTCAACACTTTTCCACTCAATCCACCAGCACCAATCGATTCTATTTCTTTCTTTGAAGTCGTCAATTGGTCTCGTGATATGGTAGTATTGGTTGCTATGAGTCCATCTAGATTTAACTCATTGGTCAGTTCTATGATATCCTCAAGTTGACTGTCTGTTAAGTCAGGTGCGATTTTGAGTAAGAGCGGTTTTGGACTAGCCTTATCCAGATTTTTCTTTTGGAGTTCATTAAGTATTCTTTTTAGAGGCTCTTTTTCCTGAAGCGCTCTTAATCCGGGTGTATTTGGTGAGCTAACGTTAACCACAAAATAATCGACATGATCAAAAAGCTTATCGAAGCAGATCAGATAGTCATCAAGTGCGTTTTCATTAGGTGTAACCTTATTCTTTCCAATATTCCCTCCGATAATGACATCTGTCTTGGTTTGTTTCAGCCTTTCAACAATAGCGTCGGCTCCGTCATTATTGAATCCCATTCTATTGATGAGGCTTTTATCTATTGGAAGCCGGAATAAGCGCGGTTTATCATTTCCAGCCTGTGGTTTCGGTGTCACCGTTCCGATTTCAACAAATCCGAATCCGAAGGTTTCAAACTCCTCAATCATCTTTGCATTCTTGTCAAAGCCCGCTGCCAGCCCGATAGGATTTTTAAAGGTTAATCCTTTAATGGTTCGAGATAGTGAATTATTGTGGCTTGCGAATTGGGATTTGGTTATACTTTTTGCGAACGGCAATTTCAAAAGCAATTTGAGGCTTTTGAAACTAAAGTTATGTGCTTTTTCTGCATCAAGCAGGAATAGGAGTGGGCGAATTAATACTTTGTACATAGAGCACTCAAAAGTACAATTGTTGAATAAGACTTACACCAATTACTCTAACTTCTTGGATGAAATTCTTTCATAACCTGCTTTAGATAATCACGATCCAGGTGGGTGTATATTTCTGTCGTGGTTATGGATTCATGACCTAGCATTTCCTGAACGGCTCTTAAATCGGCACCTCCTTCTATGAGATGTGTTGCGAAAGAGTGCCTGAAGGTATGAGGACTAATTTTTTTATTTAAGCCTATAGATTGTGCAAGTTCTTTAATCATTAAAAAGACGTATACTCTCGATATAGCCTTACCTCGTGTATTAAGAAACACAAAATCTCTGAACTCATCTTTGATTTTCAGGTGGACGCGGAGCTCTTCGACATAGATTTTAAGGTATTTTAAAGCATCTTTTCCAAAAGGAACCAGTCGCTCTTTATTACCTTTTCCTATAATTCTGAAGAATTGAATGTCCCAGTAAATATTATTCAATTGAAGATTGATCAGCTCAGAAACACGTAAACCGGAACTGTACAGTATTTCAATCATAGCCCTGTTTCTATGTCCATTTTGATGAGTAAGGTCAATAGAATTAAGTAGTTTTTCGATCTCATGGAAGCTTAATGTATCCGGAAGTTTTCTTCCGAGTTTAGGGCCTTCTATGGTGTCCGAAGGGTCATCATCTATTACTTCTTCCAATAGTAAAAACTTATAGAAGGATTTAACCCCTGATAAAATTCTGGCTTGGGAATGAGCAGATAAACCTAATTCACTGATGGACTGAATAAAAAGCTTCAGTATTTTAGTATTGGTCTGTTTGGGAAGAAGAGGAGGATTTAGACTTAAACAGAATCTTTGCAGTTTATTAATATCTCTTAAATAAGCAGATACGGAATTTTCAGAAAGCCCGGATTCTATTTCTAGGTAATCTTTAAATTGTTTTGTGTAAGTTTCCCAGTTCATTATGGGGATTTAATTTAGCATTATGAAGCTGATCATTATTAACGGCCCTAACCTTAATCTACTAGGAAAGCGGGAAACAGAAATTTACGGCACTCAAAGTTTCGAAAATTATTTTAGTGAACTTGAGTCGAAATTTAAGGATGTTCAATTGGAATATTTTCAATCGAATTCTGAAGGGTCAATTATAGACAAAGTTCAGGAGGTAGGCTTCAGTTACGATGGTATTGTTTTAAATGCAGGCGGCTTAACGCACACCTCAGTCGCTTTAACGGATGCCATAGCAGCAGTTTCAGCACCTGTGGTTGAGGTACACATCTCAAATATTCATTCCAGAGAAGACTTCCGTGAAAAAAGCTTAACCGCAAGAAACTGCAAAGGAGTAATCACAGGGCTCGGTCTAAATGGTTATGATTTGGCTTTGAACTACTTCTTGAGCTGATTAAAATGGCCCGCCGACCAAAGCTTAAAAAAAAGCAACCCATTAACGCTCAGCAGAAAACCATCAGTTTTTATCCGGGGCCTTCAAAAATCTATGACCGAATACCTAAATATGTAATCGATGGTTACAGAAAGAGAATCTTCAGTGTAAATCATAGAAGTCCTGAGTTTCAAGACTTATACCAGAAAACATCGGCTATTTTCAAAAAGAGATTAAATGTACCTGATGATTATAGTCTGTTTTTTGCCTCTTCTGCAACTGAATGCTGGGAGATTATAGCACAATCTTTAATAAAGAAGGGGAGTTATCACTTTTATAATGGTGCTTTCGGGAAAAAGTGGTTTCAGCAAACGACAGCTTTAGGGTGCCGGTCAAAATCACTGGAATTTGATATCAATTCAGAAATACCTGTTTCAGAAGCTGAAATAGGACAGGAGGATTTTATATGTGTAACTCAAAACGAAACCTCAAATGGAACACAGGTCAGCTCTCGAAAAATAGAAGAGTTAAAGAGCTTATTTCCGGAGAAATTCATTGCAGCAGATGCTACCTCTAGTATGGCAGGAGTTCGAATGCCCTGGAACAGTGCCGATTTTTGGTATGCATCTGTTCAGAAATGCTTTGGGTTACCATCGGGAATGGCTGTTATCGTTGCATCGAACCGTTTGATTGAATATGCTCTGCAAAATGATGATTCTGTCCATTACAACCGTTTTTCGTCTATTGTTGAAAATGGTAGAAAATGGCAAACCACACATACACCCAATATTCTGGATATTTATCTTTTATACAGATCACTGCAAGACGCTCCTAAAATCAAGAATACAGAAGATAAATTACTGAAGCGAAAATCGAGGATAGAAGCTGCTATCAAGGCTATTGATTCCTTAGATTTTCTAGTAGAAAATCAGAATACCAGATCCCATACAGTACTTACAGTTAAAGCGGAAAATGAAGTTATTGAGACGGTAAATGAAAAAGCAAGGGAAAAGGGCTTGATTTTTGGAAACGGATACGGTGAATGGAAGTCAAATACGTTTAGATTGGCTAATTTCCCGGCTTTAAGAGATAGTGAAATCGATAAACTGATCAATTTCTTCGATACGCTTTCGTTCAATTAATTTTTGCAATTCATCTCCATTATCAAATAATTCTTTCTCAACTTTGCGGGAATTTTAAGCTATGCTGGATTTTAAATCAGTCTTATCCGTAACCCTCATTCTATTCTCCGTAATAGACATCATCGGAAACTTACCTATAGTCATTGATCTGAGAAAAAAAGCGGGCCATGTGCAGTCAGGTAAAGCTACTATTGTAGCTGGCGTGATTATGATTGGCTTTCTATTTCTGGGAGAATCCATTTTAGGTTTATTCGGGATAGACGTTCAGTCATTTGCCGTAGCCGGTGCAATTATCCTATTCATTATCGGTATTGAAATGGTTCTGGGGATAGAGCTATTTAAGCACGACCCGGAAGCCCTGTCTTCTTCTTCTATCGTACCATTAGCCTTCCCCCTTTTAGCTGGGGCAGGAACAATGACAACCATTATTTCTCTTAGGGCAGAATACGATACTATGGATATTCTGGCCGGTATTGTTGTGAATCTTGTTCTTATTTATATCGTGTTGAAGGCCTCAAAATGGGTTGAAATAAAACTAGGGAAGGGAGGAACGAATGTTTTAAGGAAAGTTTTCGGCATTATCTTATTGGCGATCGCAATTAAGCTCTTTAAAAGTAATATAAATCTCTAACCCCAATATTTGTATATGAAGATTCTTTAGAGCTTTGTCTAAAAGTCTTTTATCTAGTATCTAACTACTCATTCATGAAAATTACAGTTTATACGGATGGTGCTGCAAAAGGTAATCCAGGGCCGGGAGGCTACGGGGTAGTAATGTTATCCGGAAAGCATAGAAAAGAACTTAGTGACGGGTTTAAGCATACCACGAATAACAGAATGGAACTATTGGCGGTAATCAAAGGATTGGAAGCCCTAAAGAATGAAAACCAGGATGTACAAATCTATTCCGACTCCAAATATGTAGTTGATGCTGTTATTAAAGGTTGGCTGTGGGGCTGGGTAAAAAAAGGCTTTAAAGATAAAAAGAACCCTGACCTCTGGAAGCAATTCATACCGCTATTCAATAAGCACAATGTGTCGTTCAAATGGGTAAAAGGCCATGCTGGAATACCAGAAAATGAACGCTGCGATGAACTGGCTGTAGAGGCTGCTGAAAATCCGGAAAAAGAGGATTTGGGATATTTGGAGAGTATTAAATAGCTATTTTATTTCTATTTCTCGTTCCTCAAATTTGATATCGAACGCTTGTAATTCATTCAAGATAGGTTCATAGATCTCCGACTGAACAGGAAGGTTAAGTCCACTTTGTCCCAACCCATCCCGCAGAAATAACTTGGTCGCTATGGCTATGGGAAGTCCGACTGTCTTAGCCATAGCTGTTTTTTCTTTGGAGACACCTGTCACTACCAAATGTGACTGTACTTCCTTATGTTCACCATCCAGCTCATAATTGAATTTGTGCCACATTACAATCTGATCTTTGTCTTTCTCATTGATAGACCACTTCTTTCTTAAAATATGCTCCAGTATTTGAGCTGGCGTTCCTTTTTCCAGACCAATTCTATCTTCGGTAAACAGCTCTAACCATTTCAAACGGTACATAATGTCAGAGTCGATTTCCAGATTCATGTAATGTGCGAGTTTCAACTCCACAGAATCGGTTGGATTATATGATAAGAATGAATTAATAAATTGCCTGTGTGTCATCTCTGAAACCCCTTCCATTTCATAAGAGTCGTCCGTTGCCCCTAATTGGATAAACACATCCCACGATTTACAAAAACCTGGCCTTCTGAAAGTCCCACGATAAATCGTCTTAACATCTTCCAGGCCATATACCTCTCTATACTTCAAGGAATCCCTATTGGCATATCCTTCAAAATAGCCATGATCAGGTATGTGAACGATTTCTGTTCTTTTAAATACTTTGTGGTAAGGAATAAATTTATACCGCCCTTCCTGAATAAACTTTACCACCCCTTGCCCTGCCAAAACCACATTTCGGGGATTCCAGGTAAATTTGTACTCCCATGGATTATCTTCATTAGAAGGAGCTAACAAACCACCTGTGAAAGACTCAAAAGCAGTCATTTTACCGCCCTTACTTCGGATTGAATTGATCACCTTCATGGCCGACATATGATCAAGGCCGGGATCAAGGCCTAGTTCGCAAAATAAGCTTAAACCTTTATTGCTAAATTCTTTTTCTAAACTCTTTAATTCCTCAGTGACGTAAGACGCAGTAAGGAGGGATTTTTTAAGTTCAAGGCAGAATTTAGCTACTGAAAAGTGCATTTTTGCAGGAAGCATTGAAATAACCACGTCTGCTTTTTCAATTAATTCCCCGGTTTTCGAAGTATCTGAAATGTTAAGCTTATGAGATTTACCTTTCGGGTGGTTTTTCAGTCTTTCAATAGCCGAAGCCTCGTTAATATCCGCAGCGTTCAGAGTCCAGTTGAATTGATCACAGAATTTTAATAAGTATTCAACCAGGTAAGAAGTAGAAAGCCCTGAACCGAGAAGTAGAATATTCTTCATACATGAAATTGGATCACATTAATTATATTCACAAGTCTCTACTCGTGTAATTAGATTCCATGTCAAAAAAAATAATTCATTCATTTTCTTATGAGGAATTTAATTCTGTAAGTGAACTTCCGAAAAATGTTCATTTAGCTGTTGAAAGGGCAAAAGAAGCTACAAACCGATCGTATGCGAACTACTCTGATTTTTTAGTTGGGGCAGCCCTGATATTAGAATCAGGAGAGATTATTGAATCTAGTAATCAAGAGAATGCTTCTTACCCGAATGGCCTATGTGCGGAGAGTTTAGCTTTTTTCTACGCGTCCTCAAAACATCCAGAGCAGAAAATATCAGCTATTGTTATAACTGCCAGGAAGCGATCGGAGGATAAATTTCGATTTACACCTCCATGTGGAAGTTGCAGGCAGGTTATGCTGGAATACGAAGAAAGCCAAGGTCAAAAAATACCTGTTTATCTGGCAGCAGCAAACCACCTAATCTACAAAATACCCTCTGTGTGTGATTTGCTTCCGTTGAGTTTTTCAGGAGCCGATTTAGAGTAGAATCAGGCTCCACTTAGAAGTTATCAAATCAAAAAAACGACTTTTTTGATTTTACTTTAATTAATATTTTATCTTTAAAAACAGACCTTACCAATACAGGCCTGTAAATCGATAACTACACTGACCTATCATGCATGATATTGAAATCTCCGACCTAAGGAGGATTACGGAAGTAATAAAGGAGAATTATAATTATGATTTCACAGATTATGCCATGTCTTCTTTTAAGAGGAGAATAAGTCGTGTGCTCGATCTGTTTAAATTCCAGAGTGTTGATGCGCTAATTAAGCGTATTAAAGATGACAGAGGTTTTTTTGAAGAGTTCGTATGCGAGATTACAGTGAACGTAACAGAAATGTTCAGAGATCCTTCTTTTTGGAGAGAGTTACGAGAACATATAATTCCCAATATTCTACTCAACCATAAGTCGATTAGCATTTGGCATGCAGGATGCTCTTCAGGTGAAGAGGTTTTTTCAATGAGCATCCTTTTGAAGGAGATGGGTATACTTGAAAAGTCTAAGATCATCGCTACCGATCTGGATAAAAAAATATTAGAACGTGCTAAGAAAGGTGAGTATTCCATTAAAAATATGGAACTCAATGATAAAAACTACATAAGAGTCACAGGCGAAAAAGGACTTCAAAAATATTATTCTGAGAAAAATGGAAAAGCAGTGATGGATCCAGCCCTTACTGCAGGTGTATCCTGGAGGGAACATGACCTGGTAAAAGGAGACCCCTTCAACAAGTTCGACCTGATCCTCTGCCGGAATGTTATGATTTATTTTAATCAGCAACTTCAAAACCAAGTCCTAAAAAAATTACATGAGAGTATATTTAAATACGGTTATCTGATCATTGGATCAAAGGAATCTTTGATTTGGTGTGAGATTGCCAACAAGTTCATCATCGTGAACAATGAGGAGAAAATTTACAAGAAAATTAAAGACTGATTTCTACTCTGTTCGATGGGGAGGTTTGAATTAAATAACTCATATAAAGCCATAGTAATAGGAGGGTCTGCGGGGAGCTTTCAGGGGATCACCAGGATCTTATCTGCAATTCCAAAGGATTTTGAATTGCCTATTATTATGTGTCTGCATCGCCTGAAGCACGTAAGGCATGGTTTCGTAGAGGCTTTATCCATTAAAAGTGTAAAGCCGGTCATTGAACCATACGATAAGGAACATATAAAAAGGAGGAGTGTATACCTTGCCCCTGCAAACTATCACCTTTCTATAGAGTTAGGTAATTTGTTTTCTCTTTCAACAGAAGATATGATCAATAACTCAAGGCCTAGTATAGATGTGACTTTGGAGACTTGTGCCTACAATTACAAACAAAAATTAATTGGTATATTGCTATCAGGGGCTAACAGGGATGGAGCTTTAGGCATGAAACGAATTAAAGATAGAGGAGGACTCACTTTAGTTCAAGACCCTGAAGAATGCATGATTGATACCATGCCAACGGCTGCTTTAAAAATTACAGATATAGACTATACCTTGAAAATCGACCAAATAATCGAATTTTTGACCGAACTTAACCAACACTATAAACTCAGATAATAATTAAAGAATGAGTGCTACCCTGAGGACCTTGAGCCTTTTAAGTCTTCTTTTATTTATTCTAGGTATTTTGGCTTCGGCCTACCTGCTTTATAATCTCCCTTCTGATCTTGTTAATACAAGTGCTCTTAATCCAGATGATTTAAGTGTAGTTGTGCCTATTTCAAGTCAGCTTAATTTCGTAATTGGGCTCACCTTTTTGGTAGGTGTAGCTTCAGTAGTCTTAATGATTCTTTTTGATAAGGGTAACACAAGAGAAAACATTGTGTACGTTCAGGCTGGAAAGCAAGAAACTAAATCGGACCTGATCAAGAAGAATATTGGAATGGAAGAAGAGGAAGAGATTACACTTAGCGATACTTCAGAATTCACCCATATTATCAATAGCGATAAAAATGAAAAAGAGAAGTTCGATGAAGTACTCTCTAAACTTTGCATGAGGATCGAAGCTAGCCAAGGTGCGATATACAAAGCGGATTATTCGGAGGACGTCAGAAAAATCAAGCTTGTGTCTTCCTTTGCTTTTACCGTTGCGGAAAGCGAGAGCATAAGTTTTGAGTTTGGTGAAGGCCTGGCAGGACAAGCTGCTAAAGAGCAAAAACAAGTATTGATCGGCGATATTCCTGAGGGCTACATTAAGGTATTTTCAGGCTTAGGAGAGTCTTCACCAAAACACTTGTTTATAACACCACTAATATCCGATGGAAAAACCTTAGGTGTAGCTGAAATATCTTCGTTTGTAGCATTCAAAAAAACCGAGCAAGATTTGATTGCGGCAGTTTTCAATGCTTTAGCTAAGTCTATGGATGGAAACGAGATAAAAGTGATGGAGGAAGTGGAGCAGCAAATGGAAGATAATAAACCCATCGATGAGGATGGTGAGGAACCGGAAGATCGGGAAGGTTAATTTATTATAGAGTAAACAGTAGCATTAGAATGTTCAAAAATATAAGCATAGGTACCAAGATCACCACACTCATGTTTCTTGTGGTCGTTCTCTCTTTGGTAGCGGCAGGCTTCATTTTCTTTAGTTTTAGTAAAAACTCGATCCAGGCAAATTTCAAAAACAATTTATCCTCAATTGCTGCGCTTAGAGCAAACAAGATTAATACACAATTTGTCGTAATATCTGACGGACTGGAATCGATTAGGCAATCCAATATCATATCTGAGCAACTTAATCTTTTAACGACTTACCAGTCCGATACTATTGTAGATCAGGATTCTCTTAGAAGTGTGGTCAATATGACCTTACAAAAGGTTACCGAGCCTCTTCAAAACCTGAAAGGCCTTTCTCGAATACTAATTGCAGATGAAGACTATGTGGTGCGATATTCTTCGATTAGTGAATTTTCGAATGGAGATCCCTTCACTTTTCCAGAAGATGATATCATAGCTTCTACAGAAGAAACAAAATTCACTAACCCATTTACTGATGATGCTGGTACTTCCATATATGGTTTTAGAGCTCTAAACAATGGAGGTGTAGCAGTATCTAAAATTGATCTCAATCCTTACGTGATGATCCTTGAAGATACTATTGGACTTACTAAAACCGGTGAAATGGTTCTTGGGAAGGTTGATGGTAACAAGATCACTTTTTTAAATAGCCCCCGGTTTGATACCGCTGGAGTGCTTTCAAGAGGAATAATTCTGGGCTCAGGCGTGGCAAAACCAATGCAATATGCACTTAAAGGGGAAAGTGGATCTGGTGTTGATCAAGACTATAGGGGGGTAAATACCGTTGCAGTATGGCACTATTTACCGGATATCAAATGGGGATTGGTAGCAAAAGTCGATGAGCAAGAGGTTTTTGAAGAGTCTAAAGCACTACTTCGTAATTTTTCGATTACGGCTTTATTAATTGTGGTACTTACCACCATAGCAGCCTATATTTTTTCGGGATATCTTATTAAGCCACTACTTTCTTTAAAATCGACATTGCAACTATTGGGTAATGGTATTCTTCCTAAAGAAGTTAATAAAACGACTAATGACGAAATTGGTCAAATGGCCCTTACGATGAATAATCTGGTTCAGGGTTTGAGGAGAACTGCTGACTTTGCTAACAGAATAGGTAAAGGGGAATTCGAAACGGATTTCAAACCTATGAGTGAAGATGATACACTAGGTCAGGCGCTTATGGATATGAAAGAAAATATCCAGGAAGCTGAGCTGAGAGATAAAGAAAGAAACTGGATTGTGACAGGCGTTGCAGAAATAGGAGATATCCTTCGAAAACACGACACCATCAATGAGTTAGGCGATGAAGTGATAGCTTATATTACGAATAAGATTGAAGCTATACAGGGGGCTTTCTATGTCTTAAACGACGATGACGAAAACGATCATTTCTTAGAGATTAAAGCCAGCTACGCTTACAATAAGAAGAAATATCTTAAGGGGCGATACAAATTTGCAGAAGGACTTGTTGGGCAGGCTGCTATTGAACAAGACACAGTTTTGAGAACAGAAATCCCTGAAGATTACGTATCAGTCACTTCAGGGATTTTAGGAGACCAAAAGCCATCATGTATTCTTATCGTTCCTTTAATGTCTGATGAAAAGGTTTTTGGAGCTATAGAATTTGCTGGCTTTCATAGGTTCGATAAAAGCCAGATAAAGTTTGTTGAAGAAGTAAGTGTAATCATTGCCAGAACGATCTTCAACATAAAAGTTAATGAACGAACGAAACGCCACTTAGAAGAATCGAGAAAATTGAGTGACGAGCTTCAGATTCAACAAAATGAGTTGCGCCAGAATGCCGAAGAAATGGCGGCCACTCAGGAAGAGCTTAAAAGGACTAATCAACGTTTGGAAGATCAGGTTGAAGAAGTTAATAGGACTCAGAAAAGAATGCAGCTTCTTCTTGAAAATGCATCTGAGGTTATTTCAATTTTCGAAAAAGACGGTACAGTACGGTATATAAGCCCTTCGGTCGAGAGTATTTTAGGTTATTCCCAAAACGAAATGATTGGGTTGAAAGACTCTATTCATGTTCAGGAAGACTATAAAGAGACATACGCACATATGTTTGATGACCTTATTGAGAACCCTGCTGACCCCGTAACCATTCAATTTGAATACTTGCAAAAGAATGGAGAAACGATCTGGTTGGAAGCAACAGGTAGAAACTTACTTTCTGATCCATCTATCCAGGGTATTTTGGTGAACTCCACAGATATTACGCAGAGAAGAAGGGCAGAGCAAGAAGAACGTATGCGTAGTAAAATGCAGTCGCTATCTGAAAATTCACCTGACCTGATCACTAGATTAGATCTTGAGGGTAAATTCTTTTATACTAACCCCGTTATCGAAACTTATACAGGTAAAAAACCGGTAGAATTACTCCACCAAACACTTACGGAAGCAGAAATTGATCAGGCTTTAGTTGATCAGTGGAGTAAAATTCTTAAAGAAGTAGAAGATACGAATAGTAAGGCCGATATGGAGATGGATTTCAATTCTCAAATCGGTGAACGCGTCATGCAAGTGAACGCCATTCCGGAATATGATGAGGAAGAAGCTCTTGAATCAGTTCTTTTAGTATCTCATGATATTACAGAAAGAAAGCTTATAGAGCTAGAGATACAGACTAAGAATAAAAAGATATCTGAGAGTATAAATTATGCTAAAAGGATACAAGGAGCCATTCTACCTAACAGTTCTATTATAAAAAGAGTACTTCCGGAGTCCTTTATTTTCTATAAAGCTAAAGACGTAGTTAGTGGTGATTTTCCATGGTACATGCAGGTAGAAAACGATATTTTTATTGCCGCGGTAGATTGTACCGGTCACGGAGTTCCAGGAGCTTTGATCTCCTTAATTGGTTATTTCCTTTTAAATGATATTGTAAGAAGCCGTAGGATATCTGATCCCGGTGAAATACTTGATTTACTAGATGAAGGAGTCACCCAAACGCTTCGGCAAGATCAGGAAGATTCAAAAACCAAAGACGGAATGGATATAGCGCTCTGTAAAATAAATCTTGATAAGCAAGAATTAGAATATGCAGGTGCTCATAGACCTCTTTATTATATGCAGCAAGATGAAATGGTAGAGGTGAAAGGGAATAAATTCCCGATTGGTGGTGGAATTTTTAAGAATCAGACGAATTTTACCAATACGAAGATCAAACTTCAAAAAGGGGATTCAGTGTATTTCTGCTCAGATGGATTTCCAGATCAGTTTGGAGGACCGGATAACAGGAAATTTGGGCCTAAGCGCCTAAGAACTCTGATTGCGGAATATCATAAGAAAAAAAATATGGAAGATATCCAAGATATTATATCAAATGAATGGGAGAATTGGAAGGGAGAGGAAAAACAAACAGACGATGTGCTGTTGATTGGTATAAGATTTTAGACAAGTTTAATTATATTCGAAAAAATACTATCTTAAAGCTCTTTACAACAATCTTAATAAAATCCTTTTCCTATGAAATATGTTTATGATTTGCATAACACCATGTTGAATCATAACCTGATTTTGGTTTATGAAGGAGAATTCACTCAGGAGATTACAAAGTCAATCTTGTCTATGGCCGAAAGGAACATGGACTCCCTCGGTGAAGAATCTAGCATCAAAAGAAAGGTTTTCAACGTAATGGTAGAAGCACTGCAAAATATCGTTAAGCACGGTGATGATATCGGAGAAGGCCTGAGTGCTAACCGTGCCATATTCATCATAGGCAAAAATGAGAGTCAGTATCAAATTGTATCTGGTAACTCGGTTAAAAGTGAAACTGCTGATAAACTCAAGGATAAGATTGATCAGATCAATTCTTTAGATAAAGACGGTCTTAAAAGTCTTTACAAAGATATTATCCGAAATAACAAACTTTCTGAAAAAGGTGGGGCAGGACTAGGTTTTGTTGATATGGCCAGAAAATCCGGTAGTAAACTTGAATATAGTTTCGAATCGGTAGAAGGTGATATCTCATTTTTTTCCTTAAAAACTACAATTGAACGATTTTAGAAACAATATAGCATAAGTAAAACCCATGGATATATTAAATCTTGAAGGAGCAGAAGATACCCCGAAAATAATTTTGGATAAGGGAAACGGTATCTTTGAAATTTCTGGAAGGTCATTACCCGAAGACTCAGCTGAATTTTATCAGCCTATTTTGGACTGGATCGAAGCGTACGGCGAAGATCCGAATCCTGCCACGAATTTCGTTTTTAAACTTGAGTATTTTAATACAGCTTCTTCAAAACTCATACTCGACGTTTTATCAGCATTGGAAGACATAGATGGAATGGCTATCACATGGTATTTCCATGAAGATGATGAGGATATGGAAGAGGCTGGTGAAGAATTTTCGGAACTGGTAGAAATACCTTTTGAATTCAAAACATACTAAGGCTGATAACAAAAACAACGATATCATTTAGAATTACAGGAAAGAAAGTCTTACAGGCTTTCTTTTTTTATTATTAAAAGAACCCACCGAAATAAAGCGACTATTTAATGAGTGAAGAAATTCTAAAAGCCCTAACGCAACTTTTTGCCATTATAACGAAACAGGATGGTGGCGTTACCGAAAAGGAACGGGATTTCGTGATCAAATACTTTGAACAGGAGCTGGATCAGGATTCTGTAAATGAATATATAGACCTTTACGATAAATTTGCCGAGTATAAGAAGCCTGGTGAAGAAACCGGAGAAGTAGTAGAAAAGAAAAAGCAAAGGAAATTAACCTCTGTTCGCGATTCGGTAAAAACACTTGCTATATGTAAGAAGATCAATAAAACACTTACTCAAAAGCAGAAAGTAGTCGTTCTTATCAAGATACTTGAGCTAGTAGCCTCCGATAAAAACTTCACTCCACAGAGGATGGAGATTATTGATACCATATCCACGGTTTTCAACATCTCTAAAGAAGAATACAAACTCTTTGAATGCTTCGTACTGAAAGAATCCAGTGCGGAAATGCCATTTTCCGATATACTAACCGTTTCCGAAAAAGCACCTGATCTTTCAGGAGGCCAAAAATATACGCATGCTTCCCTTCAGGGTGAAATAGTCTTCATGAATGTGAAGAGCGTCGATATGTATTTCGTCCGTTATCTGGGTTCGGAAGAGGTGGTGCTCAATGGCTTCATAATGAAGTCAGGGATCATATACTTATTCGCGCACGGAAGTACTATTAAAACACCAAAAGGAGACGCGCTCTATTATAGTGACCTCATCAGGAATTACCTTTCTGATCTGGAGGCTAATGAAATTTCCTTCAATGTTAAAGCACTTGAATTTCGATTTCCTAATGGTGCCATAGGCTTAAGAAATGTAGAAATATCAGAAGGCCCGGGAAAACTCATAGGAATTATGGGTGCCAGTGGCGCTGGTAAAACAACTCTTTTGAATGTTTTAGCGGGTATTGAAAGCCCATCCAGTGGAGCCGTATTGATTAATGGGAAAAATATCCATCAGGAAAAAGATAGTATAGAAGGGGTAATTGGATATGTATCACAAGATGATCTTCTTATTGAAGAATTAACAGTCTATCAAAATCTATATTATAACGCCAAGCTGTGCTTTGACGGTATGAGCGAAGAGGATTTGCATAAAAGGGTCATGACCGTTTTAGAAAGCTTAGGCCTCGATCAAAGAAAAGACTTAAGAGTAGGTAGCGTACTTGATAAAACGATAAGCGGAGGACAAAGGAAAAGACTCAATATTGCGTTGGAGCTCATCCGGGAGCCAGCAGTCCTTTTTGTCGATGAGCCGACTTCAGGTCTATCTTCACGTGATTCAGAAAATGTAATTGACCTCCTTAAAGAGCTCTCGCTGAAAGGCAAACTCATTTTTGTGGTTATACACCAGCCTTCCTCCGATATTTATAAGATGTTCGATAAGATGTTCATTCTGGATACAGGTGGATTTCCGATCTTCTATGGACATCCGGTGGAAGCAGTAACTTACTTTAAAAAGAGTACGAATCAGGTAGATGCCGACCGAGGACAGTGCCCTACTTGTGGAAATGTAAATCCCGAGCAAATTTTCAACATCATCGAAGCTAAAGTAGTCGATGAATATGGGGAGTTCACCAATAAAAGAAAGGTGAACCCCAAACAGTGGAATGCGAGGTACGATAAAGAATTTAAACTCAATTGGAACGAAGATGTAGATGTCACTCCTCCAAAATCCTTAAACATACCATCAAAGTTTAAGCAAACAGTAATCTTCACAACCAGGGATCTTTTATCCAAGCTTAGCAATAAGCAATACATGCTTATAAACTTTCTGGAAGCCCCGCTTTTAGCCTTCATACTTGCTTTTATTATTCGATACAAAAGTTCTCCAGACCAATCGGAATATCTTTTCAGGTTTAATGAGAATTTTCCGGTTTATATTATGATGAGCATTATCGTAGCCCTTTTTATGGGGCTTACAGTAAGTGCGGAGGAAATCATTAGAGATCGAAAGATATTAAAGAGAGAATCTTTTCTTAACCTCAGCTGGAATAGTTATCTGGTCTCAAAAATCTTTATTCTCATTGTAATATCGGCGATTCAAACGTTCTGTTTTGTTTTGTTGGGTAATCTTATTTTGGAGATAAAAGATGGCTTTTTTAGCTTTTGGATCATCCTTTTCTCCGTGTCTGTTATGGCTAATATCCTTGGCCTAAATGTATCTTCCGCTTTTAATTCAGCCGTTACCGTTTACATATTAATACCGATCCTTATTATTCCTCAAATGGTATTAAGTGGGCTTCTTTTTAGTTTCGATAAGCTTAATGATTTAATCAGTACTAAAGGTAAAGTGCCTGTACTGGCCGATGTAATGGTTTCCAGATGGGCTTATGAAGCTGTAGCTGTTGACTATTATAAAAATAACGGCTTCCAATGGAGATTTTATGATTTTGAACAACAAGAAAGACAATCTGATTTTCAATCGGCTTTTCTAATTCCGGCCATTAAAGATAAGCTTGATGGGATTATAGAGAACAAGGATAATGATTCTATGAAAGAAGATCTTGAGGATGATTTAAGTCTTGTAAAAGTTGAACTTCAAAAATTGGAATCAACGAAAAGGATAGAAGGTATTAATGTTGATGAACTTGAATTGGCTTCCATAACTGAAGATCAGAAGACAGCCATAGTAGCTTATCTGGATGAACTGGACTCCTGGTATAAGGATCAGTTTAATCTGGCAGTCAACAAGCGGGAAAAGCTGATTGGACTACTTGAAACCTCTGAAGAAATCGATTTTGATTTGAATGAGTTAAAAAATACATATTACAATGAAAGTCTGGCTGATCTGGTTAGAAATGTAACTGTCAAAAATAGAATGATCGAATATGAGGGAGAACTCATACAGCAAATTGATCCGGTATTTAATGAGCCCCGTGCCAGGCATCCACTTGACTATCGGGCGCATTTCTTTGCACCGACTAAAAACTACCTGGGTTTTACACTAGATACCTTTTCTTTCAACCTGATCGTGATATGGCTAATGTCCATTTTACTTTACGTAACACTATATTTTGAACTCCTCCGAAAAGGTATTGATTCATTGGGATCTATCAAATTTGGAGGTAACAAGACTGCAAAGCCTAAGAAATGATAGTTTCCCGGCAATGCTCTATTATTTGTATAAGAGATTGGAATTCATATTTTTGTCTAGCTAAATGCTTTGGTTTATGAAAAGATTGATTTGTGCTTTCGCACTTCTGATTTTGATTTCCTCATGTGGATCAAACAGAAAATCGGCAGAGCAAGCTTTGTTGGATCAGGTTGATTCAACATCACTCACCGATACTGGTATATCAGAAGAAGTTATCAGTGACATTATACAGCAGATTCCCTCACCGCTTGAGATCAGTGTCTTACTGAAAGAGGTTGGAACGGAATACGACAATGATATTTTGAATGCAGCGTCAAATACATCCAAGTACAATAGTAACTATAAAAGAGCTCTCAATCTTGGAATCTATGGAACAGATTTAGGTTACACGAATATATACAGTCAGAATCAAGACGCTTTATTTTATCTAAAATCGATCAGAGATTTAGCAGACGGCTTAAGTATAGGTCAGTTTTTCGATTTCGGAACGATCTCAAGATTAGCAACAAACAGTAATAATCTGGACTCCTTATTACTGATTACAACACAGAACTTTAATAAAATTAATTCTTATCTCCAGGAACAGAAAAGATCTAATTTGAGTGTGCTTCTCCTTGCCGGAGGGTGGCTGGAAGCCTTACACATTAGTTGTCAGGTAAACGAAATGAATGGGGGCAACGCAGAACTGGTTGAGAAAATAGGAGAGCAAAAGATTATCCTTGAAAACATTATGTTGCTGCTTTCCTTCTACAGCGAAACGGATCCATCCATTAGTAAATTGATGGAGAACTTCACAGAGCTTAAAGATGTGTATGATCAGGTTGAAATCACTTATACCTATGAGGATCCAACCTATGAGGTTGTAGATGGTGTGCTAACCATTGTAGATAATAGTTCCAGCTCAATTAATATCACAGATCAGAATATCAACGATATTACCAGGATCACCGCTTCAATCAGAGAAAAAGTAATCAATTAAATTTGAACAGGTTCATGAGAAAGTTCATTACGATTTTTAGTATTACATTAATTTTAAGCGCCTTTTCTTTTCAAGACGTAATGGCACAATGTAATGCCCAGAGTTATTCAGAAGAATGTATTGGAAAGCTACCTTCAGGGTTCACATTCTTAAAGAGTTTTCAGGTTGATGGCCAGGGAGGTGCTAAAAGCAAAGTTGAGTACTCTTACGTGTTTAGTAAAGACACTCAATACTCCATAAATATTTGTGCTGACGGTGAATCTACGGACGGTATTGTAGTCAGCATGTATGATTCCAATAGAAGACGTGTAATGACGAATTATATTGACGGTAATTTTTATGATGGTGTACAATATCCGTGTAAAGCCACAGGTATCTATTACATCACCTTTACGTTCGAAGGCTCATCCAAATTTTGTGGAGGAAGTGTACTTGGCTTTAAGAGATAAAAATATCTGTAGACAAAATATTAAGCGGGTAATCCCGCTTTTTTTATGCCTGAATATTCCTTAAACTTTAATTTTTCTGCTCGTTATTTTACTTTGGGCCCAGAGTCCGCTGACAGGATTAAAGAAGTCTGGTTCGTACTACACGGATATGGTCAATTAGCAGAGTACTTTATTAGAAAATTTAAACCCTTTGATCAGAGTGATCGGTTAATTGTGGCTCCTGAAGGGCTTTCAAGATTCTATTTGAATGGTTTTCAGGGTAGGGTTGGAGCTACCTGGATGACGAAGGAGGATCGACTTCGTGATATTGAAAATTACATCACTTATCTAAATGCTGTTGAGGAGGAAGTATTTCATTCTATCGATGGATCTAAAGTGAAAATCAATATTCTCGGTTTTTCGCAGGGTGTAGCGACCGCTTCTCGCTGGATTGCTAACTATTCAGGTAGTTTTAACAAAATTGTTTTTTGGGCAGGTGTTATTCCTCCCGATTTGAATTTTGATCTGGCGTTAGAAAAGCTGACTTCAGCCAGGATGTTCGTCGTTTATGGAAATAAAGACCCGTTCGTTACAGAAGAGTCAATAAAGACCCAAATAGAGGTGCTTGATCGTTTAAAAATTCCAGCCAGAAAATTATTATTTGATGGCGATCATGATATCACATCGGAAGGACTTAGCTTATTGTCTAGGCACCTCGATTAACCAGGGTAGATGCTGCCTGTGCTTTGGGGAATATCGTAAGATCGGCAATATTTACGTGCTCAGGTCTGCTTAATACAAACAAGATGGTTTCAGCTATGTCTTTTCCCAGCAATGGATCAAAACCGTCATAAACCTGTTTTGCGCGATCATCATCTCCTTTGAATCGAACATTTGAAAACTCTGTCTCTACCAGACCGGGATTGATAGCAGTTACTTTTATTCCATGTTCGAACAAATCCATTCTCATTCCTGAGTTTATGGCATCTACTGCGTGTTTTGAAGCACAGTATACATTACCTCTAGGATAAACTTCCTTTCCAGCTATGGAGCCAATATTAATGATGTGCCCTGACTTCCTATCGACCATTTTAGGAATGATCGCTTTCGATACATAGAGTAATCCTTTCACATTTATATCGATCATCTTATCCCAATCTTCTACATCTCCTTCATCAATGGTTGATAATCCATGGGCGTTACCAGCGTTATTGATTAGAACTCCTATATCGCGCCAATCATCATTTAGGGATGCAATGGCATCAAAAACCTCTGATTTTTCAGTAATATCAAAGGATAGCGGTAAAGCAGTATTTGGGTATTTTTTTCTGATTTCTTCTAGCCTATCTGCCCTTCTTCCACAAACAATCACTTTATAACCATTTTCCAGAAGCAGGGTAGCTGTCGCTTTTCCTATACCGGAAGTAGCACCCGTTACTAAAGCGATTTTTTCCATTTATTGAAAAATTAAGTAAAAGTTTATGGTATTGACTTTAAGACTTGAGATTGGTGTTGAGAATACATTTTCCTGAGGATTCAACACGTTAGTCAATCCTTGTGAAAATCGAATTTCAGGAGAGAATTTGAATAAAGGATAATAAATATCGAGTCCAAAACCATACTCTGCAGCTATAGATGTTCCATTGATCCTGAGGATTTCGTCATTCTCGTTTTCATCCCGATTCCCTGAGGCCTCAAAAGATGCCTTGATTCCTGCTATCAAGTACATTCTTATATTCTTCCTTTTTTGAGATTTGTATTTAAATAACAGAGGAAGCTCAACGTTAGTCGCTGAAACCCTTTGTGTCTCTTTATTTCGTGTTGTAAAATTATAGTCAACACTATATTCAAAAAAGCCTACGGAGGGCGTTAACCTTATATCGAGGTATTCTGCTAATCGAAAATTCACGATTCCCCCAAGCGTAAAACCGGCCGAATTTACAGGAGTTGCCGACTGTAGACTATCCAGATTAAAATCGGGATTGTTAAAGTCCGGATCTGTAAAAGCAGGGGAATAGTTAAGTTTGAAGATGGAAGAATGAACGCCAATTAAAATTCCATAATGGAATGCCCTTTGGTCATAATAAGGGAGGTTTTCAGATCGATTGTTTGGGTTCTGTGCCTGAGCGTGAACCCTGAAACCGAATGATACAACTAAAAGCAAAAAAATTATAACTCTCAAAATGAGTAATTAGAAGGAAGTCCTGCGATAATACTAAAAAAATCGTGATCCTTAAATTGAAATCACTAATACTATTAACGCTATGCTTAAGAATTTATGGCTTTTTGGCCATGTAAATTGAACTTATTCCGAAGGTAAGTGGAATATTTTTGGTCTGCTCATACCCAAGTTCTCTCAAAATCTTAATAAAAGCCTTCCCATAAGGAAATTGATCGACAGATTCAGGAAGATAGGTGTAAGCAGAATTATCTTTAGAGATAAGCTTTCCTAAAAGAGGTAATACTTTTTTAAAGTAGAAATTATATATCTGTTTGAATGGGAAGGACTCGGGTTTTGAAAATTCAATGACCGATAGCGTACCGCCGCTTTTCAAAACCCTTAAGATCTCTGCTAATCCTTTCTCTAAATTTTCGAAATTTCGAACTCCAAAAGAAACAATGACTGAATCAAAAGAATTGGATTCAAACTCAAGATTTTCAGAATCACCGTAAGAGAGATTTATGATCTCATCCAGGTTTTGCTTCTTTATTTTTTTTCTGCCCATTTCGAGCATTCCTTCTGAGATATCTACACCTATGATACGAGTAGCACCTGTTCTACTGGCTTCTATGGCAAAGTCAGCAGTACCTGTAGCAACATCCAAAATAGATTCAGGGTTTTCTTTTTTGAGTAAGCGAACAGCTTTTTTCCTCCAAAGAATATCAATTCCCAGACTTAAAAAATGATTTAAAAAGTCATAATTACTACTGATGTTATCAAACATCGCAGCGACTTGCTTCTTCTTACCCTCAGAACTCTCTTTGTATGGAACTACAGTCATGCCTCTATAACCTTAAAAAAGATGCAAGGTTACGTTTTTTTTATGACTTGTAAGGGAGGATTATTGAATTTTGAACTCAACTCTTCTATTGAGTTGTCTACCATCCAGTTCATCATCGTTACTGGCCAACGGTCTCTCCTCACCGTATCCAACCGCGGTAAGCCTGGTTAGTGGTACGCCTTTTTCCGTTAAATAATTTACAACGGCTTGAGCTCTCCTTAGAGATAGGTCTTTATTGTAAGCTTTAGAGCCGATATTATCAGTGTGTCCTGCAATTTCGGCACTGACTCCAGGGTTTTGAGATAGGAAGTTTTCAAGCTTATTCAATTCTTCATAGGATGAATCCTTGAAAGAGGCACTATTGAAATTGAAATAGATGTTTTTCAATACTTTCGTAACTCCACTGGATGCTTTTCTCAGAGATACTGTTCTTCTCACCTGCTGCTCTTTCACATCCATTCCGGGAAGATCAATAGTAAGATTCTGAAATACATACCCTGGTTTTTCAACAGATAATTGAAATTTCGTAGGCTCATCACTTTCAACTTCGAACGAATAATATCCTGGTTTTTCATTGACAGGGCTAAACACTCTATTAGTGCCTTGCTGCTTGAAACTTACTCTGGCATTTACAAATTCTTTAGAGTCGTCAGCTTGAACTCTTACTAAGAACTTAACGGGAACAAGTTCAGGCATTTCTTTAACCTCAACTTGCTTAGGCTCTTCAACAGGTTTGTCTGTTTCTTCTGGTGTTTTTTCTATTTCTGCAGACTTAGCTACCAAATCAACTCCCCAGTCTCCATTTACATCGTCTAGTTCGACTTTGTAAATATCTGTATAACCTAAACCATCTTCTCGAACAGAGGCGTAATAACCCCTTTTTCTATCTTTGGAGACGACAAAAAACACATCGTTATCCGGTGTATTTATCGGGTAACCAAGATTGATGGGCTCACTCCATTCTTCGGTGGTTTCATCATAATCAGAACGAAATATATCGTAACCACCCATTCCACCTCTACCTTGGCTACTAAAGTACAATGTTTGTCCATCGAAATCGATGAACGGGCCATCTTCATCATATTCCGTATTAATTTTCTCTCCTAAGTTTTTCGATTTACTCCACTGACCTTCTGAATCTTTTTCACATATATATATGTCCTGTCCGCCAAATCCACCAGGTCTGTCGCTCATGAAAAATGCTCGTTGCCCGTCCGCAGTAACAGACATGGAGCTTTCTTTGTAAGAAGAATTAATGTTCTCGCTTACAGGTAGGGGAGTGGAAAATGTACCGTCTGAATTTAGATTGGATACGTAGATATCGCCATTGTTTTCATCACTATAGATGTACAATTGCTTACCATCGGCACTTAAAGAAAGGTTAGAGTCATGATATAGCGTATTTATAACTTCTCCGATATTTTCAGCATACCCCCAATTACCACTTTCGTCCTTTCTTGAAATAAAGATATCTTCAAAAGGAACGTTGTCGTCGTCAACATTTTCATTAAGGTTTCCATCTCTTCTTCTGGAGGTAAAAACCATAATAGTTTCATCTTCATTAATCGTAGGGCCGTATTCCCGCTCAGAACCGTTAATGGAACTGCCCATATTTTGGATGGAATAGTGTGCCGGGTTGGCAACTAGAATTAATCCATTTTCACATTCTTCTATCCTTCTATTTACTTGACTAAGTTCTATTTTATCTTGACCACGATAGTTCTTATCATCGATTAGCTTTTGTTTGTATTGATTGAAGTAATCAAGTGCTTTTTCAAAATCAACACTAAGCTGATAACCTTCTCCTATTCTATACAAGAGGTCAAACCTATATCTCGGATTAAGCTCATAAACTTTTTCAAAGTAGGCGGCTGATCGTCCTCTATTAATAGTCTGAAGGTGCGTCCAACCCGCAAACCAATTAGCTTCTATATTGGAAGGGTCAGTAGCAACAGCTTGAACGAATAAATCTCGTGCTACATCAGGAGCTTTTTGGACGAGAAATGCATCTTTTCCAAGATCAACTAAGTCCTTTGCTACTTTCTTTGCATCATCTTGTGCAAAACCTACACTAAGTACAGATAAGAAGATTAATGACAATAAAAATTGTTTTGTCATCCGCATCAAAAGTTTAATAATCAAGATGAAATAATGATAAATATCGTGTTAAGATAAATAGCTTTTGTATCATTTTCAAAATTTGTTAGCTCATTGAATACTTATTAAGCATAATTAACTGATATACAGAGTATTAAATATATTCATTTAAACTATAAATTTCATCTTTTTTGTAAATTTTGAACACTTGTTAAGTGTTTCATCCTGATTGACCTATCTTTGTGCCGATGAAAATAAAAGAGGCAAATTTTGTAAAAAGCAGTAGCAAATATTCAGATTGCCCACCGGAGAACATACCGGAATATGCTTTTATTGGAAGGTCCAATGTGGGTAAGTCTTCCCTGATCAATATGATTACCGGGCGGAAAGATCTCGCTAAAACATCCTCTAAACCTGGTAAGACCCAACTCATTAATCACTTCCTGATCAATGATCATTGGTATCTGGTCGATCTTCCGGGCTATGGCTGGGCAAAGGTTGGAAAAGATAAGCGTGCCACTTTTGGAGCTATGATCCAGGATTACATTTTGAACCGAAGAAACCTCTTAAACCTTTTCGTATTAATTGACTCTAGAATAGATGCCCAGCCTATAGATCTTGAATTTATTCAGTGGCTTGGAGTGGAAGAGATACCGTTTTCTCTAGCGTTTACAAAAAGCGATAAGGTTGGTAATTCAAAAATCAAAAATCAAATACAAAAATACTTGAATAATCTAAAGAGTACCTGGGATGAACTGCCTCCGGCTTTCATCACTTCAGCTACTACAAAGAAAGGTGGGGCAGACATTCTTTCATATATAGATGAAATCAATAAATTCGCGAAGGATAAAAAATGAGTATGGAATTAAAAGACATTGCAACGGTTTCAGGCAAGGGAGGATTATTCAAAGTTATAAAGCCTTCCAGAACAGGTGTTGTACTCGAATCAATTGATGAGGAGAAAAAGCGTTTTCTGGTAAACGCAAATCAGCGTATTTCCATACTTGATGAAATATCTATTTATACAACCGATGAAGAGGGTTCCGTTCCACTTCAGGAGGTGTTAACTAAAATTAAGGAAGAATTTGGTGAAGACCCTGGCGTGGAAGCCAATTCAGATGGAGAAGAATTCAAGGCTTTTCTTAAGCATATCCTACCCAATTACGATGAAGAGCGGGTTTACGTATCTGATATAAAGAAGCTTGTAAAGTGGTACAGCATTATACGGACTAATTTTCCGGAAGTATTGGAAACTCCTTCTAAAGAAAAAGCACCGGAACCGAAAAAGGCTGAGGGAAAGGAAGAAAAGAAAGAGGAGATAAAAGATGATGAGCCTGAAAAAGCAGCCAAGCCAGCGAAAAAAGGCTGAGATCACTCAATCTTTAGCTAGTAAATATTTCGATTTAGAATTTGACTCTGAGAAGGGTGAATCTTTTCTGGACGGCTTAACTCATGAGATCTCAATCAAGATTAAGTTTCTATTAGATCGAGACCTTCAGACACTGATCAATATTTTTTACAGGATTGATGTATCGGAAGATTCATTCAACGAAGTAGTCCATAATTCGCCACCCGAAAACGTTTCTGATAATCTGGCCAAACTCGTTGTGGAAAGATTTATCCAAAAGGCGGAGTTTCGAATGAAGTGGAGTGAGGCTTAGATTTTATGTTTTCATGCTACACTTAAAAATTCCATTTTAATTGGAATTTTAATTAATATAAATCGATGTTGTAACATTGATTAATTGTACATTTTAAAGAACTTTTTCCAAAATCGCCACTTTAATTGGATTTTTCCAAGAAACTGATTTTTGTCATATAAGGGGACAATCATTTATTCCCATATTTGCTTCGCTATGGGTCGAATTTTTTTCAAACTACGTTTTCTAGTAAAGCTACTTCTAACTATTTACCTGATAATTATCCAATCAGGAATACAAGTTTACGCGCAAGATGATGTTCCGCTACCGACTATAAATATTATGTCGCCTAATGCTGCATCTCTAGGTAAATACATTGATTATCCTGTCAATCATCATACCGGCATTCCTAATATAGAGATACCTATTTACGAAGTAAAAGATGGACCGTTAACATTACCTATTAGTCTTAGTTACCACGCTGGAGGGTTAAAGGTATTGGATGTGGCTAGCTCGGTTGGTACTGGGTGGACTTTAAATGCAGGAGGTGCTATAAGCCGGACGGTAAAGGGACAACCAGATGAATTCATAGGACCATCAAATCCAAATGGCTTTAGGCCTATCAATTATTCCGATCCTGTCAGCAATTATGGAAGTTTTTATGAAAATGGTGGATATTCATCATATTTCTGGAGACAATTCGAAGGTGAGGACTTAAATGATATAGGGTCTTTTGTAAAAGGCTGGAAAGATGGAGAGCCCGATATTTTCTTCTTCAGCTTCAATGGGTTTAGTGGAAAATTTTACATTGATGAGGACAAGCAACCCATGTTGGTCCCGGAAAGTGATCTAAAGATAGAAGTCTTAGAAAGAGATGTTGATCTAGCTATTGGTATATCAGACTATATACAAGGTTTTAAGGTCATAACCCCAGATGGGACTAAATATTATTTTGGGATAATCGAGAATCAGATAGGTGCTGCTCCAATTGAAACAAGTGATGTCGGAGTATATAACAGTCAAAGTGGTGGCCACCTAGTCTCGGAAGGAGTTATTTCCAGCTGGTTTCTTACCAAAATTGAAAGCGCAGACTCAAAATTCAGTATTAATTTTCAGTATGACCAGGAGCGTTATTCCTATTATACAATGATGTCTGGTTTATGTCAGGGGAACTGTGCAACTGCCGTTGCACCTATGAAAATAAGAATAAATGGAGTCAGATTATCGAAAATTTCATTTAGTAACGGCGGAGTTAATTTTATCCCGGATATAAATGCCAGAGAGGATTTGACCGGAGCAACATTTAATGATTTTGAGCCAGAAATCAATACTGAAGCTTTTGCCCTAAAAAGTATAGAAATTGAATCAAATGGATCTGAATTCTGTAAACGGTTCGATTTAAATCATACCTATTTTGTGAGTAGCGATTTAGAGATACCCGATCAGGCTAACTTTAATGTTTTCAATCAGTTGCCTGCAATGACTCCAGATAGTCGAGTCTTTAGAGACCATCTCAGGCTTAAGCTCAATTCTATACAGGAAATAAGCTGTGATAATTCTGAATCCAAACCTCCATTTGAATTTCAATATTTAGATGAACATAATGTGCCCAGACGAATTTCATTTGGGCAGGATCATTGGGGATATTATAATGGTAAAAAAAATAGTACTTTGTTACCTACCGTTGATTTAGGAAGAGAATCATCATGGCCTTTTCTTAGAGCAGGTACATTGAATTCTATTACGTATCCAACAGGGGGTCAGACACAATTTATTTATGAACCCAATGAAGTTTTAGTGTATACTGAAACCTGTACATCATCATCATCACTCTTGATTGGCGGTGTCGTTAGGTCAGTGGGAGCAGGTTTTGGTGTATCTACAGCCGTGTGTAGTGAGCTGGTAAGTATAAACGTTCCGGAATCCAGATTTTACTTCATTGATTTTAATACACAAAGCGATGGAAGTGGTCGGCTTGAAATTGATGATGCCACAGTTGCTACGATCGATCAACAAAACCAAAATTTCCAGAGCTATTATTATTTAGATCAGGGGTGGCATTATTTTAAAGCCTGCGCCAATGCAGATCAATTTGGAGGAGCTGTACTGGCTTATGTTCATGAGACTATTAATGCCGGTGATTGTGGAATCTCAATTGAAAATAAGATTGTAGGTGGAGTAAGGATAAAGAGAATTAATCAACTATTGGCTAACGGAGAGTTAGCTTCATTTAAAACTTATGAGTATGAGCAGGCTAATTTATACAGTATACCTAATTATGAATTCATTTATAAAAATGAATATTTTAATACTGGAATAGATTTACGGAGGGACACATATAGCCCATGTAGATATTATACAGGTAACCAGAATTCCAGTATAATGACGGGCAAATCAGCTTCTTCTACCCACCCAATGATAACGACTCAGGGTTATCATATTGGTTATAATTCAGTAAAGGAAATTCAGGCAGATGGAGCATACACGATTAGAGAATATGAGGGTAGCACGGTATTACCATCGGGTTGGAACAATTTAAAAGATGTGAGTGTCTCATCGATCGATGCTACACAATGCCTGGCCACTACTCCAGTATTTCCTCCCGTTCCTTTGCCCTACAACTTTACCCGTGGAAGCCTAAGAAGAGAAGTACATTTCGATGCAGAGGATCACCTTTTAAACGAGAGCCGGTTTTCTGAGACTTATGTCCAATCTCAAAAAGTGATCAGTGGAATTTCCATTGCAAAAATGATGGGAAGAGTAGATGGTCTATCAAAGTATCAAATCAGGACTGCACGTTTGCAGGAAAAGCATAGAATTGACAGAGTTTATAATCCGGCAAACATTAATGATTATGTCGAAACTGAAGAAACCACTTACTATGAAAGTGATTATCATACCATGCCTACAAGAACGGTTAGGTCAAATAATGTAGGATCTGATCAATTAAGCCAGGTCTTTGTGAAAGATCTAACGGGTTGTGATACAGAATGTGCGTCCTGTTTGCAACAATTCGAGCAAGACAAGCTACAGCTATATAATACTTATTTAGAAGATCTGGGTTTAGCAGAAGGACAAGGCTGTTTGTCCGGTTCCTATGCACGGTGCAAGGGTTTCAGAGGAGGTACACTTGTAACTAACCAGTGCTTTGCGAGTGACTGGCCCGGTGGACAAGGCCTTTCGGGAATTGAGACGTGCCGTTACGGAGCCTATCATGAATATCTTTATGCCCTGGAACATGAGGCCTATGCTTCCTATATAAATTGCTTAAAAGCCTGTAATAGTGCAAATAACTGTGTTTCAAGCGGTTTGACTTCACCGTTTGATGACTTTCGTGCTCTTTTCCAATTAGAGCAAAACAACCAAATCGCGACTCCGATAGAAGCGATAATATCTAAAAATGGAGATGTGATTGAAAGCACTTATAACTATTATCAAACCGATATTTCTAATCAGGAAGGTATTTACTTAACAGAAATCAAACGTTTGGAAATAGGAACCCCAATTCCAGAAGCTTCATTTGACCGGATTCGATTTGAAGGGAATACGATAGAGTTAGATCCAAATTACGCTAGTGATCCAGAGATATCTATTAAATACAAGAATGGACAAATTTCTGAAATCACAGATAAGGAAGATGTAAAAACATCATACATATGGGGATACAACAATAATTATCCTATAATTAAAGCAATTGGAACCGACATTTCTACGCTTGAAAATTCATTTATTACAAATCCAGATGGGATAAGAGATGATCCAGCATTGCAAGATGCACAAATTACTACCTATGATTATGATCCATTATTTGGATTAATTGAACAAGTTGATCAGAACAATGTAAGAAGCACTTATTATTACGATGATATCGGGAGATTAATACAAACGAAAGATTTGGAAAATAATATAACTCAGGAATTTAAATACAATTTTTCTAATCGATAAGGGAAATATTATGATTTTGTACAATTTATCTCGATTAACTTCATTAGTCTTCACTTTTCTTTTGATATTGCAAATGAACAATCTAAGCGCGGAGTGTGTAGGTGAAACAAGAAGCTATCATATTATAGGTAGCTCGGGAGAGTGTAATGGTCAGTATCAAGTATTAGGCGGAACTAGCGGGGTAGATTATATCATCTTAGACCAGTTAAACGGAAGTGGTGTAATTGATACCCAATGGTTGACAACTGGTCGTTACACAATTAAAAGAAACCTTTTAAATGGAGGTGGTGGATATAGCTGGCCTCTTTCTCCTAGAAAGATTACTGTTGTTTCAAGTTCTTCTGCTCCACCATCTGTTTCAACAACGGCCTGTGAAATTACATTCAGAAGAAATTCTAGTCCTACTAATGGAACAGAATGGTCTGTCTTTGATGGTACAAACTGGATTCAAAATCGGCAACTTATTACACATACTGGAGGAGGAATAACATTTAGTAACCCAGGGCAATACATTGATGAAATAAGGATTTATCCCAGAGATGCACAAATGCAGTCCTACACCTATGAGTTCTCACAAATAAACTCTATAACAGATACTAATGGAACAACGGTGTATTATGAATATGACAATCACAGAAGGCTGAAGGCGGTAAAAGATTTTGAAGGGAATGTGTTAAGCGTTCATGACTATCAATACTATAACCCTCAATAGTTACCAATTATGAAAATCAATAAAGCCATAAATGTAAAATGCCAGATTACAACGCTTTTCTTGTTACTAGCACTGTTCCACTCTTACAAAATAAGGGCACAATTTGGAGACGATAATCCCTTTGATGGGCCACCCAGTAAGCCTATAATAACACATACTCCAGCTTCTGGAGTATCATGCAATCCGACCACATATACATTCAGAGTAGTTGGAGAAGCATGTGGAGCATATTCAGGATATGAACTCGTCCGATACAAATGGTATAGAGGTTCGATAAGTCCTGCTAATTTTTTAGGGGATTCAAAGTGCATCACTAGGACTATCTCTTCAGGTTCACTTACTGTTCGTGTAGTAGCATATAACGTTGGAAATAATGAGGAAACACCTAGCGATGCAAAGCAAGTTACTGTAAATGGGCCATCTGCACCTTCTTTGGTATCATCAAGCATAAGTGTTTGTGGAGGTGGGCCTGTTAATTTTAACACCACTTCGTCCGGAAGCTATAAATGGTATACTTCCGGCAATGTTGAAATTACCAATACCAATCAGTTCGCAGGTTTACCAGCCGTAGTTAATGGGAGTACTAGACTGATGGTTACCGCAAACAGTTCTTCAGGAACTAATTACAAAGTAGCTAGGTATGATCCTGGATCAGGGTGTACAAGTTCAAAAGTAAATGTATATGCCTATGCGAGATCAATACCTGGAAAACCAGTTATAAGTCCACCAGGCCCATTAGGCAGTCAAAGCAGTGGTGGTAGCAGCTCTTTTACTTTAACTGCTAATTCTTCGGGGGCTACCATTGATCGGTATGAATGGTTTTCAAGTGGGAGTTCAAATTTAAATAAGAACTCGAATCCTGAGACTTTTGTAGTAGCCGAAAACACATCAGAAAGTGTAAAGGTAAAAGCTTTTTCGGTTGAAGGATGTCAGAGTGTATTTAGTGATGTAGTAACCATGAGCTCAACAGCTCCTCCAACTCCTCCTGATGATCCAGTGATTGTATCAATGTCTGGTCCTGATATCTGTGCACCACAAAATGTCGAATTTAGGATTCAGGGTAAAAGCTGTGATGAAAATGATCCAAATGATGATATAGCTAATGGAGATCTTCAATTAAAGTATCGCTGGTATGATGTTCCCTCAGGAGGGGTATATACAGAAGCGAAATGTTATCAAAAATTTATTTCAGCTCCCTCTACTTCAGTTTTTGTTGAAGTTTATGATAATAATACTGGCTTATCAAGCAGTAGAGTTGGGTTAACAGTTTCCGTTAATGATCTTGATGCCCCTACCGTTACCAATGCTGAAACCTGCGTTGGTGGCCCGGTATTGTTAAGGACAAATACTTCAGGTACTTATAATTGGTATACTTCAAGTGGGAGTCCAATTACTAATACTGATGCACTTGTTTTACCTGCTGTTGTCGATGGGGGTAGAAACCTGTCAGTGGAAGCAACGAGCCAGTTCGGTACTGAATACAAAGTTGCCAGGACCAATGGTATATGTGAAAGCGATAGAGTTAGTGTTTATGCTTACAAACACCCTATCCCCGGAAAACCTGTAATTAGTAGTACGGATGTTTTTGATCATTTTACAACAGAAATTATAACTCAAGTCATTTCGGCCAACTCTAGCGGTGCCACGGTCGGACAATATTTGTGGTACGAAGTTGAGGATGGTAGTCCAGATACTTTATTGGATGGAGGAGACCCACAACCAGACAACAACATTGAGGTAACCATTGAAACAAATAGTATTGAAAAAAGAAAGGTTCAAGCAATAAGTGATCAAGGTTGTGAAAGTATTGAAAGCGATGTGCTGATGATTGCTTCTATAATGCCTATAGTAGTGGACCCACCAAATTTTTCTGTTCAGCTAAAAGGGGAAGGTATTTTTAAGGGTTTTGCCGATGTAACTTTATACCTGTCAGATTTTGAAGGAACGGTTTTAAGATACTTTTATTCAGAAGACGGAGGTCCTGAAAATCAGATCAATTCTGAGGATATATTTCTACCAGTAAACCTGATTAACAATACCAGTAGCCCGATTATCAGGGAATACTGGGCTGAAGTATCTTTTGATAATGGTCCTACCAAAACATCATCAGTTGCCAATATTACCATTAACCCCTTTCCTCAAACTGATCCATTGAATCAAAATTATGTTCATCAATTTCAACCAAGAGTCGAGTTGCTATCTGATGTTCAAATTCAGGCTAATCCAGAAACTGTAAATGAATCTATAACTTATTTTGATGGGCTAGGAAGATCTGTTGAGAATATAAATATTGCCTACGATCCGTTCGAAAATGATTTAGTTATACCCATAACATATGATGAAGTTGGAAGACAAGATAAAAACTATTTACCCTATCCGGCCTCACAGTCAAATGGATCGTTTGTTGAAGTAAATACAGCTATATCCAATCAGTCCGCATGGTATTCATCCAACAAAAATGACTCTTATGCTTATAGCGAAAGCAAATTTGAGCCCTCCCCCTTAAACCGCGTCAAAGATCAATATGCCCCAGGTGAAGCCTGGCAAGACCACCCAATCGAATTTGATTACCTGACCAATGGAGAAAATGAAGTCATGCTGTTAGAGTTGAATGACTTGGGGAATCTCATTCAAAATGATCATTACGGTCCCGGAGAACTCTACCTAACGGTAACCACAGATGAACATGGCAAGCAAACCAAAGAATACAAAGACAAAGAAGGTAGAGTTGTTTTAAAAGCCGTCCAGTCCGGAGCAACAGCATATGCCAAGACCTATTATGTGTACGATGACTTTGGGCAGCTGGCCTATGTATTGCCCCCGGAAAGTGTGGAAGAGATCGAACGGCAACAAATACAAAACTAGACTCATGAGAAAAATCACAACTTGTACTATTTCTTTAATGTTTTGGAGTGTGATTTTGCTGGCTCAGCCCTCCAATGACCATGAACAGGATGCAATAATATTAACACATCAATCTGACTGGTGCTCCTCAAGTACCATATATACCAATGTGGGGGCAACTGCAGATGGAACTAAAGGATCAAGATGGCAGCATGATCCTTTTTCCAATGTGTGGTTCAAGTTTCAGGCTACCTCTACAGAAGCAGCCATTTCCATAAATTTGGGCACTATAAAATTCCCAATGATTGCACTATGGGATGATGCTGGTAACGAATTGGCCAGCAGTGGTAACAATGGGCAATTCGTTGAAGTGGGGTTCAGCACAGATCAACTCATAGGTGGTAATTGGTATTATGTTTCGGTGGATGTTAGGAACAACAGCAGTGGTAATCAGGGCACCTTCGGACTATGTATCGATACGAAAGTTGATTATGATTTTAAAACAGCAGCCATTGAACTTTCTGATATAACCAGCTGGTGTTCTTCCACCGATGTTTTTTCAACTGTCCAATCGACACCCGATGGCGTACAAGGTTCCAGGTGGCAGCATGATGTTTACTCTAACGTGTGGTTGAAATTTCAAGCGACTTCGCATCACATTACAATTGACTTGAAAAGGGGCACCATTAAATTTCCAATGATAGCCCTTTGGGACGAAACAGGTAACGAACTGGCCAGTAGTGGGTACAATTCACAATTTGAAGAAGTGGGCATTGGTTACAACCAGTTGGTAGTAGGCAACTGGTACTATATCTCAGTAGATACAAGAAATAATAACCTCAGCAACAGAGGCACCTTTGGCTTATGCCTGGATACTTCCCTAACCTATGATTTTAGGGAGGCAGCATACGAACTGAATGACATCACAAACTGGAGTTCGGCAAGCAATGCATTTTCAACAAAAAAATCTACCTTGGATGGAACAAGAGCATCCAGGTGGCAAAATGATCCCTTTTCTGATGTATGGTTCAAATTTCAGGCCCAGGGAAATGATATCACAGTAGATTTAATCTATGGAAATACAACTGAGGGAGATATTATCTTTCCAATGCTGGCGCTCTGGGATGAGTCTGGTAATGAATTGGCAAGTTCTGGATATAATGCTCAATGTGATAAGTTGGGACTGGGCTCCAACCAGCTGATTGATGGCAATTGGTATTACCTATCCGTTGATACCCGGGATAACAACTTAAGCAATAGGGGAGATTTTGGCCTTAGGGTAGACAATACACTTACCTATGACTTCAAAGAAGCAGCTTATGAAATTACCGATACAAATGGATGGTGTTCTACTATTGTAGACTTTGATACGGAAACATCTTCACCAGATGGCCCGAAAGGAAGTAACTGGCAAAATGATGTATTCTCCAATGTATGGTTCAGATTTCAAGCAACTAGCCCGAATACTACGGTAGATTTGATTACAGGATCAATCGTATATCCCATGATGGCTATTTTTGATGCTAATGATAACGAGATCGTAAGTACAGGCTATAATTCAGCACCTCATGATGATCTGAGCCTGACCTCCGATCAGTTTCAGGTTGGAGAGTGGTATTACATAAGTGTTGATACCCGTAATAATACTTCTAATAATCGAGGCACTTTCGGGTTGTGCTTATCTGGTGAATTAAGTTTTGATCTGAAAGAGGGAGCAGTAGAATTAACAGAATTTACCGATTGGTGCTCACTGCCAGATGCTTACAGTACTGCTAATGCCTCTCCCGACGGCTTGCGTCCTTCAAGATGGCAAAACGACCCGAATAGTAATGTATGGTTTAAGTTCCAGGCTCAGAGTAGTAAATTCGAAGTACAGATTATTCCGGGTACAATACAATTTCCTATGATAGCGTTGTGGGATTCTTCAGGAAATGAAATCATAAGCAATGGGTATCACGACATCGCAGATGCTACAGGGCTTTCGAGTAATGAGCTCAATGTAGGTAATTGGTATTATCTAAGTGTCGACAATCGCAATAACTCCGTGAATAATCAAGGAAGTTTTGGAATATGCCTTGACACCACACTATCGAATGATTATAAAGAAGGTGCAATTGTATTAGATGATGTTACTCAATGGTGCTCACTTGAAAATCAATTTTCAAACAGAAAGGCTACGCCCGATGAGGTGAAAGGCTCAAACTGGCAAAACGAACCATATGCAAATGTATGGTTCAATTTTAGGGCAATAAATGATACCATTGATATTGAATTGGATCCAGCCTCCATAAATTTCCCTATGATGGCACTTTGGGATGCCTCAGGAAATGAAATTATAAGCCGCGGACATGATAACTACGGTGACTCCTCTATTTATATGACTACAGACCAACTCACCATCGGCGACGAATACTACATTTCAGTCGATACAAGAAATAATGAATTTAGCAATCTTGGTAATTTTCGACTGTGTATTGATAATAAAATAGAATATAATCAAATACCGGATTCTGTAGAGTTTAGCGTGCTAAAAGCCTTATATCTTGATTTAGATGGGGATGAGTGGACAAATAATGAGGGATGGCCTACAGATTCGGAGTTCGGTAACTTAGACTCAGCTTCCAATACCGTTTTTGCACAATGGTATGGAATTACTGTTGAGCACGGCGATATAACTGAAATCAACTTACCAAATAACAATTTACGCGGTTATACCACCGCTTCAATTAATCAATTGACTACCCTTAAAAAGCTAATTTTAAGCAACAATGATATGGGTTTTGTTAATTTTTTCATTGGAAATAGTATTTTTCAAGGCCTTGTTAATCTAGAAGTGTTGTATTTAGATTCAAATCAGAGAATAAATTTCATGCAGCTAGATAGCCTTAAGAATTTAAAGAAGCTCAATGTTTCCAATAACCCATTGTTTTTTCTTACACTTGATACCGGCTCCCAAAAGAAACTCATCGAAATCAATGCATCCAATTGTTTTCTTAACCAGTTTCCTGATTTCAGCGATTACGATGGAGAATATGCATCTGACTTATCAATCGATGTTTCTGGAAATAGTATATACTTTCAGTCAATTCTTCCTAACCTTTCCGCAGGTTCGAATGTAGTCGATGGGTTCACCTATTTCCCTCAAAAAGACTTCAAAATACCGTCCGAATATGATTTCGTATTTGGCTATGATATCGAAATTAATGGAATCTTAGATACTTCAGGAGTGGTTTACGAATGGTTTAGAGCGCCGGATCTAGAATCTGAAGGCACTTCCATTTCAGTTTCTTCCGATCCCACTTATTTTAAATCAAATGGTGTAGCTGACGATCTCGGCTATTATTATCTGCAACTAAGTCATCCCGATGTCTCTGGTTGCGCCCTAAAGACTACAAGGATAGGAGTGGTAGAGTTGGATGAAGGCCTAATGCCCGATAGCCTTGAGTTCTTAGCTTTGAAACAATTTTATGAAACTACCAATGGTGATGGGTGGTCCAACAGATCGGGTTGGCCTTCTTTGAGTGATTTTGACACACTTAACTATTACTATAATAATCTATTCAGGGATTGGCATGGTGTAAATGTTACCAATGGCGATGTAACCGGCCTTACCTACAGTTCTAATAATCTTACAGGTAATTTACCAGAGGGCATTGGAGAACTGAAAGAGTTGAAAAACCTGGTAATCTTTGATTCAGAAATTGATGGAGGAATTCCACCTCAGCTATATAATTTAAATATGCTACAAACCTTAGTTTTATATGAAACAAACATATCTGGTCAGGTCTCCGAACAGTTAATCAATCTGCAAAATCTTGAGGTTTTGGCATTGGGGAATAGTTCCTTTTCAGGAACACTTCCGCAGGCTTTAAATGATTTACCTGTCTTATCCTTTCTAAGTATTGAAAATAACAACTTTTCAGGAGCACTTCCTATTGATGTCGGTACTCAGCAGTATCTTATTCTTATAGATATCAGTAATAATAGCCTTAGTGCTATCCCCAATTTTAGCGCCTACACTCATATTTATGGAAGTCCTCTTACTCTAAGTGTATGGAATAATAAGCTCGATTTTTCCACCTTGGCTCCTAATTTAATGCCCGGTTCTACGATCAGAGATTATCTGATTTATACCCCCCAAAAGCAAAACCTGGAAGAGATCAAAAAGACCCTGATCGTAGGCAGCAGCTATGAACTGAATGCTGCGGAAGATACCGAAGGCAATCAGTACCAGTGGCAGAAATACGAAGGCGGGAACTGGATAGACCTAGCCGGAGAAACCGAGAGGACCTGTTTGTTGAACAACTTCACAGAAAACGATCTGGGTAAGTACAGATGCGAGATGACCAACATCCACGTACCCGGATTGACCCTATACAGCGATGAATACAACATCAACGTATACACCAAATCCCTGACCAGCAATAAACCAGTAAGCGGAGAGTAATGGAAAGTAAAAAAAGACATATCCCCCAACAAGAAACAGCCACTAAGCCCGGGGCATTATGCAAACTCCCCATCCTGTTGGCACTCCTGTTCACCATACTGGGACCCAAAGACAACGCACAAGCCCAGGTAGTAGACCAGAGCATATTAGATAAATACGCCTTTAAATACGAATACGATGGCAGGAGAAGGATGATCGAGAAAAAAGTCCCCGGAGCAAAATCCGTACAACTGTACTACGACACCTGGGACAGACTCGTCCTGACCCAGGACGGAAACCAAAGAGGAGCAGAACTAAATAATAGCGATAACCAGTATACCTACACCAAATACGATATACTGAACCGCCCCATCATCACAGGAATAGCCACCATCACCACAGCACCGAACCAGCTCCGGGAGGATATCATGGCCATGACAGGCACAGAGCGCTATGAGAACAGAGATGACAGCGATACCGAGACCGGTTATACCAATAACAACAGCTATCCAACAACTACCGACATTACCCAAAACGAAGTATTAACAGTTACCTACTATGACAACCGCAACTTCAGCTTCGGAAGCCAGCCCGAATTCGTCTTCGTAGAAGAACTGGGACTGACCACAGCAGATGACCTGTTTAACCGGAACAAAGGACAAGTAACCGGAAGCAAAACCAAAGTATTAGAAGAAGACCGCTGGATCAGGAGCATCAACTACTATGATGACCGCTACCGCTTGATCCAAACCATCAGCGATGACCCCAGAGCAGGAACAGACGCCTACATAAGGACCACCAACACCTACGACTTTGTTGGCAACCTAACCCAAAGCCAGACCACCTACACCAATGAAGACCTGAGCTTCAAAGACAGCTATACCTACGACCATGCAGACCGCCTAATGCAAGTAGACCAAGAGATCATCCAGTCCGGGACAGCAGTATCAAACAACACCATACTGGAAAACACCTATAACGAACTGGGCGAACTGATCGATAAGAAGCTACACGTAGACCAGGGTACCGGAGAAGCCTTCCAGAGCGTAGACTACCGCTACAACATCAGAGGCTGGTTAAAAAGTATCAACAACCACACCCTTAGCCAGGCAGACAACAACGATGATGATAATGACCTGTTCGGAATGGAACTGTACTACGAAAGCGGCTTTGAGATCCCCCAGTACAATGGGAACATCTCCGGAGTGAAATGGGGCAGCGTAGCCGACCCCGATAACCCCAAAGCCTACGGCTTCAACTATGACCCGATGAACCGGCTGACCTTTGCAGACTATTCCGAAGGCCCGGGCTTTACCGGAGGAGAAGATAAATACAGAATAGATCACATCGATTATGACCTGAATGGGAATATAGAAGAACTCGTACGTTTCGGGGCACCAGACAATGAACAGGCCGAAGTGATTGACCTATTGGATTATGACTATGATGGTAACCAACTACAAAGCGTAACCGACGGAGGGAATATAGAAGAAGGCTTCAAAGACGGCCACACCAGTACAACCGAAGCAGACTACCAATACGACGCCAATGGGAACATGGTTGAAGACAAGAACAAGAACATTACAGCGATTAGCTACAACCACCTGAACCTACCAACCACCGTCACCTTTCAAGACAACAAAGCCATTAAGTACATCTACGATGCATCCGGGATCAAACTCCGGCAAGAAGTATATGAAGACGGCATAGACCAGCCCGCTACTAAAACCACCGATTACATCGGCAACCTGATCTTTGAGAACGATGCCCTACAGTTTGCACAGCATCAGGAAGGGAGGATCATTCCAAAAGAGAACAGTGCATGGGAATACCAATACAACCTGACCGATCACCTGGGCAATGTACGCATGGTAGCGACTACTGAACCCGAAGTAGAAGAACTGTTGGCGACTATGGAGTCAGCCAACGCTTCAACAGAAGAGTCTATCTTTTTGAACATGGACGACAACGTACCCTATTTTGCAGCCAATAGCACACCAGGAGCAACATCAACCTATGCGGCGAGAGTAAACAGCCAGAACCCCATAGGACCAGGCACCCTGCTTAAAGTGTACCCAGGTGACATCGTAGAGATGAGCACTACTGCCTATTACGATGACTACGACCAAAACGCAGAAGACCTTCCGTTTGGAGAATTTGTAGGCGCATTGGTGAACAGTTACGACCAGGTGGTAGCCGGAGGAGAAGCAGCGAGTCAGCTGTTCAGTAGTTTGAACGCGGCGATAGGGGCAGTAGGCGTAGGCGGACATCAGACAGACGAAGTGCCCGGAGGATATCTGAATTACATCTTCTTAGATAAGGATTACCAATTCGATGAAGAAGGGCCACATCCCTTAGGCTTCTGCCAGTTGACCACAGCAGCAGAACAAGACCATGAACAGATCACCTTACCACCGGTAACCATAGAGAAAGAAGGTTACCTGCTGGTGTATGTGAGCAATGAAAGCAACACACAGAACTACGTTCACTTTGATGATTTGAAGATCACCCATACCAGTTCCCCGGTGGTTCAGAGTACAGATTACTATCCCTTTGGTCTGGCTCACGGTAACGGGTTTAGCAGGGAGGATAGCCCACAGAATTCGTTCTTATATAACTCTTTTGAATTACAGGACGAATTAAATCTGGGTTGGTATGATTACTTAGCACGTCAATATGATCCTGCAATTGGAAGGTTTACCAGTGTTGATCCTGCTGCTGATTTAATGAGAAGATTCTCTTCTTATACCTATGCCTATGATAATCCTGTAAGGTTTATTGATCCTGATGGAATGTTTGGAACCGACGTAGTAATTACTGGTTCAGCTTCAGATGAAGCTTTTGATGAACTTCAAGCATCGGTAAGTTCTGAGTTGACACTATCAAAGGACGAAAAAGGTAAAGTCACTTACACCAAAGTAGGTGAGGGCGAGCTTTCTAAAAATGCTCAACAGTTAACCAATGCTATTGATGATCATAGTATAGTAGTTAATGTAAAGGCTGAAAATACAACAACGACAGAATCTGGAAATCTCTATATAGGAGGAGCATTTTCTGGTAATGAAGCAATAGAAGTCCAAGATGATGTTCATATTGTACTAGCTAATCAAGAAGTAAACCCGGAAGTACTAAGTACTATGAGTGATGCACATGAAAACCCGGGAGCTGATATGTTGCATGAAGTAACAGAAGCTTATCAAGGGGCATTAATTTCTCAAAAGAAAGGTCAATCATCTCCAGCATCAAATCAGAAGGGTACGGTTTATGATAAAGCACATAAAAGGGCAACCAATCAATCTGGATCTATATTTGAAAGAATATATGATGGGGCTGGTAAAGAACTTCAAATGTTACCCGGAAATGTTTATCCATCTGGTGTAAAAAGTGCAGATTGGTATGTTAATGATAAGAAGGGTAATAAAGTTATTATCCAAAGATTGAAATAATATGGAGATATGATGCGTATATATTTGGTTCTTATATTTCTTTCTTGTGCAATCTCAAAAGGGTTCACTCAAGAGAAGAATAACAGTGAAATGTACCTTATAGAGGCAATAGAGAAGCAAAACTCTTGGAATATTATATACGCTACAAAACAGGATACTGTCTTTAAAATAGTAACGGGAGGTGAAAAGGTAAAAGAGGATTGTAATAAAGTAATTGTAGGTAAATATTATAACTTCAAATTGAAATCTAGGCGGGAGAATGTGCCAGTCATTAATGGGATTAAATTAAAGCCAATAAATCATCTTGATGTTGAGAGTAATGCATATGATAAGGATGGGATTGAATGTTATTCTTATGATCAAGAAACAGAAATTTGTATTGAACCTGAAAGAGGCATTAATGATATTTATTATACGGAAGATTTAGTTGGGTTATGCTTTTACCCTCGCTAGTTCTCATTTGTAATGAGCGCTACCAAATCACAGCGCCTTCAGCTTAGCTGCTTTAATAAGATTATCTAGGGTATAGAAGATGTGGTTTTTATACAAGTTGAGATAAATCTACCCCCTAATTTTAAAAGAACTCTATTTAGATTTTTTACCCTTTTCTTTAGCTGAACTCGAGGTATTGTTATCCTTCGATTTCATTTGAACAGGAGGTGAAGGGAAAGGTCTAGCCTTTTTAGCTACAGGCTGTTTTTTATAATCCCCCCTATCGCGCAAGTCTTCTGGCAGGGGAAGTGTGTTGGAGTGACTTGTGCGAACAGGCAAATATAATAAGGTGATAGTGTAAGTACCCCTTAAATTAAGACAGGATAAATAGTACTCAAACCCGCTCCTCCTCTACTGAAACCTTGGAAACAGCGCGTTCAACCATTTCTTTGGAACCAATAAAAAGTGGTACCCTCTGATGAAGCTCTTTCGGTTCAATGTCTAATATACGTTGTTTTCCATCGCTAGCCATTCCGCCTGCTTGTTCTATAATAAGCGCAAGGGCGTTGCATTCATAAAGTAATCTAAGCTTTCCGCTTGGGTTTTTCTCAGTGGATGGGTAAAGATATATCCCTCCCTTAAACATATTTCGGTGAAAATCTGCAACTAAAGAACCGATATAACGCCCCGAATAGTTTTCGGATTTACAGAATTGAATGTATTCCTTGATAGGCTCATTAAACGAATTGTATGAACCCTCGTTCACAGAATAGATCTTACCCGTTTTAGGCGTTTGTATGTTTTGATGCGAAAGGAAAAACTCCCCTAAAGATGCTTCATAAGTAAATCCGTTCACTCCTTTTCCGGTGGTGTAAACCAACATAGAAGACGAACCATATAGCAAATAGCCGGCAGCCACCTGTTTTGCTCCTTTTTGCAGAACGTCCTGCTCCGTGGTTTCTTCTCCAACCGGACTAACCCTTCGGTAGACCGAAAATATGGTACCTACGGATACGTTAACATCTATGTTAGACGAACCGTCGAGCGGATCCATAGCGACTACATACCTACAGTCCTTGTTTACCTCAATAATTTCTTCTTCTTCTTCAGAAATGATAGCGCAAACCTGTCCACCATTTTTTAAAGCCCTCTTAAACCTGATGTTGGCAATAACATCAAGCTTTTGTTGCTCTTCACCCTGAACATTCATTTCACCGAATGCCCCTTCTATACCTATCAATCCGCTTCGACTGATCTCTCTATTTATGATTTTTCCGGCCAGTGCAATATCACGAAGCAACTGTGAGAGTTCTCCGGTAGCGTAAGAAAAGCCATCTTGTTTTCTTTTGATGAAACGATCTAAAGTTGTACCTACCGGAAGTGCAATATGCCTGTCGTCAATCATAATTTTAGTATTATGTTGCAAATGTAATACATGTCTCTCGAAAGTAAGTTCTGCAAACGTTTTTTTGAACTATATGGAGGTATTTAAGTTTGGTGGTGCTTCAGTTAAAGACGCTGATTCTATTCTAAACCTGCACGGTATTCTAAGAAAATACGCTGATATGCCCTTGGTAGTCGTTGTTTCTGCGATGGGTAAAACAACCAACCTCTTGGAATCCGTGTGGAAGTCGAAAAATGAAGCGGAGGTTGAAAAGTTAATTTCTACTTTCAGAGATTTTCATTTAGAAGCAGCTGAAAACCTTTTAGAGAAGGAGCATGAATTCTTTAATTGGTTTAATGATCTGACAGAGAATCTAAAACGAAAAGTCATACACAATAGTCACAACGACGAAGATTATTCTCGGATCGTTTCTTTTGGCGAGCTGGCCTCTACCAGGCTGATTCAAGCTTCATTGCATGAACAAGGACAAGATTTAATTTGGTTGGACGCCAGAGACCTCATCAAAACGGAACAGCATTTCGTTGGGGCATTAGTAGACTGGGACAAAACAATTAAAACGGTCATTTCATCGATAGAAAAGTCAGGCTTTCAATACATCACTCAGGGCTTCATCTCTAGTAATCATGATGGCCATACGACCACTTTAGGTCGAGAAGGTTCCGATTTTTCGGGTAGTATTTTAGCTTCGGCTTTAAAAGCTGAAAAGTATACGATCTGGAAAGATGTTCCCGGAGTCCTAAGTGCCGACCCAAGAATTGAGAGAGTCACCACCTGTTACCAAAAACTGACTTACCAGGAAGCTGCTGAGATGACATTTTATGGCGTAAAAGCTATTCATCCAAAAACGATAAAACCGCTAGCCAATCATGATATACCACTTTGTGTAAGGTCATTTATGGAATTGGATAATCCGGGTACTTTAATCACGAGGGAATCAACAAAGCCACATGCTCCAGCGATCATTTACAGATTCAATCAGGCATTGATGACGTTCCTGGTAGCTGATTTTACATTCGTCAACGAAGATCATATTAGTGGAATTCTTAATTATTTGAACGATCATCGAATTTCAGTAAACCTAATGCAAACTTCAGCAGTAAGTATCTCCTTTTGTATGGATGAAAACAGCGAGTTGCTCGAAGAGATGAGGAAGGATTTCGTGGGAATTTTTAAAATGAGTTATAATTCAGGCTTAAAATTGGTCACCATAAAAAACTATGATTCTAAAGCTCTAAACGGAGTCACAAAGGGGTTTGAAATTCTAATGGAGCAAAAAACACGGAATAACTACAGGGCTGTTTTCAGAGGAGCGTTAAATGAACCTGCTTAATATGCCTTTTATTTGCCCTAAATAAGAGTTTCCAAAAAGGTTAAGATGAACTAAAAGCGGATAAAGATTATGAAGGTCGATTCTTTCGTAGAAACCAGGCTCTAAGGGGTAATTCTCATTGTAGACATCCAGGTAAGTCCGATCAAATCCTCCAAAAAGTTGCGTAAAAGCTAAATCCATTTCCCTATGGCCAAAATAAATTGCCGGATCGATTAAAGCAGGAAGCCCGTTTGAATCAACCATTAAATTCCCACTCCATAGATCACCGTGAATTAGTGCCGGTTTTTCCTCAGGAATCAGCGATTCTAACTTTGGAATAAGCTTCTCAAAACTTTTCCAGCTTGCCTGATCTCCTAAATCCTTCTCCTTTGCGAGGCTAATCTGTTTTCCAAGTCTTTCATGAATAAAGAATTCAATCCAGCTTTCGTGCTGCTGATTGGATTGATTTAAACTTCCAATGTAATTACTGAAATTCAAGCCGAAATGAGAGTTGGATTCCTGATGCAATTCTGCCAGGTTCTCACCCAGGGATTTCCAATAATCAGTTCTTTTTGCACCGCTTTCAATAAACTCGGTAAGAAGAAAATTCGACCCTGAAGAGATGGGCTTTGGAACCGATCCCGGATAGTATTTATCTAAAAAATCTAAACTCTGTTCTTCAATTGGGAAAAAATCGTCTGGAACATTTTTATTAACCTTTATGAAAAAAGGACCGTGAGAGGTTTCCAACTTCATCGCATTATTGATGCAACCTCCTCCTAGCGTTTTGAATTCCGTTACATCGACTTCGGAACCGAGAGATTCTTTCAGGATTCGATTTAAAAAATCGTGGTTCATACAGGTTTTAAATCCGGATTGGATTTCAGGATCTCATTCAGTAATTTCTCTGAAGATCTCCGAAGCATCTTATAGACTTTTTCAAATCCATCTTGCCCACCGAAATACGGATCAGGAACGTCAGCATCAGGATGTTCAGGATCAAAAAACCTCATTTTTTTTATCCTGGCTTTAGGATTCTTCGCTTTAGACATCAGTTGGATAGTATTTGTGAGATTACTTTCGTCCATAGGAATGACGAAGTCGAAATCCTCAAAATCCTCAACGCCAAGCTGCCTTGCCTTATGATCAGTCTCAATATTCATTTCACCCAAGGTTTTTAAAGCCCTGGGATCCGGAGGTTCGCCAATATGGTAATCCGAAGTACCACAAGAATCTACTTCAATTATATTTTCAAGGCTCTTTTCTTTTAGTAAGTCTTTGAAAATAGCCTCTGCCATTGGCGATCTGCAGATGTTGCCCAGGCATACGAAAAGTACTTTTACCATACTTTAAGATTTTTTTCTGAACAGCTTTTCAAACGAAGTTTTTAAGTCTGTTCCGAACTCCGAGAGCCGGTCTTTTGCATCCTCGAAAGAGTCTTTGTTGTTATCCGTGAATTCCTCAAACTCACTTTTGATCTTCTCACCGCTCTTTTTAAGTTCCTCTAAGCGTTCGTCAAATTCCTTTCTTACTTCGCTGTTTTTGTCTGACATATCTTCAAACAAATCGTCCAGCTTTTTCCCTAATTCAGCAAAATATGATTCTGCTTTTCCTTTTGATTCATTTCCCATGTTTATAAAATTATCAGTGAATTGAAATGTTTTTCCATTAAATAGGCCCTTATCACTTAACTTCAGACTAGGTATTACCAATAAAGCCATAAAAGATAAAGTCATAAATGGCGATCCGAGTTCAGATCCCATCTCTTTCGCCATTTGATCAATTTCCGTATAATCTTTAGATACCTGGTAGCCGTCTCTATTGGTCATCAGTCCAGCGACCGGAAGGGCTATAATCTTTTTGTTTTCTAGGTTAACGGCACTTATACCTCCCTTCTCCGCAATGATCAGATTGATCGCTTCACAAATAGACTGGTCATCAACTCCCACAGCTACAATATTGTGCGAATCATGGGCTACGGAAGAAGCAATGGCACCGGATTTTAATCCGAAGCCCTTTATAAAAGCTTTGGAGGGGTTTTCGGTGGGTTGATAGCGATTAACCACCACTATTTTTAGAATATCGTTTTGTGGATTAGAAACCACATTTTGATCCAAAATCCGTGCTTCAGTTACCAATTCATTGGTGATCAACTCTCCATCTAAGGCCTCGATAACCCTGATTTTTTCCCCCTCTGCTGCTACCACTAAAGAATCTTTAGATATCGGATGAGCATTAAAATTGTTTGGCGCCTCAGTTTTAAATTGAGGGATTAGACTCTTTCCATTTTCAGAGACCTTTTTCCCATTGATATAAGCTTCCTTAACCTGGAAGTTTTCCAGATCATGACATACGATAAAATCAGCTGGGTCGCCTACCTTAAGTTGTCCGACATCCAGTTTATAGTGCTCGATCGGATTCAAACATGCCGCTTGCAATACTTTGAATTTATCTATGCCATTCGCCACGGCCCTCGCTGCCAATTGATTAATATGCCCTAATTCAAGACTATCAGGATGTTTATCATCGCTACAAAGCATCATATTTTCATAATGATCTTCCAACAATGGATATAGGGCTTCAAAATTCTTTGCAGCGCTACCCTCCCGAATGATAATCTTCATTCCATAATTGAGCTTACCCAGAGCTTCATCAGCTGAATAACATTCGTGATCAGTAGATATGCCAGCATCAATATAAATTTTTGCCTGTTCTCCTTTCAAACCCGGGGCGTGCCCATCTACAGGCTTACCGTGTTTAACAGCTGAAGCGATTTTTGCTTTAACTTCCGGATCATCATTCAAAACTCCTGGCCAGTTCATCATCTCCGAGAGGTATTTTATCTCCTTTCTGGAAAGTAGTTCATCAACCTGCTCCATGGAAATTTGTGCGCCAGCGGTTTCAAAAGGTGTGGCAGGCACGCAAGAAGGGGCTCCAAAGTAAAACTTGAAGTTGACCTCAGAACCGTTTTCGATCATAAAATTCACACCTTCTACCCCAAGTACATTACCAATTTCATGAGGGTCGGAAACCGTAGCTACCGTTCCATGAACAACGGCCATCCTGGCAAATTCTGTGGGCACGAGCATGGAACTTTCAATATGGACGTGGGCATCAATAAACCCAGGCATTAAAAACCCATTAACCGATTCATCGATTACATTTATTTTTTTGATCATGCCCTCTTCCACTATTATTTCAGAAGGCTTAATACTCCTTTCATGGATATTGACAAGGTTTCCCTTGATTGAAAATGAATTTAAACTCATTGAATATTTAGTATTCTATTACTTCATTCAATATAACTTTCTTTGTTTATTATCTTTGAGCCATCGTGAAAAAGCTCTGGTATAAGAAAATTCTAATTTGGACGCTAAGCCTCGCTGTCATTTCCATGACGGCAGAATCCTGTGCTTCCTCCAAACCAAGAAAACAAAAAAGACATTCTAAACTCAAACCCGGAAAGCCCATCCCTTGCCCTATTAAGGATTGCTGAGTTATGGAAAAGATTATTGTGGCTATTGATGGATATTCTGCTTGTGGAAAGAGTAGCACTGCAAAAGTTGTTGCCAAAGAATTGGATTATGGATACATAGATACCGGAGCAATGTACAGGGCCGTTACACTTTATTTCCATGAGAACTATTTGAATTGTCACAATCCGAAAGAGTTAGCCAAAGGTCTCGAAAACATAAACATTGAATTCAAATATGATCCTGAATCAGGTCAAAACGTGACCTATTTGAATGGCTTAAATGTTGAAGAGGAGATCAGGAAAATGTACATCTCCAAAAAAGTAAGTGAAGTCAGTGCCATTCCCGAGGTGAGAAGAGCCATGGTTACTCAGCAACAGAAGATGGGAAAGAAAAAAGGAATTGTGATGGACGGCAGAGATATTGGTACGGTAGTATTCCCAGGTGCGGAGTTGAAAATATTCATGACTGCCGATTTTCAGAAAAGAGCGGAACGAAGGCAAAAGGAATTGCTTGAAAAAGGGGAGCTGGTAGACTTGGAGGAAATTATGGAAAACCTTCGGAAACGAGATCTTCTGGATACTTCCCGTAAGGAAAGTCCATTAAGAAAAGCAGACGAGGCTTTTGAAATTGACACCACCCACGTGACACTTCAGGAACAAGTAGACAAAATATTAAACTTGACGACCACAAAATTGGTTGAAACAGAGAAAAGTAGACAAAAAAGTATATGAACGATATAAAAGTAACTATAGATCAAAATTCGGGGTATTGCTTTGGAGTTGAGTTTGCCATTCAAATGGCCGAAGATGAAATGGAAGACTCTGGAAAGCTTTATTGCCTCGGCGATATTGTTCACAACGATATGGAAGTCGAACGCTTGAATGCGAAGGGGCTGAAAGTAATCAGTAGGGACGACTTAATAAATATAAAAGATAGTAAAGTGCTCATTCGTGCTCATGGAGAGCCACCTGAAACGTATGAGCTTGCTATGAAGAACAATATTGAGTTGATCGATGCATCATGTCCTGTAGTCCTAAAGCTCCAAAATAGGATTAAAGGTGCTTATGACAAGCTTCAGGAAAATAGTGGTCAATTAGTTATTTATGGAAAAGAAGGTCATGCAGAAGTAATTGGTCTACAGGGACAAACCAACCAGGAGGCGATTGTGATCATGAATGAAAATGATCTTGAAAAAATTGATTTCACAAAGCCGGTAGTGCTATTTAGTCAGACTACAAAGAGTACGGCTGGCTTTTATAAGATTAAAGAACTCATTGAAAACCGGATTAGAGAAGCAAACGGAGAGCTTGAAGAATTGGACTTTAAAGCCAATGATAGTATTTGTAGACAAGTATCGAACAGAGAGCCTCAATTAGAAAAGTTTGCAAAAGAATACGACGTTATCGTCTTTGTAGCAGGAAAGAAAAGTTCGAATGGAAAAGTGCTTTATAATGTGTGTAAGCAACAAAATGAACGCACTTTTTTTGTAGAAAATCAGGGAGAGCTTAACCCGGATTGGTTTACTCAAGGTTGTACCGTTGGTATATGTGGGGCTACTTCAACCCCGATGTGGTTGATGGAAAATGTCAAATCTGCAATTTTGAACCTCGAACTGGAACAAATGCAAGTATAATCCAGTTGGTTTTGGAATAGTCAAATAACTAGATTAAATGACTAAAAAATTATTATTTTTGATACATCCGGTATAATTTCACAACCTCATTAATCTCAAGATATGTCTAAAACGATCAAGCTTAAAAAAGGCTTTGATATAAACTTAAAGGGTAAAGCTGAAAAAATGATCGGTGACACAGTAATTGCTGAAACCTATGCGTTGAAGCCTACTGATTTCCCAAGCATTACCAGACCTAAGTTATTAGTAAAAGAAGGTGATAATGTAAAAGCCGGGACTCCAGTATTTTTTGACAAAATGATGGAGGACGTTTATTACTGTTCACCCGTAAGTGGAGAAATTGCAGAAATAAAACGAGGAGCCAAACGCAAGTTATTAGAGGTTGTAATATTGGCCGATAAGCAAGTTGAGTTTGAATCATTGAAAAAATGGGATAACTCATCTTTAAAACAGGCTGAAAAGAAAGATCTTATTGAAGCCCTTACAAAAGGAGGAGTTTGGCCACACATCATACAAAGACCATACGGAATAGTAGCTAATCCTGAAGACGAACCGTTAAACATTTACATATCCGGATTTGATTCTCATCCTCTGGCTCCTGATTATGGATTTGCGCTCAAAGATGATAAGGAAAGCTTTCAGGCTGGATTAAGTGTTCTTGCAAAGCTTACGGCAGGAAAAGTTCACTTAAATTTAAATGCTGATGGCGAAGTTAGTCAGCTTTATCAGGGATTAAATGATGTAGAGATAAATCACTTCCAAGGGGCTCATCCTGTTGGAAACGTAGGTGTTCAAATACACCACTTGAAACCAATTAATAAAGGCGACATCGTTTGGACGGTTAGCCCGATAGGAGTTGTTGAGATTGGGCGCTTAATTTCACAGGGTCAATACAACACCGAAAAGTTAATTTCTGTCGCAGGGTCGGAAGTGAAATCGCCTAAGTATATGAAAATATATGCAGGTACTGCAATCAAAAAAGTTGTAGAAGGTAATATAGAAGGGGATCATGTAAGATATATATCTGGAAACCCTCTTACCGGAGAAAAAATAGCTTTAGAAGGTTATCTTGGATTCTATCACAATCAGATCTCTGTTATTCCTGAAGGGGATTATCATGAAATGTTCGGATGGATCTTACCTTCCGCGAAAAAATTAAGCTTCCAGAGAGCTTTTGGGCTTCTATCATTTTTGAATGGTAAAAATAAGGAGTACGAGTTAGATACGAATACAAGAGGCGAAAAAAGAGCCTTCGTTCAGACAGGAGTTTTTGAAAAGGTTACTCCTATGGATATTCTTCCTGTACATCTTTTGAAAGCTATTATGGCTGAAGATTATGATGAGATGGAGGCGCTCGGGATTTACGAGGTTATTGAAGAAGATTTAGCTCTTTGTGAGTTCGTGGACGTATCAAAACATGACGTTCAAAAAATAGTTAGGGAAGGACTAGATTTAATAAGAATAGGTTAATAACACCTGTTGGTTTTTATAGCCTTTAAGGTATTATTTTATAGTTAAAACGATTATAAATGAAAGTGATACGAGATTTTCTGGATAAGCAGAAAGAACACTTTGAAAAAGGGGGTAAGTGGGAGAAATTTTATTATATCTACGAAGCTCATGAGACCCTTCTTTATTCTCCAAAAAGTACTGCTAGTGCAAAAGGAGTACAGATAAGAGATGCTATCGACTTGAAAAGGTTGATGATGACCGTGATTATTGCAATGGTTCCGTGCCTTCTTTTTGGTATGTGGAACGTTGGTTATCAACATCATATAGCAACGGGTCAGGCTGTAACATTTTTAGAGCAATTCCTACTTGGGGCACAGGTGGTTTTGCCTGTAGTTATCGTTTCTTATGCAACAGGACTTTCAATAGAATTTACGTTCGCAACAATTAGAAGGCATCCCGTAAACGAAGGCTTTCTGGTAACGGGAATGCTAATACCTTTAATTATGCCCCCTACCGTTCCTTTATGGCAAGTTGCAATGGGAACAGCTTTTGGTGTAATAATTGGGAAAGAAGTTTTTGGTGGAACTGGGATGAACATCCTAAATGTAGCGTTAACAGCTAGAGCATTTCTATATTTTGCTTATCCTGGGGAACTATCAGGTGATGTTTGGACGTACATAGGAGATGCAAGTGTGGTTGAAGGCTACTCAGGAGCTACTGCTTTAGCTGTGGCACAGGAATTTGGAACGAGTACTGCTAATGGTTCCGTTCTGGAAGGGCTGGCTAGTTATAATTGGTCAGCAGGTTTATTTAACGTGCAAAATTTAACCCTAGGAATTATTCCTGGGTCTATTGGGGAAACTTCTGCTGTTATGGCTTTAGTTGGAGCCATTATTTTAATAGTGACAGGAGTAGGGAGTTGGCAAATTATGTTGAGTGTAGTAGTTGGAGCTTTAGCCGCTGGAGGTTTATTAAATGTACTTGCAGTGAACGATTACATGGCAATGCCAGCCTATTATCACATTATAATAGGTGGCTTTGCGTTTGGTACAGTATTTATGGCTACCGACCCTGTGAGTGCTGCTCATACGGAACGAGGGAAATGGATTTATGGATTCTTGGTTGGAGCTATTACTGTAATTATAAGAGTATTTAATCCGGCTTATCCGGAGGGTATTATGATGGCCATATTATTAATGAATGTATTTGCGCCACTGATTGATCATTATGTAATTGAAGGAAACAAAAAAAGAAGATTAAAACGTGCGACAGTCTAACACTTATGTAATTCTTTTTGCGGTTGTTCTTACGATCGTATTGGGTGGTTTGCTATCTCTAGCAGCCGTAGGATTAAAACCTATTCAAAAAATACAAGTAGAGCTTGACACCAAAAAGCAAATTCTTGGTGCCGTTATGAGTCTTGACGGAAGCGAAGATGTTTTAAAATTATATGATGAGCGAACCGAAAGCTTTGTGGTCGATCATATGGGTAATATTATATCGGAAGATGAAGATGGCAATAAACTTATTGCAGAGAACATCAACATTGGTAAGGAGTATAAAAAACCTGTTGAAGATCGAAAACTTCCTGTATTTAAGTTTTTGAGCTCTGAAGATCCTTCTAAAGCAGAATCTTATATTTTTCCGATGTATGGGAATGGATTATGGAATAATATATGGGCGTTTGTAGCTCTTGATACTGATTTTAATACTATCAAAGGAGTTGCATTTGACCATGTAGGTGAAACGCCAGGCCTTGGAGCACGAATAACAAGCCCAGTTATTCAAGGAAGATATAAAGGAAAAGAAATATATGATGAATCCGGTAGTTTAGTTTCTATCACTATGGTTAAAGGTGAGAATGGAAATAATGAAGAACTTGGAAAGCACAAAGTTGATGGAATGTCAGGTGCAACCCTAACTGCCAAGGGTGTCAATGCGATGCTCGAATCCTATTTAAATTACTACCAACCGTATATCAAAAAGCTTAAAAACAATTCAAATTTATCGTTAAATACATTGTAACAATATGAGTACAGCTACAGTGGATGCGGATGTTCAGGTAAAGGAACCGGCTGAACCCCTCTTATCTAAAAGGAGAAAAAAAATTATTTCAGATCCTCTCAATGAGGATAACCCCATTACCGTACAGGTATTGGGAATTTGTTCTGCCCTTGCGGTTACGACACAAATGGAACCAACCTTGGTAATGTCCATTGCGGTAATATTTGTGATTGTATCTTCCAATTTGATCGTTTCCTTATTAAGGAATTTGATTCCAAACAGGATTAGGATCATCGTTCAGTTATCAATAATAGCTTCTCTGGTTGTACTCGTTGATCAGGTTTTGAAAGCATATTTTTATGATGTTTCGAAACTACTTTCCGTATTTGTGGGACTTATCATTACAAATTGTATTGTAATGGGTAGACTAGAAGCCTTCGCTATGGCTAACAAGCCATTGGACTCTATATTGGACGGATTCGGTAGTGGTCTGGGTTATGCTTGGATCATACTTGTAGTGGCTTTTTTCAGAGAGCTCTTGGGTTCAGGTTCCGTTTTTGGTTTTAAAGTATTTGAGGCTATTGGCTGGTCCAGTTTTCCTAATAATGGACTAATGGTAAATTCAATTGGTGCTTTTGTAATACTAGGGCTTCTCATCTGGGTACAGAGAAATAAAACGGGTTACGTAGAACATTAGATTTAATAATTATGGATGTCGTTAGTTTAGTAAATCTTGGAGTTAAATCTATTTTCGTTGAAAATATGGTGTTTGCCTATTTCTTAGGTATGTGTTCCTTTTTAGCTGTTTCCAAGAAAGTAAGTACTGCTTTCGGACTTGGAATAGCAGTCGTTTTCGTTTTGACCATTACCGTTCCTTTAAATTGGTTAATTCAAGAGTCTATACTTAAGGAAGGGGCATTGACTTGGATCAGTGCAAGCTTTGCAACAGTTGATTTGAGTTTCCTTCAGTATATCATGTTTATTGCCGTAATAGCATCGATGGTTCAGCTTGTCGAAATGGTTATTGAAAAAGTATCCCCATCATTATATGGCTCACTTGGTATATTCTTACCTCTAATTGCCGTGAACTGTGCAATTCTAGGATCAGCACTTTTTATGGTTCAAAAAGAGTATAATGTAGTTGAATCTGCCGTATATGGCTTTTCATCAGGTTTTGGTTTCTTTCTTGCCATTGTTGCCTTAGCAGCAATTAGGGAGAAATTAAAATATTCAAATGTTCCTGATGGTTTGAAAGGCTTGGGCATCACAATGCTTCTTACAGGGCTTATGGGATTAGGTTTCCTTTCTTTTATTGGAATAAGCATCTAGTCTAGATATAAGAATAGTATTTTCTAAAAGGCCTCACTTCGAAACATTCGAAGTGAGGCCTTTTTGTTTATATTCAATAAATCGGTTTTAAGAGTGTCTTTAAAAATCTATAAGTCTTCAGCAGGGTCAGGAAAAACCTTTGTCTTAACAAAAGAATACATCAAAATCCTTTTAAAAGATCCGTATGCCTATAAAAATGTATTGGCTATAACCTTTACCAATAAGGCTACTAGTGAAATGAAGCAGAGGATACTAGAAGAACTTTCTGGTATAGCAGATAATAACGGAAGTGATCTTCAAATGTCTTTGGAAAATGACTTTTCAGTCGCTGGAGAGTACATTAATATCGTGAAGAATGCTGCATTAGCGTATAAGAATATCCTTCACAATTATTCTCGTTTCGAGATCAGTACCATCGATAGTTTTTTTACAAGAGTGGTGAAAAGTTGTGCACGTGAATTGGGCTTGTCTTCAAGATACGAGATCGAATTAGGAAATGATTTAGCCATAGAGTATGCAGTAAGAAAGTTATATAGTGATCTAAAGAAAGAAAGCCAGATTGGAAAATGGTTAAAAGAATTTTCTCTAAGCCAAATCGAAAAAGATAAAGGTTGGGATATCGACTATCAGATTACTGATTTGGCAAAAGAGCTTTTCAAGGAAGAAATTCAGATGGGCTTTAGGAATGGGTTTATGAAGCTTGATAAGCTTAGTGAACAAATATCTTCAATACGTAAAACAGTATTGGAATTTGAAAAAACGGCGGCTCGAATTTCTAGTGAATGCCTGGAAATTATAAAGAAGACTGGTCTTGCTTTAACCGACTTCAGAGGAGGCTCTAAAAGCTTTGCCCTGATCTTCGAACGCATTTCCAAAAAAAGACTTGAACTCACAAATACGTTTAAAACAACGATCTCCGAGAACGAAGGCTGGTATTCTAAAACCTCCCCTCAAAAAGATCAAATTGAATTGGCTTTGGGTAATGGGTTGTTAAAAAGATCAAGGGAATTATTAAAACTATATGAAGAAAATTGGGCTGATTATATCTCAGCCCAGGAAATGCTTAAGAATTATTATTCCTACGCTCTTTTAGGAGCATTAAGTGAGAATGTTAAAAGCTATCGCGATGAAAATGACCTTTTACTTTTATCGGATACGAACTCTATAGTCCAGCAAACGATTAAGGAGGACGATGCTCCTTTTTTGTTTGAAAAGATTGGAAGTCGATACAGGCATATTTTGATTGATGAATTTCAGGATACCTCCTCCTATCAGTGGGAAAATCTGAAACCTCTTATTCTCAGCTCTTTGAGTTCGGGAAATGATGTGTTGATTGTTGGAGATGTAAAGCAATCCATTTACAGATGGAGAGGAGGTGATATGAATTTATTATTGAATCAGGTTCAGGAAGACTTAGAGATCTATCGGGACGAGACCGAAGAATTAGTTTTGAATAATAACTGGAGAAGCAGCAAGGAGATCGTGGATTTCAATAATCAGTTTTTTCCTTTAGCTGTGGAGTTATTAAAAAACCTTGAGGATGTAAAAGAACCCCATTTACTAGATAAAGCTTATTCGGACATTCGACAAAACCCTAAAAAAGATAGTAATGGTTACGTCAAGGTAAGCTTGCTTAATAAAGATGAGCACGAAGATTTGAATATCGCTTTTCTGGAGAATTTACTAAATCATATAGAGGAATGCATCGCTGATGGATACGCCTTTTCAGATATTATGATTCTAGTCGATAGGGGAGCAAGGGCTATTGAAATAGCTGAGTATTTGGCTGATCAAAGAATACCGTGTGTTACAGAAAACGCTCTTTTATTGAAAAATGCAGCTATAGTAGATCTCTTAGTGGATGCAATTAAAGTAATTAACTCCCCTGAAGAGCGATTTTTCAGAGTTCAATTTGCTTTAAAGTATGTTGATTTTAAAGGTATAAAGGAGTTTGAGGTAAATGAAGAGACTTTATCAGGACTCTTTGGATTATTTAACCAGGAAGGCCTCGAATCCAGGTCGCCTTATGAACTCATCCAGGTATTGTTGAGTGTACTTTTACCAGGCGATAAAGATGTTTATCTGCAAACCTTTTTAAATAATGTTTCGCAACTTGGAAGAAAAGGTATTGTCGGCTTGAACCAGTTTCTGGATTGGTGGGAAATAGAAAAAGAATCTTTAAAGGTTGAGGGTCAAAATGAAACTGAAGCTATTCAGATTTTAACGATCCACAAATCGAAGGGCTTGGAGTCGCCGGTAGTTATGATTCCATTTGCTGATTTTCTGATGAAAACCAGGCCCGGAACTACCATTTGGACGGAAAGCCTTTCCGAAGATTACAGCGTATTTAATATGCTTCCCTTAAATTTTTCAGAAAAACTCAAAGAATCTCATTTTGCAGAAGCATATCACGAAGAGTTTATTCAGGGACTTTTAGATCGGGTGAATGTAGCTTATGTAGCATTTACGAGAGCTAGAGAACGTCTTTACATAGCTGGTGAGCGTGTTAAAAAGCTTAAAGATCCAAGCAAGTTGAACCTGGTCTTGCAGTCGGTGCTTGAAAATCCTGACTTTATCTATAAAAATGACTTTGTTACAGACAATGGGATTTTTCAATATGGAAAAAGGAGTAAGAAAGAGCTGGAAAGCAATGCTCCTCAAAAAGAGACTTATATTCTTGAATCGCTTATCTCTTCGAAAGGCAGCGAAAAGCTAGAGCTTCGATCGCAATCGGATCATTTTTTCCGATTGTTAGAAACAGAGTCATCGGAAAAGATTAAAAGAGGGCTTAAAATTCATATCATATTTGAACACCTTGATTCGGCTGAATCTTTAACCAAAACGATCAATTATCTCAAAGAAGAAGGTTTTTTAGAGCAAAAAGAAATTGAAGGCTTAATAGAAGATGTTGAATCCATTTTGAAGATTCCAGAGGTTCAACTATGGTTTGAGACGGACTGGGATGTTTTTCGGGAAAGGGAGATCTGGTACGATGGAAGAATATATAAACCGGATCGGGTTTTAATGAAGGGAAATGAAGCCATCATTATTGACTTCAAAAAGGATAAAGAATCCAGTGATCATAAGCATCAACTTAATGCATATGCAAGTGTAATCAGTAAAATGGGATTTGAAAGAATTCAAAAGTACTTACTCTATGTAGAATCCCGGAAAGTAATGAAGGTTGCATGAGGACAACTTTTTTAAATGCAATCGCAGACAAGATAGATTACACAGGCCTTGATCAGTTCAAGAGCACTTGCTACGTATTTCCGACTAAAAGGGCAGGGGCTTATTTCAAACAGATCATTAGAAAGAAATACCTGGACAAAGCATTCTGGTCGCCTGATGTATTTAGCATCGAGGATTTTATAGTTAAGCTAACGGGAAAACGAATAGCCAGTGAGTTTGAGCTGATCCTTGAGCTCTTTGAATCTTACAAAATCCTTGAGCCAGAGATCACGTTCGATAGTTTTTACGATTGGGGAAGAATAGTGTTGGGAGATTTTGATGAGGTTGATAGATACTTGGTTGACCCGGAGATGCTCTATAGAAATCTTCAGAATTTAAAAGACATTGAGGCTGTATTCCATTCAGATGATGCAAAAGAAGCATTAAGGAACTTCAGGAATTCCATTGAAGATCATGAAAATTCGCTTCTTATCTCACAGTTTTTGAGGACTTGGATACGGGTTTCGGAAGTGTATTCCATTTTTCAAAAAAGGTTGAGGGAAAAGAAAATTGCTTATGCTGGAATGCTTTATAAAAGCCTTAGTGCAGACCTAGAGAATGGATATAATGATTGTTCCTATGAAAACATTGTCTTTGGAGGATTCAATGCGCTAACTAAATCTGAAGAACATATTATTGATTATCTTCTAAAGGCTGATAAAGCAGTTATCTATTGGGATGCTTCAGAATATTTTTTTGACAAAGACGAAGAGGCCGGTACGTTTCTTAAAAAATATCGTAAGAAATGGCCACATGATCGCAGTAAATGGATTGTTTCTAGTGATCACTTATCAACTGAAAAGATCAACGTCTATGGTTGTTCCGGTGCAGAGCAGCAAAGCCAGCTAGCAGGGAGTCTGGTGAAATCAGAAGGTCTGGGGAATTTGAGATCAGCAATCGTTTTAGCAGATGAAAGTCTGCTAACTCCACTATTATTCAATATGCCAGATGATTTCAAGCTTAATATTACCATGGGGTATCCCTTAAGAGAGAACCCAATTAGTAATTTGGCGATCTCTTTTTTGAAGCTCCTAAACATTGAAAAGACTCAGAAGGGAGAGATATATTTTCTAAAGTCGAATGTTAAAGACTTTTTTGAACATCCGTTTATAAAATCTATTCTTCCGGAAAATCAGAAACTAGAGCTGCGTCGATCTTATGTTTTTGCAGCTAAAGACCTGGAAGATTTTCTTTCCATAAAGCCCATCAGTTTTATTAAGGATGCTCTCAATGATAAAGATGCTTTCCAGTCTTTAAGCGAATTCCTGGTAGAGATTTATTATTCCTTCAGGGAAAAACTGGATCCGATTTCTCAGGAAGTGGTTTATCATTTGGTTCGTCATCTAAAACAACTAATTGGTTCTATCCATAAAGGGGGGCTCACTTTCGAAGTAAAGGAGCAGGAAAAACTGTTTAGGGATACGATTCATTCTTTGAAAATACCCTTTTCAGGAGAGCCTTTCAATGGCCTTCAGATCATGGGTTTTTTAGAAACCCGCTCTTTGGATTTTGAAAATTTGATAGTGCTTTCTGTGAATGAAGGTGTTTTGCCTTCAGAAAGAAGTTACAGCACCTACATCCCCTTTGGGCTAAGAAAAGCCTATGAAATGCCCACTTTTGAGGATCAGGATTCTATTTATGCCTATCATTTTAAACGTTTACTAATGCGGGCAAAGAATATCCACCTCATTTACGATACTCAATTGTCTTATGATGGGGCTGGTGAAATCAGTCGCTTTGTAGCTCAACTGAAAAACTCAACTAAGAAATCAGACTTTGAGCTGAATGAAATTTCGGTTTTGGATAGACATACAAATTCAGTAGAAAATACGGAACGGATTATTCATAAAAATGAAGAAGTGATGTCCGCACTTCGGAAATATTGGGAGCCTTCAGGTAATAAATATCTTTCGCCGACAGCATTACTTAATTATTTACAAGATCCGGTTGAATTCTATATTAAAAATGTACTTGGTATTCGCGAGCCCGAAGAATTAGAAGATGATTTTGATCCCAGAGAGATCGGAAATACAATACACAAAGCTCTCGAAGAAATCTATAAACCTTTCATTGGTAAAGCTATCTCATCAGAGGAAATAAAACCTCTACTAAACTTTAAAAAAATAGAGACTTTCGTTCTCGATTCACTGCTTAGCGAAAGAATTATAAAAGATTCAAAGGAGCTAAAGGGTAAAAATGAGCTGTTTCACTCTATCATTACTGAAGTGATCAAACAGGTTCTTATTAAGGATCAATCGGATACACCGTTCAAGTTGATGGATTTAGAAACTAATAAACTTAACAACAGCATTCAGGTCTTGGGTAAGGAAGCTAGGTTGGGAGGTTATGTAGACAGGATCGATGATAAAGATGGGGTTATACGAATACTGGATTATAAAACAGGTAAGGTAAAGTTGCCGTCTCGTTATGTTTATTCTAAGCTTTCCACAGAAGATTATGTAGGGCTTTATTTCGATAACCCGGATTATAAATCTGGTTTTCAGGCTTATTTTTATGTCTTTTTATATAAACGAAAATACCCCGATCAACAGATCAAAGCAGGTATTTATAGTTTGAAACAGGTCAATCAGGGAATTCAATATCTAAGAAGTGGAGATATGTTAGATGATGAACTGATTGATGCTTTTGGAAATCGATTAATTCGGTTAGTGGAGGAAATATTTAATGAGAAGATACCTTTTAGGAGTGAGAAGGATAAAGAAAAATAGTTGGCTTAGGGCACTCAAAATAATTGCTCTACTTCTATTGATTCAGCCTTTGACCGCTGTGATTTTCAGATTCTTAGAGACTTATCCTCTACTATCAATTTTCCTAGGGTGTTTTTTCCTGATCGCTTGGGTTCTGGTTTTGGGATGGGCCATTATGAAAGGAAAAGATTAGTTACAATAAATTGATAGCTAATTCCGAAAATACTGTTAAGAGTTGCTATTGTACAATTTTTTTGAAAATCATCAGACATCTGATGTTTTAAAAATATCGGATGTCTTTTATGGGATCACCAATAAAAAGCCTCATCCCGAAACATCGAAATGAGGCTTTATTAATTTCAAGTAAATCTTGAATTAGACTAGTTGAGCATCAATTTTTTGAGCTAATACGCCTTTAGGAACTGCTCCAACTTGCTTATCTACGATCTCTCCGTTTCTGAATACCAATAAAGTAGGTATACTTCTAATTCCAAATTTTGCGGAAACGTTAGGATTTTCATCAACGTTTACTTTACCGATTACAGCTTTTCCGTCGTAATCGCCAGCTAATTCTTCAACTACTGGGGCGATCATTTTACAAGGACCACACCATTCAGCCCAAAAATCGACCAAAACGGGTTGATCAGAACCTATTACTTCTTCAAAATTGCTATCTGTTATTTCTAGTGCCTTTCCCATAGTTTTTCTATTTATTATTATTTCAAGGTAACGACAAAGATAATATTTATGTTCGCCGGTAAAAGTCGGCTCAGTTACAACTTTCTCATTTAGTTGTTCATTAGCATAAAATCCATTGAATCGTTTTCTTCCAATTTGGAAAGTACTTTATCATTAAGTTCTACTTTATACTTTCTGGAGAGCATCTCAATGGATATATTTTCAGCTCTATCCTGTACGATAAATTTTATTAGTTGTTTGCCAGGATTTTCTTCGCTTAACCTTTCAAGATTGTCGATCACTTCAAGGCTAAGCTGTTCAATCGGAAAATTAATTTGAACCCCACCACACATTTTATCCCGGATCTCGCTCAAAAGATCGATCTTAAGAATTTTGAAATCCGGTTCACTCTTCCATTGAGGGAAAGTCACGGTTCCTTCTATAAACAGAAACCAGCTTTGCATGAAGTATTCTTTGAACTTCGTATAATCATCAGAGAACAAGAAAAACGTGAAACTATCATCGTAATCTTCTAAAGTGATGGTTCCGAAGGGCTTTCCATTTTTGGAAATACGATGGTTGAAGTCGCTTACTATACCACCTATTTTTATGGATTTCTTTGTTGAAACTTTTTGAAGATCTTTTAACTCACTAAGATTGGTATTACAAAAGTGGCGTACTTCGAATTTGTATTGGTCCAAAGGATGTCCGGAGATATAAAATCCTACAACATCTTTTTCTATCCTCAACTTTTCAAGATCACTATAAGGCTCAACAGGAAGTACCCGAGGTTTATTTACTTCTTCAGATTCAGTTCCTCCAAACAGGGAAACCTGCGCACTTTCTTTTTCCTGAATAATCCTTTGAGCATATTTAATTCCCAGGTCAACCAGGTTGGGCTCTTCTCCTGATCCAACCAGATATTGTTTTCGATGATATTCCTGAAATGCATCGAAACCGCCAGCCATAGCAAGGCATTCAAGCGTTTTTTTATTTACAGCTCTTAGATTTACCCTTGAAATGAAATCGAAATAATCGTCATACAATCCTTTTTCTTCCCGCTCGGTAATAATAGACTGAACAGCGTGTTCTCCTGCACCTTTAATAGCCCCCAAGCCGAACCTGATTTGACCTTCCTTATTAACAGTAAAGTTCACTCCTGATTCATTCACACTTGGCCCAAGAACATTTATACCTAAGGCCTTACATTCTTCCATAAAGAAAGTTACCTTGTCAATATTACTCTGGTTATGGGTCAACACGGCAGCCATGTACTCTGCCGGATAATGGGCTTTGAGATATGCAGTATGAAATGCGACTACGGAATAACAGGTAGAATGAGACTTATTGAAAGCATAAGCCGCAAAGGCCTCCCAGTCTTTCCATATTTTTTCTGCGGTCTTTTCTTGAATATTGTTTTTTGAGCATCCCTCAATAAATTTTGGTTTCAGCTCGTCTATGATCTCTTTTTTCTTTTTACCCATTCCTTTTCTCAAGGAATCGGCCATACCTTTGGTAAAGCCTGCAAGTTTCTGGGACAAGAGCATCACCTGCTCTTGATAAACAGTTATACCATAGGTTTCTGCAAGAAATTCTTCCATTTCAGGCGTATCGAAACTGATCTCCTCCCTTCCATGCTTACGACTGATGAAATTTGGTATATACTCCATGGGCCCTGGCCTGTATAAGGCGTTCATGGCAATAAGATCTTCGAATTTATCTGGTTTGAGATTTCTCAGATGCTTTTGCATTCCGGGAGACTCAAACTGGAATGTACCATTAGTTAAGCCTTTCTGATACAATTCATAGGTCTTCTCATCATCAAGTGGAATCTCATCAGGGTCGATTTCTACCTTATGCAGATTTTTAATATTTCTGATGGCTGTATTGATGATGGATAAAGTCTTCAGACCAAGGAAATCCATTTTTAGCATACCCGCGTTTTCGACAACACTGTTATCATATTGGGTTACCAATAAGTCTGAGTCTTTTGAAACAGCTACGGGAACAAGTTTCGTTAGATCATCCGGAGTGATGATCACCCCACAGGCATGAATTCCCGTATTCCGAATAGAGCCTTCCAGAACTTTGGCTTGTCGGAGTACTTCTCCTTTCAGAGAGTTTTCCTTGCTAAACTCTTTAAGTTCTTTAACCTGATCGAATGCCTTGTCTAGTGTAGTTCCAGGTCTTTCAGGAACCATTTTAGCTATGGAATTGGCCTCAGGGAGCGGCATTTCCATAACACGAGCACTATCTCGAATAGATGATTTAGCAGCCATACTACCATAAGTAATGATCTGGGCAACTTGATTCTTACCGTATTTATCTACTACATACTTTAAGATCTTCTCTCTTCCTTCATCATCAAAATCAATATCAATATCCGGAAGTGAAATTCTATCGGGGTTAAGGAATCGCTCGAAAAGCAGATCATATTTTATAGGGTCAACGTTCGTGATGCCTATGCAATAAGCTACTGCGGAGCCAGCGGCTGAACCTCTTCCTGGTCCTACGGATACCCCCATATTCCGGGCTTGCGAAGTAAAATCCTGAACAATTAGAAAATATCCGGGATATCCAGTATTTCTTATGGTTTCAAGTTCAAAGTTGAGCCTTTCCTCAATTTCGGGCGTGATTTCACTATACCGCTTCTTGGCACCCCTGAAAGTAATGTGCTTTAGGTAATCATCCTCACTTTCGAATCCATCAGGTATTTCAAAAGCAGGCAGTAAAACATCCCTTTCTAATTTATAAGGCTCAATTTTCTGATCAATTTCCTGAAGGTTCTCAATAGCTTCAGGTACGTCTTTGAAGAGTTCCTTCATCTCGTCTTGACTCTTGAAATAGAACTCTTCGTTAGGCAGTCCAAATCTTTTTCCTCTACCTTTTCCTTTCGGTGTTGATTTTACCTCTGCATCCTTTATGCATATTAAAATGTCGTGAGCATCTGCATCTTTTTTATCAGAATAGTAAACGTTGTTAGCGGCTACTATTTTAACATCATGCTTCTTTCCGAATTCTATTAAAATCCGGTTCACATGATCTTCCTCATCTAGCCCATGCCTCTGAAGCTGAAGGTAAAAATCACCACCAAATAAATTTTTCCACCAAAGTAGTGCTTCCTCAGCCTGGTGCTCTCCAACATTTAAAATCAGATTGGGAATTTCGCTGGTAATGCCTCCCGATAAAGCAATTAATCCTTCCTTATACTGTTCGATCAGTTGTTTATCGATCCTTGGGTAAATTCCATAATTACCCTCAATAAAGGCGTAAGATGTAAGCTTGGTCAGGTTATGATAACCCTCTTTATTTTTTGCTAGCAGGATCTGGTTAAATCTTTTGTCAGGGCTTTCTTTTGTGAATTTTAGCTTAGTACGCTCTTCCGCTACGTAAAACTCACAACCCACTATTGGTTTAACTCCGATGGAAAGAGCTTCCTTAACAAACTTAAATGATCCAAACATATTGCCATGGTCCGTTAATCCAACGGATGGCATATTCAACTCCTTGGCTTTTTTAACAAGGTCTTTTACGCTGGAGGTTGCTTGTAATACCGAAAACTGACTATGAACATGAAGGTGGAAAAAGTCTGACTCAATTTCTGTTGCAGCAGTATGATCAGGTTGCTGATTATGATCATCCTTTTCTTCTGTTCTGGAAAAATTAGCTTCCTCTAATTCAGGCTCTTCATAAACGATCTCATGATATGGAGTTTCATCAAATGGTTTGACGACTTGTTCATGGATCAATCCGAAAAAACACTTTGCGGTTGCTGCTACGTCATAAGCGGCATCATGAGCATCATCGAAAGGAATACCAAATAGCTTTTGATGAAGCTCGGTTAAGGTTGGCCATTTATATTTTCCTCCCCTACCTCCGGGTATAGCACAATAGTTTGTAGAAGAATCTTTGGTATCGAGCTTCTTTATTTTAACAAGCTGGGAAGGAACATTAGCCCTCAGGAATTCTGCTCCGGTAATGTTGATATCAAAATCAACATTGTGCCCGATTACAAGCTGGGTTTTCTTCAAATCTTGCTCAAACTCAATCAAGACTTTTTCAAGAGGATACCCTTCTTGTATTGCTCTTTGAGTAGAGATACCATGGACTTTTTTGGCATTAAAGGGTATGGTAAATCCTTCCGGTTTTACGATATAATTCTGAGCAGAAATTAGACTTCCTTTGTGATCGTGAATTTGCCAGGCTAACTGTACTAACCTAGGCCAGTTATCAAGATCACTAATGGGTGCATTGTAATTTTTAGGGAGTCCGGTAGTTTCTGTGTCAAAAATTAAATACATATTTTAAAATATAGTTGGCGTACCTTAAACAATAATTCGAGTATTCAGTCGTGTTAAAACGACATCGTAGATATTATTAAGGCTTTATTTTTGCTGTGAAATTGGCGTAATTGAATTTTTTAACGAATATATTGCTTTTACTTTTACAACTTTAAATTACACGGACTGTAATGAATTTTTGGAGTCGTATTTTTTTAACGTTTTTCATTGGCTTTTTCTGTTACATAGATAGCATTCATGCGACTCATATTCGTGCGGCAGACATTACGGCAATACGACTCTCTGAATCTTCTTTAACATTTAGAATAATTCTTACTGCTTATACGGACGCAGGTGCTCCTGCAAACGTTCAATTTGGTAACGGAATTATCAATTTTGGAGATGGCTCAGATCCCATAATCAGACCACGGGAGATGAATGACTCAAGGGTAATCTCTGTAATTGAAGAGTTCGATACGCTGGGTAATCAAGTTGAATTCAACCAAATTATATTTGAACATACTTTCCCAGCCCAGTTCCAATCTTATTTGATTAGCTATCAAGAACCCAATAGAAACGAAGGGGTTTTAAATATTAGCAATTCAGTGCAAACACCATTTTATGTTGAAACATTTATTGTTTTAGCGCCTGGTCTGGGGCCAAATAATACACCAAGGTTTACTGTACCACCTATTGATTTTGGGTGCACAGGTGTTCGCTTTGAACATAACCCTGGTGCTTTTGATGATGAAGGGGATAGTCTCGCCTATAGGATTGTAATACCAAGGCAAAATATAGGTATTAATGTTGGAGGTTATAGAGATCCTGCAAATCCTGCTTTGAGCTTTGTCACAGAAGATGGAGCACCACCAGCTACTTTCGATATAGATTCTTTTGACGGAACCGTTCTCTGGAATACACCTGGCCTTATGGGGGAGTATAATATTGCATTTATAGTGGAAGAATGGAGAGAGTTCAATGGAGAATTCATTCAACTGGGTTTTGTGGTTCGTGATATGCAGATTATTGTAGAAGAATGCGAAAATGATCCTCCTGATCTGGAGGTTCCTATGGATACCTGTATTGAAGCTGGAACAGAGTTAATTGCTACAATTACTGCTGATGATATCAACGGTGACTTGGTTCGTATCGCGGGTTTTGGCGGCCCCTTTGCGGTAGACAATCCAGCTACCTTGGATCCATTTGATAGTTTACAGCCTGTAATCGCTAGTACCGAATTTAGATGGCAAACCACCTGTGATAATGTTAGATCCAGACCTTTTCAAGCTACATTCAGAGCAACTGACAATGGATCTCCAAACCTGGTTGATTTCGAAACGTGGAATATTACTGTCGTGGCACCGGCACCGGTTTTAGATACAGCTATAGTTCTTAGCGGGAGAAGGATTCAGTTAAATTGGGAACCATACACCTTTTGTGAAGGAAATGCTCAATTCATGGAAATTTATAGAAGGATAGATAGTTTTGAATTCGAGCCAGGATGTGATGCGATAGGAATTCCTCCGGGTTCAGGATATCAATTAATCGAAACTGTTCCAATTGGTGATACAACCTATGTAGATGATAACGATGGAGATGGGTTGAATTTCGGTGCAAATTACTGCTATCGCCTGGTAGCCATATTTCCTTTCCCATCAGGAGGTGAAAGCTTTGCTTCTAATGAAGTTTGTAATCTCATCGAAGCAACGGCTCCGGTAATTACTAATGTAGATGTTTTAACAACCAGTTCTTCAGATGGGGAAATTTTAGTACGCTGGATAGCACCTGAAGATTTAGACGTTCCACCTCCGCCATACAGGTATCAAGTAATTCGAGCAACCGGATTCTCAGGAAACGTGGGTGAGCAAGCGATAACTGATATCATATCCGATACCATGTTTGTTGATACAGGCTTAAATACGGAGGCTGGGCCATTTAACTATCGAGTGATTGCATTTGAAGGAACTGATGATGTTGCAATAGACACTTCCAATCGGGCCTCTTCCGTATTCATTGAGCCCACACCATTCGCAGCAGGAATTGAGCTCAATTGGAATGCTGAAGTTCCTTGGTCTAATATGACCCAAAGACACCCGTTCCATTTTATTTTCAGGGATAATGCAAACCCTTCTGACCTTTCAGAACTAGTTCTCATCGATAGCGTAGACGTGAACTTTAGTGGATTTAACTACGTGGACGAAGGACAATTTAATAACGTTGAACTTTCTGATCAGATCGAGTATTCTTATTTTGTTACGGCTATTGGGTCTTATGGTAATGACACTATTCCTGCCCTTGATTCGCTAGTCAATAATAGCCAGATCGTATCATTGACGCCAAATGATTCAATACCTCCATGTCCACCATTGGATTTTGAATTTGCTGAATCTTCTCTTGCGGATTGTGAAGATTTTATTGCTCAGACTTTATGTAGTGCCGATGAGTTCGATAATGTATTACAATGGACTTTGAATGATGCTGATACTTGTACTGATGCAGCTGTTCGCTTCAATATTTATTTCTCGTCAGATACCTTGAATAGTGAATTTGAATTGCTTGAAACGGTTGCTGGTGTAGATGGAATAAATACGTTCACTCATACCCAGGTTGGTACTAGGGCGGGGTGCTATCAAATATCAAGTATTGATAGAGGTAATAATGAAAGTGAGCGATCTGCACCAATTTGTGTAGATAATTGCCCTGTATACAATCTCCCTAATGTATTTACCCCCGGTGGTGATGGATGTAACGATTTGTATCAAGCATTTCATGAAATCGTTAATACAAATTGTCCTGGGGTTCCCTTTAATCCCGATGGGGACGGTAGAATACCAATCAATGCGCAAACTACCTGTCCGCGCTTCGTAGTTGGGGTTGACTTTTTAGTCGTCAACAGATGGGGAAGAGAAGTATTTTCATTTGATAGCCGCTCAACTACTGACCCGGATAATATTTTAATTAATTGGGACGGCAGGGATAGCAACGGAAATGATCTTGCAACCGGGATTTATTTTTACGTTGCTGATGTTGAATTTTTAACACTTGATCCAGCTCTATCAAGAGGAGAAATAAAGGGTTGGGTGCAGATTATTCGAGACGATCAAGTTTCCCAAAGTGAACAATAAAAGCATCATATTATTTGATGGAGTCTGTAACCTCTGTAATGGCGTAGTCAACTTTCTAATTGATAGGGATAAAAAGGATATATTCCGATTTGATTCTCTTCAAAGCAAGCAATCCCAGGAGTTGATCAAGAAATATCAAATTCAGGTGAAAAACCTGGAAAGTATAGTGCTGATTGAGGATTCGGAATATTACATAAAAAGTACAGCGGCTATAAAGATTTTTTCGAGGCTAGGTGGGTTATGGTCTTTGATGAATGTGTTTTACGTTATTCCACGCTTCTTTAGAGATCAGGTTTATATGCTTATTGCAAATAACAGATACAGTATTTTCGGACGTTCTGATCAATGTCGAATGCCTAATTCCGATCTAAAAGCGAAGTTTCTCTCTTAATATTTTTGTATCTCGGTGTTGATTTGAAGTATGTTAATAGTTGTTTAGGTTTGGGCTAGACATAACTTAGAAAATCAATATGAAAGCATACATTTTTCCCGGCCAGGGAGCCCAGTTTCCGGGAATGGGCAAAGAGCTCTATAATTCATCTGAAAAAGCTAAAAATCTATTTGATCAAGCTAACGAGATCTTAGGATTTAAAATTTCTGAAACGATGTTTTCAGGTTCAGCAGATGACCTGAAGCAGACTAATGTTACTCAACCTGCCATTTTTCTCCATTCTGTAGTACTTGCATTAACCACGACTGATTTTCAGCCTGATATGGTAGCTGGGCATTCATTAGGCGAATTCTCTGCATTGGTAGCTAACAAAGCCCTTTCTTTTGAAAGCGGGTTAAAATTAGTCTCGCAAAGGGCAGATGCGATGCAGAAGGCCTGTGAGATCAATCCCTCCACAATGGCAGCAATAATTGGATTAGACGATGAAACCGTAGAAAACATTTGTTCCGATATTGAAGAAGTGGTCGTTCCGGCAAACTATAATTGCCCGGGCCAGCTTGTGATTTCAGGTTCAAATGAAGGAATTTCCTTAGCATGTGATAAGTTAAAAGAAGCAGGAGCAAAGAGAGCATTGCCTTTACCGGTTGGAGGTGCTTTTCATTCACCCTTGATGGAGCCTGCAAAAAAAGAACTTGAGGAAGCTATACTTTCCACTGAGTTCAACGATCCAGTATGCCCGGTTTATCAAAACTTTACGGCGATGCCATCTTCTGATGTTCATGTCATCAAAAAAAACCTTGTAAACCAGCTAACCGGACCAGTTAGATGGACACAGTCTGTGCAAGCAATGATCTCGGACGGTGCTATAACGTTTATAGAGTCAGGTCCGGGAAAAGTCCTTCAGGGTTTAGTGAAAAAGGTAGATCGTTCTGTAGAGGTAAATAGCATAGAGAATACTTAATTTCCATCTTCTATTTGGAGATTAAGTTTGGTTGCATCCAGTGGATCTTTACAGTTTTTAAGAAGATCTATTTGCGACACGTTGAAAACAGGGTGCTGAAATGATGGATTAATCTCTATCATCGGTTCGAGGGCAAACCTTCTATTCTGGATTTCCTTATGAGGTATTTGTATGGATGGTGTTTTGAGAATGACGTCATTGAAGTATAGTATATCAACATCTATTATTCGGGGTCCCCATTTCACTACTTTCTTTCTACCTAATTTTCTTTCTATCCTTTCAAAGTGATCAATCATTTCTGAGGGATTAAGATCAGAAACTATTTCTACTGCCAGATTCAGAAAAGGGTTCTGTTCTGTGATACCCCATGCTGCTGTTTCATATACTGAAGACGTTTTGGTGATTTTTCCAACCTCTTTCCTAAGTTCTTCCATGCATAATTTCAGGTTATTAAATCGATCCCCTAAATTCGAACCCATTAAAAGATAAATACGATCGATCATAAAGTAATTAAGACTATCCGATGATTGTTTTCGTAGATTAACATAATCATAATTTTATTAATAAAGGAAGAAGCGAAGAGATACAATGAGAGCATTTTTTAGAAACCTTTTAGCCACAATTATAGGCTTATTTATATTTTCAATAATGGGCGTATTCTTTCTCGGATGGATAGGTTCGGCTTTATCGATGAAGAAGGAATTTAGTGTTAAGCCTAAATCCATAATGATTTTAGATTTGAATAAGCCGATTATAGAACAACGTGAAGATGATTCTTACGAAACATTCAAAATGTTTCCCGGAGTAAAAACCAATTTGAGTATTGTAGAAGTAAAAAGAGCCATAAATCGTGCAGCTTTCGATGATAATATTGAAGGTATTTATATAAAAGCGAGCTGGAATGCTCCTGGTTATGCCATGATTGAAGAAATACGGAATGACCTGATCAAGTTTAAGGAAAGTGGCAAGTGGGTTATAGCATACGGGCAGGTTTTTTCTGAAAAATCCTATTATCTATCCTCCGTAGCTAATCAAATCTTTTTACACCCTGTTGGCGAAATGGAGCTCAATGGACTTAGTTCTACTACCGCTTTTTTTAAGGGTACATTTGATAAACTCGGCGTGGAACCTCAGATATTTAGAGTTGGAAAATATAAGAGCTTCGTTGAGCCCTTTACGTTGACAGAACTCAGTGAATCAAATAGGGAACAGCAACAGCAATATCTGAGCTCTTTAAACACACATCTGCTCCAGGAAATAGGAAAGTCCAGAGATTTTAGTATGGATCAGATGAAAGAGTTATCTGATGGAATGCTGGTTAGGAGCTCTGTTGATGCTTTAGAGTACGGATTAGTCGACGGATTAAAATATACAGATGAGGTTCTTACCTGGATTAAAGACGAAATTAACATATCGGAAGATGAAGACATTGAAACAGTTTCTTTAAACCAGTATGCCTCATTTCTGAATTCTAATAGAGGAGATTACAAGAAAGATAAGATTGCTGTAATCATCGCGGAAGGCGATATCGTTGGAGGAGAAGGTGATCGTGAGAATATTGGAGGAGATAAGTTTTCGAGAGAAATCCGAAAAGCTAGAACAGATGATAATGTAAAAGCAGTTGTGCTGCGGATCAATTCTCCGGGCGGTAGTGCTTTGGCTTCGGATGTGATGTGGAGAGAAGTAGAGTTAACCAGTCGAGTAAAGCCGGTCATCGCATCGATGTCGAACGTAGCTGCTTCGGGAGGCTACTATATGGCTATGGCTTGCGATACCATAGTCGCTCAGCCAAATACAATAACGGGTTCGATCGGAATATTTGGAATGATCTTCAATATGGAATCCTTTTTTGAAGATAAACTTGGAGTTACAACAGACGTCGTTTCAACTGGAGAGTTTTCAGACCTGTTAACAGTGAGCAGACCTTTGAACGACGCTGAAAAAGCGATTATTCAAAATATGGTGGAAGAGGGTTACGAAACCTTTATTTCTAAAGCTGCTGAAGGGCGTGATATGACCGTCGAAGAAATTAATACTTTTGCTCAAGGCCGTGTTTGGACTGGACAAGATGCTCTGGAAGTTGGGCTAGTTGATGTGCTCGGAGGATATAACGATGCAATTAATATAGCAGCCGAGTCTGCAGGGTTAGAAGAAGATGAATATAGAATCGTTTACCTTCCACGCCAGAAACCATTATTCGAAGAGCTTTTTGAGGACATTGTAAGTAATGTTCAAACTTACTATGTTGAGGAGAAATACGGAGCTTTAACAAAATATGTAGATAAAGCTGAAAAAATGATGCAATACAACGGTATCATGGCGAGGCTTCCATTTGATTTAGAGATACAATAAGTATGATAAGAAATAACTGGACTATAGAAGAAATTAAAGCGATATACGACAAGCCTGTTCTTGACCTAATATTCGAAGGGGCACAAGCCCATCGAGAACACCACAATACGGGCGAAGTTCAGGTTTGCACCTTATTATCAGTTAAAACCGGAGGTTGCCCGGAAGATTGTGCATACTGTCCACAGGCAGCTCGATACCATACGGATGTTAAGGTGCATAAGTTGATGGAAGTCAATGAAGTTTTAGGCAAGGCTGTCCAGGCAAAGGAGAACGGAAGCACCAGATTTTGTATGGGTGCAGCATGGCGCGAAGTTCGAGATAACAGAGACTTTGATAAGGTACTGGACATGGTTAAAGGTATCAATAAGCTCGGTATGGAAGTTTGTTGTACTCTTGGGATGTTAACGCAGGAACAAGCGAATAAACTAAAGGATGCTGGATTGTATGCGTACAATCATAATATCGATACAAGTGAAGAAAATTACGATAAAATAATATCTACTCGTGATTTTGATGACCGGCTGGAAACCATCAATCACGTTCGTGAAGCAAAAATATCGGTTTGCTCTGGTGGTATTATAGGCATGGGGGAGAGTGATTTAGACAGGGTTGGAATGCTTCATACGCTTGCCACCTTACCGGAGCATCCGGAATCTGTACCAGTAAATGCTTTAGTTCCTGTTCCTGGAACACCTCTGGAAGAACAGGAAAAAGTTTCTGTTTGGGAAATGGTTAGGATGATAGCGACAGCTAGGATAATTATGCCAAAAGCCATGGTAAGACTATCAGCAGGTAGAGTACGGATGTCGGTAGAAGAGCAAGCTTTATGTTTTCTAGCAGGAGCTAATTCGATTTTTGCCGGAGATACATTGCTAACTACTCCAAACCCCGATGTTGTTAGTGACCAGGAAATGTTTCAAACGCTGAACCTCAAACCAAGAGAAGCATTCAAGGATACCGACCCGGTAAAACTGGAACAAATTCCTTCTGCAATTTGATCTATTGAACAGGTACTTCTTTCACTTCGTAATAGTTGAGCTTTTCAAATCTCATTGTGAAAGTAGTACCTTCTTTTTCTTTGCTGGAAACCTCCAGATTACCATTCAATTTTTTCATTAAACCAAAGGATAGCGCCAGGCCGAGTCCGGTTCCTTTCTCATGATCAGTTCCAGGAGTGCTATCCTTACTGAATTTAAAGAGAGCGTTGAGCTTTTCCTTTGGTATTCCAATGCCTCTATCTTCAACAGCTATTCCATAGCTACTATTTTCAATTATCTCCTTAATATCTATCGTAGAATTTCTGTGACTGAACTTTGCAGCGTTGCCAATTAAATTCCTTAGAATAATGTTGATCATTTCAACATCAGATTCAATTTGGCGATTCGCAGGAATAGAATTGATGATTTTGATGTTCTTTTGATTACATAGCGTTTCAAAAATTGAAATATTCTTATCAACTACTTCGTTCAACACCATCACTTCATGTTTGACCGTAAAGCCACCCATTTGACTCTTAACCCATAAAATGGTTTGACTAATAAAACTAGATAGCTTGTTGACGTGGCTCTCAATTTTATTAAAATTTTCATCTGTTTCTTCTTTGCTCAGAGCGTTCGAGGATCTCAGAGCTAACAATCCTTTAAGAGAGTTTAAGGGTGACTTCAAGTCGTGAGATAGTACTGTGATCAGGGTGTTTTTTATGTCATTAAGGCTTGAAAGTTTTTCATTGACACCGCGGATGATCTCATTTTTCTCATTGATTTGAACATTTTTCATGAATAAGATCCTACTGGTTCTTTCCAGTAGATATCCGATCATACAGCTCGTTACCATATTTGAAGCCACATTTGGAATTTGCTCCATCAACAATGGTTCAGAAGAGATGTACTTTGCATACCATATAAAAAGAGTGATGATGAATAGGTTAAGGAGAACGGAAAATCGAAATCTTAAACCCACTACGGCAGCAATAATATAAAAGAAAGTAGTGGTTGTATTAGAAACAAACAGCTTATACAATTGAGTATTGTAATCTGTGATCAAAATCATTGAGTAGATCAGAATCGTAGAAAAAAAGGCGTATAGCTGAGATAACTTTAGATTATTCTGAATTTTATAAAACCCCCACAAGGTTGCGATCAATATAATCTCAAGAATTAGACGAGAAAGTATAGCATCTGAAAAGTTTTCAAGGCGAACATATTCTACGAAGATGAAAACCAGATTGAGTGCACAGATAATGAAAAAGACAAGTTTAAACCCAAAACGATCCTGCTCAGATTGATTTAGTGCGTAATCAATCTCTAGTTTGTCATTGAATTTTAAGGTAAATGGATTGTACCTCTTACGTAGGTTTAATGTCAAAACACAAGATATATAACACTAATTTATCCAATTAGGTTGGAATTTGGTATTAAAACTCACGAATAGTTAGTAGTTATTAAAGATAAATAACTACGATTTACCGTTTGATACCTTAGAATCTTGCAATAATTTCTACTGTACCGTAGGTTTGACCCTCCGCTTCCGTTGTTTCAGGACTATTTCTGTGAACAGAAAAATGCCAATCAACACCAACGCCCCCAAAAGCAATTCCTACTCTATGATGATGGATATTGGGTTCAGTAGTTTCTAAATGTGGACTACTTTCTCCCCAAATGTGCCCTTCAATAAGTGAGTTGTGAAACACCCTTTCGTAAGCATAAGTATAGAATAGGTAAACTTCACGAGGAGGTTTGTTTTTCTTTAATGATTTGGAAAGTCCTTCTCCAAGTCTGGAGTGGTAAAAAATGGATTTATCAATTGGCTTAAAATTAATTAGCCTTAAAGTTGCACCCTGACGAATATTGTTAAAAAGTGTTCCGAACTGAAAAGAAGTATTACTTATGAGTTCAATACCATCATCCTGCTTGCTAAGCAACACATAGTTCAATTCTGATTTAAGATTACTCACAATGGCATTCTGAATTTGAAAATCCCACCCCCTTGGAACAGGAAAATTTAAAACTTCGTGATACCATTCCTGGAGATCACCCACTCCCGTACTTGGCCCTGTAAAACCCAAATCAAAGTCGAAGGCTAGCCTGAATCTGGAGCCGTAAAATGCATTAACACCCGTTCCCCCGTAAACCCAGCCGGCGTAAGGTCTGTCGAATAAGCTCACGTCGCTATTTTCGAGTCCTTCTGGTGTGTAAAATTGATGCCCTAGCATAAATGAATAGAGGACTTTTCTCTTAGTTTTAGTAGAATCCTTACTGTTAAATATTTTACTTAGAAATGATTTCTCAGAAGCAACTTTTCTGTAGAAAAGCCTGATCCCACTGGTGTAATAACGGTCTAAGGATGGCGGTACAATAGCATCGTTATCAACTTCAAGATGAAACTCTTTTGTATAGACTTTATCTTTGTCTTGACAAAAAACTAATGAGGTAGAAAAGAGTACAGGCAGGAGCGCTAAAAAAAATCTCATAAAGCTGACCAAATATAGCTTATAAGAAATAATACACATGCTGTTTTTTGTTGCATATAATAAGTTGCTTAGATTTCTCCAATGAGCCACACAAAAGATACCGGATCGAAAAAAAACTCAGGGGAGATTTTTGACCTAATGGATTCTGAGCTCGAAAGAAGAAAGCAGGCTGGTAATTACAGATCACTGAAAACGAATAAATCTAAAATTGATTTTTCTTCCAACGACTATCTTGGCTTAGCAAAATTAAGTGATTTTAAGACAGAAATTAATTATCCGAAGGGTTCCACTGGCTCCAGATTGTTGAGTGGTAATCATGATGTTCATTTAGACTTTGAGAAATATCTAGCCGATTTCTTCAAAGCAGAATCGGCTCTCTTGATGAATTCAGGTTATAGTGCATCCTTATCTGTCTTATCATCCGTACCTAAAAGGAACGATTTAATTCTTTATGATGAATTAGCACACGCATGTATAAAAGATGGTACCCGTTTGAGTTTCGCTAAACATCAATCGTTTCGTCATAATGATCTTGATGACCTAAAGAAAAAACTTGATAAACATGTTGGAGGTCAGATGTTCGTTGTAGTTGAATCAATCTACTCTATGGATGGAGATGAATCTCCTTTAGTAGAATTAGTTGAACTATCAAAAAAATATAGTTTTCATTTGATCCTTGATGAAGCCCACAGCACAGGCTTATATCTGGGAGGAAAGGGATTGGCACATGAGCTAAACCTGCAAGAATCAATTTTTGCCAGGATATATACTTTCGGGAAAGCAATTGGTAGGCATGGTGCATGTGTTATTGGTAGTGGAACACTTAAAAACCACTTAATCAATTTTGCACGTCCTTTTATCTATACCACAGCTATGTCGCCATTCGATGTGTTTTCTATTCAGAATTCATTTCAGAGCTTAGTACATAAAGGTGAAAAACTTCGCAGGACTCTGAAGGATAATATTGCTTTGTTTAGAAATAATCTTTCGGTGATGCAAACCAGATCAATACTATTACTACCGAGCAACTCACCTATACAGCCAATCATAATTTCAGATAAAAAACTACTTAGTTCAGTTTCAAATCAACTTACCGAACATGGATTTGATGTGAGGCCAATTTTCTCTCCTACTGTCAAAGAAGGTACTGAACGCCTTCGAGTTGTTTTGCATGCTTTTAACACTAAAAACGAGATTGACCGACTTTCTGAATCACTTGCTCAATTCTAGTAAGAAGCGCATGAAGATTAGGTATAAAATTCACTCCGTATTAGCTTTAACTTCTAGTACATGGAGAATTTATTTATAACTGCTATCGGAACGGATTCCGGAAAAACACTCGTTAGCTCGATCTTGGTAGAAGCGTTAGGTGCTGATTACTGGAAGCCGATCCAGGCTGGTGAGCCTACAGATACTAATGGAGTAAAAGCCTTGGTATCGAATAAAAAAGTGCAGTTTCATCCCGAAAGATATGTGCTTGAAATGCCTGCCTCTCCTCATGCTGCCGCGAAAGCAGAAGGCATTCATATCAAACTAAGTGATTTTGAGCTTCCCGAAACAAATAAGCGGTTGATTATTGAAGGAGCCGGAGGAATGCTGGTGCCTTTCAATGACGACGATTATGTGATCAACCTGGCTCAAAAGTTTAATTTGGCAATAATATTGGTTTCGAATCTATACCTTGGAAACATAAACCATACACTTTTATCTATAGAGTATCTCAAACAACAGAAAATCAAGGTCAAAGGAATTATTTTTAATGGCGAATCCAACCCCGAATCTGAAAGGATTATTCTATCCAAATGCGACTGGCCTTGTTTGTTCAGAATTCCTGTCTTAAAAGAAGTCAACAGAGAAGAAATAAAGGCTTTCACTAAATCAATAAGATGGGAAGAGATATTCTAAAACAGGATAAAAAGTTGGTTTGGCATCCCTTCACCCCGCTACAGGGCGTTGCTGATAATCTGGTCGTTACATCTGCTGAAGGCTCCTATCTCATTACAGAAGATGGTAGAAAAATACTTGATGGAGTTTCTTCCTGGTGGGTTAATTTGCACGGACACTCCCACCCATTAATTTCTAAAGCTATAGCCGAACAATCGGCTAAATTGGAGCATGTCATTTTTGCCGGTTTTACACATGAACCTGCTGTTGAACTCGCTAAAAACTTGCTATCTATTCTACCAGATAATCAAAAGAAAGTATTCTACTCCGATAATGGAAGTACTGCGGTTGAGGTTGGAATTAAAATGGCTATTCAATATTGGTACAATAAGAAAAGCAATAGAAAAAAGATCATAGCTATAGACGGAGCATACCATGGTGATACCTTTGGCGCAATGTCCGTTGGAGAGAGAAGTATTTTTACATCTCCTTTTACCAATTACTTATTTCAGGTTGAATTTGTCGATTTTCCTTTTCCTGAAAAAGAGAAAACAGTATTCGAGCATTTCTGTACGATGATCGATAGTGAAGAGATTTCAGCGTTCATTTTTGAGCCTTTAATCCAGGGGGCGTCTGGTATGCGAATGTACTCTGCTAAAATGCTCGACAAGATGATTGGCTACGCTCAATCGAAGGATGTAATCTGTATTGCCGATGAAGTTATGACAGGTTTTGGAAGGACAGGAAGCTTATTTGCCAGTGACCATCTGAACCATAAGCCAGATGTGATATGCCTTTCGAAAGGGATCACCGGAGGGGCATTACCACTGGGAGCGACAAGTTGCAATCAAAGAATCGTTGAAGCTTTTCAATCGAACGATTTAAAAGAAGCTTTCCTTCACGGACATTCCTATACAGCTAATCCTATGGCTTGTGCAGCAGCGAATGCAAGCTTTGATTTGTTGACCTCAGAAAATTGTATTGAATCAATAAAGCGAATCTCCGACCAGCATGATTCATTCAGAAAAAGGCTTAAGCACCCCAGAGTAAAAGACGTAAGGTGCAAAGGAGTAGTTCTCGCTGTCGAATTTGAGACCGATGAAGACAGTTCCTATCTGAGTGAGTTAAGAAATAGAATCTACCCATTCTTTCTGGAAAGGAATATTTTGCTTCGACCTTTAGGCAATTTAATTTATGTATTGCCTCCTTATGTGATAACTAATGAAGAGCTAGGCTCGATTTATAAAGCGATAGAAGAGTTTTTAGATACGATAGAAACGTGAGCTAAGCGCTTACCTTAGAGTTGGTTTCTAGGGAAGTATCCTGATTATCAATACTTTTTTCAATATCTGCGTTTTCTTCGCTGTGAGAATCTGGAAAGAATTTTTTCTGGAAGATCAGAATGGTAACAACCCCTATAAAAATGGATGAATCCGCAATGTTGAAAACCGGCCTGAAAAATTGAAAATACTCTCCTCCCCAAATTGGAAACCAGTCAGGGAAGTAACCGTCAAATAAAGGGAAGTACAACATATCGATTACCTGTCCATGAAACCATGGAGTTGGCGCATTGTAAGGGGCATTGTCTAAATACACTCCGTAAAAGGTACTATCAATAGCATTCCCTATAGCTCCACCAAGAATTAAAGCGATACACCACAAAACACCCGGATGTGTTGGCTTTTTCGAAAGCTGATATAAGTAATATCCGATCCCAAAAATGGCTGCTATCCTAAATAAGGTCAAAGCCATTTTACCATATTCAGATTGTATCTGAAGCCCGAAAGCCATACCTGGATTAAGTAAATAATGCAACCGGAACCAATCACCCAAGACGTTGATTTCACCGATCAATCCCATATCCATATTGAAATGCACAAGCAGCTTGGAAGCTTGATCAATAACAATGACTATAAGAGAGAGTAAAAAAAATTTGCTAACGTTCGACCTAGATAACTCCATATTCCTCAACAACGCTCAAAAGAATTGCCAAAAATATAAAATGAGGGTAGTTAAAAAAACGTTCTGTTCATTTTGTGAGTATTAGACTTATCGATTGATAAATTTTTCTTCTTCTAAGTCAAGAGGACTTTTCTGGTCTTCTGAATAATTAGCCGTGTATTTGATAACGGATGCGATATTTTCACCTACTTTCTGAACGAGCTCTATTTCTTTTTCCGAGAATTCTGAAAAAGAAGCTAGCTCAATAATACCTACGATCTCTCCATCTACTTCTGTTGGTACAACTAACAAACTTTTTGGAGAAGACTCGCCGAGCGCAGACCTAATATAGATGTAATCCTCTGGAATTTCAGTTAGGTAAATTGGAGCCTTCTCCCAGTAACTCTGGCCGACTAACCCCTGCCCGGGTAGTATTTTCACATCTCCGATAAATTTCTGTCTTTTAAAAGCGTAGCAACCAGCAAGTTTTAGATATGGCTCTTCATTATCCATTTTAAGAATATAAAGTGCTCCCAGGCTAGCATCCATTAGATTAACCAGATGCGATATAACAGCTCTGCTAAAATCTTCTTCACTATTGTACTTTTTTCGAATCGATTCGGTGATTTCACTGAGCATGGAAAGGTGCTTTTGTCTAAGGTCGTTTTCGTTTTTCATCCTCAGTAAATTGCCCTGCATTTTCATCAACTCCTGGCTTAGTTCTCCACTTCTATAATCATCTTCATATTTAGCATTGAAGTTGCCATTTCCAACATCAGCAGCAAACCTTGATGCTGACTGGATCCTTTTCAAAAGTTTGTTTAGATGGCCTTCAGCCTCAGAGATTTCGTCTTTGCCTTTAACATTGAATAGCTTCTTATAACTTCCTTTTGATAAGACTTCAATAAAGTTCGAAAGCTCCACAATTCTTCCAGCCAGATTTTTACTGAAAAAATATACTACAACTAAGCAAATGATAATTTGAATGGAGAATAAAATGAAAACCAGGCTTAGGTTTTGCCTTACTGTGCTTTGTACATCATCATTAATTAGCTGATTAAGATTTAGAATGGAAGACTCCAGCTTGGAATAGTTTCTGTTCAAATTTTCAAGCATTCCTTCGTTTTCACTAAACCCTATGAGTAAATCAAGTTTAACTACCTGCCTGAAAGAATCTTCATATTCCATTAATAGGCTTTTGAGGTTGCCTATCTTATTAACGTTTGTCGAATCTTGTATTCTACCCAGATACAGATAAAAGTCTTCCATCGACTCCTCAAACTTTTTCAAATACTTATCATCTTTTCTGAGTAAAAAATCCTTTTCATGTCTTCTGAGCATCAGCATATACTGTTGATCGAAAACCATTGAACTTTCTTCTACGGCATGAATGGAAGCTCTCATTTTCCCAACGGCACCCCAATCCTTAAAGCCTCTATCCAAATTGGCTTGTACCAGATCTTTAAAGTCACTCACATACGCCTCCATCTGCTTTTCCGTTGCCTCCAGAAGTTTCAGGACTTTAGGATCATCGAGGCTTCCCTCTTGCTCGAATTCCTGTATGGAGCTTTGGAGTATTTTGTATAATTCCAGGGACTTCGTTAAATACTTACTCTCCTCGCTGGAGTAGAAGTCACTGGATTTGGTGTCGTAAAGCTGAAAACTTTGCTGGGCTGAACGTATGTTGGAAAACTCAAGTAGAATGCGATCAAACTTTTGAATGATCGCATCATTTGATCGGATTTTAGAAATGATGTGAATAGAAAATGCTGTGGTTATCGCAGATATGGCAAGAATAGAATAAAAGGCCAAACGTATCTGGTGTTTGATTCTTTTCCTGTCAAATAATTTCATCAGATGTAAAGCAGCTGCTGGTTATTACGTGATGGATAATATAAGCTTTAATTCCAACTAAATTGGATTTTAGGCATAAAAAAAGCTGTCTTTCTTAGTAAAGACAGCTTTTTTTAAAAATCAAGATGGATAAGACTACTAATTCATCTTATCTAAAACTTCCATAACTTCTTTTACGTGCCCTCTGGAAACTTCGAGCATTTCTTTTTCTTCGTCATTCAAGTCGAGTTCGATAACTTTCTCAACTCCGTTTTTCCCTAGAATGACAGGAACACCAAGGTAAACGTTGTCGATTCCATACTCACCTTCCAGTTTAATACAGCATGGGAATACTCTTCTTTGATCTCTAACAATGGCTTCAACCATTTGCGCTGCTGCTGAGCCTGGAGCATACCATGCAGAAGTACCCATTAATTTAACGAGTTCTCCTCCTCCGGTTTTTGTCCTTTGAATGATGGCGTCAAGCTTATCTTTATCGATTAGCTCGGTAACGGGAATACCTCCTACGGTCGTGTATCTTGGAAGTGGAACCATGGTGTCGCCATGCCCACCCATCAATACAGCTTGAATATCTTTTGGAGATACGTCAATAGCTTCTGCTAAAAACGCTCTGTAACGTGCAGTATCCAGTATTCCGGCCATACCAATAACTTGGTTTCTGTTTTTCCCGGAAGTTAGGTGTGCCTGGTACGTCATAACGTCCAAAGGGTTCGATACAACAATAATGATCGCATCGGGAGAGTGTTTTACAACGTTTTCCGTTACAGATTTAACGATGCCCGCATTGGTTTCGATTAAATCGTCTCTACTCATCCCCGGTTTTCTTGGTAAACCAGAGGTGATCACAACTACTTCTGAACCTGCTGATTTAGAATAATCGTTGGTTGAACCTACTGTTCTGGTATCATAAAGGTTTATGGGTGCCTTCTGCCAGATATCTAATGCTTTTCCTTCCGATAGTCCTTCTTTAATGTCAACAACGACAACTTCGTTTGCTATTTCGCGGTAAGCAAGTACATCAGCACATGTTGCACCAACGTTACCAGCTCCAACTACGGTTACTTTCATTTTTTATGATTTTTATGATTAAGGAAATTTGACTGATCTTTTGCTAAATTAGGAAAGGACGGCATTTCTGGAAAGCTTAAAGCGATTATTAATAGCCTTTTAGCCAAGTATTTTCTTCAAAACACTTACTTGTTTAATCTTTCCGGATTTGTAGGCGAAGCACCTTTTTTGTAGGCGAAGTTATTTTGAAATTATCGCTAATTCTCAAGCCAATCACCCAGGCGATTTCACCATTGGTTTCAAGTACTAAAGTTTTCTGCTTTTGAAGTATAGGGATTTTTTCATCAATTAAAAGATCACTTAACTTTTTCTGATTATTCATACCGATTGGGGTGATCTTGTCTCCTTTTCCCCATGGCCTGATGGTTATCGGTAAACTGATTTTATCGTAATCCAAAGCAGCGATGTCAGGGCTTTTTTCTATTTCGTAGCCCTCTTTCGGAATGATATCAAAGCTTAAACTTCCAAGAACGGTTTTAACCTCTTTCAATAAAGTTGAGATTTCAATAGGCTCGATTTTTTGTTTGTCTATTTGCTCTATAATTATAGAGTCACGATCAATATTAAGTTGATGGCTATTCGAATAAAATAGCGATCCGGATTGCTCTATTCCCGAGATAATATCTTCAGCTTGCTGATAGTTAAAGCCATATTCTTCAATAGTTTCAAACAAAAGCATGAGCGGTTCTGTAAAACTGAGCAACGCAAACTTGTTGATGGCAATACATTTTTCCTGTTTCTGAATAATTTCTCTTTTCTTAAGCTGGATGTATTCTTTGTAAATGCGTTCCGTTTGATTTAACCTTTGAATAGTGCTTTTGAAAGTTTCTTCAAGACTAAGGTTGATATTTTTTAGATTAGGAATGACTTCGTTCCGTATTAAGTTACGGCTGTATTTATTTTCAGAGTTGGAAAGATCTTCCCTCCATTTCAACTTTTCCTTTTCTGCATAAGCGAGGATATTTTCTTTGGTGAAACACAGTAAGGGTCTGACTATCCAATCATTTTTCACTGGGATGCCTTTCAATCCTGAGATTCCAGTTCCTTTGGTCAGGTTGAATAAAGTAGTTTCAATTGAATCATTTAAATGATGGGCAGTTGCTAAATAGTCTATTTTATTCTCAATAAGAATATTCCTAAACCATTGGTATCTCAGGTTTCGGGCCGCAATCTGAATAGATGTTTTATGAGCTAACGTATATTCTTTTACGTCGAATCTTTTGGTGTAACATGGAACTTCCAATTCTTCGGCAAGGCTCATAACTAGCCCCATATCCTGCTCGGATTCTTCTGCGCGAAGCTGAAAATTACAGTGGGCTACAGAAATATTGAATTTTAATTGTGCTAATAAATTCAGAAGCACTACAGAATCTACTCCACCACTGACAGCAACTAAAATCTGACTTTCCGAAGAAAAGAGGTCATTTTTATGAATGAATTTCAGCAGTTCCTGTTCCATCTTATGGAAGTTGGTCGAATAAATTCAATGTACTTTTTTAAGTAGTTGTAATATTGAGCATTAATTTTGCTATAAACCGCCTGATGTTGAAAATAAAGCTTTTTTTCACCCTTGTCTTACTAACGCTTAGCTTTGTGTCAGTTGCTCAAGATAATGAGCAAGGTTCAAAGGTTAATTTAGAAAGGGCAGATATTCTGGAGAATGGCACTAAAGATGGAGAATCCTTTCAGAAATTAATTGGGAATGTACTGTTCTCGCAGAATGATACGAAGATATATTGTGATAGCGCATATCTCTTTAAAATAACCAATAGCATAGAGGCTTACGGTTACGTAAAAGTTATCCAGGGCGATACCATAACTATTACAGGTAGAAAGCTGATTTATCTTGGGAATGATCGTATTGCTCAAATGAGAAATGATGTGGAGTTCAAAACACCTTCCACTACTTTATATACGGATCACCTGGATTTTGATAGAAACGAGCAGTTAGCATACTATTTTCAGGGAGGAAAATTAATAGATAGTACCAATCAGGTTACTAGCGATAAAGGCTATTATCTGGCAAGAACGAAAATCATTTCTTTTAAAAAGGAGGTTGTGCTAACCAACGATAGCGAAACGCTGGAATCCGACACCTTAGTTTACAACACCAGAACCAGAGTAGCTTTCTTTGTTGCCCCTACGAAAGTAACCGATGAAGATGGTAACGTGGCTAATTATAATGAAGGGTCTTACAATACCAAAATCAAAAAATCCATTTTGCTCTATGGTGATATAGAATCGGAAGATTACATCCTGAGCGGTAATAAACTTTTTCTAGATAACCTGAATGGTTATTACAGGGTGACAAAAAATGTTGTGATGACCCATAAAAAAGAAGACATGATTATTTATGGAGACGTTGCTGAGCATTGGAAGAATCGTCGCTTCACGAAAATTTATGGAAATCCCTTAGTCAAAAAGGTGGTTGACCAAGATACCCTGTATTTGAGGGCGGATACCTTAATTGCAATTGATAGTCAAAAAGAGGAAGAGAAAAAGCTGATCGCATTCGATAATGTAAGAATTTATAAAACGGACTTACAAGGGCTTAGTGACTCACTGGTCTATGTTTCACTGGATTCTATGTTTTATTTCAGAAAAGACCCTATTCTATGGACAACAGGAACACAGGTAACGGCGGACTCTATTAATCTATTGATACGGAACAAAACTCTGGATCAAATGAATATGTATTCGAATTCGTTTTTGATCTATGAAGATTCTTTACTCTATCATAATCAGGTTAAAGGAAGGAATATGGTTGCTTACTTTGAAAAAGAGGAACTCCACAAAATCGATGTAGATGGAAATGGTGAAAGCATTTATTTCGCTCTGGACGAGAAAACTGCGGATCTGGTAGGGATGAATAAAATATTGTGTAGTACCATGACCATAAAATTTGATAAAGGAAAAGTTCAGGACATCTTCTTTTATACGAATCCCGATGCGACATTTATTCCTCCCCATGAATTGGCTGATCCTGATAAAACACTGAAGAACTACGACTGGAGATCGAAAGAGAAACCTCAATTGGAAACGATTTTAAGCGGAGAGCCAGCAGAAGATCTTACGCTTACGGAGGAAAGTGTTAAAAAAGAAATTGAAGTATCAGGTCTTGGTGCATTAAAGGAAATTGCTAAACCAAATTGATATCTCTATCTTTGCGGATTCAAAATTTTTCAAGCTACGAGTGAAGGGCAAGTATTTATTTTTTTGTGTAATAGTTTTATTGGTTTTAGGCTCCTGTAGCAAGTTCAGAAAACTTCAGAAAAAGGGTGATTGGAAGGAGAAATATGAGGCTGCCATTAAATACTACGAAAGAGGAGGCAAGAAAGATTATTATAAAGCCACTGTACTTCTGGAAGATATTTTGCCCATAATAAGAGGTACTGAATATGCCGAAAAAGCAGAGTTTGTATATGCTTATTCCTACTTTCGTCAAGGTCAGCATATTTTAAGTGCCCATTATTTTCAAAACTTTTCAAGGACTTTTTCCAGGAGTGAATTTGCCGAAGAAGCAACTTTCATGTATGCCTACTCTTTGTATCTGGATTCTCCAATTCACAGTCTGGACCAGTCCAGTACTTATGAGGCTATTGAAGCTATGCAATTATTCCTGAACCGTTACCCAAGCAGTACTTTCAGAGAACAGGGAAATGGTATTATAGATGACCTTCAGGAAAAACTGGAAAAAAAGTCTTATGAAAACTCAAAGCAGTATTTTGAATTGGGACAATACAAATCAGCAATCGTAGCTTTTGATAATTTCAGGAATCAGTTTCCGGATTCCGATTACGTGGAGGAAATGGTTTACCTGAAGATTGATGCTCAATTTAAATTAGCTGTAAACAGTATATTCTCCAAGAAACGAGAAAGGCTTTTAGAAGCCATTGAACTTTATGAAGAGTACCTGGATGACTTTCCTGATGGTGCTTACCTTAAAAGAGCTGAACGTATTTATGCGGATAGCCAAAATGAATTGGTTAAATTGCAACGGCAAGAAATAACGAACAGCAATTTTTGACAATAAAAATTACACTAGATTCGAATTAGAAATCATATTATTATGAAAAATACGACTGCAAACCCTTCGATTATAACCAGAAACTTTTCAGAAGTTGTTCAGCCAACAAACAACATCTATGAGTCGGTTTCTATAATTTCAAAAAGGGCAAGACAAATATCATCCGATATTAAAGAGGAGTTGAGCAACAAATTAGCTGAGTTTGCAAGCACAGTAGATAATCTGGAAGAGATCTTTGAAAATCGCGAGCAAATTGAGATTTCTAAATTTTACGAGCGTATGCCTAAGCCAACTAATATGGCATGTGAAGAATTCCTCAATGACAAAGTAATGTTCAGATACCCGGACCCTGAAGAAGATTCTACTGAATCTTAATGCTGAAAGGAAAAAAAATTCTATTAGGTGTTACAGGTAGTATAGCTGCTTATAAATCGGCTCTACTTGTACGACTATTAAAAAAAGAGGGGGCTGAAGTTCAGGTTGTCATGACTGATGCCGCCAAGGACTTCATTACTCCATTAACACTCGCTACCCTTTCAGAAAAACCAGCTTTATCAGAGTTTAGTGAAAGCAGCACCGGAATCTGGAATAATCACGTCGACCTGGGTCTTTGGGCCGATCTAATATTAGTGGCCCCCGCCACAGCCGATACCCTGGCTAAATCAGCAAATGGTATTTGTGACAATTTGCTTCAGGCCTGTTATTTATCGGCTAGATGTCCTGTATTTTTTGCTCCTGCAATGGATTTGGATATGTTTTCGCACCCTTCAACACAGGCTAATATTCGAAAACTTGAAAGCTACGGTAATATCATTATCGATGCTGAAAGTGGAGAACTGGCTAGTGGACTTGAAGGAAAAGGCAGAATGGCTGAACCGGAAAACATACTAGAAGAACTTAAAAGTTTTGCAGTTTCTGATAAAAGATTTGAAGGTAAAAACATCCTGATAACCGCGGGGCCAACTTACGAACCCATAGATCCCGTCCGGTTTATCGGTAATCACTCTAGTGGTAAAATGGGCTACGCTATCGCTGAAACCCTTGCCGAGTGGGGTGCGCATGTTAACCTTGTCACTGGTCCTACGAGCCTAAATATCAACCACCCAAGAGTATCTGTTACCAAGGTTCAAAGTGCTGAAGACATGTACAATGCTTCGACAAAGTACTTTGAAACCTCACAGATTGCCGTACTTGCCGCCGCTGTCGCAGATTACACTCCACAGAAGATAAGCAAGCAAAAAATAAAGAAGAAGTCAGATTCGCTTCAGCTTGATTTGGTAAAAACCCACGACATCGCAGCTTCACTCGGGAAAATAAAGAAAGAAGATCAACTCATCGTAGGATTTGCTTTGGAAACAGAGAACGAATTCACGAATGCGAGCGAGAAGCTTCGTAAAAAGAACTTCGATCTAGTTGTTCTAAACTCCTTAAATGATAAGGGAGCTGGCTTTTCGTACGATACCAATAAAATATCAATTATTGGAAAAAACGGTGTGAAGAAAGACTATGATCTAAAGCCTAAGAAAGAAGTGGCCAGGGATATAGCAAATTCGATATTAGGTGAATTGAATCATCAATAGTATAATTCTATCTGTCGTTAAGCGTTAATTAGGAATATTTAGTCATGCAAAGCTTACAATATTCATTTTCGTTTTCAATCCTTAGCTTATTGGGGATGCTGTTTCTCCCACACCATCTATCATCCCAGGAGTTGAATTGTAATGTTATTGTAAATGCTGAACGTGCTGAAACGCAGGATAGGGCTGTATTTACCGATATGGAGATTTCTTTTGAGGAGTTTCTGAATAACCGTCGCTGGACAGATGATACATATGAAGTAGATGAAAGGATCAACTGTAATTTGTTAATCACCATTGATGACCAGACCAGCATAGGAAATTTCGAAGCAACTGTTCAAATACAATCGGCCAGGCCAATATTCAATACAAATTATGAGAGTATACTGCTCAATTACGCTGATCGGGACTGGCAATTCGAGTATTTTGAGGCTCAGCCTTTAATTTATAACGATAACTCTTTTGGGACTAATCTGGTCTCGATGCTAGCTTATTATGCTTATATTATATTGGGTCTGGACTATGATTCCTTTCAAAAGCAAGGTGGCACTCCGTATTTCGAGAGAGCCTGGAATATTGTCCAGAACTCACAACAGTCTTCAAGACCAGGCTGGCAACAGTTTGAGAGCAATAGAAATAGATACTGGTTAGCACAAAATATTCTTGGCCCTCAATTCCGGGAGATCAGGAATATTTACTACGATTATCATAGACTGGCTATGGATCAATTTGAAGAGAATTCCGATGAATCCAGGAAAACGATTCTGGAGAGTCTTAAAAAAGTTCAGGAGATCAACAATTCCAGACCTAATTCCATAGGGGTCATTTCCTTTTTTGACGCCAAATCGAATGAACTGGCAAATCTTTTTTCTGAGGGCGATATTACCACAAGACGTCAAGCGTACGATATACTTGTTGAAATAGACCCCACAAATACCGATAGATACAAAAAGATTATCGCCAACTAGCTCCACAGGTTCTAGTGTCTATATTTACGTTCCCAAGCTTCTTAGGTCAATCTACTAAACTGGCTTCGAGGAGATTACTTCTTAATAGAATCAGTGATTATGGGTACTAAGCAAAAAATCATTTACAGGTCAGAAATCGAGAAGGATTTAGGTGAGTTGAAAGGCAAAGAATTCAATTTGATCCTCAAAAATGGAATTTCTTATTTTGTGAAGTTCATTTCGTTTAATAACAGCAGAATCGAAGTTCGAAATATGTACAACCATAAATTAGGTTTTGATTTAAGTGAGATTGAAGAGATCATTCTGGAAGTAAAGTATGCTTAAAGAACTGCGAATTAAGAATTACGCACTAATCAAAAATCTTCACATTCATCCTGATGATAAGATGAATGTGATTACAGGAGAGACAGGTGCGGGAAAATCAATTATTCTTGGTGCTCTGGGGCTTCTGCTTGGCAATAGAGCTGATACAAAAGCCTTGCATGACGAATCAGAAAAATGTCTTATTGAAGGAATGTTTATAACGGGTTCTAAGAACATAGAATCGCTTTTCGAAGAGTTCGATCTCGATTTTGATGATGAGTGTATTATTAGAAGAGAGATATCTTCAAAAGGAAAATCAAGATCGTTCATAAACGATACTCCCGTAACGCTGGATACGCTAAAAAAAATCACCTCTTTATTAGTCGATATACATTCCCAGCATGATAATCTTCAGTTGGGTAAAAGTGATTATCATTTACAAATTATTGATGATTTTTCAAGCAATCATCATCTTAAAGATAAGTATTATCAAAAGTACATATCATATAAAAACTTCAAGGCAGAGTTAGATCAGTTGGAAAGCGAAGAGGCAGAACTGAAGAAAGAATATGACTATAACGTTTTTCTTTTAGAAGAATTAGATAAAATCCCTTTGGAAGATATTGACCCGGATGAATTGGAGGAGGAGCAGGCTAATTTGCAAAATGCCGAGGAGATCAAAACGATAGCTTCACAGGTTTTGAATTCTTACTCCGAAGGCGAGTTTTCGATATCAAGTGCCCTTTTTGATATTAAATCAAATCTCAAGAAGCTTTCGAGCCTTTCAACTTCATTCAATGCCTTAACGGAACGAATAGAAAGTGCGATAATCGAATTAGATGATATCATTAATGAAGTAGACGAACTTCAGGATTCCATCGGCCTGGATGAAGAGCGTTTAGTGGAAGTACAAGAACTGCTTGGGGAGTTGTTCAGACTTCAGCAGAAACATCAGGCCAATTCTACATCAGACCTGAAAGCTTTAAAAGAAACATTAGAAAAGAAGATCAATCAGGTTGAAAACTTTGCCGACCAAATTGAAGGACTCAAAGGCAAAGTGAATGAGGCTGAGAAAGAGGCATGGGAGATGGCGAAAGAGCTTTCTAGAGTCAGAACAAATAGTTTTGAAAGCTTCCAAAACAACTTGGAAGCTTTACTCCATAATCTTGGAATGCCAAATGCATCGATTAAGATTGATCACGAGACTTCCGAGCTGAGTCAGCAAGGAATAGATCATCTCAATATTCTTTTTTCAGCTAATAAGGGAATAGAGCCCGGACTTATTTCTAAAGTGGCTTCCGGAGGTGAATTTTCAAGATTGATGTTCGCTATAAAATACATGCTCGCCAAAAAAGTAGAGCTTCCAACCATTATTTTTGATGAAATAGATACCGGCATCTCAGGAGAGGTAGCTATTAAAATGGCTTCAATGATGAAAGAAATGTCTGAAGAACATCAGGTATTGGCAATCAGTCACCTTCCCCAATTTGCCGCTGTTGGAAATTCACACTACTTTGTATTTAAAGAGCATGATTCAATTCTTTCAGAAACTAATATCAAAAAATTGGAAGATTCGGAACGAATCGAAAATATTGCTCAAATGATATCGGGCGAGAACGTTACTGAAGGATCGCTGAAAAGTGCTGAAGAACTACTTAAACAAGGAAACTAATTTTAAAAGAAAATTCAATACCGATAGTCAATTTTGACGATTGCTAGTCTTTTATGATCTCATCATAAGAACTTTTCTAATCGGTAACGATAAATAATTCAATAACTAACCGCTAAAAAACAACTTAATTGATATGAGTAAGAATATTCTTGAAGGAAAAAAAGGGATTATTTTTGGAGCACTGGATGAGAATTCAATCGCCTGGAAGGTTGCTAAACAAGCTAAAGATGAAGGCGCTACTTTTACGCTAACTAATGCACCCATTGCCCTGAGAATGGGGCAAATAAATAAATTGGCTGAGGAGTGTAATGCGGAAGTTATACCTGCCGACGCTACTTCTGTTGAAGATCTTGAAAACCTTTACAATAAATCCTCGGATATTTTAGGAGGGAAGCTGGACTTCGTTCTTCACTCAATCGGTATGAGTCCAAATGTTAGAAAGGGTAGAGATTACGGTGACTTGAATTACGACTGGTTTTTGAAGACGCTTGATATCTCGGCATTATCATTCCATAAAGTCCTACAGACAGCAGAAAAACTGGATGTAATGAATGAGTGGGGATCGATTCTGGCACTTTCATACATTGCTGCACAGAAGACCTTCCCGGATTACTCCGATATGGCCCAGGCTAAATCTGTTTTAGAGTCTATTGCCAGAAGTTACGGCGAACGTTTTGCCAGGCTTAAGAAAGTTAGGGTTAATACCATTTCACAATCCCCTACCAAAACTACTGCAGGAACTGGAATAAGTGGCTTCGATGTGTTTTTCGAATATGCAGATCGATTATCCCCTTTAGGAAATGCATCTGCTGAAGATTGTGCGAATTATATCCTCATGATGTTTAGTGACTATACCCGAATGATAACCATGCAAAACTTAATGCATGATGGAGGCTTCTCTACCTCTGGAATCACTCAGGATATTATTGATGTTTTTGAGAAGGCTAATAAGGAATAGTGGCGTTTGCCATTATTCCCCCGTACTCACCAATTCTCCGTTTTCGTATTCGTAAACGATTGTTTGGTTTCCTTCATTGTCGTACCAAATGGCAGTACCATCTATGACACCGTTTTTATAAGTTGATTCCTCCATGATCTTTCCGTTATCGTGGTATTTTTTGGATTCACCTTCTCTTTTACCACCTAGGTAGAACCTTTCTTCTTTAACTCTGGTGTATTTATACTGAACCCATTCCCCATGCAATAAATCGTTATGATAGTAAGCTTTGGTTTCTAGATCGCCTCTGTCATTTAAAGTGACTTGCACCCCTTGTTTTTTTCCTTCTACGAAAGAAGTAATGGACTTCACTAATCCATTTGAATGATATTCAGTCCAAGCCCCGTTTTTTTGACCGTTTAAATAGTCCCCCTGAGCGCTCAATTGATCTCCAGAGCTATAAACGGATACCCTCACAAGTTTAGGATTATCAGGGTAGTTTTCCTGTACAGCTCCGGCTGGAAGATCGGCAAAAGCTGTAGATGATTCTTCGACTTGATTTTTATTTTCGGAACAACTTGAAAAGAATACTAAAAGAGCTAGTGAAAAAGCTATTTTTGTCATTTTTGATGTTATGCGAGAAGATTTCATCTTGATCAATATTTTTAAAAAAATTGGGTAATGGTTGTTTTTCCAAACGCTAAAATTAATATAGGACTCAATATTATTCAACGTTTGCCAAATGGATATCATGAGATTGAAAGCTGTATGTATCCTATTGGATGGAGCGACATTCTGGAAATCATCCCTTCAGACCATTTTTCTTTTGAACATTCCGGCCTAAAAATAGACGATAATCCCGATCAGAATTTATGTGTTAAAGCATATCGACTTTTAAAGGATAAGTATCACTTACCGCCGGTTTCTATATACTTACATAAGATAGTGCCGATGGGTGCCGGTTTGGGAGGTGGCTCGTCAGATGCAGCATTTACATTAAAGGTTTTGAACGATCTTTTTGAACTCAATATCAGTATTGAGGATTTGCAGAAATATGCCAGCCAGTTAGGTAGCGACTGCCCTTTTTTCATCAAGAATAAGCCTGCAATAGCTACAGGAACAGGTACGGATTTACAGGAAATAGATCTGAAACTGGATAGTAAGTATATGGTCGTTATCAAACCTAAAGTGCACTCGGCTACCGCTTCTGCATATCAAGGAGTAGACCCTAGAAAGCCAGATTTGCCTTTAGGGGAACTCTTATCACATCCTTTAAAGAATTGGAAGAGTACCGTAAAAAACCAGTTCGAAGAAACCATAGGAAAACGGCAAGCAGAAATTATTCAAATAAAAGATCGATTATACGAATTAGGTGCGGTTTATAGCTCTATGACTGGATCTGGTTCAGCCATTTATGGATTTTTTGATGAGAAGATAGAAGACATAGAATCTGCTTTGGGCCTTGGAACCGAACTTGAAATCTGGAGTGAAGAGTTAAAGCTAACCAAGTGATACTTTACTCTAGGGCTTCAAACTACTCAAGATTCTGTCTTTACAAGAAATACGGTCAGTTTTTCGGATTATGGAATTACTGAATGGTGTAAACTAAGATCTACCGAATGATATCGGCTTCAAGAGCTTTTCTTTTATACCGTTTATTTAAGATCGGATATCCGAGTACAGATAATAGAATGATGGCCGTACCCCAATAAAACCCTGCTGTCATGCTTTCGTCTTCATTTAAAATTAAAACAGCTAGGATTATTCCATAAACGGGTTCCAGGTTAACAGTAAGATTAATGGCATAAGCGGAAATCCTTCTCATAAGTTCAACAGACTCGGAGAACGCATAAACGGTACAGAATAGGGAAAGAGCTACCAGATAAAGGATATCATTAACGCTTGTTGGGAAATACTGGAATGATACTGTAGGGTCTATATAAGTCTGATATACTGGAATGAAAAGAAGACAAGTTATTGATGCGGCCAGCATTTCATAAAATGTTATGGAGTAGGCGTCAAATTCATTTGTTAGCTGACTATTAATAACCGAAAAAAGAGCCCCTAGAAAAGCAGATATGATAGCCAGGGTGAGCCCTAACCAATGATTGAATTCAAATTTGAAAATAACATAGAGGCCCACGATAACGATTAAGCCTAGAAAGATCTCATATGATTTAAACGATTTTTTAAAGTACAGAGGCTCTACTAGGCTGGTCCATAAGGCTACAGTAGCCATCCCGGCCAAACAAACAGAAGCCGTTGAGATCTGGGCTGATGCAAAAAATAAGATCCAGTGGAAAGCGATGATCACTCCGGTTACTACAATCTTGATCAGCCTTCGAAAAGGGACTGTAAAGTTTTTCTTCTTAAATAAGATAATCAGGTAAAGGAAGAAGGCAGCCAATGCTGTTCTGTAAAAAACAGTTTCTATGGGATGGAGCGAGATTAGAATTCCGAGAATTGCCGTAAATCCCCAGATAAATACGATGAAGTGGAGTTTGAAAAAATCAACCCATGATCTACTCATTAACGAGGTACGGTTTTATACATCACTGCACCCAGAATACTAAACACAATGTTTGGAATCCACACGCCAATGATGGGGTTGATGTTCGATGATTCAGCGATAGCCCTGGCCATTATGAAAAATATGATGTAAATGAAAGCCAGCAAAAAACCTAGCGCAATTTGAAAACCAGTACCACCCCGTGTTTTTCGTGCCGATACAATAACGCCAATGAAAGTCAGGATAATTGCACTGAAAGGCGTCATGAACCGAACATACTTTTCAATAAGGTAAATGGCAATACCATCGTCACCTCTCAGTTTCAGTTGTGCGATATAATCATTTAATTCAGCATTGGTCAACGTCTCATGAAGTCCGGAAATATTTGAAAAGTCACGTGGGTGAATATTAATCGTGGTATCCATCCGCTCGCCGGTTTCAGTTTCTTCGTGATCAGCCATGATTTTCACATACTTCCACTTTTCCAGCTTCCAGTTGGCATCAGTTGAATCCCATTTTATTCTAAGTGCAGAAAGCTTCTCTTTGACTTCACCGTTTTCGATAGTTTCCAGCGTAAACCTGAATCCCGAGTTTGTCCTATTGTTATAGCTCTCCATATAGGCATAGGAGGTCGGAGCAACCTTCATATGAATATCCCTTTCTGAGAAAAACTTCGGTTGCCGGAAATAATTGATCTGAAAATTTATTCTGGTTTTGTTGGCATCGGGAATTACCCAACCATTCATGTACAATGTTACCAAAGAAATAATAGTAGCACCCACCAGAAAAGGAAGCATCATCCTTTTGAAACTTACCCCACTACTTAAAATGGCAATAATCTCCGTATGCCCTGCCATTTTTGAAGTAACGAATACGGTTGCAATGAATACCGTTATTGGAGTAATGAGATTGGCAATAAATGGAATGAATGAAAAATAGTAGCCTAGTATCTCCTCTCCACTAACGTCGTTTTTGACGAATTTATCATTATGCTCGGTATAATCGATAACCACAATAATGGCTACCAAAATGAGCATTACGAACAAAAAGGTGCTCAGAAATTTCTGAATGATATATCGGTCGATCAGTTTCATTCTAGAGCCTTGTATCCAATTTTTTTACCATAGACTCTTTCCAATCATAAAACGTGCCTTTATTAATGTGATTTCTGGCCTCTTTCACCAACCACAAATAAAAGGTCAAATTATGAATACTGGCTATTTGGGCTCCTAGTATCTCTTTAGATACTGTAAGATGCCTTAAATAAGCTTTTGAGTAGTTTGAAGAAACATATCCTCCTATATTCAAATCAATAGGGGAATGATCGTTTTTCCACTTTTCGTTACGCATATTCAGAATACCTTCTGAGGTGAACAGCATTCCATTTCTGGCATTTCTAGTGGGCATTACGCAGTCAAACATATCGACTCCGAGCGCAATACACTCAAGTATATTCGAAGGTGTTCCAACACCCATTAAATAGCGAGGCTTCTCTTTTGGTAAAATGTCGCAAACAAGCCCTGTCATCTCATACATATCCTCATGAGGTTCTCCAACCGATAGGCCGCCAATTGCATTTCCTTCGGAATCAGTATCGGCAATAACTTTTGCAGATTCCTTTCTTAATTCTTTATAGGTACTTCCCTGTACTATGGGAAATAGAGTCTGAGTATAACCATAACGATGTTCTGTTTTATGGAATCGATCAAAGCATCTTTTCAGCCATCGATGAGTTAATTCCATTGATTTTTTAGCGTAGCCAAAATCACATGGATAAGGTGTACATTCATCAAAAGCCATAATGATATCTGCACCGATGCTACGCTGGATGTCTATGGCCTTTTCAGGTGAAAACATATGTTTTGAACCGTCTATATGAGACTTGAACACAGCTCCTTCTTCACTTATTTTTCTATTTTGAGATAAGGAATAAACCTGATAACCGCCGCTGTCCGTTAGAATAGGTCGGTTCCAACTATTAAATTCATGAAGTCCACCAGCCTCTTCCAGTATTTCCAAACCCGGTCGAAGATATAAATGGTAGGTATTTCCAAGTATTATTTCAGCTTGAATATCGTTTTCAAGTTCCCTTTGTTGTACGGCTTTAACAGATCCAGCGGTTCCTACAGGCATAAAAATAGGCGTTTCTATAGTTCCGTGATCAGTTGTGATAACCCCTGAACGTGCAGCACTTTTTTGATCCGTATGTCCTAAAGAAAACTTCATATTATGCTTGTCCCTATTTTACGGGCATGCAAAAATAGCAGTTCATATGGAACCGTATAAGAATTAGTAATGAATAGCTATGAATTGAAGGTTTATAAACGATACATGTTCCTATATTTAGGCCACCAACCGACTTATGTATTTTTTTTTCATCATATTTCTAGTTTGTGCTTCTGCCCAAATAATTCAATTTATTGTTTTAGGATTATCAATCCTGCTTCATAAAGAAAAGAATGATAAAAACTCTTTGAGTCAGAATTCAGTATCAGTAATTGTTTGTACTCAAAACCGTCTGGAATCGCTTAAAAAGTTGTTAGAGCAACTATTACAGCAAGATCATAAAGCATACGAAATCATAGTTGTAGATGATCGCTCAAGTGATGGAACAGAAGATTATCTGAGGGAAATGGCTGGGAATCATCCAGATATTAAAAGTATTAGAATCGATAAAACACCGGAGCATATTAATGCTAAGAAGTATGCCCTCAGCATTGGAATAAAAAACGCTTCATTCGACATCTTACTTCTAACCGACGATGATTGTCTTCCAACTTCAGAGCACTGGATCGACAAAATGTCATCTTCGTATAAACAAAGCACCGAATTTGTTTTAGGCTATTCAGGCTACAAAAAACAGCCAGGTATCTTAAATGCATTTATCAGATTTGAAACGCTTTGGACTGCAATCCATTATTTAGGATTGACTTTGTTGAAAATTCCCTATATGGGTGTGGGAAGGAATTTATCCTATAAAAAGTCTACATTCCTGAAAAACAAAGGTTTCTTAAAGATTCAAACCATAACTGGCGGTGATGATGATTTATTTGTTAATGCGAATGCGAACTTTCGAAACACCAACGTTTGTTTAAATGAAAATGCAGTGATGGTATCAAAACCCAAGGAAGAACTAAAAGACTTTTTTAAACAGAAACTGAGACATCTTTCAGTCGGTAAAGCTTATAAATTTAAGCACCGTGTATTATTAGGACTACTGTTCTTAATACAAATTTTGTTTTGGTTTTCTTTTATTATTTTAGCTCTCACGGGTGCTGAGCCATACGTGGTTTTTGGTGGTTATATACTAAGAATTTTATGTGTTTTCTTCGCTTTTTTAGCTTTAGGCAAGAAAGTAAGAGAGCCTTTTAATTTTCTGTACCTTGTGGTATTCGATCTTATATACTGCCTTTATTATCCCATAATTGGACTTATTGCTTCTTTTAGTAAAAGGATTAGATGGATTTAAAAAAAGATTTTTCACAGAAAGCTCTACAGGATTTTGATCTCATAGATCAGGCTGTGAAAAAAAATGACGAACAGGCTTACGCGGAATTGTTAAAAAGGTATAAAAAGCCTGTATACCATATGATCCTTAAAATGGTCAGGAATGTGGACGATGCCGAAGATTTGACTATTGAGGCATTTGCAAAGGCTTTTAAAAGTCTGCACAGATTCAAGAAGGACTTTACATTTAGCACATGGCTGTTCAGAATTGCCACTAATAATTCTATAGACTTTATCAGAAAGAAAAGAATAGAGACTTTCTCCTTGAATACGTCTTTTACGGACGATAGCGGAGAGTCGGTTAATATCGATGTTGAAGATCACAACCCAACTCCACAAGAAGAAGCTATTAAAAGCCAGAAGAAAGAACTTATGCAGCTATTTGTCACAAAGCTACCTGCGAAGTATCAGAGGCTTGTGAGATTGAGGTATTTTGACGAACTGTCTTACGATGAAATAGCCAAAGAACTTGAAGCTCCTCTAGGTACTGTTAAAGCCCAGTTGCACCGCGCCAGGGAATTGCTGTATGATCTGGTTAAAACTAAAAGAGAGCACATCTAGGCTTTTTGGAAATCATTCTAAAATACTTCCCTGATCTTAGCGAGGTTCAGAAAAAGCAATTTGAGTTGCTTTATTCGCTCTACGAAGAATGGAATTCTAAAATCAACGTGATTTCCAGGAAAGATATTCAAAATCTCTATGAAAGGCATGTACTTCATTCTTTAGGGATCTCAAAGGTTATAAGTTTTCCAGAAAAAGCTGATGTAATGGATGTTGGAACCGGAGGAGGATTTCCTGGATTGCCACTCGCTATTTTGTTTCCGGAATGCCATTTTCATTTGGTTGATTCTGTAGGAAAAAAGCTAAAAGTGATAGGTAATATAGGAGATAGCATCGGCCTCAAAAACATCAAAACCCATCATAGTCGGGTTGAAGATCTCAATCTGAAGGTTGATTATGTTGTTTCAAGAGCGGTAGCAGTCCTAAAAACATTCACATTTTGGGTAGATAAGAGAATTGTTCAAAAGAACGACTCCATTATAAATCGCGGAATATACTACCTTAAAGGTGATACTTTGAATGAAGAACTAAAGGTTTATAAAGGAAGCCATCAAATCACCAACTTATCGGATTTTTTTGATGAAGAGTTCTTCAAAACTAAAAAAGTGATTTACCTACCGAGATAAGTCCAAAAAAACTAATAATCTCTTATTTAGAATACTTCAAAATAGAAGGGATTGATTGGAGCATACTCCCCCCGAACGTATATTGTAAAAAAACAGCAAACGATTTCAATCTACAATGAGTTGGTTATCTAATACTATTTCAAGTACACTCGGGCGTAAGCTAGTCATGGCGGTGACCGGGATTTTCTTAATTACCTTTTTAGTCGTTCATCTCATAGGAAATGTATCACTTATCACAGATCCTACTGGGCTTGCATTTAATCAATATGCTCATTTCATGAAGACTAACCCTCTGATAAAGCTTTCAGAGGTTATTTTATTCGCTGGATTCCTATTTCACTCTGTAGATGGGATACTTTTAATGAGTAAAAATAGAAAAGCACGTCCTGTAAGGTATGCCGTTGATAATAAGTCAAAAACGTATTCATGGACATCAAAATATATGGGTCCGTTTGGTGTAGTGATCTTAGTTTTTTTGATTATTCACTTAGTTGATTTTTTCAGCTACAAATACTTCCGAAATGATCTATTGGTTAAGTATATGGTCGATGGAACAATGATTGATGATCTTTCAACCAAGGTATATTCTTCTTTTGCAAATCCTCTGATGGTGATCTTTTATACTGTATCAATGGTAGTCATTGGACTTCATTTACACCACGGATTTCAAAGCTCTTTTCAAAGCCTTGGATTGAATCATAAAAAATATACTCCCTTTATTGAAAAACTTGGGACTGCTTTTGCTGTTATAGTACCATTGGGATTCGCGCTTATTCCAATAATTATTTTCGTGAACCATATTAGTTAGAAAAGATGAGCTCAAAATTAGACTCCAAAATCCCTACGGGGCCATTAGACGAGAAATGGACTAAGCACAAGTTTAATCTAAAATTGGTCAACCCGGCGAATAAAAGAAAATACGAAGTAATCGTTGTTGGGACTGGTCTTGGGGGTGCGTCCGCAGCAGCTTCTTTAGCAGAACTTGGTTATAAAGTAAAGGCATTTTGCTTTCAGGATAGTCCGCGAAGAGCACATAGTATTGCTGCTCAGGGGGGTATAAATGCTGCTAAAAACTATCAGAACGATGGTGATAGCGTTTTCAGATTATTTTACGATACCATAAAAGGAGGTGATTATAGATCACGCGAAGGAAATGTATATAGGTTAGCGGAGGTTAGCGTTAACATCATTGATCAATGCGTAGCACAAGGTGTTCCTTTCGCAAGAGAATACGGAGGGCTCCTTGATAACAGATCATTTGGTGGGGCTCAGGTATCCAGAACGTTCTATGCAAGAGGACAAACAGGGCAGCAGCTTTTATTAGGTGCTTACGGAGCTTTGAATCGTCAGATTGCAAACGGTAAAGTCGAAATGCATACCCGATCGGAAATGTTAGATGTTGTTGTGGTTGACGGCCAAGCGAGAGGAATTATTACCAGAGATCTTTTGACGGGTAAAATAGAATCGCATTCAGCACACGCAGTGATATTGGCAACTGGGGGTTATGGAAATGTATTCTTCCTTTCAACGAATGCGATGGGTTCCAATGCTACTGCTGCATGGAGAGCACATAAAAAAGGTGCTTATTTTGCGAATCCATGTTATACTCAAATACACCCGACGTGTATTCCTGTTTCTGGGGAACATCAATCTAAACTGACCTTAATGTCGGAGTCATTAAGAAATGACGGCCGTGTTTGGGTACCGAAGTCGAAAGAAGACGCAGAAAAAATAAGAAGGGGAGAGAAAACTCCTCAGGATCTTTCAGAAGATGAGAGAGATTATTATTTGGAAAGAATATATCCATCATTTGGAAACCTTGTTCCTCGTGATGTTGCATCGAGAAATGCAAAAAACATGTGTGATGAGGGAAGAGGAGTAGGTCCTACAGGTCTTGCAGTTTACCTTGATTTTGAAGATGCTATAAAACGAGATGGAGAAAATACCATCTCTGCTAAGTATGGCAACTTATTCGATATGTATCAGCAGATCACGGACGATAACCCATATAAGACTCCGATGATGATCTATCCGGCAGTTCACTATACTATGGGGGGATTGTGGGTAGATTATAACTTAATGACTAACGTCCCTGGTTTATATGCTTTGGGAGAAGCTAACTTCTCAGATCATGGTGCGAACAGGCTTGGAGCGAGTGCTTTGATGCAAGGTTTGGCTGACGGCTATTTTGTTATTCCATATACTGTAGGCGATTATCTGGCTACATTATCTTATGACAAAACTCCTGTAGATCATCCTGAATTCAAAAAAGCTGAAGAAGAAGTAAAGGCAAGAATGGAGAAGCTTCTTTCCATTAAAGGGAAGAAGACGGTAGATGACTTTCACAAAGAGTTAGGTAAGATCATGTGGGAATATTGTGGAATGTCAAGAAGTGCTGAAGGCTTGAAAAAAGCGAAAGGCGACATTCAAAAATTGAAATCAGAATTCTGGGAAAATGTAAATGTTATTGGCTCTAATGACGAATTGAATTTGTCCCTTGAGAAAGCTAGTAGGGTTGCGGACTTCCTTGAACTAGGAGAACTTATGATTGATGATGCCTTCAATCGTGAAGAATCATGTGGAGGTCATTTCAGAGAAGAGCATCAAACCCCAGAAGGTGAAGCCAAAAGAAACGATGAAGATTTTACTTATGTAGCCGCTTGGGAATACAAAGGAGATGATCAGGATGCAGAACTTCATAAGGAAGATTTAGAGTTTGAAAATGTTAAACTGACTCAGCGTAGTTATAAATAACGAAAGGTATTATGAAAATCACACTTAAAGTATGGCGCCAGGCTAATCAAAATGATAAGGGTGGATTTAAAACATATCAGCTAGATGATGTATCTCCGGATATGTCATTCTTAGAGATGTTCGATGTATTAAATGATCAATTGACCAGGGATGGAGAAGATCCTGTACATTTTGATCATGACTGTCGAGAAGGTATATGTGGTATGTGCAGTATGTATATAAATGGCCATCCACATGGACCTAAACAAGCTGTCACAACTTGTCAGCTTCATATGAGAAGCTTCAATGATGGAGATACGATCACTGTAGAACCATGGAGGGCAAAAGCATTTCCAGTAGTAAAAGATTTAGTTGTTGATCGATCCTCGTTTGATAGGATTTTGCAAAAAGGAGGTTACGTTTCAATAAATACAGGAGGTACTCCTGATGCTAATGAGATCCCCATACCGAAATCAGTCGCTGATCAAGCATTCGATGCTGCAACTTGCATCGGTTGCGGAGCTTGTGTAGCTGCCTGTAAAAACGCATCCGCGATGTTATTTACAAGTGCTAAAATCTCTCAATTGGCCTTATTGCCTCAGGGAGACGTTGAACGCTCCGACAGAGCTGAGAAAATGATTGCACAAATGGATGAAGAAGGGTTTGGAGCTTGTACCAACACAGGAGCTTGTTCTGCAGAATGTCCAAAAGGTATCAGTTTGGAGAATATTGCCAGGATGAATAGAGAATACTTTTCAGCCAAAATATCATCTAATTTGGTATAGAAGATAGTTTTAGATTAAAAGGGAAAAAGGGAGGCTTGCTTAAGTCTCCCTTTTTTGTTTAAACTGAACGGAAGGCTGAAGTAGAAACTGTAAACGCCTGATTATTAATCGTTTTTACGATAAATCAAGAAATATTCTTATATTCTCTTCGAAAAAAACAAAACCAATTCATGCACCCAAAACTCCTCTGGGTACTCCTAATTTTAATTTTCGCAAGTGATGCATTTTCACAGGATCCACCACGGATCAGTATTGACCCCTTAGGCCATTCTGAACCTGTTAATGAGCTTTTGTTTACTCCTGATGGGGCAAAGCTAATCTCGGTATCTCAAGATAAGACTGTTAGAATCTGGGATACGGAATCCGGAGATTTAATCAGGACAATCAGAACGTCTTCACAAACTGGGTCACTTGGGCGCCTATATTGTGCTGCCTTAACTCCCGACGGAAAGTATTTAGCATTAGGAGGATATTTTCCAAAGAATGAAATCAGGGTCATAGATCTGAAAAGGCTGGAAAGAGTCTATCATCTGCAAGGTCATACAAATGTCGTTACAAGCCTCGAATTCAGTTCAGATGGATTAAAACTGGCGAGTGCCAGTGCAGATAAAACAGTTCGGATCTGGGAGATGAATTATGCGCCGGGTTTCGTAGAAGGAAATACGACTATGGAATTAAAAGCGCACGAAGCTCAGGTCTATGATTTGTCTTTTTCTCCGGATGATTCAAAACTAGTTTCAGCTTCTTATGATGGGTCGCTTAGACTATGGGATCTGAAAAATGATACGAATGAATCCATTAGAATGTATATGCATTCCGACAAAGTGATATCCGTAGATTTTTCCCCTGGCGGAAATTGGATAGCCAGCGGTGGAACACAAGGTAAAATTATTCTCTGGGATGGGCAGGGCGTGTTTAAAGGACAGATCAAAATCGGCGAAAAACCAGTTACCCAAGTTAGGTTTGTTAATGATGAAGTTCTTTTGGCAAGCGCATCAGAAACCAAATTATATGCCTTGTCATCTAAATCGCCAATTAAAATTGTTGAAGACCATGAAAATACGGTTACAGCGATGGCGATTTATGATAATAGTATTTTAGCAAGCTGTTCCAGCCAGGAAGGAGATATTTATCTGAGGGATATAAAAAGTGGAGAAATTCTTCGTTCGATGAGCGGAAAAGGCCTTACTCCGAAGAGTTTAGGGCTGAATAAAGAAAAACTTGCGATAGGTTTTAAAAGGGGTAATCAGAATTGGTCAAAAGCATTTAATGTTGAAGAGCTTTCATATCTCTGGGGTAATTTTGATCAGAAAGCTTTTGAAGGGAATCGAGTGTCTGATGGGGCGTACAAGCTTTCAAAATTTGACGAATACACACTTAGCACAGGTTTTTCCGGATCTGTTAAAAATGATCCTTCAACAGATGGAAGGATCAAATCATTTCAGATCATTAATGAAAATAAGATTGCTATTGGAAGTGACTTTTCATTGAAGATTTATTCGAGAGATGGATTATTAGATAAACAACTTAAAAGCTATGGAGGTGAAGTTTTCGATATCGTTTCATCGGAAGATGGGAAATATCTTTATACAGCTTGCGGGGATCAGACAGTACGCATCTGGAATATTGAATCAGGAGAGAATGTCTTAACGATATTTATTTCAGAAGATGATCAATGGATCGTATGGACTCCGATTGGATACTACATGGCAAGTGCCGGAGGAGAACGTTATCTGGGCTGGCATATTAATCGGCTGCCTACTAGGTTAGCAGAATTTCGGCCGAGTTATGTGTACCGTAAAAAGTTTTTGAGACCTGATATTCTCAAAAAGAGTTTTGAGTTAGGCTCCGTAAAAAAAGCTATTGAATATCTACCCCAGGAAAAAGAAGAGAAACTGGAGAGTACAGAGCCGGTAGAGATCGTTAAGTCTGCACCCGAGCTTAAGTGGGTATCTCCGGAATTTGTGGAAGTGAATACGAATAAGAATACCTATAAGATACAGCTTGAAGTCACTTCAGATACACCGATTGAATCCGTAAAAATACTCATTAACGGTCGCCCTTCCGGTCAGAGAGGGTTTTCAAGAGGAACCCAGGACGAATACAAGAAAACCATTGAGCAAGAGATTCCTTTATTATCGAAACGAAATGAAATACGAGTTTTCGTTTCAAGCGGCGGTGCTAAAATGACTTCTGAGCCGAGAATCATAGAAAGTGAGGGTTATCAAGGTTTAGGAAATGCTAAAGGCTTTGAGCTTATCAATTATAAATTCAAACCAGACTTATATCTTTTAAGTGTTGGTATTTCAGAGTTCAAAAATCCAGATTACAATTTGACTTATGCTGATGATGATGCTATTGCGATAACAAAAGCCTTCACTGAAAAAGGACAGGAAATCTACGAAGAAGTGATTTCAGCTCAGTTTGTAAATGAGGAAGCTACGAAAGCTAAAATTATTGAGTCATTCAATTGGCTGAAGGAGAATGTATCAGAAAAGGATGTCGTTATTATCTTTTTGGCTTCTCATGGCATAAATGAAAACGGAGAATTTTTCATTTTACCTCACGACGGATCATTTAACGATATTGAATCTACATTGGTCAGTTGGTCGGAGCTGGCAGATGTACTTGGTGGATTACACTCGAAGGTGCTCATGCTTATTGATGCCTGCCATAGTGGACAGCTAGGTACTAACGTTGATCAAGCTAAAAACTTTGATAATACGGAGGCGGTTCGAAATATGACTTCTGATGAAAATGGGGTTATTATTATGTCGGCATCAACGGGTGATGAAACTGCTCAGGAACACCCTGACTGGGGTCATGGTGCCTTTACGCTTTCCCTATTGGAGGGATTATTGGAAGGTCATGCAGATATCAAAAAAGATCAGATCGTATTCCTTAGAGAGCTGGATTTCTTTGTTTCGGAAAGAACTAATGAACTGACGAACGGCCTTCAGCATCCCACCACTCAAAAACCAAGTACCATAAGCAGAATGCCTGTATTCAAGGTCGATCAATGAAGTATAGGATTTGAAACTTACAATAAATAGGACTATATTAAGATAAAATTTAAACCAACCATTATGAGCGCTTGTAAACTATTTTCTTTTGTACTAGCCGGAGCACTGCTATTTTCTTCTGGCAGCTTAGTAGCCCAACAATCCGAAAAAGAATTAAAAAAGGACATTAAGTCTAAAGCAGTAAAAGAAGCCAGGAAAGAGGCAAAAGGCTTCAAAAAGCAAGGTTACTACATTGCTCCCGGAGCCTTACCTATGGAAAAGCAAATAGAAAAAGCCTGGATGCGTCAGTACGAAACCGATGATATTGGATACCCACTTTATATCGTAGCCACTGGTAACTCTGTCGCTGGCACGCAATCTGCCGCTAAATTACAGGCAACTGAATTAGCTAAACTGGAGTTGGCCGGAAGTATATCTACAGAGGTAGCCGCCTTAATTGAGAATAGTGTGGCCAACCAGCAGTTCAATACTGAAGAAGCTGCCACGGTTCAAAAAACAGTTGCTGCTGCTAAAAACATAATCGCGCAGGATTTGGGAAGAACAATTCCTTTATTTGAGATCTATAAAAAAGTTGGAAAAAATGTTGAAGCAAACGTTAGAGTAGCTTATAACTCTGAAATGGCCAAGGAAATAGCTAGAAAAGCAATTACCAAAAAGCTGGAAGAAGAGACCGAAATAGCTCACGAAAAGCTTGAAAAATTAATGAATTTCTAAGTTGTCATTTATGCGATCGATCATAGTAAAGGGCTTGATTGCCCTTTTTTGCTTTAGTGCGACTTCCATTTTTGCCCAGAAGAGATTTAAAACTAAAGGCGAAGCACAGGTCAAAATTGAAGACAATATGACCAAAGAAGGAGCTAGGGAGAAAGCGAAGCAACTCGCCATCGTGAACGCTATTGAAGGCGTACTGGGTACCTATGTAGAGCAAGAAACAAACATCGATATCGTAGATGGGGAGACCAGCTTCAAGATTATTGGAAATACAAAAGTGAAAGGGGAGTGGGTAAAAACGAGCAAAGAGGATTTTGAGGAAGATACCCGTGTAATTGACGGGGAAACTGAAATTTGGATCACCTGTAACATCTCGGGAACTGTCCGGGAGATTGTGAAACCAAAACTTGCTTTTGAAACACTATCCCTAAACTGCCCACAGAAAATATGTAGAACAACAAAATATGAAGATGGAGAATCGTTCTATCTTCATTTTAGAAGCCCCTCAACCGGATATCTTTCCCTATACCTGGTTGAGCAAGATGAAACCGTTTACAGATTATTGCCTTATCAAGGTATGTCAGATCCTTATATCGATGCGGTTCCGGTTAAGGCCGATAAAGAATACATCTTTTTCTCCAATAAAGATCCTCACAATTATTTCTCTGATTTTCCCCTATCTCAGGTAGATGAACTGGGAATGTATACTGATTTTGATAAGGAGTATTTACAGTTGTATGTCGTTTTTTCTACAGATAAGTTCTCCAAACCTATTTTAGATAAGGAGAAAGTGCTTCAGGAAGGATCACTTCCAAAATCCCTTACCGCAAAACGCTTTGAAGAATGGGTAGAGAAAAACAGGATTTACAATCCGGATTTTAATTATGACGTGATAAACCTCGAAATCGTAAAGAGGTAAATCACGCTTTCAAATTAGTTTAAATTTGCCTTTACTGGACTGTCCAGTTCTTCCATTCTTCTGAAGCAGATGGACTTACGTTAGTTTGAGGGTCTTGCTCTTTTGAATTGATCAAAACGGACTCAAGACTTACCTTTTCTTTCAGATAATCGGATAGCTGACTGTAAGTTAAGTTACCCCTGGAGTCTTGCAATTTTTTCAATAAATGATAAGTGAACATACCGTGCCCTTTTTGCTTGTAAGGGAGTGAAGACTGGTCACCGCTACTGGCCGAAAACACAATGAGCTTTCCATCCAGACTGTTTTCTTTCGGCTTAACACGCACTCCTCTGGCAGCTACCAATCCCTGATTTCTGGCTCCTCCACTAAAACAGGCATCGAGAAATACAGTCACTTTTTCAGTAGGATGCTCTGTGAGTTTTGCATAGACATCTGTAAGCTTAATTCCGTATTGAACATTCGTTCCCGAAACATCAACAGGAATCAAATAAGGTTCCTTGGTTTGTTCGTTGGGCAATCCATGTCCTGCATAATAGAAGTATAGCTCTGCCTTACCTTGCGTTTTTGAGGCTAACGTATTCAGTTTAGCCAGGGATTGTCTCATTTGTCCTGCTGTAGCATTGGTTAATAAGGTAATATTCGTTTCAGGAATACCGAGTGTTTTATTAGCGTATTCCTTAAAAACAGAGGCATCACGTTTGGCAAAATCCACATCAATTTCGTCACTGAGATCGGTTTGAAAAGAACTATAGTCTTCGTTTCCTACAATAAGAGCAAATCGATAAGGGTGCGTTTCCGTACTTGTCGGTATATTAATGTCTACTTCTGAGCTGATTTCAGGCATAGCCGGCTTAGCTTCATTTCCTGAAGAAGATGCTGTATTTGAATTTTGTGATTTACTCTGAAAATTTACTTTATCCTGAACGAAAAACGTAAACCTCAAAGAAGTATACTTATCATAATAAGGAGGCTGAATGTAATCTTTCTTGCCTTTATAGCCCTTAGGAATAGCTTCAACGGTATGCTCGCCCTTATTAATAAGTACCTTTGCACGTTCTCCTGTGACCATTTCTTTTCCATCTACAATGAACTTCGTATTCGGAACATTTGAAATTAGATCTAAAGTGATTTTAGCATCCTCGGTAACTTTTGGAAGATACTTTTTACCCTTTTGTGCAAAGGAGACAGTACTGATTAAAAACAGTGAAAGTAGTGTGATCTTGCTCATGATGATACTCAAAATAGAAGTTAAAGATGGTGGCTTTCACCACCTTTAACTAAAATTATTACTTTCCTCCGCCTATATTTTGTTTTCCAACTTCCATATCGGCAGCCGTACCAACGATATTTAGCTTTAGAGTATAAAACCAAAATGGATATGTAATTAAGGTTACTACATAATCGTAATCGAGTATTACATCTGCACTCTCGTGCTTAGATAAAGCATTGTTAATAACCTCATCAGCCGCCTGTTTAGTCAAGGCCGGTGGAATCAAGAAAGTAGTTTTTTTCCATTCTCCGGAAGTCCTGCCCAGAGGCTTAACATTACTGTTTGGATAAACATATTCTGAATTCAAAACAACGGTTCCGAGTTCAGTTGCACAATTGGAAAATAATAGTGAGCAAAAAATCACTACTAACCCTAAAATGACGGTTTTTTTAAATCTTTTCATGATCATTATAATTTCTGGTTTATTTTCCTCCTCCTATATTCTGTAATCCAACGTCTTGCTTAGCGGCTGTTCCTTCAACTCTGTAGGTCAAAGTCTGGAAAATCAAGAAGATACTCAGCTTATAATAAGTATCTACATTGATTAATACATTACCACCGTTGGACTTTGACAATGCATCGTTCCAGGCAGTTCTCTGAACCGTTGGAGTAACAGGGGGAGGGCCAAATAGCTTGGTCTTCTTATAAATGCCAGTAACCTGTCCCACAGGCTCCACATTGGCATTAGGGTAGGTGAAATGTGCCTGAGGACTTTTACCCAGATAAAATGTCTGAGAGCAATTCGAAAAAAGAATTGCTGCTGCAAACAGAATACAGATTTTCTTCATGATTTTTAAGGTTGGTTGTAGAATTATTTACACAATAATTTAAGAAAATTACTCAGAAATAAAAATATTCTTGGATGAACATGGATAATTCCTAGATGAGGCTTACTTAGTTACAGAGTTACTATTTTGCCACTCTTTATCAGTGACTCATGGCTACAGATTATTTTTCCAAGACTTCGAAAATCCTTATTACCTGCAACCCTTCAATACCTCCATACTTATCTCGTGAGCTTACAGAGCTTGACTATCAGACAGATAAAGTTGATCGTCTTAACGTGACTACTAAAGGTACATTGACTGACTGTATTCGATTGAATTATGGGCTCAGAACAGCAAATAGAGTATTTTACAAGGTTGGAGAGTTAAAAGTCAATAAAATTGACGACTTGTATTCTGAACTTTATACGATTCCATGGGAAGAACTTATTCCTGCTGCTGGTACTTTCTCTGTTCACTCTTTTGTAATTAATGATGATGTAAAAGACACACGCTATCCCAATCTACTGGCTAAAGATGCTGTGGTAGATCGAATCAGAAAAAAAACAGGTTCCAGGCCCAATTCTACTTCTTCGAGGGATTTTGCAGGAGTTTACTTTTATTGGACAACAGATATATGTGAAGTTTTTATCGATACCTCCGGTGAAACGATTGCGAAACATGGTTATCGAGAAAATCCTTTTAAAGCTCCACTCCAGGAAGCTTTAGCATCGGCTCTTTTGAACGAAACGGAATGGTCCGAAAAGGAGAGAATGATAAACCCGATGTGCGGTAGCGGGACGTTTGCCATCGAAGCTGCTCTTAAAGCCAGAAACATAGCCCCGGGAAGGTTCAGAAAGAATTGGGCATTTATGCATCTTGTAGGCTTTAGAAAAAAGATTTTGGTCGATGTTACGAATGCTTTTAGAAGAAATGAAATAGAAGTGGAGGGGGTAAATATCTGGGCATCGGATATTTCAAAACAAGCTGTTGAAGCAGCCAGGACCAATGCCGAGCATGCTGGCGTTTCCGAACATATTCACTTTGAAGTCATTGACTTTAGAAAAACGACGGTCCCAAATGGAGACGGAGTGGTTTTTATGAACCCTGAGTACGGAGAAAGATTAGGAAAGGATAAAGACCTGGAAGAGCTTTATTCAGAAATAGGCGCTTTCTTAAAACAAAAGTGTACAAATAAGCGGGCGTTTGTATTTAGTGGTAATCTTGATCTGGTGAAATCCATCGGCTTAAAACCTTCTTCCAAGAAGCTTTTCTACAATGCTAAGATCGAATGTCGATTACTAGAGTATGAGCTTTACGAAGGGTCGAAGAAGGAGAAAAAGAACTAAGCTGTACTTAATGCCGCTTAGTTTAAGATTCAAAATCGCTGTAGGTTGTGTCCTCACGGCCTAAAAATTTCTTTAAGATTAGTGAGGACACTAAATCTTAAGTGGTAAATGCCTCTAAACTAAGCGGCATGGAACCCGATCATTCAGGAGATTAAATATAAAGGTGTTGCCTTTTCAGCTTATTTTGCGAGTTAAGATTTATGCTATCAGTAGCGGTGATTTTAAACCCATCACTATTGATAAGAAATTGATTTTTAAAAACTTAAAAATGGATACACTCAAATTTAGGTATACTTTATTGGTTGTTTGAAATCAATTTCCCTGAAAACCAGGTGTTTATGTGTCTCAGTAATTACTTCCTGAATTATTCAGGCTAAATTATGTGAGTTTCAATCGTATGTTCAGAAAAATATCTTACTCATTTCCTGTCCAACTGCTGGTTAATCATTTCAAGAGAAATCATATACTGATTCTTTATTGGTTGCTCCTTTTTGCAGTGGTCACCTACAATTTTGGGAGTGTATTAGGAATACCTTTTCTGTTTCTGGACCCGGAATACCTTGGAAGGATTGATTTCAGAAGCTTTTTTATCATGGGAATTGTCATTGGCCTTTTCACAATGGCATTCCACATTACTTCTTATATCATCGATGGGCCACGCTTTCGATTTTTGGGAGCATTGGAAAAACCGTTTGTCAAGTTCAGTATTAACAACAGCGTTATTCCTACGTTTTTTCTGATCGTCTACACCATAAACATCATCCAGTTTCAACTCCAGAACGAGTTTGGTACGCTTTCGACGGTTATGACCAAAGTTGCAGGGTTTTACCTGGGTTTTCTGATCATTACAGGCTTCCTGTTTCTGTATTTCAGCATCACGAATAAAGATATATTCAAAGTGATATCCAGTCAACTGAATAAGCAGATGAAGAAATCCCAGTTGGCTAGATCAAACATTATGCAGAGGTACCGATACGATAGGCTACTGGAAATTCGTATTGAAAACTATTTCAATGAATTTTTGATCCCAAAGAAGATAACGGATCTAGAAAAGTTCTACGCGAAGAACGATCGGGATATGATCGTTAAGGTATTCGATCAAAATCATTTGAATACGGTACTTATAGAACTGGGAATTTTAGCTATTCTGTTTACCACAGGTTTTTTTAGGGAGGTGCCTTACTTTCAGATTCCGGCTGCTGCTAGTGCCGTTTTGCTGCTAACTTTTTTCGTTATTTTCTCCGGGGCTATAAGCTTTTGGTTCAGGAAATGGGGATTTTCGATCTCAATTATAATACTCCTGTTTTTTAACTATGCGATAACTACGGATTATCTATTCAGCGAATACAAGGCATTTGGATTGGATTACTCTAAAGAGCATGTGGACTTAAATCTATCTTCTTTAGCAGCTCATAATTCTGAGGACAACGTCGATTCGGATAAAAAAGAAACGCTAAAGGTTTTAGAAACCTGGAGAAACAAATTTGGAGAAGAAAAGCCCAAACTTATACTCATGGGTGTGAGCGGTGGTGGTCAACGCGCTGCACTTTGGGCATTCAATACCTTAAGAGTATTAGATAGTGCTTCAAATGGTCAATTCTTCGAAAACACTTTTTTAATAACCGGGGCCTCCGGGGGATTAGTAGGTACTGCGTACTTCAGGGAACTTTACCTCAGAAGGAAAATGGGGATGATCGATAAAATGGATTATACGAGTTACCTGAAAAATATCTCAGATGATATTCTCAATCCTATCATGTTTACACTGATTGTCAATGATCTTTTTGTAAAGCATCAAACATTCGAATACTGCGATACAAAATATTTTAAAGATCGTGGTTATGCCTTTGAGCAACAATTGAATAAAAACACGGATTTTGTTCTGGATAAAAAACTCATGGAGTACGAGCAACCGGAAAAGAACTCGGATATCCCCATGCTCATACTTTCGCCAACGGTCATTAACGGAGGGAGAAAGTTATATATCTCTCCACAGCACACTTCTTATTTAAATATTACGGAAGATGGACGGAACAGAACGGCCGGTATTGATTTTTTAAGATTCTTCGAAGAGCAAGGATCACGAAATTTGAGATACCTGACCGCTTTGAGAATGAATGCGACCTTTCCTTACATTACACCGAACGTATCACTTCCTACCGATCCGAGAGTAGAAATCATGGATGCGGGCATTTCAGATAATTTTGGCATTTCAGATGCCGTACAATTTCTTCATAATTTCAAAGAGTGGATTTCGGAAAACACCTCCGGGGTTATTATCCTTTCTATTCGTGATTCTGATAGAAAACAGGAATTTGATGGAGTCGAGCGTCAAACGATCATCCAGAAATTCTTCACCCCGATCAAAAGTATTTATAACAACTGGTGGAACTTCCAGGGATTTAATAATGAAACGAGGGTTGAATATGCCAGATCTTGGTTCGATGGAGAAATCACACAAATCAACCTGCAGTACGTAAACGAGAACTCGGAAGGGCCTTTAATTCCTGTAATGAAAGAGGAGTCTAATAGAGGTAGGAGGGCTTCACTCAACTGGCATCTTACTTCGAAAGAAAAGAAAGATATTATATCGAATATATACTCCTCGAAAAACAAGTCATCAATCAACAAGCTTATTGATTTGATCAATGTTGATGAAACCGATGAAGATTAAAAGAACAAACGTTTGATCTGATTCAGATTACAGTTCGGAGTACTTTTTCTATTTTTACATTATAAACAAATCTTCCTATTTCTTTTTCATACTAAATAGGAAGATCGATTTCCTGAAATAAAGAATTTTGAGCATGTCAGAAACGATAGAAGCCCCATATAAACCTAAAAACCACATCAGAATCGTAACCGCAGCCTCTTTGTTCGATGGGCATGATGCTGCTATCAACATCATGAGGCGGATTATCCAGTCTACAGGGGTTGAAGTGATTCACCTTGGACATGATCGTTCCGTTGATGAAGTGGTGAATTGTGCTATTCAGGAAGATGCGCAAGCTATAGCTATGACTTCCTATCAAGGTGGGCATGTAGAGTATTTTAAGTATATGTTCGACTTACTCAAGGAAAAGGGTGCGGGGCATATAAAGATATTCGGAGGTGGTGGAGGTACTATACTTCCTGAGGAAATTGATGAGCTTCATGCATATGGGGTAACTAAAATCTACTCTCCTGATGATGGAAGAGAGATGGGGCTACAAGGTATGATCAATGATCTCGTAAAGAAAAGCGACTATCCTATAGGTCAGAATTTAAATGGAGAAGCCGGAAGATTAAATCCTCAAGATCACTTAGCTATTGCAAGGACCATATCAGCAGCAGAGAACTTTCCGGATCAATCCGATATCATTTTAAAAAGTATTCAGCAAAAAGCTGAAAAATCGAAAACACCAATTTTAGGAATCACAGGAACCGGTGGGGCAGGTAAATCATCATTAGTGGATGAATTGGTTCGAAGATTTTTAATTGATTTTGAAGATAAGAACATAGCCATCATATCCGTAGATCCTTCAAAGCGGAAAACGGGAGGAGCATTACTAGGAGATAGGATCAGGATGAATTCTATCAATAATAAGCGCGTCTATATGCGTTCATTAGCAACGCGTCAATCCAATCTGGCGCTTTCAAGGTATGTTCAGGAGGCTGTAAATATTGTAAAAGCAGCCGAATTTGACCTGGTGATCCTCGAAACCTCTGGAATTGGGCAAAGCGATACGGAAATTACGGATCATTCCGACTTATCATTATATGTGATGACTCCTGAGTACGGGGCGGCAACACAGCTTGAAAAGATTGATATGCTTGATTTCGCTGATGTAATTACGCTAAATAAGTTCGATAAGAGAGGAGCCCTGGATGCACTAAGAGACGTGAAGAAGCAGTTCAAGCGTAATCATGGCCTGTGGGAAGCGAAAGACGAAGACCTTCCGGTTTTTGGTACAATCGCATCGCAGTTTAATGATCCGGGAACCAATAGCTTGTACAAAGCGATCATGGACAAAGTGGTAGAAAGGACGGGTGCTGATCTAACATCTACTTTTGAGATCAGTCGAGAAATGTCGGAGAAGATCTACATTATTCCACCGAACCGGACCAGGTACCTTTCAGAGATTTCAGAAGAAAACAGGAAGTACAACGATTGGGTAGAAGTGCAAAAAGACGTTGCCCAGAAACTATATGGATTACAACTGACCAGGGAAACACTTGAAGAAAAAGGTAATCAAGACCTTTCCGAAAAACTGAATGAAACAGTAGAACAAGTTGAACTTGACTTAGATCCTAGAAATAAGAAAATACTAGAGGAGTGGAATGATAAACTCTCCAATTATAGAGGTGAAGAGTTTGTCTACACTGTCCGCGATAAAGAAATCAGGATTAAAACCCATACAGAGTCACTTTCTCACTCCAAAATCCCGAAAGTCAGCTTACCCAGATATGAGGCTTGGGGGGACTTGCTGAAATGGAACCTTCAGGAAAACGTGCCTGGCGAATTCCCTTTCACGGCAGGTGTTTTTCCATTTAAAAGACAAGGGGAAGATCCAACCAGGATGTTTGCTGGTGAAGGCGGCCCGGAAAGAACCAATAGAAGGTTTCATTATGTCAGTAAAGATATGGATGCGAAGAGGCTTTCAACAGCGTTCGACTCTGTAACCCTATATGGTAATGACCCGGATCACCGTCCTGACATTTATGGAAAAATAGGTAATAGTGGGGTTTCCATTTGCTGTTTGGATGATGCAAAGAAGCTTTACTCAGGTTTCGATCTCTCCAATCCTGCTACTTCTGTCTCAATGACGATCAATGGACCTGCGGCTATCCTTACCGCATTTTTCATGAATGCTGCTATAGATCAGCAGTGCGAAGTATACATCAAAGAAAATGGACTGGAAAATGAGGTTAAGGATAAGATCAAAAAGAAATATAAGTCTAAAGACGTGGCTGTCCCGTCTTATAATGCCGATGTTCCTGATGGAAATAATGGATTGGGCTTAATGCTACTCGGCGTATCCGGCGATGAAGTGCTTCCAAAAGAAACGTATGAACATATAAAAGAGAAAACACTGGCTGTTGTAAGAGGAACAGTTCAGGCTGACATCTTAAAAGAGGATCAAGCACAAAACACCTGTATTTTCTCAACAGAATTTTCCCTTCGGGTGATGGGAGATGTTCAGCAGTATTTTATTGATCATAAAGTCAGAAATTTTTATTCTGTTTCTATATCAGGATACCATATTGCAGAAGCGGGGGCAAATCCGATATCTCAATTGGCATTTACGTTAGCTAATGGATTTACTTTTGTAGAGTATTACTTATCGAGGGGAATGGATATCAATAATTTTGCTCCAAACTTCTCCTTCTTTTTCTCCAATGGTATTGATCCGGAATATTCAGTAATTGGAAGAGTAGCCCGAAAAATATGGGCAAAAGCTATGAAACTCAAATATGGTGCAAATGAGCGTGCTCAAAAGCTTAAATACCATATTCAGACCTCAGGTCGTTCTTTGCACGCTCAAGAAATTGATTTTAACGACATCAGAACGACGTTACAGGCGCTTTATGCGATTTATGATAACTGTAACTCTCTGCACACCAATGCTTATGATGAAGCAATCACTACACCCACCGAAGAATCGGTGAGGAGGGCGATGGCGATTCAGTTAATTATAAACAAAGAATTAGGCCTCGCTAAGAATGAAAATCCTCTGCAAGGTTCATTTATCATTGAAGAATTAACCGATCTCGTAGAAGAAGCTGTTCTTACAGAATTCGATCGTATCACTGAAAGAGGAGGGGTACTTGGTGCTATGGAAACCATGTACCAAAGAGGTAAGATCCAGGAGGAGAGTCTTTATTATGAGACTTTAAAGCATACCGGTGAATTTCCAATCATTGGCGTCAACACTTTCTTATCTTCTAAAGGATCTCCAACAGTAATTCCTGGAGAAGTGATTCGGGCTACGAAAGACGAAAAAGAGTATCAGATTGATATGCTGGGAGAATTACATCAAGCCAATTCTGACAGAGCTTCTGAAATGATCAGGCGATTACAGAATGTTGCTATTCAGAATGGTAATATCTTTGAAGAGCTGATGGAATCCGTGAAGTTCTGTTCATTAGGACAGATTACCCAGGCACTCTTTGAAGTAGGAGGACAGTACAGAAGGAATATGTAATGTATGTGCTTTTTAATTGAATAGAACCCACAGATTAAAATTCAAGTTAAAACAGTATATTAAAGAAAAGAGATTGACATGAAAGACCCGTTGGTGATCGCAAATTTTTTTATTGAAAAGGGTAATGAAATAGGAGATCCTATTACCCAAATGAAGATTCAAAAATTAGTTTATATAGCGCATGGATGGTATCTATCATTAACAGATAAGCCTTTAATCAGAGCTAAAGTGCAAGCTTGGAAATTTGGTCCGGTTATTCCTGAGATCTATCAGGCACTAAAGAAATATGGTAATGATCCCGTTCCCGTATCTATAACTAATGAAAGCATAAATGATCAGGAGATAGTAGATTTTCTAAACATTATATGGGATCTGTATGGTAAATACTCAGCTTCCTTTTTATCGAATTTAACACATCAAAAAAGCTCTCCATGGGATTTAACTGCCCAAAGATACGGGTATGATGTTCCTCCAAATATGATTATTGATAATGAAGATATAAAGCACCACTATAATCCAATTGTCAAAAAATTTAACGACACACTCAAAGCCACACCTGCTTGAGTAAGCTCAAATCATTCATAAGAGAAGCTCAAAACAAGTCCGGAAAAGAGTCAATACCAGATCAAATAGAGCCTTTTCAAGATGTTAAAGCTAGTTCATCAAACGAATCTAGTGCTTACGATCAAAGTAAGCTTGATTACGATAGTAAAGAACAAAATATTAAAGAGCGAAAGAAGTATGCCCGATTCATATTTACTTTGATTTGCATTTGGCTGGGACTGATTCTTTTAATCCTATTTTTTCAAGGTTTTTCAAATATCAAATTCCACTTATCCGATACTGTACTTATTACTTTAATAACGACTACAACTGCAAATATCGCAGCGTACTTTTTAGTTGTCACCAAGTATCTTTTTCCAAATAGCAACTAATCAATACCTCACCACAAAAGCATCCGGGTATTCTTCTTTGAGTTTGATCTTTAAAGACTCTGCTTTGGCTTGAGTCGGAAAACTGCCTACGGCAACCTTATATAGTTTTTCTTTCTGATCCTGCTCAACCTTAACGACCAAATCATTACTGAATTTCCTTTTAAGGTTATTAGTTAGCCTCATCATATTAACTAATTCCTTAAAAGTACCAATCTGAACACCATATCGTACTCCGGATGTATTCAATCGTTCAATTTGTACCTTATAATATTCGCTAGTATAAATCTTATTGAGTTCACGTTCCTTCTTTCGAGCTTCTGTCATTTTTATTTCAGGCTCAGAGGGGGTTTCTAGTACTTCAACTTCTACATCCGTTATTCCAGCCTTAATAAAATCTAAAGATTCAGCTGCAGATTTGGATAGATCTATGATTCTACCTTTTATAAAAGGACCTCGGTCGTTTATGCGAACAACAACTGATTTTTGATTTTTAAGGTTAGTAACCTTTACCTTAGTTCCAAAAGGTAGTTTTAGGTGAGCAGCTGTAGCTTTTAGGTGTTTATATTTTTCTCCGTTAGCGGTAACTCTCCCTTCAAAACTATCCGCATAGTAGGAAGCTTCTCCCTTTTCCTTATATCCCTGTTTAAAACTTTGGGCATTGACGAATAAACTATTCGAGAAAATGATCAATAATAAATATATAATTCTAGGCATTCAGATAGGGTTTTTAATAATTCCGGATGTTAAAGTAATTTTATTAGACTTTAAATGGAAATTATTTTAAAAACTTGATAACCAAATATTATTTGGTTTAAATGATTTCTATACCCACGACACTGTCATTATAAACCATCTTCCGATTGATAAGATAAGCGTATAGAATATCGACCTACAAAGAGATTCAGTCAAATTTTATTAAGAATAAAGCTTAACATTAACTTAATATTGAAATTATATTCTTATATTTTTTCATTTAACAAATAAAATTTCATTATACAAAGTAAAGACACGTCTTAGAAGGATCTATTTTACCCAGATTTAGAATATAAGATCATAATAGGCAGGATAACCTTAATTCCGCTTCTTCGGTATAAGAACCAAACATTCTTCGGAATGATCAAAATTTGAAAAACTGAAATTGAAAGAAACTATTATGAAAACTATTTTATCAATCCTTTTTATTGCTGTCGTGGGAGTTGCTTCAGCAAGTACTACTGAGAAATCGTCTGTGAAAGTTGTTTCTGCTGGAAATGATTTTAAAGTTGTCTTTAAGCCAACTGAAAAAGAATCAGTAAGAGTAAGAATTGCAGATGAAAACAATGCTACTGTGCACACGCAGTTCATCAAAAATACTGAAGGTTTTATTTTACCAGTCAAATTTGCTGATGTTGAAGATGGAAACTACACTTTAGAAATTGTTACTTCTACTGAGGTATTAACAGAAACACTTTCTTTATCTACTACTGAGTCTGTTGCAATCAATATGGCTGACTTTATTAAGTTAAATACAGTTACTGGTGATAAAGTAGTTAGCCTTAAATCATTTGCTGATAATGGCGAAGATGTAAACGTTGTAATCTACGATAATAAAGATAACGCTATCTTCAACGAAACTTTAAATACTGGAAAATCTTTTGAAAGAGTATACAGATTAGACGAAGTAAAATCTTCTTCTGTAGAATTTGCAGTATACCATAAAGGTAACCTGATCAAAAACGAAAGAGTAGAATTGTAGTAATAAACATAAGACATATTAAAAAGCCCTGTTCCGATTTATCGGAGCAGGGCTTTTTTTATACTTTGAAATTAAAAATTTAACAATATATCCTACATATTTTTGATATGAACTATTTTAAATCATTAATGAATGTATTTATTTTCATTATTAGCTCTATTATTTAAAAATACTTTATTCGGATGCTGTAAAATGAATTAAAATTTAAAAAAATTACATATTTTTACGTAATTCGTAATTTTATGACTTAAAATTGAATCAGATTATAATGATTTTTGTAATTTTACACCATCATCATAAATGATTTAATTATGAAAAAGATTAGAATTACACTTCTGACTATAAGTACATTATTATGTATTTCTTCTTATGCTTTCAAGGAAGAAGGTAAAGAAGCAACTAGATCCTTTAATGGTTTTGCTACTGGCGAGGCGTCACTAAAATTGATTTATCAATCTAGTGAGATTGAAAATGTTTTACTCGAAATAACTGATGATGAAAATAGAATACTTCTAACAAAGCGATTCAAAAGTACTAACGGTTTCAACCTCCCAATAAAATTTAGGGAAATCGCTACCGATGAATACAACATCAGTTTAAAGACATCGGGGGAAGTTATGAAGGAAACTGTGAATGTAGAAGATTTTAGGCCTTCTATCGGTAGAGATGCATTTAGCATTGAAATGCAGAATGGAAAAGTTGCTCTACGATCGGAACTACTTTCTAACGAAAGAACCATAATAAAAATAAGTAATGCTCAGGGCAGACTTCTTCATACCGATAAGTTAGATATGAATCAGCTTTTTAAGAGGACTTATGATTTAAATCAATTACACGGAGAGGAAGTAGTGTTTTCGGCTTACGTTCAGGATAAATTGATCCTTCAAGAAAACTTTTTACCATAACAGTATTTTAGTCATCAGATTTTAATAACAGCCGCTTTTTTCAAAAAGCGGTTTTTTTGTGTCCAATAATTAATGAGTCCGAGTATATTTCAGGGAATTAATTTCAGGTCCTTCTAATACTAAATGAGAACATACACCGAATTGACTGAGCAAACCTTCTCTTTTCCGAAGGATGAGTTCAATGTTAAAGAAAACTCCCTAACATTCAATGATGTCGATTTACAAGCAATCATTAAAAAATACGGTACTCCTTTAAAAATTTCATATCTACCGAAGGTTTCCGAAAAAATTGAATTAGCTAGAAACTATTTCAATAATGCAATTCGGAAGTATGACTATAGGGGTAAATACATCTATTGTTACTGTACTAAATCATCACATTTTTCTTTCGTATTGGATGAGGTTTTAAAGGCAGGGGCACATATAGAAACTTCCTCGGCTTTTGATATGAAAATCGTTCATGCCCTTTACGAAAAAGGGAAGCTTGGGAAAGAACGATTCATCATCTGCAATGGCTTTAAAAGGCCTTTATACACACAATATATTTCAGAACTACTTAACGAAGGTTTTAAAAACTGTATTCCGATTCTTGACAATCTTTCAGAGTTTGAGGAGTACGAGACATCAGTTCACAAAGAATATCAATTAGGTATTAGAGTGGCTTCTGATGAGGCTCCCAATTTTGAATTTTATACCTCGAGGTTAGGTATACGCTACAGTGAGCTTGTTTCCTTTTACAGGGATCGAATATCACAGAGCAAGAAAGCGAAGCTAAAGATGTTACACTTCTTTGTTAATACAGGCATTAAAGACTCAGCCTATTATTGGAGTGAATTGAGCCGCTTTATGTATACGTATTGTGAACTCAAAAAAATATGCCCGGAACTTGATTCGGTAGATATTGGAGGTGGTTTTCCAATTAAGAATTCCCTTCAATTTGAATACGATTATGCCTATATGGCAGAGCAGATTGTAGAAAATATTCAATGGATTTGCAAAAAGAATCATGTCCCTACACCAGATATATTTACAGAATTCGGAAGCTATACAGTAGGCGAAAGTGGTGCCACTTTATATTCTGTTTTAGGCCAAAAACTTCAGAATGATAAGGAGCTTTGGTACATGATCGACGGCTCGTTCATTACGCAATTGCCCGACACCTGGGGATTGAGTCAGAAATTCATCCTACTACCAATCAATAATTGGCAAGAAGAGTACCATAAGGTTAATTTAGGAGGGCTTACTTGTGATAGTATGGATTATTACGACTCTGAGGCGCACAGATCGGAGGTTATCATGCCCAAAATAACTAATGGTCAAACCCAATATCTAGGTTTTTTCAACACTGGGGCTTATCAGGAATCTTTAGGGGGCTATGGCGGTATTCAGCACTGTTTAATTCCAGCTGCCAAGCATATTATTATCGATAAAGATGAATTGGGACAAATTAAAACGAGTGTTTTTGCTGAAGACCAATCTCATGAATCGATGTTGAAAATATTAGGCTACGAATAATTTTCACCTTAAAAATAATGTCTGTCTTGGCTTGGCAGGGTTTTGGAATTATTTTTGAAATGTTAAAGTACGTGCCGGATCAAAAGTGATCTACTGGATTTGAGTTTCGAGCATTAAATTTTTTTAAACTTTATTAACACTAATAGGTTACTCTTTTACTATGAACCTGCTAATACTACTTTTTACACTAACATCTTTTACGGAAGATATCACCGTTATCAAGGATAAAAGTGATTCCAAGTCCCAATTAGCGATATCTATTACTGGATTAAGAGCTAATAAAGGACAAATAGTTCTGGCCCTGGATAACGATGAACGTAACTACAAATCGAAAAAAGATTGTTTCAAGGGCTACTTTTTGAAGGTAGAGAACAATCAGGCTAACATTATTATTGAAGATTTACCTACAGGCGAATATGCCATTAAGGTTTATCATGATGTCAATAATAATGGGAAGTTGGACAAAAATATGATTGGTGTTCCTAGTGAGCCTTATGCGTTTTCTAATAATGCAAAAGGGTTTTTAGGAATTCCGGATTTTGATGAGGTCAAGTTCCCTGTTAGGGAACAAAGAGAAGTGGTTACAATCTCTTTCTAAGGTTGAAAAGCATCTGGGGCCGGAGTCGAATCTACCTTGCTAACGCCAGTTAGACAGGCCGGCACACTTACAGCGTCATACTCTTTAGTTTTCTTTTTCCTGATGCATTTTTCCAATACTTTTCCCTTTTCCTTGCAGAAGGTTTATCGGGAGCAACTTCATAGTAGATGAGTCTAAATGATTTATAGTGTTTTGTACTTTTATTCCAACCAGCGTTATGCTGTTTCACTCTTCTTGGGAGGTTATCGGTGATGCCTACGTAAATAAAATTATGGGTTTCACTTTTAAGAGCATAGACATAATGCAAATCACAAGTGTTTAGGAGTACCTGGGGCCGGAGTCGAACCGGCACGGTCTTGCAACCATTGGTGTTTGAGACCAACGCGTCTACCAATTCCGCCACCCAGGCAAATGGTTGGCAAAAGTAGTTGTTTGTAATTAATTACAAAAGCCTTTTTCATTAAAGCTTAAGACTTTTCAAAAAGTCACAACACCTATCAATCTCTTCTTCTGTATTGTAATAATGAACGGAGGCTCTGATGAGCTTATCCAATCCTCTTTCCCTCATATCAATTAAAGTACCGGATTCAACAGTATTGGAAGTACTTATGCCTTCATCAAACAGCTTTTTTTTGAGGTCTAGCGTTTCGATAAAGTTGTGTTTGAAAGTTACGATCCCGCTTTTAACGCTGCCGATATCAGTAACTGTGGCTGATTCTATTTTTTCAAGTTCATTTCTAAAATAATCTCCTAACGATTTTACCCTCGTCCAGATGCTTTCAATTCCGATCTCAAAAGCATATTCTGCAGCACTTTTCAATCCAAGCTGATTGGCAATATTACTTTCCCAGTTCTCGAATTTCTTTGCTGAAGATATTGTTTCATAGGTATTATTATCGATCCAGGTGGCAGAATGTAAATCGATAATGTAAGGCTCTGTTTTTTGTAAGACTTCTTTCTTAACATACAAAAAACCCGTTCCTCTTGGCGCTCTTAAATATTTTCTACCTGTAGCAGAAAGGAAGTCACACTTTAATTTTTTAACATCTAGTGGATAATGCCCGATGGATTGGCAGGCGTCTAAAAGGTATAAGACATTATACTCAGTGGCGATCTTACCAATTTCTTCTGCAGGCTGAACCAATCCACTATTGGTTGGCATATGAGAAATGGCAATTAGCCTTGTTTTAGGTTTTATGGCTTCTTTAAGTTTAGCCAGATCTATTTCTCCACTTTCAGTCGAATCTATAACTTCTATTTTGACATCCTTTTCCTTTTGAATTCTAAGAAAAGCCAGGTAATTACTTGCATACTCCTGCTTAGATGTGAGAATGATATCTCCAGCTTTTAAATCAATGGAAAGAAACGCCATGATCCAGGCTGCGGTAGCGTTTTCCAGTAAGGCTATTTCTTCAGCATCAGCGTTGATGAATTTGCCTATTGATGTATAGATGCCTTCTATTTCTTTGTGAAAGCGTTCTGCTGTTTCATAGCCACCATGTAATTCCTCATAGTCCAGGTAATCTATAACCGCTCTTCTAACACTTGAAGGAATTAGAGAAGCTCCTGCATTATTGAAATGGGTATGAAACTTTACACCTGCTGTCTCTTCCCTTAGTTTTTGGATATCCACAATAACATTATTTCAATAAAGCTATGTGCTAATTACAGGAATAGCAAAACTATCTCATTAAGAAATTTACGTCATTCATCAGGCAGCTTCCTTTCTTAATATCTCCAAAGGAGGGTTATTCAATATCGTCCTGTTGTTGGCCTGACCAATAAGTACAGTAAGGAAAACGATCGTAAAATAGATGTAAACGACGGGAGTATAGTCGGGAGTAAAATCCATTTCAAAAGAGAAATAACTAATCGTCCAACTTCCTAATATGGATAAGGCAATGCCAGTTAAGGCCGATAGATTACCCAAAAAGAAGTATTCTAATAAGTTGATCTTAAGAATTTTATTCCTGGACGCTCCCAGCGTTCTTAACAGAACACTCTCTTTTATTTTTTGAAGCTTACTCAATATTACGGAACCTATTAAAACAATGAGTCCGGTAGCAATACTAAAAAATGCCATAAATCGAATTACGAAAGCCACTTTCGAGAGTATCTCATCAACCGTATTTAAAATTAACGTGATATCGATAGCACTGATGTTGGGGAATTCTGAAACGAGCCATCTTTGATAATCGGCTGACTTTTGAGGCGTTTCTGCCTTGGTCATCAATACATGGAATTGAGGTGCTTCTTCCAGTACTCCGGAGGGAAAAACAACCAGAAAATTAGATTGAACTCTGTTCCAATCCACGCTTCTTAAGTGTGCTACTTCCGCTTTCATGATCGCACCTTGTACGTTAAATGTTAGTGTATCGCCCATTTCGACATTCATGCGTTCAGCATAGTCCTTTTCAATAGATATCGGAACCAGTCCGGAAGCATACTTTTTATCACCCCAGGTGCCTTTCCAGTCGCTTTCCGAATCAATTAAAGTATCTCTATAAGTTACCCGATATTCTCGATCGAAAATCCAGTCAGGAATTTCATTCTCTTCATCAACGGAATCTTTTTCCAGCTCAAGTTTACTTTTACCATTAATTTCTTTTAATCTGATCGTCACTACCGGGACTTGTTGCATTATCGGCAACCCAAAATCATCGGTGCTCTTAACTATATCGTCTATTTGATCGCTTTGAATATCGAACAGGATCATATTTGGCCTTTCACCTTTTCCACTTAAGGTAACTTGATTGACCAATAAGGATTGTATGAAAAATAGCGTGCTGATGAGCGCAGTTCCCAATCCGATACTCAGTACAAGAATCAAAGTTTGGTTATTGGGGCGATATAAATTTGCTAAGCCTTGTCTTGCTACGTAGCTCCACCCTGAAGGAAAAAAACGCTTTATACTCCAAATAGACAAATAGGATATCAGTCCGAGTACCAGGAAAGAGCCTACAACAAAACCTGAGAACACGAAGGCATCTAGTAACTCATTCATTTGCCAATACCCAAAAAGGAAAACAGCTACGATAATCAAAGATAAGATGAGCCATGTGAGCGGATCTGAATTTAATTTATTACCATCATAATCGGCCCTAATGGTTTTTAGTGGAGAGATATTTCGAACTCCGGCCAATGGAATAAGTGAAAACATCGTCGTAATTACTAAACCTGCGAACAATCCCTGAATAAATGCAGCAAGCGAGAACTGGAAAGTAGCCTCAAACGGCAGAAAGTCTTTCACCGCCAAAGGAAGATATAATTGCACGAGCGAACCCAGAATTGCGCCTATTAAAGAGCCGATAAATCCCATTCCTAAAATCTGAATGAAAAAAATCAGAAAAGCCTGAAATCCTTTCAAACCCATGCATCGTAAAACAGCAACGCTATTCAGCTTTTCCTTGATGTAGATATGAACGGAACTGGCTACGCCAACGCTCCCAAGAAGCAATGCAAAAAAACCAACTAGGTTAAGAAAACCGGCCAGATTATTAAAATTTCTACCCAGGTCTTCTTTTCGTTCTTCGACAGTATCTATTCTTAGTCCTTCAGACTCGATATATGGATCAAGCGTTTCTAGAATTTCTTCAATATCCCTACCTTCTTCAAATCTGAAATAATGTAAATACTGAATTCTACTTCCTCTTTTTTCAAGGCCGGTTTCTTCCAGATATTCCAATGGCATATAAACAGGTGGCGCTACAGTTGCTGCGATACCACTTTGCCCCGGAGCCTGGATCAGTTGTCCCTCAATTTCAAACTCTGCGTTTCCAAGCTTTGCAACATCGGAACTAAAAGCTTCATACTGAAGCATTAATGTTTGATCAGCTAATATGCTTTTAGAATCGGTGAAAGATTGGGCTGCTTCAGGCGGGTTAGTTTCTATAATGCCATAGAAAGGGAAATCACCTTTTAACGCTCGTACATTTACAAGTCTGGTTCCTCCATTCTTAGGAAAAAACACCATTGAAGAAAAGCTTTTTTCATAAGCTCGCTCTCCGTTCAAGGAATCCAGAACCATGTTTAGGGAATCACTTATTTCATGATTTCCCCTGATCAATAAATCTGCTCCTAAGAGTTCTTTTGCTTGGGCGTCAATATCTTTTTGAAGGCTGAACTTAAATGAGTTTATAGCTACTAATGAAGCTATTCCCAAAATAATGGAAGATGTAAAAAGAGCTAGCTTAGACTTGTTTTGCCTGGCATCTCTCCATGCCATTTTCACCAACCATGGAAAATTTAATTTTTTCAATCTTGAAATATTAGGAGGCTACTGCTGTTTGATACTGATTCACTAATTGACCCGCTTTAAGGCGTATAATTCGATCTGTTTTCTCTGCCAACTCCATATCGTGAGTTACTAAGACCAAAGTCGTCCCTTTTTCTTTGTTTAGGTCAAAAATGAGTTTTTCTACCTTCTCGCCTGTATCTGCATCCAGATTTCCAGTAGGCTCGTCCGCAAACAAAATATCGGGCTCATTAGCAAATGCCCTGGCTAGGGAAATCCTTTGCTGCTCACCTCCCGACAACTGAACAGGATAATGATCGGCCCTATTTTCCAAACCTACGCGTGATAACAATTCCACAGCTTTAGATTGTGCATTTTTAATACCTCTAAGTTCCATAGGTACCATAATGTTCTCTATGGCGCTAAGGGTTGGCAGGAGCTGGAAATTTTGGAAAATAAAGCCAACAAATTCATTTCTAACGGAGGCACGCTGATCTTCTGTTAACAGCTTTAAATCGTTTTCTTTAAGAAAAATATTTCCTTCGGATGCTCTGTCTAGTCCTGCGCAAAGGCCTAAAAGTGTGGTTTTGCCACTCCCTGATGGTCCGACGATGGCCAAAGATTCTCCAGCTTCAACTTCGAAAGACACATCGTTTAGAACAATCAATTCTTTATTTCCGGAAGTATACTTTTTAGTAAGATTCCGAACACTTAATATATTAGACATTGATAAAAGTCGATTTAAAAAAAGTATTGAAATCATTAGAACGCAGGTAAGGGCTTTTAGTTTTCTTATGCAATTGCAAAGGTGTTTTATGATTGCACTTTTAAAACTAATATTGCTTTATGCATACAGAAACATCAAATCTTATAGGTATTAATATGCGGCTTATCGAAAAAGCAATGATCTTGATCATATTCATCACGGCTGGGCTTTCATGTTCCTCGAACAAAAAGAACGAGGAGAAGAATACTACTTCCAAAGAGTTAAGTGAAAGTTCCGAGGAGAAAAGTCAGGTAAAAGAAAAGTCTAATAGGACGATCATTTTTTTTGGTAACAGCATCACAGCAGGTTATGGAATAGAGCCTGAATATGCATTCCCAAACCTGGTTCAGGAAAGGCTTGATTCACTAGGGTATAATTTTGAGGTTGTAAACTCCGGATTAAGTGGAGAAACCACAGCAAGTGGCTTGAGTAGGTTAGAATGGGTGCTGAGACAAGAACCCGATATTTTCGTTCTTGAACTTGGAGGAAATGATGGTTTAAGGGGAATTGACCTGAATGAAACCGAAAAGAATTTGAATGAGATGATCGATAAGGTACGGGAGGCAAATTCTGAAACTAAAATAATTTTAGCTGGCATGATGATCCCTCCGAATATGGGTCAGGATTACACGCAACAATTTGCAGGTCTTTTCCCTCAAGTTGCAGAAAACAAAGATGTGGAGTTGATCCCCTTCCTACTAAAGGATGTTGGAGGATATTCCGAATTGAACTTACCTGATGGTATACATCCGAATGAAGAAGGCCATAAAATAGTGTTGGAGACAGTTTGGGAATACTTGAAGGATGATTTAGAGAAAAGTTAACTCATAAGCTCCTAAATATGCTATTGCAAGTTAGAACGCTCCTAAGTTTGATACTGATTGTATCTACATTCTCACTTTTAGGATGTGGACAAAATAAGGTTAAAAAGTCTGAAAGTGTTCTCTTAAGTCAGAGTATTGCCAATGATAAGAAAACTCCGAGTGTTCTTTACAGATCTATAGACTCAGGGATTATCTGGAAATCTTTTTCTAATGGCATTCCGTACGATGCTACCGTTAGTGGGATTGAACAATTCGACGATAAAATCTATATAACTACTGATTTTCATGGTGTATTTGTATCACAAGGTGGAGAAAACAATTGGAATCCAATCAACAATGGGCTACCGAAAAACATAGATGTAAACTGTATATCTGTTTCGGACGGAAAAATAGCGATAGGTTCATTGAGGCAAGGCGTTTATATTTCAAATGATGGGTCGAATTGGAAGGTTGCTTCTAACAATATTTCTAATACTGCAGTCAGAGCTTTTTTTAAAACTGATGAAAAACTAATTGCAGGAACGGATGACGGTTTCTACATCTCAGATGATTTCGGTAATTCCTGGTTGCATCTATTTGGTGATATGCAAATCTTAGGTTTCACTTCGCTAGATAACAAGCTCTTTGCAGCTGCTCATAATGGAGCACTGATTAGCTATGACATGGGGATCACCTGGGATTATATTTATGAATCAGACGCACTCCATGATATCTCTAATGATGGGCAATACGTTTACGCCATGACCATAGGACAGCAATTACTTAGGACCAAAGATGATGGAGTAACCTGGGAGAATGCTCAGAGTAATATAGACTATCCGGTAAACTTTTATACTAATGAGTTAAGGGCTGACGGGACTAATATTTATTCTGCTCAGTGGATTGGTGTGTACCATTCTGTGAATGGAGGAAATAATTGGAGGTTGATACCAGATCTCCCGGATTCAACGGCTTTTTCTACTCTTGAGATAACAGATTATGGAATATTAGCGGGTATTTCAATCAGATGAGTGCCTACTCGATAAGTATAATCTAGCTTTCTCCAGGTCTTCGGGAGTATCAATTCCGAAAGTTTCGAATGCAGTTTCTGCTAATTTGATGTGATAACCATTTTCTAACCAGCGCAACTGCTCCAAGGCTTCACTCTTTTCCAGCTTTGATGGAGGAAGACCGGATATTTTTTTCAGTGTGGTAGTTCTGTAAGCATATATGCCTAAGTGTTTATAGTATTCATGTTTAGCGTGCCAGTCTTTTTCGTTTTCTCCTCTTTGAAACGGAATGGGATGTCTACTGAAATAAATTGCATTAAGATTTTTTGAACGAACAGCTTTTACAACATTAGGGTTGAAGAGTTCATCATAAGAATCGATTTTTTTAATAAGACTGGCGATCTCAGTTTCCTGATCCAGCACACCAGCGAGTAAGTCGATCTGATTGGGCTGAATGAAAGGCTCATCCCCCTGGACATTGATCACGAAGTCGAATTCTTCTTTCAGGCTGGTGATTGCTTCCAGACAACGATCGGTCCCACTTGGGTGCTCTCCTGTCATTACAGCCTCATAGCCTGAATCAAGAACATGATCATAAATTCTTTTATCATCAGTAGCAACAACGACTTTATCTAATTTTTTGGACTTGTTAGCTTGGGATAGTACATGTTGAATAATCGTCTTTTCACCTAATAGAGCAAGAGGCTTTCCCGGATACCTTGTAGATGCATACCGGGCTGGAATTACTCCAGCAATTTTTCGCTTACTCAACTTCTTTAACCTTTAAAGAGGTGCCTTCTTCACTGGTAACGACTACCTCCTTTTGAGATTCGATGTAATTTCCTCTAGTGTAGGCATCATATAGCTCTCCATCGATCATAATTTTTCCACTGGGCCTTAAGACGGTGTATGCTTTTCCTTTTTTTCCAACAAAGGATTCTTTTCTGAAACTGGATGTATAACCTTCTGACCGCAGTTGGGTACCTTGAAGGCTAACCCTTTTGAAAAATTTGCTATTGGTTAATCGAACCCCGCCGATGAACATGATGATGATTGCCCCCAATAACCCTAGAAGCGTAGTAGAAGTTGCAGAGAATAGATCTTCAAAAGGTACGTAGGTAAAATCGAAATAATCATTATTTACCATCACTAAAATAAGCGAGCCTATGGTGAAGATCAATCCTAAAATACCAGCAACACCAAAGCCAGGAATCACAAATATTTCGGCAGCTATAAGCGCTATACCTATAAAAAATGCGATGATCTCCCAGTTTTCAGCAAGTCCATTTAAATAGTATGGAATGAAATAGAGGGTCAAAGCGACTAGTGAAGCAAGTATTGGAAACCCTACACCTGGTGTTTGAAGTTCGAAATAAATTCCACCAATTATAATCAGGATCAATATTCCACTTACGAATGGATTTAAGACCAGTGAAATGATCTTTTCAGTGGTCCCGAGTGTAAATTCCTCAATAGTATATTCCGTCAGCCCGATCCTCTCTGTTAATAGCTCGTCTATTGAGTTAACCTGTGCTTCACAAAAACCATTTTTTATAGCTTCTGATGTAGAAAAGGTTATGACTTGACCTGCTTCAGAAACACTGTCAACTTCCAGATCTTCATCGACCATAGCTTCTGCAATTTTAGGGTCTCTTCCATTCGCCTCGGCAGTAGAGCGCATAATTGAACGCATATATGATTGATATTTGTCTGGAGCGGCTTCTCCTGTGGCAACCACTGCTGTAGCAGCACCAATACTTGATCCACTAGCCATATAAATACTATCACAGGCAATGGAAATTAAAGCACCTGCCGAAGCAGCATCTTTGTTTATGAAAACATAAACAGGCTTTTCAAACTCCAGTATAGCTGTTCTGATGTCGTCTGCGTCAGTAACCGCACCCCCGTAAGTATCCATCTCAATTAGAATATGATCTGCATCGATCTCCCGGGCATGATCCAGGGCTAGTTCGACGTAGCGGTTCATTCTAGGGTCAATCTCTGCTTTTATATTCATTTTCATGACCAAAGCAGGCTTATTATCTAATTCAGGACTCTCCTGACCAAAAACGACAAATTGAGACAGGAAAAACAGAAAAAATGTAGACAGGTATTTATACTTTTCAATCATAAGCGATTCTAAATTTATATAATTTCGTGCTTAAAATAGTTGCTGTCATTACTTCTTCTTTACATGATTGATCTCGAAAACCCTTTTTTCGCTCATACAGCTCAAGGTAAAATATGGAAAACAATTGTGAGCGAAGATGGCAAACACCTCATTTGGGAAGACCGGGACGAAGACCAGCATCAGGTTTCCTTTGGTTTATACAGTCTGACTGATCGAAAAGTTTTGAAACAGAAGATATTATTAGAAGAGCGATGGTGGGTAACTGTGATGGCCTGCAATGCACATCGGCTTATTTTTGGATATTATGAAGATTCTGAAGACCCGTCTGATAAAAAAATTGTGGTTTTTGATCTTAATACGAATGAAACCGTCAAAACTATCGAACAAGCTTCTTTTGAAGGTATTCAGGGAAAAGAGATTTTAGTGAGGTTACATAATAGGAAAGATGAGCTTTTCGGGCTTGATGAGCATTTGTTACTAAACAGACAGACAGATCAAAACGTGATGAGCATTGATTTTACAAATCAGATCATAAGGCCGAACCATTATGAGCAGGGCAGTGAATATGCTCTAACTGTTCAGCGTTTTTTAAATAGCCTTATTTCAGAAGATATAATAGATGTATTTGACTATTTAGAATACAAGGAGTCCTTGTTAATTTCCTATTATTGCAGATCGGAAAGCGGAATGGTCAATAATTTGCTTATTGGCTCTAAAGATTTCTCTACTTACGAAGAAATAATGTTGGCCGATAATGTAAGTGGAATAGGGTCAGATACGTTCTGGATTATAAATGATCAATTGTTTTTTGTTCAAGATAAGGATACACTTCTCGGATATGACTTTTAAAAGGCTATTATTTTTCGCCTTACTGTTTTTAAGTTTTACTGGATTCAGTTATGACTCTTTGAGGGTAGAAGAAAAGAGTGGAAGGAAATATATAGTCCACCAAGTGGATGAAAAAGAGACGCTCTATGGACTATCTCGTAGATATAAGGTTTCCATTGAGGAAATAACCAGAAGTAATGAAGGCGTAGGGGGAGGAGTAAATCTGGGCCAAATAATCCTGATTCCATTTAATAAAATAACGACTACCAAAACACATGAGGTAAAAACAGGTGAGACCTTATTTTCTATTGCAAAGAAATACGATGTTTCTGTTGACGAATTGAAAAAATGGAATGGTTTATCATCCAATTCGCTGAGCCTGGGGCAGGAACTTAAAATTTCAGAAGTTAGTACGGGGTCAGAAGAAAAGCCAACTTCTAAACCTGAGGTAATTGAGGCTTCCGGAAAAACTCATACAGTTAAAGCAGGCGAAACACTTTATTCTCTATCGAAGAAATACGATATACCCCTTCGTAAGCTTCGGAAGTACAATGATTTAAAAGGGAATGACATAAGTCTTGGACAGGTTTTATTTCTTGAAGAGGAGGATAAAAGAATGGAAAAAGAAAATGCCAAGTCTAATAATAATAAGGAGATTGGTAAGGTTGAAGAAACTGAAAAAGAAATAAAAGAAGATCCTAAGCCTAAAAAACAGATGCCGGATACCATCTACGTAAGTAGAAAAAAGCCGGTAAAGAATGCCAGTGGTTTTGAAGAGATCGTAGAAAACGGGCTTGCAGAGGTTATTGAAAACAATACAGATACGAGAAAATATCTTGCTTTACACAGGTCAGTTCCGGTGGGCACGATTATTCAGGTTAGAAATGAAGACAATAACCTAAGAGTATTTGTGAGGGTCATCGGAAAATTACCAGATACCGGTCAAAACGAGAATGTACTGATCAAGATATCAAAACCGGCTTATGAACGATTGGGGGCAGTGAACCAAAGGTTTCCCGTAGTGATTTCCTATGTTCCCTAATGAAGGCACTGAAGCATTCTGAGCTTAAAACCTTACTTGATGATAAAGTAGAAGAGTATAATACTCCACGATTTATTGAGCACGATCCCGTAATAATACCACACTCTTTCCAGAAGAAGCAAGACATAGAAATAACGGCTTTCTGGGCAGCCATACTTGCCTGGGGTCAGCGCAAAACAATTATCAATAAGTGCTTCGAATTATTTGATCTGATGGGTAATACTCCTCATGATTTCATTTTAAATCACTCAGAATCAGATTTAAAAAGCCTGGAAAGCTTCAAACACAGAACATTTAATTACACAGATACCCTTTATTTTATTGAGTTCTTAAAATGGTTCTATTCAGCACATGATTCGCTTGAAGAAGCTTTTTTCGTAGAAAGCGAAGAAGAACCAATGGAGGCCGGGCTTATTAAATTTCATAGAATGTTTTTTTCGCTTTCGGATTCACCTCAAAGAACCCGAAAACACATTTCCACTCCGTTAAGAAAATCTGCTTGTAAAAGATTAAATATGTTTTTAAGGTGGATGGTGAGGAAAGACGATAAAGGTGTGGATTTTGGAATCTGGAAGAAGATCGATCAGTCCGACCTGTTTTGTCCTTGTGACGTTCATGTAGAAAAAATAGCCAGACGATTTCAAATGATATCAAGAAAACAACTCGATTGGCAAGCAGTAAAAGAGCTGACTTGTTATTTAAGGGAACTAGATCCTAAAGATCCGGTTAAATATGATTTTGCTTTATTCGGGCTTGGCTTGGAGGAAAAGCTTTGATTTTATTTCTTAGTCCAGGACGCCGGATTATCTCTCCAGCTTTTTAGATTTTCAATATTATCTTCTTTTATATACCCTTCCTGAAGGGCTTCTTCTAATAGGATGTTATAGTCGCTTAAGCAGTAAAACTCTGTATTCTCGTCTTGAAAAGCTTTATCAGCTATATCAAAATCGTATGTAAATATGGCTCCAAGTCCAACAATCTGACACCCTTCTTTTTTTAAGGCTTTTATAGCACTAATTGAGCTTCCACCGGTGGAGATCAGGTCTTCTATAACGGCAATTTTCTGACCTTCAACTATTTTACCTTCTACCAGATTTTCCAGACCGTGCTTCTTCGGGGAAGAACGTACGTATAAGAAGGGTAGGTTCAACTCGTTGGCTATCAAAATTCCCATTGGGATCCCTGCTGTTGCTACTCCAGCAATTGCCTCAGTCTGAGGGAACTTATTTTTAATTAAATCTTTAAGTGCCGATTTAATAATATTCCTCACGTTAGGGTAAGAAAGCGATAATCGGTTATCACAATAAATGGGAGATAGCCACCCTGAACTCCATTCAAAAGGATTTTCGAGACTAAGTTTCACGGCTTCTATTTCCAAAAGTCGAGTAGCTATCTGTCTCGCTTTCTGAATGTTATAGATGTTACTCATTGGTTAAGAAATTGCGTATTTATTATTTCTTGCTGAGAAGAGTACAATATAATTCGGTTATGCTTAAAATCTTATGACAATTGAATAAAAATCGTTCAATTGGTCTATTGATATAAAGCATAATTTTCTTTTCATTTGTTTGCTCCTTCATTCAAAAGCCAAGATGAAAATCTTTATTAATGATATTCCGGTATCGATTCTTTCCATGGAAGATCCCCTGGATGAGGAATATTATGAATTAATAATTCCCGGAGGTGACAAAATCCTCTCTATCAGGAAATTATTTGAAAGGGTAATGGTGAAAAATGCATCGAAGGAGCAGGTCGACGAACTTTTCAAATTGATGACCAAGCAAAAGTTTAATGATCTCAAAGAAATAGCATTTGCAGTAGAAAATAGAAAAGAGGTTGTCGATTATGTGAAAGACAAGTTCACCATTATAAATGCTGGTGGTGGCTTAGTTCAGCAAGACGATAAAATCCTGATGATCCACAGGAAAGGTAAATGGGATCTTCCGAAAGGAAAGATTGAAAAAAAGGAATCCTTCAAAGAAGGAGCTGTAAGGGAAGTAGAGGAGGAATGCAGCGTGAAAGTGAGCAGGGAAGAGAAGTTGTGCACCACCTGGCATACATATATCCAAAATGGTAAGTACAATCTAAAGAGAACCAAATGGTATCGAATGTCAATCATTGATGATTCCAGTATGGCTCCTCAGCTAGCAGAAGATATTGATGTGGTAAGATGGATGAATTACGGAGAGGTAGAGGTAGCTTTAACTACTTCCTATAGAACAATTGGTTATGTAATTGAAACATTCTATAACTCTAAAGAGGTTAAGATTACGACTTGAAATTTAAGGAGTAGGGAATAAACTCAGATACATCTCCACCATACTTATGGACTTCTCTGATAATCGATGAACTCACTGCAGCGTATTTTTCTGATGTGATCAGAAAGATGGTTTCAAGTTCACTATTTAAATGTCGATTAACCTGCGAGATGCTATTCTCATATTCGAAATCAGTGGTATTTCTCAATCCTCTAATTAAGAAGTAAGCATTGTATTTCTTGGCGAGGCTTGCAGTTAACTCATCGTAGACTAGTGTTTTAACCTGCGGGAAGGCTTCAAATGTTTTTTCAATGGCCTTAACCATTTTATCGAGCTCGAAGTACCTCTTTTTTGAAGTGTTGTGCCCAATCCCGATGATAACCTCATCAAATAGCTTAAGGCTCCGCAACACAATATCTTCATGACCTCTGGTAAATGGATCGAAAGAACCGGGAAAGATAGCAACGCGTTTCATGAGCTTATTCTCTTAGACTTAAAGTTTTCTTCGGTCCGTATGAATCAAAAGACTTTAGTTACAAAGGTTTAAGCTATATAAGGCAAAATGCTTATGTTCTGAAATTTCATCAAACACATAACTAAAGCTTAAGAACGATGGTTTTCCACCTAACGATATATGGCGAATATATTTGTAAAGACCTTTGAATACTTTTGAATCAGCATTTACATCACCCCAGATCATTACTTTACTGGTTTGTTGATTCATTTTCATGGCTTTCATAATTAAAAGCACATCCTTGATTAAGGCCTTTATATCTGAAGGAACGAATTGATTGTAATAGATGAGAGAATCGTTATCGGTGACTAAAATATGCAATACCCTGCTATCGAATAGTACAAACATGTTTCTTCCAGGGACGTGATCATCATGATGAAGGATACCTTCAATAAAAGATGCACTTTGATGAACTACATGAACTCTTGCTTTCTTATAGATGGATTTCATCCATTCAACAATAGCCTTATTGTATGCAAAGATCAGAACAGCATCCGATCTGATCAGTTTATAATAATCAGTATCCTCGTCATCATCGATACTTGCGTTTACGCATAAAAACTCATTCTTCTTTGACTTTTCAAAGTGATCAGACGGAACGAGCGTGAATTTTTTGTTTTTAAAGGAAATCTTAACTGAGCTCCAAAAACCAGCTAGTAAAATATGATGGCCTTCGAAAATCTCTTTCAGAATACTTTGGAGTGTTTGACCTTCTTGCAGACGAATTTTGTAGTCTTCTACTAGGAGACATCGATTTTTTCTTGGATCAGTAACACAAAGCTGGAAGTCTCTAGCACCAATCTGCAAAAGCAGGTTATAGTGGTGCAGGTGGTCAATGTTAAACTTAGTGTCTTTGACCCTATTGACTAATTTGAAATTGCTTTCAAGTGTTTCCAAGTGTTATTCCCAATTACCACTAGTTGTAACATCAGTCCTTGAGCCGAATCTGAGTGGTTTTCTATTTCTAATTTCGCTATCCTCTTTCCTTGAAGGGTCTACAGGGGTTGGATTTATAACCTCTATAACGTCTACAAAAACTCCACTTTTATCAACTTCATCGGCCCAAATTAGAAATTTGGTATCTTTTTCCCCCGGTACATAAGGTATTTGCGTGATATCAATATTTGGATTGAACTTGAATTTCTTCAACTCAATTAAAGGCTCACCTTTTTCAACATCCTCTCCACTCGACTTTGAAGTAATATCAACTATAGTTCCTTCCTGTGAAGCTTTGTACGTCAGTTTTCTACCTTCCTTCGTGAAAGTGTAGACGTTTTGGTTGATCACTATATTTTTCCCTTCCTCAACTAAATATTCAATAAACAATCCGGTCTCACCAGCAAGAACGTAGTTTGTTTCTTCGAAAATTCTCTGTTTCGCTGGAATAACTCCTATGGTATCAATCGTTACAATTACACTATCTGCACCGTATTCAAGGGTAACAATTTCTTCACTCTTTTCCGTTAAGTAGTATTTTCCAGTATCAATAAAAGATATTAGTTTATCCCAGTCACTGGTATATGTTCCATTTACCTCCTGGTAAACAATTTCTGCTTCTCTTATTAATTTAAGGCGTTCAATAATTTTAGCTTCTCCTTGTGATATTCTTTTCTCTAAATCAATATCATATTTGATTCCATTAATCAAAACGTAAGCAAGAATAATTGAACCTATCAAGAAGACTATCGAAAGTATACGATTCAGACTCATATTTCTGTTGATTTACGCAATAATAGTTATTTTCTGGCCAAAACCTCAACCGATCAAGTTCAATTTTATTCATTTATTTTCAAATATGAAATAGCCTTTAAGGCTGAGAAGATCGTTTAAAGAATGATATTCGTTTAAAACACTATGTTTCTCCAATTCACTTAAGGTATTGATTTCATCGAAATCCATGAATTTCACTTCGGTGATAAGTTGGTCTTTTTCGCTCAGTTCCGGATCTTTTCCTGTCTGGAGCTTCCCGGACTTTATTTTAACCTTATAGAAAATTTCAATGGCATGTAGTGGCGGGTTAATGAATTCATTTACGAACATGAATTCTTTTACTTCAATGTCCAGATTAGTTTCTTCTTTAAATTCCCGAATAAGATTTTCTTTGAGGTTAGATCCATATTCTGTTCTGCCGCCTGGAGGTATCCATAAATTTCCTGCTTTGCTCAATGCAGGATGATTAGCTAATAAAAGTTTGTTGTCCTGAACACAGATACCACAGACTCTAACCCTAACTTTGTTACCGTAAACCTTTTCAACTTTCAGCATAAAACTACACTTTGTACATCAATGAGTGATATAGAAATAAATAAACAAAGAATTCAGGATCTCGTAATGGGATCGCCTTTTCTACAACATATAAATTTCGAACTGAAGTCTGTTTCCAAGAGTCAGTTTTCTGGAACTTTGGAAATGATGGACTTCCACAAACAGCAAAAGGGATTTTTGCATGGAGGAGTTACTGCAACTTTGCTAGATGTGGCTATGGGGTTCTCTTGTTATACTATTCTTTCTGAAAATGCTCATGTAGTCACAGCCGATTTAAGAATATCCTATTTTAATCCAATAGAAAGAGGTGTTTTGAGCGTAACTGGAAAAATTGAGAAGGCTGGAAGCAGGCTTATTTTTTGTTCGGGAGAGCTTTTGTCAGATTCACGAGTGAAAATTGCACAGGGAACAAGTACCATGGCGGTAGTTTCTGAAAACGATCTCAGGAAAAAACCGTAAGATACTTTTAACTAGTTTAGAGAAACATTATCAACTATTATGAAAATAGGCTTTGCAATAGCATTGATTATCGGGACAACAATACACGCTCTGGCTCAAGAAGCAAATCAATCACTTAGTACTGAAGATGGAGCTTACGTGACATTTATAGAGGAATCACACGATTTTGGAGATATTGTTCAAGGGGATGTGGTGAAATATACCTTCAATTTTGAAAATACAGGAAATGAACCGCTCATATTAAGTAACGTACTCACCACTTGTGGTTGTACAGCAACTCAATGGCCAAGGGATCCAATTGCTCCTGGTAAGAAGGGTTCAATAGACGTACAGTTTAATAGTACAGGAAAGATGGGAAGACAAAACAAAGTTGTAACTGTAGTTTCCAATGCAGCGAACAATCAGGCTCGCGTCCGAATTGTAAGTAACGTTTTACCGCCAGATAGGAACTAAGAAGCTTTAAAAGCGGTAAGAAAGACTAGAATCCAGGCGATTATAAAGCAAAGTCCGCCAATTGGTGTGATGGCCCCTAACCATGTTATACCAGTTATAGATAGGGTGTACAAGGAGCCTGAAAAAATCACAACACCGGCTACCATTAATATTCCAGCGTAAGTAAGGTAGTTGTGTTGATTGTGAAACATGAAGATGTAGACCAATAAAATACCTAGTGCATGATAAAAGTGATATTGTACTGCCGTCTCATATGTAGATAGCCTTCCTGAAGCTACTAATGATTCCTTTAAAGCATGAGCCCCAAACGCTCCCAAACCAACTGCTAAACAAGCCAATAGGCTTCCGGACATTAAGAAAAATTTCTGCATAGGTTTAATTATTATAATTCCTCTCTCCGAAGATGGTACTGCCTATTCTTACCATGTTGCTACCACACTCAATAGCCAGTTTATAATCACCACTCATTCCCATTGATAGTGTATTAAAAGCTACTTTTTCACTTTTGTATTTCACTTTTACTTTCTCAAAAAGAGCTTTTAGGATTTCGAATTCTTGTTTTACGGTCTCCTGATTTTCTGTATTTGTAGCCATTCCCATTAAACCGGTGATTTTGATATGATTTAATTCTTTGAAATCATCTCCTTCCATAATTCCAATCAACTCTGCTTCGTCTAATCCATATTTTGTGTCTTCCATTGCAATATGCATTTGAAGCAGGCAATTTATTTTCCGATCAACTTTTTCTGCTTGCTTATTTATTTCTTTCAATAACCTAAAGGAATCGACGCTATGGACTAAGTGAACAAAGGGGGCAATATACTTGACTTTGTTCCTTTGTAAATGGCCAATCATATGCCATTGAATGTCTTTTGGAAGAGCTTCATATTTCTCAGCCATTTCCTGTGCCTTGTTCTCGCCGAAGTCAACCTGACCGCATTCATAGGCCTCCAGAATATCCGATTGAGGCTTCGTTTTACTCACAGCGACCAAGGTCACACTTTCATCTAATTGGTTTTTAACCAGTTCCAGTTGTTTCTCAATGCTTTTTGAGTCTATCATGTAGCTCTGAATCTATTATTGAAGCAAATGTTTAAATTTAATCCTTGTTAAGGAGCATATTCAATTTTTTTAATAAAGATATGGCCATTCTTGGAACGTTGATCAAAAAAGGGATTAGAATAAGAGAGAGTCTCGATCAGGAAATATCTTCTCCCTTTGACCTTCAGAAATTAGAACTAAAAAAGCTGATGATGAAGTGTGTGAATACACAGTTCGGAAAAGCGTATGGCTTTAAAAAAATACTTTCTTCATTCAAATCTGATGAGTCGAATGAATTTTACAGATCCTATATCAAAGAAGTGCCAATCCACGACTATAATAAGATTTATAATGAGTGGTGGCATAAGATGCGGGATGGCCAGAAAAATATAACCTGGAGAGGTAAGATTAAATATTATGCTCTAAGCTCAGGAACTTCAGAGGCATCTTCAAAATATATCCCTATATCAAAAAGGATGCTTAAGTCCATTCAAACTACGGGTGTTAGACAGATCTTGAGTCTTTCCAATTTCGAACTTTCGGATGATGTCTTTACCAGTGGCATTCTAATGATTGGAGGAAGTACCCATCTAAATTACAACGGAAAATATTTTGAGGGAGATTTAACAGGTATAACAGCGTCCCAAATCCCATTTTGGTTCCAACATCATTACAAACCAGGCAAGAAGATCTCACAGGAACGCGATTGGAATCAAAAGCTAGAGGAGATTACTGAAAATGCGAAGGACTGGGATATTGGAATTATTGTAGGAGTTCCAGCATGGATTCAGATTTTGTTAGAAAAAATTATAAATAAATACGGCTTATCTAATATCCATGAGATCTGGCCAAATTTTGAGATTTACGTTCACGGAGGGGTTTCTTTTGAGCCTTATAAAAAGGGATTTGAAAAATTATTAGGACGTCCCGTTCAGTATATAGAAACATATCTTGCCTCAGAGGGATTTATGGCTTTTCAGGCGAAGCCAAATCACAAACCTATGAGGCTGGTATTAAACAATGGTATTTTCTTCGAGTTCATCCCTTTTACTGAGGATAACTTCGATAGTGATGGCGTGATCAAACCTAATGCAAAGACTTATATGATCCATGAGATCGAAGAGAATAAGGACTATGCATTACTGATTACGACTTGTGCAGGGGCATGGAGATATCTTATTGGGGATACGGTCAAGCTAGTCTCTAAGCAAGATTCCGAAATAATTATTACAGGGCGGACTAAACATTTCCTAAGTCTATGTGGAGAACATCTTTCTATTGATAATATGAATAAGGCTGTGAAGTTGGTAAGTGAAGAAATGAATGTTGAGGTGAAAGAATTTACAGTTGCAGGGATTCCGGAGGGTAGTCTTTTTGCACATCATTGGTATATTGGATCAGATTCTGTTGTGGATTCCGAAACCTTTAAAATAAAGCTGGACGAAAGATTGAAAAGCTTAAATGATGATTATAGAGTAGAGCGCATAGCAGCCTTAAAGGATGTATATCTGGATATCGTTCCAACTAAAACTTTTTATGACTGGATGGAGAAAAGAGGAAAATACGGAGGTCAGAATAAATTTCCCCGAGTGCTTAAAAACGATCTTCTTGAGGACTGGAAGTCATTTCTTACCAAAGAGTTGAGTTAAATCGTGCAGGCTTTTTTCAGCGGAATTACCATTGGGCTTTTTCTTGGACTGATGACCGGGCCGGTATTTTTCCGACTTATTCAAACTTCCGTTAACTATGGGTTTAGAAAGGCACTCTTTTTTTCTTTTGGGGTTTCCTTTTCAGACTGGATCTATGCTACTCTTGCCTATTTTGGGCTTTCCAGCCTTTTGGAGAATGAGCAAGTTGTTTTTTGGATGGGTAAGGCGGGTGGAGGTGTTTTGATTGCGTTGGGGATAAGCAGTTTATTCACTGCATTCAGACGAAAAGCTATTGAGTATGAGGTTGGTGCAAAAGGATTCTTTAGTGGTAATACCTTTTTACAGGGGTTTCTAATCAATATATTCAGCCCTTTTGTTATCTTTTTTTGGGTTGCTATTGTAACGCTCGGAAGAGTAAGATTCAATATTATTGATGCTGAACTGGTTTACTACCTATTGGGAGCTCTATCGACGATCCTAATTATGGATACCCTAAAATCATATTTGGCAGATAAGATCCGAAATATTCTTACACCTAAGTTCTTGAGTATTGTGAATATTATAATAGGAATTGCTCTACTCGTTTTTGGATTCAGCTTGCTTTTTATCAGCTTAGATGATATTTCCACCCAGGAAATGATGGATAATATGAGCTTTAATCCTGCAATACATTCGTAAGTGGTGTTGATTTAAAAGCCAGCCAAATCAAGAAAAATAGGATAGCCCATCTTAAATAAATTGGATAATAGTCAGTGGTATCTTTGTATCGCGTTTCCTTTATTTCTGCCTTTTCAAACTTATCAATAATAGAGAAGACTTCTTTTAAGGCTTCATTATTTGATACCCTGTAGAAATTACCTTCTCCTATTTTAGCAATCTCTCTTAAAGTTGTCTCATCCAGCTGGTTCTCTACATAATTTGTTCTTCCGAAAAAATCTTTTCCATAAGGCACCCTGCCCTCTTTTCCTACGCCTATGGTGTAGATTTTAATACCGTACGCTGCTGCCAATTGAGCAGATGTGATAGGGTCAAGATTTCCAGCATTGTTATCCCCGTCGCTAAGAAGTATCATCACCTTCGAGTTGGAATCGGATTCCCTCATTCTGTTTGTAGCTACTGCCAATGCACTTCCAATGGCTGTTCCGCTCGTTTCAATAAGGTCGAAGTTGATGGTTTCGATATACGATCGAAGTAAGTCGTAGTCTGTTGTTAAAGGTGACAGGGAGTAGGCATCTCCTGAAAAAACCACAACACCAATTCTATCCTGAAAGCGTCCATCAATAAAGTCTAAAGCAGTTTGTTTGGCGGCTTCCAAACGATTGGGTTTAAAGTCTTCTATTTCCATGGATTGAGAGATATCCAATACTAACATAATATCAATTCCTTCAGTCCATTGATCGACCTGCTCATTCGTTTTCTGTGGCCGTGCCAGTGAAAGTAATATCAAGGCAGACGCAATAATCATAAATAATGGAGGGATAAACCTCAGGTAGCTTGATGGGTCAGATTTAATCTCTTTCCTGGATAGTGCTATGGTTAGTTTTGATCCGAATTGATTCAATATTATCCATCTGAGCAATAATAATATTGGAATAACAGCTAATAAATACAGTACATAAGTATTCTGCCATTCAAAAGATTGCAAGACTGAGGGCTTGAACCATCTCAGTGATATCCAATTTTCGACGGTATTGCTAGACCTATCCATTGCTTATTTCTGCCGTTTTTTTCTGATAAAGCTGATTGGTATAATACTCCAAGTCTTCAAAAGACTGGTGAATTTGCTCTTTCTTAATCCCACCATAAACCTTCGCATCAATATCTTTCATAGCCTCCAGAAGTTTCTTATCATCAACGTTTAATGCTAATTCTTTGGTAGTCCATTTTTGATAAGGCTTCTTATCCAGTATTTCCATATAAGATTTCCAGTCTACAAGCGATGATTCGATCAATTCATCATCCCCGGAGTCCCTTATTTTTCTGATTGCATTATTAAATAGCTCAAGAAATTTTAGATGTCGTTTCTTCATTTTTGACATTAGGTATCTTCTCTTAATGGATTTCCCAAATACCAGAAATATGATGAGGAAAACTATAATCAAAACCCCGATTCCTAGGACTAGGTAAGGGTAATTGAAAAAAAGATTTACATCCTGATAAGCCGTATTCTCTTTCAAACTCAGCGTATCAGAAACCATCGTTATAAGTTCAACCAGAAGTACAGAGTCTTCTTCAGAAAATATCTCGATACTATCAGAGCTTTGAGGAATGTAAACGGGAAGCTTTAGCTTTTGTACAGGATCTATTTCAAAACTGACTAAATAATAAATTACACTATCTAAAATTAGAGAGTCATTCAATCTGCTTGGGAAATAGACTTTTTTATCTAATTCATATGGTGAAAAATCATACAAAGAATCAGGTAATAAGACTTGTAGCTCTTCCGGGTAACTAACGGATAAGGAAAAGGGTATTGGCTTACCTATCTTAATACTATCTTCTATAAAATAGCCTTTAGGCTTAATCTCCTGTGCTTTAGTTTGAATAGTAGAATAAACAATTGCGAGCAATAATAGTAAAAACAGCCTATGCACGTTTCTTATATTTATTTCTAACCTTGAACAACCTAATTAACTGAGAAACATAATCCTGATCAGTCCTTACAAAAAGATAATCAGCCTGATTTTTCATTGCGAATGTCTCTAATTCGTTACGACTTCCCGAATGTTTAGAGTTGAATTTATTTCTAAAGTTCTTCGATGAGGTGTTTACCCACAACGTCTTTCCGCTTTCTTTATCGTGAAGAGGAATAATACCTAAACTAGGAAGATTAGATTCTCTTTTATCTGAAATGTGGATCAGTACCAGATCGTGCTTTCTGGCCAATCCTTTTAAATGATGCTCGTAGTCATCATCTATAAAATCGGAGATCACAATGATTACACTTTTCTTTTTAACAAAGTTAAGTGTGAATTTGATGGCTTTTGAAAGGTCGGTTTTTCTTGATTTCGGTTCCAGATTAAAAAGTTGTCCCAAGATCTCGTAACCATGTTTATTTCCCTTACCAGGCTTAACGTATTTCTCTTTTTCATCTGAAAAGCAGATAAGCCCAACCTGGCTGTTTTCTTTTAAAGCTGAAAAAGATAATAGTCCACAAATTTCTCTGGAAACATCTATTTTACTTTCGCCAGGCTTGCCAATTTCCTGAGAGGCACTTACATCGACTAGAAAAAGTACGGTCTGTTCCTTTTCTTCCTTAAAGGTTTTAACAAAAGTTCCGTGGCCTTTTGCACTTACATTCCAATCAATAGCCCTGACATCATCTCCATACTGATATGCCCTAACGTCATCAAACTCAAGTCCGGACCCCTTAAAAATGGAATGGTAATCACCTTGAACGTGGGATACCAGAGCTTTCCTGATCTGAATCTCGTACTTTCGTATTTTCTTTATGAGGTCTTTAATCTCCTGTTTTTGCATTTCCTAAATTCAAATGGAAATTGAATCATAAAAGGTTCAATTCTTCTATCCTTGCAAACTTGCCTTCCCAACTTCTGTTAACTACTTGGTTTCATGAAATAATGGTGCAAGTTTTGTAAGAATATCTTTCAAAATTATCACATCGGGGATTAAAATGAATGAATGAAAAATAGTTTTTTAGCCGTTAGCATAATATTAATGATTTCTTGCTCCACCGAGCGAAATCCTGATTATAGACTTCCACCACCTGCCGATCTCATAAGTGAAGATAAAATGGTTACCATAATACTGGAAGCTAGGATAAAGGAAGCCTGGCTAAACGAAGCAGGAATAAAATATGATTCTGCTCAAAAACTATTTGAGTACATATATGAACCGGAAATTTTAAAGAATAACCAGGTAGCCGATACCACGTTTCTCAAAAGCTATCAATACTATCTTTCTGATCCGGATTTGATGAAAGATATCTATGGCAGAGTGATTGATAGTTTGAACATCAAACAAAAACTGAGTCAGGTAAACTAAAACATAAAGTAGCACTTATACGATTTATGACATATCCTTCAACCATTGAGGAAAAAATAGAATTTAATAAGATAAGAGAGCTAGTAATTTCTGAATGCCTGGGAAATCTTGGGGTAGAAGAAGCTAAAAAGATCTCTTTTCAAACAGACAAACAATTAATTCGTACTCTTCTTGAACAAACTAACGAAGCAAAAAGGCTGCTTGAAGAAGGTCAACCATTTCCTCAAACCGAATATTTAGACCTGACTCCTATCTTAAAAAAGATTAGAGCTGAAGGTTCACATTTTGATGAAAATGAACTCTATGAGTTTTATCTCTCTTACCGTACAATTGGAAGGATCATAGAAATAGTGGAGGAGGCCGATGAGGCTTATGCAAACCTTAAAGAGCTTATATACCCACTAAATTTCAGTGGCCATATTTTATCTCAAATTGAATTGATCCTGGATGAACATGGTAACATTAGAGATAATGCCACTTCCACTTTAGCAATTATAAGAAGTGAGAAGCGTTCGCTGGAAGAAAAATTAAGGGGAAGAATAAGTAAAATCTTGAAAAAGGCCATAAAAGATGGTCACTCCGATGAAAGCGCGCTACCAACCATAAGAGATGGTAGGGCGGTGATTCCGGTTAGGGCAGAGAATAAAAGATTAATTTCCGGTTTTGTACATGATGAGTCTGCCACAGGAAAAACGGTTTTTCTTGAGCCTGCGGAAATTCTATCTGCAAATAATGATTTGAAAGAATTATGGTATAAAGAGAAAAGGGAGATCTTTAAAATTCTGTTTGACGTTACGGAATTGATTAGACCGAATCTCTACGACATTCAGAACTTGTATGGCTTCCTAGGTAAAATAGATCTCATTTTTGCCAAAGCGAGGTTGGCTATCAAAATGGCGGGTACTTTACCAAAAATTGCAGATAAGGAAATAAAAGCTTCTTTTGACTGGAAAGATGCTGTACATCCCTTATTGTTTTTAGCTCTTGCCAACACCAAAAAGAAGGTAGTCCCCAGTTCTATTCAACTAGATCAAAAAAATAGGATATTATTGATTTCAGGCCCTAATGCAGGAGGAAAATCGGTAACCTTAAAAACGGTAGCTTTATTACAGTATATGTTGCAGTGCGGTTTGCTGATTTCTGTTAAAGAGAATTCTCAAGCCAGGCTTTTTGATCAGATTTTCGTTGATATAGGAGATGAGCAGTCTATAGAAAATGACTTGAGTACTTATTCTTCCCATTTAAAGAACATGGATTACTTCCTGAAAAAAGCTGGTAGAAAATCCTTACTGCTGATTGATGAGTTCGGAACAGGAACGGACCCTCAATTTGGTGCTGCAATTGCGGAAGGTATCTTAGAAGAATTGGTTAAAAAGCATAGCTATGGATTAATTACAACGCACTATTCAAATCTTAAAAAGCTCGCTGAAGAGCGAGAGGGCTTAGTGAATGGTGCTATGCAATACGATCTAAAAATACTGGAGCCTTTATATGCCCTTGAAATTGGTCGTCCTGGAAATTCATTTGCTTTTGAAATAGCTGATAAACTTGGGCTTGATAAGTCTATTATAAGTAAGGCAAAGAAAAAAATAGGATTCTCGCAGGTTAAATATGAGAATTTACTAGCAGATCTGGAAGATCAGCTACGTTCCTTGAAGGATCAAAAAATGAAGCTTAGTCAGAAGGAAGAAAAACTGAATAAAGGCATTTCAGACTATAATGAGCTGAAAAACTTCTTGGAGAAAGAACGACAACAAAAGCTAAGAGATGCGTCAGAGGAGGCGCAGAGAATTATTAGTAATTCACGAAAAGAAATAGAAAAAACAATAAGGGTAATTAAAGAATCCTCAGCCGATAAAAATAAGACTAAAGAAGTCAGAAATCAACTTGAAGAATACGGACAAAAGCTAAATCGTAAAAAGCCTTCGTCTGATAGAAGTGATCGTAAAGCAAAAAAGATCAAAAAGGAGAAAAAGGAAAGTCTTGAAATAGGGGATTTAGTAAGAATAAAATCTACCGGAACAAAAGGTGAGATCATTACCATTTCTGGAAAAACAGCTGAGATAAGGGTAGGGAGCCTTAAAAGCAGGGTTGATCTATCGAAGGTTGAACTGTGGAGTGGTGAGAAAATTACAAGTTTAGAGGGTGAAGATTTCCCAAAAAGTTCTTGGAGTAAACTTAGCCTTAGCGAAAGTAAAGCTAATTTTAGCTCGTCTTTAGACCTTAGAGGAAAGCCCTTGGAAGAAGCACAGATCTTATTCGAAAAGTTTATTGATGAAGCAAGATATCTGGGGGAGAACCAGCTAAAGGTTATCCATGGAAAAGGACATGGAGTTCTTAGAAATATGGTAAAAGAATCAGTTAAAGGTTACTCATTCATTAAAAATCTGAATCATGAGCACCCTGATCGTGGAGGGGATGGCGTGAGTTTGATAGAAATGGAATAAAAAAGCCCCGCTAATGCGAGGCTAACTTATTTCTTATGAATTAATTATGGCTGAGGAGTAGCAGTAACTTGCCACTGTCCTTGAACTGATGATTGTCTGTTTGTAGTTAACCCTCCTGAAGCATCTAAAGTAAAACTCAGATTAACAGAAGTACCTGTGATGGTTACTGTTACGGGGGAGTTATTAATCAATACTGTGCCTGCTGATTCACTAGATGCTGACTGAACCTGCCAAGTGGAAGTTGTAGGGAAAAGCGGGAAGTCAAAACCTGTCGCAATTGTATTTTGAGATGAAAAAGATCCTGAACCGTTACTTAAACCATTGAACGTAATTGTATTAGGATCACCGGAAAATTCTGAGAAGGTTCCAGTTGGAGGATTTGCGGATTCTAAAACGAAAGTTCCTGTTAGATTAGTTCCGAAAAGTGTTTCGAGCGATTCTCCAGAATCATCATCTCCACACTGGGAATACACTAACAAACTTGAGATAACTAGGGCTGAAGCAAAAAGTCTGATTGATCTATTCATTACTATATTATTACTGTTTAAAGATTGACAATTTAAGATTTCAATACAACCAAAATCTTAATTCAAGATTATCATACGATTAAATTAATCAAAATTTAGTTGAAATCGGCAATTTGTAACTCCTTATGGGTGAAACTAAACTCCTCTTTATTATTAGAAGCTAATATTAAGACTCTACTGTCATCAATACCAGCTATTTTTTTTTTATACCAATCAATACCTTCAAAATCTAAATTTGATAGTGGTTCATCAAGAGCAAGCACATCACTAATTGAGTTTATAGCCAATATTAATTTAAGTCTTTGAACCTGACCAGAGGATAGTTCCCTTACGAAAGATTTACTTTTTTTTTTCAAACCTAGTACTTCTATATCTTCGTTAAGGATATTTTTATTATAACACTCTTTGAATTTAAAGTGGTATTTGATATGCTCTTCAAGCGTCAATTCGGGGAAAAGATTTTGATATGGCGAGCAAAAGGAAATGTGCTTAAACATCATTTCGTCAGTGACTACTATACTATCTTTTCGATACGTTAGCTTTCCTTCCGAGGGAAGTACAATTCCAGTAACTAGTTTGAGTAAGGTTGATTTTCCGCTACCATTTTTCCCTTTGATGACGTATCTCACACCACCGGAAAGAACAGTAGATATATTTTTGAATATCCACTGCCTATTATATTTCTTTCCAATTTCGGAGAGCAATATTTCCATTAATTCTTATAGCCACGCATTACCCCACGATCGGAGTTTCTAATAAAATTAATGATCTCGTCTCGTTCTTTGGAAGGAGACATCTCTAATTCTACTTTGTCTAGAGCTTTTGAGTTGTTTAGTCCGTTCAAGTAAATGTTTCTATAAACCTCTTGAATTTCATTTATTTTGTCTCCTGTGAATCCTCTACGTCTAAGGCCAATAGAATTTATTCCGGAGTAACTTAATGGTTCTCGTGCTGCCTTAGTAAAAGGAGGGACATCTTTTCTGACCAACGAACCCCCTGATATCATTACATGAGCACCTACTTTAACGAATTGATGAACGGCACTTGAGCCTCCAATGATTGCAAAATCATCAATTTCAACATGGCCGGCTACCTGAACGCTATTTACCAGAATGCAGTAATTTCCAATGATACAATCGTGCGCTACATGAACGTATGCCATCAAAAGACAATTGGAACCAATAACAGTTTTGTATCGGTCTTTTGTTCCTCGACTGATCGTAACAAATTCACGGATCACTGTGTTATCACCAATTTCAGTAGTGGTGTCTTCTCCTTCGAACTTGAGATCCTGCGGGACAGATGAAATTACTGCACCAGGATATATTTTAACATTTTTACCGATTCGAGCCCCTTCCATAACCACAACGTTGGAACCGATCCATGATCCCTCAGAGATCTCGACGTTTTTATGAATAACGGCGAAAGGCTCAATCACTACATTATCTGCGATTTTTGCTTCCGGATGAATATAGGCTAAAGGTTGATTCATTCTGATTTTTTAACAATACTGGCAGTCATTATAGCTTCGCAAACTAAACTATTACCACAATAAGCTGTACCTCTCATTTTTGCAATACCTCTTTTAATGGGCGCAAGGAGATCACATTGTATAACGAGACTATCTCCAGGAAGGACCATTTTTCTGAACCTTGCGTTTTCTATGGCCAGAAAATAAGTCCAGTAATTTTCAGGGTCTTCTACCGTATTCAGTACTAGAATACCTCCAACCTGGGCCATGGCTTCGATCTGCATTACGCCAGGCATCACCGGGTTATCAGGAAAATGACCTTGGAAAAAAGGCTCGTTTATCGTTACGTTCTTTATTCCAGCTACCTTGTTATCATCCAGGTAGAAAATTTTATCGACAAGCTGGAAAGGATAGCGGTGTGGTAATCTCTTAGTGATCTGCTTAATATCGTAAACCGGAGGCAATTTAGGGTCGTAAGAAAGCCTGCCATGATCGTCAGCTTTTTTCATGGCTTGCTTCAATTTTTTGGCAAATGCAACATTTGCTGCATGGCCAGGCCTCGCAGCTAAAATTTGAGCTTTTAAAGGCCTTCCAACTAAAGCTAGATCCCCTACAACATCTAGAAGTTTGTGACGGGCAGGTTCATTAGAATATCTTAAATCAACATTATTAAGAATTCCCTCCTTTTTAACTTCTACCTTAGGTTTGTTGAATAGGTCAGCCAGATGATCCAGCTCATTGTCTTCAATAACCCTATCTACCACAACGATTGCGTTGTTTAAATCCCCGCCTCTAATTAGGTTCTGTTGATAAAGCATTTCTAGTTCATGCAAAAAACAAAAAGTTCTACATGATGAAATATCTTTTTTAAAATCCTCAATAGCATTTAAAGATGCATGCTGACTACCCAAAACGGGTGAATTATAATCTACCATTACCGTAAGCCTGTAATCGTCTAACGGTAAGGCTGCGATTTCTACTTGTCTCCCTTTATCTCTAAAAAAAATTCCTTCAGGAACTTCAAAGAAATTTCGTTGAGCGTTTTGTTCGTCTACTCCAACCCTTTCCAATGCATCTACAAACATTTTTGAGCTTCCGTCCATAATTGGAGGCTCAGGGCCATCAAGTTGAATGAGAACGTTATCTATTTCAAGGCCTACTAATGCAGCCAAAGTATGCTCAACGGTATTTATTCTAGCACCGTTTTTCTCAATCGTAGTACCGCGAGAAAGATCTACAACATAATCTACATCCGCTTCTACAATAGGTTGGCCGTCTAAATCTGTTCGTTGAAACTTAATGCCGTGATTTGGAGGTGCCGGTACAAAAGTCATATTGGCATCGACTCCTGTATGTAACCCTACCCCTGAAACGGTTGTTTTTTCTGCAATAGTATGCTGCCTAATCTTCATCTTTTTTCGCTACAGCCGCCAAATTTAGTATTTTTTCTTCAAGTTCCCTGATCTTTCTGCTGAGCTCAGGAAGCTTTCTGAAAACAGCTAATGATTTGAAATAACTTCCTTTTTCAAAGGCTGGGCTTCCGAAAAGTACAGCACCCTTTTCTTTGACTGTTTTAGGTATGCCAGATTGTGCGGCTATTGTGACTTTATCAGCTATTTGGAGATGACCTGCAATTCCAACTTGACCAGCGACCACGCAATTATTTCCAATTTTTGAAGATCCTGATACCCCTGTCTGTGCAGCGATAACAGTGTTTTCACCTACCTCTGTATTATGGGCCAATTGAACCAGGTTGTCGATTTTAGCTCCCTTTCTTACAATAGTAGAACCAAAAGTAGCGCAGTCAATTGTAGTATTAGCACCAACTTCTACATGATCTTCTAAAATGACATTGCCCAATTGGGGTATTTTCCGATAAGAGCCATCTTTCTGAGGGGCGAAACCAAAACCATCGCTACCTAAAACCGCATTTGAATGGATGACGCAATTATTTCCAATTTTGGTTCCCTTATACAATTTTGCGCCGGAATAGATAATGGTATCATCACCGATTTCGCAACCTTCACCAATAAACACATGTGGGTATATCTTAACGTTGTTTCCAATTTTTGAAGAACTTCCAACATAAGCGAAAGACCCGACATAAATGTTATCTCCTATAATAACATTATTAGCAACACTGGAATGAACTTCTACCCCCGTCTTATGAGAGCTTGTTAATTTTTCATACTCTTCCAATAGTTTCGTAAAACTAGAATATGGATCATCAACTAGGATAAGTGTGGTGCTGACTGTTTTTTGTGGCTGGAATGACCTGTTTATAATTACTGCTGAGGCCTGCGTTTCGTATAAGTAATTTTCATATTTAGGATTAGATAAAAATGAAATACTTCCTTTAGAGGCACTTTCAATAGCATTGATGGTTGTGATTTTGTCTTCAGAAGAACCCTTTACTTCTCCTCCAATAAGTGTAGCTATCTGTTCAATGCTAAATTCCATATTATTTTGTAGTGTGTTGAGTTAAGTGTTTCGGGTATAAGAGATAGTACTTTTTGACGATTTTACTAATCGCCTTAATATTACGCAAATCCGCAGCCGAGGCAACGTCCGAGATAGTCCCGTTTTTAAGCTTTATTTTAATAGATTCTTCTTTGCTGACGTAAGCAGAATTCGTAACCCTTCCGCTTTGAACATAGTAGGATATTGTATTTTTCTTAACACCCTTTTTCATCAAATCTGCTTTGATAGTATTAACTCTCTCTTTAGAAGGTTTTTCACTGGTCAATTCTACTTTGAAAAGATCGCGCTTGATGATACCCTCGGATAGACTAGATATAATTTCGTCATCTGATTCAGCCCAACTTTTAATCGAACTCCAGATATCGTAATCATCAAGTTTTATGAAGTCAGGGATATTTTTGGGTGACGTTTCAGTCAGGATCTTTTTCAAGGACTTATTATAAACGGTAAGCGGAAAATTCATCTGAATCAGTTCTTTAGCTCGTTTAAAGATTGATTGAACCATTTTTTCAGCTGAAACGGAAGTTTTGTGCAGGTAGACTTGCCAGTACATTAAACGTCTGGCATTGAGAAAATTCTCAATACTATATAGCCCTTTTTCTTCAATGACCAACTGATCTTCATGAACGTTCATCATCTTAATTATCCGATCGGCCGAAATTTTTCCTTCAGCGACCCCGGTATAAAAACTATCGCGCAAAAGGTAATCAAGCCTATCTACATCAAGCTGACTTGCAACAAGCTCGTTCAGAAATTTTCTTGGATAGGATTTGTTAAACATTTGAAGAGCTAAAGTGAGCTCTCCATTGAATTCTTCATTTAACTCCTGAAATAAAACAGAACCAATCTCTTCGTGCGATAACGGGATTAACTCCTTTTCTAATGAATGTGAGAGTGGACCATGTCCAATATCATGTAGCAGTATGGCGATCAGAGCGGCCTTAATCTCTTCCTCGTAGAGATAAACACCTTTTTCCTGAAGGCTTGAAAGAGCCACCTTCATTAGGTGCATTGCTCCTATAGCATGATGAAACCTTGTGTGGACGGCACCAGGATAGACTAATTCGGTTAAGCCTGTTTGTCGTATTCGTCTGAGTCGCTGGAAATAAGGATGATTTATGAGTTCAAAAATGAGATCACTGGGGATGGTTATGAAGCCATAAACAGGGTCATTAATTATTTTTTTTCGATTCAAATCGTTCTCCTGAAGAATTAACGTCTAATTTAGAAAGCTTAATACCAGAGGCATGCAAAACTACAATATTTTATGGGCAGATGACGAGATTGAATTGTTAAAGCCTCACATTTTATTTCTAGAAAAAAAGGGATATCAAATTACACCGGTAACGAGCGGTGTGGACGCAATTGACCGTTGCGAGCAAGAGAATTTCGACGTAGTCTTCTTAGATGAAAATATGCCTGGGATGACAGGTATTGAAACCTTAAGTAAAATTAAATCTATTCAACCTTCACTTCCTGTAGTTATGATTACCAAAAGTGAGGAGGAAGATATCATGGAACAGGCGATTGGATCGAGAATAGATGACTATCTTATAAAACCACTGAATCCAAATCAGATTTTACTTTCTGTTAAAAAAATTCTCGATAATAAGAGACTGGTTTCGGAACGAACCAATCAGGAATACCAGCAAGACTTCAGGAATATCAGCATGGCTTTCGGGGAGTACATGGACCATAAAGACTGGACTGATATCTATAGAAAATTGATCAAGTGGGAGCTCGAAATCGATAAATCTTCTGATAAAAGTATGTTAGAGATACTTAATATGCAGAAGGAAGAGGCGAATAAGACCTTTGCTAATTTTATTGAGGACAATTATCAAGATTGGATCAATGAATCAGTCGACGATGTCCCGCTGATGTCGCATAATGTGATGAATGACGTGGTTTTCGAAGAGACGAAAAAAGGAAAGCCTGTTTTTCTATTTGTTATAGACAACTTACGAGTGGATCAATGGAAGGTGCTTGAGCCATTTTTTTCTGAGATGTTCCAGATAGAAGAAGAAAGTACGTACTATTCTATTCTTCCAACCACTACTGCTTACTCCAGAAATTCTCTTTTTTCAGGACTCTTACCTTCTGAAATACAAAAAAAGTACCCGCAATTCTGGGTAGGTGAAGATCAGGAAGAGGGTAAGAATAACCATGAAGACGAGCTTTTAGAGGCTTTAATCAGAAGAAAGCGACTCGATCTAAAATTCTCATACCATAAAATCAAGAATACGGCGCAAGGAAAAAGCCTCTCCGACTCGGTTTTAAACCTGATGGGAAACGACTTGAATGTTGTCGTTTACAATTTTGTGGATATGCTTTCCCATGCCAGGACTGAAATGGAAATGATCAGGGAACTGGCACCGGATGAACCCGCTTATCGCTCTATTACCGTTTCCTGGTTTTTACACTCTCCATTATATGAGATTTTTAAAAAGCTTAAGCAAAAAGATGTTAAGGTAATCGTAACCACTGACCATGGTACAATAAGAGTTAAAAAACCTTATAAGATTATAGGAGATCGAAATACGAATACTAACCTCAGGTATAAGCAAGGTAAAAACCTGGCTTTCGATGAAGGAGGTGTATTTTTTTCACGTACACCTGAAAAATTAGGCCTCCCCAAGACGAATGTTTCTACCAGTTATGCCTTTGCGCTCCCAGCGTACTTTTTTGCCTATCCAAATAATTACAACTATTACGTGAAATACTATACGGATACCTTCCAGCATGGGGGAATATCGCTGGAGGAAATACTGATACCGATCGTTTGTATGAATTCAAAAAATGGAGGCTGATCTAAGCAAGACAATAAAGTGGGATTCGGAATATGAAATTGATTCAGTTGCTGAGAAAGTAGTCACTGAAGGAAAGGATTTTACGGTCTGGGTTTTTGAAGGAGAAATGGGTGTTGGCAAAACGACGCTTATAAAAAGTATATGTTCAAGTCTTGGGGTTGAGGATAGAGTGAGTAGCCCTACTTTTTCATTAGTCAATGAATATGAAACCATTAAGGGTAAGACAATTTATCATTTCGATTTTTATCGTATCGAAAAGTCTTCTGAGGCTTTAGACATAGGTATTTACGAGTATTTCGATAGCGGTGATCTATGCCTGATCGAATGGCCTCAGAAGATACAAAGTCTACTTCCGGAGAGGCTTATGAAGCTTGAAATAGAGGTTTTTGAGCAGTATTCACGTAGAATGCGTATTTTTAAATATGAGTAATTTGAAGTCTGGATTAGAAAGATTGGCCAGAGAGGGTACTTTACACCCACAAGAATCATTAGTTCAGGTTAAGGCGAAGAAACAAGAACTTCAAATCGGTATACCTAAAGAAGTTTCTCGTCAAGAGAATAGGGTTTCTCTTACTCCTGAGGCTGTTGGACTGCTTGTTAATAATGGCCATGAGGTGTTGGTAGAAACCAAGGCTGGTGAAACTTCAAAATATCAGGATAACGAATACGTTGATGCAGGAGCCAGAATTGTTTATGACAGAAAAACAGTTTTCGAAAGTCAGGTCACTCTAAAAGTGGAGCCTCCTACCCTGGAAGAAATAGATTTACTAAAATCCGGGAATGTCATTATTTCCGCCCTTCAGTTAGGAGATCAAAACAAGAAAAACATTGAAGCTTTACAGAATAAAAAAGTAACTGCAGTTGCTTATGAGCTTATTCAGGATAGAGATGGAGGCAGGCCAGTGGTCCGGGCGATGAGTGAAATTGCAGGAAGTGCTTCCATTCTGATCGCTGGAGAATATTTAAACAGCTCTAAAAATGGGAAAGGTATTTTATTGGGCGGAATCACAGGAGTTCCTCCGGCAAAAGTAGTAATTCTTGGTGCAGGAACCGTTGGAGAATTTGCTGCCAGAGCTGTTTTGGGCTTAGGAGCGTGTGTTGAAATTTATGATAATGAGATCTACAAACTCAGAAGGATAAAGACCATGCTTGGAACGCAGGTCTACACCTCTATTATTGATCCGGTAGTATTGGCAAATACCCTTGAGAATACGGATCTTTTAATAGGAGCCATCAGAGCCGAGACCGGAAAAAGCAAGGTGGTCATTTCAGAAGAGATGATTGCGAATATGAAGCCTGAATCCATGGTCATCGATATTTCCATTGACCAGGGAGGCTGTATAGAAACCTCTGAAACAACTTCCCACAAAGATCCCGTTTTTAGAAAATATGACGTCATTCACTATTGTGTTCCAAACATTGCTTCGGCAGTTCCCAGAACGGCAACAAAAGCTTTTTCTCATATTTTTGGCCCCATGTTATTGCAGGTCGCCGATGAGGGTGGTATAGACGGAATGATCTTCAATAACGAATGGTTTATGAAGGGGGTTTATATTTATCGCGGAAGCTTAACCAATGAAGATATAGCTCACAAATACGGGCTTCACTGTAAAGATCTGGAGTTACTTAGAGCTGCACGAATCTAATAATGTAGAGTTCACTTGGAGTAATGAAAGCGACAGCTTAGAACTTCTATTCTTTGACCTAAGTCTTGTTTTCCAGTTATCCTGTAAACTAGCCTATGCTCCGAATCAATTCTTCTAGACCAATAACCCTTTAAGCTTTGCCTTAAGGCTTCCGGCTTACCTATTCCTTTGAAAGGATCCCTTTGTATACTTTTTAAAAGTTCATGAATTCGATCTGTGATTTTAGAATCTTCTTTCTGCCAATAGAGGTATTGCTCCCAGGCAGTTTTTGAAAAAAGAATATTCACTTATTGAAATCAAAATCTATAGTATCACCTCTTTCCAGTTCTTTCATGGATGTTTCCAGAACTTTTCTATTCTCCGGGTTAGAGAGTAAATACTCAGTTTCTTTTATGCTGTTGTATTCCGATAGTGTCATTATTACAATAGCATCCTTTTCGCCGCTTCTCGGGACGATTAGGATATCTTTATTCTCATCTAAACTGTCGAAATGGGCTTTCATGTTAGCCCTTAGATCTCGTAGGGTTGTTGTATCCATTTCGTTGTATGTTAAAATAAAGATACACAAATATGTACATAAAAGTTCAAGTATTGTATTTACAGACCGAGAGATTTAAAGCTTTCTTCAATAGCCTTGATTTTAGCCTCTGCATCTTTTTTCTTTTTCTTTTCGTTTTCCACAACCTGTTCGGGAGCATTATCAACAAAACGTTTATTGGAAAGCTTCTTTTCTACCGAATTCAGAAATCCTTTTTGATACTTCAAATCCTCCAGTAACTTCTTCTTTTCTTCCTCTACGTCAATTCCTTCTGTAAATGGAATGATAAATTCATCGGCCCCTATCAAAAATTTAATGCCTTGGCTATCTAAATCAGTGTTACACTCAAAAGAGTCCAGGTTTCCTAACTTCTGAATGACAGCTTTGAACAATTCGTAGAATTCAGGCTGTTCGGTTTTACATCTAATTTCCAGACCTTCTTTAGGCGAAAGACCTTTAGCATTACGTGCATTTCTAACGGATGAAATGACTTCAAAGGCCTCTTCTGCTTTCTTGTTCAAGTTGGAATCACTTTCACCAGCTTCGGGCCATTCTGCCAAGGCTACAAATTCACCGTCTTTACGTTCGGTTATGGATTGCCATATTTCCTCGGTAATGAAAGGCATAAACGGATGTAGAACCCTACATACTCTTTCGAAGAAATCGATTGATGAATCCAGGGTTTTACGATCTATTGGAGAACTATAATCCGGTTTAATTATTTCCAGGTACCACGAGCAGAAATCTCCCCAAACCAGCTTGTAAGCAGTCATTAAGGCATCAGACATGCGAAACTTGCTGAAGTGATCTTCTAACTCTTTGAAGGCTTCATTAAATCTGGATTCAAACCACCGTATAGCTACCTGGGAAGATTCCGGTTGGTCGGAATCATCTACTTCCCAACCTTTAACCAGCCTGAAAGCATTCCATAGCTTATTGGAAAAATTCCTACCCTGCTCACAAAGCTTTATGTCGAACAATAGATCATTTCCAGCTGGCGAACTAAATAGCATACCTGTTCTAACTCCATCAGCTCCATATTTTTCGATCAGCTCTAAAGGATCAGGAGAATTCCCTAATGACTTAGACATCTTTCTTCGTAGGCCATCCCGAACCGTACCCGTCAGATAGACATTTTTGAAAGGCTTTTCATCCATGTACTCATAACCAGCAATGATCATCCTGGCAACCCAGAAGAAGAGGATATCAGGTGCTGTTACCAGAACTTCAGTAGGGTAGAAGAAACTAAGGTCTTTATTTTTCTCTTTGATGACTTTGCCATTTTCAGAATCAAAGCTTTCGTCGGAAAAACCATCAAATACGGAAATTGGAAAAAGCCATGATGAAGCCCAGGTATCCAGCACATCCTCATCTTGTTTGAGGTCTGTTTCTTTCAAGCTTGAATTACCTGATTTTTCGATGGCAAGCTCCAGGGCTTTATCGGCTGTTTCTGCCACTACAAAATCATTCCCCCCTTCGCCGAAGTAATAAGCCGGGATTCGCTGTCCCCACCACAATTGGCGCGAAATACACCAGTCTCTGACGTTCTCCATCCAGTGATTGTAGGTATTCTTGAATTTCGAAGGGTATAATAGAATTTCATCTTCCATAACTACCTTATGAGCAGTACTGGAGATTTCTTTCATTTTAACAAACCATTGAAGGGAAAGCTTAGGTTCGATAACCGTTCCGGTTCTTTCTGAACGACCTATACGAGTAGTGAATGGCTTCTCTTCAACAATCAACTCAGCACTCTTAAGATCTTTGATGATCTGCTTTCGAATATCGAAACGATCTCTTCCTACATAGTCAGGTATTTCGCATTTTTCATTGAGTGTTCCGTCTAAATTGATGGTGTCGATAGTTTCTAACTGATGCCTCTGACCAATTTCGTAGTCATTCGGGTCATGAGCTGGCGTTACTTTTAAGCAACCCGTTCCAAAATCAAGCTCTACGTAGTCATCACCAATGATCGGGATTTCACGATCTATAAATGGAACCAAGGCTTTTTTGCCAATCAAATGGTTGTTGCGTTCGTCTTTTGGATTCACGGCAATAGCGGTATCCCCCATTATGGTTTCTGGTCGCTGGGTGGCGATTACCACGAAATCATCAGAGTCTTTAATTTTATATTTTATGGAATAGAGGAAAGACTGTTCCCCCTCTTCTTTATAGATCACTTCTTCATTGGATACTGCCGTTTTAGCCTCAACATCCCAATTGACCATTCTGAGTCCTCGATAGATATAACCTTTATTAAATAGGTCTATAAATACTTTGATTACTCCACTATAATATCCTTCGTCCATTGTGAAGGCCGTCCTTTTCCAGTCACACGAAGCCCCGAGTTTTCTCAGTTGCTTAAGGATAATACCTCCGTATTTCTCCTTCCACTCCCAAGCATACTCCATGAATTCATCCCTGGAAAGATCACTTTTTTTAATTCCTTTCTCACGGAGCATACGGACAACCTTGGCCTCTGTAGCTATGGAAGCATGGTCGGTACCCGGAACCCAGCAAGCCGCCTTACCTTCCATTCGTGCTTTTCTGATTAGGATGTCTTGAATGGTATTGTTTAGCATATGACCCATATGAAGAACGCCGGTCACATTGGGTGGAGGAATTACAATGCTATAGGATTCTTTCCCCTCTTCTGGTTCAGCATGAAAAATATCATGAGAACTCCATGCTTCGTACCATTTTTCTTCTACTGATTCAGGTTTGTATTTGCTTGCTATTTTCATTATTGAATGGTGGTTCTAAATTAAAAATGATCTCCATTCACCCGACTTGATCAGATGTAAGATTTATTGTCCTTTTGTAAAGTTTGCAAAAATGTAGAAGTGATTCGGTTTTAGAAAATATTAAGAGGCTAAAACCCCTTCGGAGTTATAATTTTTTGAAAATCAGTGTGTTAAAATTTAACAGTTATGAAATTGTTATCGATAGTTTAACGGAGTATCTATTTTTCCAATATCGGTAACCTTTCTTTAAAGATATCTTAACTGTTTCTATCCTTCCAGGGAACAGCCCTCATGTAATTTTACCAATCCAGAAATAATACTGGAAGAGCTATGCTTAACTCAGATTACCCAAAAAGTGTACACACGAAAATAACCCTTATGATGATGAATTTTACTAAAAAAACAGGATTTGGAGCGCTGTTTATTCTGCTCCTGGGAATGCTGCCTCTGGTTTCGGTGGGGCAAACAACTTTGCTTAGTGAAGATTTTGAAGATGCTACTTTAAATTATTCACCAATTATTACTGAATTCAGTGATGACGCTGGTGATTATTTCGGAAGAGTCGCTAGTGATGGAATAACGATTGGTACTTTTGTAGAATACACAAATTTACAGGGATCAGGTTTTTTTGGAGCGCAGGATACTGATGGAGATGGAAATCCTAGTTCTGTCTCTATAGCTTTATCTCAAATAGATATTAGTGGGTTAACAGATTTCGAGATTTCGCTTTTTATAGCAGAAGACCAATCTACTGATGGTAATGAAGATTGGGATGGTGATACTCAATTCTTAGTAGAGGCTTCAATCGATGGAGGAGCCTTTTTTAATGTATTTGCAATAGAAGCCGAAGGAGGGACTAATACGGTTCCAAGGGTAGATACAGATTTTGATGGTATAGGGGATGGAGATGAAATTACCGCTGAGTTTACGGAATTTTCCGCTTCAATAACTGGCAGTGGTTCAACCCTCGATATAAGAATTTCTTTTAATGAGTTGGAAGCTGGTGATGAAGACATAGCTATAGATAATATTGAAGTAACTGGATCTACAGCTATGCCAGCTGTTAGGCTTGTTTCCATTGACCTAACTACAGAGTCTATTACTTTGGAGAATTTTGGAACTACTGCAGATATCTCAGGCTATTTTATTTGTTTAGGCCCAGGTCAATATGCACAACTTACCGGCTACGATGGAATAATGACCGGTACAACATTATCGTCAGAGTCTAGTATTGCCATTGATCTTACAACTGGGCCAGCTAATGTTAATGAACTTAATGGACCCAATGGAGAGATTGTTCTTTTTACCACTAATACTGACGGAGTTAATACAGGAGGAGCCTTTTTTGGTTCAACTACAGATCCTAATTTATTAGTTTCTTATGTTCAATATGGAGCAGGTAATGACACAAGAGCTCAACAAGCTGTAGATGCTGGTCGTTGGGACGATGTAGAAAATTTTGTTTCCGGAACCGCTCCTTATTTGTTTACCGGAATGGGAGATGATTTTGGATCTGACTTTTGGATTTCATCTGATCCTGCATCAGTAGAAATAGATACTGAGGAATTGGTAGAAGCTTCATTGGATGGAGCAGAGGTAACATTGGAACTTGAAAATGATGCATTCGCAGATGACTCTTTTGAATTAGATAATTTCACTTTAAATGGAGCCCCGGACGGTCTTTCAATCGAAAATATTGAGCTAGATGATTTAGATGCTATTCTAACAATGGCATATAATGGAGGAAATTTTGATGAAAACATTTCAGGTTTTAGCATTACGGTAGACGGCGAAGAGCTTTTCGGTTCAGTTGATTTAACAACCTCTGATTTTACAATACAAGCTGTTCAGGAAGAAAACGTAAGCATGTCTTTCACTGACGTACTTGAAGGCCAATTATTAGGAAGGTTTCAGGTTGGTAGTCCAGTTGATGTTTTTGATGAGAGTGCTGCAGAAATCGCTGCTTTTGACCCTCAAACAAACAGGCTCTTTTTTACAGATGGAGATAGTGATGTCATTCGTGTTTTGGATATCTCAAACCCAATGACTCCTACAGAAGTTGCTGGAAGCCCGGTTGCTTTAGCTGGGGGACCAAATAGTGTTGCAGTTAATAGTTCTCTAGGAATATTCGCAGTTGCAGTAGAAGGTGACGAAGTAGATGATAACGGAGTGGTGCAGTTTTTCAATACTTCAACGCTTGCTCAAGTTGGTTCAAATGTAACAGCTGGAGTCCTTCCTGATATGTTGACGTTTACTCCTGATGGGACAAAAGTTTTGGTTGCAAACGAAGGCGAACCGAATGATGATTATACGATTGATCCCGAAGGGAGTATAAGTGTAATTACGTTGCCGGCTGATTTATCCACACTGAGTGACACAGATGTCACTCAAGTTTCGTTAACTTCTTTGAATGGTATGGAAGCTACATTTGCTGCTCAGCAAGGAAGAATTTTCGGTCCTGGGGCTACAGTTGCACAAGACTTAGAGCCTGAATTCATTGCCATCACACCTGATAATAATACCGCTTTCGTTGCTTGTCAGGAGAACAATATCATGATTGTACTTGATATATCAACTACAACTCCTTCTATAACGGATGCATTTGGTTTAGGCCTTAAAGATCATTCAGTCGCCGGTAATGGACTTGATGCAAGTAATGATGATAATGCAATTAATATAGCCAGATGGCCGGTTTTCGGTATGTACCAACCAGATGCGATTGCAGTTTATAATGATGGTGCAAGTAATTTCATCGTAACAGCCAATGAGGGTGACGGAAGGGAGTATGAGGGAACTCCTGGTTTTGTTGAGGTTGAAAGAGGTAATGATTTTGATTTGAATCCGGCTAACTTCCCAGATGCAGATGCTTTGCAGCAAGAAGCTGCACTCGGGCGACTTGAAGTTACAAACGTAAATGGAAATGGTGGAGATGATGAGTTTGAAGCGTTATGGTCTTTCGGAGCTCGTTCATTTAGTATTTGGGACGAATCTGGTAATCAAATTTGGGATAGCGGTAATCAGTTAGAAGTATTAACAAGGATGAGAAATCCAGAAATCTTTAATACTACTAACTCTGAAAATAATTTCGATAACAGAAGTGATGATGGAGGTCCTGAACCCGAGGGTGTTACTCTTGGTGAAATAAATGGCAGAACATATGCTTTTATAGGACTTGAACGTATAAGTGCAGTTGCTATTTATGACATTACTGATGAAACGGCACCTACTTTTGCAGGTTACTTAATTAATAGGGATGGTTCTGTAGACCTAGATGAAGATAACCCAACAGAAGAAGCTCTTGCTCAAGTTGGAGATTTAGGTCCTGAGGGTTTGGTTTTTATTCCTTCTGATTTAAGTCCTAATGGAGAAAACTTATTAGTAGTAACAAATGAAGTAACAGGTACTGTGGCTATTTGGCAGGTTGGAGAAGTTCCTCTACCAGCTGGGCCGATCACAGCTATAAACGAGGATTTTGACGATGCTTGCCCTGAGGGTTTGCCAGAAGGGTGGTCAATATTTAATACCGATAATGAATTAGCAGGCTGCTCTGACCCTGAAGATGGTGACTTTATTGAGTTTTCCGGCTTTTCTGCTGGAGCAGGTGAGTCTTTCCTTCTAACTCCACAATTAGATTTAACGGAAGGACGCTTCATTTTAAACTTCGATTACGAAAATGAATTCGGAGGGCCAGACCCTGAAATTTTAGTGTCCACAGATTACCCTGGAACTGGGGATCCAAGAAATTTCACATTTACTAATTTAACTGAAGCGACAGCTATTTTTGCTACACAAACATCAGGTGACGCTTTTGAAAACTCTGGTGATATCGATTTATCTGATATAACTAGTGAGTCAGTAACTATTGCATTTGCCTATGAATCATTAGGTTCCGGTGGAGGAAATAGTTTGAGGATAAGAGTAGACAATATATTTATAGGTCAGTCTGCCTTATTTGTTGATGCTAATTTCGATGATACTTGTCCCGAGCTCCCAGAAGGCTTTGTTGAGTTCAATGAAAGTTTAGACTTGATATCATGTGGTGGAACTGATGACCAATTCATAGATTTCAATGGCTTCGGAGTAGGTGCTGGAAGAAGCTGGTTAATTACTCCTATAGTTGATTTTTCTGCACCTGAGATATTTATAAGTTTTGAATATTTAAATCAATTCGGTGGTCCTGCACCAGAGATACTGTTTTCTACTGATTATCCTGGTTCTGGTGACCCTAATGGATTTACGTTTACAAGTATTCCCGAACTTGAATCAATCGTTGGTACGGGCACAGATGGCGCATTCCTGCCAATAGGTGATATCGATTTGTCTTTTATAGGAGAAGAAGCAGTTATTGCTTTTAGGTATACTTCTGAGGGTCCAGGTGGTGGCCAAAGTCTCAGATACAGAATAGATAATTTAACAATTGGACTTCCTGTATCGATAGAACCTGCTGGTGACAGAACGATTTCTGAAATACAAGGAGCTGGCCTTGAGTCACCTTTTGTAGGAGCTCCTGTTTCTACTAGTGGAATTGTGACAGCAATATTTGATGGTAATGAACCTTATACCGGAGCCGGGTTCAACTCAAATCTGGGAGGGTTTTTTATTCAGGATTCAGGTGATGGTGATCCGATGACTTCTGATGGTATTTTTGTTAGTGCTGCTCAGTCAGATTTAGGAGTATTCTTAAATGTAGGGGACGAGCTTAGCCTGAATGCAGTTATACAAGAAATATTTGGTCAAACGGTTCTAACCAGTGTAACTGATATAGTAGTTGAATCTACTGGTAATGATCTTCCGGAGGCAGTGGAAGTTGACCTTCCGGTTGCGAACGCGGAAGACTTTGAGCGCTGGGAAGGCATGTTGGTTACCGTAATTGATGAGCTGACCGTACAAGAAAACAGGAATATTGATAATTTCGGTGAGTTAAGACTTGGCGAAGGAGGAAGATTCTTACAGCCTACCCAAGTAATTGATGTTAATAATGACCCTGCTTCAGGAACTTCAATCCAGGGAAGTAGCAACGTCGGAGCAATTTTAGATACTTTTGATGAAATAGCTAGGCGTACCATCTTTTTAGATGATGCAAGAGCAGGTTCTAATAATATGCCTATACCTTATCTAGATGGTAATAACACAGTTAGAGCTGGATCAACTGTAACCGGACTAAGTGGAGTTCTAAATTTTGACTTCGGGGCATACAGAATACAGCCTACGGAAGAGCCTACTATTAACTTTGCAGCTAGACCATCAGTTCCTGACGTAAACCAGGAAGGGGATCCTACCTTGAAAGTGGTAGCATTCAACGTATTGAACTACTTTAATGGAAATGGTGATGGAACTGGATTCCCAACCTCAAGGGGTGCGGGAACCTTTGCTGAATTCCAGGATCAAACAGCTAAAATTGTTTCGGCTATTGCAGAACTAAACAGTGATGTCGTCGGTCTTACTGAAATTGAAAATGATGAAGATGAGGAAAATCAGTCTGCCATAGAAGATTTGGTGGCAGCCCTTAACGCTCAACTAGGAGCTGGAACTTACGACTTCATTCCAACAGGAGTAATTGGAAGAGCTAACGGAACTGCCGATGAAATTAAGGTGGCATTCATTTACAAGCCGTCTACAGTTGAAGCCGTTGGAAACCACGCAATATTGAATAACGAATTCGATCCGGCATATATTGATACTCAAAATAGACCGGCTTTAGCGCAAACTTTCAGGGAGATTGCTTCTGATGAAATGTTTACTGCGGTTGTAAACCATTTCAAGTCTAAAGGTTCTGATTGTGATGACCCTGACTTCGATTTTGAACTAGAAGATCCTGATTTAGGTGATGGTCAAGGAAATTGTAATCGTACTCGAACAAGCGCAGCTTTAGTGCAGTCAGAGTGGCTAACAACTGACCCCACTGAAATGGGTGATCCTGATTTCCTGGTTATTGGAGATTTGAATGCTTACGCACAGGAAGATCCTATTGATGCTTTTAGGTCTACTGGATTTAGATTACTAAGTACAGAGCCCGATTCCAGTTACTCGTTCATTTTCGATGGAAACTCAGGAGCCTTAGACCATATTTTAGCTTCTCCAACCATAAGTGTCCAAGTGACAGGTTCCCAAACATGGCATATTAATGCCGATGAGCCAGATATTTTGGAATATGATGGAGATTCGGATTTCTTTAGTCCAAACGCGTTTAGATCATCCGATCACGATCCATTAATTGTTGGATTAGCGCTTGATAATACCATCGCCCCTCCACCAGTTGGTGATACACTTGCACTTTCTTCTCAGATCAGTAGCAGTGTTGACGATGCTGAGGAAACCAGTGCAGGGGACCTTATCGATATTACTTCCTCTGACTTGGAGATAGTAGATGATGATTTTAGGGGTGCCGGTCAAATTGTTGGTTTAAGATTCAACAATATTGGTATTCCTCGAGGAGCAACAATAGTTTCGTCGAATATTAGATTCACTGTTGATGAGATAGATGCGATAAAAAATACGGAAGAGATCGATCTGGAGATTTTTATTCAGGACAATTCATCACCAGATCCATTTAGCGATACACCGGGAAATATTTCAGGTAGAAGCTACCTCGAGAATACAGTAGAATGGTCTCCCAATGTTTGGGCAGAAGTTGGAGATTCCGGAGATGATCAGACAACACCTGATCTAACAGGTCTCGTTCAAGCCATTATTGATAGAGAAGACTGGGTCGCAGGTAATTCAATTGTATTTAGCATTCAGGGTTCTGGTGTTAGAACGGCAGAATCTTTTGATGGTGATGAGTCTTCTGCTGCTATCTTGAGCATAGAATTCGAAGACCTTGGACCACAAGCTCCTGTTCTCGTAAGAGAAATACCTGATATAACAACTCGTGTCAATCTTGGAATAAATCTAGATCTAAACCCATTCTTTGCAGATAGTGATAGTCGGATTCTTTTTAACGTAGAAGATGCTTCTACAGGAATGATCCCAGGCGAGTTGACTTTGGAAAATGGTATCCTTACTGGTTTCTTCGCTGCGGCGGCTGAACTTACTCTAATTGCACAGGCAACAAGTTTCGGTGATACGATCTCAGATGAGTTTAATATTACAATTGAAGAGGCTCCTGCTAACTCAGTGCTGTCTCTTGCTATTTTCCATAACAACGATGGTGAGTCTACTGTACAACCAGAACAAGTCGTTATTAATGGAGAGGAAACTCTTGCTGCAGGTGCTGGTCAATTTGTTCAAACATTGAATGAGGCAAGGACAGAAGCCGCAAGTGCTAATTTCGAATCAATCATGTTGTCTTCAGGAGATAATTTCTTGGCAGGAATAACTTTTAATATAAGTCTTCAAGATGGTATTTTCTATGACGCCCTGTTATTAGACGCAATTGACTATGATGCAATAACTTTAGGTAATCACGATTTTGATTTCGGTACCGATATTCTTGCGGATTTCATTAATTCATTCGAAACAAATCAAGCGCCTTATTTGAGCGCTAATCTGACTTTTGAAAATGAACCTAGATTAGATTCCCTAGCATCTGCTGATAGAATTTTACCCTCTACTGTGGTAAATAGAGGAGGACAAGATATCGGTATTATTGGATTGACCACTCCAATATTAGCTAGTATTTCTAGCCCAGGGAATACTACAATTGACCAAGATGTTCAGACGATACTTCAAGATGAAGTAGATGCTTTAGAAGGAGAGGGCGTGAATATCATTATTCTTTTAAGTCACTTGCAGGGTATTGATGAGGATACGGCCTTAATAAGAAATATTACTGGTGTAGATGTTGTAATTGCCGGTGGAGGTGATGAATTGCTTTCAAATAATCCAGTTATAGGTAATCCGTTCAATTTACCTGTTGAAGGAGAGTATCCTGTTGTTTCACAAGATGCTGATGGTAATGATGTGTTCTTTGTAACTACTGCTGGTAACTACAGGTATTTAGGTGATCTAAAGCTCGATTTTGATGCGGATGGAAACGTAATCGAAGTAGTTGAATCCAGTGACGTAAGGTTGATTGTTGGGGATGCGGATTCTACGATAGTGGAGGAGATAGAGGTTCCTACTTTACCTATACCTCAAGTTTTGGCTACTTCAGTTTTCGATTTAGATGCTAGAAATACTACCATTCGTACAGGCGAAGGTAATTTAGGTAATCTTGTAGCCGATGCTTTACTTTTCCAAGCTCGAGAAAATGCAAATCTTTTTGGAGTAGGAACTCCTGACATAGCTCTTCAAAATTCAGGTGGTATTAGAACCAATGTGTTGTTGCCTGCTGGTGATCTAACAGATGTGGATTTATTTAATATCACACCTTTCAATAATCAAGTTTCTGTAATTGAGGGTGTTACAGCCACTCAGTTGAAAGCTATAATGGAGCGCGGTGTCTTTGAGGCTCCCGGCGCTAATGGTGTATTTCCTCAGATATCAGGGTTCGAAGTTGAGTACGATGTTTCTCAACAAGCACAAGTTCAAGATAATATGGGTATTATAACCACTCCTGGGGAAAGAGTTTTCGCAATCACATTGATTGAAGAAGACGGAACGAGAGTTCCTTTAGTTGAAAGAGGGCAAGTTGTAGATGGAGCGCCAACGGTCAATATGATTTCGAATGATTTTACCTTCGATGGAGGAGATGGTTATCCATTCGAACAGTTAGGGCTAACAAGTTTCACGACTTTAGGAGCTACTTATAATCAGGCTTTTGTTAATTACATTACATCACCAAATGGATTAAACGGGGTTGTGGATTCATCTGCTTACAATCCGGCTAACCTTCCTATAAGATTGATTCCTGGTACCGCGACGGCTAATAGTGCTCCTACTGTTGCTAACCCCATTGCTGACATCGATCAATTTTCTGGTTTCGGTACAGAAACTGTTGATTTGAGTTCTGTTTTTACAGATGCAGATGGTGATGCTCTAACCTTAAGTGCTGCTTCGAGTGCCACAAATGTGGTTAGCGTTGCAGTAGCCGGAACAACTTTAACCATAACTGAGGCAGGTACTGGCTCATCTGAAATTACGGTAACTGCTGTTGATGGATTTGGTGGTACAGTATCTGATGTATTTACTGTTACGGTAAGCACGCTCACAGGAATAGAAGATCTATTATTAGAAAGTCTTGAAATCTTCCCTGTTCCTACATCCGATGTACTATATATCCGATTAGGTATTGTTTCTGCATCAGAAATTAAATTGATATCTCTAACGGGTCAAGATGTTATCGTAATGGCCCCTGGAAATGGAAGTAATGTACAATTGGATTTAAGATCAGTTGATAATGGAATTTACATACTCCAAATCACAGATGAGGTTTCTGGTGAAGTACTCAGAACCAGAATCATAAAGGATTAACAATTATTTAACCAACACTTAAAAGCCCCTCTAATTTTCAGAGGGGCTTTTTTTATATCTTCTTAGAAAATGAAATTATGAGAAAGATACTGTTATTAATCCCATTAGTATTACTGTCTTCGTGTTTTGATATAAATGAAGAAGATCCTATCGTAGAATCTAATAAAATTGATCCTAACAATCCTATGATTAAAATGATCTTAGCATCTGGTTTCGGGATAGAGGATATTGAGTCAATTAACAATAAATATATAGTTCAAGGTGATATTTTATTTACAAATGAACATTTGGAAACTTATAAACAGATTTCTCTTAATCAAAAAGTTGATCAGGTTCAATATCAATATTTAGTTGATGAAGAGCACAGATGGATGAAAATATATCTTCAACCAGATGATTTTGTACATCTAAATCCTAACATTTTAAATGATGTGCTTACTGAGGCCATTATAGCTTGGAATAGCGTTGGTTCTGATATCTCTCTGTCTAAAGCAAATTCTGCGGGGGAAGCAGATATAATCATATCTAGCAGCTACTATGAAGAGTTTTCTCTTTGTGCTCTGGCATCTTTCCCTTTAGTTTCAGGTGAGCCAGGCCCTTCAATACATTTTAATGATTGGACTTTTGAAACTAGACCTTTAAATTTCTCACAATTGGTTCTTCTTACTGCACACGAGATTGGACACTGTTTGGGTTTTGGGCATACTAACTTACCAAATTTAGTCCCAGATTTTGAGACATTTGGTTTTTATGTAGTTGATGGAACACCAACTACAGATAATTTATCAATAATGAATGCTGGCATTTGTGGTGTTTCATTTAGTGGTCTTTCGGAATTTGATAAACTTGCTTTATTAGCGTTGTATCCTTCAAATGATGAAATTTATCTATGGAATTTTGATGGGAATGATGATGAAAGGATTGGAAACCCATCTGATCTATCTAGTTCTACATCTATTACGCCCAACAATTCTTTGGAGTTAAGTAATAAAAGAGTTCGATCTGGGGATTTTACTTATATATTGAATGGAAATGAAATTTTTATAAGCGGATATGTTTTAGTAAGATGGAGAAAAGACAGTGATGGAGATGTCGAAAGAACCAGAGCTGTAGTAAGGTTGATAGCTCAAGGGGATAACATTATATATGAAAATAGAATTGGAGGTCGTTCAGGGGGTGAGGAAAGAAATAATACTGAATGGGTGTACTTTGAAGATGTTGTAACAAGTTCTTATGTTGGTGAATTCTTTTTAGAGCTTGAGGAGGAAGAAGGGGACAGAGATGCTCATTTTGATAACATCACTATTAGAATAAACAGATAGTCTTAAATCAAGCTTAAAGTTTATAGCCCCACTATTTGTAGGCTTTTTTATTTCCAGCATTTACTAACTTGGCTGAATGCGTAATGCAAATGATCCGCTTTTAAAATCATGGGTTAAAGTACCGGAAGATTCAGACTTTCCAATCCAAAACCTGCCTTTTGGGATTTTTAAAACCAATGAGCTAAACCCAAGAGCAGGTATACCTGTTGGGGATTATATACTGGACCTTGAAGTCCTTTTAGAACACAGTTTTTTCAATTCATTAAAAACGGATGTTAAGAATACTTTCAACCAGCCATTTTTGAATCCTCTTTTGGCAAAAGGCAGGTTAGCCTTAAGTGAAGTAAGAAATAGGATATCAGAATTACTTGATATCAATAATTCAGAACTTCAAAATCGACCAGATTTAATTGAAAAAGTACTGATTTCCAAAAACCGAATTCAGGAATTAAAACCCATTGACTCGAAGAATTATACAGATTTCTACTCTTCAGAGCAACATGCCAGAAATGTCGGGTCAATGTTTCGTGATCCCGATAACGCCCTACTTCCAAACTGGAAAAGCCTCCCAGTTGCATATCATGGCAGAACATCTTCCATTGTTGGTACTAATGTCCCTATAAAAAGACCTAAAGGACAGTTTAAAAGTAAGGATGGTTCCATTGGGTTTGGACTGAGCCAAAAATTGGATTTTGAATTTGAAATGGCTTTTATAACCTGCTCCAATACAGAGCTAGGAGAACCTATAGATACAAACTTAGCAGAGAATCATATTGCGGGCTTGTTGATGTTTAACGATTGGTCAGCTCGTGATATTCAGGCTTGGGAATATCAGCCGCTGGGCCCATTTCTGGGGAAAAATTTTGCCTCATCCATTTCTCCATGGTTAGTGACACTTGATGCTCTTGAACCTTTTAGAATAGAAGGACCAAAGCAGAAAACCGAGCCATTGGATTATCTGAAGTTTCAAAAACCATCGCACTTTGATGTTCAGCTGGAGGTCATCTTAAGAAGTGGTTCTTCGGAGACCTTAATTACCAAGGGAAACTACAAAAACCTCTACTGGAACATTTGCCAGCAACTAGCTCATCACACTGTAAATGGCTGTAACATTCAAGTTGGTGATATTTATGCATCCGGAACGATAAGCGGTAAGGAACCAGACTCTTACGGTTCTATGCTAGAGCTATCATGGAATGGTGAAAAACCAGTTGTATTAAATGATGGATCAGAAAGGACTTTTCTCGAAGATGGTGATGAAATTATTTTTAAAGCTTATGCTGAGCAAGAAGGAATTCGGATTGGGTTCGGAGAGTTGAGAAATAGAGCAATTAGCAATTAGCAATTAGCAATTAGCAATTAGCAATTAGCAATTAGCAATTAGCAATTAGCAATTAGTTTATAGTAGAAATCCATAAAAAAGTTCCATAAATGAAAATTTGTTTTGGTTATACTTTCTTTGAGGATAATTCGTAATTGATCATTGTTAACTGTTAATTGAACCATGATTATAGACCCCAAAAACACCTCTGTTAATGAAATGTATACGACGATGGTAGGTTCGGTAATGCCTCGTCCAATTGCATTTGCCAGTACGATCAGTAAGGATGGGAATGTAAATCTGAGCCCTTTCAGTTTTTTTAATGCCTTTGGCTCTAACCCTCCTGTTTTGATTTTTTCTCCTGCACATCGAACCAGGGATAATACACCGAAAGACTCATACCTGAATGTAAAAGAACACCCTGAAGTGGTTATAAACATGGTTGATTATACCATCGCTGAGCAGATGTCACTTTCCAGTACAGAATACGAAAGAGGTGTTGATGAATTTGAGAAATCAGGATTGACTGCCGAAGCCTCCATAAAAGTGAAACCTCCACGTGTTAAAGAATCTCCGGTTTCCTATGAGTGTAAGGTATTAGAAGTGAAAAGTATTGGTAACTCCGGAGGTTCAGCTAACCTCGTTATTTGTGAAGTATTATTAGTGCACGTTAAAGAAGAGCTATTAAATGAAAAAGGATATATCGATCCCTACAAAGCTGACTTAATCGGGAGGCTAGGAGGGCCTTACTATACAAGAATAACACCCGATACAATCTTCACAATCAAAAGACCTACAAAATGGAAAGGGATTGGCGTCGATAGTTTGCCAAAAAACATAAAAGAAAGTTCAGTTTTAACGGGAAGTGATCTCGCTAGGTTAGGGAATTTGGAAATGCTTCCAACTCAATCCGAGATCGATGAATATGCGAAAAATAAGACTTCAGAGACTGATAATTTTGAAGAAACTCATTCGAAAGCAAAAGATTTAATAAGGAATGGAAAAGAGTTAGAGGCGATTAAACTTCTGATGTCAGAAAAAATTAAAATCTGATTAAACCTTTCCTGTTTTCTCTTTTCTAAGAGACGAACAATTACAACATAGAACAAATAGGAAACGAAAATTAGAAACTATGAAAAAGTTATTTTTTATCATCGCTTTAGTATTTGGATTTGGTTTCTTATCGCAAGCGCAGGACTCAGCAAATACAAGGACTAAAAGGGCTGATGCAAGACAAAAAACTCAAAGAGCAAGAATAGCTGAAGGAAGAGCATCAGGAGAAGTTACCAAAAGAGAGGCAAAGGCATTGAGAACCAATCAACGTCATATCAAAAGAACGGAAAGAAGGGCCAAAGCAGATGGAGAAGTTACAAAAGCTGAAAAAGTTAAAATTGAGAAAAAGCAGGATAGGGCTAGTAGAAGAATAAGAGAAGCTAAAACAAATGATATTAAAAAAACAGATTCTTCCGGAAATTAGAATAGTTAGTGTTTAAGTTTATAAAGCTCTGTCCCTTACTGGGATGGAGCTTTTTTTATGTATGCTTTTCCAGAAAATGACTAAGCTTTTCTAATACTTCAAATGCATGTTGTGGCAACTCATTTTTCTCGTAGGGGTGCTTTCCTCCGAAGGTATGATTGCCTTCCTGTACGATCATTAACTCCACCTGATCATTCCAGGTTTTTAGCTCATGGGCATATTCTACAGGAAGTGTTTCATCACTTGTACCATGCGCTACGAAAATAGGGACAGACAAATTTCTTACGGTATTTGGGATATCCAGGCGGGAATAATTTTCGAGTGTATTTTCAACAAGTTGATAATATAACGGCATAATCTGTTTGGTACGACTGTTTTCTATAGTCATAACCCCATCTTTTTTCCATACTTCAAGAACCTCATCCGACCATCTTTTTTTGAGATTATGGATGGGAGCTAGAGCTGCAACCACATTTATACGCTCGTCTTCTCCAGTTTTTAAAATAGCTAAACCTCCACCTCTACTGTGTCCAAGAAGGATCAAACGATTAATTGAAACACCACTTTTCTTCAGTGTTGAATCTTCTGAGTACAGATAGTCAATGGTAGTCCCAATATCATCCAGCTCAATACTGAAATTATTATTTCCGAACGCTTCCAGATCATCAAAATCACTTGGCTTTTCCGGAGTAGTTCCGTTATGGGATAAATTCAATTTGGAAAATGCAAAGCCCTTGTCAGTAAAATAGTCCGCCATTAAGTTAAAATAGCCCCAGTCTTTAAATCCCTTAAATCCGTGAATGAACAGAATTAAATCCTTAGGTTCTGAACTTTCATTCCATCGTACATCCAGGAGTATCTTTTTGTTGTTATGTTTTGAATCTAGTATGATGTTGTCTACAGTTTTCATTCGCTATGTTTTTAAACACATTGTGTTGACGAAGGTACAAATCAAAAGAGTTTGACATAAAGTAATCTGATTCTCGAAAATGTCAATCTTATTTTTAAAATGAGCTGGGTATTGCCTTTCCAGACCGTCTTTTTCAGAATTATAAACGTAGTGATCAACTATTTCTTATTAATTGAGTTCTTTCACCTGTTTATGTCCTATTTTCAAAGCTTTAAAAGTAAATAGCCCAAAAGCCTCATTTTCGACTAAGCCATTAATCTCAAAGTGATCAAATCTTTTACAAAACTATGGTTTTACGGTATTATTGCTGAAGCATGCCTTTGAATATTAAAGACATACAAGCTCCAATTGCCTCCGAGATGTCGGAGTTTGAGAAGCGGTTTCGTCATTCGATGAAGAGCAAAGTCGTTTTGATCGATAAGATCATGACTTACATCGTGAAGCGTAAGGGCAAGCAGATGCGTCCCATGTTTGTATTTCTTTCTGCAGGAAGTACTGGTCAAATCAGTGATTCCACCTACTATGGTGCTTCTCTTATAGAGCTTTTACATACGGCTTCCTTAGTTCATGATGATGTTGTAGATGACGCACTTTATCGAAGGAATTTTTTTTCCATTAACGCACTCTGGAAAAACAAGATAGCAGTACTGGTCGGAGATTACCTGCTTTCCAGAGGCTTGCTTTTGGCTTTGGATAATAATGAGTTTCAACTTTTGAAAATTGTTTCAGAAGCCGTTAGGCAGATGAGTGAAGGAGAGTTGCTTCAAATGGAGAAGGCAAAAAAGCTGGATATCACAGAAGATATTTATTATGAGATCATAAAACAGAAAACGGCTTCCTTAATTGCTTCTTGTTGTGCGGTTGGTGCCGCTTCTACAGGTTCGGATCAACAAACAGTCGATACAATGAAAGATTTCGGCCTGAAAGTAGGAATGGCTTTTCAAATTAAAGATGATCTTTTCGATTATGGTAGCGATTTAATTGGTAAGCCTGTAGGGATAGACATAAAGGAAAAAAAGATGACTTTGCCACTCATTTATGCCTTGCAGAATACAGAGAACTCTGAACGATCAGCCATAATTAAAATCATCAAAAAGAATAAGAAGCGAAATTCAGATGTTCAAAAAGTAATTGATTTCGTTACCTCTAATGGTGGATTGGAGTACGCTGAGAAAAAAATGAATGATTTTTACAACGAGGCTTTAGAAACCATTAATAGCTTACCAGAGTCAGATTATAAATCTTCACTGAACGACTTGGTTCGTTTTACGATTGAAAGGAATAAATAATTTCAGTTCCCCTCATCAATCAACTCTTCCGTGAAACTTTTAAAATCCTCAACAAAACGTTCGTAGTGAATGCCAGTTCCTGGTCCTGAAAATCCGGTATGAATTCTTCGAACCTCTCCTGATCTATCGATGAATATGGTTGTGGGATAAGAGATAACCTTATTTAGCATCGGTAATGTTTTTGAAGCCTCGGCTTTGTCGTTGATTCCTGCAATTAAAAAATCGTAGTTGACCCCAAGCTTTTCTTTCATCTTCTTCACCCTCGAAGAAGCATACTCAAAATCGTCTTTTTGCTCATAAGCTAAACCGATAATCTCTACGCCCCTTGAATGGTTCTCATCGTACCATTGCTTGTAGAATTTGGTCTCATCCATACAATTGGGGCACCAGGAACCAAATATTTGTACGAGTACCACTTTATCTTGGTACTTTTCATCAGTTAGTGAAATCATTTTACCCTCTAAATCAGGAAATTCAAATGATAATCCATCATAGCCTTCTTTGATGAAAGTCAACGAATCAGGGTTTGAAAGTTCAGCTAATTCATTCCGAACACCCGACCAGCGTTCATGCCAACTCTTTCCACTCCAGAAATGTCCGTTTACGAGGCTATCACCCTTTATTTCAGCCTTAAATAAAAAAGCATGATTACCGTCGAAAGTGCTTAGATAAATCTCTTTTCCGATAATGTTACCCTGTAAATATCTATAATCGCCGGTTGGGGTCAGAAAAGTTCCGTTCAGCATATTGCCATTAGAATAAAACTCCCCAACGGAAGGGTAAGCAGGATCTTCTTGGTCAGGAATAAACATTATTTCATATCGGTCATTTAGCTCAAAATCAGAAACTTCAGAAGAAGGTGTAAATCTTTGATTCTTATTGAATTCGGCTTCAAAAGGAAGTTCATACCCATCAATGTAATTCTTTGTATAGATTCCGGATATCTTTTTGGGGGATTCAATTTTTGCTTTTAAATCGATGTCGAAAATATGAAGGGTAGCTTTCAAAGAGTCTTTTTCAACCACAACTTCATCTAATAAAAGCTTTTCTTCTCCATTTAATAGCGTTATGGTATAGCCGGTAGAATCATTTTGTAGTGAAAAGTTAAAAGGCATTTTTTGCCCCTGCATACTTATTTCGCCTCTCCATCTTCCTTCTTCTATCACATGAACCTTTTCAGAGTTACTTTGATTCTTACAGCTAAAAAAAAGGAGGGGTAGCAGTAAGGATATCAAGGAGGTGAGTGTCTTATTCATAGATTTATTCGTACCGTTCAACTGCTCAAATGTAGGAAAGCGTGCTATAGGTTCAAATCTTTCGTAAAAAGGAATAAATTAGGAGTCTTTTCTATGAAGTCAGTTATTGGAATATTTTTTTTCTGGGCTATACTATTTGTTGCTTACAGTCAAAACAACAAAATAGATAGCCTAAAGAGTATACTGGAAGAAGGTGAGGTTCCTGGGTATGATAAACTAAAAATCTACGGTCAACTTGCTTTCCGATACCGGAACATAGATGCACATAAGACCATTGAATACTCAAAGCTTCAATTAGATCTGGCTAATGAAGTAAATGATACTAAGAATAAAGCCCAGGCACTTCGAAATATTGGTTTAGGATATCAACAAATAGGAGAGTCTGATTCTGCACTCATTTTCTGCGATCGGGCAATAATAATAGCAAAATCCAATGATCACAAAATGATTTTGGGTGATGCTTACAATACTGTAGGAAATGTTCTTTTTCGGAGGGGCGATTTAGATTCTGCGGCAGTCATCTATCAAAAGAGTGCAGATATTCAGAAGAGTATTGGCGAGATGGGAAATATGGCAGGCAACCTTATGAATGTCGGAGTCATCCTGAAGGAAAGAGGTTATTATTCCCTAGCCCTTGAAAAGTATAACGAAGCAAGAGAGATATTTGAAAATCTGGATATCCCTAATGGATTAGCAAGCGTTTACCATAGCCTCGCAGGACTCTACGAAGACTTAGATGAAGATGAAAAGGCCCTGGAGTTCTACGCCAAAACAAATGAATTGGATGTGCAGACCGGAAATCTGGTTGGAAAAGCCATTACCTTAAATAGCATGTCAGATATTTTATTGGAAAGAGGTGATACAGCTAAGTCTATACAAAATATACATGAATCTATAAACCTTTTAGTGCAGACAGATTCTAAATGCAGATTAGATGTGCCCTATACAACACTTGGAAATTTCTATGTAGGAATAAAAAGATTAGACTCCGCTTTTCATTATCTCAATAAAGGGTTGAACGTTTCGAGAGATTGTGGGAAGCAACAAAATGAAGTAGGGCTTCTTAACTCTTTGGGGCAGGCCTATCTCATTGAATCAAATTTAGATCTAGCTTTACAACAAGCAAAACAAGCTTATCGCATTTCTAAAGAATCGAATTACAGAACTGATCTTTCAGATGCCTCACAGCTACTCTTTGAGATCTATAGTGAACGTAATAATTATCGTCTTGCCTTAAAACATTATCTGGAATACGATTCTATTCAAGAGGAAATTTTCAACGATAAGAGTAACCGTGAGATTGCCAGAGTAGAAGCTGAATTTGAATTCCAAAAAGAAAAAGAAGCATTCGAGTACGAGAGGGAAATTGGAAAACTAGAACTCCGTGAAGAGCAAAGGCAGCAGAAAAATTTAATAATTATTTTTTCATTAGTTATCCTCGCTTCCCTAATTATTGTTTTTATCGTTTTGAGGTACTACCAATTGAAGAAAAAGGCTAACGAGGATTTGACATTATTAAATGAAGAAATAAAATCTCAAAATGAAGAGATCATGCAGCAAAGGGATCAGCTTGAATCTTCAAACAAGAAACTTCTTGAACTAGATGATGAAAAAAATAGGTTAATGAGTGTTGTGGCACACGATTTACGAAGCCCTTTGAATCAGATCAAGGGTCTTTTAAAACTTATTGATCTTGAGAGAAAGAACCCTGATAAAAGCTATACCGAATACATTGAGCTAGCTTCATCTTCGGCAGAAAGATTATCGGAAATGGTTTCCAGAATACTAGATATCAATGCAATAGAATCTGGGGACCTAAAGATCAATATGCAAAAAACAGATCTCGGTGAGGTGTGCGCGACTGTAGTGAAAGATTACAAGATTACTGCTGAAAACAAGAATATAACAGTCTGCGAAGAATTTAAGGAAGGCGAGAGTTTTGCATTTGTAGATGCCAATTATTTTATCCAGATCTTACAAAACCTTATTTCAAATGCAATTAAATTTTCACCTCCGGATAAGGAAGTATTCGTCTGCCTTTTCAATCAGAATGATAAAATTAAGCTAGTAATTAAAGATCAAGGGCCAGGTATTAGCGAAGAAGACCAGGAAAAATTATTCAATCCTTTTCAGACTCTATCGGCCAAACCAACGGCCGGTGAAGACTCCCTTGGGCTAGGGTTATCTATAGTAAAAAAATACGTTGATGAGATGGGAGGTGCCATTCATTGTGAGAGTGAGCTTGGCAAAGGCACCTCATTTATTATTGAATTTAAACAAGCTTAGCTATAGCCCAATGAATTGCTCAACACTTCTATTAGAGGAGTAGAGTGATTTTATTTGTTTCGCAGACAGAGGTTTGTTGAAGATAGCCAGATCGTCAAAAAGCCCTATATAACTCAAACCCAGATAAATATTTGACTTTTCAAGATCCCAATTGAAAGGGTCTTTTGTTGAAATGTCTCCTTGCTTTTCTCCATTTACGTACAGGGAACTACGCCCTTCCGTACTTCCTAGTTCTGAATACGTGATACAAATGTGTGTCCACTCCGATCTACTGAACGGAGGTTTGTCTACTACAACTAATCTCTTGTCCCATTCAGGATTATTCTCAAAGCCCTTGTTTTCAGGATCCCAATGCGACTTATCTCCATAAACACCCAATCTGAATTTTCGTGGGTTATCATCCTTTGTGAAATCTACCCAAATGGAAGCATCATTATAGGCTACATCAGTGATTTGAATAGGGTCGCAATACCCGGGCTCCAAATCGGTGTCAGGATTAAGCTTTAGCCAAAACGAAACTGTTCCCGTCCAGTTTTTATTCTCATAGTCGATATTATATTGACTCTTGATAAAAGTGACCCATTTCCCTTTTTTATTAAACCTTAAAGCACTTCCAAATTTTCCTTCGTCTTTCGCGATGGATATATTTGGGTTTTGAGAAGCGATCACGGCAGAATCAATAACAGCTTTTCTTGAAGGCGCTGAGTAGATCGTAGCGTTACCCTTTGATTTTAGAAGTTTAAAATTATCATTATCGAAAGTGGCATATGCTGTAAGTGATTGTTTTAGATCATTGGTTTGGGCTAATGTTTTTAAGGAGAAAAAGGCAAGAAGGCTCAGTGGAAGAAGTATTAAAAATGGTTTCATAACAAATTGGATTATTTATGTAATACGATAAAAATTGCTTATTCTTTTTCAGAAAGTTAAGGCTTACTTTGTAGTAAAATAGAATTTTTGCTCCCACTTTTCCCCACTCTGCCCTCCCTTGCTTACTCTAATTCAAGACTCATTTCCCGATACAATCAATTCGCAAATACTCACTTTAGAAGTAGAATATTCTAAAATATATCATAACTCAAAATATTATATTTTTTCATCATTCAACAATTCGACCATTACGGACTTTTCTATTCAGTAATATTAAGTTTTTGCAAAATTGTGGTATAAAGTGGTATAAAGTGGTGGAAAATGTCATAATCTTATTTACATTTGTTAAGAGGTATAATGGTTAAAAATAGTCAATGGGCTTTTTTTCAAGTGAATATGAGTGTAAACTGGATGCAAAAGGTAGATTGGTCTTGCCTTCAAAGATCAAATCTAATCTTCCTGAAGCATCTGGTAATCAGCTTGTTATTCGGAGAGGATTTGAGCCATGCCTTGTTTTGTATCCCACCATTGAGTACAAAAAGTTACATTCCAAGATAGCTGGCCTTAGTGAATTCAATGCGGAGTACCGTAAGATTCAAAGAAATTTCTTTCGTGGTACACAGGAGGTTGAATTAGATAGTACTGGTCGTTTATTAGTCCCGAAATCAATGATGCTGTATGCTGGGCTAGAACGTGAAGCTATGGTAGTTGGAATGGGAAGTAAGATTGAAGTCTGGAATCCTGAACGTTACAATGAATATCTGATTCAGGATCAGGAGGAGTTTTCAGAATTAGCTCAAAAATATTTGGATGAGTAGAAATGAAAATTCTTCAGTCGACAATAACTTCAGCGCTGATCAGCGCACTTATCATGTGCCGGTACTGCTGAAAGAAAGTATTGATGCGCTTAAAATTAAGCCTTCAGGTAAATACGTAGATGTTACGTTCGGAGGTGGTGGACACTCTGGCGAAATCCATAAAAATCTCACGGAGGGTCATCTCTATGCATTTGATCAGGACTCTGATGCTGCAGCCAATACATCGGATTTCGATAAAGATAAATTCACCCTGGTTGAAGCAAATTTCAGGTATTTGGCCAGGTTTTTACGCCATTACGAGGTTGAAGAAGTGGATGGTATTCTAGCCGATCTGGGAATTTCTTCTCATCAGATCGATGAGGCCGAAAGAGGATTTTCAACAAGGTTTGATGCCGAATTGGATATGCGAATGAATCGTAAATCAGGTAAAAGTGCCATAACTGTTTTGAATGATTACTCCGAAAAAGAGTTGGTAAGGATATTCAGTAGCTATGGCGAGGTTAGAAATTCTAAGACACTGGCTTCGGCTATTGTTTCTGCAAGAAGCTCAGAAAAAATCACTCGGATAGATCAGCTTAAAAACATTCTTAAGCGATATGCCAAGCGAGGATCGGAGCACAAATATTTTGCCCAGGTATTCCAGGCCATCAGGATTGAGGTGAATGATGAAATGGAAGCCCTGAAAGACTTGCTGAAGGACTCGGTGAAAGTCCTTAAAGAAGGAGGTCGCCTTTCTGTGATCTCATACCACTCATTGGAAGACAGGATGGTTAAAAACTTTATTCAAAGTGGAAATTTTGAGGGTAGGCAGGAGAAAGATCTATATGGAAATGTATTACGACCGCTAAACCCGGTGACCAGAAAGCCAATCATGGCTTCTGAAGAAGAGATTAAAAATAACAGTCGGGCACGAAGTGCGAGGTTGAGAATCGCTGAACGAAACGAAAAGACAGAAGCTTAAAGTGGAGAATACATATAAAATAGGGAACCAGGGAGCTAAACGGAAGGGTTTTTTCGCGATGATCGATGGTGTGCTTGGTCTGGAAAAGCTTTTTCAGAATGGAGTGCCTATTCAGTTGTTTCCGAAAGTGGTTTTTATTACTGCCTTGGTGGTTTTTTACATAGGACTCACTCATCAAAATGAAAATAAGATTAGAAGAGTCAATAAGCTTGAGAAACAAGTAGAGGATTTAAGGGCCGATTATACCACACTCAAAGCTGATTATATGTTTGATAGCAAACAATCGGAAGTTGCGAAAAAAGTTAAGAAGATGGGGTTGAAGGAGAGCACGGAGCCTCCATTTAAAATAGAATACCAAAAAGGAGAATATTAATTGAATATTAAAAAATCCATATTACTAAGGGTTCGGATAGCATTTCTGCTGGTATTCCTTTTTGCTGTTGCGGTAATTTTCCGAATCAGTCATATCCAATTCGTGGAAGGGGATAAATGGTCGAAAATTGCTGAAGATATTGGATTGAAATTCAGGCCTGTAAAAGCCACCCGTGGGAATATTTACTCTGATAATGGTAGCCTTTTGGCCACCTCTGTTCCTTTTTATCGGGTTGCATATGATCCAACGGTAGCTTCCGACGACGTATTTGAGACGGGGCTAGATTCTCTGGCTTACTTACTCTCTGATTTTTATAGAGATAAAAGCTCGACTTTTTACCGGAGAAAAATTCTAGAGGCTCGTGAAACAGGGCGCCAATACCTTGTGCTGAACCGAAAAATGATCGGCTTTCAGGATAAAAAAGAGATGTCGTCCTGGCCAATTTTCAGGGAAGGGCGGATGCGTGGCGGTGTGATTTTCACGAAAGTAGAGAAGCGGTTGAGGCCTTTTTCATACCTCGGCTCCAGAACTGTCGGATATATCAATGAAGACAACTATGGAGCAGGTTTGGAGTACAGTTTTAATGAAGTGCTGGCAGGAAAAGACGGTCAGGCATTATTTCAAAAAATGGCTGGAGGAAACTGGAAGCCTGTTTACGATGCATCTGAAGTGATGCCTGTTGAGGGGTATGATATTATTACTACACTGGATATCAACCTTCAGGATGTAGCAGAATCTGCTTTGCTAAAAGCTATCGCCAGGCATGATGCAAACTTTGGATGCGTCATCGTAATGGAAGTAGAAACAGGCGAGATCAAAGCCATTTCAAACCTTAGTAAAGATAAAAAAGGAAAATACAGAGAAACCTATAATTATGCCGTTGGAAGCCAAGGCGTAAGAGAGCCCGGATCCACCTTCAAACTAGCCTCAATAATGGCACTTTTTGAAGATTCGGAACTTTCACTTAATGATTCCATTCAAACAGGTAATGGATCGTTCAAATTCTTTGATCAAACCATGCGCGATCATAAAAAAGGCGGCTATGGAAAAATATCCGTAAAGCAAGCTTTTGAGAAGTCTTCTAACATAGCCATCTCGAAACTCATCTGGAACCAATTCGGAGATAATCCACAACGGTACATCGACTATCTTCATAATTTCGGATTAACCCGCCCTTTAGGTTTTCACATGATTGGGGAGGGGAAGCCTAAAGTCAAAGACACTACAGACCCAACCTGGAGCGGTATTACACTTCCGTGGATGTCGATCGGACATGAAGTCGAGTTGACCCCACTTCATACACTAGCCTTTTACAATGCCATAGCTAATGATGGAAAAATGATCAGGCCGATAATAGTCAAGGAGGTTTCTCATGCAGACCAATCAGTTCGAGACTATGAAACCGGGGTCATTAAAGAATCCATCTGCTCACCTGAAACCCTTATTAAGGTGAAAACTATGTTAGAAGGCGTAGTTGAAAATGGAACTGCACGAAACATCAGTGGCACACACTACAAAATTGCAGGAAAAACAGGAACTGCTCAAAAAATCATTAAAGGTCGTTACGTTCGAAAATACTATACCTCATTCGCTGGATACTTCCCTGCAGATCAGCCTAAGTATAGCTGCATCGTTGTTATAGATAATCCAAAAGGTTATCAGCAGGAAGGTAGTGATGTAGCCGCACCGGTTTTTAAAGAGATAGCGGATAAGATCTACTCGCAGGATCTGGAAATGCATGAATCCCTAACACCGGAATACCTGGTTGAAAAAGGCATATTCCCGGTCATCCGTTCAGGGAATCTTACAGATCTTGAATTGATCTGCAATGAGTTTGGAATATCTAACCATCCGGTTAAAGAAGAACTGGAGTGGGTTAAAACGGATCCAGTGAATAATTCCATTCGGTGGAAAGAAAATAAGGCAGAAAACAACATAGTTCCGGATGTGGTCGGAATGACTTTAAGGGATGCGATTTATGTACTGGAAAATCGTGGGCTTCGTGTTCAGATAGAAGGTGAAGGGAGAGTGGTTTTTCAGTCTCAATCCCCGGGAATGAAAGTGCTTAATGGAAGTAAAATCAAAATTAAGCTGAGTTAATGAAGGTGCTCAAAGACATATTGTATAAAGTAGCACTGAATAGCACCTCTGGTGATATGAACCTGGAGGTAAGCTCTATCGCTTTCGATTCCAGAAAGGTAAGCTCGGGTTCATTGTTTGTAGCGGTAAAAGGAACTCAATCTGATGGCCACGCTTTTATACAACAAGCGATTCTCGCAGGAGCTACGTCCGTAGTATGCGAATCGGTTCCTGATCAATTGGTGAATGGAGTTACCTATGTAGAAGTTAAGAGTAGCTCAGAGGCTCTGGGCATTGTTGCAGCTAACTTTTACGAGAACCCTTCAAAAAAAATACAGCTGATTGGAGTAACCGGAACAAATGGAAAAACCACCATTGCTACCCTCTTGTACCACTTGTTCAGGAATTTAGGGTATAACTGCGGGCTCATCTCGACAGTAGAAAATAAGATCAACGACGAAAAAATTCCTTCGACGCATACAACACCAGATCCGATAAGGCTTAACGAGCTTTTTGATGAAATGATCAACAAGGGATGTACGCATTGTTTTATGGAAGTTAGTTCGCATGCGATCGTTCAGCATAGAATAGCAGGATTGAACTTTAAAGGGGCTATTTTTTCTAATATCACTCATGATCATCTCGACTATCACGGCACTTTTGACAATTATATCAAAGCCAAGAAAGTATTTTTTGATGGTTTAAGCCCTTTTTCATTCGCTTTGACGAACATAGATGATCGTCGCGGAAAGGTTATGGTGCAAAACACCAAAGCCAGTATCAAGACATACGCCATCAAGAATGTTGCAGACTATAAATTGAAGATTTTATCCAGCTCCTTCAGCGGGCTGGAAGTGGAGTTGGATGGTGGAGTCCAAACGTGGTTTAGGCTCGTCGGGGACTTTAATGCCTACAATTTACTGGCAGTTTTTGCAACAGCTACGGAGCTAGGAGAAGATGCAAAAGAAGTATTAACACAACTATCTACCATTGAAGCCGCCCCCGGAAGGTTTGAGCAAGTGAGGACAAACTCGGGAGTTATGGCGTTGGTCGATTACGCACACACGCCAGATGCTTTAAAAAATGTACTAGATACCATTAAACGGTTCAGGACTGGCAACGAATCGGTAATTACAGTAGTAGGATGTGGCGGGAATCGTGATAAAGACAAACGTCCTTTAATGGCTGAGATAGCCTGTAAGCTAAGCGATAAAGTTGTGCTTACTTCTGATAATCCAAGAGATGAAGAACCGGAGCAAATTATAAAAGACATGGAGGAAGGCGTTAGTCCTTCCAATTACCGGAAAAAACTATCAGTTACCGACCGGAAAGAAGCCATAAAGCTGGCATGTACCCTGGCTGAAAAAAACGATATCATTCTTGTTGCTGGAAAGGGCCATGAAGACTATCAGGAAATCAAAGGAGTGAGATACCCTTTTGATGATAAAAAAGTGTTGAAAGAGATGCTGGAGCTAACACAAAATCAAGCCTGATATGCTTTACTATTTATTCGATTATTTAGAAAGGCAGTACGAACTCTTAGGGGCTAGTGTTTTCCAATACATTTCATTCCGTGCAGGAATGTCAACTATATTTTCCCTTTTCGTGACCATCTTTTTTGGAAAGCACATCATTAAGCTACTTCAAAAAAAGCAGATGGGTGAAGAAATCAGAGATCTTGGACTTCAGGGACAATTGGAGAAAAAAGGTACTCCAACGATGGGAGGCCTGATGATCATTGCAGCCATCGCCATTCCTACTTTGCTATTTGCAAAGCTTGAAAATATATACATCATCCTGGCGCTGATCACCACCTTTTGGATGGGGATTATTGGCTTTACGGATGACTATTTAAAGATCAGAAAGAAAAATAAAGAAGGGCTTGCTGGTAAATTCAAGATCTTTGGTCAGGTTGGATTAGGACTAATTATCGGTTGTACGCTCTACTTTCACAACGACGTTGTAGTGAGGGAGTATGATTTCAAAGAGGAATCCTCAAGACAGGTCAGTATTACCGAGGTGCCGTATGAAGATGTGAAATCTACGGTGACAAATCTTCCTTTCTTCAAGGATAACGAATTCGATTACGGAAAGATCTTACCTTTTTTACCGCAAGACCTTACCTGGATCATTTATGTATTTCTGGCAATTTTTATAGTTACTGCTGTATCCAATGGAGCAAATATTACGGATGGACTAGATGGGCTGGCAGCCGGAAGTTCAGCGATTATTGGACTTACTCTTGGGATATTTTCTTACCTCTCCGGTAACGTGATATTTTCGGATTATCTGGATATTCTATACATCCCGAATTCAGGAGAATTAGTGATCTTTTGTACCGCTTTCGTTGGAGCCTGTGTAGGGTTTTTATGGTATAATTCATTTCCTGCTCAGGTTTTTATGGGTGACACCGGAAGCCTGACACTAGGAGGAATTATTGCGGTTCTAGCTTTATCTGTCAGGAAAGAACTTCTTATCCCGGTTTTCTGTGGGATTTTTTTAGTAGAGAATTTATCGGTGATCATTCAGGTCTCCTACTTCAAATACACTAAAAAGAAATACGGTGAAGGGCAAAGGGTTTTTCTGATGTCGCCTCTGCATCATCATTATCAAAAGAAAGGACTTTTTGAGTCTAAGATTGTAACCCGTTTTTGGGTGGTAGGAATCTTATTAGCCATTGTAAGCCTGGCAACTTTAAAACTAAGATGAAGGGGCTAATTACGATATTGGGCGCAGGAGAAAGCGGTACCGGAGCTGCTTTGCTGGCAAAAGCAAAGGGTTATGGAGTCTTTGTTTCTGATTTCGGGACTATATCAGATCATTATAAAGGTGTACTGATAGAAAACTCCATCGATTTTGAAGAGGGGAAACATTCCTTAGAAAAAATCCTTTCTTCTGAAGAGGTAGTGAAAAGTCCAGGTATATCCGATTCTTTGCCGATTATTAAAAGCATAGAGGAGAAGGGTATTCCGGTCATAGACGAAATAGAGTTCGCGTTTCGATACTGCGATGGGAAAATTGTGGCCATTACAGGTACTAATGGTAAAACCACAACCACATTATTAACTAACCACATCATGAAATCTTGCGGACTGGATGTGGTTTATGCAGGAAATATTGGGAACAGCTTTGCAAAGGAAATTCTGAATGATCCGAAAGAATGGTATGTGTTGGAAGTCAGCAGTTTTCAATTAGATCACATCGATCAATTCAAACCTGATATATCAGTCTTACTTAACATTACGCCCGATCATCTGGATCGTTATGAAGGTTCAATGGAGCTTTATAGTTCTGCAAAATTCAGGATCATTAAAAATGCAGACGAATCATCAGTCTTTATTCATTTTAATGATGACCAAATTGTAGCAGATCGGTATTCATCCTCGCCATTCAAGGGATCTGGACTTCCAATATCATTATCCAAAAAGGTATCACAGGGAGCCTATGTGAACGCTTCGGGAGAGCTGGTATTTAACATTGAAGGCAATACGCACACCCTGAATTATGATAACCTGAACAATAAATTTCTTAGAGGAGAGCATAATAAAATAAATCTTATGGCTGCTTTACTAACTACCCTGAAAGCTGGTGCTTCATGGAGCAATGCAATCAATTCACTTGAAAGCTTCAAAAATGCTTCGCATCGACTGGAATTTATAGCTGAAATCAATGGTGTCGAATACATCAACGATTCAAAAGCGACAAACCTGGATTCATTCAGCTATGCATTAAGTAGCTTTAATCGTCCGATTATTTGGATTGCAGGAGGCATAGATAAAGGAAATGATTACTCAAAGGTATATGCAGATGTAGTTGGGAAGGTCAAAGGCTTGATTTTGCTCGGTAAGGATAATGAAAAGCTCAGATCAAGCTTTGGAAATGTGGTATCCAATATCATTGAAACCGAAAAAATAGAAGAAGCAGTAGCCTTTGCTCAATCCATAGGTGAGCCAGGCGATGTGGTGTTGCTTTCCCCGGCTTGCGCCAGTTTCGATCTCTTCAAGAATTATGAAGATCGTGGAGAACGATTTAAGCGATCGGTTTTAGAACTCGAAAATTCAGTACTATGATGGTAGCAGAGCGATATCATTTGGTTAAAGAATGGACACAGAAGAATCTTAAGGGTGACCCTGTGATCTGGTTTATTGTGTTTGCATTATCCATTCTTAGCATCATGGTGGTTTACAGCGCAACTGGAACGCTGGCCTACAAAAGAATGGGAGGAAATACAGAGCATTATCTGATGAAGCATTCTTTTTTAGTACTGCTCAGCTTTGGTGCAATGTGGTTCGCACATAAAATAGACTATAGATATTACTCCAGATTATCCCGAGTAGCACTTTGGATATCTGTTCCATTGCTGATAATCACTTATAAATTTGGGATAAATCTGAATGAAGCAACACGTTGGATCACCATTCCGGTAATCAATCAGGCCTTTCAGCCATCGGATTTAGCAAAACTCGCACTGATTTCAAATCTGGCGGCCATGCTTTCGCGTCGTCAAAATAGTATAGACGATTTCAAAGAAGCTTTAATCCCGGTTTTGATGTGGATTGGAGTAATCTGTGGCCTCATAGCATTAACAGACGTTTCTTCTTCAGCCCTGCTTTTTGCGACTTGTATGTTACTTATGTTCATAGGTCGCGTGCCCATGAAATATTTAGCGATGTTAGTTGCAGTTGGGGCACTCGCTGGAGTTATGGCGATGACTTTTGGTCAAAGAGGTGAAACGGTTAGTTCACGAGTTAGTAGCTTTTTCAATTCTGAAGAAGTCCCTTTTCAAGCGGAACAATCTTTTATAGCTATTGCTACCGGTGGAGTCACAGGTAAAGGACCTGGCCAAAGCGATCAAAGGAATTTCCTTCCGCACCCCTATTCCGATTTTATCTATGCCATCATCATTGAAGAGTACGGGTTGATCGGAGGGTCGTTAGTGCTGATGTTATACCTGGCTCTGCTTTATAGAGGAATGAAAGCGGTAGCTACCTCAGAACGAGCGTTTGGAGGGCTACTATCAGCAGGATTAACTTTTGCTTTGGTGCTTCAGGCGATGATCAATATGGGGGTTGCCGTGGGCTTAGGGCCTATAACGGGCTTGCCTTTACCATTGGTAAGTATGGGAGGTACATCTCAAGTATTCACAGGGCTAGCGATAGGAATTATTCTGAGTGTAAGCAGAGGAGAGATCGACGAATCGATGGGCAATCAGCGATCAGTAGTCAGCAATCAGTTTGCGGATTACAATAAGCGAAAATCACAACTCGAAAAAATAAATGTTGCATGATAAGCATTAAAAACAGAAAACTAAATAGTTACCAGCGATAAGCAGTCAGAAAGCCGTACTGATAGCTGAATGCTGACTACTAATAATTATGAAAGACTTTAGAAAATTGATGGTATGGGAAAAGGCACATGGTATTGCTGTGGATACCTACGCCATCACCTTAAATTTTCCAAAGGAAGAGACTTATGGATTGACCTCTCAGATGAGAAGAGCAGCCTCCTCAGTGCCAACAAATATAGCTGAAGGGTGCGGAAGAGGGAGTAATGCCGATTTTGCAAGGTTTATCCAGATAGCATTAGGATCAAGCAGTGAATTAGAATATCTCTTTATTCTAGCGACTGATTTGAAATACTTAGGAACTGAATTAGCTAATGAGATAGAGCTTAGAATACAGGAAATAAAGAAAATGTTGACTGGGCTAATTAAAAAACTCAAGACTGATGGCTGAATGCTGAAAGCTGAAAACCATATAAAGAAAGCCATTTTCAGTGGTGGAGGGACAGGTGGGCATATCTACCCGGCTATTGCTGTGGCTTCTGAGTTGAGATCCAGGTTCCCGGATGTAGATATCCTTTTTGTAGGAGCGAAGGGTAAGATGGAAATGCAAAAAGTTCCAGATGCAGGTTATAAGATTATTGGGTTGGACATCGCCGGGATTCAGAGAAGATTGACAATAAAAAACCTATTGGTTCCCTTCAAATTACTGGCAAGTCTTTTCAGGGCGAAAAAAGTATTGAAAGACTTTAAGCCGGATGTGGTTGCAGGCTTCGGCGGTTATGCGAGCGGACCATTGTTACGTCAGGCAGTTAAGAAGAATATTCCGGCCCTGCTTCAGGAGCAGAATTCCTATGCCGGATTGACTAATAAGATTCTTGCCGGGAATGCTGAAAAGGTGTGTGTGGCTTATGATGGAATGGAGAAATATTTTCCTTCTGAGAAAATCGTTAAAACGGGAAATCCAGTTCGAAAAGATATTCTGGATTTGTCTTCAAAAAGAGAGGAGGCTCTATCGCATTTTAAGCTTGATCCCAACAAAGAAACATTGTTGATCCTTGGAGGAAGCCTGGGCGCAAGAACAATTAATAATAGTGTTTTGGCCCACATTGAAACTTTAAAAAAATCAGATATTCAGGTGTTATGGCAGACTGGTAAGTTCTACTTCCAGGAAATGCTGGATAAGACTTCCGATAAAGATCTTCAGAATATTAAAATTCTTGAATTTATAAAGGAAATGGACCTAGCATACGCTGCTGCTGATATCATCATCTCCAGGGCGGGAGCACTTTCTATTTCTGAATTATGCCTGGTTGGTAAGCCAGTGGTTTTTATTCCTTCGCCAAATGTTGCCGAAGATCATCAAACCATGAATGCAAAAGCTTTGACGGAAAAGGATGCTGCCATAATGATCAGAGATTCTGAAGCTGAGGAACAAATGATCCCCAAAACACTCGATCTGCTTCAAAATGATGAGGAGAAGAATCAAATGGCTCAAAATATAAAGAAGGAAGGCATGCCGAATGCTACAGAAAATATTGTAAACGAATTGATAGCACTAGTCAATTGAAACTAGAGGAGATACATAGCGCCTATTTCATTGGTATCGGAGGAATCGGTATGAGTGCACTTGCCAGATGGATGAAGTGGAAAGGAATCCGCGTTTCCGGCTATGATCGCACTCCTTCTGAATTAACGGAGAAACTTATTTCAGAAGATATCGAAATTCATTTTAAAGAAAATATCGAGACAATATCAGGGTTGGACAAAGAAAAAACGCTTATTGTTTATACCCCTGCGGTTCCTAAAAATCATAAAGAACTGATTCATTTTCAGACTAATGGTTTTGAGGTGATGAAACGCTCAGAGGTACTGGGTCAAATTTCGAAAGAAATTAAAACTATAGCCGTAGCTGGAACTCATGGCAAAACAACCACCTGTTCCATGATTGCCCATATATTTAAATATAATAATTTGAATTCTACGGCACTCGTGGGGGGAATCCTGTCTAACTATAATTCCAATTTAGTTTTGAGTGGAAATCCTTCGAATACGGAATGGATGATTCTGGAAGCCGATGAGTTTGATCGATCTTTCTTGACGCTAAGCCCTGAAATAGCTGTCATTACCTCTATTGATCCCGATCATCTTGATATCTACGGAGATGAGCAAACCATTAAAACGGCTTTTTCCGATTTTTCATCGAGAATTAAACCAGAAGGCCACTTCTGGATCAATCACAGCGCAAATGAAAATCTAGACGCATCTAAATTTAAAGGCTCTGTAAAAAGAACTTATGGTATTGAAGAGGGAGAGGTTAGGGCATCTAACTTTTCGGTCGATGGCTCTTATCGATTTGATTATCAGCTTGAGGGAAAAACAGTTGATTCCTATGAATTACAGATTCCCGGGCGCCATAATATTGAAAATGCGATAGCTGCAATATCCGTAGCTAGGAATTCCGGACTTGAACATTCACAAATCAAAGAGGCTCTTTCAAATTATAAAGGGGTAAAAAGAAGGTTTGAGTATATTATTAAATCAGAACGCCTGGTCTACATCGATGATTATGCTCACCATCCAACAGAGATAAAGGCTTTGCTGAATTCGGTTCGAGAGCTATACCCTACAAAAAGAATAAAAGCCATATTCCAACCGCACCTATATTCCAGGACAAGAGATTTTCAGGATGGATTTGCTGAAAGCTTGAGTCTGGCTGACGAAACCATTTTACTGGATATTTATCCGGCAAGAGAGGAGCCAATCCCAGGAGTTTCATCAGAAATTATTTTTAAAAAAATGAAAGCCTCTCAGAAAAGACTTTTGAGTAAAGAAGAACTCGTCGATCAGATTGAAATAGGAAGCTCGGATGTGCTTTTAACGATCGGGGCCGGAGATATCGATAAGCTTGTAAAACCTTTGAAACTTAAACTGGAACAGTCGATATGAAGGGCAGTATAAAGGTGAAAAAATATACAGTTTGGGGTGTGATTGCTGCAGCAGTGGTCGTTTGTGTTGGTTTTATTGATAAAAAGCAGGAAGCCAGAGCCTGCGAAAATATCATTATCAATATTGATGAGCAAAGTGGAAATTATTTCATCACAGAAGATGATATCATCGATATTCTAACCAGCAAAGGGGAACGCTTCATTTTAGGAACTCCTTTTGAAGAGTTAAACCTTAAGTTCCTCGAAAAAGAGGTTAGAAACCATAGTTTCGTCCACAAAGCTGATGTTTTTAGAGACATCAAAGGAACTCTGATTGTAAATGCCAAACAATGCAGGCCAATTGCAAGAATTCTTACTTCAAATGGAGAGAGTAAATATGTAAGCCAGGAAGGAGAAATTTTGCCACTCTCTAAAAGATTTACAGCCAGGGTTCCAATCATTGCTGGTAACTGGACTTCTACGATTAAAAACCAAACTATTGATTCTGTCCGATTCGGTACAGAGATCTTTGAGTTATTGGAATTTATAGATCAGGACGAATTTTGGAAAGCCCAGATTGCTCAGCTTAAGATTGATCGTAAAGGAAACGTAGAGTTGTTTCAGCAAGTTGGTAAGCAGATCATTGAACTAGGTAAACCGGAAGAACTCGAAGATAAGTTCGAGCGATTAAAGATTTTCTACGACGAGATCTTACCTCGAAAAGGTTGGAATCATTACGAAAAAGTGAGCCTGGCTTACAGAAATCAGATTGTGTGTGAATAGAATGAACAAAAATATAACCCTCATCTCTAGCCCTTCTCCCACGGGAGAAGGGAACTATCGAAGAAAATTAACTCGAAGAGAAAAGCCCTCTCCTCAAGGAGAGGGTTTGGGTAAGGTTGAAAAGAAGTTTAAATGACAGAGCGAGAATTACATAAAGGAGCTAATCCTAATATGTTTGGTTATGCCAAGGAAAATCGAAAGGCACCAACTGATGCAGAAGACCTTCTTTGGCAGAATCTAAGAGGCCGAAAATTAGTCGGTTTAAAATTCAGAAGGCAACATCCTATTGGAGACTTCATAATTGATTTTTACTGTCATGATAAAAAGCTGGGTATTGAATTAGATGGGGGGTACCATTTTTTAACTGAACAAAGAGAAGCCGATGAAGGTCTCACTTTTGAACTTAAAGAATTAGGGGTCAAAATTATTCGATTTGACAACTCAGAAATTGAAAGAAATATCAAGAAAGTGCTAAAAAGAATAGAAGAAGAACTGAAATGAAAACAAATATAACCCTCATCCCTAGCCCTTCTTCCACGGGAGAAGGGAACTATCGGAGAAAATTAACTCGAAGAGAAAAGCCCTCTCCTCAAGGAGAGGGTTTGGGGGAGGTTTTTAACATGAACAAAAATATCAAGACATATAAACTTTAGCGATATGGATACAGCAGACGATAAAATTATAGTAGGACTGGATATTGGAACTACGAAAATATGTGCCATTGTTGGGCGGCTTAACGACTATGGCAAACTTGAAGTAATGGGTATGGGGAAAGCTGTTTCCGATGGCGTGATCAGGGGGATAGTAACTAACATTGATAAGACGATCCATGCTATTGAAAAAGCGATATCCGAAGCTGAAGAAGCATCTGGAATCAACATTCAGGTGGTTAATGTTGGAATAGCTGGCCAGCATATTAAAAGCTCTATCCAGCACGGAAGCATCACACGCGATTGCTGTGATGAAGAGATTTCAGTAGAAGACGTTAACCGTCTCACGAATGATATGTATAAGATCGTGACTCCTCCGGGAAGCCAGATCATTCATGTTATGCCACAGCAATATATCGTAGACTATGAAGAAGGTATCACAGATCCGGTGGGTATGTCCGGAGTTAAACTGGAAGCAGATTTCCACATCATAACGGCGCAGACGAACGCGATTAACAACATCAATAAGTGCGTAAGGAGGGCAGGATTGGAGATTGAAAACCTTATCCTTGAACCCTTAGCATCAAGTCTTGCTGTACTTTCTGAAGAAGAAAAAGAAGCAGGTGTCTGTCTGGTCGATATTGGAGGTGGAACTACGGATGTAGCTATATTCTATGATAACATCATCAGACATACCGCAGTAATTCCATTCGGTGGAAACATTGTGACTTCAGATATCAAACAAGGATGTATGGTGATGCAGCACCAGGCAGAATTATTGAAAACAAAATTTGGGAAAGCCATTTCCGAAGAAGCTAATTCAAATGAGATCGTATCGATACCAGGATTAAGGAATAGGCCTCCAAAGGAAATATCATTGAAAAACCTTGCTCATATCATCGAGGCGAGAATGCAGGAGATCATCGAATTAGTGCATGCCGAAATCATTACTTCAGGATATGAAAATAAGCTTTCAGGCGGAATTGTAGTTACAGGTGGAGGCTCTCAACTGAGCTCTATAAAACAACTATTCGAATACATGACGGGAATGGATGCACGGGTAGGTTATCCTAATGAGCACCTTGGTAAAGGAAAAGTAGACGTTGTCAAATCACCTATGTATGCGACTTCGGTAGGACTCGTTTTATCTGGTTATCGTGCTTTAGACAATAGAGAAAATCGATACAAATCGGTCACTACCCTGAATACGAACATGAAAACCAAGGCTAAGGCAAAAGTGCCAGGAGGTAAAGACTTCTTTAAAAGCCTTCTCGATAAAACAAAGGGGCTTTTAATCGATGATTTCGACGATTCAAAAGACTATTAAGTAATTAGTAATTAAGAATTAATAATGATATCGAAAAGAGCTAATAGCCAAACAGCTAAATAGCCAAGAAACACAAACTGAAAACTATAAATCAATTATAATGGAAAACTCATCTTATTCATTCGACTTGCCTAAACACCATAAGTCGATCATCAAGGTGATCGGTGTAGGTGGAGGAGGTAGCAATGCTGTAACACATATGTTTGCTCAAGGCATTAAAGATGTAGAGTTTGTAATTTGTAACACAGACTCACAGGCACTCTTAAGTAGTACAGTAAACAACAGACTTCAGATAGGAGCACATCTAACTGAAGGCCTAGGAGCAGGTGCTAATCCTGAAAAGGGAAAAAATGCTGCTCTGGAAAGTAAGGAAGATATTCGTGACCTTTTGAATGAAGATACCAAAATGATCTTCATAACTGCTGGTATGGGCGGTGGTACAGGTACGGGAGCTGCACCGGTAATTGCACAGGTTGCGAGAGATCTTGGAATTCTAACGGTGGGTATCGTTACGATGCCATTCGCTTTCGAAGGAAAGAAAAAAATGGCTCAGGCAGAAGCTGGTTTAGAAGAGCTTAAAAGAAATTGCGATACAGTACTCATCATTTTAAATGATAAGCTCAGGGAGGTTTATGGAAACCTGAGTATAAGCAATGCATTTGCACAGGCAGATAATGTTTTAACGACGGCTGCCAAAGGTATTGCTGAGATAATAACTGTTCCAGGATATGTAAACGTTGATTTTGAGGATGTTAAAACGGTTATGATGGAGTCAGGTGCCGCTGTTATGGGGTCTGCAACTACCGACGGAGACCGTAGGGCTATTCGAGCAGCAGAGGAAGCGATCTCATCACCACTGCTGAACAATAAAAACATTCACGGAGCGCAGAAAATACTTCTTTCTATCATGTCAGGAGAAGTGGCTGAACTCCAAATGGATGAACTTACGGAAATTACAGAGTTTATTCAGGAGATTGCCGGATTTGAAGCTGAAATGATATTCGGTCATGGAGTGGATGAGAATTTAGGGGAAAGTATCCGGGTTACAGTCATTGCAACTGGTTTCGAAGAAAATAAATTCAGCCCTCCAAAAATTGATAATAGCAGAAGAGTTTTTGACCTGGAAAGCAGCCAGCAGATCAGCCTTTTCAAAGAAGAGCAAAAAGCTTCTACCCAGCCGGAGCCAACGAATGAAGAAGTTACTCTAGACGAGAGTGAGTCTTATTCATTTGAAAGATCAGAACCGGAGGAGACAGAAATTGAAGAAGTCAATGAAGCAGATAAAGTACTTCTGAGCCTGGAAGATGAATATGAAATAGAGGAAAGAAAACCGGCGCGCGAAGAAGAAACTTCTCACAGTTTCAGCTGGGATGTAAAGGCTGAAATGGAAGATAAAAAGAAAGAGTTAGAGGAACAGTCTAAAGAAAGAGTGCGCAAGCTTCAAGGACTTTCGAGTCACAATTCATTCGATTCCGGAGATTTCAAGAATAAACTGGAAGTACCTGCTTATTTGAGAAAGAAAGTACAATTCCAGGATGTGCCTCATTCTTCTGAACGAAACATATCCAGGTACAACCTCAATGATGATAACCAGATATTAGGTAATAATAAGTTTCTCCACGACAACGTGGACTAAAATCTTATTTGGAGCAGGTGCTATTTTTTGCAGTTGATGGCCTGTGGCACCTCCCTCCGGATAAAGAATTAAATTGGTTTATAGTTAGAAGGCTTGCCGTATGGCAGGCCTTTGTTATTTTCGCCCTTCGAACAAATGTATGGCAGAATTTAAGCTTCCTCCTATATCAACACTCGCTGGGAGTTCCTTACGTAATTATTTCAAAGTTCTATCCGGAAATAAAATTGAATCCCGGTTTTACCTGAAGGTTTTTTTGAGCTTGCTGATCATCCTGATCGGAACACCTTTTAGATGGATTGAGAGCCTCAAATTCAACCAGAAAATTAAAAAATTTGAGTTTGAAGAGCCACCACTATTCATTTTAGGTCATTGGAGGAGCGGTACTACTTTTTTACATAATGTTCTTTGTCAGGATCCAGTTGCCGGATATTTAACAACTTATAATTCACTCTTCCCACATTATTTAGGAAGTAAATGGCTTTTCGAGACTTTTATGTCTGTGACTATGCCTGATAAAAGGCCGGCCGATAACGTAAAGCTTGATACTCGATATCCTCAGGAAGAAGAGTTTTCGATAGGTAATGTACATCCGTATTCATACTATAATTTCTGGTACTTTCCTGATCGTTACAAGGAGTATTATGACTGCTATGTCCGATTTAAAGATAAAAAGGTAAAAGAAGTATGGAAGGAAAAGTATCGGAGGCATATTATTAAATCCTTGCTGGATACGAATGGGAGAAGAGCGATATTTAAAAATCCGGTACTGACTGGCAGAGTGCATGCTTTGACAGAGTTATTTCCCAATGCCAATTTCATTCATATTTACCGGAATCCAGTGGTTGTTTTTTTGTCAACTAGAAAATTTTTCAGGGAATTATTCCCAACCCTTTGGTTTCATGAGATCAGTAATGATGAAATCGATGAGATGATCTTCACCACATTCATTAAGATGGTCAATGATTTTGAAGAACAGAAAAAGCTTATTCCGGAAGGCCAGCTCATTGAGATTAAGTTTGAGCAGTTTGAAGAATCTCCGAAAGAGCATTTGAGCGATATTTATAGCCAGTTAAAACTGGATAGCTGGGAACTAGCTGCTCCTCAATTTGAGAAATACATTAGTGCCCAAAAAAGTTACAAAAAGAATAATTATAAGATTTCGCAAAAAGATTTAGACCGGGTTTTGCATGAGTGGGGATTTGCAATGAAATTATGGAACTATGAGGTTCCTGAAAATTTGGATGTTATTAGTCCTTGATTCAATTAAATGGACGAGAATAAAATCTCTCTTGCCGAGGGTTTAAACCCCCGACAAGAGAGATTTATAAATAATTAGGAAGATTCAAAGTTTGAGAAAATAGATAAAGATGGCGACTAGAAACTCAAAAAGAGATAAAGTCCAAGAAGCTATAAATAGACTTAAGAAAGTGAAAAGTAACTTACAAGATAGGGTTCAAAGAGCCGATAAGATTTTGAAGAAGTCCAATTAATAGTTGAATGATTAAAGAATTACAAGTTGATAACTGACTGTTTGAAGTATGTCAAGTAAGAAAAAATTGATCCTAAGAGGATCGTTGATTCCATTCTTAGGAATTTTAGGAGCCTATTTGTTTTGGCCTTTAACGTCCGATCGCTTCGAGATCACGTTCGACCAAAAGAAAATTGAGGGTAAGGAAGAATATCTCTCTCGGAAGGTATCAAGTACGGATACTACACGCCCTCCAAACATTGTCATCATTATGGCAGATGACCTTGGAAAAGCAGAGGTTTCCATCTATGGCCAGGATTTAGTTCAGACACCAAACATCGATGCTATTGCCCGAAACGGTGTGCTTTTCACCGAAGGCTATATTACCTCACCCATTTGCAGCCCTTCAAGGGCAGGTTTAATTACGGGGAGGTACCAGCAACGTTTTGGCTATGAATTACAGCCACATGATCGATATCCAAAGAATATGGCCGAATACCTGGGTTTCAAATACTTTGTGGATACTGATAACTGGGTTTTGGCCGATGAAGAGGTGATCTACCCAAAGCTTGAAGATATTTTAAAGCAAGGACTTCCACCTTCAGAAATCACTATGGCTGAACTCCTTAAGAAAAGAAATTATAAAACAGGAATAATTGGTAAGTGGCACTTGGGCTTTAGCGAATTTTCCTTTCCACTTCAAAGAGGTTTCGATTATTTCTATGGCTTTTACGAGGCTTTTTCACTTTATGCCTACGAAGACGATCCTAATATTGTAAATCATCATCATGAAGATTTATTTACAGATAAATACATCTGGGGACCTGGTCGGACCGGCAACTGCGCGATTTATAGAAATGAAGAAGTCGTTGAAGAAAAAGAATACATTACCAAGAAGTTCGCAAAAGAAGCCGTTCAATTTATAGAGGATAACAAAGAAGATCCTTTTCTTCTTTACTTACCTTTTAATGCCCCACATACTCCTTTTCAAGCTACTAAGGAAGATTACGAAGCTTTTTCACATATAGAAGATAAAAATAAAAGGGTTTACTATGCGATGATCAAAGCCTTGGATGATGCAGTAGGTAAGATCACTTCAAAAATTAAAAGTTCGGGATTAGAAGAGAACACTTTAATTGTATTCTTAAGCGATAATGGAGGCGCTACTTATACCGAAGCTACGGATAACCAGCCTTTAAAAGGTGGCAAGGTGACCAACTTCGAAGGGGGTATCAATATTCCTTTTATGATGCAATGGAAAGGAAATATACCAGAAGGCATGGTATATCGTAAACCTGTTATTTCACTGGATCTGTTTAGGACGGCTTCAGAATTAGCAGGTGTTCCAATGCCTTCCGATAGAGCTATTGACGGGGTAAATCTTGTACCTTATATAAATGGAGAAAAAAGTGATGAACCGCATGAAGCTTTATACTGGAAAGCAGGATACAACCACGCGATTAGAAAAGGAGATTGGAAACTGATTTTGAACGATAAGGATCAACGCACTGTACTTTATAACTTACTCTCTGATAAGAATGAGACAACAAATGTTGCGAGCTCCAATCCTGATGTTGTTGAAGAATTAAAATCAGATCTTAGATCGTGGGAAAAAGATCTGGAAAACCCGGCCTGGCCAAGGATAATGGACTGGCAGTTTAAGACTGGGAATGAGGTCCATCACTTTGCAATGTAGAATATTAAATAACCTGTTGTGCTAGTTAGGTTTCGTTATCGAATCCGCCAACTGGCGGATAAAGCAATCATTAGACGATTACTTCGCTCCGCTCGTAAAGACTTAAATATTTGATAGTGAGTCATTTGATTTTTAACTAGCACAAAGGATTTAGATATTGGAAAAGTACTTTTTGAACATTAAAGTTTATTCCTCACATTTTCCTCCTCCCGATAGTTCGGAAATCAGGGATTCGAGGGTTTTATTTTCACCATCCAAATAAGCCTGGTAGACGAATGCAACAATCCTATCAAATCCTTTTAGCTTCAGAATTCATTCTGGCCCTAATCACTTTTTTCTCACTTTTTTTTATTTCAGCACCCTACGGGAAATTTGTAAGAAAAGGTTGGGGGCCGATCATGAAAGCAAAATGGGGATGGATGATTATGGAGCTTCCCCCGGTAATGTTTATACTTTACTTTTTTCTCATTTCTGAACATAGTTCGACGTTCATTTACATCATCTTTTTTTTGCTTTGGCAAAGTCATTATGTCCATCGTTCACTAATCTATCCTTTTAAGCAAAGTGGGAAGGATCGTGATTTTCCAATGGCGATTATGCTTATGGCGATTTTTTTTAACTGTATAAATGGGTTCATTAATGGTTATGAGGTTTTTATTTACAATACGTACTCAAATGATTGGCTTTATACACCTCAATTTATTATTGGATTAACATTATTTATTAGCGGCTATACCATCAATAAGCAGTCAGATAGAATACTTAAAAATCTTCGTAAGCCTGGGGAAACCGATTACAAAGTCCCAAATGGAGGAATGTTTAAGTACGTTTCTGCTCCTCATTATCTTGGTGAAATTATAGAATGGACAGGCTGGGCGATACTCACATGGTCATGGTCAGGATTAGCCTTTGCTGTTTATACCTTTGCAAATCTTGCCCCCAGGGCCGTTTCACACCATAAGTGGTATTTTAAAAAATTCAAGGATTATCCCGGGAATCGAAAAGCTTTGATTCCGTTTATCTGGTAATTGAGTTTGATATTTTATTTCACTAAGATATGTTTTTCGTCATTCCGGTTTTTTTCTTTTGAATTTTGAGAAAAGAAAGAAAAAAGACCGGGATCTCTAACCTGAAACCTTGTAGATCGATTTGAAATCATTCAAACAAAAATATGGCGATTGGGCACTCATTCTGGGAGCAGCAGAAGGACTAGGGGCAGCTTTCGCTAAGGAAATAGCTCATAAAGGTCTAAATCTTGTTTTGGTCGATGTTCAAAAAAGTAAACTCAACTCTTTATCTGAAGAGTTGAGTTCCATTTATAAGATTAAGGTTGAAAATAGAATAGTTGATCTTGCCCAGGAAAATCAGGTTAGATTTTTAATTGAAGAATTAGTTGATTTTGATATAGGCTTAGTCATCTATAATGCTACTTTTTCGCCAATTAAAGAGTTCACCGACGTTGATTTATCCGACCACGAGAAACTAATTCAAATCAACTTAAAATCAACACTCTTGATTACAGATTATTTTTCTAAGCGGATGAAAGAGCAAGGGGAAGGGGGAATTTTGTTAATGTCGTCCATGTCTGGCTTACAAGGAACAGCTATGGTTGCTCATTATGCAGCTTCAAAAGCTTATCTAATGGTACTTGCTGAGGGCTTATGGTATGAACTAAAGGATTATGGCGTTGATGTACTGGCTTGTATTGCGGGAGCAACCGGAACTCAGAATTATTATGATACCAAGCCTAATCGGAAAGGCTTAATAATTCCACCAATTATGACACCGGAAGATGTAGCTAGGCAGTCACTTAATAAACTAGGGAAACAGCCCAGTTATATCCCGGGTTTCTGGAATAGGTTCGCGGTTTGGTTTTCTAAGCTACTATTCGGAAGAAAAACTTCCACGATTCTTGTCAGTGAAAACCTTGTTAGAATGTATGGAAACAAAAAAGCCACGCACTAAAGCGTGGCTTTTAATATTAGGTTTAGAGTTAATCTTATTGAACTCTAGTTAACACTAGTGAAATATCAGTTGGCAATTCAGCAACCAATGATGCAAGATTTACAGTTCCGGAAATACTAGTAACAGTTCCACCATCGCTAGGTACCAGAGATACATTTTCCTGAACCAATGGTACTGGAACAGGAGAAGCGTCTATTAGCAGTGTAAGAGTGAAAATCCTCTGTTCTACACTATATGACCAAGTTCCCCCATCTTCAGTTAATGCTGGTTCAGCTGCACAAACATTAAATAAAGTGCCACTAAGAGCATTATTTCCATTAGTAAGTCTTACTAAAGCGGCATTATTAGGAATATTAAGATCGCAAGGAGTATCTGCTAAAAGGGCTTGCCCTAATATTGGAAGAACGTCATCACCATTGGTGTCCGTAGCAGATGTAATAGCAAAATTACCTTCAAAGTCAAATTGGGCAGTTTCGCCGCCTTCATCATCGTCGCTACAAGAAGAAACAAAAAGTAATCCTCCTAAAGCTAATACCAATCCTAGAATGTTAAGTCTTTTCATAAATTTTCAATTTGACTTCAAAGAAATGGAAAAAAATTATTTTGTTGAAATATACTTCAAGCTAATTGTGAAACTATCGAGCTTATGATTTCTTATATTGCGCAGGTTTTTGAATACAACACCTATGAATTTTGATAAGGGACTTCTAGTATTATCTATTTTTTTAATCTTCAGCTCTGCTTCATTTTCTCAAAATAGTAATGTAAAAGGGAAAGTAATCGACGCTAATACTGGAGAACCGCTGGTCGGAGTTAATATCAAAGTAAAAGATAAACTTTACGGAACTATAACGAATAACAAAGGTGAGTACATACTTAGCCTTGAAGATGGACAGTTTATAACTTTAGTATTTTCTATGGTTGGGTTTGGAACAGTTGAAAAAGATGTCTCTGGCTCAATTTCTGAAATTAACATAAGTTTGGAAGAACAGGCTCTTTTTGGTGATGAAGTGATTGTATCAGCCTCCAGATATGAAGAAAATGTATTGGAATCACCCGTATCTATTGAAAGAAGAGATTTATTAGATATTCAAAATACGCCAGCTCAGGATTTTTATAGCGGTTTGAATACGCTAAAAGGCGTAGATGTAAATAATCAAAGTCTTACATTCAAAGTAGTTAATACCAGAGGGTTTACAAACAATACAAATGAACGTTTTAATCAAATCGTTGATGGTGTTGATAATGCTCCTCCGGGTTTGAATTTTGCTGCGGGAAATATTTTTGGTATTCCTGAGTTAGACGTAGAGAGTGCTGAATTACTAGTGGGTGCATCTTCTGCTCTTTATGGACCGGGAGGTTTGAACGGAACGCTTTTATTGAATAGTAAAAGTCCTTTTGAGTATCAGGGACTGAGTGCTAAGGCACAGTTAGGACTTATGCATGTTGGAGCAAGTTATAGAGATTCCCCGGATGAACTATATAATTTCGGCTTAAGATATGCGAAGGCCTATAATGATAAAATTGCTTTCAAGATCAACGCAACTTACTTGACGGCTTTGGACTGGCATGCGGTAGACTCCAGAAACAGGCTTTCACTAGTTGATCCAAACGTAAGTTCAATTGAGAATCCTTATATCAATCCCGGATACGATGGGATCAACCTATATGGAGATGAGAATGTAGGAGGAGTAGATTTATCTGCTCAAGCTCAAGCGGTAGCAGAAGGTTTTGCTTCAGATGAAGGTTTAATACCCGGTAGCCCAGAATTTGATGCCAGAGTTAATGAAGTCGTTAGTCTTTTCCCTTCAGAACCTACTCCAATAACAAGGACAGGTTATGAAGAACAAGATCTGGTAGATTACGATACCAGAAATTTCAATGTTAATGGAGCTGTTCATTACAGGGTTACAAGCGATGTGGAAATGATTTTACAAGGAGCTTACGGTCAAGGTACTGCCGTTTATACAGCGCAAAATCGTTTTTCACTTCAAAACTTTGAGGCATATACTGGTAAACTAGAACTTCGAAGTGATAATTTTTTCGTAAGAGCATTTTACTCTAAAGAAGACGCTGGTGATACTTACGATGCAGGTTCAACTGCTTTACAAATTAATGAAGCATGGAAAAGTAGTGAAGAATGGTTTACAGATTATTTTACAGGATACGCGGTTGGAGCAGACCTGTTTGAATTGTCGAGGCAGGAATCATTTGCATTTGCAAGGGAATTTGCAGACAATCTAAGTGAGGAGGGCACTGTATTAAACCCATCTTTGGTATCCAGACCGCTACCGGGGACGGATGGCCGATTCGAACAGCTTAGAGATAGCATTTCTTCTATTCCACTTCCAAATGGTACTTTAGTTGTTGATAAAAGTTCCTTATGGCATTTTGAAGGAATGTACAATTTTAGTCAATGGATACCAGGTTGGGAAGGTCTGGCTGGCTATAGTTTCAGAAGATATCGTTTAGATACGGATGGGACAACTTATGCGGATACCCCTGGAAATCCAATACTTTTCAATCAGGTTGGTGCTTATGCGCAGATTTCAAAGAGATTTCTGGCCGATCGCTTAAAGCTTACCGCTTCTGGTAGATATGATAGAAATGAGAATTTTGATGACCGAGTGACTCCAAGAGGTTCACTAGTTATTGCTTTAGATAAAAAGAACCAGAGAAATTTAAGAGGTTCTGTTCAAACAGCTTTTAGATTCCCATCGATTGCGGAACAGTTTGTGAGTTTAGATGTCGGGGTTCTGGATGTATTTGGAGGACTTCCTGAGGTAAGAGAGCAATTTGATTTTGAAAATAACCCTGTTTTTCCCGGTGATAACTCAAATCCTATTATAGCACAGGCTGATGATAGCGAAGGGCCTTTTGAGTTCCCAGAGTTTCAGCCTGAACGTGTTACTGCATATGAGGTTGGTTATAAAGGTATTCACTTTGAAGGTAAAATGCTTGTTGATGCTTATGGGTATTTAAATCGTTACAATGGATTTTTGGCTACTCAAATATTGGTACGCGGCTCAGGAGAAAACATAGAACGTTTTTCAACTACGGTAAGTACGGATGACCCGCTAACAGCTTTTGGTTGGGCCGTAGGTGTAGATTATATTCTACCTAAAGGGTATGTAGCATCAGGTAATATTTCCAGTAATGATCTTGAGTCAATAAGCGATAGGCCTGCGGGTTTTCAATCACGTTTTAATACTCCGAAATATCGTCTCAATTTATCTTTAGCTAATAGAAATGTTTATAAAGACTTAGGTTTCTCCGTGAGTTACAGGTGGCAGGATGCCTTTTTATGGGAAAGTAGCTTTGCAGTAGGACCTGTTGATAGTTTTGGAACACTAGATGCTCAAGTCAGTTATAAGGTGCCTAACATAAAATCTGTTCTGAAGGTAGGAGGCTCTAACCTGTTGAATGAATACTACATTACAGGACTAGGAAATCCATCCGTAGGAGGTATTTACTATGTTTCCGTAACTTTTGACGAATTCCTCAATTAGAGAAATCTGATTCATAGCTCTGTCTTGAACTAAGGTCAGCTACTCTTTGCCTAAGATTCAGAAGGTTTTTGTAAGGACCGTTCACAAGGAATATGTTTGCTAACATGGAAGGAATCAGTCCTCCCGGATCTAACCAAAAAGTAAATTGAATCTCCGTTTTAGTACCAATTGTTTTTAATTTCCATTGGCCTCCGGTATTTTGAAGCCTAACTAAGCCTCTTTTTTCTTCCACCGCATCAGGTTTATTAATCATTTCGATGACGGAAATTTCTTTAGAAGAGGATAACTCAAGTGACTGAACCATGTCCCTGTCCTGAAAAGGCCATGGAATACCAATTTTCATGTAGACCGTTTGTGACGAATCACCATTTTGCTCGATGATCTCCACCTTTTTACAACGTTCCAGCCATTCGGGATAGTTAGAAGGCTCCAGGAGTACTTTGAGGATATCGCTTTGTGATGCATTTATAGTAGTTTTAGCGAGGAAAGCTTTAGCATCTATTTCACTGGAATCTTTAGTCCAAACGGCTATTCCATCCTTTTGCTTAGCCTGTTTCCACCCATCTGATGGATTCGGAACAAGAAGGAATAAATGCATCAGAATTGTGTAGATCATAGCCCATCAAACTAGAAGTCCCATGTCTTGTTATCCTGATACTTATCTTTTTTCACCATTTTTCTAAGCCCCTCCATATATCCAAAAGAACCATCTACGATAAAAAGGTTGGTAAGCCATGCCGGTATGGACCCCCCTGGGTCAGATAGGTATTTTAAAGTTGCCCTGGTTTCATTTTCCGATATTTTCTCAAGAATCCATTCTCCCTCAGCGATTTCAAGTCGAATCAATTTTTTCCTTCTTTCGAGGTCATCAGGTAGATTTTTTAAATGTACTCTCACCTTTTTTTTGTCAATTTTTTCAAAAAGAAATGATTGAATTAAATCCCGATCATGAAAAGGAAATGGTACACGGATTTCCATATAGTATTTCAAGCTTTTTCCAGGTATAGCTTCAATTACTTCACTTTGTTGACAACCTTGCACCCATTCACAACTACTTTCGGCATCCCAAAAAACATTCAAAATCGTACTTATAGGCGCATTAATACTTGCTATTGCTTTGAACTCTTTCACTCTTGTAAGCTCTGAGCCGCGAGTGTAAATAGTAATCCCATCCTTATCCTTAGCTTTTTTCCAATCCTCTTCACCTGGGGATTCACTTGGCGAAATCCAATTTAAGCTTAGGATTAAAACTAGTATTGAATACATTATTGGATTATAATTTGATGTATGAATTAACGCAATTATGCCGAATTGAATACCAACTATATCCATTAACTTTGCGTTCCAATAACTAGCAAGGCTACCGCCAGACCATGCATAAAATTAGATTATTCTTGATTGGCTTGTTTTTACTGTTTTCAGGGTATCATTCCTTTGCTCAGAGAACCGTAATTAAAGGTATGGTGACCGATGCTGAAAGTGGAGTACCGATACCGTTTGTAAGCGTTTCGTTAAAAGGTACTTTAATAGGTTCTGAAACAGATTTCGATGGGAAATACATTATTTCAACAGGTAATGTTGCCGATACCCTTCTGGTTTCTTCCATAGGCTTTAAACCTCAAAAGGCTCCCATTAAGCTATACGAAGAGCAAACCATCGATTTTGTTTTAGAGAAAGAGGTCACAGAACTGGATGAACTTGTTTTTGAAGCAGGAGAAGATCCTGCCTACCCTATTATGCGACAGGCGCTAAAACGAAAAAGAGCTCATGATATCAGGAATATTGAAACCTATAAAACGACTAATTATACCAAGCTTGAATTCGATGTTTCAGACTTCCCTGAAAAAATGAGAAAGGGTAAATTGGTTCAGAAGGCTAAAGCTGCCGTTGATACCATTGGAGACTTCAAAACGGAAGATGGGAGTCCAATTTTCCCAATATTTATTTCTGAATCCATATCAGAGACGTTTGTTCAAAATAATCCAAGGAAAAGACATGAAGATATTCTAAAAGCTAATATTCACGGGATTGGTATAGATAATAAAAAACAGGTAGCTCAGATTACTGGCGTCACATTTCAGGAATACAACTTTTATCAAAACTGGTTACGAATTATTGATAGGGATTTCGTTTCGCCCTTGGCCGATGGGTGGAAAACATATTATGATTATTATCTAGATGATAGTACAACTATTGATGGACAGTATTCTTACAAAATCCTTTTTTATCCAAAAGTAGAAGGTGATTTGGCTTTTGAAGGGCATATGTGGATCACCAAAGAAGACTACGCGCTAAAGCAAATTGATGCTACGGTTACAGGTAAAGCCAATCTAAACTTCATAAAGAGTATCCATATCTATCAGGAGTTATCCCCAACAGATCAGACGGAATGGATACCTACGCTCACTGATTTTGAGCTTAATGTTTCTGAGATTGCATCGAATTTTCCTGGTGCACGGGCGAAATTTTATCTAAAGACTAATGAGTGGGAGTTAAATCAATCTTTTCCCAACGACATTTTTCTGATTCCGGTTGAAGTTAATCCTGATGCTGTTAAAGCACCGCCAGAATTTTGGGATCAAGTAAGGCCCGTACCTCTTGATACCAGTGAGATGGAAGCTTTAAGGGCTATTAGCGCCGTTGAACGTATAAAAACCGTTAGGGTAATAGCTGAAACCATTAAAACGGTTAGACGGGGATATGTCCGCTCAGGAAAAATTGACTATGGTCCCTGGTTGTTTTTATATAGTAATAACAATATAGAAGGGAATCGGGTGAGATTTGGTTTTCGAACAAATGATCTTTTTTCTGAGCGATGGGTAATTGCTCCTTATATAGCTTACGGTTTTAGGGATGAGCGTGTAAAGTATGGATTAACGGTGGATCATATTTTCACCAGAAAACCATGGACTAAGGTTACGGCATTTCATAGAAGGGATATAGAGCAGCTAGGAGTTGCTAGTACAGACGATCGAACTAATTTCATTTTTACTGCTGCAACACGTTTTGGAACTTTGCGGAGCCCACATCTTCGAACAGAGTCAGGACTCTCTTTTCAGCGGGATTTGGCTCGCGGAATAACCCAAACCATTTCCTATAAGAGAACAGAATTTGATCCGTTATTTCCTTTTGCATTTGTTAATGACCCGAATGCAGATGTACCTCAACTTGTCCCTGAATACACCACATCCGAAGTAATTGCCGAAACAAGATTTGCCAAAAGTGAGAAATACATTTTCGATAACAACAGAAGATTTAGAGTAGGAATTCCGAGGAAACCAATCTTTACATTGAGATATACTTTGGGAATAGATGGTCTTTTCGGGAGCTCATTCGACTATCATAAGTTTAATTTAAGAATGGATCATACCATTAATGTTGGATTGCTAGGTACGGGTGTGTATACCTTAGAAGGTGGATACATACCCTCAACCATTCCATTCCCAACTCTCAGAAATCACGTAGGAAATTCCACTCTATTCTTTAATGTAGATGCTTTCAACCTCATGGAATTTGGAGAGTTTGTGAGTGATCGGTATGTATTATTAAAGTATACACACCTATTTCAAGGCTTCATTTTGAATAGAATTCCTTTAATGAAGAAGTTAAAGTGGCGACTGGTAGCCACTGGAAACATACTTTTTGGTGGTATAAGTGATCAAAATTTAAATCTCATCCCTTCAGAAGGATTCGACGAAAATGGTGAAGAAATTGGATCATTCAGAACTTTAGATAATACACCTTATGTGGAAGTTGGGTATGGTATAGAAAATATCTTCAAAATTTTAAGAGTGACGGCATTTCATAGACTAACCTATCTGGATACTGATGCTGATCGTTTTGGGGTCAAATTGTTATTCACAATACGGCCTTAATTTTTATTGAATCGAATCGTTTTTACATTATTTTCTAGTTAATTCATGAGTTCAGATCAGAAAATGAAAAACGAAAAATCCGAACCCGTATCCATTTACCCTGTCCTGATGGTGAACTTTATTGGTTCTCTAGGATATAGCATAGTTCTTCCTTTCTTAATATTTCTGGTGACAAGGTTCGGTGGAAATGAAATTATCTATGGAGTTTTAGGTTCTATGTATCCTCTTTTCCAATTTTTTGGAGCTCCAATATTAGGTAAGTGGTCGGATGCGGTAGGCAGAAAGAAGATATTACTATTAAGTCAGTTGGGTACATTAGTGGCTTGGACTATTTTTTTAATAGCTCTATTTATTCCTTTTGAAAAAGGAATATCAATTGAAACCTCTTTAATCGGTACTTTTTCGATAACCATTCCCTTAATCCTTATTTTTTTCGCCAGGGCTTTGGATGGCCTTACTGGAGGTAATATATCAGTTGCAAATGCCTATATGTCCGATATTTCTAATGACGAAAACAGGAAAAAGAATTTTGGTAAGATGTCGATGTCATCCAGCTTAGGTTTTATTATAGGGCCTGCAATAGCTGGATTATTAGGCTCTACAAGCTTAAAAGAAATTCCACCAATCATAGGTGCTATGGTTATTTCTATGATAGCACTTTACATCATTCAAATGAGGCTGCCAGAGTCTAATTGTAAATCCGTAAAATTGCCAGGAAAACTATTCAATCTCAAAGGCATCTTTTCGAACGAACATAAAGAGTGTTTCGAATTTGATGAAGGAGAGAACGACATATCGAAAAAAACGAAAAATAGTGTTTGGAATGTAAAAGGAGTACCTTTTATGGTAGGTTACTATTTCCTGGTGTTTCTAGGCTTCAGTTTTTTTTATGCAGCATTTCCGATTCATGCCATGAATAAGCTTGGATGGACGCCTTTCGAGCTTGGATTATTTTTTTCTTTCTTAAGTGGAATGATGGTTCTCGTCCAGGGTCCGCTTTTAAATGCTTTATCCGATCGCTTTTCTGAGATTAACCTCATACTGACCGGCTCCTTTTTTCTGGTGATTAATTTCATTCTAATGAGCTCACAATCAGCGCTTAATATCTATTTTGGGGCAATATTTTTCGCTTTGGGAAATGGTATTATGTGGCCATCTTATTTATCGTTACTTTCGCAAGTAGGGGGTAAAAAACACCAGGGAGAAGTACAAGGCGTGGCAAATAGTGGAGGAAGTATGGCTAGTATTTTCGGTCTGATTTTCGGAGGGTACTTTTATTCTTTAATAGGTGGATCAACGTTTATTCTATCAGCAATAACTCTTTTCATTATATTTCTGGTATCATTCAGGTTTTATAAACTCAAAATTGGGAGTGCTTAGTTTATTGATTCGAACCTTTTTTTACGGGACCGTAGTAATTTTACTACTCACCTCATGTTATAACGAAAAGGTTTATAGGATCACCGGGTCTATCGAGGACCCCCAAAATCAAATTTCTAAAACAATAGCTGATATACTTAACAAAGAGTTGAGTGACAGTGTAATGGTGACTCCCGGCGTTAGCTCTTTGGCCAATTTAGATTCTGTAAATAATAACGATGCGGATATGGCCATCATTGACAATTTTATTCCGTACATGTCTGATATAAGCGCCATTTATCCCATTTACCCGCAGATATTACACGTCTTGTACAAAGGGGATTCAGAACCCGAAAGCTTTGAAGATCTGGTTTTAGATAAAAAAATATTCGCCGGTGCGGAAAGTAGCGGGTCTCATAGGTTTGTTTTGAATTTACTGGAAGAGTTCAATATCGATAAGGGTCGAATAGAATTTGTTGATATTCTCGATCTCTTTTCATCTGATGTGATATTCAACTTCACAGATATAATTGGTTTTAGCGAGCTTCGCGATCTCCGCGAATACAAGTTTTATAGTATGGATGATCCCGATAAATTAGGTAAGGGCTCCATTGTCGATGGCATATGCCTTCGATATCCTCAACTCAAACCTTTTATTATTCCAAAAGAGCTTTATGGAGAGTTCACACCCGAGGCCGTATTAACTATTTCGGTCGATGCTATTTTGATTTGTAGAAGTGAAGTCGATACCGAATTCATTTATAACGTAACTAAGCTCTTAAGTGAAAACAGGCAAAAGCTTATTCATATTAGCCCATTATTATACGAGGGCCTTTCCAATAATTTCGATCATCAAAGTTTAAACTTTCCAATACATCCTGGAGCAAAACAGTATTCTGAAAGGGATGAACCTACTCTGGTAGAGCGTTATGCTGAATTAGGTGGTGTAGTTATTTCCATCATCATCGCCATTGGATCAGCAGCTTATACGTTAACGAGGATTAAAGATCAAAAGAAGAAAGATCACATTGATGTTTATTACGATAAATTACTGAGAATCAGGAGGAAGGTTGATTTCATCAGAAAAAAGAAAGATGCTCAGGATTTATTGAATCGGCTGAAAGATATTCAAGAGATCACGATAAGATTGGTTATTGAGGAGAAGCTTCTTGCTAATGAGTCTTTCTCAATATTTTTAACGCTTTCACAACTTATAGTGACAGAAATTCATGAGAAGTGCTCAAAATTGGAAATAGAACTATAATTCCCCACTCTCAACATATCGATTGTAATTTTGCAATGCCCTTTCCTCATTCACAATAGGATTTTCTTTCCATAATTCTTTACCATCCAAAGAAAGCGTTCTTTCGAAAAGAAATAGTCTACCAGCAGAGTCCACTAAAAAGTTAGTGTAAACTGGGGTTGTTGCCCTGCCCATGGCTAAAGTCATAGAACACCATCCTCCAAATTGAGGAAGATACTTCGAAGGATTTTTTTCAAATTCATCTCGGTTAACCTCATTCTTAAAAAAATACTCTACTCCTTCGTAAGTAGAAATGAATTTGCTAATGCCTTTTACAGGGGCATCATTATTAAAATAACTTACCGGATCATACTCTCCTAAACCGATGTGATTAGAAGAAACGCAATATTTTAAAGTATCGACTTCCGTATTTTGTGTTTGGTCTAATGAGTTTAATTCAGTGGGGGGTGTTTCTGAAGGTGTTGATTCGTTAACCTTATCCGAATCAGTTTGAGTTTTTTGTGAATTACATGCTGTAATTGTAATAAGCAGTACTGCTACTAACGAGAGGTATTTGACCATATTAAAGTTTTAATCAGGGAATTTGCCTTTTTCTATAAGATAATTATAATTATGATTCGCTAATTTTTCGTACTCAACCTCATTATTTGACCATAGTATTTTTCCGTTTACACCCAGCGTTCTTTCAAATAAGAAAAGACCCTTTTCATTTACGATATATAAATCTAATCTGGGTTTTGTCAACTGTTTTGAAGCCATATTCGTTGCACACCAGCCGCCATATTTAGGGAGGTATTTCTTCGGGTTTTGATCAAATTTATCTTTGTTGATTTTATTCTTGAATAAATAACTAACACCATCATATGAAGACTTAAACTTTTCATTTCCTTTCAAAGGGTCTTCTTCGAAGAACGTTACTAAGTCATATCCATCAACACCTTTTCCCTCGTATAAGCAATACTTATTTTGATCGGCGTTTTCCGATCGATTTGAGTTATCAGGACTTTTTAAAGCTGTTTCTACGTGGAGCAAACTACAAGTAGGTAAAATAAAAAGTATAAAAGAGTTAAATATCAAATTCATGATTTCTTTCCATTAGCGGTTTCAGATAAATAGCTACCTAAAAATAACATTTTTCAGACTATTTATATACAAGCCGTCAAACTACTTGAAAGAGTGTATCTTGATTAAGAATTGTTTAGAATGATACTAAAGCTTATCCAATCAATTAGTGATATGAATACGAATATGAGGAAATAAAGGTTTGATTTAATTATATAAAGATTTATTAATGATATGATGGATACTGAGTTATGTTTGAAAAATATATGTTAAAACATATATTTTTTGATGGCGTTTATAATTAAAACCTTTTAAAACAATGAGTACATCAAATTTAAAACTTCTTGAGCCCGCTTCTTTGGGTGATTTAGAATTGAAAAATCGTATAGCCTTATCACCAATGACGAGGAGTAGGGCACCCGAATCGGTTCCAACCGATCTTATGGCAAAATACTATAAACAACGTTCTAGCGGTGGTCTTTTAATTACAGAAGCGACCCAGATTGCGGCAGATGGAATCGGGTATCCCTGGACACCCGGAATCTATACCGATGAGCAAACAGAAGGTTGGAAAAAGGTAGTGGATGCTGTCCATGAAGATGGTGCATATATTTTCAACCAGATATTTCATGAGGGAAGAATCGCTCATCCACATTTCTTGAATGGTGATAAGCCCATCGCGCCTTCCGCAGTAAAACCCAAAGGGCAGACCTTTACGGGTGAGGGAATGAAAGATCTCGTAGAACCTCGCGAAATGGGAATAGACGATATTGAAAGAGTGATTGCTGCATTTAAACTATCGGCAGAGAATGCGAAAAAAGCAGGGTTTGATGGAATAGAGATTCACGGAGCAAATGGATACATCATCGATCAATTCCTTCAAGATGGGACGAACAAGAGAACGGACGAATATGGTGGTAACATTGAAAACAGAGCTCGTTTCTTATTTGAAGTTCTTGAGGAGACTATAAGTATTTGGGGAGAAAATAAGGTTGGACTAAGACTTTCTCCTTCGGGACTTCTCAATGATATGAGTGATAGTCATCCTACAGAGCATTTTAAATACGTTATTGAAAAGCTTAATGATTATCCTTTAGCTTATTTACACCTTGTTGAGCCTTTAATTCCGGTTGATAAGCTTCCAAAATATTCGAAAAATGTAGCAGCAGATTTTAGGGCTTTTTACAATGGGTTCGTAATTGCAAACGGTGGGTATACGCGTGAAACCGGTGAGGAAGCTTTGCAGGCAGGTAATGCAGATATGATTGCATATGGGAAACCGTTCTTAGCAAACCCCGATCTTCCCAAGAGATTTGAGTTGGGTGTTGACTTAAACAAAGCAGATGAAAGCACTTTTTATGGAGGAGATGAAAAAGGTTATACAGACTATCCAACGATGAAAGAGGCGGTAGTATAATAAACTAGTTGAAATTTAGAGTTAAAGGAAGGTATTCACTAAGTTGAATGCCTTTTTTATGATTTTAAGATGAGTCCCAATATACATAAAACTCAAATCCTGACAGATGTTCAGAAAGTCCGGTTAATGAATTTATGGAATGAGTCTTACCCCAAAGACCTTTTTTACAACGAGTTAAGTGAATTTAAAGCCTACCTAAATGGTCTGGAAGACACTCAGAATTATCTTATAACAGAAAATGAAAATGGAAAAATAATTGGTTGGCTGGCTACATTTACCAGGTCAGATTCGAGGTGGTTAATTCTGATTTTGAGTTCAGAAAATAGAAGGAAGGGACTTGGAACAATTTTACTTGATGAAGCAAAGAAGAATGAATCCATTTTAAATGGATGGGTTATTGATAGTAAAAATTATACAAAAGTAGATGGATCCCTTTATCCATCACCCTTGAACTTCTATATAAAAAATGGATTTAAAGTGTTAGAAAAGGATCGTCTTGATAAGGAAAGTATTTCAGCCGTAAGGATTTTCTGGGAAAGTAATCAAGAACGGGTTTGAATTAAAAAATGCAGTTGGTTGGACGGAAAAGCCCCGCCATAAGGCAGGGCTAATCCAGATGAAAACGGTCATTACACCATCACTCCCACTTTGGGAGCTCCACTTAACACTTCTTCGTTAGTATAGCTCCCGAACTTTTTAAAGTTTTCAATGAATTTCAAAGCCAGCTTTTCAGCTATTCTATCGTAGGCACCTTGGTCTTTCCATGTATTTCGAGGATTTAATATCTCCGAAGGCACCCCTTGAACTTCTGTTGGAAATTTCAATCCAAATATGGGTTCAGTTTTAAACTGGACTCCTTCCAACCTCTTTTCAAGTGCTGCTGTGATCATCGCCCTGGTAAATCGTAGTCTAATCCTTTCACCTACTCCATAAGGCCCACCTGACCAGCCCGTATTGACCAGCCAGATGTTGACTTTATTTTTCCTGATTTTCTCTCCTAAAAGTTCGGCATACTGAGCTGGGTGTAATGGCATAAATGGAGCCCCAAAACAAGCTGAAAAAACACTTTTAGGTTCTGAGTTTCCAGTTTCCATACCGGCTACGTCGGCAGTGTATCCAGAAATGAAATGATACATAGCTTGTTCTATCGTCAATTTTGAAATTGGAGGAAAAATTCCGTTAGCATCGCAGGTAAGGAGAAATATGTTCTTCGGATTTCCCCCTATTGATGGCTGGAGCGCATTCTCAATATGATCAATCGGATAAGAAACCCTGGTATTTTCGGTGATCTTTGAACTAGAATAATCTACATCATTAGTACCTGGGTAAAACCGGGTGTTTTCCAGGATTGAGCCGAACTTAATGGCATCGTAAATCTCCGGCTCCTTTTCGCGTGTGAGATTGATGGTTTTTGCATAACAACCACCCTCAAAATTGAATATGCCTTTATCATTCCAACCATGCTCGTCGTCTCCGACTAGAAATCTATTTGGATCTGCAGATAAAGTTGTTTTACCCGTTCCACTAAGTCCAAAGAAAATTGCTGTATCACCATTTTTACCCACGTTAGCACTGCATTGCATAGAAAGTATCTGCTTCTTATCCGGAAGTAGGAAGTTGAGCACACTAAATATTCCTTTCTTGGTCTCTCCAGTATAACCAGTTCCACCGACCAGAATGATCCTTTTGGTCATATTTATGATAGCGAAATTACTTTGCCGTGTTCCATCTACTTCGGGGTCTGCTTTGAATTCAGGAATAGACAATACAGTGAAGTCGGGGCTAAAATTTTTAAGATCTTTGTTGCACGGCCTAATGAACATATTATAGCAAAATAGATTGTGCCAGGCCTTAGTATCAATGACCCGAATGTTCATTCGATAATTTCTGTCGGCACCAGCAAAAGCATCCCTGATGTAGAGCCTCTTTCGACCAAGAGATTCCACCATCTTTTTATACAGCTTATCAAATTTCTTTTCATCAAAAGCGATATTAATGTCTCCCCACCACACTTTATCTTTGGTGATCCGGTCTTTTACGATGAATCTATCCTTAGAAGAGCGGTCAGTAAATTTTCCAGTATCGCACATCAATGCCCCTGTATTGGTTAGCACACCTTCTCCATTTTTGATCGCTTCTGTTACGAGTTCGGCGGGTTCCAGATTCCAGGATACCCCTTTTGCATTTTCCAATCCTAGCGCTATTAAATCTTCCATCAGGGATTTTAAATTGGACTGCTTCAAGTTTTTATACCTAGGTTAAACATTGCTTCTAACAAAGCTTGAACTACATTGTGAATATAAAATTCTTTAAGACGGAAGCTAATGATCAGCATCATAGGTGCTGCTGTATTTGATCATCACTTAAGGATAGTGAATGAATCAACTTCGCAGCGATGGAAATTATCGTTCTTCGACGTACAACATGAAGGAAAATATTAAAATCTCAATTTGCTTACTCTTACCAGCTATCGTGGTTTTACTACCATTAAACTCTTTTGGCATTGAGGGCTTAACCATTGTAGAACAAAGAACAATTGCCATTTTTTTACTGGCTGCCTTGCTTTGGGTTTTGGAACCCATTCCCATTTATGCAACATCTATACTGATCATCGTTTTAGAACTGCTCACCATTTCGACAAGCAGTATTGTTTGGCTCAGGTCTGCTTCCTCAGATTTCGGGACCTTGCTTCCTTATAAAGATATCATGTCCACCTTTGCTTCTCCGATTATACTCCTGTTTCTAGGAGGCTTCTTTTTGGCACTGGCTGCAAGCAAATACAGATTAGACCTTAATTTAGCGAGAGTACTTTTGAAACCGTTCGGTAATAAATCATCTAATCTGCTTTTAGGTATAATGGCCATTACGGCCTTTTTTTCCATGTTTATGAGCAATACGGCCACAACGGCAATGATGCTTTCCATAATAATTCCGGTTTTAAATTATTTCGATCCTAAAGATCCGGGTAAAATTGCTTTTACGCTTTCCATACCTCTAGCCGCCAACATAGGTGGCATTGGAACACCTATTGGAACACCACCGAACGCGATTGCTTTAAAATATCTCGTCGGAGAAAATGCAATTTCATTCAGTGAATGGATGCTCTTTGGAGTGCCTTATGTACTAATATTGGTTTTGATCGGATGGGTGCTGTTGAGGCAATTTTTTCCTTCTGAAAAAACAGAAGTGGCGCTGGATATCAAGGGTAAGTTTATGAAAAGTAAAAAAGCGTTTATCGTTTATATCACTTTTGGGTTTACGGTACTACTCTGGCTTACAGACTTTGTTCACGGTATGAATTCCTATGTAGTTGCTCTGATCCCTGTTGCAGTATTTCTTATCACGGGCGTGGTTAATAAAGAAGACATTAAAAAATTGAGCTGGGATGTTTTATGGCTGGTCTCAGGAGGTATAGCACTAGGTTTGGCCATTGATAAAACTGGCTTGGCAACGAATCTAGTCAATAGCATACCTTTCGATAGTTTTGCGCCATTCGTCATTATAGGAATATCAGCTTTACTGGCAGCTGTGATGGCAAATTTTATGTCAAATACAGCTACCGCTAACCTTTTACTCCCCATAATGGCTGCATTGGGGGTATCAGCGGCTGGCTTAGAAGCTTTAGGAGGTGTCAAAACATTGGTTCTAGGTGTGGCTTTAGCGGCTTCTATGGGAATGGCTTTGCCAATTAGTACTCCTCCAAATGCCCTTGCTCATGCTTCAGGTGCTTTCGAAACGAAACACATGGCAAAAGTGGGTATAGTAACGGGAATTATAGGGCTTGTGCTCATCTTCCTGTTCTTGTATTTATTGAGGCTGGTCAACTTTTTATAATGAAGAATCGATGGTTTTTAGATAGTACGGATATCGTTTGGTTGAAGGAAAACTACTTTTTCAAGCACGGCGAGACCATATCCATCTCTAAAGGAGATACTTTACTGGAAACTGGAGTCAAGAATAGAAGATTATACATTATTCTGGAAGGGGAGCTAAGGGGCTACCTCATTGAAGGTCAGGAGAAATACGAAGTATTCAGGTCTACAGAAAATATGTTCCTTGGAGTCTATAGTTTTTTTGCCGAAGAACATGAAAGCTATTCAACGGTAATAGCCGATACAGACTCTAAGCTTTGTTACTTGGGGGAATCTTATTTTTCAGATCCTGAATTCAGAAGCCGTTTTCTTCCCGTTTTAGTACATGAATTGAAAGTAAGACAGGCATTAGCCCAACAAATGAATATTGAGCGTCAAATGGTGATGCAAAAGCTTTTTGGTCAGGAGAAATTAGCAACATTAGGCCAGCTGGCAGCGGGCCTGGCCCACGAGCTGAATAATGCCGTGGCGATGATCCAAAGGAAAACAGAGTTTATGAGCGAATGGCTTTCGGAATATATTTCTGACCAGGAATCGTCGGAGTTTAGTAGCTATCTAAGCCAAGGGATTGAAAAAGGATTAGAATACTCCTCAAAAGAAGTCAGAGAAATCAGGAAAGACCTTGAAAAACAAGGTATAAATAAGTCTACTGCCGAAGTACTTGCTAACCTTGGCGATTTCAAAGGTGATTTAAGAAATGAAGATCAAGCAGCCATAGAAAAAAGAGCTGAACTGATGGATGTAGGTAGGGCATTACATAATATCTCTGTTGCAGCTAAGCATGCTGCCCATGTCGTAACTTCTGTGAAAGAATTAGGAGTTCAGAGAAGACAAACACCGGCTGATACCGATATTAATGAAACTATAAAAGAAGCATTATTGCTACTGCGTTCTAAAGTTGGGAAAGTCCATGTTAAAGAAGAATATGAAAAACTCCCGCTTTTTCAATCCTACTCAGGAGATTTGGTTCAGGTATGGTTGAACTTAATAAAGAACGCAACAGAAAGTTTAATTGGCTCTAAAACCAAAGACCCTACGATTGCTATTAGCACTTCGTTTAAGAACGATCAGATAAAGATTATTGTACATGACAACGGCCCCGGTATACCTAGTCATATTCAAAATAAGGTTTTTGAGCCGAATGTAACTACAAAAGTACATGGCCTTTCCTTCGGCCTTGGATTGGGTCTGGCTATAGTAGATAAGATTATTCAAGCCTACGGAGGCTCTATAAAAATGTCCAGTAAATCTGGAGAAACAATTTTCACGACCACTTTACCCGTTAACTGATGGAAAAACTATATATCATTAGCGTAGAAGATCAGAGGGATGTACTTGATGCGATCTCTAATGATCTATCGGAGTTTAAAACGAAATTCGAGATAGAACTCTGCGAATCTGCTGAAGAAGCTTTGGAACTTATGGATGACATTGATTCGGAAGGGGATTTTATTGCTGTTATTATTTCCGATCATGTAATGCCAGGAACTACCGGGGTTGAGTTTCTGACCGAGGTCAGCCAGGATAGCCGTTTTAAGGAAACCAGAAAAATTTTATTGACCGGTTTGGCTACTCATGAAGATACCATTGAGGCGATCAATAGCGCATCAATAAATAACTACATAGAGAAGCCCTGGAAAAAAGAAAAATTGATTAATACCATTAAGTCATTATTGACGCAGTTTATCATGGATAAAGGGATTGATTATAGTGATTTTGAAGAATACCTCGATCCGGTAACCTTAATGGATCGAATGAGAAATGCTTAGATCTTTAGCCTTCGGTTTTGTTTTTTACCTGCTTTGTATTGATGGCCTGGAAGCTCAACGTTCTCGAAAGCCATTAAGAATATATCTAAACGAAGACTCCAGTAGTTATGCAGGGTTCAGAATAATAGGACAGTTTTGGTTGAGATTCAACCAAAACAACCCTGGTACGCTTATAAATGATGAGCTTAGGAGAAATTTTAACGATTTTTCTATTCGAAGACTTCGATTTCAAACCTTTGGAACTATTCGCGACCGAACTCGATTTTTTCTTGCGTTCGGTCAAAACAATATCAATTTTGAAACTTCACGTGTTGGGGAGATCCGTCTGATTGATTTTTACATAGACCATAAGTTTACGGACTATTTACAGATAGGAGGAGGACAATCTGCATGGAATGGATTATCAAGGTTTGCTTCCCCAGCATCCTCCAGCATGTTGGGCTTAGATATACCAATAGTTGCCTTGCCCACGGTTAATATCTCGGATAACCTGTTAAGAAAATTAAGTATATTTTTTAAGGGCCAGTTTAGCCATTGGGATTATAGACTTGTTTTGAGTAGGCCATTTCCTGTAGAAACTAACGGTTCTTTCGACCCTACAATGATTGAAACTTCAGATTTTGCAGATCTCTCACCCAAACTACAGACATCTGCCTATCTAAAGTATCAATTCTTTGAACATGAATCTCAAGCTTCCCCTTTTTCTGTTGGAACATATCATGGAACAAAAAAAATACTTGCAGTTGGAGGAGGTTTTGAAATACAACCTGATGCGTTATGGCACTTCAACGCTGAAAGCGATACCGTAATTACGAATCTAGAACTTTTTGCCTTCGACATATTTGGAGAAATCCCAACCAGAAAAAATGAAGCAGTTAGTTTCTACGCAAGTTATCTGAATTACGATCTTGGCCCGAATTACATTCGCCTTATTGGAGTTAACAATGTTGCTTCAGGATCGAATAGCCAGCGGAGCTTCAATTTGGGAGGAAATCGATATCCAACCATTGGTACCGGACATACCTATTATGTCTCTACAGGCTATTTATTTTCTACTGAAAAATTCAAACAAAGGTTAAAACTACAACCTTTTTTAAGTGCCCAGATCTCCGACTTTGAGCGGTTGGATGACCTGGTTACCTTCTATGAGACAGGATTCAACTATATTTTGGATGGACAACGTTCGAAATTCACATTTGCTATTCAAAACAGACCTATTTTCAATGAAATAGCTGATGGAAGTATTAGAAGCATATCCAGAAGAAATGCTTTTATTATGCAGTATCAATTCAGAATAGAATAATGGAACGATTCGTTCAAATTATTTATAAGCATTTTAGGGAGAATTGATAAGAACATGCCATATTAAGCATTGAAATAACCCTTGTACATACGAATGGAAACACTCAACATTACCCGAAAAGAAAATTATGCCATAACTCAGCTTAGTAGAGGAAAAGCTAACCCCATCAATGCACAGATGGTAAATGAATTAAGGGAGGTTTTTTCAGACTTTTCGAATGATGATACGATTGGTGGAATTATCCTGACAGGTACACCAGGATTCTTTTCAGCGGGTCTTGATGTGATAGAACTTTACGGTTATAATGAGCAAGAAATAAGGGATTTCCTATATGCTTTTGGTAGTCTACATGTCGAAATGACTAGGTTTTCCAAACCGTTTATTTGCGCCATTACAGGCTATTGCCCCGCTGGTGGAACTGTTTTCGCTATAACGGCTGATTACAGGGTTATGATAAACGATCCGAAATTTAGTCTTGGCCTTAATGAAATGAAGGTGAATGTTCAAATCACAAAGAATTTGATCGTATCCTATGCATTTTGGTTGGGAGATGGGGTTTCGAACAGGTTCGTCTTGGAAGGAAAATTATTAAATCCTGAAGAAGGTCTAAAGTATAACTTATTAGATAAAATAACTGACCCTGAAGATGTGATGCCTGCTGCTGAGAAAAAAATGAAGGAATACCTTCAGGCTGACCCTGATATTTTCGCATATTCAAAACAGCAAATCAGGCAGAAGTGGTATGATGCCCAAGATGTTGAGGGAACCACCGATTTAGAGCAAGCCTTAAAGATTTGGTGGAAACCTGAAATACGTCAAAGAATGAAAATGCTAATCGATAGTTTTTCAAAAAAGAAATAATGAATAAAAAACTAACCCTGTCAAAAAGGCCCATCGGTCTTCCTGACGAAAATACCTGGACACTTGAAACAGAAGCTGTTCCTGAAATAGAAGATGGGCAAGCTCTGATCCAGAATCATTATATCTCGCTTGATCCTGCTATGAGGGGATGGATGAACGATGCAAGATCTTATATTCCTCCGGTTCAGCTTGGGGAAGTAATGCGAGCAGGCTCCATAGGAAAAGTAGTAGCTTCAAAACATCCTGATTTCAAGGAAGGTGATGTTCTCACCGGATGGGGCGGAGTTCAGCAATATTCAGTCGCAAATGCAGAAGGTTTCTATAAAGTCGATACCCGTCTTGCCCCGATGCCTACCTATATTGGAACCCTCGGTATGCCCGGTATGACCGCTTATTTTGGAATTCTTGAAGTTGGTAAAATTAAAGAAGGAGAAACCGTAGTGGTTTCAGGAGCGGCTGGTGCGGTAGGAAGTGTTGTTGGACAGATTGCAAAAATTAAAGGTTGTCGGGTAGTTGGTATTGCTGGAGGAGAAGAGAAGTGCCGGTACTTGAAAGACGAATTAGGTTTTGATGAAACCATCGATTACAAGGCTGGAAACCTTCGAAAGGATTTGAGAAGAGCTTGTCCCGATGGTATAGATGTGTATTTCGATAATGTGGGTGGAGATATTTTAGATGTCGCTTTGACGTACATTCGAATGAAAGCCAGGATTGTGATCTGCGGTGCTATTTCTCAGTACAATAATAAAGAGCAGATCAAAGGACCAAGTAATTATCTTTCGCTCCTGGTGAATCGTGCTTCGATGGAAGGGATGGTCGTTATGGACTATGCCCCGAAGTATAAAGATGCAGCTCGTGAAATGGGGCAATGGATGATGGAGGGAAAGCTAAAAACTAAAGAAGATATCTACGAAGGTATTGAAAATTTCCATGAAACATTTCTAAGATTGTTTTCCGGTGAAAAGCTGGGAAAATTGATATTGAAAGTGATTGAATAAATTATATGAGTCAGAAAGCATCTTTTATATCTGAGTTATCGCTGCCAGTTGTAGCAGCTCCAATGTTTTTGATTTCAGGGCCAAGAATGGTTATTGAATGTTGTAAAAATGGCATAGTAGGAACATTTCCAGCATTAAATAGAAGATCAACAGAGGGGTTTGAAGAATGGCTGGTTGAGATCAAAGAGGGTATTGAACAATTCGAAGCGGAAACCGGAAAGAAAGCTGCACCTTTTGGAGTCAATCTCATTGTACACAAATCCAACCCAAGGTTACAAGCCGATCTGGAGATTTGCGTAAAACATAAAGTACCACTTATCATCACATCACTTGGTGCGGTTTCTGAGTTAATTGATGCGGTTCATAGTTATGGTGGGCTGGTGTTTCATGACGTTATCATGAAGCGACATGCTCAAAAAGCGGCGGGCGCTGGTGTCGATGGTTTAATTTTGGTTGCTGCAGGAGCCGGAGGGCATGCAGGAACCATCAATCCGATGCCACTTGTTTCTGAAGTTCGTCAGTTTTTCGATAAGACCATATTACTTTCGGGGTGTATAAGCACCGGACGAGATGTGGCTTCAGCCATGCAAATGGGTGCTGATCTTGCCTATATGGGAACCCGGTTTATTAATACAGAAGAGAGCAGGGCAGAAGAAGGTTATAGGAATATGATCATTGAAAGTGGGGCTAGTGATGTTGTTTATACCGCTGCAGTTTCCGGAGTAAGTGCGAATTTCTTAAGGCCCAGCCTTGAAGCGATGGGTATTACAGAAGAAATGTGGAAAAGAAGTGCTAAAGTCGATTTTGGTAGTGAGCTAAATGCTGAAGAAGCAGAAGCTAAAGCATGGAAAACCATCTGGTCTGCGGGTCAGGGGGTAACTAACATAAAAGATGTTCCTGCTGTTTCAGAATTAGTAAGCAGATTAAAGTCAGAATTTAAAGAAGCTATCCAACAGCAGTATAAACTGTTATCTATGTACAGTTGAGGGGAGCTATTTTGGGATTAATTCAAACCCTAAAATGATGATATCATCTGTTTGATTTTCACTGCCTTTCCACTTTAGAAAATCATTTTCTATGTAAACTAAATGGTCTTCAATTTTTTTACAGTGTAGCTTAGAAATACACTCCTTAAACCTTTTACTTCCTAGTCTAAGCATATCATCTCCCCCAAGTTGATCTATTATTCCATCTGAAAAGAGGTATATAAAATCTCCTTTTTTGATTTTGACTTTATGACTGGTAAATGTTTTTTTATTGTAAAGACCACTTCCAATAGGGTATTTATCTCCTCGGATCTCTTTAAGGCCATCTTCGTTGATAATAACCAATGGTCTTTTTGCACCGGCAAATAAAATTTCATCGCTATGCTTATCCCAAACGCAGAGACAAAAATCCATACCGTCCTGAACACCATGATCACCACCGTGGCCTGTTTGTCGCAAAAGCTCCATTAAACGCACATCCATAGAGTTTAATATTTGCACAGGATCTTCAACTTTCATTTCTCCAACAATCTGGCTAAGCATATTAATACCCAAAGCTGTCATCATTGCTCCTGGCACCCCATGACCTGTACAGTCACCAATAGCAATAAAAACTTTTCCATTTTGTTCCCTTACCCAATAAAAATCACCACTTACAATATCTCTGGGTAGATTGAATAGAAAGTGATTTGGGATTAAATCGCTTAACTCTTTATCATCGGGGAGCAGTGCCGTTTGTATTTTTTTAGCATAGTGAATACTCTGTCGAATATTGTACATGGCCTTTTGAAGCTCGTTGAAGAGCATCCTACTGGAAAGAGTGGATGCCAGAAACGCCGATATTTTCTGAAGAAGTTGCTCATCTCTCCAGTTGAAGCCTTTTTCTCCTGCTATGTTTATAGTGCCGAAAATACTACCCCCATCTATCAATGGTACATTAATAACACAGCACATTCCGGCTTTCGCCAAGAGCTCATGGTCGGCATATCCAGATTCACTTATATTTGAAGTACTAATAAGTTTATTTTCAGAAATGCATTTATCTATCGCTGTATTCTCCAATGGTATTTTTCTACCCATTGGAATAGCCGCATCTCCTTGAAGTGCAAATACGGAAAAGGTTTGTCCGTGATCATCAAGCAATACAATACTAGCCCTCTTAGCGGCAGGAATAATCTTTGGAGTATATTGCGCTGTAATTTTAAATACAGCATCATATTCATCCGTCATATTATAAAGCCTTCCCATCTCACTAAGAATGTTGAGGCTCTCTGCGTAGCTTTCTAGTTCTTCCAATCTGGAGTTGATTTTAGCTGGTTCTGACATGTTCGTGTGTAGAAACGACCTTTAAGTCTTTCTTAAATTTACACTAAATCATCCGAACAGTAAAATGTACTGTGATCGGATCTATCTCAACGCCCAATTCGTTTGTTGGTGTACTTTTTTAAGTATTACGAAGAATGGAATCCACCAGATAAAATCGTTTGTAAACAATGTGTAGATGAACTCGAATGGGACTTTGCCTTGTGTATAATTCATTACAAACCCTAACGGCCCGAATATCTTTCCTAAAAAACCTACTGCAATAATCGGCCAGTGCCTTATAGGATCATAGCTTGACCACCAATAGCCTATTCCATATACACCAATAACCATTCCCATGCCTTGCCATACCAAAGGATGATTTAAGGGTTCCATACCCACCAAATTGAAAAAACTATCAGGAAAAAGAACTACCCAAGCACCCCAAATAATGTTGTATATAGCTGCTAACTTCATTGTAACAGACATCCAATTTTCTTTCTTATCGTTATTCATAAACTATCAACTATTTCAGGTATTATGGGTTTAAATCAAAAGTTACTTTAACTTAAAAAGAATGCTTTTTTGCATATTATAATTGTATTTTAAAATATAACCTGAAAGGTTTGCTTGCGCCTAATGTTTAAAAAGATCTGGAATAAACTTTTATATCCCGAAAAGTGCCAACATTTTTCAGAAGCTGAAAAACGCAGATTTGAATATATCAATGCCGTATTAATTATTTTTATAGCGGTTACCGCATTACTCACGATTGCTGCAGTTATTGTTTTTGGATTTCTTATATCATTTTACGCGGCCCTATCATGCAATCTGTTTTTCATTGGTCTTTTCTTTCTTAATAGAAGTGGGTTTATTCTTCATTCTGGCTTTCTCCTATCACTGGTTTTTCCGCTAAGTATACTTTTCGTGAGTATTGCCACTAAAAAATTTAACTATGATGTTCTTGAACATTATGAGTATTTCGAGTTTCGTTATCTTCTGGTTATAGCTCCTTTTATCCCCTTATCTATCTTCAAGTTGAAGGAAAGTGAATGGGTTATGCCAGCACTTGCGAGTTCGTTTTTCTCCATCATTATGTATGATCCAATCCATAATCTCTTTAATGTTGGGTATTATCAGATGGGGTTGGAGGGGACTAATTATTATTTTGTAAATGCCATGGTTGTAGTGGCTTATCTACTGGTTGTCGCCAGTATTTTATTTCAAAAAAGGATCAGTGAGCATTTAGAAAGAAAGACAGAAATTCAGTCGGATAGGCTTAGAAATCAAAATACAGGGCTGGAAGAAAAGCTTCAAGAGAAAAATCTTAATCTAATCCAGGCTAATAGAGAGCTTCTTCATCATAATGCAGAGCTTAGGCAATTTTCTTATACGGTTTCCCACAATCTTCGAGGTCCTGTCGCATCACTTTTGGGTCTTACAAACATTCTTAATCAAGAGAATCTTATAAAGCCAGAAGGATCGAAAGTAAAAGAGCATATTCAGAGCACAACAGAGGCATTGGATTCTGTGATTTCGGACCTAAGCCAGGTCATAGAAACACGAAACTCGATATATGAAATAAAGAAGCGCATTTACTTTCAGGAAAAAATAAATCGTTCTCAACAACTACTTGAATCTTCCATTAACCAATCAGGTACGATCATTAATTGCGATTGTGAAAAAGCACCTTATATCTATTCTAATGAAGCTTTCATAGGGAATATACTTTATAATCTTATCAGCAATTCTATTAAGTATAGAGCCAGAGATAGGATATCTCAAGTTGATCTCGAAACCTATAAAAAAGATGGTAAAATAGTGATCAAGCTTTCTGATAATGGTCTTGGAATTGATTTAGAGCGTTATGGGAATGACCTTTTCAAAATGTATAAAAGGTTTCACTTACACACAGAAGGAAAAGGTCTTGGTTTGTACATGGTCAAACTTCAAACGGAAATGTTAGGAGGTGAAATTGATGTCGAAAGCGAGGTTAATAAAGGCACCACCTTTACTTTGACTTTCAATGATTTTGAGATCAATACAGTTGAGCATTACTATGAAGATGAAGATGGTATCATTTTCCATGATATACTTACGAATACTATTGGAGTTGAATGGAAGAGGGATGTTACACCACAGGTTTATAGAAATTACGCCCGTAAAAACCTGGATTTTGTAAAGAAATATAATTCTCCAAACTGGATATCTAACGTAAGTAATCAATCCAAGGTAAATGAAGAAAGTGGCGAATGGATGATCAAAAATATTATGCCTGAAGCTGTTGAATCTGGATTAAGAAGGGTTGCTTTAGTAGTTGGTGAAAATATACCTTCTCAAATAGAAGAATACCTTCAAGGGGTTGGTTTGAAAAGTATGGAGTTAGGTTTGGAAACCAGAAAATTTGAAACCTTAACTGATGCACGTTCCTGGTTGATCAGCCATTCGAACTGGGCTGCAAAAACCGTTTAACCAGGATTTAATATCGTTTAGCCCATACCATGGAGTCGAATTCAATTCAGATAAGTTTCAAAATAGAAAGTTGTTGATTTCTACCTTAATTCCACGGAAGTTCGGAACGCTTCTTCCAGTATTTCACAGGTTCTTCCGCAAAGACTGGTATTTCAATGAGTTTGGATAATCTTTCCACCTTTATATTACTCTCCAATTGTTTTACCGTTGCAGCCCCACTCAAAACAACGTCCGAAAATGGTTCTTGCAAAGCACAAGCCATAGCAAATGCATCAGCCGTGGTATTCAATTGCGATATAGCATTTGATACTACTGCGCTTTTATCTTTACTCAATTCATTGATATGAAATAATCTTCCATTGGCTAAGGCCTCTTTGATGATCACACCTAGTCCTTCAGATTTAGCTTGACTTAAAGCGTGCCCTACGGAGGTCTCTAAAATATTCCATGTAGCCTGAACCGTATCAAAAAGTAAAACATTATCGATCTTTACTTCTAAAGCTCTTATTAGGGTTTTTGATTGGTTAGGCCCACTGAGGCTGAGCCCTATTTTCACTCCCTCTGACTTAAGCTGAGCGAGTGCATTTATAATTTCAGGATCTTCGAGAACACCACTTTCCAATGTTGCCGAATGAATCTGATAGAGTTTTAAGTAATCCCTTAAGATACCGAAGGACTCTTCTTTTTGGCGCTTATAGTTTTCCAGCGTATGATACTTTATCTCATGTTTATCCGCAGAGACTTCCCAATTGGCATTGTATACATAACCCCATTTGGAGCCTACAACTAGTTCATCCGCTTTGATATTCTTATGCTCTAACCATTCGGCGAGAAATTTCTCCGACAATCCATACGATCGGGCAACATCAAAATAGCGGATACCATGCATCCATGCAGAGTCAAGAACCTTGAAAGTTGCTTTTTGCATCGACTTTACATCACGGGAGTTTCCCAGATCCTGGTTTCGGTTTAGGGTGATATACCCTGGCCTACCTAACGCAGCAAGGCCCAAACCAATTTTGGTGACTTTGAGTCCGGTTTTTCCTAAAGAAATAAGTTCCACTTAGTTTTCCAGTATCGCTGTGACTCCCATTCCGCCTGCTGTACAAACTGAAATGAGTGCTCGTTTTCCAGTTCCTGCTTCGTTTAAAATTTTAGCCGCCTGTGCAACAATTCTAGCTCCTGTAGCTGCGAATGGGTGTCCTATTGCCACACTACCACCTTTAACATTCAGTTTTTGACGATCAATACTTCCAAGTGGTTCATCCCAGTTCAGTTTCGTCCTACAATATTCGTGGTCTTCCCATGCTTTTAAGGTAGAAAGGACCTGACCAGCAAAAGCTTCATGAATTTCATAGAAGTCGAAATCCTGAAGCGTGAGACCATTCTTTTTGAGCATATTGGCTACGGCAGTAGCCGGAGCAATTAAAAGGTCTTCACCTTTTACGTAATCTACGGCCGCAACCTGCACATCTTTAAGATATGCCTGAATAGGTAGGTTGTTATCATTAGCGTAATCTTCGCTGGCTAATAAAACAGCAGAAGCACCGTCCGTAAACACAGTGCTATTTCCTGCTGTTAAAGTTCCTTTATCAGAACGATCGAATGCGGGCTTTAAGGTTGATAACTTTTCCAAAGTAGTTCCGGGGCGCACAATAGTATCTTTCGATAAACCTTGAAAGGCTGTGATCAGATCATCATAAAAACCATCTTCCTGTGCTTTTACCGCCTTGAAATGGCTCTCATAGGCCAACTGATCCTGCTCTTCTCTTGATACACTCCAGTTTTTAACCATCAACTCGGTATGTTCCCCCATAGAGAGTTTGGTTCTTGGCTCAACGACTGCTGGAAATACCAGTTTTATATCACCAGGACCGAATTTCGATATGGCCTTTAGTCTTTGTCCAAAAGTCTTTGCTTTATTCAGATCGAGCAGTTTCCAACTGAGTTTTTGAGAAACCATAATTGGTAAATCGCTATTGGTATCGCATCCGCCGGCTATTCCAATATCTATCTGGCCGGTAGCGATCTTCATGCCAATGAGATTAGTTGTATCGAGACTGGTTCCACATGCTCTCTGAACACCAAATGCTGGAGTATTAGGATCTAAAGAGCTTCCTAAAACAGCTTCCCTTGCTAGATTCCAATCACCTGGACTTTTTATGGTGGCTCCCAGAGATACATCTCCGAGGATTTTACCTTCTAATCCATATTTTTTTGCAACAGCGTTGATCACTGGAATCAGTAAGTCTTGTGGGCTGATTCGCATGTATTGTGAGAACGATTTTGTAAAAGGGATTCGTTGACCACCAATGATGGCAACTTTTCGATTAAGGTTGTTCATTTCTTTTTACGTAAGAGTGATAGCTGATTTATGGTAAAAAGATACTAAAATTCTCAGACCAACTTCTCACAAAATAATTCGCGTAATTGAGGGCACAAAAAAAGGGATGTGTATCATCCCTTTTGCTTTTATATATTTGTCTATAGAAGTTTAACGATCACCTTTCAACATATAGCTGGAAAAGCTATTACCATTAATATCGGTGTACTTGGTATCTATATCCCTTCTCACGTATAGATTTTCAACGTCAAAATCACCTCTTACTTTGGTATATTTCATATCTACAGAGTCCTCAAACCTAACATCGTTGAAACTCACGCCTCTTCTAAATTTTGAATACTTAAAATTAGCATCGTCTTCAAAAACTGATTTAGTGTAATCCGCTTTCTGCTCGAACTCTGCGTACTTGAAATTAGCCTCTCTGTAAAATGTGACTTCAGCGAAAGAGTTTTGCTCTTCGAATTCAGCATATTTAAAATTTACACCTTCTTCAAAAGTAGAACCTGAAAAGTCTGAATTTCTTTGAAAGTCTGTGTATTTGAAAGCGGCTAGGCCGTTGAATTTGCAATTTTTGAAAATGGCATTCCTGTCAAAATGAGCTACGAAAGTATATTCACTTCTTTCATCGTGAAAGTAAGCCAGCACATCATCTTTAAACTCGCAATTAACGAATGAAATGTTTACTTCAATATCCTCTTCCACCGTATTATCACCACCATTCCACCATCGATCTCTTTTGGGCAATTCATCTATTTTTTCTTCCATGAACGTGAAGTCCAAAACCCCATCTACGGTCACGTTTTCAAAATTAATATTCTCGCCTTTCTTAACCATTGCCATGATTTCTTCGGCGGTTATGGTTTTCTTTTGAGCGCTCAAGTTCTCATTAATACCAAAGAATAATATTACAACTATGATGATGTAGAGAGGATTTGATATGGAGTTTTTCATTTGCGATAAGTTTTTATTGAAAATAGCGAATATTTCAATGACAGTAATTTACCAACAGAGTTGCATGCTCTCGAATAAAATTTCAAAAGGAGCTTAACTACAATTATGAAAATAGTAATAATGAACTGAAAAGACTACCTGACCACTTCTTGAAATCTACTATATTCGCAGCATATAATTTTTGAATTATGCCATTACAATTAAAGTATAAAGGATACATTTTTGACCTCGACGGCGTGCTTGTAGATACCGCAAAATTTCACTTTCAGGCTTGGAAGAATCTTGCTAAAAAGCTCAATATTGAACTTACCGAAGAGCATAATGAACAACTAAAAGGAGTCAGTAGAATGGATTCTTTAGATATCATTTTAAGCATCGGTGGAAAATCAATAGAAGAGGATCGGAAAATAGAATTGGCAGCAGAAAAAAATGACGAGTACCTTGCTCTAATTAAACAGGTAGGAGCAGACGATGCTCTGCCCGGAACCTATTCTACTTTAGAGAGACTAAAAAAAGAAGGAGCTAAAATATGCCTGGCATCTGCGAGCAAGAACGCCATACCTGTTATTAAAAGCCTTGGTATAGAAGAATTTTTTGATGAAATGGTCGATGGAAATATGGTGTGGAAATCGAAGCCAAACCCGGAAGTTTTTCTAACAGCTGCACGACTACTCAGATTAGAAAGCAAAGATTGTTTGGTTTTTGAAGATGCTATTTCAGGAATCGAAGCCGCTCAAGCAGCGGGAATGAGTACTGTGGGAATAGGATCGGAGGACGTATTAACCGAAGCTGATGCGGTTGTAGCTTCCTTGGCAGAATTAGAAGAAGAACATATTTTTGAGGTCATTTGACGATTAATACGACATTATAATTAATGAAAAACTACATCATCCACGATGAGTGGAATATTATAGAAGATCAGTTTCGCCCGGAGTATAACCGTATTTCTGAAAGTATTTTTAGTATTGGAAATGGTAGAATGGGGCAGCGGGCCAATTTTGAAGAGTCCTACTCAGGCGATTCATTGCAAGGTAGCTATTTGGCTGGGATTTACTACCCCGATAAGACCAGGGTAGGCTGGTGGAAAAACGGTTATCCGGAATACTTTGCAAAGGTCTTAAATGCTCCAAACTGGATAGGAATTAAGGTTGAGATTAATGGTGAGCAGGTAGATTTAAGTAAGGGAGAGGTACTTTCTTTTGAAAGAAGGCTGAACATGAAAGAAGGTTTCCTTGAGCGAAAATTTCATTTGAAGCTGCCTTCAGGAAAAGAAATTGAAGTTCATTCCAAGCGCTTTTGTAGTATCGTTTTGACGGAAGTAGGTGCTATACGATATGCGGTAAAATCCCTGAATTTTTCAGGAAATGTAAAGCTTACACCTTATGTAGATGCTGATGTGATCAATGAAGACTCCAACTACGATGAGAAGTTTTGGAATGAAGTATCTCAGGAGGCAACAGGTCAAAGTGCTTTTGTAACTGTTGAAACGAAGAAATTATCGTTTCAAGCCTGTTCCGGAATGCTATTTAGTGTTGAGAAGAACGGAGCTTTGGTGGAAAGTGAAGTGAAATCTTCAACCAAATCAAAGTATGCAGAGAGTGAGATGATCGTATCGGTACAAAAGGGCGACGAATTAGTCTTATTTAAATATGCAGCGAATACCACATCAGAAAACTACGCTAAAGATCAACTTATTGATGCTTGCACCAAAGCTGTAAGAAATGCAAAGGAAATTGGTTTCGATCAGCTTCTGGAGAAACAAAAATTAGCATGGGATCATAAATGGGGAGAAAGTGATATTGAAATTGAAGGTGATGTAGCTGCCCAGCAGGGAATTCGATTTAATATATTTCAACTCAATCAAACTTATACAGGAGAAGACGAACGACTCAATATTGGTCCTAAAGGTTTTACCGGAGAGAAGTATGGGGGAAGTACTTATTGGGATACAGAGGCTTATTGCCTTCCTTTCTACTTGGCAACGGCTGATCAAAAAGTAGCTAGAAACCTCTTGATTTATAGATATCGGCATTTGCAGAAAGCTATTGAAAACGCAGAGAAATTAGGCTTTGGAGATGGTGCTGCGCTTTATCCTATGGTAACTATGAATGGGGAGGAATGTCATAATGAATGGGAAATTACGTTTGAGGAAATCCATAGAAATGGAGCCATTGCTTATGCTATTTACGATTATGTAAAATATACTGGCGATGAGCAATACCTTTCTGATTACGGTCTGGAAGTATTGATTGCTATTTCCAGATTTTGGTCTCAGCGTGTCAATTTTTCAGAAGATAAGCAGAAGTATGTGATGCTTGGAGTCACTGGCCCTAATGAGTATGAAAATAACGTTAACAATAACTGGTATACCAATACCATAGCTGCCTGGACACTGAAATATACTTCAGAAGTTTCGGAACTTGTTAAAAGTCAGAATTTCAATAAATACGAATCAATAGTTTCCAAGATCAGCTTTGATGAAAACAAGGAACTTGAAAACTGGAGTAAGATCGTTGATCAAATGTACTATCCCGAGGATGATAAACGAGGTGTATTTTTACAACAGGATGGATTTTTGGATAAAGAATTAATTCGGGTCGATGAACTGGATAAGAAGCATCTTCCGATAAACCAGAACTGGTCATGGGATCGAATCCTGAGATCCTGTTTTATTAAGCAGGCCGACGTCTTGCAGGGTTTGTACTTCTTTGAAGAGGACTTCGATCAGGAAACCATCAAAAGAAACTTTGATTTCTATGAGCCAATCACGGTTCATGAATCTTCTCTTTCGCCTTGTGTTCACTCGATTCAAGCGTCTCTTCTGGGCTATCAGGAAAAAGCCTATGAAATGTACCTCCGTACAGCAAGATTAGATCTGGATGATTATAACAATGATACCGAAGATGGCTGTCACACTACCAGTATGGCTGGAACGTGGCTGGCGGTGATCAAAGGTTTTGCAGGAATGAGGGTGAAAGATGGCGAACTGGTTTTTAAACCCTTTATACCTTCCAAATGGAAGTCCTACTCCTTTCAGATTTCTTTTAGGAGGGCAGTAATAACTGTTCATGTTCGTCAGGAGAATACTGAGATCAAGAATATTTCAGATCACACTACACATGTTGTCGTTCATGGACAAAAAATTGAAGTAGGGGCAAATGATTCAGTAGTTGTAGAGCATATAATTGTCTAAGATAATCCCTCTTATAGCGAGGGGGAATTTGCCTTGTTGGAGTAGTGATCCGAAGAAAAAGGAATAAAAATAACTTTATACGATAATGTATCGTATATTTGTATTGAAATGCTAATCAAAATTTCAATACAATGAAAGTTACGGCCTTAATTTCAGATGATTTAATAGAAGAAGTAATGAAAATCTCTGGTGGTAAGAATATCACCGAAAGCATTACAATAGCTTTAAAAGAGTATTTATCTCAAAAGAAAATAAATCAGTTACAGAAGGAAGTGTCAAAGCAGTCTATGGTAATGGAAGAAGAAGCTCAATATATAAGAAAGTTGAATAGAAACAGGTAGATGATCATAGCTGATACCTCTATCTGGATAGAGTATTTAAGAGGAAATGAAGAGTATCAGGATATGCTCAATGCATATCTGGATAAGCGGGAAGTTATTGCGGTGAGTGCTGTTTTTGGTGAACTCCTACAAGGTTGCAGAGCTAAGCGAGAAAAGAGTATTATCAATAGATTCTGGCAGAATCTCCCTAAGATTAATGAGTCTGACCTTTTTATAGAAGCTGGGAAACTTTCAAATGATTATGGATTAATTCAAAGAGGCGTAGGCCTTATAGATGCTTATATCTTCGTAGCAGCATTAAATAATGACCTTTTCCTATGGACGATCGATAAGAAATTGCAGCAAGTAATAGATGAGATTTTTTAAATTTTCATTACGTAATATACGTTACGTAACTTGCGTAACGTATATTGCGTAATACAAAATATGAAATCTCAAATTAAACCGAGTAACCCTTTTATACTCACTGGATACCATAGCCCAGAGTATTTCTGTAATCGTGAAAATGAACTGAGCTGGCTTAGAGAACAATTATTTAATGAACGGAATATTGTTTTGTATGCTGAAAGAAGGGTAGGAAAATCTGCCCTGATAAAGCATTTGTTCCATCATTTGAAGCAAGAAAAAAGCGCAGAAACTATATTTGTAGACTTTCTCGGAACTTCGAATATTCAGTCAGCAAATCAAAAAATTGGTTCAGCTATCATTGAGCATTTCGGTGATATGCGGAAAGGCTTGAAATCTGGTTTACTGAAAATAGCAAGTTCTCTTGGGGCAACGCTGAGCTTCGATCCTTTATCAGGTTTACCTAAAATCACTTTCACTCATAAGCAACCTGAACAAATAAATAATCAGTCATTAGACATCATAGGAAATTATCTTTTGGAAAGTAAAAAGAAGATTGTTATTGCGATAGACGAATTTCAGGAGATAACAAGATATCCGGAAAAAGAAGCAGAGGCATTATTTCGAAGTTGGACCCAAAAATATCCAATGATCCGGTTTGTATTCAGTGGAAGCTATCGCCATATGATGGAGTCTATGTTTAGTAATGCTGATCGACCTTTCTATAGAAGTGCCCAGCTCTATCAGCTTTCTACAATTGGAGAACAAGTATACTCTCGGTTCATACATAAGCATTTCGATAAAGCGAAAAGAAAAATCCCTACTGATATACTTAAAGAGGTTTTCAGATGGACAAGAATGCAGACATACTATGTTCAATTGGTCTGCAATAAGCTTTTCGGATTAAAAAAAGAGATAAACAGTGTTACTCTTATAAGTGTTTTCCATGAAGTTATGGCACAAGAAGTCCCATTATTTTCAAATTTTCAAAAGCTACTAACAACCTTTCAATGGAAATTACTCGTTGCCTTAGCCAAGGAGGAAGTGGCTCTAAATCCAATGGGAAAAGATTTTATTAACCGATATGGTTTAGGAACACCAAGCTCTGTTAGTACAGCTTTAAAAAGACTTTTAGATTATGAAATGATTGATCAAATAGAAGGATATAGAGTTCAGGATGTTTTATTAATGCGTTGGTTACAAAGTTTGAACTAGAAATTCATCTCTTACTGATTTTATTAAAGCTAATATCTTTTTGCAGAGTTGATTTGAATGTCTTGACATCATCACTTTTTCTGGATTGATGCTTAGTGCTTCTTCCCTGAACCCTCTTGCGCCACATTCTAAAACTGGAGGGTTTCATCTCCCTTCTCATGAGCTTAGTGACCTCTTTTTCGGGAATTCCAAATTGACTTTCAATAGCATCAAATGGAGTTCTGTCTTCCCACGCCATCTCAATTATTCTGTCTTTAGATCGCTGATCCAATTTTTTCATACCAAAGAAACTGAGGAATGCAGATCATGTTTAATACGATCTTAATATGAATCTATTTGTGGTACAGTTACATACTCTATATTTTGCCTGTTAATGGGCAGACTCAATTTTCTTTTTGAAAAGGCAGATATCAAGCAGATAGCCATAATCCGAATTATGATTGGGGTATGGTTCTTTGTAGAGTGTGTGGGCATGATGCTTATCGGTTGGATGCAGGAAGCATATATCCATTCTAAAATGAACTTCCCTTTCTATGGATTTGAGTGGATACATAGACTTCCTCCGGCTGGAATGTATGCACTGTATGCTACCCTGAGTTTAGCTGCTTTGGGAATCGCATTCGGATACCGTTATCGACTTTCACTGGGGGTTTTCTTCGCCGGTTTCCTTTATGTCTTTATGCTGGATATTGTCTATTCACTGAATAAATTTTATCTCTTTCTGATCCTGACTTTTCTGATGATGTTTATCGATGCTCATCGATACTGGTCTTTAGATGCGAAGAGAAAACCCAGGATAAAACGGAATTACATACCAAGATGGAATATCCTGATTTTTCAGGTCTTCATTGGGATGATCTACTTCTATTCCGGGATCGCAAAGCTCAATGTGGATTGGATCTATCATTCCGAACCATTGAGAACTTTTTTTGGACGGAAGCCTTATTTTACGAGATGGGGCCCAGAAGTCTTTGATGTGATTGTTTATTCTTTCAGCATGGGAGGGCTGGTTTTTGATCTCCTGATCGCTTATTTATTGGCTTTCAGAAAGACTCGTTTTTTTGCAAATGTAGTTCAAGGTTCCTTCCATACACTTAATTTTTTCCTTTTGAGTATAGGAACGCTTTCAATTTTCACCGGACTCGCAACATGGTTATTTTTTCCTACTAAATGGCTGATCAGAAAACTTGATATTAAAAAATTTCCTAAGGAAGCATTTCCTTATACTTTAAAATCTAAAAGGATTATAGCAGTAGGCTTATCCATATTCTTGACCGTTCATTTACTTATTCCACATCGCCATTACTTTACTGGAAACAATGTTAACTGGACGGAGAAAGGCCATCGTTTTTCGTGGAGGTTAATGACCAGAACCAAATCCGGAAGCCGGTCTATGTTTCATGTGAAAGATCCAAAAACCGGAGAACATTGGACGGTGAATCCGATGGACCATCTTAGCTGGCGACAATACCGGAAAATGTCGGCTGAAACAGACCTTGTTTTGGTCTTTTCTTACTATCTGGAGGAGCTATGGAAAGAGAAAGGGTTTGATGATGTTGTCGTAACTGCTGAAATCAAAACTAAATTAAATGGACGCACTCCAAATTTTCTGGTTGATCCAAATCTGGACTTAACAAAGTGTGAAAGAACACTTTTGATTGATGATTTTTCTACGGAACTGAAGCCTAGAGAGTAAAGGAGGGAAAGACTTCCAATGTGTTCAAAACATTGGAAGTTTAGAGATTTACATTAGTCGTTAACTACGACCTTATCCATTTTATCGCCTTGCTTTACTTCATCGATAACGTCAAGACCTTCAACAACTTTTCCGAAAACAGTATGATTTCTATCCAGGTGAGCAGTATTATCTCTGCTGTGACAAATAAAGAACTGAGAACCTCCTGTGTTTCTTCCGGCATGCGCCATGGAAAGTACTCCTCTGTCATGATATTGATTATCGCCATCCAGCTCACAGTCAATAGTGTATCCTGGTCCGCCGGCACCGGTTCCATCGGGACATCCACCCTGAATTACGAAATTAGGCAATACCCTATGGAAAGTAAGGCCATCATAAAATCCTTTTGAGGCCAGGTCAGTAAAATTTTTAACGGCTTTTGGAGCATCTTTTTCGAAAAATTCGATTTTCATCACTCCGTGTTTGGTATGTATTTCTGCTGTTTTCATAGGTCGAAATTATGATTTCTTAGAATAATATTTATTCTAATTGAGAGAAGAATTCCTTATTTATTAACAACGCAGAATTTATAATTCGAAATTCGTAATTTCTAATTTTTTATTATCTCCTCATCAATCAACTGCTGAAAGGTATCATGCATAGACTCTTCTAAAGATCGATAGTTAATGCCTAGTTTTTCCTGACTTTTGGAGTGATCGGCTTTGAAAGAATACCCTATGTTTCTGGAGACAAACTTTCGGGTCATATTCTTATTAATGAATGGACCAACTATCCAAATTAACCACTTAGGCAGGGTACCTTTCGGTAGAGGATAATCTTTTCCGTATTTCGGCTGAAGTGCTTTTGCCATATCAAGGAAGAAGGTATTATGCCCCGAAAGAATATGGCGGCCTTCTGCTTCCGGTCGGTACCCAGCCTGAAAGTGCGCTTCAGCCACTTCCCGAACGTCTACGACTCCTATTCCAAGTTTTGGAGCACCGGGTTTTAATGAACCATCTCCAAACTGTTTCAGGATTGAAAAACTTTCTGAAGTAATGGTCTTTGGATTCAGGGCCGGCCCTATGACCAAAGAAGGATTGATGACCACGAGGTCCCATTGCGACTGATTTTTGGAGATTTCCCAAGCCTCTTTTTCAGCCAGTGTTTTGGAATAGGAATAAGCATTATGTTGCAGTGAGGAACTGGTATTCCAGATGTCTTCAGTTAAAATCATATTTGGAGCTTCTTTTATATCGATATTATCTCCATATATCGCAGCAACGCTACTGGTCAAAACAACTCTTTTTACAGAAGCAGTTTTGCTGGCTTCTTCCAGTACGTTTCTGGTTCCAAGCTTAGCCGGATCAATAAGCTCTTTTTGTGGATCTTTAATATTGGAAGTAAAAGGAGAAGCGGTGTGGAAAACCAGTTCACAGCCAGCTATCGCTTCAGCATACGATCCGTTTTCAAGTAAGTCAGATTTGAAATATTTGATCTCACCTGAGGCTTCGGAAGCAATCTTATCAAGGTGAGTGATCTTTTCTTTATTGTCCGGATTTCTGACTGCTGCATGAACAATGATACCTTCCTCCAGAAGTTTTTTAACCAGCCATCCAGCTACATATCCTGTTGCTCCTGTTACCAGTACGGGTTTTGATTTATCAATTTGAGTCATGATTTTATAGTTTATTTTTTAATATCTCTGTCCTTTTTTACAGTTGCCACCAGTTCTCCTGTGGTAGATCTTTTCCCAATTGAAATCGTTCGCCGATGTAAGGATGAATGATCGAAATATTAGATTCTAGACCAGCCCTTTTAAACCTATCTATTGGATCGGTCCACTCGTGGATGGAGAGTTTAAATGCTCCCCAGTGAATAGGCATTAATAATTTTCCTTTTACATCAATTCCAGCCTGAACGCTCTGTTCTGGCATCATATGAATGGCTTCCCATGCTTTATTGTATTGTCCACACTCCATCATAGCCAGATCGAAAGGGCCATACTGCTCACCAATTTCTTTGAAATGAGGTCCGTAACCCCCATCGCCACTGAAATACAGATTCTGATTTTTTCCCTGAATAACCCAGCTTGCCCATTGTGTAGAGTTTCTGTCTGTAATTCCCCTTCCTGAAAAATGCCTTGCAGGAGTGGCTACTAACTGAATATTGCCGAGTTCACTTTTCTCCCACCAGTCGAGCTCCGTAATCTTTTCTGAAGGAACTCCCCAACTTTTAAGATGGGACCCAACTCCGAGAGCTGTATAAAAATGACCTACTTCATCTTTGATTTTCTTAATTGTCGGATAATCTAAATGGTCATAGTGATCATGTGACAGGATAACTGCATCGATGTCTTTTAATTCATCAAGCGGAATAGCTTTTTCATAACTGAACCGTTTGGTTCCGAAGGAAACCGGAGAAGCGATGTTTCCAAGCATGGGATCAATCAGAATTCGCTTCCCTTCCATCTCCATTAAAAATGCTGAATGGCCATACCAGGTGATGTAACACAAGCTATCTGTATTATTATATTTAGCTTGATTAAATTTTACAGGAAGAAGTTTAGTCGGAGAAGTATTCTTGGCAAATAGAAAATCAGGTAAGGTGCTCATCATTTCTCCAAATGATCCCATTTTTGTTTCAATGAGGTTCACGAACTCTTTTTTATTGTAGTTCTGCGATTTCTTAATCCTTTCAAGGTCTTTCCCTTTAGGTTTTTGTCCGAATTGAGGTGAGGTATACATAAATATGGTAATAGCTAAAGTGATTAGAATAATGACACCTGAGAGTATTGCGAGTAATAGTTTAAGTGTCCTTTTCATAAATTTTGTGAGTACTTACTTATCATGAATTTAATTTTTTTAAAGCACATATTTTTTTTTCATGAAATTGAGCATTTCATTCATGTCAAATCCTTGCTGTAAATAGAATCTGGTAGCCATTCCCTCAAGACTGATCAGGAATAGACGGGCTTCCAATATGGGGTCTTCAATGTTTAGCTTGGAAAATGCGGCTTCCAAGGCTCTTTCCAGAGGTTCCATCTTTTGTTCATTAAAATATTCCAGCTCCCATTTTATTTTATACTGAAGTCTCCAAAAGTGTGCATCTGCTTCTTTTTCATTCATTTTAATGCCTAAATTCAAAGCTTTCCTAAGCACCTCCTTAGGATTGGTTTCCAGAACAATATCAGCAAAAAGTACTTTGACACGCTCTTCACCTTCTTTTAGGATAGCGTCGAGCAAGCCCTCTTTATTTTCAAAATGTCTGAAGATCAAACCTTCCGAAACGCCAGCGGCTTTGGCTACTTTACTGGTTGAAGTCGCCTTGAAACCCTCTTTTGCAAAAAGCTCTAAAGCTGCATTGATTATACTTTCTTTCTTCTCTGTCATTTATGTAAGTAATCACTTACAAAAGTAGAATACGTTAAGTAATCTGACAAGGTTTCAAGATTTTAATTTTTCAAAGTAATTGCTCAAGAAGCTTGGAAAGATTTTCCTCCCTGGCCTCTACATCTAAGGCCAAAATTTTTCCTGTACGATCAATCAGTATCGGTTTCGGAATAGCCAATATTTGAAAACTTCTGGCAATATCGCTATCTAACCCGCCTTCAATATAACTACTATACTCCCAGTTGAAAGGCTTTTTGTTCAGATAGTCTTCTAGTTTCTTTCTGTTTTCATCAATTGATACACTTACAACCTCGAATCCCCTTTCTTTGTATTTCTCATAATTCTCTTCGATGTTTGGAAATTCCTTTATACATGGTTTGCACCACGTTGCCCAAAAATCAATTAAGACTACTTTTCCTTTTAAATCGTCCTTAGATAATGAATCATTACTATTAATCAACTTCACTTTAAATTCTGGTAATTCTTGCCCTTTGGATAGTACATACCACTCTTTTTTTCGTTGAAAAAGGCTATCCGATAATTCTTGATTGATTATAATATCTGAATACGAGGTTCGAGTTTGGTAACCTGATTCTGGAATTTCAACAACCTGCTCAAATGGCATTAAATATCCATTAACTCGCTTGTAATCGCTGAAGGTCAATGTTGATTGTCCATATAATGATTTGGATATATGAGCGAGCAGCAGTTTAGTTTCCTTATCGAACACGAAAAGCTCATTTGTATTATCATTCTTCAAGACGAAAGCCGGTTTGTTATCGTATGTGGAATCTTTTAATAAAAGCTCATCTTTTAACTTTTTGAGTCCTATGACAGAGTTAATTGTGACTTTTTCGTAGGGTATAATATTAGTTCCAACATATTCGTCGCTTTTGAATTTAATTAAGTAATTCCCCCCTGGTTGCGATAGAGTTATTTCAGTTAAAGCACCTCTACTGTATAATTCTGTTCTCTGGAAATTGGGTAATTTAATACTGGAAGAATAGCTATTTGAAGATACTTTATTTCCTCCTATGCTGGTTTCAATAGTATAAGTTGAAACCATCGTTTTAATTTCATTCCAGTTTTTCCCATCAGATGTCGATTGGAGATTTGCCTCAATGAGGTCAGAAGGTGTATCGATACGCTCTGCGCATGATAGAAGTAAAAACATCACAGTACTGAGTGAAAGAGTTATTTTAGCAAAACTTAATTTTAAAGGCTTATTAATGGATTTCACTTGAGGTTCAATTTTTTACTTAAAGCTCCAGATACTTGCTTCTCATGTTCTATTAAAATAATCAATTTTCCTTATAAGATGAACTAGAATACTTTCAAATAAATTAACCAAAAATCTCAAAAAGAAGTATATAGTCAATGTTAAAGAATGATACCAGTGTCATTTAAAATATTCTGGGTAATTTGTAAGAGCCATTGTTATCATGAAGAAGTTAGCCTACAAATTCGTTTTCCTAAGCTTGATTTTGCTGTTGGGATGCTCTTCCCAACAAAAAGATGAGTCAAGTTCGAAACTGGGTTCTATTGATTTTGAGGTTTCCAGTGATCATGGGGAGGCAGTTGCCCATTTCGAAAAAGGAGTACTTCTACTCCATTCGTTTATGTATGGCGAGTCGGCTGAATCCTTTCAACAGGCACAGGAACTTGATCCTGATTTTGCATTAGCATATTGGGGAGAAGCCATGACCTACAATCATCCATTGTGGTCAGAACAGAATTACGAAAAGGCTACTGCTACGCTTGAAAAGTTAGCGTCTTCAAAGGAAGAAAGAATGCAGAAAGCCAACTCTGAATTTGAAAAAGATATTTTCCAATCTGTCGAGATTCTTTATGGAGAGGGCGATAAGATTTCGAGGGATGACGCTTATGCTGATTATATGAAAAAACTGAATCAGAAATATCCGGATAATCATGAGGTAGCAGCTTTCTATGCCTTGTCTTTGCTGGGTTCTGTTGAAGAGGGTAGAGACTATGTAGTTTACGGAAAAGGTGCGAAGATCGCTCAGGGCATACTGAAAGAGAATCCAAAACATCCAGGAGCTTTGCATTACCTTATTCATTCCTATGACGATCCTGATCATGCAAAACTGGCTCTTGAGGCAGCAAACAATTATTCCAAAGTAGCTCCGGATGCCGGACATGCGCTCCACATGCCTTCCCATATTTACATTGCCCTCGGAATGTGGGATGAGGTCATCAACTCCAACATTCGTTCTTTTGAGGCCCGATTGAAAAAGAATGAGCGTAATGGTTCAGGTCGCTGGAACCTTCATGCTTATCACTGGCAGATGTATGGCCACCTTCAAAAAGGAGAGACAGAAAAAGCAGACGAAATCATGAAGAATCTTCTTTCTCATATTAGGAATAATGATTCGAATTATGCCCGAGCCTATTTTATCGATATGCTTGGGAATTACTCTGCTGAAACCGAAAACTGGGATCATGAATATAGTTCAGTCGAAGTTTCCACGGACGACCTGAATGTACTTTCAAGGGTTGGACAAAAATTCAGCCTTGTATATAAATACATTCAAAACAGTGATCTAGAAAAGGCGGAGACTACTATTTCTGAAATGGAAGTCGACATGCAAAAAGCAGAGACCAAACTGGTTACCAAAGGCATTACGGTTTGTAGTGCCGTTTCATTTGCTTCAAGGGCACCTGGCCAATCGGATTTAGACCGATCAGAAGTATTGACCTTACTATTAAAAGCCAGATTGGCCCAAGCCAAAAATGAAAACGATACAATTGTAGAAGATCTGATAAAGAAAGCGGTTGCTTTGGAGAGCAGTCTTTCCTTTAATTTTGGCCCTCCTGAAATTTATACACCTTCTTATGAAGTGTATGGAGAATGGTTAATCAAAAAGGATAGATATGAGGAGGCCATCGCTCAATTTGAAAAGTCTTTGGAGAAAGGGCCCGGTAGAAAAAGAGCGTTGGAAGGTATTGAGCAGGCAAAGAATTTAATAGACGAATTGTCCAAAGTTTAATTACTTCAATCTTACATAAAACAAACATCAAATGGAAGAAACCAACCAAACCCCTAAAGGCCTTCTTTGGGCTTCTTACATCCTTCAGGGCATTGTAACCATTATGTTCCTGATGGGCGCTTTTATGAATCTCCTTCAAACGGAATCGGCGATTGCTGGAGCCACAAGTTTGGGCTACCCTGAAACCTCTGTAGTTTATCTCGGTATTGTATTGTTGGTTAGCACGATCTTATATGTTATTCCTAAAACTTCAATTCTTGGTGCTTTATTACTTACCGGATGGCTGGGAGGGGCTGTAGCCTCACATGTCATTCATGGCGATCCGATGTTCAACACCATGTTCCCAATCGTTTTCGGTGTGGTGATATGGTTAAGTCTCTGGTTGAGGGATCAGAAACTGAAGGCTGTTTTTCCTTTTAAGAGTTAGATTTTCCATTCTTCGGCTTTTAGTCCTGAACCACTAAATATATATTGAGAGATTGTCCGATCAAGTCGGACAATGATGCTTCGAGTTAGCTTTGTACCATGCATTTTGAATGATGGTATTATTGATCTAGAAAATTCAGAAAGGTAAAAACTACTATTTCTGAAGTTTGGAAAGGGTTAACGACGATCGTCATTCCACGGTTTATCCGGGGAATCTCTTCAATAATCATTAAATTCATTTAATGCGACCCAAAGGAGGATACGTTTACATCGTCTCAAACAAAACCAGAACGGTATTATACATTGGCGTAACCTCCGATTTATACAACAGGGCTTACGAACACAAAAACGGACAAGGCTCTAAATTCACAAAAACTTATAAATGCATCGATCTAGTTTATTATGAATTCTTTGGTAGCATTGAGGAAGCTATTCACAGAGAAAAGAGGATCAAAAAGTACAATCGGGCTTGGAAAGGTGAATTGATCCGGAAACACAATCCTGAGCTAAGGGATTTATTTGATGAGGTTGAGGATATGGGATAAGTTAATATCTGAGATTGTCCGGTCAAGCCGTACAATGACGCTTCGAGTGAGGTTTGCAGTGGTTATTATACCTATTTATTCATCAACAGCCTCAAGGATAAGATAAACTATAAGTAACGTTTTATGAAAAAGCTAGTAGATCCTGTCATTGAACGGTTTAACCGGGAATCTCCTCCTAGTCTTGGTTCAAAAAAATACAGTAATTGCTACC